>NZ_AJLN01000161.1 GCF_000317285.1 Chlorogloeopsis fritschii PCC 6912 | reverse complement strand
ACTAGTGGTAGCCAGCGATTTAGAGTTGCTATAAGTCTAGCCCTCGCTATTGGTCAATATGCAGGACAAGGCGCACGCCACATCGAGTCAGTCATCATCGATGAAGGCTTTGGTAGTTTGGACAAAAACGGGCGCGATGATATGATTCAAGAACTTAACGAATTACAACATCGACTAGCACGCATTATTTTAGTGTCGCACCTAGAAGATTTCTCCTGTGCTTTTTCCAATGGTTATTCTATTGAATTAGTCAATCAAGCCTCAAAAGTCAGACCGTTAGAACCTGCCTAGTCTAAAAATACTAAATTGCTAGTAATGTATAAGTCTATGCAAAACTACATTTAGTTGCTTAGGTCGCCTGTTAATGCAAATTGTTGCTGGCATCAGTCTGAAAGGAATCAAACCTCGCGTGTGGGATAAAAACTCTCCTTATTATCTTCCACAATTGCAAGCAGTTATGGTTTCCTACGCTGAATTTCATCAAAGACCAGTGCTTCGACGTAAAGTTATGGAGCAAGGTATTAGAAAATATCTTGGCATCCCAGAAGAAGTAAAGCTTTACCTTGATAATGGAGCTTTCTACTTTATTAGTCGCGGTGGAGAAATAGTAACAAAAGACTATGAAGAATTTGTTCAAGGCGCGAAACCAGACTGGTGTCCAATTCCTCAAGATTTTATTCCCACCCCCAAAATGTCATTGTCCGAGCAGAAAGAGTGCTTTACTCGGACAATGAAAATGAATCTTACTTATAATAAAGATAAACAATTTATTCCTGTTATTCACGTTAGTAATTTTTTAGAGGATTATGTTATTAAAGTAAAGAAAAATAAGGCACTAAGACTAAAAACAGGAATTGCATTGGGTGGTATTGTTCCCAACTTGCTACGCGCACCAAAAGCCATACCATATCAAAAAGTTTTAGAGAACCTTCAACACGTTCGAGAAGAATTTAAAGATAAAAAACTTCATGTATTTGGCATAGGTGGTACAGCAACATTACACATAGCAGCATTATTAGGAATTAATTCTGTGGACTCAAGTGGGTGGCGCAATCGGGCGGCTCGTGGAATAATACAGTTACCAGGAACAGGGGAGCGAATAGTTGCCGAATTGGGGAAATGGAAAGGTCGCAAGCTTAGTCAAGACGAGTTTAAACAACTTGAAGAATGCCAATGTCCAGCTTGTAAAATGTATGGTGTGGCTGGTCTTCAACAAAATGGAGGTATAGGCTTTTGGAATCGAGCTACTCACAACCTGTGGACTCTTCTAGAAGAAGCTCGGCTGATTGAACAACATTTAGTGGCAGGTACTTATCAGAATTGGTATCCAACACATCTGGATAACACTATCTATCGCCCACTCATTGATCAAATAATCAAAATTTCTCCCTCTGTAAATTACACAGCTTAGTCGGTCATAGCATGAAGCCGAGATGCGCTGCTGGCTTCTATTGATGAGTTGAGTGAAGAATATAATTTTAGATATTTGCGTACTCACATACTCAAAAACACAAATATTCAAACAGAACAGTACATAAAATGACGGCGATCGCCTGCTTGATTTTTTGCGTATCTAAAAACTCAAATATTCAAATACTTGATGTTTTTTCAATGAGTTGGTAAATTATGAGCATCAAGTTTTCAGATTTTTGCGTACCTGAAATTTCAAGTATTCAAAAACGCAAGTTTTCAGTATTTTAAAAACTCAATATTTAGCATGACACCATGATTATTACAGTTGCATCATTCAAGGGGGGGGTGGGCAAAACGACGACTGCCGTTCACCTCGCTGCTTATCTCCAGTCCAAGGGGGAGACACTGCTCATTGATGGCGACCCCAACCGTTCTGCTAGCGGCTGGGCAAAACGTGGCAATTTACCCTTCAAAGTAATTGATGAAAGGCAAGCTGCTAAATATGCGAAGAATTATCAGCATATTGTCATCGACACCCAAGCGCGACCGGAGCAGGAAGATTTAGAAGCATTAGTAGAAGGATGCGATTTGCTCATTCTTCCCACTACTCCTGATGCTTTATCCCTCGATGCCCTCATGCAGACTGTAAATGTCCTCAAGTCATTAGGTGCTGACCAGTTCCGTATCCTAATTACCCGCGTTCCACCCAAGCCCCGGCGGGATGGAGAAGAAGCAAGAGAGATGTTGACTGAGGCTGGATTACCTATATTCAAAGGGAGTATCCGCGATGCAGTCGCTTTTCAAAAAGCTGCACTAGCTGGTGTACCAGTTAATAAAGTTTCCGACCCACGCGCCAAGATTGCTTGGCGAGATTATCAACACATCGGTCAAGAGGTGATCAAGTGAGCAAATTTAAAAGTCTTTTGGATACGGTAAAAGGTCGTGAGCCGGAGCCAGAACCAGAAAAACCTCCTCAGGATTCAGATGTCAATCACAAAAAGCCAGTTGTTAGACAAGAGCCTATTGTTGAGCCACAGCCCGAACCAAAACGGGGACGACCAAAGGGTAAGCGTTCTGACCCTGATTACGAACAGGTGACGGCTTACATCCGCAAGGACACTCACGCCAGCATCAAAATTGCCCTGCTTCAGGAAGGTCAAAAGCGCGAGTTTAGCGAGCTGGTTCAGGAATTACTAGAGCAGTGGGTTAAATCGCGTACTTGAAATTTCAAGTACGCAAAAACCTGAAAATTCAAATATATTCGGTAGGTTGTAAAATTTAGAGATAGGTCAAAACTTCAGGCGAGGTGGTTTCTGGGACAGAGAATGAGTTTGCTGGTATTATCCTGGTTGATTTAGTGGAAAAAGCTTATTGTCGCGCGCTCCTTCTTCACGCATACCATTATCAGAAACCGTTGGATCAATAACTAAAATGCGTACCTGAAATTTTAGATATTCAAAAATCTGAAAACTCAACCTTTAGGCAGGAAGCAGGTCAAATACAGCCAAATAGCTCACAACTCAAGTTAAAAGAGGAGACTTTCAATGAGTACTGAGCAAACCTCAACTATAGCAATTCAAACATAAGCACGGCGGTAATATTTTTGTATTACACCTATGCTCTCAGAATATGACCATGCAACCATTGTTCAAAATTGGAAGGTATACCGACACCAAGTCCAGATGCAATCGTTTTGAGAATAGACTGCGCTCGTTGAGTTTCAGGTATGCTCTGTGCTTCTGATAATTCACTTTCAATTAGCCGAGGAGTACTAAAGCGGAATCGCGTCTTCTCAAAAGTATTAGTCCAGTATCTTAAAAGAAAAGGCAAAACGATACGACGGTAAGTGGCAGAAGATGGTGTCAACCACTTATACAAGTAATGCGTAACATATAGATGAGTCATAAGAGCGCTTTGAGGTGTAGCTTTATTTTGTAATGATGCGACTAAGTAACCAATTGCCCAGAGAATTTCATGTTCCGGAGTGAACCCGTTACTCCGGTTGATAAGTTCCTCGAACGATGCTTGTTGTAAATAAATTTGTTCAATCAATTCAGATGCTGTCACCCAAAGCACCTGGTCAAAAGCTATAGCACTGACTTGCTGGCAAGCTGCGACAACTTCTTGTGCTTGTACCTGTATTAATTCGGGCTGGGAGATTGCTACAGTAGCAAGCCGAAAAACAATAGGAAGTAACCCCATTGTAGCCGCATCACGTTCTGCCCTTAGCCACAGTTCATTTGGCTTTGAACCAAGCAGAGCTTCCACATTAAGATTGGGTTCAAGAGCATTCATGCCTGCGTCAAAACGTTGTTTAGATGCAATTAGAATCGCCCCCGTTTCTATGGCAAAATCAAGAACTTCGACGTAGCGGCTATCCAGCAGCAGATGGGGTATAGCATTTGTGCCAAGCACCGGGAGCGCGGTCAGTTGATTAGTTTGCCGTGCCACCTCTATTCCTTTTAAAGCCCATTTAGCTGCTTGTTCCTCATCGCCTGTAGCTTCAGCAAAATCCGCAAGATGTACAGTTAAAAAGCTATCATAAGAGTTATTGTAACGTGCTGCCATCTGAGGACGATGGGTGAAAAAGAACCCTCGTTCAGGTGCTACATATGGTCCACCATCCAAAGTGTTAGTCGGTGGAATTCCCCTACACGCAAGGGAAACCAAATATCCAGATACGTGACTAAACACGACAAAAAGTTCTTTCCAATCATCTGAATCCGTTTTACAAGCGAAAAGCCGTTCCGCAGCTTGCTCCCAAGGCTCAAACGCCCCAGCTAAGTCCCTAGCCAGCCACCGAGCGATAGCCAGTTCTCCGAGTGTCTTTACTAGCGTGTTTTCTGAAATGGCATCATTACTTTGAGCCAATTTTGCGGCTTGTTGAACGTACTTGAGCGCTGCATCGGGATCTTCAGGTGCTACTGCACGACTTGCTAGCATTAGCGCATCCAATCTAACAGTAGGATAGGAAGTTGTGTCTTGGCTTATCGCTTTGTTTAGCCAAGTCAGCGCTTCACTATTGCGGTGAGCATTAAAATACTGTCGCCCCATGCACTCGGCAATCAAAAGCTGGATGCGAGGTTCATCAGACTGAGAAATGACAGCTTCAGCAGCAGTTACTGCTGCATCAATATCATTTAAGTTTGTTCCAAGAACAGCTATCTGTGTACGCACCGCACATGCCCACAGTAGTTTTATTTCAAGTTGAGAAGCTCGCTCTGCTAATTCACGCAAGGCATCAAAAACTATGTGCCACTGCTGATTCTCTCTTGGTTTAGCTTCCTCTTTATGGTATAAATCTTCAGATACTATCAAACAACCAAGTTCAGCAAACCCATCTGTAAATGCACGTCGCCGCTGTCCATCTGTAAGATGCTCTAAAGTGTAAATCCAATCCCGCAGATGGTCAAAAGAAGCAATTCCCTGCTTAAGATTTGTCCAAATTAGGATTTCCAATGGCTCGCCATCAGGGAATAATAATTCACCCGTGTCAGGCATTTTTATTTCTGACCAAAGTTGAAGCGCAGACCGCACATAGCGGTTCATGCACATAGGGTCGTACTGAGAAAATAGTGAGTCTACAAGCAGTATAACTCCAACTACAGCTACAGCTTCCTTCTCAGATGCTTGCCTAAACAGTGCATCCAAATCTTCGACTAAGTAGGAAATACTCATGCCATACTTGTGTCGCACTACAATTTGTAATCCGCGCAGAAACAGGCGCGTCGTTAATTCCATTTGCTCTGGTAGTTGTTGGTCTGACCAAAGCAGCAACAAACCCTTATCATCAACGAGAACATCCAAATCCATCAAACTGCGAAGCCCAGAAATCAGTAGCCAGCCCGCACGATTGAAATTTTCAGCGCCGCAAAAATGTATCAGTGCCTGCATCCCATCTACTTGATTTAGCTGCTTTTTACGTATGATGCGCTCACCAAGTAAGAAATGACACTCTTTGCGTGTTTCAATAAGCAAATCATTACTGCCAAGTGCTTGAACCAGTGGTGAAACTAGCAAGCGATTGTTATCATCCCGTTGTACCCAAAGTCCAATTAGGGTGTTTAGACGTTCGCGTGGTCGCTCCACAATTGGCTTAACCGATGCAACTGCTTGCATATCGTCAAGCGAAAAATGTCTTTGCACCAAGTTAAGTCGGTATAAAAGCTCTCTAGTTTTTGTGTCTTCGATAGTTACTAATAACCTGCTAATTGTCTCGTTGTTGAGTTCTGCTGTATATTCACTCTTGAATAACCCCTCAAGAACGTCTTCGGTGAATTGCCAATTCTGCTGAAGTAAGTACCGTGCGGTCGCAGCTAGCAGTAATGGGTGTTGCTTCGCCAAGCCGTTTATGAAAGTAACCAACTTTGTAGTCAACAGAGAAGGAGGTGCCCCGTAAGCCAGAAGCATTTCAGATGCTTCCTGGTTATTGAGAAGCGGAATTTCCATCACATAAAGTGTCTGAACATTAAGGGATTCGCGCAAATTAAGTGGCAACTCATAACAACTAGTTGACAAGAGGTGAACACCTTTCTCTCGGCAACTATTCGCCAGTAGGAGTAGTCGCTCCGAAAATTCATCTCCTCCCAAAAGTCGGGGTATATCATCTAAAACGAGCATTTGCGATGGCGATCTCATCAATGTGTCCCAAGCTGCGTCTAGCCGGACACAAGCTTGTTCAGTAGTTAGCCCACGCAATCGCAACCAAGCAGTAGTAACACTGCAAGCACGAACAACTAAAATGGCTAGTTGGGTTTTACCTGTTCCTGCACTACCATGAATTGCTATCCAAGTGTGGCTACTAAAAAGACCTGTTAAATTATTGACGGTTTCTGCTCTACTGCTAAGATGCTTGACAGACGGAGGAACGTCCAGAATTGGTGTAGTGACAGTGTACCTGATTGACGCATCAATGCCTTGTTCCCTCGCTAAGCGTTGTACCTCAGCATTAATTAGCGTAATCGCCTGGTTAGTTTGTGATAAACCTTGCTCTAACGTACCTACACGAGATTCAATAGCTTGAACCAAAACCCAAAGGTTGTTGAGCAGTTGGCGATCGCTTTCACTAAGGGGTGGCAGAGAAAGTTGCTGGGTTAGCTCATCTACAGTTAACTGCTTACTTCCACGCTGCGAAAGCAGCTTGAATACGTAGAGAAAAAGCCGTTGGTATTGCTCTTGCGCCTGGAGATTGTCTGTAGCGTGCTGCTCGATAAGCAGTTTTTGAAGCTTGGGACTTAACGATAAAGCTTCAGGTGCGTTCGTACTCCACTCAAACTTGCAAATCAGGTCGAGGAGTTGGTCGTCACTAGCAGTTGTAATGAAGTCACGAAAAATCTGCCAGGTATTATCATGAAGCTTGTCAGGTTTCTTAGCACTGTTTAAAATTTTACGAATGCCTTCCAGAACCTCGCGTTGTGTCGCTGCTTGCCATTTCCCTTGGCGTATTTGTTCCCATGCACCGATAGCTGGTGTTTTGTTAGGTATCAGCGACAGTCGCTCTTTGCCAATTTTGCTATTAGTCGTAAATCGAAATACTAGGTTCGCGCTTGGGTTGCTCTGGCGATGCTCTATAAAACAAGCGATAGCGGTTACAGCTTCAGGAGTCTTGAGGGTAATGGAATCATCGCGATGCTTGACCTGTTCCAGCAGTCGCTGCTGTTCATCTGGAGTAGCTGTAAGCGAACGTGAAACTATATCTATATCTTCACCACACTCAAGTTCAAGGGTTTGTCCAAGCTGTAAGTTCAACCAACGCTCAATCGTCAGGTCAACTTGGTAGACATACCCTCGAATCGTGTTCCATGCATCTCTATCACGCAGTGTCGTGAAGGTAGACATAGCTCCAAAAACTCAAGCAATGCTTAGAAAATATAATTTTACTCTTCCTTAGCAATAAGCGCTTGTAGCTCTGCCAATAAAGATTTCAACTTCTCCTGTTTGTCAGGATTAGACCACACCTTTGACTTTTTGACTTTTTTGTAGGTATTTTCCAAGAGCTTTTGAAGTTCCCTACCCGAAGAGGGTGGTTGTAGAGCTTTGACCTGCTCTCGGATTTCATTTAAGGACAGAGAATGCTCTATAGCAGCTTCCAGCAGTTCCATACGGTCAAAATTCGACAAAACCTTATTTATCTCCCTAGCTTTTGTATATTCAATTTGTCCAGTTCGCAGAGCATCCAAGATGTCACTATGAAGGTTGAGCAACGGCAATCTGTGCGTCCTAAAAGCCTCCGGGGTCATCTTGCCAATGCTTTTAAACACTTCTTCAATTATCTGTTTCTCTTCTGGGCGGACATCGTTGTCCGCCATTATACCTCTTTGAGCTTTGGATAGTTTGTTGAGCAGCGAGACAATCCCCTCCTTATCACTTTCCAGCCTACTAGCCAATAAATCTAAAATCCCTTCCGTCTCCTCAACCGGATTCAAGTCCTCCCTTTGCAAATTCTCAGTAAGCGCATACTGTATTGCCTGTGTATCAGACATCTCTCGGATTGTCACAGGTACTTCGTACAAGGAGCATTCTTTAGCTGCCTTAAATCTTCTGTCTCCAGCCACCAACTCATACTTATCACCCACTGGTCTTACTAATAAAGGCTGGAGGATACCTTCACGGCGTACTGACTCCACCAGAGATTGCATAGCCTTGGGAGCAAAATAGCGCCGGGGTTGAGTCGCAGGCATGACAATCATGGATAACGGCACTAATTTGGGAGCCAAAGAAGAATCTTCTTTCTTATCCAAGACCACCGTAGTAGAATCTTCAACATTTTCTAAGGGCACTGTAGAAGCAGCTACATCAGAAGAATCTTCTTTTTTCTGTTGAACAACGTTTTTTGACTTAGACTTGCTTGAAGTTGCAGGCGGTCGTCGGGTAGCTTGTCTAGGACTCATCTTAAAATCTCCATGAATAATGATATTTCATCAAAACTGTGGACACAGTTCTGATTCTTTCTAGTACATTATGCTTTGGGTCTACCATAGCTACCGCGCCAAATACAACCCACTGCTTTCATCAGGCCGGATGTGCGTGTAGAGACTAGTAATGCTTGATTCATTACTCTAAGTCCAGTCAGAATAATAAACCTCCTAAGAGTACGATGATTTGCGTCCCCGTCCCGTTGATTGAGGCAGTGCGGGAATTATTTCGCTTGCACAGAGAAGGGCATACAACTGCTATCCTTCCTCCAAGGCTTGCAGGTATAACCAAGATACGGGGCTGCATGATCCAGTACGATAAGCAGACCTTGATTTATCAACGGTTTGAATGAGCCAGATCTGCCTAGTAGGGATTAGTGCGCTCCCGTTTACACCAAATCTTCCAACAGCGCGGTAATTCTCCCCTGCGCCTTAGTACGGTTGTCGTCGTAAATCATCAAAGTATTTAAACTCGCATGGCGACTCAACTTTTGCACGCTCCTCACATCTCCCTTACTTGCATCCAGTGCCGCCGTCACCGACGAATGCCTAATTTTGTGCGGGCTGATGGTTTTGGATATGCCAGCAACTGAAGCGATTTCCACAACAATCTTGCGGATACCATCACCTGTCAGCCTATGCCCGTAGCGCGGACGTAGCGAAATAAACAAGGGTTGCTTAATATCTAACTCAGATCGTGCCAACAACCAATCTTGGAGTGCCGCACAAGTCTTATGATGTAAATCGATATTTTCTTTTTGCGTACCCCTACCTTTTCCCAGGATAGCCAGCGTTCGCGCCTCCAAGTCCAAGTCTTCAATATTACATCTGGACACTTCCTCTCTTCTGAGCGCGTTCGCCCACAACAGCCGCAGCAGTGCATAATCCCGTTTTCCCTTCAACGTATCCCTATCAGGCACTGCTAACATTTTTTTAAAAGCTTCCGGTCCAATCCCCGTCGTATCGCGGTACGGCTTAACCTTCTCGCACTTTATATCTGCAAGCGTCCAGTCACACTTCCCCACACCGTAGGCATAATTAACCAGTGCCTTAATCGCCGCCAACCGTCGGTTAACAGTAGCTTCCTTTAATTCCCTATCAACCAGCGTCGCCTTGTAGCGCAAAACGAGGGTAACCGCCGAGAACCTGTCCATTTGTAGAAACTGCGCTACCAACACCGGAGTTGGCTTCTGACCACACACCGTCATAAAAAAGTTCTTTAAATCTTTAGCGTACTCGTGCCGGGTGCTTTTGTTACGCTTGCCCACCAACAACTCCTGCAACAAATCACGTTCCGGCAAGATCGCAAAGGGATTTGCCCATGAAAGCGAACTATCATCTGGTGGCGGCATAAACTATCGAAAATAAACCTTTTCGATACTTATTGTACGCCATGTGTCCCTTAATCTAACCGGTTGTCGCCACTCATCGAATCGCAACAGTACTGTTCTTTCATTCATGTTTCTGTACCAACAACGGGGCAGGCATAAACTGATATCCTGATAGCAATGCTATCTGTTCGATATCGTGCTTCATCGATATCAATACTGCTATCACCATGCCTGACACTAGTAATGACAAACCCAGCCAGATGATCCGCGTACCCACTCCCCTGATTCCAGCAGTTAGGGAATTATCCCGGTTGCACCGACAAGGACTTACAAACGAGGTACTTCACTCTTTGGATGAATTAATACTGGCGTTGGACAGTAACAGTAGAAGCGCCAACTCTACGAATCAAACGCTATTAGCTATTTGCTCACGACTTGATAAGCTAGAGTCACAGTTGTCAGGCGAATCTAATAGCAAAGAAACACCCTCAATCCATAATCTCGCCGATTTAGAACAAAAAATTGAGGTGATTACAAATCGGATGGCACAATTCGCCGAGGCGATTATTAAAATTCAAAATCATCTCAACAACCAACCGAGACGGCAGAAGAAATCGTACTACAACAATTCATCCTATCAAGGGCAAACTCCACGTATTCAACCGCTAACGGAAGAAAGTTTAGCTGCAAGACTTGGTTTAACGATAGAAACTATACGCGAGCAGCGAATTAATCTGCCACCACCGCTTTTTGTGGCATGGTGCAAGGGCAAGGATAAATCTGGTATGGGGTGGCAGTTTAATCAGGATACGGGACTGTATCATCCGGTAAGTTAAGGGATCTAGGACAAGTACGAAATTCGACAAGCGATCGCTTTTCTATGACTAGCACCAATTCAGAAATTGTTGAGCAGCTAAAACGTGCATCCGATGGTTTACTGTTCATGAGTGAGTCGGAATATCCATTTGAGGTTTTTCTTTGGGAAGGTATTGCACCTGCGACACCTGAAAAAGTTGTACAACAGACACATCATTCACAAGATACACCCGTTGAAATCGTGGGGGTTGACGACTTTTTAAAAGTAGCTACGACTCCTGAAGATTGGCACGGCGAAGAGGAGAAAGCAAGCGTCAACAAATTTCAAGCTCTTGTGCAAACACTTAAAGAAAACCTGAGCAATTTGCAGGTGTATCGCCTCGGACACAAAGAGGTTGATGTTTATATTGTTGGTCAAACCCCGACAGGAAATTTAGCGGGGATTTCTACTCAAGTTGTAGAAACTTGACTTGCTTAAGGACTATCTACTTTGCTTTCAATAACTTCCTGAATATTTGGGGAAACTGAGGAGAGAAAATCATAGCCTGTGAGTTTCTCTAATTCGTCAACGCTGACTTTATAAGCTCTCCAGTCATTGTTGATTTCTTGTTCATTTGGTATGTTCACCGCGATGACACGAGTGCTGGCGGTAATACCATTAATCCCAGAGCCTGGGCTATCTAGTACGACAACAATCTTCCAAGTTGATTTGGGAACTGTCACCTTACCTTTAAGGGGTTCGCCAAGACTACCACTTGGCCCTGCAACAACATAAAGTTCTTTTCCCTGGCTTACCAAATCTCGGCAATAGTCTTCTAAATTTCCCCATGTGTTGCGATTATTGTCTGGTGTTTGGGGCATCATGTTGGTCATTAGGAAAGTTGAGGAATTATCCTCTTTTGTCTTGGTGCGGTCTGCCGAAGGTACAATATGGCCTCGGTCATAACCTGAACCAGAGTACATAGAAGGAGTTACCCGCTCCCAACCAGCAGGCAATGTGTTGTCTGGGCGAAAGTTATCTTGGCGCTCTGCGTCCCCTAACCATGAGGAGTTAAGCTGCCAGCTTGCCCAGTTGGCAGTTCCTTGGCTTCGGTTGTAGGAGAGTGCATACTGATTTTTTACCATGAGGTAATTATCAGGCGTAAGCTTTGTTGGAGTTGCACTGCTGGGATTTCCCAGGAGTAAATGCACACTTATTGATGGGGAAAGTTCTGTGTTAGGAGGCACTTGGGATTGCGCTGGCGAACACCCAATCACAAGCGCAACCAAAGCCGCTACACCCCAAAAACGACGGTTTGGCATAAATTTCTGGACTTTTAAAGATTTATCATCCCTGGCGGGAAGACCCCAAGTGTAACGCAGTGGAACTTGGGGATGAAAGCCCGGGCAGGATCTAGAGCACTTAACTATCAGACTGCCACTTAGTTTTGCCTTACTGCAAGACTTACAGTCGTTGATGGGTGGCCGCCGAGATACCTGCAATTTGAAAAATGGACTAGGTATCGTGACCCAGGCTCGCTTTGTTGGCGATTTAATGAAGATGATCTGTTATGTCATCCTGTAACTCTGTAAGGTAGTCAACTTTCAAAAAAGTAATTATCCCCTTTCTACAAGTTTTTACTTAACTGCTTAAAACCCTTAACTTTGTAACCCCATCTCCATTCTCGCTATCAGTTCTTGAGCCAGGGGATAAAATATTTCGGCACGTTTTTGTGCATTGGGACTAAACCCAGCGTCCGCAATCTCACACTTGATTTCTGTCTGTCCCGTTGCGGAATGGGATTTCAGCACAATTCGACCAAGTTTACCCAATTCGCTGTGGGTAAATACGAAATAAAAATTATCCCCTTTTTGTTCTTTAGTAAAACTAACTTTTGGTGGCATGTTGATGGGAGTCATTTCTACTTCGGCAATTGCAACCATCTCCATTGCACCAGAATTTTGAGCTACAAATAGCTGGGTAGTAGGTGGGACAACCATTACAACTACTGCTTCTTTGTTTGGGTTGTATTTCTGGACAACGCTTGATACTTCTCGCTTAAATTGCAAGTTCGTCATCCATAAAGCTGTTGAAGTATTAGCTTCGGTGATATACAAAAAATCTTGCTGCGTCGGCATTTGTAGTCCTAAGATTATGCCTCTACCGTGCGATTGATATTGAGTAGATGCAACTTTAAAGGCACTAGCACCAAATACTTCCATGACGGGTGTGTTGGGATTACTATGGTTTTGTGCCATGCATTCGTCAATTAATTTTTTGACCGAACCGCCAATTTTGTCTTGATTTGAATCGTTCAATTTACCTTATCATCCAAAATATTTTTATTATCATACTTGGAAATTGACCGAAGAAAGGCAGCTATGCTGAAGGGAAGAATTTGTTTCTGACTCTACCAAAAGGTGTCAATATAATTGGAGTTTTAAATATTCTCGAATTATGTTGAAACAAGTCGGAGAGGTTATCCCCGACTTGGTTATAAATTAATTAATCTACTGATGATGAGTTATCCTTATTGTTGGTTGAACCAAGTTTCTAAATCAGCAACAGTAGAAAAGTCTAATAATGCTTCTCCTAAATTCTCTAATTGTTCAATCGATAATCCTTTAATTCGCTCGATTAATGATGCATCAATTTCACCAAGACGGCGATTGAGTTGACGCAGTATTAAATCTTGTCCAACTTCAAGCCTTCCCTCTTGCTTGGCTTGTTCTCTGTCTCTTTGATAAAGTGGTTCTAGTCGCATAATTAAATAACTCTAATCATATAATTAGAGTTTAAAATATTCTCAAATTCTGTTTTAACAAGTCGGAGAAATTAGACCAGACTGGGTTATGAATTAATATCCTGATGATTTTAACTCATTGTTGGTTTAACCAAGCTTCTAAATCAGCAATCCCAGAAAAGTCTAGTAATGCTTCTCCTAGATTCTCTAATTGTTCAATCGATAATCCTTTAATTCGCTCGATTAATGATGCATCAATTTCCCCAATACGGCGATTGAGTAAGCGTAGAACTAGACGTTGTTCTCCTTGCTTATTTCCTTCCTGTATAGCTTGTTCTCTATCTCTTTGATAAAGTGGTTCTAATCGCATAACTAACTCCCTATCATCTTCTTCTAATTCTTGGTTTACTCTCAAGTTTTCGCGCAAGTTGTAAACTAATTCGAGTGTTGCTTTCTGGTATGGATGATTTAATGGTAACGCTTGCAACTCGACAATCGCTTGTGACTGCACGCTTCCCCTTCCCAAAAGCCTCAACCACAAAGTCTCCGGTGTTTGCGGTAGTTGGTGTATCGCCACAATTGCTGTCCGCAAGGCATCTGGCAGAAAATGTACTCCCGATAACCAATCTTCTTTTTGAATAGTTCCAAAGCTAGACAATCTAGTTTCAGATACGGTAGGTGTCAGCACCCACAACTTGGGAATTTCTGAGTCCTGAAGTTTGGTTTTATTTGCTTTAGCTTCTCGTCGCAATAAAGCCTTTACTTCTAATAATTTTAGAATACAGTCGCATATTTCATCGGTAGAAACTGGATTGCGGAATGGTTCTATGAGCGCAGGATGTTCAGCAAATCTTCCTAGCAATCCTAGCACTTGTAAATTAGAGCTTTGCTGTTTATTAGGAGTGAATAAAACATCTATTTCTTTAATCTCTCCTGAAACTTTTTCTGATGCCTTGACTTCTCCGTAATCTTTTAATAATTCTTCCAGATAGTCCTTGGCGAATTTATCATGTATAAAGCGCGTCATTCAAATTAAATTTCGGGATATTTATGGAGGATGATTAATAATTGTATTATACATATTCTGACAATTAAATAACTATTTTTAAATTGATTGAGCTATTACTGGTAATTTAAACTAGCTTGATTCTGGAGATATCAGTCGAATATTTTTTTATTGGATTATCTACTACTTATAAGTTGGATTTTTGTTGGGGAAGAGAGTGAAGTGTTGGATTGGTGTTGGATACTGTAATCTCGATATATCAATACTTTTGGGTATTTCGGTTGGTTTTGGATGTGTTGGGTAAAAGTGCATATATTCCCCAAAAAGTGGAATTTATCCACCCCATCCAACAGTCCAACCTAATCGACTAATCTGTAACTATCTTCACCTGCACAAATGACTTTCTCTTTTTGCACAAGTAGGTTGAGTTCGTCGCGAATTTGTGCTTCCGATATGCCCTTGAATTTATTACCTGCATTCTGTTTAATTTGACGTGGAGTCTTTGCACCTTTCCCCTTAAGATAATCAACCAGTTTGGTTTGAATTTCGGTTAGTTTGATATCTGGGCTTGCTTGATTGTCATCAATTGCATTTTCATCAACCCGATGATTGGTTGTTTGATTAAGCAGACTATTTATACTAGTCGTGGATAAATCAATATCGAATTCCAGCTTGAGTAGATTATCAAGATATTCCGGACTAACTGTATCAAGTTGAATGGCTGGTTTAATTCCTGGCTTATAACTGGTGATGTCTGGCAGAATATCTAGCTGCATCGGGTCAACTGAGATAAATATTAGCGGTTGTCCTAGTTGCTTGGATTGTGATTTTAGGTCGGTAAATCTTTCTTTTAATGAGGAACGCAGTACTGCATCTTCTACAATCTTGGCATTAGTTATGAGGTTGTACAGCACACCATAGCTGTCATTAACTGTGCCGTCTGCTTCAACGTTATAATTGCCTTGGGCGATGATGTAAAGGTTTTTTCTAATATTACTGTCACCTATACCCAAGGCAGCTAAATTAAACGATTGAGTGTCGATAATCAGGCAAACATTTAGTTCTCTACCGACTGTAATAATGGTGCTGATTTTCTTGAGGTATGGTTGAAACCACGCTTCGTCCTTGCAAGTCTCGTAAATTGAATGCCAATCAGCAAGGATTAATCTGACTGGTTGATGCTCAAATTCATAGCGGCGATGTTCCGGTACTCGACGGCGTTGGTCATAGCTGTTGTAAACTTGGTCAATGGCAGCCATCGCCAGTTGTGGTTCTAAAGGGTCAAATAAAAGTACCCGTCCTTTTTTGTCTAGCCCACAAAAACTGTCATTCTTTTGAGCGATCGCCCAAACATCAGCTTGGGGAAAGCGTTTACTGAACCTGTTGAGCATATAGCTTTCAGTCACCGATTTACCAGCACCAGTGCCACCTACAATTAGGGTTGAGCGCTTGGCACCCAAGATGCGATTAAGCGGCTCCAGGGTGGGACTTGCATCATTACTAGAAGTCCGATTTTGGGTTGTTTCAGAGATTTCACCCCCTGTATTCTCACTTTCTAAGCGTGCTTCTTTATCCTCCGAACCTTCTACTTTGTCGCTGGGGTCAACTGTTCCCTGTAAAGTTTGGCTTCCTTGCAGGTATGGAGTCTTTGAGGAGCGTAGAAAGTTGATGTACTCCTGCTTCTGTTGCTCGCTCATCCCAGCAGTTTCTGCTTCAAACACCGCGTCGTTGGCTTCTATCTGGGTAATTTTGATTTCGGTTTCACCCAAGATTTCGGCTTTTTGGATGTCTACCGTGTGGTCGTTGGCAATCAGTTCTAGCTCAGTCTGCAATTCTACCTGTTTAACCGCAACAGCGCGATAATCATCTAGTAATCCTGATTGTGCCTTGAGTTCAGCCCGTGCGTAGTCCCGTTTCTCTGCTACAGTCTGGAAATTGGCTAGCTGGCGTTCTGTGTCTTGCAAGTGCCTGAGCATCCACCCCGCAGTGGCAAACCCAACGAATGCACCCATCGCCCACAGGGGTTTGTAAGGGTTAGTAGCTTTGACCAAACCCTTGGGTGAAATACCCTCATTGGGTACAACAACCGTAGGCATTCCGTCTTTCTGCCACTGCTGCCAGTGCCATAAGGTGATGCGGTAAGGGCGATTGTTCTTATCGACACACCGTAATTCTTGGTGGGGAGTGCGAATGCAAAAGTAAATGCGATCGCTCGCGAACTGAGTCCAGGAAGCAGCTGCACAGGTTACGCCGATGGTGAGAGAAACCCCAATGGCTGCAATCTTCCTATCAAAAGGCAGTTGTCCGAACCACTGCATGAAGCTGGACTGCTGCTGACGAGCTAATTGTTCGTGTTTGGGGGTCAAGTAGCTCATCTTCTCTCCCTACTAACACTGGTAATATAAACAACCAAAACAGCGATAACTACTGCAATCCCTACTCCCGTTGTCCAATTTGATTTGTTGGTAGGTGGTGCATACATCTGTTGGATTTCGCTCTGTGCCACAGATTTAGATGTACTTGCTTCCCACCATTCGCCCACAGGTTCTGAGAGGGAACACAGGAGGGCAAGGGAGGCACTACAGCCCGTCATTATATTGGTTACTTGTCTCCCCTTCTCCCCTACTGCCGTTGCGGTGAAGTACAAATGTGCTACACCCAACGCCAGAAGCAGACCAACAGGGTGGACTTGGAGCAAGTGGAAGGTAAAAATCACGGCGGAGTTGAGGGATGCTCCAGCCACAATCTCGCATAGATTGCCTGCCCGTCGAAATGTCCGTTCCCGGTTGTTTTCTGGTACGGGCGGAGGCTGTGTGTTGGATTGTTGGGATTTTACCTGTTGTGGTTGTACCAGCCCCATATACTCAAAAGGGCTGGTGTTAGTCGGTTTATCTTCGGGCTGACGTGCCAACACGACTCTATCCTCCCCTTAGCGCTTACTTAAGCCATCCCAGAAATTAGTCCACCAATTTCCAAAACCTCTGGGTATCCCAGAAGCAGAGACAGAACTGGCAGGGGGACTACTAGCAGCAACTGATACTGGTATCGTTTCCGGTTGCTCTTGGTGGGGGTTCAACGCCCTAGAGCCATATCTGGCACGGGCAAGTAATTCCTGCCTTCTAGCCCTCAACCCCTCTTGGATGGTTTGACGTTGTTCGCTTACTTGGTGGCGACTCTCGATGGAAGACATCTTGTTTTCGTGTCGCCACAGTTCCGCTTGCAAGTCTTGGTGTAGTTGCGTGGCAATCTCAGTAAGGGCATTCTTCCGCTTTTGCTCAATCCGCAGCAAATCCGCCCTATCTTGGGCATCAACCTTCTGCATTTCGGCATCAAATTCGGCATTGAGCTTCCTGATTTTGGCGATCGCGTTTGCCACTTTAGAGCCGAACTGTTTCCTTAGCTCAGTCCATGTCACCTGCCCGTCAGCCAGCTTTTGCATTGCCTCGAAGTAGGTCTTGGCGTTTTCTAAAAACGGGTCGAGGTACTGCGCGAGTTGGTCGGCGTTTTGCGCCATGTCTGCAAACTGCTCTAGCTTGCTGACATCAGAGAGATAAGCCAGAATATCAGCGTCTACACCTCCCCAAGCGAGGGATTTTTCGTCAATGTGGGAGCTATGCCCCATTGCTGGGTTTTTGATTCCAAAATCCATAAGTCCTCCTAGAAATTGCCCCAGGTCAACGCCTGGGACGTTGCTTAATGACTATTAATGTCTAGCCATGTCTAGTCAAAATCTTTCTGGTATTGCCCCAACGGAGTTGGGCAGTCAGCGCTTCGATTAGCCCTTCTACCTCATCTTCAGCAATACCCTCAAGAATGGCGATCGCTTCACGGATATTGCTCTGACATTCTTGTGAGTACCCCTGCAATGTTTCATCAGCAGCGTGTTTCAGGGTGTACTCTCCTTTGTCAGCAACTTCGATGTGAAACAGGTAGTAAGTCAGTGTAGCTCTCAAGGCAAGTTTTTCAGTATGGTCTAAGGAGTCTAATTGTGACCCGAAGCGTTCAACAAGGCGGTCAATTTGGTCAGTCTGGGTGAAATAAGTTACTGGTTTTGTCATGATGGTTAATGTCCTAAATCTCATTACTGGGATTTATGAAGGCAGGAGGAGTGACGCCTGAGATTCGCAGTCCGTAGTGTCACTCTCCTTTAAATGCTTTGGCTGCACATTCCATGCACTGGCTGACTGCCATCTTTGCGTCGCCCAAGGGTACATCTACATGTAGGTAATTCAATAACTGGCTAACTGCCATCTTTGCGTCACCCAAGGTTACATCCACGGAAGGGATATAGTCATCGACAATGACTTTAAACTCTGCACTGGCGATAATTTCGCCCAACCACTGCTCGATTTGGTTGAGTTTGGCGATTTGGTCTATTGTCATGCTGCCTCCGACTCATACAAATCACCCAAGTCTGCGTCAAACTCAAAGTTGTCTGGTTCTGGAACAGATGCTTTAAGTGTTGGAGCATCCGTCGCCTGTTGGTTCAATCCAACAACTCTACTACCAGGAACCCAACTCATCAGCCAACTAAACAATTTGGCGAATGGTATCTGTTTCGCCATTGACTGCGCCAACTTGTGTTCGTAGATAATAGCGTTGGTCAGGGTGGTTAACTCAGCACTGGTAACTAAAGATGCTGGTTTGTCTAACACCCTCTGTGCATGTGACTTGAGATATTCCTCAATGTGTGGCTCTAGGCGCACTCGCTTGTTCTCTGCCATTGGTTATTTCCCCCGCTGCATTCTGCCAAATGCCATGCGTTGCAATCCAACTGCATTGGCCCAACATCCCTCTGGTACTGGGGTAATACCCTCTCGTTGCAGCATGGAGGCTATTCCTGGCATCTCGACACCACCGCCCCAGGCGACAAAACTTTGAGCGGCATCTCGCCATTCCTCAACTTCTTTAAAGGCAAGGCGCAGGCGATCTGCTAACCAAGGTTTGAGATGACGGGCATAAATGTGACGGAAGTTAAAATTGCGAGTGCCGTACTGGAATAGATGCGATTCAATACCCTGGCGAATAATTTCAATGCTGCCAGCTTTGCCCGTTCCCAAGAATTGAACCAATTCTGGATCTGCGGCTATTGCATCCAACAAGTCGATACATCCTCCTACCTCTAAAACTTGGCGATGGATAATGCTGCCACCTGGGGCGAAAACTGTGGGGATAACTGTGGATGTACCAAAATCTACTGCGATGGCATGGGCGCTGCGGTCAATTAATGGTTCAGGTTTGGCTGAAACGCAGTAGGAGTAAGAGCCTGCACCTTCGGGAACAACCAAACTCACGTTCAAATTGACCTGTGACATCGGCGTATTTTTGCCGTTGAAACTGACTGTGTGACTGCCACTGGTTTTGTCGGTTAACAAATTTTTGAAAACCTTGACATTATGTATAGATAGCACTAAATGCAGGTTCCACTCTTGACGGTAGGGCAGGGTAGCCAACGCCCCAAGTAACGTGTGCAAGCCGTATTCAGCCTTGAGCGCTGGGTCGTCACTGAGTTTGATGTGGGTTGTAGGGGCTTTCCAACTGGCAAGTGTACCAGTGAGGAATTCCCGTCCAACTAAATCCTGCCTGTCGCCTGAGTGGTAGAAGAAGTGTCCTCCTTCATCTGAGGTCAGGACATCGTGCAATTCTTCCTTAATTTCCAGCACTTTTGAGGGAGTACGGACTCTTGTTTGGGTAGTCCCATTGCCTAAGCAAAGCTTTTTTAGCCCTGCCCCTGAGTCGTCTCCAACTGCAATTTTTGAGGTAGTTTGGGGTGTTTCAGCCTCTTTTAGCTGAGTAGCAATCATTATTCAGTTCCTCCAGATATTAGAGTTTCAGGCGCTCAATCCTTTGTCAGGAGTTGATTGAAGCGATTTTTTTGACAATAAAACTTTGTCACCCAAATTAAACTGCAAATAGGCTTGCAGTCAGGTTTTTGGGCGTTTTTAGTCTATGAATGTTAGGATAACATCAAGTACATCACCTATCAACTAGTACATCAAGTGCTGTTTTAATTAGGGTAAGTAGCAGGACAGCGCATAATGTCTACTGAGTAGATAATTTATGCCTTTGAATGCCTACAAAGAAGCCCAGAACTACCGTTACTTTTGACCCTGATGACTATGAGGAGTTGCAGCAGTGGGCTGAATCTGAGTTTAGGTCTGTGCCACAGCTAATTCTTGCAATAGTCAAAAGGGCATTGATTGAACGCAGAGAACGCAGACAAAGAGAGGAGAAAAAGTGAATGTAGCAAAAATCAACCCTTTAGAACTCCCATCGCTGCCATTGGTTGAGCGATCGCGGCCTGTCTGGCTAGCGCACCAGGAATCTACGTCGCTATCGACTGACTAGGCTCTTTTTAGTACATTGGTCTGTCAGTCACCCCTTAGCAACGTTGATTACAACACCATCGGCATTTAGCTGATATGGGCGGAGTCAGGTGTAAAAGATAATTTCAAAATAATTTTATGGCTAATAGCGATTGCATAAAAAATAATTATGAAAGCTTCTATGTAGAGGATTTATGCTCACTAGTAGGGCTTGTTAAAAAAACAGCCCCCGTGACTAAACCACCATTATTTCAAACAACTGATGATGCTCCCGTAATGACTTCTCACCCTTACTTATCAGGAGCGCAAGCTTGTTTAGGAAAAACCCTTTGGGATGATATTGAGGGTGTTCCTTGTTTTCGGCGCTTTTTTGGTCAAGGTTTTATAGAACACAACATCATTAAAGAAAACCCAGAAACCAACAGAATAGAACTTGTAGCTGGGAATGCAGCCTGGGAGATTATTCAGAAATTTAACCCAGAAGTTGCTTATATGTTTTTAGTTTTTGCATCTTGCGCCACGGATTTAGAGCAACCTTGGTCAGGTGCATTTACCATCAAAGGAACTGATTTAATTAAAACTTTTGGTTGGAGTAATAGAACAGATTTAAGTTTGGGTAATAAGCTGAAAAAACTCGGAATTCTTGCCCAGCAAGTAGCCCACCTGAGTATCACTATTAATGAGCTTGATCTAAAACGGATGAAATATTCAGCCGAAATTCAAGCTATGTGGCGGTTGAAGCTTAGATATGAAGGAGACGTATCTCCAACCGTGGAACATAATCAGCCTAATAAAGTTAGCAATGAGACTGACGAGCCTACAGAGTTATTCATCACGGTTGGGGCTAATGACTGGGTTCGACCGTTTCAGGATTTAGAAAACTACCGCTCACTGTATGAGTACGGACTTTTAGCTAAAAGCACTCTGCAAATCAATCCTTATCACAATCCGATGGCTGCAAAGCTAGCAGTATTCCTAACCATAATGAGCCGAATTAAAATTGATGGGGAATACAAGGTAGGAACATTACTAAAACGGATAGGATATCTTTCAGAAACACAATTGCAGGAGCTTCAGAGTACGAGTAATCGTTATAAAAGAAAGGAACTAATTGAACAGTGGGATAATGCCTTATTAACCCTACAAGATTTGGGTTGGCAAATTAGTTTTGATTTAGTTACCTACCCAGAATCAATTCAACCAAATTGGGTATTACCAGAAGATAAAAATATAGAAGGACAGCGACGACCTAACGGGTGGCTAAATATTTGGCTAGAAGCCAAATTAATTATCAAACCTACGGCAAAGATTCAGGAAAAGCTAGAAGCGATTAACGCTCCTGCACTTCCAGTTAGCAAGCCCAAGCCTTACTCTGAGCCAAACCTTAAAACTGTACTCACCGAGAGTAAAAATTCGCACACTAACAAGCAAAAAACCACAGCGCTAGAAAATAGCCAAAAACTAATTCCTGGATGGGCTTTGGAAGAAGCTTTGAAGCTTAGAGGATGGACTAAATCGCACCTAGCAGAACGGTTAGGCTTGCAAAAATCCCTTCCTGGTAAGTGGATCAATGGAAGCCGTAAAATTCAACCCCTTCATTTAAAACAGCTTTGGGAGTGGTTAGCTCCAGAATTAAACCAAATTATGAGCGATTAAACTATAAGGGGTAGTGTGACTGTTGCTGCGACCAGGGGCAAAGTACGCTCTTATCCTTGCCAACAAGGCTTTTTAGATGATTAACGCTGCGGTACTGCTTCGAGAGAATAATCTTTGGATAAACTTCCAATCTGCGTAGCGGAGGAAGATTAAACCCAATACTGGTACCGAATATTCAGAAGATTTAAGCTTAGAGTTTGCCCTTAGTTCATCGGCAGCATCCCATAGGCGTTTTTCTAAGTCAGTTGTGTTCGCAGGCATAGGGAAATTGTCATATTGTCATTAGGATAACCAAAGTTATGAGTATAGGACTTTTGGGTTGTCAATCACCGAATGACATACAAAATTTAGGTATGTAAAGATGAGAGTTACTTCACAGCTTAAGCGTGGATTGTTTGCTCAGCAGCTTTAGTTAAAATCTCGTCCATCCATCCGTTGATACTCTTACCCGCTTTACTGGCCGCAATAAAAATTTTGCGATGATTTTCTGGTGTCGTGCGAAAAGGAAGTTTACCAGAAAAAGGTTTATTAGGCTCTTCTCCTGATTCTTCACACCATTCGAGATAATCATCAACAGAATCTTCAAATGCTTGACGAGCTTCTTCAACAGTCTCGCCTTGAAATGTAATTACGTCCTTGATATCTATAACACGACCACAAAGAATGTTCTCTTCCGTATCGATTTCTAACTGACCTGTGTAACCTTTGTAAGTAAACATAATCATTTACCTTTTTTGACCTGCTCTCTTCTCTTAAGCATATCTAATATGCAATTGCTTTTCGACTTAGACAGTACTCGTTTTCCAGCTTATTAAGGTGGTACAGATGCTATGAAAACACGGTTAGATAGAGTATCTGATGAGTCATAGACAAGCTTTAGTTTTATTTTCAACTTATTTACTAAACCATCTATATATATTCTAGCTAAAAATGGGGATAAGTATTGTATTTTTATAAAGTTAAATAAAACCTTTTTAAAAATTAATTCAATCTTGAAATTACAGGAAATTTTTATCAATAAGTCATTGGAATATCTCAATACATCAATTACATATTTGCTGAACTCTGTATTACAGACAAAACTGTTATTTTCATAATTGATTAAATCTTCTACTACAAAAGCTAAATCTTTTGTATATTTAATCTTATTATCTTCTGTCACAATACTAGTGCTTGTTTGGATAAGCAATTCAAATTTTTCATAGACTTTGCCTAAGTCGTGACACATGTTAGCCAATAGAAGATAGCTTCTAGTCATTGTCGAATCGTTGGGATAAGTGTTGTGGGCATGGACAGACAATGATGCCTGATATGCAGCATTCACCCGTTCTAAACTTTCTGTTTTATCTCCAGGTATAAAGTAAGCTGTTTTGAATTCATTTTGAGTTGTTAAACAATTCCTAGAAAAAATATCATCACAAAAATTTCTAGTAACCTTTTCAAAATAAACAAGAAGCCAAGGATAAAAATAACTCTTACCGCTTCCATTAGAGGCTACTATTACTATTTCTTTATCTGTATCTGTATTCTCTTCTGACGAATCAGCCAATTTTCTCATTATTGAACGAAATTTGCCTTTTAAAGATGAAGAGGGTAGATAGAATTTATTTGTGTTTGCTTCTATAGTCCACAAACCAGGTGCGTCTAATAATACGTCAAGCGGGTAATTTATATTTTCTTCTTGGAAATCATTCATGAGTTTTTCTATTTTTCTCCAATGATTTACATGAGGGTTATCACTTTAATAATTCAAAACAATATTTAAAATATAATGAGCTTTAGTTTAACGAGGGGAGTAATCACCCCCCATTTATAATATTTTTTTTAATATTGGTTACTCAGGACTTATTCCGGCATTTTCTAATAATCTTCTTACCTCTTTGACAGTACACTTACAAACATTTTTACCAGTTGGATGCGGTTCGTGAAAAAGCCCTTTTTCCCCGTTCAACCTAACTCTAACTCTTGAACCCCTTCCCTCCGTAATAACAGCACCTTTACTTATTAGTAGACTCTCGATGTCCCTCCACTTGAGGTCAGAAGGAACTGGTGTTGCGAAAATCTCCTTCAGGGTTGCCGATTGTTTGTGATTCATGTCGGTTTTGTAGACGACTTTTTTATGATATCGTAGGATGATATCATCGTCAAGCGTTTTGCTCATCCAGGGGTAGTGTGACTGTTGCTGCGACCAAGTGCAATTCTTACTGTGCAGTTTAGTTGTGCTCCACAAAAAGTTCCGAATTTTTTTGAGGAACCGGAACTTTGGCGTTTGTCGAGTAGCGCAGCGTTAATCATCTAAAAAGCTTTACTGGCAACGAGAAGAGCCTATTTTGCCCCTGGTCGCAGCAACAGTCACACTATCCTACTTGTCTACTCTCCCTAAAATCGCCTCACATTCTGTCTACTTCTCTAGAATCGGGTAATAGTTTTTTTAACCTTTTTTTCAACTAATTCTTACATCCGACTTAAAAGAAACAGCCCCAAATCCCTTTCAATAAAAGGTTTATGGCTGTTTCTATCTTTCCAGCTTCAAGTTATTCTCAATAAGTAAAAAGCTGAAACCATTGATAAATCGTTTGTCTACTCAGTTTATTGAGAATAAAAAACCAAAACTCTTTACTCCATATAGCTTTGAGTGGGTAGACAAGTTTTTCTAGAATCCCCCTACGAAATCTATAGGATCGCCCTACGCAATCTCTAGAATCCCCCTACGCATTTTTTTTGAAACCTTTGTGAATTAAGAGTTCCAGCTTGGTAGACAACCTTAATTAAGTTAATTAAGTTAAGCAGCCTCAATTTTTAGGGGTCAAAAAAGCGGGATGGTATGAAAGAAGGTTGTTCCGTACCGGAATAGCCACCGTGAAGATTTCTATACAAAGTGCAAGCGTATCTAAAGTCTCAAGTCAATCGCTTTCCCCTTCACCTTTCTCTCTTTTGTGCCCCATTCCCGGACTATTGAGGTGTAATAGTGGCAGAAGGGGTGATGCTTCATGAACGACAACACCCCAAACCTTTACCCGAATAACCTAACTCCTGCCGAGTACCACGAACTTGCCTTTGGTAGCGCCATCCACCCCGCCCTCATTGAGCGCAATTTCATCCACATCGTAGGAGAAGTAGTATTCTCTTACCTGTTCATCTCCAATGCCATCCCCCGCAAAAATGCTGGTCGAGTCACGGATGGCTTCTTAAAGCAGTACCAGCACGCCACTGAGGGGGGATTATGGATTAGCGGACTTGACCCCCTTAATAATTGGCTACCGATGGAATGGGGGCGCTTTAAGCCTTCCCTACCCCGGATTGACGCGGAAAAAGGTAAACCCGTCAAGTACGAATCGCCACCCAAAACACCCAACCGTGTCACCTACTTCGATGTCCCTAACTGTATTTGGGATTTAGTAGCGCAACGGTACAATATCAAGCGGTATCATTCCCCCCTAGCACTGCGCCTACAAGACAGAATGAATCCGTGCTTATTTTGGGAGTGGGTGCAACGACACCCAGAAATCCCCATAATCCTGTGTGAAGGCGAAAAGAAAGCCGCTAGCTTGTTAAGTCTTGGGTTTGTGGCGATCGCCCTCCCCGGTATCTGGAACGGACGGGTTGGCAAAAAAGATTTTGACGAACGCCTGCACCCCGATTTAATGCCGATAGCACAAAAGGGGCGCAAGTTTATCATCCTCTTCGACCACGAAACAAAACTTAAAACTCGTTGGTCAGTCTTCCAAGCCACCGTGCGGACTGGCAAGACAATTGAGGCTGTTGGCTGTCACTGTGAGGTAGCATTGCTACCAGGGCCAGAAAAAGGCGTAGATGATTTTGTTGTTGAGCGTGGCGAAAAAGCCGACGAGTTACTGAGTGCGATCGTCGATGATGCCAAAACACTTGCAGATTACCAGCGCTCGTACTTCCAGAAACACCGGGGACTAAGCAGTAAATACAAGCCACATATTACAGTAAATGTCAAGTATCTAACTCAAGCCCTTTCAGTCCAGGGTGTAGGGGAAGAGGGGATGGGGGTTCGTGTTAATGAGCTATCGCCTTACAGGCAATACGGTTCGGATAAGCTCTTGAGGCAAGAGAGTTATTGTTCAATAAATCTTCTCCCCCACAGCCCCATAGCCACCACTCCCAAAGGAGAGTCCAAGCCCCATAGCCACCACTCCAAGAGTTTCCTACTTCCCCAGTCCGGACTGGTTGTCTTGTGGAGTGACATGGGCACGGGTAAAACCGAACTCATGCGACAGTGGCGCGTTGCACATCCTGACAAGCGGTTCCTCAATAACGGACATCGGGTTAATTTGCTCAAAAACCTGGCAGAACGTCTTAACACTGAGATGTATTCTGACCTGGGTTATACAGGTTTAGCCAAAGCTACTGCCCTCAGCATCACCATCGACAGCTTGCATAAACTTAACACTCAAGCCCTCACCTATGGCTGCGTGTTTATCGATGAAGCTTGCCAGTACCTCACGCACCTACTGCACAGCAAAACCTGCAAAGAATATCGGGCACAAATTTTAGAAGTACTGGAATACATCGTGTATAATGCGCCCTTGGTCGTCATCGCCGACGCGCACATGGACGACGTCACAGTGGATTTCTTCCGAGCAATGCGTCCTGTGGGCGAAAAGCCTTTTATTATCAAAAACGAGTGGAAAAATGGCGATCGCCCAATCTACTGGTATGAGGGAGATGATTCTTCTGCCCTAGTTGCCCAAATTTCGGCAGCGCTAATGATGGGACAGAAAATCATGGTGGTTTCTGACTCGAAGCGCTTTATTAAGAAACTTGAACAGTCGCTCTCTATGTCGGTGCGGGTGGAAGACTCAGATGAGCAGGATCTGGGTGTTGGGTGTTGGGTGTTGGGTGTTGGGGAAGAAAGCACAGCAGCGCCTACAACCCCAAACATTTCAGATGGCAGTCTAGGGGAAAGTGTCTCACCCATAACGGGAGAAACCAGAGTACACAACTTTGCTGACCACAGATCCCAGTCGCAGAGGGAGTCCCTGTACCCCATCCCAACTCATGGCACTACACCCCAAACTTGCAACCCCACACCCTTAAAAATCTGGGCGATTCACTCCGAAAACTCCGGCAGCGAAGAAAATGTCGCCTTCATTAAAGACATAACTAACGCTGTAAAGAGTCTAGATGCCCTTTTAACATCCCCTAGCCTTGGTACGGGGGTGGATATACCTAATTATCATTTTGATGCCGTTTTTGGCGTTTTTCACGGGGTTTCCCAAACTGCTACCGAATGCGCCCAACAACTGTACCGCTATCGCCCAAAAGTACCAATTCACGTCTGGGTAGCACAGCGACCGCCCTTTGGCTACCTTGACACCAACGCCACCAAAATCAAAGAACGGTTACTGCAAACCAATGAAATGACAGCTTTCCTGCTGCGGATTGACCGGGAAACTGGCTCTCGTGGTGCTGAGAAAGACTGGGCATTAGATGCGTACTGCCAAATCATGGCTTCTCGTCATCAATCCATAAATAACCTGCGGGCTGATTTACGGGAACTGCTGACCGAGATGGGCAATCAAATTATACCTATGGGTGCGGAGTCCGATAAACTAGCCCAGGAGCGTCTTAAAAATGCCGCTGCTGCTTTAGATACTGCTTATTACGCAGCTGTTGCTAAAGCCAAAGATATCTCCTCTAGCGAATATCGTCAGCGTACTAGCAAAGACTACCTCACACCGTCAGAAGTATTTGAATGCGAGAAATTCCGCATACTGGATGCTTATGGAATGCCCGTAACTCCTGCTCTGGTAGAAAAAGACAACTCAGGCAGATTGTCTAGGGCGATCGCCCATTTAGAAGCAATTCTATCAGAGCCAGAGGGCACAATTTTGGATGCACGTACCGGAAGACAATACCCTTCCCCGCCAAGAATTGTGGCAGACAAAGACCTCCAGGAGCGATTCCATCTACCATTGTGCATGGACTGGGGCAATTACTCCGCGCGGTGGTTGGCTAGGTTTAACTTGGGACTGCATGATATTCTCAAACGCTTAGTAGCAGGTGTTGAGATTACTGCTAATGACCCCGACTTGTTGAGAATGACCGATATCGCCAAATATTGTGCGCCTCATGTTAAAGCAATTTTGGGTTTCACAGTTCCCTCTAACTGCCAACCAATATGGCTGCTGGGGGTTTTGCTAGAACAACTGGGATTAAAACTAGTTGACCATAAAGTTGGGCCACGGGGTAAACAGGTTAAACATTTCTCGCTATCTCAAGAGGAATTGGATTTTGCTCATGCGGTAATTGCCCACCGTGCAAGCAAACGTGCCCAAAAGGAAGAACGGGCGAGACAAGCAGCCCTTGACCAACAGCGATATCAGGCGGCAATGCAGACTAGATATGGTGTTGCGTCGCCAAACAGCCCCGTATCCACCCCCCCCCATAATGGTATAGGGGAACCCCCATGGTTGGGGGTGGATACTAAAGTTGAGCGCATCGATTTTGGAGATTTTGAACCAGAAGATGGAGAACACACTCCCATAAAAACTTGTGTTGATTTGCTAAGGCAGGGCATTAAGAATGGAGTTACGGCTGTAAAAGCCATCCTAAGCAGTTGGAGTGAAGAGCGGCGGTGGTGTGCAGTCCTGCTACTTGAGGAAATTGCAGCTGCGGAACTACGTAGATTGGAACAAATAATACCAAACTTCTATATGTGGTTGAGTTTGTAACTATCTAATTGCTCTTCAAAAATACCTTGAACCAGTCGAGTCACCAACGTGGCACAGTTTCTGCTGCCAAACTTCAACTCCAAACTGAATTTCCCAACAAATAGGTACTAAACGGCATTTCAGTACCTATTTAATAGGTATAGTACCTATTTCTTGCGCCAACGCACATCTGGGCGACATTACACCAATTGTCTTGGAGTTTTCATCCTGTCAACCCTACTTATGAAGCTTTAGTTTTAATATTCATTTTTTCTTTGCGCCATTTGTCAACGCTTTTTTTAACTGCTTCTATTTCTGCAAAATCTACTTGGACGGTTGCAGTTTCAATTTCGACACCCAAAGCAGTGCTGACTTCGAGGATTTCTACAAAACTGGCACATTGATAATCTGTATCCTCATACTCATAAACTCTTTGTTCATCAATTCCCAATCTATCAGCAAGTTCTTGTTGACTAATTTTGGCTGCTAACCGAGCTTTAATTAAAGCATTTGGTAGCTTATTTAAAGAATCAATTTTAATTTTTAAAGGCTTGCTGGTGTCGCAATTAATAAGTCTTTCGTATTCTGCAATTTCTAACTTTAACTCGTCAACTTGACTCTGATATGAATCTCGGTGAAGCTTCCACCGTTCTGGTTCTGCCTTCAATTGTTCATTGTTATCCAATTGGGCTATAGACTGCTCAAAGCGTTGCAACCAATCTAAAGAATTTTGATATTGTTGCTCGTTTTTGATCATCATGGTTTCCACCTTTGTAAATCTATAGCAATAATTCCTTTGCGCGTATTCGTCCTAGTATCAAATTGAAAGAAATCTATGTAGGCTGTACCGGAATCATTAGCTGGATAATTTGACGGAAAAATTTCACCCTTGTACTGAATTTTTTGTTCGGCACGCAAGAGCGCAAAATTAAATAAAGCCGGAGCAATAGATTGTAGGTAATTTATATCAACCCCATTGTCCTCCCAACAAGCATCAAAGTCTCCAGGCCTTTGTTTAGTGGTGACAAAACTACCATCAATATAAATAGTTCTACAGCCTGCTGCTTTAAGAAGCGTCATTGCCAGTTCTAGACCATCTACCATGCGCTGTCTAGTTAAATTTGTACCAAATATTTCTTTAAATTCCTCCCATTCTGCCCAATGCACTCCTGGTGGTAAATTCCCATTGTCGTTAAATTCTGGAATCATTTCTCACACCCTAACACAGTTTAATTATCCGGTTATGAGTGTCCCATAATTATTTCAACTCAGCATGGTCTAACATAACGACTACAGCAACTAGCTTTTTCATTGGGTTTGAGCAAGTCACACCTATTTGCTTCTAGGTTGGAAACTGATTTTAGAGTCACAGCTATCACTTAATACTACTAGTAAAATACATTAAAACTACAAAACCAACTGAACAGTTCACAACTCTCACCCTGCTGCTGGCACTTCAAAAATTCTTCGCTTAATCAACTCCAAAAATCGTATTCAAATCAAGTGATGAAACCTGGCCTGGAATAAGAGTTGTTGGTCTTTTTGAATCGGGAGCGTCTGCCTCAGTGTCAGGCTGATTAGTGGCGCTATTGTGATGGGTTGGGGGATTGGGATTAACCCCCACCACAGATGTAGGCAACACAAACTGTGGCTGTTCCACCCCCAAAGCCAAACGCATATTACTGCCATGTTTGTTCAAAGAATCCTGCGCCTCCCAACACGCAAAGCGCAACTGCTCTTGAGTATACTTCCCACTGTGGTATCGGGCATAAGGCAACAAAGCCGCCACCAGAATATCAGCCACCTTCCGGTTAACCTCATCCTTGGGTAGAGAGTTCAGGTAGTCAACAACTTCCGCCATTGGGTCGCCCTCATAGGGCTGGAGACGCAGACTCAAACTCAGGCGCTTTCTCCTAACTCTTGTCATTAGTAGCCTCCAGTCCCACCAAATAATCAAACAACCCGAAACAATCCACAAGGCGAGAGGAAGTACACTGTTCCCCAAACTGCTTTTTCTCCAAGTTAAAAGTTTGTTTAACCTGCTCGCTTATACCACTACCCCAAATCATCGGTGTGAAGTGTTTGTTATAATCTTTACTTTTGTATCCCGAAGTTCTAATTTTTGTACCGCCACTACCGTAACTGTTCCTACTTAAACTAGGCTGAGTTTCTATTTTTGGTTCACAGTTGAAATATTTCTCCAACTCCGGCTCAACGTGATAAGCCGCACCCCCACCAATAATCACCTCGTCCAGTTGGGCAGGCAAAACCCGACTCATCCACCGCTCTAACTTATCCCAATACTCAGCCGTCGCCACAGAGATAGCCTTACCTATATCTTGAATTTCTTTATCTCTTAAATTGGGGTCTTTAGCACTGGCTAAAGCAATAATTGCCGCACATGTAGACCAGTCGGGACGGCGGGTGTTTGAATAATTTGGGTTATATATCTCATCAAGGACAGCATACCGTGCTTGGAATATAGCTAGAGCCAAACGTTCCCGGTCTAGACCGCTCGTCATCTCAATAACCATGTCCAGCATATTAGCAAATCCCAATAGCGGACTATCTCCCAGCTTTAACTGTCCTCGGTCGAAGTAAAGCGCTGTCGTATTCCTGTGACCAAACATCAGCACCCCCAACTGTTGGGAACGCAACCAATCAATCCCCTGCTGCTTAATCCTCACAGCAGCCAATCCCCCACCTTCTGGACGGCATAAAAAACGCTCCAGGCTCACCTTCAATGCAGTATTTCGTACCCCAAAGCCAGCCAGCATTTTCCGCAATTGTTCCTCAAACCTGCGGCGATCGCTATATTCATTCCAGGGAAGCAGCAGCGCCAACTCCACCTTTAACGGCTTTTTCGGCGATACCTTAATATTGCTAGTTTCTACAATCAGCCCAATAGCTCCCAACACCTTCCACAAAGCATTCTCGTACTTGAGTTCCTTAATTCTGTCTTGGGGGTCAAAACAAGCAGCGAAATCACCCAACACTACTACACGCTCATCCCAGACAACCCATAATTGTTGGTCGGGGCTAGGACTACCAATCCACCCCAAACGTGCCATGTAATTGTCGAGTTTGGTTTTGGTAATCTCCTCAACAGCAGGTGGCATTAGTAAATAATTGGGTTTTTTAGAGCCAGCTAGCTGATAAATAATCTTAGTTTGCGACCCACCCACGTCCACGCTGAGATAGATGTCGGCCATGCATCCAATCAGAAATGACTACCGCACCATCTTGGCTCAACAATGCCTCAAATCGCCTCAAAAAATCTACGTATTTTGCACCACTATTTAAATCGACTGTTGAGGAATCAAGCCATGTCAACCAACACAAATTGTGCAGAAATTGCACTCATACTGTGCCCTAGCTGCACCAAGTGCTACCCCAAAGACAGATTTCGGGTGGAGGGTATAAAATAGTCGTACTCACTACGGTTATTTGCCCTACGGGTTGCCTGTGGCAATGCCTTGCTGTCGCTCGTCACAAATAACCTGCGTTCGCCCTGCGGGGCAAGTAGCGCACCCCCTCTGAGAGAATCGCGGATGCTCCTATCAGCAATAAAAGCATTTACTACAGTTTATCTTCCCATCAATCAAGCAACAAACACACCATAAAAACCACGATGATTCAACTCAAATATGACATACGGCTACGCGATCGCCCGTACCAAAAAAACTCAAACGCCACAATCTTGCTGGCAGTGAAGCGCATACTGCCCGAACACGGGAAACACCCAACGCAGATTCATCCAAACAAAATATCAGGCTCATCGGCAGCACTGAACAAAACGAACGTTTGGAGGATTTGGTACTGGCGAAGATTGGGCAATACGAACAAAAGCGAAAAATCAGAACTGATGCTGTCTATTGCGTTGAGATTCTCCTCACCGCATCGCCCCAGTACTATCGTCCAGATGACCCAACTCGCGCTGGGTACTACCACGAAGACAAACTTAAACAATGGGTTGATGCAAACCTCAAATGGTTACAGGAGACTTACCAAGACCGAATTGTGAGGTGCGAGTTGCACTTAGATGAGGCGACACCACACTTGCACGCCTACCTCGTACCCCTCGACAAGGACGGACAACTCCGGTGTAATCATTTCTTCGACGGTCGCCAAAAGATGATGGCTTTTCAGGATGACTACCACACCGCGATGCAGCACCTGGGGTTAGAAAGAGGCATCAAGGGTAGCAAAGCCCAACACCAGGATATAAAAGACTTTTACCGGATTGTTGAAGAGGGGAAAGACCTAGAACCTGGGAAACTTACAAGCGAACAACTTCAAGCTAAAGCTGCTGATAGAGACAGGGCTATTAGAAAGAAAAAGGAGATGGAAGCGACTGCTAAACAACTGGTCAAAGAAAATGAAGCACTAGAAGCACGCATTCAACAGTTGTCAGCCGAAAATCAACAGTTGCGTTCTGAACTTAAGCAACTTGCTGATCAACTGCGCGACCTTCCCCTAGAAGATGTGGCTTGGCATTTGGGACTAACTCAAGATACCAAAGGCAATCTCCGGTGGAAAGGTGTGGGCCACATCATTAATATAGATGATTCCAAATGGTATGACTTCTCTCCCAGTGTAAATAAAGGTGGCGGCGGCGCTATCGACCTAGTGATGCACGTTATGGGGTGCAAATTTAAAGAAGCGATCGCGACTTTAAATGACCGCTTTGGGGAGTCTCTCATGCAAAGAGCCGTCACCCACCACGCCAGGGAACAGGCTGCTGAGATTGCCCAAACAGAACCAACGCCCCAGTTTGTACCCCCTGTCGAGGACGAAACCAACTGGCAGGCAGTTTACAACTATTTGACGCAGAAACGGGGATTGTCTGAAAACTTAGTCCAACACCTCCACACAAGCGGGTTAGTTTATGCAGACTCTCAACAAAATGCTGTGTTTTTGATGAGAGGGCTAGACGGTGAAACTACTGGGGCGTTTTTGAGGGGGACGAGAGGTGAAGACAATACTTTCATGGGATATGCCACTGGCACCAAACGTACTGAGGGGTGGTTTTATATACGTTGGGGAGGACAACCAAGTGATGAAATACAGAGAGTAGTGTTATGTAAATCTCCTGTTGATGCACTGTCTTTTGCCATGTTGGAAGTCGAAGCACTGGGAGAAATGCCCCAACAAAGGACAATGTGTATGGCAGCTGATAACGTTAGGAGTGTGTCTGTGGAGTTCCTTAAGAATATCCCCACAGTGGTAGCTGCTTATGATAATGATGCTGCTGGGGATGAAACGGCACAAGCAATTATGGAATTATTGCCTCTCTCTTGTAGGGTAAGACCTCAAGCCAAGGATTGGAATCAAGAGCTATTGGAGCAGCTGCGGAAGTCTGAACAAAAGCATAATAAACAATTAGAAAGGGACTAAATTGGTGTTCTAGCACAAACGAGATATTTGGACATTCTCTAAACTTGGTCAACCCACTAAAAAGGGAATTGAACCAGGGTGGAATTAGCCAAGCAGATTTAGCATTCGCAATCCTTGCTACTAACAGCAGTTGCCGAGTGACCTGGTAGCACTCTCAATAAACCTGGTGGAAAGTGGGAGCCTAAGTACAGCGAAAAAAAAACGGAAGTTGGGAACGAGATAACCCTCACACGTATTCTCTGAATCGCTCGATACCAGAGTAGGGGAGTCACCCTGGTGATGGAGCGGCTTAGTCTAACTCAATACCGTATTCGCAAGCGGATTATGCCACTGTTTGCGGAAGTCAAACATAATTAGTAAGTCTAGCTGGGATGTTATTGCATCATAAGAAATCATCATGTCTCTCCAGAGCTATGAAGGTACGAATACTGCTAATACCCGCAGTCTATTAATTATTGGGTGTTCTCAACGCAAGCGTTCAGATCCTGGGTTACTACCTGCAATCATTCGGTATGATGGCCCAAGTTTTCTTGTGCTGCGTCGTTTTCTGAGGCAATGTCCTTCAAAGTTGCCGCCAATAAACGTATGTATTCTGTCAGCAGAATTCGGTTTAATCTCTCAGCATCACTTGATACCGTATTATGATCGCCGAATGACAGCCACAAGAGCGCAGCAATTGCGGTCAGGAGTTCTCGCTGAACTAGAAAATGTTGTCAAGGCCCGACTCTACCAGGAAATCTTTATTAGCATTGGGAGAGATTATCTCCAAGCAATAAACGGCTACGAAACTATACTCCCAGCGAACTTGAACATCCGAATCGCCTCTGGTAGCTTGGGCAGAAAGTTAAGTCAATTACATGATTGGTTGTACGGGAAGCCACCAGACATAACCTGTGGTCTACCCAAATCGCTTCACTGCCACAAAAAAAATCAAATTCGGGGTATAAAGGTCGCACTTACTCCACAACAGGTGCTTGATGTTGCTTACCAGGCGTTGCAGACAGACGATCAGGAATTTACTCGCTTTCAATCTTGGTATGTTGACGTTGGTACTAATCGTGTAGCGCCGAAGTGGTTAGTTAGCCAACTAACTGGACTATCAGTTAGGGATTTTACTACCAAGGAAGCACTGCGATTGTTGGCACAGTTGGGCATTGAAGTCAAAAGGGTGTGAAGTAATACGTATGTTCTAGTGCTGTTTTAAAGACATCAAAAAATTTTTGCTTATAGCTGTAAGAATTTACCGACCTCATGGCAATTCTATATTAGGAACGATGTTTGGAGGATATTGAATGTGCAAAGTGCGGTAATTTTTGTCGTTACCACTGTAATAATTTATCGCCTGGCTGGCAATTATATATCAGGGGTAATGTTTAGGAGGTCACATTGAAACGACAAGTTGGGCAATCTGTAGACCCATCCTACGATCATGAGTTACTTCAGAAGCAACAGTTGCTATGTCAGGCAGTTCAGGAGGAGTGGCAGGTTCTTCAAGGTACAATTCAACTCTACGTTAGCCGGGTTATAAACCAATTTGGCGATAAGTTGGGTAAAAGTTGCGACCGCAATTCCATTGAGGCAATAGCAAAGGAAATTTTGCATGAAACTGTTGAAACGGCTCTCAAAATAGCTAATAAATTTGACCCTAGCTATCCGCCTCGCCCTTGGTTGCTGAAAATTGCCGCGAATAAGCTAAAACGGTGGCAACGGCAACAAACTCAACAAAATAAGCGAATCGCACTCGTCGCTGAACTTCCCCAAGCTCGTAAAATTAGACAGCAAAATTCAGAAATTCTTTCAGAAGAGGAAATTTTAGGAATATTATACAAGTCGTCTAATTCATCTGACCCCGAAATGTTGGAATATTTGCTGTCATTGGTAAATGACGGTTATCGAGAAGTACTTAAATTAGCTTTTGTTGACGGTTTAGATGGAGAATTCTTGGCTGCTGCATTAGGCATAACACAAGGGGCAGCTTACACCAAAAAGCACCGTGCGATCGCACAGTTGCGTCAAGCTTATGCCCAAGGTAACAAGTCATCAGAGGAGGGCAGATAAGATGCAAAATCAAAATCAAAATCAGCAGCCCTACTCCCGTGAAAAAGCCATTCATTTATATGTGCAGGCTTTAGACCAAGGTGACATGGAAGTAGTAGCCCAAATACTTGATGCTGCTTGCAATGACCCAGAATTGGAACGAATTATTACGGAAATCAATTCAGCCTACCAGGAAGAAGAACAACTAACACCAATCGCTACTGACGCGGAAATTATTAGAAATTTACTCCACAAGCACCTGCATAGCGCATTTGAAATTATTCAAGAAGAGGAAAAACCTTTAATTTTTGAAGACATTGATGAAGAAGAAAAACCTGTAACAGTTGGCGATGTTATTAAGCGTTTGCAAGATATCAACCGCGTACCATCAGCAGATAAGCACATTATTAGTAAATTCCTTGACAGTTCTGTGCCACTACCAGTCAAACTTAGTATCCAAGCTGTTAGGCAATTAGCGGCCGAATTAAGAATTAATGCGAGCGAGCGATTCTTGGATATGTTTCGAGATACCGCCATTACTTTATCGATGGGACGCAGCCACAATAGGGCGCAATTAGCAGCAGCCCGCGAACAAAAAAGTCGATATAAAACTACATCGAATAATCGTCAACCAATAGAAAACAAAGTCAAAAACAATACTGAGGTCGATAAAACATAGATGATACTAGAACATCGCCGTATGGTAATTTCCCAGGCTGTAGAACTGGCATATCAAGAAGCTGGACTGGAGTTAGCAAATCTTAAACCTGGTGTTGTACCCCTGTATGAACTGATTAGGGCTTACCCAATCAGGGTAGCAGAAATCAAAGATATGACCATTCAAAGTGTTGCCGATTTTTTAGAAGTGGAAACAGGACAAAAACTACCTTTAACAGATAGCGAAAATCAAGATTTAAAGTTAGCTGGATACTTGTATTTACTGGAATATAAAAGTTTTTTTTACGGCTGTATTTTAGTCGAACAAAAGCCTCATTTAGCCCCAGTATCACGCCGCCGATTTTCAGCCGCCCACGAATTAGGACATTACTTATTACATTTTATTCCTTTACTTCAAACTCCTCAAAAAAATAGTTTGAAAGAGCCTTTGATTTTAACAGAAGGTTTATACGTTCAAAATAAAAGTGAAGAAGATGATGAAAGTAAGGAAGATAACGATAAATCCACGGCACAATTTACCTTTACAAATGGCATACAAGCAGTAATTGATTCTCTAGGCATAGACGAGAAGCAAATGGAGGCAGAAGCCGACCAATTTGCGGCTGAACTTTTAATGCCAGCATCGGCTTGTTTCGCTTTAGCCAAGCGTTATCGTGGTCGATTTGGTACAAAAAGAGATGTTTTAGCCAAACGATTAGCAACCGAGTTTTTAGTCAGTCAGGAAGCCATGAAACGACGGTTAAAAGATTTGCAATTACCAGAAATACTCTTAAATAAGAATTCACAAACAACTAATAAATAGGAGGAGTATATCTATAAAAATGGGATTAGATTTTATTAAAAACTACGGTGGTTGTCGCGTCGAACAATATGATGCACAGTTTCCTTTTTTAGAAGAAGAAACCGACGAAGACTTGAACCAAACCCCAGAAAAAGTTGATTTAGATTATGAAGTAAAACACCGTGCAATTGATTGGGAACCTATCAATTTAAGCACCTCACCTAACTGGCGACCTAGTAACTGGCATGAACGACCAACTCACTTTATAGATGGTAAAGATGTAGGGGAAACAGTCGCTTCGGTGCGTTCTCCTAGCGGTCAGTTAGTTCCTATCCGCCTTTCTCAAATTGGCAGTATCACCATGCGGGTAGAAAACGGAGAATGTCGGCGCTCCTTTGAGGTTGTTGAGCGTGTGGTATCGATGGCGGTAGACCTTTTCCCCTGGACAGAAGTAGAAAGTTTTGCTGCTGCTTTACAAGACAATGGATTTCGTTTGCTACCAGTTCGCCCTCCTGGTGGGATATCCTCCTACGATTTTGAAACCATGCGAAAACGAACTCAAAACCGCTCCAATACTGAAATGGAAGCGTTGGAAGAATCTGCAATTTCCCACAGTGGCGGTGAACCGACAGTGATAGATGGACGATTACAACCACGGATGGGAGGTTTTGACATTGACGAATCACCAGTTTTCGGTGTGATTAAAACCCAGCGCCAAAATTACTTACATATTAAAGGGATACAAGTTTTATATGGACTGGAAGCGGGTCAACGTACACCAGTATTTACTATCTCTAGAGGATGGCTACCCGTTGTTTCTTGGTTTGTTCGTCTTTCTGGAGGGGGTGGTGGAACTCCCAGTACGGGAATAGTGCGCGTGGAAGCATCAAAAAGCTGGTTTGAGAAGTATCACAAGCATAATTGGGATTTCGTGGATAAGTTATCCCGAACTGTATATGAGTACCGTTGTCGAGAGTGCAGTTATGGACGCGCTGCTATTTCTCTACACCCAATTGTTCGAGCTGAAGAAAGTTTAGGTTCGCTTTTCCAACCATTAAGTATCTTATCCAATCGTTTTTATCGTTTAACTCAGTTATAAGGTATAAAATTAAACTAAGAATATGACTGACGAAGTATTAATTCCGGAATTTGATGTTAACGGAAACGGCTCCCATGCTGGTATACCTAATGCCGATGAAGCGGATAGCACAGAAGATACAAATGCAAATCCATCAGCTAATACCCCTGGTGTCAGAATTATCGGGAAAGTAGCATCACCACCCCAAAAAGAATCTACCTCAGAAGAGTTTCATTTTTGGGTGCGGCGAGATGAGTTGGTTGAAAAAACTCAAATTGTTCGTACTGAAAGTCATGTAGGCGGTGAGACAATAAATTTTTACGCAATTGTAGAAGAGGTCTATCGACAAAGCCGTAAAAAAGATATTGGCGAAGAATTTGATGCTTTTGACGGCGATGTTGATTACCAACCGGAATTTCGGGGTGAAGGCGTTACTTTTGCTACTGCTACAATTTTACGTACAGATCCTCCTGTTTTAGCTCCACCTTTAGAACAAAGTTCGGTTTTCTTAGGGGATGAAAATGATGCTCGACGTGCTTACAGAGCAGATGAAATCGATAATCCCTTAGCGATTGGTTTGATTAAAAATGGTGGAAGCGCGATCGCTGGCCCAGGGATGATAGACCTGGATTATTTACTAGGTATTAATGGCGGACACATGAACGTTAACGGTGTCGCCGGTCGAGGAACAAAATCTAGTTTTTTGCTATTTGTTATTTACCAATTATTGCGGGAGGCACGTAGCCGTGCTGAGGAATACCCATCAGACCCAAATCCCCTAATAGTTGTCCCGATAATTCTCAATGTTAAAGGCTACGATTTATTCCACATTAATCGCTGGAGTAACAGATACAGACCTGAAGAACATTTAGCAGACTGGCAAAGATTAGGTGTTGAGGAACCAAGACCTTTTGAAAATGTTACCTTTTTTGCACCACAAATTCCTGGTGGAATTACAGCAGTTTCTACAGGATGTCGGAGTACAGTGCAGGCTTATAGTTGGAGTCTTGGCAATATTATTGAAAAAGGCTTATTTACTTATTTATTTGCTGATGATGATTCCGTTAACGACAACTTTAGAGCTTTAGTCCTGGATTTAGAAGCTCACCTGACAGATGAAAGGATAGAAAATGATGGTACTGTCACCCGCAGTTTACGAAATAATGCACCTCGTACTTTCCAACTACTTTTAGATTGGATATCAGAGCCTGACAATCGTAGTCAATTATCCCCCGATCATCACAGAGCCACTTGGAGCAAACTACGCAGAAAACTTTTATTGCTGGTACATGAAGGAAATGGGGTACTTCGGCGTTATGACCAAAACGGTAATCCTCTTAATTTAGGAATAAGAGAAACAACAGACCCAATAGTTGTTGATTTAAATGCTTTAACGCGAGTCCCATCTTTGCAACGGTTTGTTGTCGCCACAATTCTTCAACAATTAGTTAACGAACGTACTGGAACCAATCGTGTTGAAGGCTTAATTTACCTAATTGCCTTGGATGAACTTAACCGTTTTGCTCCCCGTGGTTCCAAAGACCCCATTACGCAACTAATAGAAACCGTTGCAGCTGAAATGCGATCGCAAGGAATCATCTTACTCGGCGCTCAACAGCAAGCCTCAAAAGTTTCCGAAAAAGTAATTGAGAACGCAAGTATCCGCGTAATTGGTCGTAGCGGCAGTCTTGAACTTTCCCAATCTATTTGGCGATTTTTGAGCAAAAGCAACCAACGCAAAGCCGCAGAACTAACTGTCAGCGAAAAGATGGTGATTCAGGATAACGAACCAATGCACGTTCTAGTACCACTTCCTCCTTGGGCGATGAATCCCAGAGAAGCAACAGGTAATCCCGTTGTTGATGCTGAAGCGACAACTGTGGAAGAAGACGACGATGATATTGCTACTTATTAGTGAGGAAATAGAATGCAAATTTTACATACATCTGACTGGCATTTAAACGACAAATTGGGGCGAATACCCCGCCAAGGCGATATTGTCAAACGTTTAGAAGAAATCGCCAATTACCTAGACGAACATAAGGTTGATGTCATGGTTGTTGCTGGTGATTTATTTAGCCAGTACAACCGACTTGACGAACTAAAATCAGCCGTTGGGGAAATGAGGGATGTTTTTCAGCCTTTTCTTTTAGGGGGTGGCACAATTGTCACCATCAGTGGCAATCACGATAACGAAGCCTTCTTTAATTTAATGCGTTTTGCTCTTGACCTTGCCGATCCAATAGACCCAAAAAAACCAGGTGCGAGACCAGGCGGCAGGCTTTATCTAGCAGCACAACCGACTTATCTATTACTAGAAGATAAAGCTGGGCAACAAGTTCAATTTGTTTTGATGCCCTATCCAACTTCGTCACGCTACCTAAAAGACGAAAAAACAAAATATGGCAGCTTAGATGAGAAAAATAGTTTACTCCATCAAGCCATGCTGGAGAAAATCGACCTCATCAAAAATAAACACATCAAGCCAGAATTACCAAGTGTACTGGTTAGCCATGCACATATTCGCGGTAGTCAACTACATAATCTTTATCGCATCAGTGAACGCGAAGATGTCGTTTTTGATGCAGGAGATATCCCTACTAATTGGAGTTATGCGGCCTACGGTCATATTCATAAAGCACAAACTTTGGCAGGTACTACCCATGTTCGTTATTCCGGTAGCATTGAACGTCTCGACTATGGTGAAAGAGACGATGAAAAAAGTGTTGTTTTAGTTGAAATTGGTGCTAAAGGTCGGACTCAAGAACCAGCAATTTTACCACTCAATGCCACACCAATATATCGCATAGAAATTAACAATCCTGAAGAAATTCCCAGCATTAAAGATAAATATTCCGAATTAGATAGAGCCTTAGTTTCTTACAAATTAACCTACAAACTAGGGGAATATAACCGTGATGCAATTTGCCGCGAATTGGATAAAATATTCCCCCGTTGGTACGACCGAGAAATAGTGACTGAAGGTTCATCAATATCCCTTAAAAGCTCTACTTTAGTTGCCGACACGCAAGATGTAGCAACAAATGTACGCACATATTTACAGCAACAATTAGCAGGTACCCCAGAGTGTGATGCGGTGTTGGCTTTGGCTGAACAATTATTAGCTAACGAACAATTTTTAAATAATTCTGAGGTAGAAATATGATTCCTGTTCGAGTTTATGTTGAAAATTTTATGAGCTATCGTGAGGGTCAGGAGTTGCTATTTGATGGCGCTCCCCTGTGGGTACTATCAGGACCTAATGGTGCAGGTAAATCAACAATTTTTGATGCTATTACCTTTGCACTTTATGGTCTTTATCGTGGAGGACAAAAAAATTATAAGGATTTAATTAACCACCAAGCTGATGCTTTAAATGTAGAGTTTGATTTTATTGTTGATGAAGTAGCTTATCGTGTGTGCCGCACAGTTTCCCATAGAGGACGCCCAACACGAGAGGTATTTCGCTTAATTCCTTCAAAAACAGGAGGAAAGCCACGTCCTGAGCCAATAGCCGATACAGATAATGATTCAGGTTTTAAAAACTGGGTAGAACGTACTATTGGTTTGAAGGAAAACGCCTTTACCTCATGCGTACTCCTTTTGCAAGGACAAAGCGAAAAATTATTACAGGTTGGTTCTACTGAACGAGGAGAAATTCTCAAGCAGTTAATAGATTTGTCTCCCTACAAGCGACTGCATCTACTCGCAGATGACCGTCGTAAAGAACTTGAAATTCAGGTAAAAAGCCTGAAACCGAGATTGGATTCTATGCTCACTGTTAGCGATGCGGAATTAAATGCAGCAGCAGAAGCTTTTAATCAAGCAGCAGCACTTTTAAAAAGTGTAGATGAAAAAGTAGAGAAACTAACTGTTTTTCGAGAACAATCAAAACAATGGCAACAACTCAAAGCGCAGATTAATGAGGCTCAAAAAGAGTTACAAGAATTAAATAATTTGCTTGCCAGAACTGAAGAGATAGAAAGAAAATGTAGCCGCTTACGAGAACTTGGAGAGGTACTTCCTTTACTGAGTTCTATCATTAACCAGCGTCAAAGGATTCTTGTTACCGAACAACAAGTTCAACAATTACAACATAAATGCCAGCAAATACAAGAAAACTTGGAGAGGGCAGAAAGCGAGAAACAAAATGCCAGCAACCAAGTTCAACACATAGAAAAGGAAATTGAGCAGTTAGAAACTAACATTAACGCCTTGACAAGTCGTTTAGATAAACTAGCTCCTTTTGTTGCAAGCCTGTCACAAATGGAAACAATTCAAATCCAACTGCAAGATCAACAACAGAAGCTAGCTACTTTCCCTTCAAATTTAGAGCAATTAGTGCAACAAGCACAACTGCGAGATAATCAACTAGTAGAGGCAGCCTCCGCTTTACCTTGGCTGGAACAACTGACTCAATGGCGTTCAAATTTAGCTGATGCTTTGAACAGAGAAAAAACGACTAGTAATAGACTAGCTTATTTAGAAAGTCAGTTAAAAGAATGTCAAAATCAGCAAGAAAAACTTAACTCCGACATTGCTTTAGAACATAAAATAGAAAAAAACTTATCTCAAGAGGTAACTCGCGCTGAAACTGGATATGATACAGTTTGTAAGCAACGTAAACGTTTTGAAAAGGCTGCTCATAAACCTACTTGCGAATTATGCGGACAAGAGATTACACCAGAACACGCACATAAAGAAAAAGCACGTTTGGATGCTGAAATAGCAACCTCGCAAGCAAATCTTAATAACTTGAAAAATCAACATCAACAAGTACAAGAGCATCTAAATCAACTCACAACAGAGTTGAAATTTATCGACCAGCAGATTTCAAGTCTACAATTAGAGCGTAATCAAAATGGAAACCAACAAAATCAAGCCAAAATAGACACGAACAATTGTGTTCTTCAAATCAATAAAGCTTTTAATAATTTGCCTGCTATTTATCAAGCATGTGTTTCCCCCTATCTTCCCAGCGATGTTTTGGGTTGGCTTGATACAAATTATCCGACTGATACAGACTTGGAAGAACTAAGCCGATATCTGAGTGGTAGGCAAGCCCACACTAACTATTTAAGCAGTATAGGTACACAATTTGAAGAGTGGAAGCTTCTAAATGCCCAAATTCAATTTAATAGTGAACGTTTAGCGGAGCTTGAAAAAAAATTACCATTAGCTCAAGCACAGCAGGCGCGTGTCGAACAAAATAATTTACAGCAGGATAAAGTACAACAGCAATCACAGTTAAAAGAGCTAAAGACGCAACAGCATCAGCTAAAAAATCAACTCAACAAAGCCATTGAATCAGTAAATAATCTGTCGGATGAATTGCAAAGTTTCCAGCTAGAACTGAGTAACAAGAGAGGGATTCAAGGTGAAATACAGCGTAGCATAGCATCTGATTTGGAAAATTTACCACAACAATGGCAAGAAAAAGCAAATACAATTCAGTCTTTTGAAATAGAACAGTTGGAAACAGAACAGCAAGAACTTGTTGAGTACGAATTTTTATCAAACAGGTTAAACATAGCTAATGGTTCGGTAGCCTTTATTCAGCAACAGATTAGTAATTTTAATACTCAAATTGAACAGTTGCCCTCAGAAGCACGACGCAGCATAGAGGTGATTGAACTAGAACTTAATAGTGCTAAAACTCTAAAAATAGAATTTGATGCAAATCGGAGCAACGCCGAAAAGAATTTTAATGAACTCGTAAGGCAGCGTGAGCAGCGTTCGCAATTAGAGCAAGATTTACAGAAAGTAGAGCGCGAGCATCGACTGTATGACTTGCTATCAGTTCTTCTTGGAAAAAAGGGTCTTCAATTACAATTATTACGCAATGCTGAAAGGGCTATTGTGGAGCTTGCTAATGAAATTTTGGATGGCTTATCACGAGGGCGAATGCGACTAGAGCTACGGGGAGAAGCAGAAGAAAGTCCTTCTGAATCCGACAAAGCCCTTGATTTACAAGTGTATGACTACGAAACAGGACAACGACCTACTGCTGTAGCAATGACTAGTAGCTTG
>NZ_AJLN01000160.1 GCF_000317285.1 Chlorogloeopsis fritschii PCC 6912 | reverse complement strand
CGGCATAACCTCAAGATTATTAAACAAGCAAAACCATACGTGTGGATACTGCGGTCACAAATTGACCTCAGAAGAAAAAGTGCATCTACATCATTTTGACGGCAATCATTCTAACTGGAAGGACTCGAACCTGACAGTGGTACACGAAAGTTGTCATGATTACATCCACATGAAGCAAAAGGGAAAGGGACTACGTTAGAACTTTAACCCTAAAGAATATCGGAAGCTGGATGCTCGGAAACGGGCACGTCCAGATTTAAAAGAGAGGGGCGAGAGGTAA
>NZ_AJLN01000159.1 GCF_000317285.1 Chlorogloeopsis fritschii PCC 6912 | reverse complement strand
GGCAAGCCCTACCCTTGAGGAGACAAGTGACCCCCGACCTGCCCACAGTGACCATACTCGGAATTATGGAGGCTGAAGCTGGGAACAGGATGCAATCAGTTGTAAAACAAGCAGGTAACAACACTGGCGTTAACGGGAAGGTGACATTGGGTAAAACAAGTCCTAGAAAAGTGTCTTAGAAATCGAGCTACAACCTGAACAACAAATGTAGACTTCATCCTCTATATTCTCACAGCGTCCTTCTTTTAATAGCTGTAACCTCCGAGAAGAGGATAGGCAAAGTGGACTGCCCTAAATCATCAAAATAATCGAAAGAACGGAACGAGTAAAAACGGTGCAAAGGTCTGGGGAAAGGTCGAAACCCCGGTAGGTAAGACGAGAT
>NZ_AJLN01000158.1 GCF_000317285.1 Chlorogloeopsis fritschii PCC 6912 | reverse complement strand
TCATATAGCTTACTGTTGCGTTCGCTCCAGTAAACTAAATCTCCATCAAAAGGTGATTTATTTCCTTTAACTTTGATGTGGCGGTTTTCGGAGTAAGGAACTGTTGGGAAGGCTTTATCCAGGAGTTTTTTGCTAGATAGGCGGTCAAGTTTAGTTTCTTTGTTGAATACCTTGAAGGTTCTGTATTGTATGTGATAGAGGTTGAATTTAGAACTGTCCATCTTACAGAACTTGTGGTATTGTCTCCATCCTCTGACTATCGGAGCTAATTTCTTAGCTTTTTCGTGAGCACCATAATTCGAGTTATTGACAATTTTCTTGACTTTCTTACGGAATGCTTTAAAGTTTTCCACTGAGGGAGAACTTCTAAATTTTCCATTTTGCTGTACTTTGAAGTGCCAGCCGAGAAAATCAAATCCGGTAGTCGAAGCGGTTAGTTTTGTCTTTTTCTCGCTTAGGTTTAGTCCTCTTTCTGCTAGGAATTGGCTGATATTATCAAGTATTTCGTTTTCGTCGGATTCTGGTCGGAGGAAAAAAACCATATCATCGGCATATCGAACGCAGGCGTTAACAATATCCTTTTCGGGGGTAGTTGCTGTGATTTTGCGTCCTTTATTTGTGTGATATTTATGTATTTCTTCTATTCCATTAAGGGCGATATTAGCTAGTAGTGGACTCACCACCCCACCTTGACAAGTACCTTGTTCTGGAAATTCGGGGTTGATTCCGGCTTTTAGGCATCGGAATATACCTAATTTTAGCCTTTGAGGGGCAATAAGGTTGGACATAATGGAGGAGTGATTAATCCGGTCGAAGCACTTTTCTATATCTAGCTCAAGGATTCTCTTGTTGATGCCGTTGGAGCTTGATTTGAGATTTTGAAAAACCTGCTTGTGAGCATCATGGGCAGAGCGCCCAGTTCTAAATCCATAGCTATTAGCATGGAAAGTTGCTTCGTGTGCTGGCTCTAATGCGTACTTAGCTAGACATTGCCAAGCTCTATCTGCAATAGTTGGCACTTTTAGGTATCTGATGGAACCGTCTTTCTTCGGTATTGGTATCTGTCTAAGCTTGTTGTGATACCAATTTGACTGCCTTAATCGCAGTTCGAGGCTGAATCTTTCCTCATGGGTTAAGGCGGTTTTGCCATCGATACCCGCTGTCTTTTTACCAGCATTTAGCTGTGTTACTTGACGAATTGCCAGAAACCTAGCCGCACGAGATTTTAGGATAAGCTTTTGTAATTGACGCGCTTTGCGCTTATCGCCAACTCGAACAGCTTTGAACACTCTTCTTTGTAAGCGGAAAATGTTCGCCCGGAATTTCTTCCAAGGTAATGATTTCCAAGATTCACTAGCAGTTTTGCTGTGCCTAATCATGCTCTACTCTAAATTGCGTTTTCTAAATACCTCAGAGCAGTTACGCTCTGTCCTACTCGATGCAAAGGGGTTCCGT
>NZ_AJLN01000157.1 GCF_000317285.1 Chlorogloeopsis fritschii PCC 6912 | reverse complement strand
TAATAAGCTTAGAAAAATAAAGCTGTAAGACTGAATAGGCTTGACATCTAAGAAAAATTTATTGTTTGCTGTAAATATCAGAAAAATAATTTTGTGTACATTTACAGTCATGGTTAAGAAAAGAGCCATAACAATTCTCACAAAACTCCTAGATTTAAAGGATGTAAAAGTCGTAGGGCAGCGTCTTCATGCTGGGGTTGGTATTATTTTACAAACTGAATCAATGAAATCATGCAGTCTTTGTCCTCAATGTGGTACAAAAAGTGAGAAATTACATCAAAACCATCGGTATATTATTAAGGACTTGCCTTGGGGAGAAAAACCAGTATTCTTAGAAATAAATAGACGACAATTCAAATGTAATAAATGTCAAAAGCCTTTTAGTGAAGACTTGGATTTTGTAAGAAAGAAGAGAACTTATACAAAACGACTGGCACAGAAAATAATACAAGATGTTCTATCAAACGATATCCACAGTGTTGCGTCTAAAGGAATAGTAACAACCGAAGAAATAGAAAGGATGTTAAAAGACGCATCTGAAGCTACCCACAATTCAAAACCTTCGCAACTAAAAAGACTTGGGATTGATGAAATAGCTTTAGTAAAAGGCAAAGGTCACTATTGTGCAGTATTTATAGATTTAGATACATCTAAGCTCCTGGCAATTTTGAATGGAAGAACAAAAGAAATAATCAAAGAAGCCCTTATAGCATGGGGGTATGAGGTTTTAGATCAAATAGAAGAGGTAAGTATTGATTTGTGGCAAGGTTATAAAAACATAGTTACCAAATTAATGCCCAATGCTCAGGTAGTAGCAGATAGATTTCATGTGATGACTCAGATAAATAAAGAGCTAGACACACAAAGAAAAAAAGAGAGAAGAAATGTAGAAGAGCTAATTAAAAAAGCGAAATCAGCAGAGGATAAAGCTGAGTACAAAATCATATTGTCAGGTTTGAAGAATAGTAAATATTCCTTGCTTCAGAATGAAGATAATCTAAATGAATCACAGACATCGAAGCTTTTACAAGTCAAAGAAGTCTCTCCCATTTTGAAAGCAATGCATCACTTCAAAG
>NZ_AJLN01000156.1 GCF_000317285.1 Chlorogloeopsis fritschii PCC 6912 | reverse complement strand
TAAAATCATTCATGAATACATCAGCCAATCATCATCAGTCAACAGTAAAACCGCGTTCAGACCTAGACAGGTCTTTAGATCGGGGGTTCATCTGGCTGACACGAATATTTGCACTAGCGATCGCAGCAATATTACTATGGATAGCGATTCAAGTCGGCATAGATGCCGCACCAGCCATCCAAAAATTTGGAGCCAGCTTTTTAGGCAAAAGTGTTTGGAATCCAGTCAATAACGACTACGGAGTCTTACCAGCAGTATACGGAACATTAGTAAGTTCATTTCTAGGTCTACTAATAGCAGTACCAATCGGAGTTGGCACAGCAGTATTACTGAGTGAAAACCTACTACCAGTATCAGTAAGAACAGTAATAGTATTCTTAGTCGAACTGCTAGCAGCAATTCCGAGCGTAGTGTACGGCATCTGGGGGAATATTTGTTCTCATACCAATCATCACAAATATAGGAAGATGGTTGAACACTTACTTCGGTTGGCTGCCAATCTTTAGCACCCCTCCCACAGGGCCTGGAATGCTCCCAGCCGGAGTCATCCTCGCAATCATGACATTGCCCATCATCACAGCAATATCGCGTGACGCCTTGATATCGGTACCCTCAAGCTTGCGTCAAGCCGCAATCGGACTAGGAGCAACGCGTTGGGAAGCAATATTAAAAGTCATAATTCCCGCCGCATTCTCAGGCATAGTCAGTGCAGTCATGCTAGCCCTCGGTCGAGCAATGGGAGAAACAATGGCTGTAACAATGTTAATCGGCAACGCCAACACCATCAGCCCATCACTATTTGCACCAGCCAACACAATTTCCTCTCTTTTGGCAAATCAATTTGCAGAAGCAAGTGGTTTGCAAATAGCTGCTCTGATGTACGCAGCATTAATTTTGTTCATTTTGACCTTAATCGTCAACATACTGGCAGAGTTGATCGTTGTGCGCATGAAGCGGCTGTAGAGATTGTAATTTGCGTGTTTTGAAATATGTCTTCTTTTGTTCCAAATCAGCCCGATCCAAAATTGATCCGCAGCAGTCTGACTCGCTCTTCGATGTCAGGGCGAACACTGTTTAGCACGGTGATGACAGTTTTAGCATTTTTGTGCGGAGTATTAGCGCTTGTACCTCTAGTGGCAGTGCTTTCTTACGTAATTATTCAAGGCTTGGGCAGTTTTAGCTTCAATCTATTTACACAATTGCCACCACCGCCACTAGTACAAGGAGGAGGTTTTGGCAACGCGATTGTTGGCACATTGCTGATGGTAGGCATCGGCGCTCTGATTAGCATCCCCTTTGGTGTATTAGCAGCGATTTATTTGACTGAGTTTAGCTCCGGGAAGATATCTCGTTGGGTACGGTTTGCGACAAATATTCTCAGTGGCGTACCCTCCATTATTGCGGGCGTATTTGCCTATGCAATTGTGGTGACAACATTAGGTACATTTTCTGCCATTGCCGGAGGAGTAGCGCTGTCAGTGCTGATGTTACCAATTATTGTGCGAACCACAGATGAAGCTTTGCAATTAGTATCACAAGACTTGCGCCAAGCAGCTTTTGGCATCGGAGCAACAAACTTTCAGACTGTGATGTTAGTAGTGCTGCCAGCAGCTTTACCAGCAATTGTAACGGGAGCAACATTATCGATTGCCAGAGCCGCAGGAGAAACTGCACCTTTATTATTCACAGCTTTATTTTCTCAATACTGGCCGAGTGGTTTGTTGGAACCGACAGCTTCGCTTGCGGTTTTAGTGTTTAACTTTGCGATCGCTCCATTTAGAAACTGGCAATCGCTAGCTTGGGCAGCATCTCTGATTTTGGTGCTAATGGTTTTGATTACTAGCATTATTGCTCGTTGGGCAACTAGTCGCAAAGCTTATTGATGGTGTTGGCTGGCAACTTTACTACGGTCAAATTTCAAACCCAGGATTTAGTTATGGCTATTAACGTTGGCACGGTAAATCAAACTGAAACGGTTTTACGTACAGAAGGTTTAAATATTTATTACGGGAAATTTTTGGCAGTTCGTGATGTCTGGATGGATGTTCCCAGAAATCGGGTGACTGCTTTTATTGGCCCGTCTGGATGTGGCAAAAGTACGTTGTTGCGTTGTTATAATCGCTTGAATGACTTGATTGAGTCGTTTCGAGCAGAGGGAAAAGTTTTTTACTATGGTGAAAATTTGTATGCTCCTCAC
>NZ_AJLN01000155.1 GCF_000317285.1 Chlorogloeopsis fritschii PCC 6912 | reverse complement strand
GCTTGAGGCTGGAACCTCGTAGACTCTTTAGGTTCATTTGTATTATTTCTGGTTATAGTAACCCCTTTGCAGACTCCATATATAGTTGGGAAGCTTTCGGGGGTTAATTGAATGCCAGCACTGATTAGTTCAGCACAAGCACGAGCATTGATAATTTCTAAATCATATTGAGTCTTACGAGCGATCGTTTCTGCCATGCTTTTGCAGGTACTCTCTAGTCTTCCACCCAGAGGAATTACAAAAGCGGCATTTAAACCATAAGAAGCATTTTCTGAGAAGCTAATCCCATCAAAGGAGTTAAAGGAAGTTCCTAAGATTAAGGATGGGCGGGGGCAAACAACTTGGATTCCTGCGACGCCTTGAATTTTATATGTCGCTGATTCACCAATGTTATATACTCCTGTTTGATTAATGGCGGCGGAGTTGCGTTGCTGGTTATCAAGAGTTTGTTCTTGATTGGGTTGAGATTGGGAACTGACAGAGTTGTTGACGGTTTGGGCTTGGGCTTCGACATTGATGCCGACTACTACGAGCAGACATAGTAATGAATGGTGAGTTAATCTTGTGAAAGCTTTTTTAAGCATTTGAGTTTTTTAAACCAAGTCAGTCATTGTTATTTGTAGTGATTGAGTTGTGCAAGGTTTTTTGTTCGTTATTGAGTACAATCTGATATTCCTAAAAACCACAAAAAAACACGAGGGGGGTTTTGTGGGATTAAGTGGGATCAATACATGAAGTTATGTGT
>NZ_AJLN01000154.1 GCF_000317285.1 Chlorogloeopsis fritschii PCC 6912 | reverse complement strand
ACTTTTTTGTTGTTCCTTGAATACCTGTTGTACTGAGTTTAAGCAACAATGGGTTATGAACTGTTGACTTAGAAAGGGGTTGTTGTGAATTTTCAGTCGGTAATAGAGGTATTGCATAAGTTCTGGAGCGAGTTTCTTTTAGAGAGACCTGGTACTCAACGCGGATGTCTGATTGCCCAGCCTTATGACATTGAGAAGGGTGCTGGCACCAAGAATCCTCATACGTTTCTAAGAGCGCTGGGGCCAGAACCTTGGGCTGTGGCTTACGTTGAGCCTTGTCGCCGTCCTACAGATGGACGCTACGGCGAAAACCCAAATCGTTTTCAGCACTATTATCAGTATCAAGTACTGATAAAACCCTCCCCAGATAACATTCAGGAGATTTATTTAGATTCTTTGAGAGCTTTGGGAATTCGCCCAGAAGACCACGATATCCGGTTTGTGGAAGATAATTGGGAAGATGCGACAGTAGGAGCTTGGGGTACTGGTTGGGAAGTATGGTTAGATGGGATGGAAATTACTCAATTTACCTATTTCCAACAGTGCGGAGGAATTGATTGCCGTCCTGTTTCGATAGAGATAACTTATGGATTAGAGCGTTTGGCGATGTATCTCCAAGGAGTGGAGGCAATGACTAAAATCCACTGGACGGACAACATCACATATGGTGATGTTCACCTCCAAGGAGAGATTGAGCAATGTGTTTACAACTTTGAAGCCTCTAATCCTGAGATGCTGCTCACATTATTTAGTATGTATGAACAAGAGGCTCTGCAATTGACAGAGCGAGGACTGGTTCTACCTACTCTGGACTACGTGTTAAAGTGTTCGCACACTTTCAATTTGCTTGATGCGAGAGGGGTAATTTCAGTTACAGAAAGAACTCGTTACATTGCCAGGATTCGGCATTTAGCACGCAAGGTTGCACAGTTATATGTCGAACAAAGAGAAAAGTTAGGTTTTCCATTGCTGAAAAAAGCAGATGTTTGAGTATTATTTGATGGCAAGATGCAGTACAGGTAAGAACAATTAATAAAAATTTCACATCTGAATCTTAATCTTGAGCGTGATGACGACTTTTCAAGAACTACCAATAGGCAAATACTTTCAGATACCTGGAATGAATGCCAGGTATGTGTACAGAAAAGCCAGCAGTTCGCATTGCAGTTTAGGGGTGGCGTTACAGCCAATTCGACATGGAACAGAGGTAATACCACTAACTTCCACAGAGGTTGCTGATTATTTTGCTGATAAATTCACAGCAAAGTTCGATTTTCTCAAAAGCCTACAACAATAATTAATGTTTGATTAGCTACTTAGGTTAATCTAAAAGCATAAACACTAGCATAAATACTGAGAAGGCTGTGAAATATAAATGGTTAATTTGAGTGAGATTTTAGAACCGATCGCAGCTTGGTTTCGCAGCTTAGGTATACCCGAACCAATAGTGCACTGGGGACATCCTTTGATGATGGGGATCGTGGTGTTTGTTATGGGTAGTGCTGTGGGGTTTACTGGTTGGCGAGGTAGATTAGTTGAAGATAAAGATACAGCGATTAAAAGTCGCAGCGCTCATCGCCAGATAGCACCGTGGATGTTTTTATTTATGGCTTTAGGTTTCACAGGTGGAGTGTTATCTCTTGTGATGCAACGTCAACCTATTATGGAAAGTCCTCATTTTTGGACTGGTTCAAGTGTATTAATCTTACTGGGAATTAACTCTGCAATTGCTTTGAGCAAATTAGGAGGTGAGCAGCCTGGGCTACGCAACCTTCATGCCTATTTGGGCAGCACTGCTCTTTTTGTGATGTTTCTCCATGCTATTTTGGGTTTGAAGTTAGGTTTGTCTTTATAAATTTAGCTATTGCCAAAATCTCTTTGTGCCTTTAGACTGTAGACGCCCTCAAGGCGTCTACATTTTTGTAACTGTAAATTTTGTCGCCAGATATTATTGTAAAAATTCCAATGGTTCAGGCAAGTGGTGTAATTATCTGTCTTGGCTACATTCTTGGATTACTGTTTACAACAGTTCCCTGGGGTGGTGCTTGGGTATTGCTTTTAGGAATTGTGGGAGCAATTCTTTTTAGAAAACGGCGTTTAAATCCACAAAAAGTCCCGCAAAAAACCGCAAATACCCAATTAAAGACTAAGGTGACACCACAATTTCTGTCATCTACTCCTCATCCAAGAGTATGGTTAATTGCTGGCGTGTTAGGTTTGTTGGCAACTTTCTATTTTCAATTGCGGGTTCCTCAACCAGGAACAAACGACATAAGTAAGCTGGTTCCATCAGGAAATAGCGATCAAGAACAACTTTTTATTGTGCGTGGTGAGGTTACAAGTACATCGCGCTTAACTCGCAGTCAAAGAGGACAGTTTTGGTTAGAAGCGACTCAGCTTGATGAAGTTAAAAACGATCAAGGGCCAGCAAGTGCAAGTAAAGGTGTAACGGGTAAGTTGTATGTAACAGTGCCCATTCTTCAGGCTACTGGATTACACCCCGGTCAACAAGTTGCTGTAACTGGCATTTTGTACAAACCGAAACCACCATCAAATCCTGGTGCTTTTGACTTTCAGAAATTCCTGCAGCAAGAAGGAACCTTTGCTGGTTTGGTAGGAAGGCTGGTAAATATATTGGATGAAGAACAAAACCAATGGGGATGGTGGCAAGTCCGAGAAAAAATTGTGCGATCGCAGGTGCGTTGGTTGGGTGTTCCGGAAGGGCCTATAGTTAGTGCAATGGTTCTAGGCAGCAAGGCTGTTGATTTGCCATACGATACCCGCGATGCGTTTGTCAAAGCTGGGCTAGCTCACGCTTTAGCAGCATCTGGATTTCAAACTTCGTTGATTTTAAGTGTAGTCCTCAGTTCAACTAAGCGTTTTAACAGAGTATTGCAAGTTACCTTGGGTAGTTTGGCATTAATTATTTTTCTATGTTTAACTGGTTTCCAGCCTGCGGTGCTAAGAGCTGTAGTGATGGGATTTGCAGCATTAATTGGTTTGGGACTAAAACGAAAAGTCAAGCAGTTGGGATCGTTGATGGTTGCTGCTACTTTATTATTATTATTTAATCCTCTGTGGATTTGGGATTTAGGATTTCAACTAAGCTTTTTAGCTACATTAGGGTTGATAGTAACTGTACCACCATTAACTCAACGTCTGGCATGGTTACCCCCTGCGATCGCTTCTTTAATTGCTGTTCCGTTAGCTGCTACAATCTGGACTTTACCAGTCCAACTGTTTACCTTTGGAGTTGCACCGACTTACAGCTTACTGCTGAATATTATTACTACACCGTTCATTTCAGTTATTAGTATAGGTGGAATTATTAGTGCTTTGGTAGGTTTAATTGTACCTGACGTTGGCAGTTATTTAGCCGCAATACTGCATTATCCTAGCCATTGGTTGATAGCACTAGTGGAATTTTTTAGCAAGCTACCAGGAAATTCTTTTGCTATTGGCAAGATAGCAGTATGGCAGGTACTAGTAATTTATGGTTTGATTGCATTAGTTTGGATTGTACGTTGGTGGCAAAAACGTTGGTGGATTGCTCTTTTGACTGCTATGGGATTGGTGTTAATTCCCGTTTGGTATTCTGCTAACACTTTGTTTCGGATTACAGTATTAGCAGCTGGCGAAGAACCAGTCATGGTAATTCAAGACCGAGGAAAGGTAGCGTTAATTAATAGTGGTGATGAAGGAACGGGACGGTTCACGCTCGTACCATTTTTGCAACAGCAAGGCGTAAATCAAATTGATTGGGCGATCGCTTCTAATTTTCAACTAAATGGTAACAACGGTTGGCTAGAAGTGCTGCAAAGTTTGCCAATTAAAGTTTTTTATGACTATTTTTCTCCATCGGGAAACACCCTCACCAGTCAGGTAATTCAAAAGGAAGTACAAAATCAAAAAGGATTTTATCAACCTGTATCAGCTGGTCAAACTGTCGGTACTGATTCTATAGTTGTGCAATATATTAATAATGATTTGCCCATATTGCAGATGCAAATCCAGGGTCAGATTTGGTTACTTGTGGGTAATCTTAAACCAGTGGAAATACGTCGGCTAGTTAAAGCAGGAGGATTACCTCGTCCACAAGTATTATGGTGCCCTGGTGAGTCTTTAAAAGAATTAGTTATTGCTTTGCAACCACAAGTGGCGATCGCATCTAACACTAACATTGAGCAAAAAGCTTTATCTGAACTGAGTAAAGGTCAGACAAAACTATACATTACAGGCAAAGATGGAGCAATTCAATGGACTTTGAACGGTGATTTTGAAACATTTATTCAGGGAACAGAAAATAAAACTTCAGTTTTGTAAGCATATCCAGCTTTGGTGTCTCAAGTCGCGATCGCTAAATAGGGAAAATGTCAAAAATGAGGTTCGATACTGACGTCTAAAATTCAAAAACGTCATATCATGCTAAGATTGAAGAGATTGCCTAGTAAAAAATATAATTCTTTCATCATCTGGAGAGGTGGCAGAGCGGTTGAATGCGGCGCACTCGAAATGCGTTTTGGGGCAACTCAACGGGGGTTCGAATCCCCCCCTCTCCGTAGAAAATTAGAAATTCAAAATTAAAAATAGGGCAGGTAACCCTATTTCAAACTTTTCAATTCAGACAAACAGTGTACGCATCCCAAAGATAAGGATTGATGCGAACGTAGCTAGCTACAAATTTGTTGCAGCGTAGGTATGAAATTTGGATAGGAAACAGCAGCAGCCTCTGCACGCTGAATATTTGTAGTACCAGTGGCATTGAGAGCGGCGATCGCTAAACTCATAGCAATGCGATGATCTGTATAGCTATCAACATCTGTACCTACTAAAGAAGTGTTGCCAGTAATTTCCATCCCATCGGGTAGCTCGGTGACTTGTGCCCCCATTTTATTTAACTGCTGGGCCATAACAGCAATGCGATCGCTTTCTTTAACTCGCAATTCTGCTGCATCTTTAATTACAGTTGTGCCTTCGGCAAATACTGCTGCTACCGCTAAAATGGGAATTTCATCAATCAATCTGGGTATGATTTCCCCAGCAATTGTGCAACCTTGCAGGCGACTGGAACGCACCCTTAGATCGGCAACTGGTTCGCCAGCTACCTCCCGTTCATTTTCTCGCTCAATATCTGCTCCCATCATTGCTAAAGCTTCTAGAATGCCTGTGCGAGTGGGATTAACACCGACATTTTCAATTACCAAATTAGAACCCGGTACAATTACCCCAGCCACTAACCAAAAGGCAGCCGAACTGATATCCCCAGGGACAATTACTGTTTGCCCAGTTAGTTGAGCGGGGCCATTAATTGTTACGCTGTTGGTTTGGGGATCGATATCCAGTTCTGCTCCAAATGCCCTAAGCATTCTTTCACTGTGATCCCTAGAAAGGGCTGGTTCTGTAACGGTTGTTTTGCCCTCAGTCATTAAACCCGCTAACAAAATACAGGATTTAACTTGAGCAGAGGCAATGGGAGAATGGTAATGAATTGGTTTGAGATTTTGTCCTTGCACTGCCAAGGGTGCTAAAGAACTGCCTTGACGCCCCCAAATTTCTGCTCCCATTTGTTGTAAAGGTTTGACAACACGAGACATTGGACGCGATCGCAAGGAAGAATCGCCAGTAATTGTAAAAAAGCGTCCTGAATGGGATGCCAAAAGTCCCAACATCAATCGGATTGTTGTGCCTGAATTTCCGGCATTCAATACGTCAACTGGTTCTTGCAAATTTCCCAAACCGATTCCTTTAACCTGCACTAATTCTGTATTTAAGGGCGAAATGTCTGCTCCCATTGCTTGAAAACAGCTAGCGGTGCTGCAAGGATCTTCGCCTAACAATAGTCCCTGAATCTGGGTGTGCCCTTGAGCGATCGCCCCTAACATCAAAGCACGATGGGAAATAGACTTATCTCCTGGAACGCGGATGCGACCTTGTAAACTTAACTCAGAAGTAGTTCGATTGATAACTAAGTTTTGAGAAAAGTTTTCTTTAGTTTCTACAGTTATAACGGAAGGCGACATTAGGATAAACTGACTTGTGACTGCACCGGAAGTTCATAAGCAGTAAAGGAAAACCTACTGCTAGTTACTTCCTCGCTAGTATCGTATCGCTTTCCGCTCTATGAAAATTACTGATATACACTAAGACTATATTTAATATATATCTTTGGCTATATGTCCCTACAGATATGAGAAGATAACTTCCCACAGAAGAAAAGCTTCTTTTCATAAAGACAGGTAAGCCAAACTTCAGCAAGCTAAAAAAGACTGATATTGGCTTGTAGCTGTTGCCTGCTAGTCTTTCAAAACGTAAACTACTTGAGGCGCTAATTTTACTTTGCAAGCTAATTACAGTTTTGTAATCCACTTTAAACTTGAGCTTACTAAAGCAAAAGTCTCGCTAAAACCTTCTAATCCGACATATTACTTGTTTTTACTTTGATTTGTCTAGCTTTCCAATTCAGCAGGTTCAGTTAATATTAAGCATATTTTACAATTCAATTCCTGACTCTAACCTGCCGATCGCTTTGTATCTCATTGCCTTTAGCTTTTATCGCTCCCATGCTGACTCACCACCGCAAGCCCGTGTGCCTATCATTAATTTCCACAGACTTACCTGTTTGGTCTGTTGTCGAAACCGCCGCAACTTTGTATCAAAAAGATAGTGAGCGCTTTCATCTACTGTTGACTGCTCCATCTGTTGACAGTTCCAAAGAAATTATTAATCCCTATAGTCCCAGAGTATTGTGGCTGGAAATTTCCCCATATCGGGTTACCATGACAATGCAGGGTAATGGTCAATTAAGTTACCGACATTTTTGGGAACAGGGTGTTTATGGTATTACTCGTTATTGGTTGCCTACTGAATCGCTGCAACCTAACCAACCCATCCGTTTACGTAATTTCACTAACAATCTTACACTTAACGGGCACCCACTGCCAGAAAATTTACGGGTAGAATACGAATTATGGGCAGAAAAAGTCCAACTGGGATGTTACATTCTCAATTTAGAAATCCGTAACTAATAGCTTAAGTAAGTAGTTGATATCCTCCCTCCAAAAATGTTTTTTGATATTGTGGGGGAGGATATTTGTATACTCAGGTTTTGCATCTGAGTTCTTGTCCGCCAAGAAATGAATTTCTTGGCTAAAAGCTAAAGTCAGTTAAAACTGACTCGAACTATAAGCCTAGAAATAAAATTCTAAGCGTTTTATGGGCGAGGTGCAAGATGTGAATATAGTTATAAACCACACTTAACTACCAAAATAACTAGGTTCGTTTCCTGGTTTCCATTTAATATTGCAACCGATACTTGGCTTTTGATCTGGATTTACGGCTTTATTCGCCAGTACAGCTTCAATAGCAGCACGTAAGTCTGCACCTGTGACGGGTTTATTATTACTGGGGCGACTATCATCTAATTGTCCGCGATAAACGAGTTTGCGATCGCTATCAAATAAAAAGAAATCGGGGGTGCAAGCTGCTGTATAAGTCTTTGCTGTTTCTTGGCTCTCGTCATAACACAAAGGAAATTGAAAACCAAGCTCTTTTGCCATTGTCTTTAAGCTGTCTGGAGCATCATCTGGATAATTATTAGCATCATTAGCACTGATAGCCACTATTCCTAAATCACTTTGAAAGTAATCTTGACCCAATTTTGCTAATTCTGCTTGAACGTGTTTCACAAAGGGACAATGCCGACAAATAAACATTACCAACAAAGCTTTTTTGTCAGCAAATGTAGAAAGAGAAATTGTCTGTTGGGAAACCACATCTGGTAAATTAAAATCTGGCGCTTGAGTGCCAATTGGAAGCATTGTTGAAGCAGTTAAAGCCATAATTCATCCTATAAACTTACTTGAAATTTTTCGATTAAATATAAGGCAGGAAGTAGGGGACAGAAGGAATAAATAGGGATTAGGGACTGGGGACTAGGTATTAGAAATTAAAGAATTCCACTACTCTTTTAGTCTACGCAGTTTAGTCACGGTTACTTAGAGTTATAAATTTTTATTTAAAATCTCTCTGTTTGAGAGAAGAAAGTATTGCTCATAATGAACTGTGCTACCCTCTTGCCACAAAAGTAGACTAACTTATTCAGTCACAAAACATACTCCACCTAACGGATGGCTTTTAGATATCAACTAACAATGGGAGAAACACGAAGATAGGGAAGTGGTGACAGGTTACAGGGTTGGGAGAAGAGAAATTTTTATGTATTATTGTGAACTATAGTTCATGAGCATCTGTTAAAACTTTCAATTAAGTTTGGGTTCAAAATAAAAAAGTAAAGACGCGAATAAACTTAGCATCTCTACTTTTGCGAAAACAAGTGCCAGTGATATGAAAATTGATTTTTTATAAGCTGCTTAAAAGACCAAAAATTCCGTGTCCTGTCAACGCTTCTAGTACCATTAAAGACACAAAACCTATCATTGCTAAACGCCCGTTGAGCAACTCGGCATAAGGAGTAAAACCAGTGCGATCGCCTTGGGCATCCACATACACTTTTGGCTCGATCGCAAAATTGTTCATTTTACCCTGATCGTCAACTATGGAACCGTTTGTACGCATAGATATTTCCTAATTAGATGATTGCAATTATGTAAAGAATTGTAACTTAATTATTAAAATATGTAAAGACAAGGGATGATGAGACGCGCTTGTAATAATTGATAGCCTGTTCTGGGGATAAAAATAATGGGGAGCGATCGCTCCCCATTCATGTTGTTATTTGGTAGGAATTAAATCTGCTGCGTTGCCATATGTGTTTGTGAAATCTAACTAGCGTATAATCCATAGAAGACACGCTATCGAAATTTAAAAGGTTTCATTTCCAGTTGGCTCTTGGTAAACAAGACCTCGCTTTTGATGGCGATAAGATGCTACAACTGGATACACAACACTGCGTAACCGATTGAGCGCACCTACTGGGCGATGAACAGTAAGGCCGTTCCAAGGAGAAAATCGCAGATTTTCACAGAAATCGTATTGTTTTTCAAAATTAACGACTTGGTGCTTCACGGTAAGACGGCCTACTGTAAAAAAAGGTGATTCCTTTTCCTGCCAGACAATCGTGGCATCATCAATAGACATCTTAGGATGAGTTTGAAACTGGATGCCAAAGTCCCAACAGTAATGGGCGTCAGGTTGGGCGAGGGCTTGAATTAGCTCATCTCGGTAGTAATTGTCTGGTTGAGCGCCGTTTTCAGCTAGAGCTTTGGCGCGATCGCGATCGTTTTTTGGCCTTTCTTGGAATGGAACCCTGTTGTGCGGTGGTTCGGGTGAAACAGGAGTAAACACGTATTTCACCACAGCTGGATATTCCACAGGAACTAAACCAGTCTGGGAGGCATCAAAATTGGGATTAATACCCAAAGCATAGGCTGAACCGCTCCAATATCGTTCGGTTAATAAACTCTTCGGAATCGGTTTCGTAATCTTATTGAGTGCCAAGAACTGTTTGGGATGTAGTAGAAGCCATGTGAGTGCTGCTTTTTCTGACTTAACTACAGCACTAAAAAAGCCGTAGTAGTCTCTAATAGTTTTGATGAAAAATATCTCGGCATTTTGAGTAATAATATCCTGAGTTTTCGATTCATGGCTTTGTGTAAGTCGTTCTCCTTCAACCCCGATCGCTTTCACCGTCATTGAGCGCGTATCCGAAACATAATCATGCTCTACTTTGGTGCGCCCGTTAGCAAATCTGATCCAAACAGGATATTGTTTGGGTTGTGCTAGCAAGCCTTGTTTAAGAGAAATCCCATTTAACTGTGAAGAACTCAATGAGGCACGTTGATTTAATTCGCGTTTAATTGCATCTTCATCAATATCAAATATTTCGAGCGTGCCTTTAACAGCAGCATGAGATTTGGCATGGGTATCTCGGAGCGCCCGTTCTTGATTTTGAAAAAGATTATCCATACGTTTCTTGGCTTGCTCAACCAAGCGATCGTAATATTGGCGCTCATCTTGTTCTGGATATTCTGTAAATAACTTCTTATCCATAATTACCGTGAGTTGTTTACTAATCAGACTGGTTGCCAATCCTGACGATAGAATGAAACTCGATAGGTTTTCCCTTGAGGAACATTACGATTTAACAAATCAGAAAGAGTCTTCGTATTTTGAATTTCCTCCCAACCTACAGGTGAGAAAGTTTCTGGATTGAAAATATTCTCTGCTAATAAAGGATTAGTTAAAGCTTGAGAAAAAGCATCAATTCCTATTAGTCGTCCGACCAAAGGAGGTAAGGCAGAATTTGGTCGTAAGTCTTCTGCATAGAGTCCTACATACATCTCAAGATTGTCTACATGACCGTACAATCGTTGTAGTTCTCTTTTGACTTTCTCATCACTACTAATCTGGTCGAAATTAGTTACTCGTGGATACTTGCATAATTCGCGATAGTCGTTATAGCTTCTGACTTTTGTCACGCGACCTAAGCGAATACTAGCTAATTCAGTAGGAACTAAAAATTCAGGCGTATTGAATAAACTCAGTAGCGCTGCGCTTTGAGAACAACTTTCTTCAAATAAAGCTCCCAATCCTTTCTTGATAATCATTTCATTGTTCCACATCGTGGCAGGTGTGGGAACTTCTTGACCGTCATAAATTATGCGATCGGGCAACATACTGTGCCATCGATAGACTAAGGTAAATTCTACCGACATCCAGTTTTGGCGATACCATTTCTCATTAGTAAATGAGAGAGGATCAGCAAAGAAATTAAAATGATAGGGAGTAATATGATTAATGTAATCTTCTAGGACAATCTTTAACATTTCCACCATCACAATATTTCTGGCGGTGTGATAAAGTCTTTCATCATCCCAAGTTGGATATTTTTTTGCCAAGAGTTCGCACAGACGATTGTGTTCTCTTAAGCAAAGAACATTCAGCATTACATAGCCAATTTGTACATTTGCCCGTTCGAGTTCTAACCCCATTGCAAACAATGTTTGTCTTTTTTCTGGAGGAAAACTATCTGCTTTTGGAATGAACTCATCGGTGTAAACATGGGGCAGTCCTTTAAATTCTTCCTTGGGTTGTCCATTCTCGTCATAATAAAAAGGAGGATACTCTTCTCCATTAATAATCTGACTTTTGAGCTTGCCCCCGTGATAAGCTCTCAACAAATGAGTAATGTTAGGATTCAAACCATAAACATTACACAAATCGATATGATGGTTAGAATTATTCTTGCGGGCATCTTTACGATCTGTTCGTAAAAAACTGTCGGTAAACCACTGAACAAAATAGGGAAAAATCAGCGTAGATTTAGGTGAGTATTTAGTTTCTTCTGTTTTCTGATACAAAATAGCTAAATCCTCAACAGGAGGCAGATTTTTTTCAAATTGTTCAGATGGAGTTAAATTAATTCCTATATAATTCTTATTGGTTAAAGGCTTCCAATCAAGAGGTGGTAAATGGAGACCAGAATAAGTACGATCCGTTAATGATTCCCATGAGGTGTAGGGGGACATTGTACTAAACGGATAGGGACGAGTAGGAACTTTATAGATAGCATTATTAATGAGAACTTTGTTAACTTTTTTTGCAAGACTTGGTTTACCTTGAATAAAGTTCCAAATGGGCTTGAAGCCTGTCAAAGCAGCGGTTTCTAGTTTGTTTCTTAACCCGTCTTTGGATTTGTCTCGTTTGGAAGCCATAATAATTTTTACCTTCGTGGGTTTGAGTTCTGTACTCAATGCACATGAAATTTTTCTGGAATCGATTCCGTGCGTCTTCCAACTTAGCGGACTGGCGTGCAACCCCTAAGAACGCACTACCTTTTTAGCCTCTGCTTTTTCTAAGTCAAATTAGTGTATGTAAATATACAGTGTGACTTATACCGATTCCAGAAAAGAATGTGCCAGATGTATAGCAACTTTCAAGATAATTGCTATACATATAGCGATCGTTTTTTAAATTGCTATGATTTGGCTACTAACGCTTTAGAAAAGACGAGGTCAGCTTAACTCAGAGAACAATTTTTCCCAATTAATCATAGAAGGCCTCGCTCCTTGATTAATTATTTCAAACACTTTTCGTTCAGAATCGGAATTTTGTATTGATTCTACACAGGCTGCTGCTACATCAATCCGGCTGGTTTGACCTGTGAGTTTGTCACCTGTTCCCAAGACTACACCAAGTTTGCCTTCTGTTGTTGCTTTGAGTAGAGTATTGAGATCGTAGGAAGTGTAGGGGCCGTCTATCAGCCTTCCTGGGCGGATGATGGTGTAGGGCAATCCCGAATTGATAATAGCTTCTTCACCCTTTTGTTTAGCATCAAGTACACCGAAAGCATTGAGAATACTGTAAGGAAACTTATCCTTGCGTAGCACTCCACAGGAAGATACAAAAACAAAGCGCTTTAGGTTTCTAGGTGCTGCTTGTACCAAGTTAGTAACAGCTTGGGTATCAACCTTTGCAGGACTATTTTTGGCTTTTGTTTGAGCAAGTTCAGGATTCAAAAACAGCTTGATCCATTCAATCAAATTGGGTGTCTGCTCAAACTCCCATCTAGTGGAAGGAAAAGCAGTCGTGCCGCTACAACATATGATGTAACTGACGCCCACCATTGCTGCTGGGAATGTAGCCGGATCGTGCAGATCGCCGATCGCAATTTCTACTTTGTCATCAAACATCTTTTGGGCTTTTGCAGCGTTGCGTGTCAGGATACGAACTTTGAAGCCCTTTTCTAGCAACTTGCCTACCACTAGTTGCCCTACTCCGCCTGTTGCACCAACAACAAGTACTAAATTCTCGACTGATACTTGTGCAGAAGTCATCACAACATCATTTGATAGTTTATTGTTAATTTACTGAAAATTAGAAGCGCTGCCAGTGGCAAGTAAGAGTGTGGCTTTGTGTCTGGTTTTGAGATCCTGCACCAAAATTTTGATAGACAGGTGAGTGGAAAAGTTCTACAATCGAACTGGTTACAGTAGATTCACCCATTGTCCAATCCAACCAAGCATGGTAGGGAATATCCAGTGATTATCCTCTGTAGCGGAATCACTTACATAATAGAAGAAGGTCTTTAGTAGAGGGCTACAAGCAAATGGATGTAAAGCTAATCTTAGCTGGATTAACAGTTCTCTTCACTGTGTCGTGCTTGTTCTTTGGCACAAAAAATGGATTTTACGATTCAGATAACTACCACGGCAATGGTTCTGCACATTGATGAGAAAAAGCTAAGAGCCAACCGCCCCTAGTCCCGATATTGTCAGGGCTTTTGAGTACCCACTTTTTTGGAACCGAGGCGGGTTCCGTGGAGGCTTCCTCCCCAATAACAAATCCGCATTCCAAGGGTGTAGGGGCGCACTTTGTGAAATTAGCCCCAGGAAAGGTGAGCAAAATCCTTGTAATACTACTTGGCTTGTCGGAAATATTCATAAAAATAAGGTTAGAGGGGAGGAGAGCATGAGCGATCGCCTGTCGGCATCCTCTCGAATTGATACAGGGGAAGCATCTCATGAATTAGAATGTTTACCCTATGGTGTAAACCATAGTGGTGAGGGTGTGTGTCTGTTGGTGCGGATGGGGCCACACCGGATTTTACTTGATTGCGGTTTGGCAGATATTTCACCTTTGATGAAGGGACTTGCTAAACCTGCACGTCGTGGTCGTTCGCCTCTGCCGGCTGATTTTGTTCTGATAAGTCACGCTCACCCAGATCACGCGAGGGGATTGCTAGCATTACATAAAGCTTTTCCGCTGTTACCAATCTACGGTAGTGAGGTAACTAGTAAGTTACTACCGCTAAATTGGCCAAACCAAAACCTTCAAGATATCTCTCAATTTTGTCAGGCTTTACCTTTGCGATCGCCTGTAGAAGTTAAAGATGGTCTAGTGGTAGAACTCTTTCCTGCTGGACATCTACCAGGAGCAGTAGCGATGCTGTTTACCTACACGACTCCACAGCGTTCCTACAAGCTACTGTATACCGGGGACTTTTTCCTATCCAACTCCCGATTAGTGGAAGGTTTGCGGTTAGAGGAACTGCGGGGATTGGAGTTAGATGCCTTAATCATTGAGGGTACCTATGGCACATCTCGCCATCCCCACCGTCGCAACCAAGAAAATCAACTAGCAGAGCGAGTAAACCGGGCGATCGCCGATTCTTATTCTGTGCTCTTGCCTACGCCTGCTTTGGGTTTAGGTCAAGAACTGTTGATGCTGTTACGCAGCCACCACCACTTTACAGGTCGCGATTTGGATATTTGGGTAGATGGTACTGTTGCTGTAGGGTGCGATGTATATTTAGAACTACTGTCTCACTTTCCGCCGTCTGTACAGAATTTTGCTCGCCATCAACCCTTATTTTGGGATGAACGCATACGCCCGCGCGTGCGGCGCTTGCAACCAGGACAGCGCGATCGCGTTGGTAAATATCCCTGCATTGTTCTGACCGACTCTACAGTCGATTTGAGTGAATATTGTCAAGTTGATACAGGCCCTTGGCTGATTCTTTTACCAGAAAAAACTGAGATAAAAATTAATAATCATCATAAATTCCCAGGAATCATTACTGTTGAAAACTATCTCCTTGCTCAACATAGCGATGGCCCTGGTACTACTCAATTAATTCATAACTTACGTCCGCAGCACGTCATTTTTGTCCACGGTTCTCCTACCTATTTGGCGGATCTTACTAGTTTGGATGAGTTGCAAAATCGCTATCACGTCCATTCTCCAGAAGCAGGAGTATTAGTAGAAATTCCAATCGGGGAAACCTTTTTGCAACCAGCTGCTCCCGAAACTAACTATGAAGGTGAACTTACAGAGTTAGACACGGTAGTCACCATCGCTCTTCCCGATGCGATTACAGCCGATCCACGCTGGCGGCAGTTTGCTGATACCGGTTTGATTGAAGCCCGTTGGCAGGGAGAAGAACTGGTATTGCGGGGGCTGTCGCAACGAGAGCTTCTCAATCAAAGTAGCGATCGCTTTATTTTGTCTGATGTAGAGTGCTGCGGTACCTGTAGACATCAAAGAGGACAACGGTGCTGGAATCCCGCATCCCCTTTATATAACTTTAAAGTAACTCTCGATGGTTACTGTCCTGCTTTTGAGCGGGGAAATGAAGGGACTAGGGACTAGGGACTAGGAAATAAATTCTTCCCAATCCCCAATCACCAATACCCAGTTAATCTGGATTAGAGTCAGTGTAACGATTGCGGATACGTTCTGCTTCTGGACACTCTTCTGTGAGGAGAGGTTCTACGTTGCCACGGGGTACGGAAGCTAATTTTTGGGTAATAGCACCAATACTTTCTAGGCGAACCATCTCCTCCCAAGAACAAATTTCATCTTCTTCATCTGTTTCATAACGCAGGGTAACTAAATCTCCCTCTATATCGATGATGCGGGCGCGTTCAATCCAGCGTTGCTGGTCCCGCAAGAAAACACACACTTCCCGCCCATCGCAACACAATTGATAAATCTTGCGGTGTAGCATCTACAGCTTCTGCCTTTCTAAACTTGGTTAAATCTGTCAACATCTGGGTTTTACTCCCACATAGATAGCACTTTATATTAGGTTTGCAAATCAACCTTTAAAAGTGCTTTCTTTGACCCAAGTCCAAGACTTGGTTGTAGTTATCAGTTTTTGGGAATTCTTGGGTCATAAAGTTTGTTTGTGTTCACTGCACCAGTTTAACTTTATTTGTTGAGGTCATTTAGGAAATGTTTTCTTCATAGAAGTCACATAATTCAGGATTTGACCTGACCAGGTTCACAGCCACTAGTGAATCCTTAGTATCATTATGTAATAAAAGATACTTAGAAACAAGTTTGGTTCGCGGTTGTTTTATTTGCCTACTTGTATTCATTGGCATTGCTGGGAAGTCTGGGGACTTGGCTTTACTTTTATCCCTACGTAAATGATCTTAGCTTATTCTCTCGTGTCCTTCATAGTTTTAAACAACAACTCTCAATGTTCTTTGCTACATTTTTCCAATGCCTTGACATTTCGATTAACTGCAAATTCCCAATGTTGCCTAAGAACGCCCAAATAAGAGGTATTATCTCTATTTTTTGTGTTTGGGAAATTTTACCACCAGATTTGAGGAAGCTTCACGCTTAATTCGACCTGCACGAACAGCATCTAAAAGCGCTGAGATAGCATTTAAATCTTCTGGGTGGTAACTCTTCATCGCCACCATTTGATAGAGAAGACCTTCGGATTCAACACTAAGATACCCTGTTTGAAAAGCAGATTCAACGAGTGCGCGAATCATGGTGATTAAAAAATAGTTGGCAATTTCTTTCCTCAACTTTGGAATATTTCAATCTGTCTTTAATTGATGTAGATCAGTAAAACTCAGTGATTGTTTATCACAAAGTTAGGTGACTAAAATCACATTGTATACAAAAATAGCTATTTAGCATATAAACTCCACCGATACTATCAAAGATTGCAAATGAAGTAAATATAATTCTAAATTTAAGTATTAATTGATACATTTCACCCAGGGAAATTACTTAGGTATTAAGCCAAATATGTATTTTTGCACCGTCGCTTTCGCTCGTGGATATCCAGCAGCGTAGAATACCAGGAGAATTTCTTCTAAGAATGCGGACATAACGTGGAAAATTCTGAAAAGAAATTTATTGATAAAACGAACGAAAATCTTCGTCTTGTTGGCTTAATTGTACCCATTCAATTTTCAAAGACTGAAACTTTTGCGTGAGGCGATCGCAGGCTGGACGTTCAGTAGCAAAATGTCCAGCATCAATTAAAATCAAACCGCGATCGCGGCTTTCTTGAAATTGATGAAACTTGCAGTCAGAAGTCAAATAGACTTGAGCACCTGTTTTGACTACTGCCGAGATAAAACTTGCCCCGGAGCCACCCAAAACAGCAACTCTATCAATTTTTTGTTCTAAATCTACCGTAGGTGAGTAAATCAAATTGGGAGGAGCAAGTTTGGTTTGAATAGTTGCCATTAACTCTCCCAGTGACATCGAAGGCTGTAAATTGCCAACGCGCCCGTATCCCAAACCTGGTTGTGTAGTGACTATAGGAAAGACTTGCTCAAGTTCCAAAATTTGGGCTAAAACGTCAGCAGTACCATCTTGCACTTGGTCAAAGTTGGTGTGGGCGCTGTAAATACCGATATTGTGAGTAAAAGCTAACCGTGCCATCTCCGCAATCGGATCGCCACTACGTAGAGATTTAGGTGGACTAAAAATTAAGGGATGGTGGGCAAAAATTAGGTTTACAGGAATACCAGTTGCACGATAGGCGATCGCTTCTTGCATCACTGCTAAAGTTGGCGTTAGGCAAACCAAGATCCGCGCTTGTTCTTGTAATACTCCTGGTTCAATCTGCCAGCCGCAGTTATCCCAGCTTTCCTGCCAGGATGGATTTGCCCATTCTTCAAACCAGGTGATTAAATCGGCAATTTTCATTTGTCATTGGTTATTGGTCATAGTCATTAACAATTAACATAATAGGTACTCAGAAAGAATTAATTACACAAATTGTTTTCCTATTCCCTGTTCCCTATCCCCTATCCCCTGTTCCCTATGACTACGCAGAAATATGAACTACCAATTCCCTTGTATGACTGTGTTGGCGATGTTCCCAGATGTAAATTCCTTGCCACGTTCCCAGAACTAAATGCCCTCGATTAATCGGGATGTTTTCTGAGGTGTGAGTTAGGGCTGTACGGATATGAGCAGGCATATCATCAGCGCCTTCGGCATCGTGAATGTACTGTGCTGATTCTGGCACGAGTTTTGCCATAAAATTTGCGAGATCCTTAAGTACATCAGGATCGGCATTTTCTTGAATCAGTAAACTTGCAGAAGTATGCCGTAAAAATAAAGTACAAAGCCCTGTTTCCACTCCCGACTCAGAAACAATCGCTTCAATCTTGGGAGTGATGTTGTACAAAGATTTGCCAGTTGTGGAAATTCTCAGTAGCTTTTGGTAGTGAGCCATAGCATAATTGAACTTTAGTGTTAATACCAAGTTTGATGCGTAAGCACTAACTTGCATCTTAATCAATTTTAAGGTTTCTTCTTTGTTGATTTCGCTCCAAATCAAGCAAACTCTTCTGGATTATTTTTTATGACTAACGGTTATTACGGAGATAACAGTTTAATAATTATTGTGGTTTAGTGGTATTTGCGGTTGTTATGATGCTAGTAGATGGTTAGACTGAGATTATGAGTGCAACTACTCACTTTCGGTATCTACAGAGTCATCAGGGTCATCTACCTTAGTTATTTAATTTTTATTAAAAATCTCCAACTCTAAACAAGTGGAGATTTTTTATGTGTATGGCAGTTTATTGAGCTTACATTCCACTGGCTGAGTTAGTGGTACTTCCTAGCTGTGGGCATGAAAAGCTGCTATTAGTTTAGGAGTATTACTATTTCAATACCAGATGAATGATTAACCATTGGCAACAAGAGTCAACACTGTAATTTCTGGACGAGAACCAAATCGCAGATGCAGCCCAGTCATGCCAATGCCACTGTTAGTGTACAAAAGCATTTTTTTGACTAAATAGCATCCTGAATAATACTTATGTGCCAAGTTTGGAAGGATCAACGGTTTGAAGAAAGGAAGGCGGACTTGCCCTGCGTGAGAATGTCCAGATAGTTGCAAATCAAACCTACCTGTGGCAGCACTTGTATCAGCAAAATCTGGTTCATGGGCGAGGAGAATCGCCGCTCCATCGCTAGGTAACTGCTTCAGTACCAGATCCAAGCGCTCTTTACCCATGCATACATCTTCTACCCCAGCAATATGCAACATGGCATTGCCCCGGTGTAGGGTATAAATAGCATTGTGGAGTGTAGCTATATCTGTTTGTTCAAGAGCTTGGTTAATTGCTTGTGGATCTGCTTCATAGTCATGATTTCCAAATATTGCTACTGTCTTATCAACAGGTGTAAGTTGTGCTAAAGCAATCTTCAGGTTGGGAATAAAGGCTTGGGAATGACGGGTTACTAAATCTCCTGTAATCACCACTAAATCTGGTTTTTGTTGGTTAACTAAGCGAAAAATTCGATTTAATCGCTTTTGATTAGTCCATTTATCTGTGTGGATATCACTAATTTGCACAATTCGATAACCATTAAATTCCGATGCTAGGTGTGGTAAATTTAAATGCAAGCGATTAATTTCAAGCCAATTTGGTTCAATTAAGTAAGCGTACAACAAAGCGCAAAAGCCCAACAAAAAAGAAACTCTAACAAATCGAAAGGCTAATTTGCGGGCTTTTTTTAGCCGTTGACTTTTTCTCAAAGTCCAATCTCCATTCCTTGTGATTGCGAGATTCTCGTTTGAATTTTTATGTCTATTTAAACTGGCTATCATTGTAGCGATCGCCAGCTAAATCAATAATTGAAGATTTTCGATGAGAAGTCTGTTCTTTGAGGACAAATGGGTGGAGATTGGAAAGAGAGGACACCCAGACGCGGGGACATGAGGACACGGAGAGAAAGAGAATCGTAATTCGCGTTCTAGCCCCTAGTCCCTAATCCTCACCTCATCTGGTTACAATAAAAATTTGCAGCATTCTGCATTTAAATTTATGAAACTTCCTATTGTTGCTATTATTGGTCGCCCAAACGTTGGTAAATCGACCTTTGTCAATCGCCTTGCCGGGGAGCAATCTGCTATTGTTTACGATGAACCGGGTGTAACGCGCGATCGCACTTATCTACCTTCCTTTTGGCGTGATCGCGAGTTTATGGTTGTGGATACTGGTGGTTTGGTATTTAATGATGACACTGAATTTTTACCACTGATTCGTCAACAGGCGATGGCTGCGCTAGCAGAAGCAAGTGCTGCTATTTTTGTTGTAGATGGCATTACAGGGCCAACAGTCGCTGATGAAGAAATTGCAGAATGGTTGCGTCAACAACCCGTACCCGTGCTCTTGGCTGTTAATAAATGTGAATCTCCAGAACAAGGTTTAATTCAAGCAGCTGAATTTTGGAATTTGGGGCTGGGTGAACCTTATCCTATTTCTGCCATTCATGGTAGCGGTACGGGAGATTTGCTGGATGTGCTGATTACTTATTTACCACCAACAGCAGAAATACCGGAAACTGATGAAATCAACGTGGCAATTGTTGGACGCCCAAATGTGGGTAAGTCTAGTTTGTTGAATGCTTTAGTTGGTGAACAAAGAGCAATTGTGAGTCCAATCTCTGGTACTACCCGTGATGCCATTGATACTGTCATTGAACACAATGGACAAACTTACCGTTTAATTGATACGGCAGGAATTCGCAAGAAGAAAAATGTTGAATACGGCACTGAGTTCTTTAGTATTAACCGTGCCTTTAAAGCAATTCGTCGCGCCGATGTGGTTTTATTGGTGATAGATGCCCTTGATGGTGTCACCGAGCAAGATCAAAAATTAGCTGGAAGGATTATCGAAGAAGGTAGAGCCTGCGTTATTGTGGTGAATAAATGGGATGCAGTAGAAAAAGATTCTTACACGATTTACGATTACGAAAAACATCTCCAAGAACGGTTACATTTTAGTGAATGGGCGGAAACCATTTTTGTTAGTGCTTTAACTGGGCAAAGAGTAGAAAAAATTTTGGAGTTGGTAAGTAAGTCTGCTGAAGAACACAAGCGTAGGGTAAGTACCTCGGTAATTAACGAAGTTTTGGAAGAAGCAGTTCGCTGGCATTCTCCGCCAGTTAGTCGTAGTGGAAAACAAGGCAAACTTTATTATGGTACACAAGTAAGCACTCAACCGCCTACGATCGCATTGTTTGTTAATGATGCTAAACGCTTTAACGACAATTACCGTCGCTACATAGAGCGACAATTCCGCCAACAATTAGGGTTTAAGGGTACTCCCATCCGCTTTTTCTGGCGGAGTAAAAAAGCTCGTGATGTGGAAGGTGCTAATGTCAATAGAGCTACACGCGTTTAATATTTGTCATTTGTCATTTGTCGTTTGTCCAAAGTTTAATGACTAATGACTGATGACTGATGACTAATGACTAATGACTCAAAATGGATTTACTGCGATCGCTACCACTTGGACTTTATTTAGAACAACCGCAAACTTGGTTACATAAACTCGATCCGCGAGTCAAGTTTATCTGGTTGATGAGTTTTCTGACAACTTACGTTTTTGCCAACAATTTGTGGCGCGTATTGTTGGTTTTATTGTTGATTTTTGTTACTTTAATTGCAAGAATCCCCAAACGAGTGTGGCGACAACAAATGGGTTGGCTATTAATGCTGTGCTTTTTTGTGTTCGCGATCGCTGCTATTAGCCCTGATGGACTTGGTATCAAATATCAACCACGTCTGCCAGGTAACGAATCTACGATTATTGAGAAATCACAGCCAGCAACTTCCACAGTTACGCCTTCACCAGCGAACCGCCAATCAAACTACAGCTATGTACTGTTTGAACAGGGAGTAGTAAAAGTTACTCGCCGTTCTTTAGATTTGGCAACTAGTTTTAGTACGATATTATTTACTGTTATTTACAGCACCAACTTGTATCTACTGACAACCGCACCAGAAGAAATTACAGCTGCAATAGAAAGCTTAATGCAACCCTTGCGCCGTCTAAAGTTACCTGTAACAGAGATTACATTGACATTGACTTTGTCTTTGCGGTTCATACCTCTGGTGTTAGAAGAAGTGCAGAATTTATTTCGTTCTGTAATGACAAGAGCAATTAATTGGAAAAAGCTAGGATTTAAAGGAGCAGTTAAAGTTTGGATGCTGGTAGCAGAGAGATTGTTAGAAAATCTGCTACTGCGAGCAGAGCAAATGGCTAACGCAATGATGGTAAGGGGTTTTACTAGCCCTAATGAACATCGAGTGCAGTGGCACGAATTACGACTCAGAAGAGCAGACTGGCTGGCGATCGCAATTTTAATTGTATTTTGGGGAGTGCGGTTGGCAGTCGGTACTAAAGTTTAATAGTTGGCACCAGGCTACTACTGAATAAGATAGCTACGCCAAACGGGATTAGTTTCTTTGCCTTCCTTCTCTGGAAGCAACAACCGCCAGGTTTTGCCCTCTTGCTGAAGTTGTAAGTAAACTTCATATGGTTTGTGGGGTTGTTTCAGTTGTCGTTTTGGTAGCTTAAAGATAAGGTCGTAGGTTCCACGAACACGATAAGTTAGTAGATTTTGAATTGTCAGGGGTTGTTTTTTAGTAATTGCGAGGTGATGAATTTCAAATCCCTTGAAATCTAGATCTAACTGCTGTTTGAGTTGCTGTTGAGTTTTCTGTAACTGAAGGGCGATCGCTTTTTCTACTAACTGGCTAGTTGGTGCAAGTACACTGGTGGTACACGCAGTTAATAACCCTAGCAACATCAGGATGATAATTAGCCGTACCATCACTGCCACTCCTTTATCACTGTGTCCGTCGTCCCGAAGACATAGTATAAGCTACAGGACAACAGAATTATTTTAATCTGTACCGATTTTGTATAAATGCTTAAATTCTCGCTCTAGCCAGAGATACAGGAGAATACCCTGCGGGTAGACACGTAGACGGACGTAGTCCGGCTTCTCGTAGAGTAGTGGCTTCTGTACACCGTTGGGCAAAGCCCTTCCCGCAGTCTTTGGTGTTCCCGAAGGGTAAGTAGCCGCTGTTGCGTCTACAGGAGCCAGAAGTCAGAAGCCAGAAGTAAAGCATTATATATGACTTTGAGACTAAAGTTTTGTACCTCACGCTCCTTGAAATCTGCTGTATTAAAAACTCAAAAAAGCACAAACATAGAGCTTACAATTTATTTCTATTGCAAATATATAAAAACTTTTTAGTGAATTTTATATCATAACACAACGTATAGAAAATAAAGATAGAAATTATTAATCTACCTTGAGATATATTTTAAAAATTAGTAGAAGCCAATATGTTGTTATTAGCTTACTATTTGCTATAAGCATATGTAAGCTTCAATATTTTAGATAAAACGTAAACTATTTTCTGGTCTTAAATAAGAGTTCTCGCATCAATCAAAATTCATCATTAAAAGTAGTGGTTGATTAATAGTATCCAAATAGCCACTAATTTTCTAAGTAATTAGAGTGATGATATCGTTTGTATACCAAACGTTTTACTCACAGTTTGTATTATCGATTGTTTAAAATTTGTGGCTGCAAAGTAGATTTTTTGAGTTTGTTATTTTCCAATAATTTTTCTCTTTTGTAAAGGCATGAGTGTACAATGCCTTTTCGCACTTTTCACAACTTATTTAGGATTGCTGTAGGTTAGAAATACTAAGCATATGCAGGTAATATGACAACAGTAAATAATTTTCCAAAACTATGGTTAAAACTTAGGCGTAGGTTTTTACACTATTTAGGTTTTGCTATCAAAAAACCAGATTGGATTTTCATGTTTTGCTTTAGCCGTATTCATTTTATACGTTATTTAGTACAAATTATTTATAAAGAAAAAATGATAATAAGCTATGAAGGAAATTCTATTTTTGAAAGTCTTGAAGTAGATCATGCCGTTTATACACTCAAAAAAGAGGGTATATATTTAGGTATTAACTTGCCTGAACCTATCTTGAGAGAAATAACAGAATTTTCTAAACATTTAATTTACTTAGGTGATGGGAACTCACAATTTAGTTTTAATATCACTGATAGAGAGAAGGTAGAAAAGAGACGAAATAAAAAATTTATTACTGGTTATAACTTTGATATTTCTTCATTATGCCCAGCTATAAAAAATCTAGAAAAAGACCCAAAATTATGGGAAATAGCTAATAAATATTTTGAGAAAAAACCAGTAAATATAATAAGTAGAATTTGGTGGATGTTTGTTCAAGAGAAAGAAGTAGAGGAACGTGTCAAGGGAGTATTTCGTTTTCATTATGATTTGGAAGACTATTGGTGTCTAAAATTTATGTTTTATTTAACGGATGTTGACATATATAGTGGCCCTCATGTCTGTGTTAGAAGTAGTCACAAGAAAAAAAAGCTTATATATCAGCTTTCTTTACTAAGAGAAAGAGATGACGACGATATCATTAATTATTATGGATCAGAAAATGTGCTCACTATTTGCGAACAAGCAGGGTTTGGATTTGTAGAAGATCCATTTTGTTTCCATAAGGGAACTATTCCAGTTCAAAAAGATAGATTAATATTAGAAGTAAAATTTACTCTCAATCATTATGAATGAAACTGACATTAGATAAGAAAGACTAGTTATACAGCTAGTAGTCAGCCACACACATGATGAGAGATTTATAGATTCCCGGCTTATTTAGAGAAGTTAGGGTTCTGAACATTTGGGATATGCCAGTCTATAAAAAGTTCTATTTAATAATGTTTTCTAAGTGTAAAGTTCGGATTAATATGTAAAGTTATATAAAATATGAAAAAAATGGTAATTTTGCACTAAGTTTTTGCGAAGCAACTATAAACTTTTGACAAAGATTACGAGAAACAGTTGGACAAACGACCGTAATAATACTTAAAATACATCAGCCATGTTTCATACGTAAAAAAAGTCAATTACATGAACAATATTGTTCAACAGGTACGTAACAGAATATTAAGAAAAGTATATCAGATATCATTCTTGGAAAATCAATCCCAGCAGGTTTATCTAGCGGCATTGGAAAAACACGGTGCTTATCTACCTGGAATTTCAACTGAGGATTTGATTTTAGTTGAGACTATTAGACGTGAAGGAGTAGCGATCGCTTCATTAGAGTCGTTGGCTATTCCCGGTACAGAAAAAATGTTACAGGCAACAAAAAGCCTGATACCCAAAATACCTAAAAGTATCTCTGGAGACAAAAATGAATATGTAGTACATGCAACTTGCGAGCAAATGCTAGAGTATCCAGAAATTTTTCTCTGGGGACTAGAAAAGCGTTTATTAAATATAGTTGAACATTATCTTGGTCTACCCGCAGCCTATCATGGCCCATATTTTCGCAGAGATCTTGCTAATCAAGTTGAGCGAAAATCCAGATTATGGCATATAGATACAGAAGATAGAAAAATTCTCAAAGTAATTGTTTACCTGAATGATGTAAGTGAGGATTGCGGCCCGTTTCAATATATTCCACAATATCTAACTGACGTAGTTTCTAGTTCCTTGCAATACCAGTATGGATATATTAGCGAGAAAAGAATGCAAAGAGCTTTGTCATCATCATACTGGAAATCGTGTACGGGTTCGGCTGGAACAGTAGTTTTTGCTGCTACTGCTAGCGTTTTTCATAGAGGGAAAAGACCTCAAACATCTGATAGATTTACAATATTTTTTGATTACACATCCCGACAGCCAAAATATCCGTTTTATTGCAATCCTTCCTTACCTCGACATAATTTAATGTCGCTTGCTCCTCAATTCTCTGAGGAACAAAAGCAATGTGTGTTTTGGGTATAAAAGCTTAATTGGATGTAGTTTTACAATCACCAAGTTAAAAATGAATATTCTCAAACTTCTTGAAAGTATGCTGGATAGTGGACAGTGCCACTGATATGAGCCAAAGCACTACGTTTTAGTTCCAGCACCATGAAAGCTTCATCAGGAACAGACAATGAGGACATTAAACCGAACTTGCTTGCTGTTTGGAAGCCAAAGCGTTGATAGTAGTGCGGATAGCCAACAACTACAACAATCGCATAGTCTAACTCACGACACTTTGACAAGCCTACTTGAACCAGCCTGGTGCCTATGCCTTGGTGTTGACGTTGCGGTATCACAGCTAGCGGTGCTAATGCTAGCGCAGGAAGAGTTTGCTGGCTCGCTTCTATGAAAATGCGGTTAAAAAGAATGTGTCCTAACACTTTTCCATTTTCTACCGCCATCAAAGACAATTCGGGTATGAAATTCTCAGAATTGCGAATTTTGTCTACTAGTTGGGCTTCTTGTGGTTGAGCAAAGGCATCTGTAACGACTTGGCGGATATTTGCTATTTCCTCATTTGTTTCTGGGATAATATCTAGCATTACATTAAAGTATTTTGAGTTAGCAAAGAAAAAATTGTGTAGGGTGGGCACTTTCAAGCTTTTA
>NZ_AJLN01000153.1 GCF_000317285.1 Chlorogloeopsis fritschii PCC 6912 | reverse complement strand
TTTCAAACTTTTATTAAAACTCTTATGTTCAAATTCTTTACAGTGCCCACCTTACGCTTAAAGTATCTTCAGTTAGCACAGAAAGTTATATTAAAATCTAATTATCCGGCAAGTACGACCACAATTAAATACCCTCATACTCTTCATTTACTCCCAACTCACTAAACAAGCTCGCCAAAACTACGTTAGAAAACAAAAACCCATCTGGATCGCTTAATCGCAATCTTCCTCCTGCAATTTCCACCCAACCTCTGTCAAAAAATGGTTGGCAGTATTTCTTAACTTCCTCTACTTTCTCTTCTCCAAACTGTTTTTCCAGAACTCCCAAACTTATACCTTCTGCTAAACGCAACCCTAGCATTAAGGTTTCTAACAAATTTTCATCTGGTGATGTCGCTTCACAATCAATTACACACCCATCTTCTACCCACTGATAATATTCCTTTGTTTTGCGCGGACGAGTGAAGCGTTTTCCCTCAACATAACTGGCTGCACCCATGCCAAAACCGTAATAAGGACGATTTTCCCAGTAAACTCGATTATGCCGACATTGATGTCCCCTTTTGGCATAGTTGGAAATTTCGTAATGCTCGTATCCTGCATGAGTTAAAATTTGCTGTGCCATCTGGTACATTTTTACTGTCATTTCATCTGTTGGTAGGGGAGTTGTACCAGGTTTATAATAACGACCAAAGGCGGTTCCAGGTTCTACAGTCAGATCATATATAGATATATGTGTTGGTGCGATCGCAACTGCTTTTTCTAAAGACTCCTGCCAGCCGTCCAAAGTCTGATACGGTAATCCCGAAATTAGATCTATGCTGAATTCGGGAATCTCACAGGTGTGAATCAAGTCCACTGCTGTAAAAATATCAGCAAGGCTGTGCGATCGCCCACACGCTTGGAGTAATTTTGCATCAAAAGCTTGTACACCTAAACTAACGCGGTTAATACCTGCATCGCACAAGCCCTGAAGATGTGCTAAATCGAACGTACCTGGATCGACTTCCATTGAAATTTCTGCCCCAGGAGAAATATCAAAGTTTTGTTTTAACACTGTTAATATCTGTTGCACCTGTTCCACAGATAGAAGTGAAGGAGTACCACCACCAAAGAAAATAGTTTCTAACGATTGACTTAAAACCGGAAAAATGTCTATTTCTTGACATAACACTTCTACATATTTGGAAATTGTGCCAGAGGTTTCACCTCGCAAGCGATCGCCAATCACAGAAACCGGAAAATCACAGTAAAAACATCGTCGTCTACAAAAAGGAATATGTATATAAGCAGAGCTGGGAAGATCTATAAAAATATCTCTTTGAGCCATTTTGAGTAACAATTAAATTATTATTCTAAGAATTACAAAACATGAATATTGGTACGTTATTAACATTTTTTTATCATTTTCCAACGAAAAGATGAGAATAATAAAGCATAAATCTATTTAGTTATAATGATTGCAGATGCCGTTTCCCATAACCTATACTATGACCGCAATTATTCTCAAATCTATTTAAAGTGAGGAGCAAAAAAACACTTAGCCTGATCCGCTAATATCAGTTGCAGGAAAAACAAACCTATGCTTGATGCAATTATCATATTCTCATTCATCCTGGCAGCGGCGGGGATAGGGTTCTACAGTACCGATTTACTACCCGATGGGGCATTAGATCGGGTTACGAACCTAGAAGCTTTACGTTTTGTTGTTGCCGTTTTTGCTGCCATCATTGGAGGTGCGGTTGGATTAAGATTCCAGACTGAATATCGCCGTCTGGAGGCTCAAGTCCGAGACTTACCATTTGAAGTCATCTTAACTCGTGCTATTGGTTTAGTGATCGGTTTACTGATGGCTAATCTGATGTTAGCACCTCTATTCTTACTGCCCATTCCCGCCGACTTTAGTTTCATCAAGCCGTTAGTAGCAGTTGTTGGTAGCATCGTGCTGGCATACACAGGTATGAACTTAGCAGATACTCACGGACGTGGGTTGTTACGTTTAATCAATCCCAATACCGTAGAAAGCATGGTGGTGGAAGGAACACTAAAACCAGCCAGCACCAAAGTTTTAGACACTAGCTGCATTATCGACGGTAGGATCGAAACCCTACTTGAAACTGGCTTTTTGGAAGGGCAAATTATTGTACCGCAATTTGTCTTGCAAGAGTTACAACAAGTAGCAGATGCGAGTAAAGATCAAAAGCGAGTGCGGGGAAGACGGGGGCTTGAAATTCTTAACCGTATCAAAACAGCTTATCCCGATCGCATTTTGATCAATACAGTTGACTATGAGGATATAGCGACAGTAGATGCAAAGCTAGTCCGGTTTGCCCAGGAAATCAATGGCACGTTGCTAACGAATGACTACAACTTATCCAAAGTAGCCAGCGTTCAAAAAGTACCTGTTTTGAATGTCAACGATTTGGTAAACGCTGTGCGTCCTACTTACTTACCAGGTGATAATCTTGATTTGAAGATCCTCAAAGAAGGAAAAGAACCAAGTCAAGGAATTGGCTACTTAGATGATGGCACAATGGTTGTCGTTGAGGAAGGCAGCAGTTACGTCGGTGGTGAAGTGCGAGTAGTAGTCACGAGTGCTTTACAAACTTCTGCAGGACGGATGATATTTGCTAAACCGCAAGCTTCGGCGTTAGCATGAAGAGAATGTCACGTTTGAGTTTAATAGATTTTTCCGACCGATGCAATGTAACTGCATCGGTTATTTTGTATAAATTTTAAGTATAAGTGCTATAAGATAAATTTAGTTAGAGTTTCAATATACATATTAAATTGTATATGTCAAGTCAATTATTCGTCCTAGCCATAGGGCAATAATAATGGTATAAACAGGGCTAGTCTTGAAAAGTCAAAATTCCTTATTAAAAATTAATTAAAAATAACTTAAGAATGGGAGCTAAAGCGATAAATTTTGCGATTTTGACTGCAATTACTAGTATTTTGGTGGGGATCGTAGGTCATCAAAGTACAAGGGTAATGGCACTACCGCCGCCAGAAGAAATACCAGAAGAAATTTTGCGAACAGAAATTTTTACAGCAGCGCGATCGCCTGTAGATGGCAAACTCCTAACTGCCGCAGAATATGCACAATTGCAAGCACAACTGCAAGAAGCACCACCACCAAAACTGTCTACCAAGATCCGAGAAAATATTTTTTTACTGAACCTGCGTAAAATACTACTTCAGCTTTTTCCATTTTTGGATATTTAATCTACAAGGAAGTCACTATCTTGATGGGGCAACGTGCAGAAAAGAAAATTTTTCTACCAGCGCTGCTTGCGTAGCCAACAGGCTTGCAGACGCCAGCAGCACATCGGCTTTCCTTATTTTCAAGTTATAAGCAACAAAAAGAATCATAAACTCTAATTTCTCTACCAATTTTACCTTCCGGCACTTTCCTACTCTACTAATCTCCCCATTCCCTCCCAGGTTCGATGACAATCGCCAAAAAATTTGCAAATAAATGTAAACAATACTATATAGAACTTAAAAAAGCAGATTTACTCAGCACTTTATTCAATCAACGTAGGTAGCTCCATGTCTATGACCACGATCGCCCCTGAACAGGTTAACCGTATCGTTTGGAATCAACATCACGATCCGTTTGAAGTATTGGGTTCTCATCTCATAGAAGAAAATGGCAAAAATGTCTGGGCTGTGCGAGCGTACCTACCCAATGCCAGTTCAGTGTGGGTGATTCTTCCTGAGGAAAGGAAAGAATATCCGATGCAAACTGTGCATCATCCCCACTTTTTTGAATGCACAATCGAAACCAAAGAATTAGCAAACTACCAGTTAAAAATCAAAGAAGGAGAACATGAGCGAGTCATTTACGATCCTTATGCCTTTCGTTCTCCCCGCTTAACCGACTTTGATTTGCACCTGTTTGCTGAAGGTAATCATCACCGAATTTACGAGAAACTAGGAGCGCATCCCACAGAAATAGATGGCGTTAAGGGTGTGTATTTTGCCGTTTGGGCACCCAATGCTCGAAATGTCTCAATCATAGGAGATTTTAATAATTGGGATGGGCGCAAACACCAGATGCGTAAAGGTATAACTGGGGTTTGGGAATTGTTTGTTCCTGAACTTGGGGTAGGAGAGCATTATAAATACGAAATCAAAAATATAGAAGGGCACATTTACGAAAAATCCGATCCCTACGGTTTTCAACAAGAACCCCGCCCCAAAACAGCATCGATTGTCAGTGACTTGGATTCCTATGCGTGGAACGATCAAGACTGGATGGAGATGCGGCGTCACACCGATCCCCTCACCCAACCGATTTCAGTATACGAAGTGCATATCGGCTCTTGGTTACACGCCTCTAGTGCCGAACCTGCCAAACTTCCTGATGGTGAAACCGAACCCGTAGTCCCCGTTTCGGAACTCAAACCTGGCGCACGTTTCCTCACCTATCGGGAACTGGCAGATAAGTTGATCCCTTATGTCAAAGATTTGGGATACACTCACATTGAACTATTACCGATCGCCGAACATCCTTTTGATGGTTCTTGGGGTTATCAAGTTACCGGGTACTATGCCCCCACTTCCCGTTATGGAACCCCTGAAGATTTCATGTACTTTGTTGACCAATGCCACAAAAATGGGATTGGAGTAATTGTAGACTGGGTTCCCGGCCATTTTCCCAAAGATGGTCATGGTTTAGCGTTTTTTGATGGCACCCACCTGTACGAACACGCCGATCCTCGTAAAGGCGAACATAAAGAATGGGGCACTTTAGTATTCAACTACTCGCGCAACGAAGTTCGCAATTTCCTCGTTGCCAATGCTTTATTCTGGTTTGACAAATATCACATAGACGGCATTCGGGTTGATGCAGTTGCTTCTATGCTTTACCTCGATTATTGCCGCAAAGAAGGGGAATGGCTGCCCAATCAATACGGTGGTAGAGAAAATTTAGAAGCAGCAGATTTCTTGCGTCAAGTCAATCACATTATCTTTAGTTATTTTCCCGGTATTGTTTCGATTGCCGAAGAATCGACTTCGTGGCCAATGGTATCTTGGCCTACATACACTGGGGGATTAGGCTTTAACTTGAAATGGAACATGGGCTGGATGCACGATATGCTGGATTACTTTAGCATGGATCCGTGGTTCCGCCAGTTCCACCAAAATAACATTACCTTTAGTATGTGGTATCACCACAGCGAGAACTTCATGCTCGCACTTTCTCACGATGAAGTCGTGCATGGCAAGAGCAATATCATCGGTAAAATGCCGGGAGATAGATGGCAGAAGTTTGCTAACGTGCGTTGTTTGTTTACCTATATGTTTGCTCACCCAGGTAAGAAAACCATGTTTATGAGCATGGAATTTGGGCAGTGGAGTGAGTGGAATGTGTGGGCTGACTTAGAGTGGCACTTATTACAGTATGAGCCACACCAACAACTCAAAGTATTTTTTAAGGAGTTGAACCATCTCTATCGCAGTGAACCAGCATTGTATACCTTAGATTTTGCACGGGAAGGATTTGAGTGGATTGATTGTAGCGACAACCGCCATAGCGTTGTGTCGTTTGTTCGCACAGCCAAAAACTCTGATGATTTTGTGATTGTCGTTTGTAACTTTACACCCCAACCTCATTCCCACTACCGGATTGGTGTACCAGAACCCGGATTTTACACCGAGTTGTTCAACAGTGATGCGCGTCAGTATGGTGGCAGCAATATGGGCAATTTAGGCGGCAAATGGACTGACAATTGGTCTATGCACAATCGTCCCTATTCACTGGATTTGTGCTTGCCACCTTTGGGAGTGTTAATTTTGAAGTTGGATAGGAAGAAGACAGCAGAAGTAATGGAATCTTAATTAATGAGGGTGGGCGGCTATGCCCGCCCTATGTTTGATGTAAAATGCGTTTTGGTTGATTATGTTCATCTAGTGCATTGTGATCGCATTAGAAATAATATTAGATACTGTGGTGAAGAGCGATCGCCCATATTGAGACAAGCAGTTACCATTAACTCAGTTGCATTCGTATTTGTTGTAAAAATAGCTGCCATTCACTCTTTATATCCGCAGCACGAATGGCACGATCTACAAAATCTTCGACAATCACAAAAATAAGCTGATTGGGTTCGCTAAGTAATTCTTTCAAACTTTTTTCACACTTACGAACACTTTCAATTTGAGCAATTTTGAGATTTAGGAACACCTGTTCGGCAGAGGGCGAAGTTAGCTGGAGTGTTTTTGGTTCATTGGGGGTGAGTCCATCTAGATGGGGACGAATGCGATAATGTAAAAATTTACGGTAGGAAAGCTCAAACTCCGATAGCATCTGAAATGCAGACTTGAGTTGACTAGGTTTACCTGATATGATTTGGTCGGGTATTTGTGCGGCTATTGCTTTGATAAACTCACAACCTCTAGCTTCTGTCAGTTTTCCTAAATTTCCTTTATCGATCAATAACTCTGCTACTTGTGATTTGACTCGCTGTGGCGATCGCTGCAAAACTTCATCTAGTGATGACAAATATCTTGTGAGGTGAGCGCGTATTTCATTCAGATACTTCTCATAAATAATTTCGTAACTCTGCTCGATTTTATAACGTTCTTGAATTTCTTCAACGGCAGGAACACCTGTATCATTTCGACACCTTTGCACAGCCACTTCTATTTGCTTTTTCAAATCAGTATCTATATCGTGCCGTTTTTTCCTCAAAGCCTGAAGTAAATCCTCAAAACTTGATGTGAGTTCGATCCAAAATTCATTGAACTTTGGATCTAATAAGGCTAATTCCTGAGATTCTGACTTTGATTGATCTAAAGTCAGATCTGTTATGTGTTCTGCAACGGTAGAGTTTTTCTCATCACCGTCAGCTATGTTTGGATTAGTATTTATGTTCATCTAATAGGATAGCTCGTTCAACCAATGGTTCAGTATTTACTGTAGAGCTTGAGGTTCAATCCAATCAACATTTAAACAAATTTGATGATATTAACATGAAACAATCCACTTTTTCAATTCCCATTGGTAGTGTTCCCAAGTTTACAAGCAAACTAACAATTGCTAATCAGAAGTTTTGGAAGGCAAAAATTTTTGATTATTGTTTGTTCGTTTAAATGCCCCACAGGCTATATTGCAGTTAACCAATCAATTAGGAAGAGTATCCGTGTTTCCCCTTCATGACAATAACCCGACACGAATCACCCCGTATTTTACCTATGGGTTGATTGGGATGAATGTATTAGTTTTTTTTCACCAACTTAGTTTATCTAGACCAGATTTGGAACAGTTTTTACAGCAGTATGCAGTTGTTCCGCAACAATTAACTGCTAATTTTGCCGGAGAGTGGCCAACATTATTTACGTCGCAATTTTTACACGGAGGTTGGTGGCATCTAATCTCGAATATGGTATTTTTGTGGGTCTTTGGCAACAACATTGAAGACCGTTTGGGTCATATCAAATATCTCATTTTTTACCTGAGTTGTGGTGCTTTAGCTGCCTTATGCCAGTGGTTTATTAATGTGAATTCTGCTATTCCTTCCTTAGGTGCAAGCGGGGCGATTTCTGGGGTTTTAGGCGCATACCTGATTCGCTTTCCCCAATCTCAAATTCTCAGTTTAGTCTTTTTGGGTTTTTTTGTTACCACCATAAGAGTTCCTGCAATTCTACTGATCGGGTTATTTTTCATCCAGAATGTCATCTCTGGTTTTGCTGCTCTGCAAACAGCTGCTAATATGACTATGGAGACAGGAGGAGTCGCTTACTGGGCGCACATTGGTGGCTTTGTGTTTGGAATTATACTCTCTCCTTTGTTTGGATTATTTAAACAGGATTAGAACTACAAGATGGTGTTTGTAGTGACCACTCTGTTAGGAGTGGTCACTTTTTTGGTGAAGTTGAATCATTTAATATTCACAAGACTTGGTAAGAAATTCCACCAAGTAAGCTTCACTAAATTGTCGAGCGTCAAGCTACAGTTTCTAGACTAATGACATATTTGAGTAGACCTTCACAAGCATCGACGAGTAAATCGATCACTCGCTCAAATCCTTCTGCACCTCCATAGTAAGGATCTGGAACTTCTTTGAGAGTATGTCTGGTGCAAAAGTCACACATTAAGCGTACTTTATGGTGATGTTGCCCAGTTGGATCGAGATAGAGGATGTCCTCATAATTTTCTCGATCCATCGCCAAAATCAAATCAAAGTCTTGAAAATCCGATTTTTGAAACTGGCGAGCATGACCACGCATTTTTATTCCTAACTTTTGAGCGGCTGCAACGCTCATACGTCGGTCAGGGGGGCTACCGATATGATAGCTAGATGTCCCAGCAGAGTCGCAGGTAATGTGATCGCGCAGCGACAAACCAGAAGATTGGCTCCACTCAGCCTGCTCGATCAGATGATTCATAATATTTTCTGCCGCTGGCGATCGGCAGATATTTCCCAGGCAGACAAATAGAAGCTTGTAAGCCATAAATATTTTTGCCCTTTGTCCTCTCTTACAAAGTTCTGAGCCTCCTTGTGGAGGAGCTTGCGCTAACGTCGGCAGCTGGCGCATCCTCCGGGTAGACACTAAGTGGCTTCTGTACACCGTTGGGCAAAGCCCTTCCCGCAGGGTAGGTGTTCCCGAAGGGTAAGTAGCCGCAAGTGCGTCTACAGACTTTGCGCTTTGTCATTAGGATTAAGACAAATGACAAATGACAAATGACAAATCACTGTTTACTGAAAACCAGGAAGTTCTAATCCACTGGTCAATTCTTCCATGCGTTCCCGCATTGTTGCCGTGGACTTATTGTAGGCATCTTTCATCGCTACGGTGATGAGATCGGAAAGTACTTCTGCTCCTTCATTAAGAGCATCTGGCGAAACTTCCACCCGCTTGGGTTCTTGGTTCCCACTGACTATCACCTTAACCAAACCACCGCCTGCTTCTCCTTGAATCTCCATTTGCTCCAATTCTTCTTGGAGTCGCTTGGCACCTTCTTGTACTTGCTGCGCTTTTTTAAAGGCGTCAGCCAGTTCTTTCATTTTTCCCAAGCCAAAGCCAAATCCCTGTCCTTTACCTGTCATAATTAATTGTCCACCTGTGCTTTGATTAACAAGTCAAATTCAACAAATTCAATTATAGATGCGGTGGCTGATTTGCCTCTTTTTACTCCTGAGTTTTGCATTTGATCAAGAATGGCACAATATTACCAAAAGTAGTCAACTTTTGAACTAACAACACCAAAGCAGAAATTTTCTGACTTTCTCGTTTGGTCTGCTTCTGTTTTCACATATGCTTACTGTACTGTGGGAAGATGATTGATGGGTTACACCCAGTCAAGAATTTGATGCAGCGTTTGTTGCCTTCTCATGTTTAACTTATTAAAATCTCGGTTGAAAAATACTCTCATTACACTGCTGTTGGTAACACTATTTTTAGGGATAAATACAGCTGGTTGGACGCCCTCCAGTAGCGCCGGTCTACCAGCTGGGAATGCAATTACTGACGGCAAGGCTCTCTTGCGGTACGCACTGCCTATAGATAACCAGCCTGTGCGAGAACTACAAGCTAGCTTAGAAGACATTTCAAATCAATTGCGGGCAAATCGACGTTGGGGTGCTGTTTCCAAAGATGTTGGCAAAGCATCACGAATACTTAACAACCCTTCCCAAGTTTTAGCAAGTGTCCCAGATGAACGCAAGCCTAAAGCTGAAGCTCTGATTTCTGAATTAAAATCAGGTGTAAATGAACTGCAAGAATTAGCTCAAGCCAAAGACAAAGAAAAGGTTAAAGAAAAACGAGCTGATTTACTAAATCTAGTTGGAGAACTAGAAGAGTTAATGGTGGAGGGGTTTCCCTTTGAAGTTCCAGAGCAATACAGTAATTTACCACAACTGAAAGGCCGTGCCACCGTAGAAGTTAAAACTAACAAAGGCACTGTTACCCTTGTTGTAGATGGCTATAGCGCTCCAGTTACGGCTGGAAATTTTGTTGATTTGGTACAACGGGGTTTTTATAATGGCTTGGAATTCACCCGTTCAGAAGAATCATACGTTCTGCAAACTGGCGATCCACCAGGCAAAGAAGTTGGTTTTATCGATCCAAAAACAGGCAAATACCGTGCAATACCCCTAGAATACTTGGTTGAAGGTGATAAAGAGCCTACTTACGGTATTACTTTAGAAGAAGCTGGTCGTTACACCGATTTACCAGTGTTACCATTCTCAGCTTACGGCACAGTGGCTATGGCACGCCCAGAAAGTGACCCGAATGGCGGTTCTTCACAATTTTTCTTCTTTTTGTATGAGCCAGAACTGACGCCAGCCGGGCGCAACCTTTTGGACGGGCGTTACTCTATTTTTGGCTATGTGATTGAAGGTCAAGAGGTTTTGCGAGAACTGAAGGCAGGTGACAAAATTGAATCGGCAAAAGTCGTCAAAGGGTTAGAAAATTTAGTTGAGCCACAGCAAGCGTAGTTAGTGGTTGTTGACAATAGGGACTAGGGGCTAGGGGCTAGGTACTAGGAATTTTAGATTTTGGATTTTAGATTACATTCCAATCCAAAATTTAATTGCCCAATCACCTCTACCCTCTATCCTTTGGTGTACACACTTCATTAAGGCTACTAACTACTAGCTTCTAACTCCTAACTAAGATTTACTGCGGCAAATACCTGCTTAGTTGCGATCGCTAACTCTCTAAAAGTCTGCGATATTAAAATTATTAAAATATTTATGTAATGCCCAAGAACTACTGTGAACCGTGAATTTTCTTTGCAAATTCAAGAGATTGGTGAGCAAGGATTGTTAAAAATATTGCAGCGTTTCTGTCCCTCCGAAATTATTGGGGATGATGCAGCAGTTCTTCTTACTGAAGATGGGCAATCACTCATAGTAACTACAGATGTATTAGTTGATAAAATACACTTCAGTGAAATTACTACATCACCAGAAGATGTGGGTTGGCGTTCTGCTGCCGCCAATTTGTCGGATTTAGCGGCTATGGGTGCATCCCCGTTAGGAATTACTGTCGGGCTGGGGCTTCCTGGTAATTTAGCTGTCAGTTGGGTAGAACGATTGTACCAGGGGATGACAGAGTGCTTGCAACAGCACAACGCCCCGATTGTTGGCGGTGATGTGGTGCGATCGCCTGTCATTACCATTGCGATTACTGCTTTCGGTCAAGCTCATCCTCATCGTATTATTCGGCGCGACCAAGCTCAAGTTGGGGATGCGATCGTTGTCACTGGTGTTCACGGTGCGTCTCGTGCTGGCTTAGAATTGCTCCTGCATCCGGAATTAGGAGAAAACCTCAGTGATAAAGATAGAAAAACTTTAATTCGCGCACACCAACGTCCACAACCCCGATTAGACGTCTTACCAATCCTCTGGCAAATTTTAGGCTCCCCCTCCCTCCTCCCCATTGCTGGTATGGATAGCAGTGACGGTTTGGCAGATGCTGTTGTGCAAATTTGTCGTGCCAGTGGTGTTGGTGCCGTGGTTGAGTGTACACAAATACCTTTACCAAAAGCTTTTGAAGTTTGGCTAACCAGAGAGCAAGCACTGGAATATGCCCTGTACGGTGGCGAAGATTTTGAATTGGTGCTGTGTTTGCCAAAACAGCTAGCCAATGAATTAATACAACACTTGAATCAAAATGTAGCTATTATAGGCGAGATTACAGAGGGGTCAACCGTACTGTTAAACGACCAATATAAAGAATTCCCCGACCAAGTTTTGAGCCTTAATCGGGGGTTTCAACATTTTAGTTAGTGTTGGTGGATAGTAGGTAACAAATTTATTTAGTCCACTTTGCTGCTACCAATTCTGCTAAGTCAAGAACACGCTGGCTATAACCCCACTCGTTGTCATACCAAGCCATGACTTTAACCATGTCACTGCCCATTACCATGGTTAAGCTAGCATCTACAATCGAGGAAGCATCGCTACCTTGATAGTCAGATGATACGAGAGGTAGTTCGCTATAGTCCAAAATGCCCTTAAGTTGTCCTTCAGAGGCAGCTTTTAGTGCTTGGTTGACTTCTTCTACGATTGTCTGCTTTTCAACTTGCACGACAAAATCTACCATTGAAACGTTGGGGGTGGGTACACGCAACGCTACACCGTTCAACTTGCCTTTCAAATCTGGCAGTACTAAAGCTACAGCTTTTGCAGCACCTGTGGAGGTAGGTACGATGTTAATAGCCGCAGCACGTGCTCGTCGTGGATCTCTGTGAGAAGCATCTAACAAGCGCTGGTCACCAGTGTAGCTGTGGGTGGTAGTCATTGTACCTTTGATGATGCCGAACTTCTCGTGCAACACCTTAGCAACGGGAGCCAAGCAGTTAGTGGTACAGCTAGCGTTACTAATGATATGGTGTTTGTCGTGATCGTAGTCGTGATGATTAACACCGATCACAAAAGTACCATCTTCATTTTTGCCGGGGGCAGTGATGAGAACCTTCTTGGCTCCAGCATTAACGTGCTTCATTGCCCCTTCTTTAGCGGTAAATACACCTGTTGCTTCAATAATTAGGTCTATTTCCCACTCTTTCCAGGGCAAGTTTTCTGGATTGCGATCGGATACGCATTTAACGGTCTTGCCGTTTACGATAATTGAGTTATCATCAGCAGTAATATCAACATTGTTTAACTTCCCTAGCATCGAGTCATACTTCAGCAGGTGAGCGTTGGTTCTAGGGTCTGAGGTGTCATTGATAGCAACAAGGTCGATATTGCTATTCTCTCTACCTAACCAGCAGCGCATAAAGTTACGCCCGATGCGCCCAAAACCGTTGATAGCAACTCTAATCACAGCGTCTTGCCCTCTGTCTATATGTGCCTTATTAAATCCTATGCTTGACCCCGATCATATCGCAAAGGGGGAGTATTTATGACTATAAAGTGTTAGATCCCAAAAAAAAATTAATTTTTATCTTGAGGGATCGGTGTAGAGGTTGCGATCGCCGATGTAATTTCTCACTGATTCTGGGACTAAATAGCGAAGTGATTTGCGTTCTCGACAGAATTTGCGAATTAGACTTGACGAAAGTCCAACTAAAGGGATATTCAATAATTGCCAGTGTATGATAATGGACTGCTTTGCCAGCTGCTGCTCCACTTGCTTGCAGATTATCTCGCTTTGAGCTATGCATTCAGAATTGGAAATGCGGGGTGCGATTAACCAATCGCACAATTGTGCTAGTTCTTGTCCGCGATACCAATGGGGTAAAGTTTGGAAGACATCTAAGCCTACTATCCAGTACCAATGAGTATTGGGATAAAGATTGGATAAGTCAATTAGAGTATTAATGGCATAGGAAGTTCCCGATCGCGTTTCTTCTACCAGCGAGACAGCAAACGCTGGGTGATCTGCGATCGCCTCCTGAAGCATTGCTAAACGATGTTGAAAGGAAGCTGCTTTTTTATGAGGAGGATTATACGATGGCACCCAAATGACCTGTTCGATGGGTACTTGATGCAAAGCTGTTTCGGCGACGATAAGATGCCCCCAATGAACTGGATCGAATGTGCCACCGAAAATTGCTACTTGCCGCATCCGCTCACTTGTTTGGCTTGATTCAATATCTAAAGCAGGATTATTACCAGCCTTTTATTGTAACTAATTCTAGCAAACAGGTAAAAAGATGTATTTCCAAATACAGCAGTTTATTTCCCGATTATGAAGAAATTTGCAGAATAAACATATTATTAGTTCAGGAATATAAAAATGACAGCAAGGATAAAATCATTCTGACCCAACCAAATCTAAAAGCAACAATCTGCATATCATTAGATATGAAATTTATACAGAGGTAGTAACGGTAAAAACAAATTCCTGTTATGATACGCGTGTCATTTGTGATTATTGTGTGGTGTGGTGTTAAGAGGAGTAATAGATGAAAAATCAAGTAGACTTTAGCGGTAAACCATTTCATTTTATTGGCATCGGTGGCATAGGTATGTCTGCTTTGGCATACGTACTAGCCAAACGCCAATTGCCCGTCTCTGGTTCAGATCTTCGCCCTAACCATATTACTTGTAGGTTAGAAGCGATTGGAGCTCGTATTTTTGATAAACAAGAAGCAGGCAATTTAGAATTCTTTCGCCCACAGGCAAAAGAAAATGGAGTAGTATTAAATACTCAAAATGAAATATCTTCTGCACAAATAGCACCGCTGCCACAAGTTATTTGTTCAACAGCAATTAATACAAATAATTTGGAATACAAAGCAGCCTTGGAATTAGGCTGTCCAATTTTCCATCGTTCTGATGTTTTAGCAGCTTTAATTGCGGAGTACTACAGTATAGCGGTTGCCGGTACCCACGGCAAGACTACCACAAGTAGCATGATTGGTTATATGTTACTTCAAGCGGGACTTGACCCCACAATTTTGGTAGGTGGCGAAGTCAATGCTTGGGAAGGCAATGCTCGACTTGGGCACAGTCCCTATCTAGTTGCAGAAGCAGATGAATCAGATGGTTCTTTGGTTAAACACGCTCCCGAAATTGGCATTATTACCAATATTGAACTGGATCATCCCGATCACTACGAAAACTTAGAAGAAGTCGTTGAAATTTTTCAGACCTTTGCCAAAGGTTGTAAGATATTAGTAGGTAGCATTGATTGCGCTACTGTACGTGATCGCTTGCAGCCGACAATTGGTTACAGTTTATACCAAGAATCTGGTGCTGATTACACAGTTACCAACATAGAATGTCGTGCCGATGGCACCACTGCTTTAGTGTGGGAGCGGGGTAAAGCCTTAGGTGTATTAAAATTGCGTTTGCTCAGTCGTCACAACCTCAGCAATGCTCTAGCAGCAGTTGCTGTTGGACGGATTTTGGGATTAGAGTTCGGAGAAATTGCTAAAGGACTTGCCACTTTTGAAGGTGCAAGACGTCGTTTTGAATTCCGGGGTGAAGTTGATGGCATCACCTTTATTGATGATTATGCTCATCATCCCAGTGAAATTCGTGCTACTCTTGCTGCTGCACGTCTGCAAGCAAGACCGGGGCAAAGGGTAGTTGCGATCTTCCAACCCCATCGTTATAGTCGCACGTTGGCATTTTTAGAAGAATTTGGTGAGTCTTTTACTCATGCTGATGCTGTTATACTTACTGACATTTATAGTGCAGGCGAGGTGAATTTAGGGCAGGTAAGCGGTGAGCATTTGGCAGCAGAAGTTGCCAAGCATCACGAGCAAGTTTACTATCAACCCACCTTAACCTCAATGTGCGATTTCTTACAGCATACATTGCGTCCTGGAGACTTGGCGCTGTTTTTGGGAGCCGGGAATTTAAATCAGATAATTCCGGAAGTCATTGCAACACTTCGGCAGCCAGCCACAGCCACATCCTAAGAGAAAAACTGCACAAGCACTATTGTTATAACATCCCAAAGATAGTTTCTCGGCTTAGAGTTGCACAGTCTAGCAATGATTTCATTGCCTCTAATTATTACCGTATTTTTACGGTTGATGAACATCAAAATAACACTCATTTTGGTAATATGAAAAGCTCCCAGGCAGCTGTAGATGTCTGCTCTTTTTCTGGTGTGACTACGAAGAAACAAGAAATTACTAGTTTAGAAAGTAAAGAAATTTACTTGGATAACACTGATTTTACAATTAGACCGCAAGTTTCCTTGTCAGGGTATACTTCCTATAGAGTAGGTGGCCCTGCAGAATGGTATGTTGCTCCGCGCACTGTCGAGGCACTGCAAGCCAGTGTCAACTACGCCAAAGAACATGAGTTACCAGTAACTGTACTGGGAGCTGGTTCTAACCTGTTAGTTAGCGATCGCGGTATACCAGGTTTGGTAATTGCTACCCGTCATCTGCGTTACAGTCATTTTGACCCGGAAACGGGGCAAGTTACTCTTGCCGCTGGAGAATCTATACCTAGCTTGGCATGGGCAGCAGCAGAACTAGGTTGGGAAGGGTTGGAATGGGCTGTTGGTATTCCTGGAACTGTTGGCGGTGCGGTAGTCATGAACGCAGGGGCGCACAATAGCTGCATCGCAGATATCCTAGTTAGCGCTCAAGTACTTACTCCGGATGGTACACTTTTAACGCTAACTCGCGACCAATTAAATTACAGCTACCGTACTTCTATATTGCAAGGTAGCGATCGCATAGTCACCCAAGCAACTTTTCAACTCCAACCAGGTGCAGATCCTGCACAAGTGATTGCAATTACCAAGCAACACAAACAACACCGATTGACAACCCAACCCTATCACTTACCTAGCTGTGGTAGTGTTTTCCGCAATCCCAAACCTTACGCAGCAGGCTGGTTAATTGAACAAACTGGTTTAAAAGGCTATCAAATTGGCAAAGCGCAAGTAGCCCAGCGCCATGCTAATTTTATCGTCAACTGTGGCGGTGCTAGTGCTTGGGATATTTTTAATCTGATTCGTCACGTTCAATATCAAGTGCAGGAAAATTGGTCGATTCTTTTAGAACCAGAAGTTAAAATGATCGGTGAGTTTTCATTAGCTTGTTAAAAATTGCAAATTATTAATTTAAGGTAAGCGTCAGCAGCTAGCTGGCGCTTTTGCTTGTTTTGACTAAAAATAGGGTGTAGGGGAAAAGAAAATTGTATTTGCGATCGCATGATATCAAATACAAATGGATACAAAAGAATTTCTTGGTAAAACCGTTGCTGTTATTGTCGATCGCCCAATGGGTAGTAGGCATCTGCAGCACGGATACATTTACCCCATAAACTATGGCTATATTCCCAATACTCTCGCTCCAGATGGGCAGGAAGTGGATGCTTACATCTTGGGTATATTTGAGCCTCTAAGCTACTTTGAGGGTGATTGTATCGCCATTATTCATCGCATTAATGATGTGGATGACAAGCTAATTGTTGTACCACAAGGTAAAAACTACAGCGACGAACAAATCTTGGCTTTGACAGAGTTCCAAGAGCAGTTTTTCGTATCGGTTGTTTTGCGCCCGTAGAGTAATTGGCGATCGCTCCTCACACCCATTCCCGTCTTCAAACATACAGAAATCGTAGTAGGGTGGGCATTGCCCGTCAAAGCTCATCTAGTAAACATTTTAGATATTGATGAGCGATGCCCACCTTACAGAGAACCGTTGTAATTGCCACTCCTACCTTGCAGCAGCTTCAGATCTAGGGTAGATGAAAAATCAGACATATGTAAAAAAAGATATAGTTTGCGTTTAAATTACCTTGAATTTCATGAATAGCAAACGTTTACTGGTGCTGATTTTGACACTAATATTGATTGCCTTTTCTTGGTGGGGTGTGATGTCGGCACGGGCTGGCTTGGTAGTGCATCAAATGGAGCGTGAGGGAGTACCGCTATTGTACCTGGCACCAAAGAAGGCATTGAAAGTACCTGGTGTTTTGGTAGCGCATGGCTATGCAGGTTCCAAGCAATTAATGCTTGGCTACGCACACGTTTTAGCCCATGCAGGTTACGCGGTAATGCTATGGGATTTTGATAGTCATGCAGCCAATCATAAACCTTTGCAGAGAAATTCACTTTCTGCAAATTTGGAGGTTGCTTATGCTGCACTCGTAGCACAACCAGAAGTAGATGCATCACGCTTGGCTACTTTAGGGCACTCGATGGGAAGTGGTGCAGTGATGACAGCTGCTATTGACAATGACAATCGCTATGATGCGACTGTGGCAATTTCGCCTACAAGTGCTTATGTGACAACAAAAGCACCTCGCAACCTCCAATTACAAGCTGGCAGTTGGGAGAGTAGATTTATCGCGAATGCCCAGCGTTTGCTCAAACAAGCAGGTGGAGAAAATAAAAATTTAGTTGATGGCAAGGGGCGAGAGTTCGTAGTTATCCCCAATGCCGAACACATTACAATTTTATTTAACAATCAGAGCCATCAAGCCGCGAAAAACTGGCTCAATGCCACTTTTGGAGTGCAGCGTCAAAGTAACTATGTTGACCGTCGGATGTTTTGGTATGCTTTGCATTTGTTAGCATGGTTGGCTGTGCTGGGAGCAGTTGCTCCTAATTTGGCTGTGTCTTCTGCTACACCCAAAGCAAGAAATTTACAACGCTCTTTTGGTTTACTGATAGCGCCATTTGTGGCAACCTGTGTACTAATGTTGCTCAGTCGTGTTAGCGATATTGAAAGCTTAGGTGGCGTGTTAGTAGGCGGTGCCATAGCCATTTGGTTTGGTGTAGCAGGTATAGCTTGGCTAATTGTCATGTCACAACTGCCAATTCCTACACTACGAGCCACCTTTGTTGGCATAGCACTATTTTTAGTATTGTGGATTGGCTTTGGAGTAATGGCGCAGGTGGTGTGGTTGCAATGGTGGCTGATTCCACTACGTCTAGCATTATTCCCCCTATTGGTGTTGGCTTGTTTGCCTTGGTTTTTAGCATCGGGAGTGGCACAACAAAATCTTGGGCTGGGAAAACGAATTCTTTGGTGGTTTGGGCAAAGCACAGTGTTAGTTGGAGGTTTTATTTTGGTGCTTTATCTATTGCCTCAACTCGGTTTTATTTCACTTTTGCTGCCAGTATTTCCAATTATGATGGCAATTTTCTCTTTTGCTGCTAGTTTACTTAATGAGCCAGTCAGCTATGCAATTGGCAGTACGATGTTCTTTGGTTGGACATTGGCAGCTACTTTTCCTTTGGCAAGGTAAGACTATATTAAAGACATTAGACTTCTTGCAAAAATTAGAATCTAGGTTAATTACAACCACAGATGGACACCGATAAACACCGATAAAATCTGTGTCCATCTGTGTCTATCTGTGGTCGATTTTTTGAAAATAGAATGAGTGCAAGAAATTTATGACAATCATTTCCCCTTGAATATGCAGTTAATATTAAAAAACTAACCACAAAGAACACAAAGAACACAAAGGAAGAAATTGGTACTCATTAAGTGTAAGTTTATAGAGAATTGGTATTAGGGCAGGACAAAATTCCCTCCCTCTTTGTAAGTTAATAGCGAGAGGGAGGGTAAAATTTTGTAGCAATTTGGAAAAATTAGACAAATATTGGCTAAATATTTACTTGCTGCCTCTGATACAACGACCAATACAAACCTTTTTGTTGCAAAAGTTCAGAATGAGTGCCACGCTCAACTAAAACACCCTTTTCTAGCACCAATATTAAATCTGCACGTTTGAGAGGCGCAAAACGATGGGCAATCAGAAACACAGTTCGCCCTTGAGAAACTTGTTGCAGATTTTGCAAGACTTGTTGTTCTGTTTCACTGTCTAAAGCGCTGGTAGCTTCATCTAAAATCAGAATTGGTGCTTGCGAAAGAAACAGGCGTGCCAAAGCAATGCGTTGTCGCTGCCCGCCAGATAAAGCTGTACCGCGTTCGCCAACGTTGGTTTCGTAGCCGTGGGGTAACTCACTGATAAAGTCGTGAGCAACGGCGAGTCTGGCTGCTTCTACTACTTGTTCGGCGGTAATGTCGGAATTTCCAAGGGTGATATTTTCCAATATCGAACCGTTGAATAAAAAGTCTTCTTGCAGAACTACACCAATTTGTTGACGCAGGGAGACTAAATCGGCACTTTTAATATCAAAACCATCAATCAGGATACGTCCTGATTCGATTTGATACAGGCGCTGCAAAAGTTTAGAAAGAGTACTTTTACCAGAACCACTGCGTCCGACGATACCAACAAACTGCCCTGGTTGAACGGTAAAAGAGATGCCCCGCAAAACTGGTTCTGTGTTGGCTCGATAGCTGAAGAAGACTTGCTCAAAGCTGACTTGCCCTTTGAGAGGCGGTAGAACTAAACCAGTTCCTGGTTCAGCTTCTGGAGCGACGTTGAGAATATCACCAATCCTGTCTACAGAAAGTAGAACTTGTTGTAGATTTTGCCATAGTTGCACCAAGCGTAGCAATGGCCCTGTGACTCTACCAGAAAGCATTTGAAAGGCGACCAGCTGCCCGATGGTAAGCTTGTTTTCAATCACTAACTTTGCCCCAAACCACAGAATCAGCAGGCTAGAAAAATTAGTAAGAAAATCACCGATATTGCTGCTGATATTCGAGGTAGTAGAGGCTCTAAAACCTGTACGAATGAAACGGGCAAACAAACCTTCCCAACGATCGCGTGCGATTGGTTCTGCTGCATGGGCTTTGACAGAATGAATTCCCGTGACTGTCTCAACCAGAAATGATTGACTGTCGGCACTGCGGTTAAAAGTTTCGTTGAGCCAATTGCGGAGAATTGGTGTGGCTACCAATGTCAAGACAGCGAACAAAGGCAATACTGCCAAAGCCGTGAAAGTGAGAGGAATATTGTAGTAAAACATCAGTGCCAGATACACCACGGCAAAGATGCTGTCTAAGATGACAGTTAAAGCTGTACCCGTAAGAAACTGGCGAATTTGTTCTAGTTCTTGAACGCGGGCAACTGTGTCTCCTACCCGCCGCGATTCAAAATAGGCTAAAGGCAGACGCATCAAGTGGCGAAATAGCTGCGCCGATAAACTCAAATCCAAACGCCGGGCAGTATGCGTAAAGATAAATAATCGCAGGATACCAAGTATTGACTCAAACAGTGCCACCAAAAGCAGCGCGATCGCCATGACATCAAGAGTTGCCAAACTCTCCTGCACCATGACTTTATCGATTACAACTTGGGTAATTAAAGGTGTTGTCAACCCCAATAGCTGCAATGTAAAAGACGCTAATAGTACTTCTGTGAGCAATCTGCGGTACTTCCATACTGCTGGTAGGAACCAACCGAGATTAAATCTTTCCTGCTTTTGAATGAGTTCTACTTGCCATAGCTGCCCATGCCAATACTCTTCCACCACTGACTGCGGCAAAACCTCACACGTGCAATCGGGATTGAGAGGATTGGCAATCGTCAGGCGATCGCCCCTGACAGCATAAGCAACCACCCAACTTGCTTCACTTTCTGTCGCTCCACCCCAAGGTAACAAAGCAGGAAATGATAACTGCTGCAAATTACTCCAACTCACTTGCAATCGCCGCAGTACAAAGCCTAACTTTTCTGCTGTTTCCACCAAATGTTTTGGGCGCTGCCCTCTGAGCTGGCGCTGTACCCATTCTAATTTGACAGGATTGTCCAACTGCTGCGCCACCATTGTCAAACAAGCAGCAGCTGTGTTGCGACTGGAAACAAAGGGGTAAGTTGATTGGGTAGAAGTGGGAGAAACGGGGAGATGGGGAGATGAGGAGCTGAGGAGCTGGGGAGAATTATACACCTTCCCCTCTGCACCTCTGCCCCCCTGCTCCTCTTCTTCCTGAGAGCCTTGCCAATACTCTTCAATCTCTGGCGTAGAAAGTTCCAACCATACTGCTGCACTCCAACGCACCACGATCGCGTCTTTACTGGCAGCTACCGCTTTACATTCAACAGGCAACTTTTGCAAACTACCAAACCAATTGCCTACTTGCAGTGTTGCCAAGGGCTTCCCAGTTTCTTCTTCTCGCAAGCGAACTTTGCCAGAAACTATCAAATACTGATAATCAACTCCATCTTTTGGCCAAATTTTTTCTCCTAAACTAAAGCACTGACTTTCTGAGTGCTGTTTCAAAAAGGTTTTTTGTTGTTCATTTAACCAGCATAACGGTGGTTGATTCCAAGGTAGAGAGGCTAGCACCCTTGTATGCGAAGATTCTTCGTCTGTAGTTTTTATTTCACTTGCAATTTGACTGTCAGCTTTTGAATTTTCTCTGCTAGCCATTTCTCAAACAACTCATTCTGTAGTGTTTGCTTTAGTTGAGTATCTGCCAAGGAAGCTGGTAGAAATTGTTCTACACGAAACAAACCATAACGTTCTTCTAATTCGATCGGCCCTATTATTTCCCCAGGGCTAGCTACATCTACCGCTGCCCTCAGTTTATCCGGCATACTACCCCGGCTAACTGGCCCCATGATTCCATTTACAATTCGGTCATCTGTAAGCGAATATTCTTTCGCTAAATATTCAAAGCTAGCTCCTTCTTCAATTTGAGCTTGGAGTTCTTCAGCTAATTCCCGATTGTCTACTATAATTCGTGAAATTACTACACGATCCAAGAAGATTTTCCTTTCTATAAAGTATTCTTGTAGCTTCATTTCTGTGACTGCAGCTTTTAATTTTTCCAACTTGAAGCTAAAAGAAATTGTTGCGTGAAATGTTTCATAATCTGTACCATTATTTTTTAGCCATTCTTGAAAAATCTTCGGCTCTGTGAGTTGATTTTTAAGCCGAAAATCAATTATTGCCTGTTCAGTTATAGTCGAGGTGATGGCGATATCTTCTCTGGTTTGTAGTTCTTGTTCAATTACATATTGACGCAGAATATCTCCTATAAATTGTCCCAATTTGCCAGAAATTTGCAGATATTTTACTACTTGTTCTATGGAAATTGGTTGCTCATCTACATTTAAAAATGATGAAGATTCCATAAAGTAATTACCGAGATACACGCAGTCTACTAACTATACAATTTCCCAGCGGAGAAAACACTTGAATAGCTGATATTCTCAGGCGAGGACACTATTGCCATAGTAAGACTTACAAGCCGGAGTCGCAACTCTAGCTTGCATAATTAAATTAGTAAGAATACCTACTTAGTATTCAGAGATAATTAGATGATCGCAATTACCCACAACCAGGCAAAGAAAATTGCTACGATTGCACCAATTAATGTATTCAAAATATTCACTAATTCATTAGTCAACCAAGCATATTTCGATTGTAATGTAGCCCCAATTACACTTTCTAAATTAGTAGCAATAAATGCCGCAAGCACACACCACAGTACACCTAATATTTCAATTAAACCAACTGCCCAACCAACAAAAGCGATCGCAACTGATCCGATCACCCCTGCTAAGGTTCCTTCCAAGCTCACTGCTCCTTCCGTTCCCCGTGGTACTGGCTGTAAGTTGGTAATTAAAAAAGTTCTTTTACCATAAGCTTTCCCGACTTCACTGGCACAGGTGTCAGACAGCTTGGTACTAAAACTCGCCACATAGCCCAACAGTAATAGGGACTGGGGATTGGGGACTGGGGATTGAGGAATTGGAATAACTCCTAAGTCTATCATTCCTACTCCCAAAGCGCATAGCGCCCCAGTCAACGCAGAACCCCAAACATTTTCTGGGCCTCTTGCTCCAGAACGCTTTTCTGCTATGCCTTCAGCCTCTTTCTGCGCCATGCCTACACGCGTGACAAAAGAACCAACAAGGAAATAAAACATCACAACTACATATCCTTGCCAGCCCAACGTTCCCCAAATGAGTACACCCAGTAACCAAGCATGAAATAATCCAGCTGGGGTAAGTAGCTTTTTAGGAGCAATCCAGGCGACAAGCAACAAACTGGTGTTCAATGCCACTCCTACAAACCAGGGATTAAGAGGATTAATTGAAGAAAGCATCTGCATTTATTCCAGAGAGTTTTGCCATTAAATGTGCTTAACTTACACAATTTATAATTTTATGTTCAAAATTAAATTTATATCCAAAATTTGTCTTAACAATTTTTGTAGGGTGGGCACTGCTTAACTTTCCTCAAACTCTTATTCTTACGTTGTGAACAGTGCTCCGCAGTTCTGAGCGGAGGTTTCCTCCGCACAGACTTCTCTCCACCTTACGCTTATTGAGAAGGTTACAAGCTCTCAGTCAAGCTATATACAATTATCTGGCTTATATTTACAAATCTTGAGAAATCACAGTTAATAAAAGTATTTGTAAATAAATTAGCATTTTTTCATGTAATTATAGATTAATTATTTACCAAGGGGAATAATCCATTGCTGAAAACATTTTCGGAGCTAATGTTTAACAGTTCATGCTGTCAAAAAATATTCGTCTAAACAATACTTATGCCCATGAATAATCATCGGAATGATTTGTTTGATACTAAAGGGCTAAATATCACTTCTACCTCTTCTATAAATAATTTGACTACTAAAGATGATGACATTTTTAGCGTCAATAGTCGTAGTAGCTTCAAACCAGCAGAAAATGCTCTAGAAGAAGAGGTTAATATACAGGGGCGTAAAAATCGTAAATCAAAAAAAGCGAGCTTATCTGCTGCTAAAGCAGATTTAGTGATCCAAAATGCTTCAGCTCCTAGTGTTGCTGTTGCTGGTAGCACGATCCAACTAACATATCAGGTAAAAAATAAAGGTAAGAGCAGTGCTGGTTTTAACTACACTGATTGTTATCTTTCTAAAGATAAAACTCTCACTTCAGATGACAATCTCCTGGGCTGGAATTGGATCGGCGGGCTTGAACCTGGGAGTGCGACTTCTCAGTCTTACAATGTTACTGTAGATGAGAACACTACACCTGGAACTTATTATCTACTCTACAGAGCTGATGCTCTCGATAATATTCTAGAAATCAATAACAGCAATAACATTGCTGCGCGTGAAATTACCATCACTGGTAAAAATAAAGAAACTCAAGGATATAATCCTACTTCTGGCTATGGTTTGGTGAATGCAGCAGAAGCAGTAGCTAGGGCTGCTAGAAAAAATACTTTTGCTGATGTTCCTAACCGTGGCGGTAACGATTGGGGAGCGGATCTAGTAAAAGCACCTGAAGCTTGGGCAAACGGATATACCGGGCAAGGAGTCGTCGTTGCTGTTTTAGATACTGGAGTAGACTACAACCATGCAGACTTAAAGAACAATATCTGGACAAATAGCAAAGAAATTCCTGGTAATGGCCAGGATGATGATGGTAATGGTTTTGTAGATGATGTGTACGGTTGGAACTTTGACGGTAACAATAACAATACTCTAGATGGCAACGGTCATGGCACTCATGTCTCTGGTAGCATCGCTGGGGAAAATAATGGTTTTGGTGTGACTGGTGTTGCCCACGGTGCCAAGATTATGCCAGTTAAAGTTTTAAATGATGATGGCTCTGGCTATTATAGTTCTATCGCTGATGGTATTTACTATGCTGTAAATAATGGTGCTAATGTAATTAATTTAAGCCTTGGTGGAGAATATCCCAACGGTACTTTGCAGAAAGCTATTGAATATGCCAGCAGCAAAAACGTAATTGTAGTCATGGCAGCAGGCAATGACGGTAAATCATTACCAGGATATCCGGCTCGCTACGCAGACAACTGGGGAGTTGCCGTTGGGGCAGTTGATAAGAATAAAAATATGGCTGATTTCTCCAACCGGGCTGGGCAAAACCCCCTAGCTTATGTCACTGCTCCTGGAGTTAAAGTTTACTCCACACTGCCAGGTAATCAATACGCATCTTACAGCGGCACATCAATGGCTGCTCCTCATGTTGCGGGTGTAGTTGCTTTAATGCTCAGTGCTAACAGCAATTTGACTGATGCCCAAGTACGTCAAATCCTTGCAGAAACGTCAGGAAATAGTACGCAATCTACAGCTTTGAGTGGTGAAAACAACATGACTAGTTTCAGCCACAACAACAGCCTGACTACTGCTATTTCTAACTTCAATGTCAGTAGCTTTAGCAGCAACAATACTACGACTAGTAGTGATGTGGGTGCGATCGCTTCTCAAACAAGCACCAGTTCTACCAATGGAAATCACGATGGAATGTTTTTGAATTCACCCACATGGTTAGAATTCTGGAACGATTACAAAACCAGTGTGGCAAGTAGCAGTAACATTAGTACCAATGGGGATGAGGTAGAAAATATAGTAGGGAAACGCAAAGCACTACTAGAAGCAGTATAGGCGAATAAGTTGAATTTATTCCCTCAGACTTCCAGTCTGAGGCTACACAAACAAAGTCTACGGAGGCAGGCTAAATACCTTAAATACAAAAATTCTATCTACCTCACCGAAAATGCTTCGCTAAACCTGCGAGTTACTGGCTCTAAGATAAAAGTTAAAACTGACTTTTTGCGGGTGACAATTTCACCACTAGCAGTCATCCCCGGAGTAAATGCCACTTCTTTACCCCGCACCATAATTGAATGTTTGTTCAGTTTAATTCTGGTGGGAAAAACTAAGCCCAATTCCTTATCTACAATGGCATTCGGGCTGACTTGCACTACTTCGCCATTCACAGTGCCAAATTCCTGAAAAGGGAAAGTCGCCATCTTAACCTTTGCTTTCATGCCATCACGAATAAAGCCAATATCACGGTTGAGGACTTTGACTTCAAGGAGTAGTTCTTCTCCATCTGGTAAGATAGATAGCAACTCTTCACCTGCTTGTACAGGGCCTTTTGTGGCTTTGATTCTATAAATTGTTCCAGATACGGGAGCTTCTATAGTTTCTTGTTGGCGTTGCTTTTGTGCCTGTTCTAACTGCCCTTGAACGTTGGTTAGTTCTTCTTTGCGCTTATTAATTTGGGTTAAAATTTCGCTTTGACGTTCTGATGCTAAACGCTGTGCTTGAGTACGAGCTGCTTGATATGCTGCTTGTGCTTGCAGAATTTCTTGCTTTTGGGCATCAATATCTTTTGCTAGGGATGTAACTTTGTCTTGCGCTTCTGTAAGTTTATTTTGGGCGTTAGTTACTTCATCGTTTGCTCTGGTGATTTCGGCGTTGGCACGGTTGAGTCTATCTTGCGCTTCTAGATAATCCAATCGCGGTACGGCACCAGAACCTGTGAGAGTACGGAGGCTTTGTTCTCTTTGTTGGGCGATCGCTAAATTATTACCTACTTTTTCTCGAATTTTTCGAGCATTAGCAAGGTTAGATTTGGCATTAGCAACGCTGGTTTTGGCATTGACTAAATTATCTTGCAACCTAGTTAAGCGCACCTTTGCCTGCTCGATCAGCGCGGCTTGACGATTTGCTTCTGCTTCTGCTGCCGTTTGACGCGCTTTGTAGTCTTGCAAGCGCGAAGTTAAAAGTTCATCTTGCAGTTGCGTACCAGTAGTTGTAACTCCTGTACGTTCTGCATCCAAACGCCGTAAGTCTTGTTGAATTAAATTGGTAGATTTTGCCAAGCGCGCTACATCAGCTTGCTGTAAATCTGGATCGCGTTCAATCAAAACTTGACCTTTGTTGACGCGATCGCCTTCTTTTACTTTTACCGCAATAATTGAGCCATTACCTAAAGATGTTACCGGACGTACCTGGGTAGAAGCAATTAACTCTCCTGATGCTCTTGCCACTTCATCTACTTGAGAAAAATGCGCCCAGCCAATTGCTCCAAATACGATTACACTTATTGTTCCTGCTAAAAATCTTGTATAAAGTGGCGGTAATTCTTGTACCGCCTTACCTAATTCATAAGATAGTTGTTCGTCTGGTTTAGCGAATCGCTGTTTTATCTGACGTGCTTGTGCAGGGTTCGCAGCAAGGGAATATCTCATAAGAATTTTAAACTAGGGATTAGGTACTGGGGACTTGGGACTGGGTACTGGGGATTGGGTACAGGGTACAGGGTACAGGTGATTGGGGATTGGGGAGTGTGGGGAGTGTGGGAAGCGGTTTCTCCCCCATCTCCCCCATCTCCCCCTCTTCTCTCCCACTCCTCTTTCTAGTTCCTAGTCCCTAGTCCCTATTTAAACCGCCAAATAACGCCGCAAGAAATTTTCTAAAGGTTCCAACTTAAAACCAAAAATTGCTTCTAAATTGGCAATTTCCTCTTTTGTACAGAAAAATTCATTTGCCAGCAATGTACGAAAGGTTCCCAGGTTTTTTTGTGCTTGGGGATTCATAAAACCTAAGACATTACGCAATCCATCAATAACAAACATTGGGGGATTAATTATTAATGGCTCTTTGTTAAAGATACGACCCAAAATCCGGGGAATATCTTCTCGTGATAAAATCTCTGGCCCTCCGACTGGTAATATCTGATTGCAAGCGGCTGGAATTGTTACAGAATCAACTACCATTTTTGCCAAATCATCTGTACTTACAATCGAAGTCCGGTTTTTGGGGTCACCAATAAGTAAATATAACCCTGTTTCCCGAAATCTTTCTGCCAAAGGCAGCAAATTAGATGCTAATCCAGCTGGTCGTAAAATAGTGTAGTTTAAGCCACTACTTTCTAAATATCCCTCTACAGCTCTTTTTGCCTTGAATACCGGAGCATCTTCATACCCTCTATCGGCTCCCAATACAGAAACAAAAACAAAGTGCTGCACTCCATTGGCTTTTGCTTGATCAATCAGTTCTATATTGGCACGATAGTCTAAAGCTAGGGGATTACCATCAGAACCATGAGTGCTGATAACATACTGGACACTTTGGCAAGCTTTCTGAATATCCTTTTCCTGTTGTAAGTCACCAATAAAGATTTCAGCGCCCCGGTGTTCTAATTCTCCATAGCGTGAAGTCAGGCGCACAAATGCCCGTACTGGCATTGCTTGTTCCCGTAGCAGTCGCACGACGCGGCGACCGATTCCTCCCGTTGCTCCAGTGACTAGAAACATAACAATTTTGGATTTTAGATTGGGTATCGGGGATTGGGTATCGGGAATAAGAGAACACGGGGAGGGGGAGAAAGGGAAGGGGCAAGAACGCAAATCACGATTCTCCTTGTCCCCAAGTCACCTTGTCACCTTGTCCTCTTCCTAATCCCTAGTCCCTAGTTACCAGCCCCTAGTATATGCAGTCTGTGTGGCGGTGCTCTTGGCGATACTACAAGGAAACAATCAATAAATAGTCGCCACGCACCATCTGTTTTTGGTGCGTTACACTTCGCTTTCACACATCCTACTAATTTAATAATTACTTTATAAATGCTCCTGCATCCCTGGCTATAGCTAGTAGTTACAAAATTACTAAGCTTTGGTAGTACTTCACCACATTGATTTTGACAAGTCGCAGGTGTTCATATCCCCGACTTTTTAAAAAAGTGGGGGATAACTTATGTAGTGGACTAGTAGGTTCGCTGTAACAAAAAGTGATTATGCTTGGCGATTTTGAGGAAGGGCGATCGCCTTCCACTCATTTATCAATAAACCTCATCGTGAGTGCCAATATCGATTAGCACAATCATCTCTTCATCCTCATCAGGTTACTCATTTCAGTAGATTCAGCAAGTAAAAAGGCATATTACTTTCTCGATATCTTTGAATGCTTTCTGATTTCAGTAATTCACACATTCATAGGGGCAATCGCTACACTATTAATTCAGTTCATGTCTAAAATTCCACAATCACCGGAGCGTGATCGCTAGGTTGAGTTAATTTTCTGGGAGTTATATCAATGGTGCAACTTTTTGCACGTTCGTACAAGTTTGGTGTGAGATAGTGATGATCTATTCGCCAACCTAAGTTACGGCGAAACGAAGCGGCGCGGTAATCCCACCAACTATAGTGCCCACCTTCTGTTGTGAATTTACGAAAGGCGTCGCTAAATCCCAGTGCAAGAATATCCCGTAAGGCTTGGCGCTCTGGTTCAGATGCCATAATGTGATTTTCGGTATTTACTTTTTCGTGAATATCTTTAGCTTCTAGGGCAATGTTAAAGTCGCCGCACATACAAATATTGGGTGTAGATGCCAAGAGAATCTGTAAGTACTCTCGCAGCACGTTTAACCAACGCAGCTTGTACTCATATTTCTCACTTCCTACAGCTGCACCATTGGGTACGTAAAGATTAATAATTCTGATGCCATCAATGACACCCGTGATTACCCGCTTTTGTTCGTTCCATTCTGGCGCTACTTCTGTCAACGTTGCACTAAAGCCAGTACTGACATCTTGTAGAGGTTTCAAACTGAGAATGGCAACACCGTTATAAGATTTTTGACCAGCTAAATGGAGATGATACCCTAGTTCTTCAAAAGGCGATCGCGGAAAATTTTCATCTACAACTTTAATTTCTTGCATACACAATACATCAACTGGATTTTGAATTAACCAATCAACAACGTGCTGCAAGCGGATGCGAATCGAGTTGACATTCCAAGTAGCAATTTTCATTAGTTATTGGTCATTTGTCATTGGTCATTGGTCAATAGTTAGTAGGGGCGGGTTTTGCCGATGATTTTTCGGTTGAAACAGACAATTTATCTTCTAAACCCGCACGGCAGTCGCTACAACGCGGGAAACCCGACGCCAGTTGCTTTATGCCGGGGAACCCGTCCACCCTCCGGGTTCAGCAGTCCCCCATCGCCGGAAACCGCCAAGACGGGGGCTGCTTCACCGCACTGGCTCCGCAACGCGCTGCCTCCCGTACAGTAGTTAGTGGATAGTGGTTAGTGGTTAATTTATTACTCTCCTTGTCTTGTCCCCCTGTTCCCTGTTCCCTATCCCCTGTCCCCTGTCCCCTATCCCCTATCCCCTATCCCCTTGTCACCGTGTCCCCTTTGATCCCGTGGTAGAGTTTCGTATTTTTCACTACAGAATCTACCATTTTCTATGATCCCCAAGATAGATGCAAGTAGAATGGCTGAGATAGTAATCTTTAGATCTTAGTTGCTTGACGAGCAATGCTGAATGGTCTGGAATGGCTGCGGGGCTATTACCAGGTTCGGTTAACCAAGAATTGCACTCTCAGGAGTCAGTTCGGTTAATGTAAAATTCAGATGGGTGAGTACAAATACTTCATCCAGGCTGTTTGTAAGTCCACTTTTTGAGGACTATAATCACTTCCTGAACCTAAACAATCTATGAAAATCGCTCAAGTAGCCCCCTTATGGGAACGAGTTCCACCTCCAACCTATGGAGGAATTGAACTGGTAGTGAGTCACTTGACTGATGAGTTGGTTCGTCGCGGTCATGAGGTCACTTTGTTTGCGTCTGGAGATTCTCAAACTCTGGCTAGATTAGAAGCAGTTTATCCACGTGCGCTGCGTTTAGACCCTAAGGTCAAAGAATACACGGCGTATGAAATGCTTGAACTCAGTCAAGTTTATCATCAGGCGGCGGAATTCGATTTAATCCATTCTCATGTAGGGATTTCGGCTTTACCTCTGGCGAGTTTGGTGCCAACACCTACAGTGCATACTCTGCATGGTAGTTTCACAGAGGATAACCGCAACATATACAGCCACCACAATCAGCAATCCTACGTCAGCATCAGTAACGCGCAGAGACAAATTAATCTTAACTACGTTGGCACAGTTTATAACGGGATTAATACAGAAGATTATCCTTTTGTAGCCCAACCTCAAGAACCACCATATTTGGCATTTCTAGGACGGTTTTCACCAGAAAAAGGCCCGCAATATGCGATCGCCATTGCAAAGCAAACAGGTTGGCGCTTGAAAATGGCAGGAAAAGTGGATGTAGTCGATTCTAAATTTTTTGAACGAGAAATTGCCCCTCAAATAGATGGTCAGCAAATTCAGTATCTCGGAGAAATCAATCATGCTGAGAAAACTGAACTGCTGGGCAATGCTGCAATCACCCTTTTCCCCATCACCTGGCAAGAGCCTTTTGGTTTGGTAATGATTGAATCAATGGCAACTGGTACGCCAGTAATTGCCATTAATTTAGGTTCTGTTCCGGAAGTGGTTAGCCAAGGCGTGACAGGCTTTGTCTGCCAGTCCTATGATGAAATGGCGACAATGATTCCTAAAGCTTTGGAATTAAGTCGTCACAGTTGCCGAAAATATGTAGAAAACAAGTTTAGCGTTACCCAAATGGTTAATGGGTACGAAGCGGTTTACGAAAAAATTATCAAAGACCGTGTTGATTTAAATGGGCGAATTCTTTCTGCAAAAATCCAATTTTAAACAATTTTTTGGTGCATATTAACCACAACTTTTTGGAAGGAGGACATAAATATGAGCATGAGAAGCAACGCTTGTCCATGTTGCGGTGGTTGCCTCCTGCGTCATGTCCGTCATGGTGAAGTTTACTGGTTTTGTCAAGATTGTAGACAAGAGGTACCACTGTTAACTATTACTAGTCTATCGAGTGCGATAGAAGGAAGAAATACAGGAGTTCTTTTGCAGCAATCAGTAAAATCTTAGGAGTCTTTATAACTTAGAACTTAAAACTCAGAACTCAGAACTCAGAACTCAGAAGGAAAGATACTTTTCTTTCCTCACTGAGTTTTAAGAGCGGACAACTGGGTTCTTTTTTGTGAAATAGCATTACAACGGTTTTTTGTAAGGTGGGCAAAAATATCTCAAATGTTTGTCAGATGGGCTACGGGCAATGCCCAACGCCAGTTGCTCCACTTGGGGAAACCCCAAGACCGCACTGGCTCCCCTACGATTTGTGGTTTAATCTATTCCCTGTTCCCTGTCCCCTATCCCCTATTACTAACACTCCTGATAAAATCAGGTGGAGCTATTAATAGGTTACAAGCTGTGTTAGCAGCCTTACTTTACGGTCAAGAAGATTTACGTCTAGAAAATGTTGCCGATCCTACCCCTGACGAGGGAGAAGTAGTTATTCAAGTGGGAGCGGCTACAACTTGTGGTACAGATTTAAAAGTATGGCGTCGTGGTGGCCATGCTAAAATGCTTAAACCTCCTACTCTTTTTGGTCATGAGGCTGCTGGACGTATTGTAGCTGTAGGCAAAGGAGTCAGAGGTTGGCAAGTAGGCGATCGCGTTGTCGCTAATAATTCCGCTCCATGCATGAATTGTTTTTTTTGTCAACGCCAAGAATATTCTCTATGTCCAAATTTGACGTGGAATAACGGCACTTTTGCCGAATATCTGAAAATTCCCGCGCCCATTGTAGAACATAATTTATTGCCAATTCCCGACAATTTACCCGATGAATTAGCAGCAATGACTGAACCTTTGGCTTGCGTGTTGCATGGGGTAGCTCGTTCTAATGTCAAGGCTGGCGATCGCGTAGTAGTTTTGGGAGATGGAGCGATCGGGCTGATGTTTGTAGCCAAGTTAGCCTACGATTGCTGTGTGGAAGTATTTTTATTTGGCGGTAATGACCAAAGACTAGAAATAGGTCAAAAACTTGGCGCTGCAAAGACTTTTAATTATCGTCAACTACCGGATATACCTACTGTGGTGAAAGAATTCACAGATGGTTGGGGGGCTGATGTGGTAATTGAAGCAACAGGTGTACCTAGTGTTTGGGAAACTGCGATTGCTTGCGCTCGTCCTGGTGCTACTGTTAACTTATTTGGTGGTTGCCCGCGAGATACGACAATTACTGTGAATACAGAACAGCTACACTACAGCGAATTGACGCTCAAGGGAGTATTTCACAATACTCCTGAATTTGTTAGGGCAGCGCTGGCACTGATCGCTAGTCAAAAAATTCCGTTTGAGTTGTTAATCAGCAAGCAGTGTCCGTTGAAGGATTTAGAAACAGTATTTTTGGAAATGCGATCGCGTCAAGTTATTAAAGTGGCAATGATTCCGTAATATTACTAGTAAGACAGTAGGGGTTCTGGGGGAAAACTAAGATTACCCTTTTTACAAAAAGCGAAAATGCTAAGAAAACCTCTACTGAACCTTTTAATTTTGCCTTTTTCTCTCCTGCCTTGGATGTATCTGGATACGTTATTTGCTAATCAAGCTCAAGCTTTACCAGGGCAAGGTACAGAACAAGTTGGTGCTTGGATCAAAGCACATCCGACATTGCGCCCCCATCATAACGAGCAGTTTTTTGTACAAAAGAGCGATACAGCAGCCCAACGGTTCACTTTTCAAGCATCTGTATTACCTCCTGGCAAAGTGGGGTTTATTAGAAACCGCAGCCAGATCCGCAACGAGCGTTTAGCCATGTATGATGCGATTAATGGGATGAATTTTGAGCGCTTGCAAGAATCTTTACGAGTAATTTATGGCTTAGATATCTATCAAGACTTTAAAAATGCTCAAGTAGTGTACGAGTATCCAAATCAGGGTGCAGTCAACTCAGCCCGTTTTGCTAAAACTCCTATTCGCGAAGCTTTGCGGGGAGAGTTGCGTTTAGGCGATCGCTATGCCTACTGGATGGAAGTTGCCCAACCCAAATCTGGTAAAGCTTTTACCGGGCAAATGACGGTTTTGCTCAAGTCCGATCTTAAAAAATTGGAAGCAGAATTGCGAACTCGATAAGGGTTAGTGGTTAGCTATATGTAGAGACGCGAAATTTCGCGTCTCTACAAAGTCGGGGATCTGTGTTCAGACTATCTACTAACCAAATTAATGTAAATTTTGCCAGTTACCAGAAAAGATACCTTCAGTTGCGATCGCTATTCTTAATAAATCTTCTTTGAGCAGGGGCGGCCAATCAACCCCTGCTTTACGCCCTCCTGCAAATAACATTTGAGTTTTGATTGTGAGTTGATACAAGGCGTAAGCCAATTCTCGATCTATAGTAGTGGCTTCTTTGAGACCATCAAATACCACTTTCAACGCTAGCAATGTTGAGGTGATCTGACCAGGAAAAGGCGGTTTGCCCTGCTGCATTCGCCTCAGGAGCGCATCTGTATTTTCCTCTGTAATCAGTGTTTGGTCAATTAGAAATTTGCGAGCAGTTTCGTAATTCATGCCTCCAGATTAGCGCAAATTGTTGCTTTCTAATTAAGTATATTTACTGTATTAATGAATTCTTTTTTTGCTCGCACGACAAATCCTAACTAGTGCTGTTACTCGCAGGTGGGTGCAGGTTCAGTTCGAGTTTCTTCTGTATGGGTAGATTTCGACACAGCCTGAGTCTGAGTTTTTTCTGTACGGGTAGATGTTGACACAGCCTGATTGCGAGTTTCTTCTTTGGGAGTAGATTTCGACACAGCCTGAGTCTGAGTTTCTTCTTTAGAAGTAGACGCTGATACATCCGGATTGCGAGTTTTTTCTTTGGGAGTAGAAGCTGATACATCCGGATTGCGAGTTTCTTGTGTAGAGTTAATTGCTAGCGCGGAATTTGATTCAGCGAGTTCTGCCCTGGCTTCAGCCACCAAATCCTCCCAGGTTTCGCCAACTCCTGCCAATGCACCTCTACTCTTTTCATAAATCAAAATACCTCCCTTAACAACCGACTTGGCGATCGGTCTTCCAATTCCAGCAAATATTGGTAATAATACAGGTGCCAAAATAACTGCTCCAACACCTGCAATTACACCAGGAGCACCAGCATCTTCAACGAAATCAACAATTTTTGGTGCCATAAGAAATCACCTTTATGTAATGTATAAAATTCTCATTTGTCTTAACCTTAACTTAACCAAAATGTTTGTATGATCTTTCTTTGGAATTATTTACGCAAAGAGTTTGGCGGTGTAAAAGTTTTTATAGTTCGGCGACGCTCTAAAAACGCTAAAACATCGGAAGGATGACAAAAAATCTGAGGGATATCACCAACGAAAAGCAACCACTTTTCCTCCTCAGCTAGTTGCAATTTCCATCGTTCTGTGGATACTTGGGGGAGAATTTGATATTTTCCTTGCTTGTCAATTTTGCATATAAATCCCCAATTTTTAGCTTGGCTCAATATCCTCTCTTGCATGGCTTGTAATTAAGTCTGGGACAGATTGTAGTTATGTATTTTCGATACCTGAGCGGCTTCGTTTAATGCAAATAAGTAGCACAAGATTAGTACTGCACTAGTTCAACTTGGGAGCCAGCACCTTGTCTACACCTAGTTTGTGTTAACAGTATAGAATCCAGTGAATAAAGTTTATATCTAGAAAAAGTTAGGCTCATGGGTTGAGCTTTAGACATAACTGAGAAAATAGACAATAGATTTTTCATCAGCGATCGCTATCGAACCCAATCGTAATATTGCTTAACTAGCTCGTGCTTTGGTGAACTACAAATTCTACGTAAAAGCAAATTAATAGTAGTTAAAAGGCAAATTTCAAGAATATTTGGTGAATTTCTTTACCTCCTCACAAATTTCTCACAATTTCCATGTAATTTCAATATTATCTAAGTAATTGAGTGATAAAAATCGCAAGTGTGTTAAATCACTAACGAAACTAAAACCACAGATTGATGGAATTAGTCTTTGCTTTGACTACGCTTCTATATTGTCTGCCTGTTTGTGGAGGAAATTGTTAGATGTCACCTACATTTGACTGGGAACAAATAAATGTACCTGAAATTGTCGAGGGTATTACAGGAGTAATTTTTGCACCTGTGATTCTTCCTCTCGCCTCAGCGATACATCAGCCTACTGTCCAAGCGGCAATCAAAGGTGGAATAGCTCTTTCTGAGAGGTGTAAAGAAGCACTTGCGGAAACTACAGAGGTAATTGAAAATTTAGCCGCAGAGGTAAATGCTGAACTAATCGCAGATAAGCAGGCGCAATCGAATGGAACTGCTCGGAACTATTCTTTAGACGGAACATCCATAATTGGTAGAGATTTGATCAATGTGGTGTCTGACTTCAATACAGATGTTGAACACTTAACTCAAGGCGCGATTGATTTACGGTTGTTATTTCCTTTAGGATTAAGCGCACTTGCTATTCGTCAATTGTTGATGAAGGGACTGCAAATAGATGAAATTCCCTGGTACACCTTGGCATGGTATGCTTTTGACTCTTTTGTCAAATTAAACAAAACTAATGAATTGCAACTAGAAAGCGGCGAAGACTCTATAGTCAATAGTCCATCATTTCAAAGATTTTGAGCCAGAAATAATTTAGAAAATAATAGTCATAACTGATAGGTAAAGAAGCCAGAAATTATAATGTTCACCGATGCTATAAATTCTGTGAGGGAGGCTTTTACAAAAGTATTCTGAGTTCTTTTACTTTACTTTTTAAGTATCTTACAGGAGTGGGAATTTTTGTGATTCAAGCAATTCATAATACAGTCAAAGGCAGAGCTAGATATAAGGTTAAAGAGCTTTATCGCTCACAATCTCTCAAGGAATATATTGAGCGATCGCTCACCAGTTACTCAGAAATAAATTATGTCTCTGCCAATCCATTAACTAGTAATATTCTTGTCACCTATGAGCAAGAATTTAATGCAGATAAAATCGCATCTTTGATTGAAAAAAGTATTTCAGAATATCAAACGAAAGGAGATATATTTCTTTCCGAAAAATCTGCAAAAAAATTATCTACAACCAAAAAAGAATCTAAAAAAAATATTGCTAATGCTCAAGAACAAAGAGTAGAAAATTGGCATTTAATGGAAGCAGATACCGTACTTAATATATTTAACACCTCAAGTACTACAGGATTAACTAATCAAGCTGCTGCTGAAAATCTGAACAAATATGGTCTAAATGTCCTTTCGGAAACAGAGACACGTTCAGATTTAAGTATAATCATTGACCAATTTAAATCCCTACCAGTCGCCTTACTGGGCGTTGCCGCTGGTGTTTCCGCGGTTACGGGAGGGCTGATCGATGCCTTAGTAATTCTGGGTGTTGTTGGTTTAAATGCGGCGATCGGCTATACAACAGAAAGCCAATCAGAAAGAATCATTCATTCCCTCAAAAGCCATCAGGAAACATCAACTTGGATAATTAGAGATGGTAAGCAAATAGAAATTCCTACAGAAAATGTTGTCATTGGAGATATTTTAGTTCTTAAAACAGGTGGCTATGTAGCAGCAGATGCCCGCATTATTCAAGCAGAAAATCTAAGTATTGATGAGTCTGCTTTAACGGGGGAAAGCATACCCGTGACAAAATCTACAGTATGCCCAACAGGAGAAGATGTGCCTCTTGCCGATCGCACGAATATGGCTTACAAGGGAACTTTTGTTACTGGTGGGCAAGGTTTAGCTGTGGTGGTGGCAACGGGTAAATTTACCGAAATGGGCAAGATTCAACAACTAGTTGGTGAAGCAACAGCAAGCGAAACGCCCTTATCAAGACAACTAGACGAAGTGGGCAGTCAATTGGTGACGATTGGGATGGGGCTTTGTGGGCTGGTTTTTGGCATGGGCGTGCTGCGGGGATACGGTTTGCTAGAAATGCTCAAGTCGTCTATATCTCTAGCGGTGGCAGCAGTTCCGGAAGGTTTGCCCACAATTGCTACTACCACCTTGGCGTTGGGCATTCAAGATATGCGGCGGCATAATGTCTTAGTTCGCAGTCTCAGCGCTGTAGAAGCTTTAGGTTCCGTACAAACCATTTGCTTGGATAAGACTGGAACCATTACAGAAAACCGGATGTCGGTTGTCGAAGTGCATACAGACAGCCAACACATTACAGTATCTGACGGTAAATTTATCGCCAACGGCAAGGATCTTAACCCTTATACTTGTGATGAACTGCTCAAATTAATTCACGTATCAGTTCTTTGTAACGAAAGTCTAATTAATTTAGAGCAAAATGGTGAGTTTAGTATTAAAGGTTCAGCAACAGAAAATGCCCTAATTCACATGGCTATCAGTGCTGGGGTGGATGTAAATCAACTCAGACAAAAGTATTCGTTGCAGCAAACCAACTTGCGATCGGAGAACCGTAATATTATGAGTACGGTTCATGGCACTCACGACAATTACAAGTTTATTGCTGTCAAAGGTAGCCCCGCAGAAGTAGCGCAGATATGCAAATACTGGATGCAAGACGGGGAAGTGGTGCCTTTAACAGAAGAAGACAGGCAAGCACTAGAAATTGAAAACGATCGCATGGCAGGGAAAGCATTGAGAGTATTGGGTGTAGCTTATACTCACATTGACGACGCCAAGGGTGGAAATAACTATGAACAAGATCTAACATGGCTTGGACTTGTGGGTATGGCAGATCCTGTTCGTAAGGGAGTCAAACAGTTGATGGCGGAATTTCACACAGCTGGTATTGATACGGTGATGATTACTGGGGATCAAACTCCAACTGCCTATGCGATCGCTAAAGAATTAGAACTAAGCAGAAAAGAACAATTAGAAATCCTTGACTCTACTAATTTCAACAATCTCACACCCGAAGCACTAACAGCACTCAGTGATAAGGTTGATGTATTTGCTCGTATCAGTCCTAGTAATAAACTGCAAATAGTCCAAGCTTTGCAAGCTGCCGGAAAAGTTGTTGCCATGACAGGCGATGGTATTAATGATGCTCCAGCACTTAAGGCTGCTCAAGTTGGTGTGGCAATGGGCAAAGGGGGAACAGATGTAGCCCGTGAGGTAGCAGATATCGTCCTCGAAGATGACAGGCTGGAAACTATGATTGTAGCAGTCAGTCGGGGTAGGACAATCTACAACAACATCAGAAAATCAGTGCATTTTCTGCTTGCCACCAACATTAGTGAAATTATGGTGATGACAGCATCTACAGCAGTTGGTTTGGGCGAACCCTTAAACGCAATCCAACTGTTGTGGCTAAATTTGGTTACTGACATTTTCCCAGGTCTTTCCCTAGCTTTAGAAGCACCAGAACCAGATGTATTGAGTCAGCCTCCCCGCAACCCAGACGAACCGATTGTTAAGAATTCCGACTTTGGCAGAATTGCTTTTGAAGCGGGAACAATATCTGCTACTACTTTAGCAGCCTATGGGTATGGCATCCTCAAATATGGCATCAGTCCTCAGGCAAGTACGATCGCCTTTATGAGCCTGACATCAGCGCAACTGCTACATACACTCAGTTGCCGTTCAGAACATCACAGCATATTTAGTAAAGAAAAATTGCCAAATAATTCTTACTTAAATGCTGCCATTTTGGGTTCCTTTGCCATTCAACTTATGGCTATAGCTATTCCACCATTGCGAAGTTTGTTGAAAATTACGCCAATAGATATCGTGGATGGTGCAGTCATTGGTGGTAGTGCTTTGCTGCCTCTATTGGTAAATGAAAGCACAAAGAATATAAATTTAAAAAATAATCTCGATCAAAAATCACTCTCCCTTGAAGAATAGTAAGGGAGTTGGAGAATTTCTTTCTGCCTCCTGCCTCCAGCATAGCTGCCTTCTTCTAACCACAGGTAAAAGTATATGAAAAAAGATTTCATGTTTACATCTGAATCTGTCACAGAAGGGCATCCTGATAAATTATGTGACCAAATCAGTGATGCGATCGTAGACAGATTTCTTCAGCAAGATCCCTATGCCAGAGTAATTACAGAATGTGCTGTAGCTACAGGAATTGTTTTTTTAGCAGCGAGATTTGAACCTAGTGCCAACGTAGATTTTACTAACGTAGCCAGACAAGTAATTGACAAAGTAGGCTACGAACATACTGAATTTAATGGTAGAACTTGTAGCATTTTGACGAGTCTTTCTGAATTACCACCAGAAAAAGAACTTGCTTTTGATGAAAGCAAATTATCTGATGAAGAAATAGAGAGAATTCCGGTTAAAAATCAAGCTACAGTCTTTGGCTTTGCCTGCAATCAAACAGATGTTCTGATGCCTTTACCGATTTGGTTGGCGCACAAATTAGCAAAGCGAATTAGTGAAGTTAGGCGCGAAAATATACTTTCTTATCTGACTCCTGATGGTAAAACTCAAGTGGGAGTTGAGTATAGAAATCGCCGCCCTTATAGAATTCATAGTCTTACAGTCATAGCAAGTCAAAATAAAGCAAAATACCCTGATTTAGAACAACTACGGCAGGATATTTATGAAACTGTAGTTAAACCTGTGTTTGAAAGCGAAGAAATTAAACCAGATGAACAAACTAGAATTTTTATCAATCCTGATGGACAATTTATTAGAGGTGGGCCTGCTTCTCACTCTGGTCTAACAGGTAGAAAAAATGCTATTGATACTTATGGTGAATATGCACAACATAGCGGTTCAGCCCTAAGTGGAAAAGATCCAATCAGGATAGATAGAGTTGGAGCTTATGCCGCCCGTTATGCGGCTAAAAACATTGTGGCAGCAGGCATAGCAGATGAATGTGAAGTGCAATTAAGTTATTCAATCGGTATCGCTAGACCTGTTAGTATTCAAGCAGAAACATTTGGTACAGGTAAAATTTCTGATGAAGAAATTACAAAATTGCTAGAAAAGCATTTTGATTTTCGTTTAGCGGGAATCATTAAGCAATTTAATCTCAGAAATCTACCTTCACTACAAAAAGGTGGATTTTACCGCAAATTAGCTGCTTATGGGCAGGTAGGCAGAGTAGATATGGATCTTCCTTGGGAGAAGACAGATAAAGTTGGTGTGTTTTGAGTGAGATACCCATCATTGAAGGGCGCACTAGCTCCGCAGTACAATATCTCACCAGAGCCAACAGCTTGGAGGCAAAGCCTCGAAACTTTCGTTACCAGGTTGAACCTGGTAACGATAAACGAGAACTAGAGCCTCGAAGGGTGCAGCGTATCTATCAGTAGTCAAACCCAATTATGTATCAAAAAATTAATTTATCAATATTTTTATAACGGGTTTTTTAAAAGAAATTTATATGGAAAAATATCTTTTTCAAATATCCATCACTTCTCCCTTGTCAGAGGAAGTTTATTTGAAAAGAGAAAACAAAAGTAAGAAGTTTATAAGAACAGATAAGACTTAGAAGGAGACAAGTTTCTCATAAATTTCTTATTTAGTTGCACTACTTTCTTAGATGGAGTATTGCTTTAAGCAATATTCTTAGTTGAGTATGTATCCTATCTTGATTGCTCAAAAAAATTACAACACCATCGTTTAGGAAGTGAGCAAAACCTAAACTCTTGTAAACAATTACATACAGGACACAAGCAATGAGCTATAGGTATATCAATAGTTTAGCATCCCCTGAAAATTTAAATAAGTTTTTGGAGTTAGTTGATTTAGCTGGTGGTGCGGGGAAAGATCCTAAAAATGTTTTTCAATTAGGTGACAAACTGAGTACTGGGCTTCAGATGCAACTATGTACTCAAGCTATTCAAAAAGACCCCGCTTCAGCGAAAATGTTAGAGGAACGATATGTTGGCCCACCCCATGATTTGAAGACTCTGTTGGCAATGCCGAAAGGCTCTTTGGGATGGACTTATGCCAGAGTTTTATCAGCAATCGGCTATGAGCCGTTTAATCTAACTGTTCCTACTCGTTTTGAAACAGACGGAGCCTATATTAACTTTAGGGTTTTTAAAACTCACGATATTCATCATGTCATGACTGGATATTCGCTGGATACTTTAGGAGAATTAGGTGTCATTTCAGTCTTTGTAGGACAGATCCGCTATCCTGCTTTTCTGTTTTTGGATCTCGTCTCTTTGTTACTAGGCTTTTTTACAAGTGACAAACTTTATGACGAAAACATGGAGGTAACTGATTTAAATACAACACTGGGGTATAAATTCCGATTAATTTCTGATGGTATTGAAATAGCGCAAGCAGCAAAACCTTTATTTCCCATAAAGTGGGAAGAAGGCTTTGAACGTCCTTTAGAGGAGTGGCGACAGGAGTTAAATGTTAAGCCCGTGATGGAAGGCCCTTACAGTTGGTATACTAATCCCAAAATCAAGGCTGCATTAGAGGCATAAAGCAAGTGTAAAATTCTCGTTGAGAAAGCCGAGCCGATTTGATTCATACTTGCGATCGCTCTTTTGATTCTAGGCTATGGAAAAAGAAGAATCTCCTTTAGGAAGCCCCGATATATCATCTCTTGCCGATTTGGGTGCCAGCTTTGAGGCAATCAAAAAAATGAGAATCGTGCCATTTAGTTTGAGTGCAGTGATTGGACTAGGAAGCACTATTTTCGCACCTTTGTTACCCCTATTCTTTATTACTATTCCTTTGGAGCAAATCTTCGATTTGGCAAAGAAAATACTATTTGGCAGTTAGGGAGTAAGGCGATCGCTTCACTTTTGTGCCGACAAGCGCGAACTCTATACCCGCATCCATAAAGCCCCAATTTAACGCCATGAATCTAACACAATTAATTTTGCTAGCGCTGAAGGTGAGTATCGTACTCGCTGTTTTCGCGCTTGGGCTGGGGGCAAGACTCAAAGATATAACCTATTTGTTTCGCCATCCCAGACAACTTGTGCGATCGCTCCTCTCCATGTACATCATTATGCCACTGGTAGTGGGGGCAATTGTAGCTGCCTTCAATCTGTATCCGGCTGTAGAAATCGCTCTGATCGCGCTATCGTTGTCTCCAATCCCGCCCATCTTACCGAAGAAGCAACTCAAGGCAGGCGGAGAAGAGGACTACACGTTTGGATTACTGGTGGCGATGTCGCTGCTGGCGATCGTGTTTGCTCCCCTCATGATTAAGCTACTCGATAGAGCCTTCGGCAGAACCGACAAAATTCCGCCCGTCGTCGTTGCTCAGATTGTTCTATCTACCGTTTTGGTGTGGCTGGCGATCGGTATCACAGTTCGATATCTGTTACCTGCATTTGCCCAACGGATTGCCAAGCCCATATCTGTGGTAGCATCTGTACTGATGCTTGTCAGTCTTTTGCCCATCTTGTTCACTGCAAGATCCGCGATCGCCTCTCTGATTGGCAATGGAACGATCATTGTGATTGTAGTTTTTGTCCTTATTGGGCTAGCAGCAGGTCATTTGCTGGGTGGGCCAAATCCCCATCACCGCACAGTTCTAGCACTATCTACCGCTACTCGACACCCTGGCGTTGCGATTGCGATCGCCCATACTAACTTTCCAGAGCAAAAGCTTGCCCTCGCTGCCATCCTGCTCTATTTGCTAATTAGCGGGGTTGTCACCATTCCGTACTTAAAAAGCCGTAAAAGTACCGTTGTGATTTAAATGACATATTCTACTAACTAATCACTCTGTAATCCCTGGTAAATTTTCTTGCCATTCTCGGAATAATTCGTCAGGAATACTACAGTAAAATTAATTCACTAAATCTTTTTAATATACTTAAAACCTGTTGAAGTTCATTTGTTTTTTCTATTGATAAAGCATCTGAACGAGCATATTTTGGCTTTTGTACCTGAACTAACTTGACAAAAACAAACTCTCTACCATTGACAAGCAACCCAAATGTTGGCTGTTCAATATTGGGAGTATCGAGCATATAAGAAAGTGCTTGAGGCAGTGCAGATATCACATCAAATTTAGTACTTTTAGATTCAATAACAAGTATCCATAGTCTTTTATTTATCACTAAAACATCAATACTACCTTTAACGATAACGCTTTCATCTACAGCCGAAATTTCAGTGGAAGTTTCTGTTTCAATCTCGAAAGTATGTTGATAAAAACCAGCTAAATCAAGCAGTGGAGACAGCACTACCATCTTCACTACTTCTTCTGACATAGAACGGCGTTTAGTTAAATTTAAATAATTGTTTTTTACTCGTTCTAAAGATGATTTTTCAATATCCGTTAGTAACGGTAAATTTTCTGTCCATTCTGGAAAAAAATCAGTATTGTTAACTAACTCCAACCCAAAATTTTCCTCCAGTTCGTAAAGACTGATATCCCACGCTTGGATTGTTTTGACCATGATTAATTGAGGGCTAAGGAGTACATCGGTATTATATAGCAGGGAACAGGGTTGAAAGCAGAAATGTAGAATGTTAATAAAGTTCCGATTATTCAATTTGCAGTTGTTGCGATCGCAGGCGATCGCTCTAAGTAATTCTCCTTGTTCTGACGACAAATTAGGATGTATTTGCATAATTGCATATCATCTCAACAATAAGCACTTGATGTTGTACACTCAGGTGCGTAGTTGTGTTGGACTACACTGATGAAGATCAATGAATCAGTGCTACTGCACGATCCAGAAACTGTGTGGATAGTAGAATCTGGAAGGCTGGCGTTGTTTGCAACTAAAGTCAAGGATGGTTCAGCCCAGAGTCAGCGCCGTTATTTGTTTAGTGTTAGTGCAGGTGAAGCTTTATTTGGTGCAGCATTAGCACCGGAAGCGATCGCAATCCAACAATGGGCATTTGTGGCGGTAGCAGTAGAACCGACACAATTATCTCAACTGCCGATGAGTGAGTTAGTCGAGCAAATTGCAGCAGGTAAACCGGAAGCAACTGCGCTATTAGAAAATTGGCTATATAACCTAGATCGAGTTCTTAACCAGCAGCAAACCAAACTAACGATGCCATTAAATCTCCTCCCCAGAGATTTTGAGGGCAATTTTTCGTTATCAACTGATGAGACACTACAACTATGCCAAAAAAAAGTTTTTTGGGTGAAATTACAACAAGGTAGTGTTCGCTGGCTGGGAATTGATGACTTAACTTTGAATTCAACCTCGCCAGCTTTTCCACTCACAACAGGTATGTGGTTGGAGGCAGAAAATTTGGCTAAAGGAGTCATCCTAGCAGGTGCAGAATTAGAACAGGCACAACTGCAAGCAGGTTTAGCGTGTTTACATACTTATTTCTTTGACTACTTCAATTTGTTAATCAATCAACAGGCAGAAGCAGAATATCTTAGATTTCAGGAACGAGAACAACGCAATCGCCAAGTAGTAGCAAGAGCGCTGGGAGAACTCGCGGCTGTATTACAACCCCAGCAAGAAGCTGTATTTTTTCAGGAAGGGCCAGCTCTTTTGGTGGCAATGGGAGCAATTGGACGGTTTTTAGGGATTGTAATTCATCCTCCAATTGTAGAAGATCTTGAAAGTGCGAAAGATCCTGTCGCTGCTATTGCCAGAGCATCACAAATACGTATTCGGCGTGTAACTTTAGCAGATAATTGGTGGCATAAAGAACATGGCCCTCTACTGGCTTTTACTGAGTGGGAAAAACGTCCAGTCGCTCTGCTGCCTGTTGGCGCTAAGGGTTATATACTATTTGACTCGGTAACACAAACTCGTATACCCTTGAACAAAGCTGTGGCTAAGACACTGTCACAGCAAGCTTACGTTCTTTATCGACCTTTACCCCAGGTTGTAAATAATGCTGTTGAGGTACTGCTGTTTGCAACTAGAGGTAGCAAAAAAGACATTATTAGTATTTTTCTGTTAGGAATTAGTGGCACCTTGCTGGGAATGATTGCACCACAGGCAACAGCGATTTTAGTAAATTACGCTATTCCTGAGAGCGATCGCACCTTGGTGTGGCAGATTGGGTTGGTGCTGTTGGTAGTGGCTTTTGCCCAGTTAGTATTTGGAATTGCTCAAAGTATTATTACTCTTAGAGTTGAAAGCCTGAGCGATAACGCCTTGCAACCTGCTATTTGGGATCGGGTGCTCAAATTAAGTCCAGCGTTTTTTCGTCAGTATGCGTCTGGAGATTTAGTCAATCGTGTCATGTCTGTGAGTCGGATTCAGCAAAAACTCAGCGGTGCTACTCAACGTACTTTATTAAGTGGGGTGTTTGCTTTACTCAACTTGGTGCTGATGTTTGTTTACAGTTGGCAACTTGCTTTGATAGGGGTAGGTTTAGGGTTGCTAGCCAGCTTCATCACCAGTATTTCTAGCTTTTTGTTAGTCAAGAAATCACGACAGTTACAGGAAATAGACGGCGCAATTTATGGGCTTACGATTCAACTGATTAACGGCGTGGCTAAACTGCGGGTAGCAATGGCGGAAGAAAGAGCATTTGCAGCTTGGGCGAAAAAGTACAGCCAAAGAATCAGGCTCAAGGCGAGTGGGCAAGAGATTAACGACTATGTTTCTGTTTTTAACGAAGCACTACCACTGGTGAGTTCAATTCTCTTGTTTGGTTTTGCGATGGTAAACAGACAGTCGAGTCTGACACTTGGCACATTTATTGCTTTTAACTATGCTTTAAGTATTTTTATCAAAGGAGTCACTGATCTCAGTAATACCATTACAGACATTTGGGGTATTGTTCCTGTGTGGGAACGAACACAACCAATTTTACGAACTCCTCTAGAAACTAGCAATCGCAAGGAAAACCCCGGACAATTAATCGGCCGCATTGTCTTAGATCGTGTCAGCTTTCGTTATTCTGAAGATGGGCCTTTAGTCCTCAAAGATGTCAGTCTATATGCAGATCCTGGAGAATTTATCGCTATAGTCGGGCCTTCCGGAAGTGGGAAATCAACAATATTTCGATTGTTGTTGGGGTTTGAAACGACCACAGCAGGAAGTATATTTTACGATGGTAAAGACTTAGTTAAATTGGATCTTCAGGCTTTACGCAGATCCTTGGGGGTAGTACTGCAAAATGGCAAGATTGGTTCAGGCTCAATCTTTGAGAACATCACCGCTGGAGCATTGGTAACGCTAGAGCAAGCCTGGGAAGCAGCCCGGATGGCAGGTTTGGCAGAAGACATTGAGCAAATGCCAATGGGTATGCACACTGTGATTAGTGAGGGAGGAAGTAATCTTTCTGGTGGGCAACGACAGCGCTTATTGATTGCGCGTGCCCTTGTCTGTCAACCGAGAGTTGTCCTCATGGATGAGGCAACCAGCGCTTTGGATAATCGCACCCAAGCAATTGTAACTGAAAGTTTGGAGCGGCTCAAAGTAACGCGAATCGCGATCGCCCATCGCCTCAGTACTATTCGTAATGCCGATCGCATCTATGTTATTGATGCTGGTTGTGTGGTACAAGTGGGAAATTTCTCTCAACTGATGGCTCAAGAAGGTTTGTTTGCTCGATTGGTTGCCCGACAATTGGAAGATTATCTGTAAAGGGTATTGGGGATTAGTGACTGGGGATCGGGTTCAAACCTCTCCCAGATCCCCGGCTTCTGTCGAGAAGTCGGGGATCTAATAATTTGGTTTTCTACTTAACTACTTAATAATCTACATCCATAACAGTAATATTACTGAAGCAAAACGATGTTTGAAGATATTAAAAATTTATTACGGATATTGCTAAACCGTTATATTGCCTCTACTACTAATTGCAATTAAATAAAATTAGAAGTATAAATAATTACGCTAAGTGATTTTCAAGCAAGAAAGTTTTTCTTAGCTGATTTGAGTAATGGGAGGTAGGCAAAGTGACACTTACTACCGATTTAGGCTGCCATGAGTTAAGCAACTCGCAATTAGTAGCAGCAGATATAGAAGAACAACTGCGTTTGTTAGAGTCAGCAGTTGTTCATGCTAACGATGCCATTGTGATTACAACAGCTAACAGGCTAGATGCACCATTCGACGCGCAAATAGTTTATGTTAACGAAGCTTTTACTCGGATGAGTGGGTATTGCGCCACTGAAGCGATCGGTAAAACACCACGACTATTACAGGGTAAATTAACCGATCGCACTCAACTCAACAAAATTCGCGTTGCTCTTCAAAGTAAATTACCAGTCACAGCAGAGTTAATCAATCACCACAAAAGCGGCTCTACATACTGGGTAGAGGTAAAAATTTTGCCGATCGCAGATTGCGAGGGCAAAGTCACTCATTTTGTTTCTGTGCAGCGAGATATTACTAAACGCAAACATACTGAAGAGGAACTGCAAAACAGCGAGAAAAAGTTTCTTGGGATTTTCAACGGCACATTTCAATTTATGGTGCTGCTAACACCAGAGGGAATTTTATTAGAAGCCAACAAAACAGCACTCGACTTTGGAGGATTGCAGCCACAAGAAGTGATCGGGCGTTTGTTTTGGGAAACACGTTGGTGGGCAACTTCTAGCAAAACCCAAAACCAATTAAAAGCAGCGATCGCGTTCGCTGTCAACAGTGAATTTGTACGTTACGAAGTTGATCTACTTGGTGCAGACGATACCGTCGCTAGCTTCGACTTTTCTTTGAGAGCGCTCAAAGATGACTCAGGCAAAGTGGTAATGCTACTCGCCGAAGGGCGAAATATCAATCAGCTTAAACAAGCACAAGCAAAACTAGAAAGGCGAGTGGAGGAATTAACACAAGCCTTACAACAAACATTACAAAAACACGATTGCGATCGCGCCGAAATTACCCTAAAAGAGAGTGAACGACGCTATCAAACTATCGCTGCTGTCTTACCAGTAGGTATTTTTAAAACGGATGCTTTCGGAAATTGTCTTTACGTTAACAAGCGTTGGTGTGAAATTACTGGGCTTACTCCTGAAGAAGCTATGAACCATGGTTGGGAGCGTGCCCTTCATCCTGACGATAGAGAGCGAATTGTTCAAGATTGGTACCAAGCCGCTGTCCACAATCTACCATTTTCCTGCGAGTATAGGTTTCAGCGTCCTGATGGTAGTATTAGTTGGGTTGTTGGTCAGTCGGTTGCAGAGCAAACAGACACAGGTGAAGTCATTGCTTATATTGGCACCATCACTGACATTAGCGATCGCAAACATACCGAAGCAGCTCTTAAACAGAGCGAGGAGCGTTTCCGCAACTTAATAGAAACCAGCAGCGATTTAATTTGGGAAGTTGATGAAAACGCTGCTTATACATACGTAAGTCCGAAAGTAAGTGACATATTAGGTTATCAACCCGAAGAAATCTTAGGCAAAGTACCCTTAGAGTTGATGCCTCCATACAAACGAGACAGTATTGCCGAACTTTTTTTTGAAATTGTTAGTAAACAAAAGCCATTTGAATGTCTTGAAAATATCAACATACATAAACATGGGTACCCAGTAGTTTTAGAAACGAATGGAGTTCCAATCTTCGATCGAGAAGGTAACTTCCGTGGTTATCGTGGCATTAGTCGAGACGTTACCGAACGCAATCAGGCACAGGCGGCATTACAGGAGACTCAACAACAGCTACAAGCGATTTTAGATAACTCTCCAGCAATTATTTATGTAATGGATAATCAAAACAGATTTTTACTTGTTAACCGTCAGTATGAACAGTTATTTCACACTACCAAAGCGGAGATTGTAGGTAAAAGTTTATATGATGTTTTTCCTGGTGAAGTTGCTAGTAAGTTTGCAGCAAACAATCATCATGTCTTCACTAGTGGGGAATATCTAGAAGTAGAAGAAGTTGCTCCTCAAACAGATGGAGAACATATTTATCTGTCTGTCAAATTTCCTTTAAAAGATATTAATGGTGTTCCCTATGCTATTTGTGGCATTTCCACAGATATTACCGATCGCAAACGTGCCGAAGAATCTTTAGTAAGTTTTCGCAAAGCCATAGAAAGTAGCAGTGATGCTATTGGCTTGATTGACATCGATGGTGAGGAAATTTACGTCAACCCGGCATTTGTCGAACTGTTTGAGTACACCTTAGCAGAATTGCAAGCTGCTGGAGGAATACTAGCTCTTTATCCGCATCAAGCAGAGTGTCAAAAAATCTTTGCAGCTGTAAACAGCGATCGTTCTTGGCGCGGTGAAGTCAAAATGAAAACTTGCAGAGGTAGAATTTTAGACATTTATCTTCGTGCTGATGCTATTAAAGATGCGACTGGTAAGATTATCGGTACAGTTAGCATCCATACTGATATTACTGAGCGCAAACAAGCAGAAGCAAGCCTACGTTTACGCGATCGCGTTATTGCTGCCAGTACTAACGGTATTGCGATCGCTGATGTCAGACTGCCACAGTTGCCAATTATCTACGTTAATTCTGCCTTTGAGAACATTACTGGTTACTCTATAGAAGAAATTATCGGTCAAAGCAGTTGCTTGATCCAAAGCGCAAATCTGAATCAAATAGCGGCGCAAGAAATCAATACAGCTATCAAACAAGCAAAAAATTGTACCGTAGTTTTACGTAGCTCCCGTAAAGATAGTAGTCTTTTTTGGAATGAATTAAGTATTTTTCCAGTGTTTGATGCTGATGGTACTTACACCCATTATGTCAGCATTCAAAACGATATTACCAATCGCAAGCAAGCAGAGGCAGCATTGTTATTATCACAGGCGCGATTGCAATACTTACTTTCCTCTACTCCAGCAATTATTTATACCTGCAAACCCGATGGTGATTACGGTATTACCTTTATTAGCGACAATATTACTGCCATGATGGGCTATAAAGCGTGGGAATTTATTGAAGATTCTAGCTTTTGGATCAATCATATTCATCCAGACGATGTAACACGGGTTTTATCAGAAGTGTCAAAAATATTTGACCAAGGAGAAAATAGTTATGAGTATCGTTTTTTACATAAAGATGGTAGCTATCGTTGGGTATACGACCAAGCCAAGCTAGTGTTGTGGGATGATGCAGGTAATCCAATAGAAATCGTCGGTTATCGAGCTGATATTACAAAACACAAACAGTTGGAAAAGGAACTAAGAACAGCATTAGAGAAAGAAAAAGAACTAAATGAACTCAAATCTCGCTTTATTACCATGACTTCCCATGAATTCCGTACCCCATTGAGTACTATTCTTTCCTCTTCAGAACTATTGGAACACTATCGCCACAAATGGACAGAAGAAAAACTGCTTTTACACATCCATCGCATTCAAACAGCTGTCAAACATATGACTGATATGTTAAATGATGTATTGGTAATTGGTAAGGTGGATGTAGGAAAATTAGAGTTTAGACCTGTACCTCTAGATTTAGTACAATACTGCCGCAACTTATTAGAAGAATTACAAGTTGATATCGCTCCCCAATGTGCGATCGCATTGAACTGTGATTACGAATTCATACCCTGCTGTATGGATGAAAAACTGCTAGGGTATATTCTTAGAAATCTACTCTTAAATGCCAAAAAATATTCTCCAAATAATAGTACTATCAAATTTGCTCTTACTTGTCAGGAAGGACAAGCTGTATTTGAAATACAAGATAGAGGAATTGGTATTCCACCAGGAGACTTACCTCATCTATTTGAATCTTTTCATCGTGCTGCTAATGTCGGCAACATTCAAGGTACAGGTTTGGGATTGGCAATAGTAAAAAAGTGCGTAGATATTCATAAGGGTGAAATTAAAGTGATTAGCGAACTTGAAGTAGGAACGACATTTATTGTAGCTTTGCCATTAAAGAATGTGTAATAGTTAGCAGGGGCGAGTTTTGTTGATAATTTTGCCGTTCAAACTGTTAATTTGTCTCCTCAAACCACCCATACAGCAATTAGTAGTTATATCCAAAATAAATTACCAATCAACTACTACCTACTAACCACTATCCACTATCCAATTCCTATTTTTAAATTATTACGGAGATTATGACTAAAATTCTAGTAATAGAAGATGAGCAAACAGTTCGTGAAAATATATTAGATTTGTTGGAAGCTGAAGATTTTGATACTGTCGGCGCTGCTGATGGTAAATTAGGAGTTAAGTTAGCTCACAGCGAAGCGCCTGATTTAATATTGTGTGACTTAATGATGCCAGAACTTGATGGCTTTGGTGTGCTTACAGCATTGCGTCAAGAACCGATAACTGCAACAATTCCATTTATTTTTATTACAGCGAAAGCAACAAAAACTGACTTTCGCCAAGGCATGGATCTAGGAGCTGATGACTATATCACCAAACCATTTACTCGTGCAGAATTATTAAGTGCTATTGATACTCGCTTGCAAAAACAAGCAATTTTGAAACAGCAATTTTCCACTAGCATCCAAGTAAATACTTCAAATTCAGAGATGCTAGTTGTAAAAAGTATTTTACGCAGGGCTATAGAACAAGCCCTATTCCGACAATTTTATATTGAATATCAACCACAAATAGATCTTAAAACAGGTCATATTTTTGGTGCAGAAGCTTTACTACGTTGGCAGAGTCCTGAATTAGGAATTGTTGCTACCTCAGAATTAATTTCTTTAGCAGAATCTACAGGTTTAATTATCCCTATTGGCGAGTGGGTATTGCAAAGTGTATGTGAACAAAATAAAGCTTGGCGTGATGCAGGTTATTCTCCACTCCGGATTGCTGTTAATTTGTCAGCCCGTCAATTTACTCATCCAGATTTGAGTCAAAAAATAGTGACATTTTTAACACAAAACAATTTGGAACCACACTATTTAGAACTAGAACTTACCGAAAGTTTGATTGTACAAGATATAAATATGGTAATTGCCACGATGAATGAATTGCGTTCCTTGGGAGTGACAATTGCTATTGATGATTTTGGTACTGGTCAATCTTCATTAATGTATCTCAAAAAACTACCAATTAATAAATTAAAAATTGACCGCTACTTTATTCACAATATTAATTGTGACTTACAGAAAGCAGCTATAACAACTGCATTGATTCAGATGGGACACAATCTTAATCTTCAGGTAATAGCTGAAGGTGTAGAAACTGAAGAAGAACTAGATTTTTTGCGTCAACATCGCTGTGATGCTATGCAAGGTTTTCTTTTCAGCCGACCGATTCCAGCAGTAGAATTTGAAAAGTTTTTGTCTGATGACCAGTATCAATCATTAAGACAAAGATAAGAGAATATTTTAAAAGTCCTGTTGTCAAGTGCGATCGCACCTCGTATTAACAGCATGATAATCGATAAGTTTGTGGAGTTTGTCCTGTCCATTGTTTGAAGGCACGGTGAAAGGCACTCGGTTCAGAGAACCCCAATACAAATGCGATATCGTGAATCGGAGTAGCTGGGTTTTTCAGAAATGCGACCAGAGGCAATCAGGTCTACTGCCAGGTTCAACTCTGGTAATGATGGTTGTAGTGGCTCTGCTTGATGGCTGTTTGGCAATTCCAAAAGAAAACCCACTATTGAAAGTGGGGCGCACTAAGTGAATGTATATTCAACTTAGAAGCTAAATATAAGATTTTTGTAATGAGAATATAAGAATAGCGATCGCTAATTTCTTTATCTCCATAGCCAAAGACAACAAAGATAGTGCCGCTTAAAGTGAATCAGTATTAGCTGTTGTTCAGTCCGCAAAAATACGTTGAAAGAAAGATATAATTTCAGACCAAGCAGAGGTAGCAGCAGCAGAATCGTAGCGATAACCGTCATCACGCATAAATGTATGCTCTGCTTCGTATGAGCAGACTTTATATGGTACGCCAGCCTGCTCAAGAGCTTGAATAATAATTTGACGGTCATTTGCCGGGATGTGAGGATCGAGAGTACCGAAGACAATAAGCATTTCGCCTTTAATTTCACTTACCCGTTGGATTGTATCGGCTACCCCTTTACCCAATTTGCCACTGGGAATGCCAGTTGGATAACAACAGACTGTTGCCTTCGTTTCACTTTGAAAAGCTGCCCTAAAAGCTAGATGCCCACCAATACAAAAACCGAGAGTACCGATTTTACCCGGAGCAACCGAAATCTCTGCTTTGAGAAACTCAATTGCAGCAATGCGATCGGCATCATAATCAGCAACTAAAGTGCGACGAGCATCATCATTGCCCCGCATTCTACCGAGATCGTCTGGTTCAATAACCATACCAATTGGTTCCATACGATGAAAAATTTCTGGGGCTGCTACAACATAGCCAAATCCAGCTAAGTAGTTTGCAAGACGAATCATTGGCTCGCCTAACTGATAAATATCGCTGTAGAATAAAATACCTGGATAAAGCCCTGCTGCTTTTGGGGCTGCCACATAAACACGCATTAAACTGTCATCCACTCTCAATTCGACATTGCGTTTAGTGATTTGCACTTTTTGTCTCCATATAATGATTGTAAATTCAAATCTTGTACCAGTTGTTTGATTGCAATTTTTGTAGGGTGGGCACTGCCTAATTTTCCTCAAACTCTTCTTTTTACATTATGGGCGGTGCCCACCTTACTTACGGTTATTGTAAAATTAACTTCTACACAAGTGCATGAGGATTTCGAGCAGCTTACTGCTATCTTTAATTATTTTACTTAATTCCAAATATTCAAGTCGTATTTGTACAATTTTATATATTTTTTATTTTAATCAGGCTTAATTGTTAACTGCATAAAAGCACATAAAGAGTGAAATTTTTCGGGAATTTCACTTTCAGCAAAAGGAGAAATATCCTGAAAACCTAGAGAGCGATAAAGAAGTTGTGCTTCTTTGACAAAAGGTGCAGCATCCAAACGAATTTTTGTATAACCTATTTGACAAGCTTCTTGAATAATCGCTTCTACTAAGCGCCGAGCTATACCTTTTCTACGAAATTCAGGTCTAACGTATACCCTTTTTATCTCTACTATTTCATCATTAACTTTTCGCAAGCCAACACATCCTGCTATTTTTCCATCGTATTCTCCCAACAATAGTCTTCCTTCTGGGGGAGCAAATTGATACAGCTTCGTCATATCTTGTTCTAAATATGAATTAACATCAAAACTGAAATTAAATTCACTGCTTGTCATCAAGTTAATCCAACTTAAATATTCAAAAAATAATTCCTGCACGTGAACTCTATGTAAATCTGGCTCTAGTTTTAAAATCTTCAACATTTTTATATCCTGGTTTACAATTTGATAATTAGATCAACCAATTTATACGTAAATTTTGCCCTATAATATCCCCGACTTTTTTAAAAAGTCAGAGATATGTGTTTTGATTGCTACTACTATAATTCCTTATGTTTAAAAGTCCATTACGCTATCCTGGTGGGAAACAGAAGGCGATTCCTCAGATTGCCCGCTATATACCTCCTACGTTTAAAGAGTTTCGTGAACCTTTTGTGGGTGGAGGTTCTGTCTTCTTTCATATCTTACAAAAATACCCCAAATTGCCTTGCTGGATTAACGATCTCAACCAAGAACTTTACTATTTTTGGACTCAGGTAAAAATTGATTTGCCTAAGCTAGTTGAGGAAGTTTGGAAAATCAAGCAACAGACAACAGATGGACGTGCTTTATTTAAATCTCTTGCAGTTGCAGATACTAGTACAATGACTCCATTGGAGCGGGCTGTGCGTTTCTTTGTTCTCAATCGAATTACTTTTAGTGGCACTATAGAGAGTGGTGGTTACTCTAGTGCTTCTTTCAAAAGTCGATTTACAAACTCTTCTATTGAACGACTAGCAGCTTTGAATGGTTGTTTTATTAATACTCGTATCACTAACTTTGACTACAGCGCCCTATTAAAAGAACCTGGAGATGATGTATTTATTTTTCTCGATCCACCTTATCTTAGTAAGAGTAAATCTAAACTCTATGGTAAAAAGGGCGATCTGCATACTTGCTTCGATCATGCCCGCTTTGCCAAGTTAATGTCAGAGTGTTCGCACAAATGGTTGATTACTTATGACAACTGTGAAGAGGTACGGCATAATTTTTCCTTTGCCTACATTTATGAATGGGAATTGCAATATGGCATGAATAACTACAAACAAAATCAAGCAGAAAAAGGTAAGGAATTGCTAATTGCTAATTATCCTATTAAATTATAAAAAAGGTACAATGTCGTCAGGGGTATCAGCACAGATGAAATAATTATTGTCTTACCGTTTAAGTAGGCATAAATCGTCAATTGCGATTTCGGCTTCAAATAGAATCAAATCTAAAGTTAAAATTCTACGATGGACAAGATTCCAGTTATTAATTTTTCTCTCTTTGCCGATAGTAATGTTAGAAATAGACAAACTGTAGTCAAGCAAATATATCAAGCTTGTCATGAAATCGGCTTTATGTACTTGCAAAATCATGGTATATCTCTAGACTTAATCAAGCAAGTATTTTCAAAAAGTAAAGCCTTTTTCAACTTATCATTGGAAATAAAACAGCAATTAGCTTGGAGTAATGAATTTAGCAATCAAGGTTATGTTGGAATTGAGAGAGAAAAACTTGATGCTAATAAACCAGGTGATTTGAAAGAGGCGTTTAATGTGGGACGAAAAGACGCGGCAACGCGGGGACGTGATGACGCGGAGAATTTTTTTGTGTCATGCCTAAGTTCTCCAGCAAAAGACTCTTGTATTCTCGCTTTTTATCAAGCTTGCACAGAATTAACTCATAGAATATTGCAAGCATTTGCTTTGGCTTTACAATTACCAGAAGATTTTTTTATAACTAGACATACCGAACAAAATCATACCCTGCGGCTGCTGCATTATCCTCCAGTGCAACAATTACCCCAACCAGGGCAAGTGCGTGCTGGCGAACACTCAGACTATGGCAGCATTACCTTACTGTTTCAAGACGAAATTGGAGGTTTGGAAATACAAACAACAGCTGGGCAGTGGATTGCTGCGCCAGCAATTCCCGATACTGTCATAGTTAATACTGGGGATTTAATGCAACGATGGACTAATCACGTATTTTGCTCAACTAAACATCGGGTAATAATTCCTAGCGATGAGAGAGTAAAACAGTCTCGGTATTCTGTGGCATTTTTCTGCCATCCTAACGATGATACGGAAATTGCTTGTCTTGAGAGTTGCCAAAAAGAACATACTCCTATTTATCCACCGATTCTGGCAGGAGAATATCTTTTGAGCCGTTTACGAGCAACTTACTAATTCATAATTTTAGATCCGCATCTAGTGATAGTTGATCCTATTTTGTCAGGTGATTGCTTAACTTCACCCACCATAATTACGTATTCTAATAATATAGTGATGCATACTCAAGTCATGAGCAGCCTTTTTGTGCATTTGCGAAGATTCTCGCTGACTGAACTTAAGGAGAGTAATCAAAAGTTTACCAGATTGACGACTACTTTTTGGGTCAATGTAGGAGATGAGCAAGATGAATCCACTGACATCAAAGATAATTTTCATAATTGGAATGATATTGTGGCTGCTCGTGAGAATCCCTTATCAAAAAGAGCAGAAAAAGAATACGATTGTGGATGATCGAAAAACCATTCAGGAAAAATTAGTTCGCCTTCTGTTATTGATTGGGATACTATTTCTCCCTTTGATTTATGTTCTATCTCCTTGGTTAAATTCTGTAAACTACCAACTACCAATCTGGGCTAATGTATTAGGTATTGCCGCTCTTATGCTCTCGCTTTGGTTGTTCTGGCGCAGCCATCATGACTTGGGCAAAAATTGGTCATCAACCCTGCAAATCAGGGAAGGACACACATTAACAACCAATGGCGTTTATCAAAACATTCGTCATCCGATGTATGCCTCTGTGCTGTTACTTTGCGTTGCCCAAGCATTATTGCTGCCAAATTGGATTGCAGGTTTATCTGGATTCATTGGTTTTAGTATTGCGTATGCAACACGAGTTAACCAGGAGGAACAGATGCTGCTTGACAGATTCGGTGATGAGTATGAAGCCTACAGGCAAAGTACAAAGCGATTAGTTCCCTATCTGTTCTAATGTATTACTTGTTGAGATGTAGTTGCAGGTTACACGGCATAATAATCCCAAATTTCTACAACAAGCCGTTACCCACAACGGAAAGACACTCTGCGTTTGTGCAGTGATTTGAACTTGACAAAATTTTGAGTAATAGTAAGCTTCTAGTGCGATCGCATCCCTTGAAGTTGATAAATTGACTGATGATTTCTTTTCCAAACCTTGAGACAAAGCGGCTTTGGCTTCGACAAGCTACTCAGGAAGATGCAGAGGCTGTGTTTGCCATATTCTCCGATTCAAATGTAACTCAGTTTCATGACCTTGATACTTTCAACCACCTCAATCAAGCAATAGGGGTGATTGAGCGACGGGCAAAGGGATTTGAAAGTGGGTGTGGAATACGCTGGGGAATTGCTCGTAAGTCAGACAACTATCTGATTGGTTCCTGTGGGTTTACGTGGGATAAACAAGCCAATGCTGCCGAAGTCGGTTATGAGCTTGCTAGTCAGTTTTGGAGACAAGGCATTATGAGTGAGGCTTTACGTGCCATTCTGAATTATGGGTTTGAGATTAGAGGAGTGCAATTTGTCATTGCACAAATCATGTTAGAAAATATGGCTTCTAGAAGGCTTTTGGAAAGTTTAGGTTTTCAGAGTCAGGGGATACTGATGGAGCGTGGTTTTTGGAAAGGAGAGCATCACGATTTAGAACAGTTCATGTTGATGAGAAACCAGTTAAGTTAGTAAATTAACTATGTTCAACACACTTACAATACGATGAAGTGAAGTGTAAATAATAATGCTAACTATTCAGCTAGAATCCGTTAACAACCTTCTCCAGTAGAGTGTCAGAAGAATGCACAGCCAACTTCATGACTTCATATCCGATCTGCTCCCCAATCACGGTATTAACTTTTCTGAACTTGAACCAAACTTAAAGAACAACAGATCGGCAAAGTTTCTGATGCAGTCTTATAAGCTCCGCGCCGATCTGATTGGAAAAAGGCACAGGGCAGTAGATGCGTAGCGGTGAGCAGCGCTTTGTAGCATCTGCTGTTGGCAATGCCCTTCTAATAGACACCGAAGGCGGTATATCCTTTAGTAGCAATCATTCGTTATTGGTGTATGCAGTTCATAAAGACTACTTAAATATATGTAAAAAAGACTCGACAAGAGTGACCAAAAGAGTAAATGATTGTTAACAAACTGTTTACATATTGTTATAAAAAAATCTATAGAAATAATTTTTTCAATTAAAAGAGCACACTAATGATATTATAAATTCTGTTGGCTATGCATTAATTGACCCAATGCAGTAGAGAAGCGAAAAACCAGTGTCATGTTCAAATGGAAAGTTCTATAAGGGTTTGGAACCAGAATTTTCTTAGTTTGTAGCTGGTTTTTAGTGCTAAAAATTTTGAAATCCAACACCAAATTCATAAAAGTGTTTTGTCACTTGAACTCGATATTGTTTAGGCATTTCATATATCGAGTACGCCAAGTATTGCAGTTATTTTGTACTTGGTGAGGCTTTGCCTGTCTTTAAATCTAATTTAGACTACTGCATCTTCTTGATAGTGATAGAAGTTGAAAATTTGGGGTGCCTATTTCATGCAATGGAGAAACAACTTTAGAGGTTATTAAATGATGATTAACAAATTAGCAAAATTCAAATTAGTAGCTACAGTATTAGCCATAACAGGTTTTTTAGCCCCACAATCTGCTTTAGGTCTAGGCAGATTTTCTGGTCGTGCGATTAATCAACAAGATTATCTGCTCTTTGGTATTGATACCTCTATTCCTTTGTGCCACGGAAAATTTTATGACGCAATCCCAAACTCAGTTTATGTTAATCGTCTCGGACTAAATCCAGAAGATGAAACAGTGATTCTATTTAATCCAGGGAATTTGAAAGTTTCTTTAGTATATGAAACAGAAAATCCAACATTATTTGAAATACTTAATGCAAAACAAAGTAGCTTTACTGGTAAGTTTGTCGAAAAAGCAGTTAAATATGAAGCTAGGTTAGAAGATGATACAGATCCCACAAATATCACTTATATTAATTTTGCATTTTATGCGCCATATGTTCATCCCTTTGCGAATCTAAATTCTCTGTCTGCTATCAATAAATCAAATTTAACTCCATTTTTAGATGAAAATGGTCAAGTTAGCCTTCCACAAGAAATAAGCAATTTGCAGGGTGAGTTACCATTAGATAAAACGGATAGTTTATTTAGTGTCTTTTCCTTTACTCCCGAATCTAATGATGAAACCAAACCTAAAAGAAAAACCCTCGTGATCTGCCGATCGCAACCGGGCAAGAAAAATCGTTAGACAGAAGCAGAGTAACATGAAATAACATTTTCTAAATATAGGAGATAGGGGAATTTATATTTGCTTACAAATACTTCCCAATCCTATTTAAAATAACAATTGTTATTATACATACCTGCAATTTGATGAAGATTTGAGTTTTGTTCAAAATTGGTTTTAGGAAAAGCAAGTGCAGAATATCAATTTAAAAAGCTTGTAATTAATTGCAAATGTTTGGAATTAGCTTTAGAGGTATTCAGTGATGATTAACAAATTAGCAAAAGTGATATCAGCAGCTACTGTATTAGCTATGACAACTACTTTAGTCCCACAGTCTGCTCTAGGCTTAGGGAAATTCTCTGGTGGTTCAGTAGATTCAAGTGAAACATTGGAATTTGGCATTCTCACTTATGAATTTTCCTGTGAAAGAAAATTCCGTGGAGCGATTCAAACACCAGTTTTAATTGATGATGATGACTTTAATTCAAACACTCCACCTAAATATTATAATTTTAAACCAGGAACATTAGAAGTTTCTGTAATAGATGAAATAGACAAACCAGACTTATTTCAATCTCTCAAAAACCAAGCACAAGGTACTAGTTTTGAAGGTAAGTTTAGCGGAAAAGCAGTTCAATATGAAAGCACATTAGAAGATTCTTCCGATCCACAAAATTTCATGAAATTTAAATTTTATGCTCCCTATATCTACCCCTTCACCAATATATATTCTCTATCTGTGTTCAATACATCAAACCTAACTACATTCTTAAATAATCAAGGTAAAGTTTTATTCCCAAAGCAAATTAGCCCTGTGAGCCAAAATATTGACACCTTGAATTTGCTTAATGATAATATTTTTACTTCATTTTCTTTCACTCCCGATCCTGAGAATAAAAGATTCCCATTAACTCAACAAGAAATCGAGCAATTACGGGAACACTGTGAGCGGTAACCGTATTCATAAACTCCTTAAGCTTGATTTAAGAAACCTTAAAAATACAGCGCTTTTAACCTAACTAAAGCACACTAGTCCTCTCCAATTTTTTTCATTGGCTAAGGAGGGCTATGTATTCAATAAAATTGTTCTTCAGTGTCATAAATAATTATCAATAATACATAAGGGTGTGTATTGCTGTTTTGTATATTCATGAGTAAACAATACATATCCTAAATTAACTTTTATATTACAAATAATATTTGTTAGTTCTAAAAGTAGTAAAGTAACTTAGAAAATTAAAGAAAGCATATCAATTTAATAAAAAATGAAAATTCAGGCTATAAAAACCTCCAAAATAGAATTTTGCAGTTTGAGTGGTGTATTTTTTTGGCTATTTATTTCCAGCCCAGTAATAGCAGATATAATTCCAGATACAACGTTACCTAACAACTCCACCGTTAGAAGTGAAGGCAATACTAGAGTGATTGAAGGTGGAACTCCCAGGGATCAAAACCTTTTTCATAGCTTTAAAGAATTTTCTTTTTCTGCCAACACTGCTGATATTACTGGGGATACCGCTTATTTCAATAATGATGCGGCAGCAGTGAGAAATATTATCACAAGGATTACAGGTGGTTCGCCTTCAAGTATAGATGGTTTAATCAAAGCTAACGGTAGTGCTAATCTATTTTTCATCAATCCTGCCGGCATTATTTTTGGACAGAATGCTAGTCTCCAAATCGGGGGTTCTTTTGTCGCCAGCACAGCGGATAGTCTAAAATTTGCAGATGGTACAGAATTCAGTGCAACTAGTATCGAACCTGCTCCATTGTTAACAGTTAGTATACCGATAGGTTTACAATTTAGAAATAATCCTGGAGATATTGTTAATCAATCTCAAGCCAGTCTTGAGGATTCCTTAAATACGATTAGTTCTCCTGCTGGCTTACAAGTTGCGAGTGGTAAAACTTTAGCTTTAGTAGGTGGTAATGTTTCTTTACTGGGTGGTAATTTAACTGCACTAAATGGAAGAATCGAGTTAGGTAGTGTTGACGCTAATAGTTTTGTGAGTCTAAATGAGATTGATACAAGCTATGCTTTGGGATATGAAAATGTTCAGAAATTTAGAGATATTCAACTGTCTGGCGGCGCACAAGTAGATACTAGCGGTGATAGCGCTGGTGTTATTCAAGTGCAGGGTAAAAATATTACTTTGACAGATTACTCATTGATTTTTTCTATTGCTCTAGGTTCACAACCAGGTGGAAATTTAATCATCAACGCAGCTGAGTCTGTGAAATTGAGTGGAGGTTCAAATATTATTACTCTTGCTGAGGGTGAAGAAAAGGCTGGAGATATATTTGTAAAAGCTTCTGATTCTGTAGAATTAGAAGGAACTTCACCAGATGGGCGATCTACTTTCATTGGCTCTCAAGTCTGTCTGTTATCAGAATGTGGGAGTGTGACGGGTAATGGTGGTAATGTAACCATTGAAACAAGAAAACTATTTATTCGAGATGGGGCAATTATTGATGCTTCTACTTTCGGTATTGGAAACGCGGGAAACATATTGATAAAAGCATCCGAATTCGTAGATGTAATTGGCACCAGTTCGGATGGTATACCCAGTGGTATCTTTGCTCAAGTTGCCGAGGGCGCAATAGACAATCCAGGCAATGCCGGTACTTTGACGATTGATACTAAAAAATTAACTGTTCAAGGTGGAGCGCAGATATCTACAGCTGGTCGTAAAACTGGCAATGGTGGAAATATGATCGTCAATGCGACAGATTCAGTTCTTTTAAGTGGGGCTTCACAATTTGCTACAGGTGAACTTTTTGACAAACAACGCAGTGGTTTATTTGTGTCTGCGGAACCAGGAGCTACAGGGAATGTGGGTAGCTTAAATTTGACTACTGGGCTGCTAACTGTTGAGGATGGAGCAAGAATTTCGGCAGATAATTTTGGTTCAGGTTTGCCAGGCACTTCGACTTTAAATGTTAGGCAGTTGATAATTAAAAATGGCGGAGAAGTTAAATCAGGTTCTTTTAGTGATGGTGATGGCGGAACTTTGATTGTCAATGCAAGCGAGTCTATTGATATCTTCGGTACTGGAACTATTGCAGGTAACACGATCGCCAGCACTTTGTCTTCGTCTTCTCAGGCTGATGCTAGTGGTAGAGCCGGAAATTTAATTATTAATACTCCAATTTTCAATGTTCGCGATGGTGCAGAAGTAAGTGTAAGTGCAAAGGGAACTGGTGCAGCAGGTAACTTAACTGTGAAGGCAAACACCATTCGCCTCAACCAAGGAAAACTGACTGCCGAAACTAATGCGGGAGAAGGAGCAAACATCAGACTGCAAAACGTAGACTTGTTGTTGATGCAAAATCAAAGTCTGATTTCTGCTCGTGCTTTGAACGATGCTAGTGGTGGCAACATTGATATCGATGCTGCCAACGGTTTAGTGGTGGCTTTCCCCGATCAAAACAATGATATTGTTGCTAATGCTTTTCAAGGCAAAGGTGGCGAAATTAAAATCACCACTAAAAGCATTTTTGGACTTGAAGAGCGCCCGTCAACTCCACCAAACACAACCAACGATATTGATGCCAGTTCAGAATTTGGCTTGGCGGGTGATGTAATTCTTAATACACCTGATGTCGATCATAGCCGAGGGTTAATAGAATTGCCGGAAACCGTTGTAGATCCTACACAACAAATTGCCCAAAGTCCTTGTCAGCCTGGTACAGTGAGTAGTTTCATCATCACCGGACGAGGTGGTTTGCCAAGCAGTCCCAATGAAAGCTTCAAAAGTGACAATATTCGCATTGATTTAGTGGAACCTACTGCCAGTAGCAGCAAATCCCAAATTGTAACAATTAACCAGCCGATAACTCATACTCACACCAAACGTGTTATCCCTGCACAAGGATGGGTGCTGAATGGTAAAGGTGAGGTAGTTCTCACAGCCTACGATCCCACTACTACTAGTCTTCCTCTACGTGCTGCTAAAGCAACTGGGGCTTGCTCTGCTTCTAGCTTTTAATAGCGATCGCTGCTGCATCAATTCACTCTGTAGGCTTTTGGTGTCATGCCTGTAAAGTGCCGAAACTGTTTGCTTAAATGGCTGTGGCTGTTGAATCCACAGTTTAAGGCAATGTCCATAATTGATAGATCGGTTTGTTTCAACAACTGCTTTGCTCGTTCGATCCGTTGCTGAATCAGGTATTGGTAGGGAGCCGTACCAAGCGATCGCTTAAATAGATGGCTGAAATGAAATTGGCTGATGCCCAGCAATTGAGCTAAGTCTGCAAGCTTGATGTCTTGAGTGAGGTGTTCGTTGATGTATTCTAAGACTTGCAATAGTTGACGCTCAGATAATCCAGCCTCGTAAGTTTGAAGATGAGGTTTAGCAGCAGCGTATTGTCTGAGCAAATGCACTGCCAAAACATTTGCCAGTGATTCAATGTAGAGCCTGCCGCCTAAATTTTCCTGTTGCAGTTCACACAGAAACATCATAGCGATCGCCTCAATTTGAGGATCGCGAATCCGAAATTCGGGGAGTAATTGTAGCTGTTCTGGATTCATCGCTAGAGCTTCGGTGGCAACGCTCTCGATGAAACGAGATGCAATCCGAATCTGCAAGTAGTGATCATCTTGATCCCAACGTGCAAAAAGTGGCGTCTTTGCAGGCGTTACAGAAATGTCGCCTTTTGCGTACAATCCTGTGTGGGTTTTGCCTCCCTGAATTTGCAGCAAGCGAATTGGACGAGGGGCAAGAGATAGATAAATTGTATGTTCATCGCTGTAATCACACCTCGCCTCACCCGGAGGTTGTTGGAATTGCTCGACCAGAATATTTTCCCAGCCCTGAGCTTGGCTAGACAAGATGGGCGAGTAAGTCGTTTCAGTCCGATCGGTGGCTGGATTTGTCATGATGCAAAAGCCAATTGATCTGATTTGATTGTATTCGCTTTGGGAGAGATTCTGTGCTTGCAAACTGAAAACTGGCAGCAAGATTGTGATAGTTGCACAAGAATTAGATAGCTGAGAACAGGTAGTTTACCTAAGCTGGAATAGCGATCGTTCGGGAGGAGCCATGGCACATCTGTTACACATTAATTCTAGTTTGTGTAGTGAACAAAAAAATGAAGATACTTATTTTCGGATCAACAGGTAGCATAGGTCGCCAGCTTGTCAAGCAAGCTCTGGAGCAAGGATACACTGTCACGGCATTTGCCCGCGATCCTGCAAAGCTCGACATCAAGCACGCAAACCTGAAAATTGCTCAGGGTGATGTAATGGATTTTATATCGGTGGAGAAGGCGGTGCAAGGTCAAGATGCAGTGCTGTGTGCGATCGGAGCAGGTAGGAATGGAACAATCAGATCAGAAGGGACACGACATATTATCCGCGCAATGGAGAAAGCGGGCGTTCGACGTTTGATCTGCCAAACGACTCTTGGAGTCGGAAATAGTTGGGGTAATCTAAACTTCTTCTGGAAGTACATCATGTTTGGATTTTTATTGCGTCAAGCATATGCAGATCATGTGAAGCAAGAGAACTACATCAAGCAAAGCCACCTGGACTGGACAATCGTCCGTCCGGGAGCCTTTATAGACGGGAATCGCACTAACAACTATCGGCATGGCTTTCCAGGCACCGATAAGACAACAAAACTCAAAATCTCTCGCACTGATGTCGCAGATTTCATGTTAAAGCAATTGACGGATGATTTATATCTTCACAAGACACCGGGTTTGTCGTATTAAAAGCTTATATGATGACTTTTTTTAGTCTGTAGATAGGTGTTTCAGCAGCCAAGTAGACTAAAGTTATCTATGAGCAGGTACAAGATGCGAGCCAACACCAATATGAGTATTCAAGCAGCATACGATCATTGGTCAGCTACATACGATATTGACGAAAACCTGACGCGCGATCTGGATCGAGTAGTCACCAGAGAAACCTTAATGGGTTTAAGGTGTAAATCAGTGGTTGAAATTGGCTGTGGCACGGGTAAAAATACACTTCTGCTTTCACAAATTGCTGAAAAAGTCTATGCGATAGATTTTTCAGCACGCATGATCGAAAAGGCGAAAGAGAAAGTCACCTCAGCTAACGTAATTTTTGTTACAGGAGACATCACCAAGCCATGGGCTTGTAGCCATGAGTCTGCTAATTTGATTACCTGCAATCTTGTTCTAGAACATATCGAAGACCTCTCATTTATATTTTCAGAAGCATTTCGTGTATTAGTCAAAGGGGGATATTTCTTCATCTGTGAACTCCATCCATTTAGACAATATCGAGGAACACAAGCTAATTTTCAGAGAAATCAAGAGGTGATTAAAATCCCAGCATTTGTACATCACATTTCAGATTTTTTTAACACAGCAAAAAATCATGGTTTCATGCTTGAAGACTTCAAAGAATGGTGGCACGAACAGGAGCAAAATAAATTACCCAGACTTGCATCATTCTTGTTGAGAAAGTGAAGACACTATCGGCTTATGCATTTATACCCTATTAGACCTCTCCAGAAATTGAGCATTAACCTAGACAGTGCAAGGGTTTGATATTAGTTTTCAAAGATGTCTATTGATTCAGTATCTCTCTGAGTTGCTCGTGTAGGTGTTTCACCACAACTACTGCATTTTGCAACTGGGCTGCATCTTCTTGTTCTGCCAAGGTTTCAGTTAGCGCGGCAATGCGATCGCTCAACTCCTGAAAAACGGCTTCTCCTTTTGGCGTCAGGCGCAAGAGTTTTGATCGCTTGTGAGCTGGATTATTCACTAGTTCTATCACCCCATCTTTGAGCATTTCATTCGCAAGTTTCTGAATACTCTGGCGGGGAACGTACCGATACCGTGCAATTTGCGGCACAGTTTGGGCACCGTTCATCTTCAAGATCCGCAACACACTCCAGTAGCCTTCTCCGGATGGTGAAACCACCCCAATTCGCATTCCTTCAGCCCGCAGCAAAAAAAAAGTTGCCACAATTTCAATGATTAACTCTTCAATCGCTTGTCCTGCGGGGGTTCTGTTGACTACCTGTTTTGCCATCGGTTCTGCTTCTTCACAAAAATTGATATTTAAAAATTGGAAATTAGTTGTCATAATGACAACTAATTGTCATAATTTGATTATGGCTGATTCTGGCGATCGTCATACAACTTGCAGAGAACCTGAGCCAAGAGGCAATTTTCGTTCACATCTTAAATCGAATCACAGATTAAGCAAAAGTTTTTCCACTCAATTAGCCAAAATCCTTACAAAAGCTATTTCCAATCGTAGTCAAGATTTATCAGCCCAGTTGCTCCCACCAAGTGCCAGTCTGAAAAAGTACGATGGCTCAAATATTTCTCTAGAAGAATCACTGTTCAAAGTTAATAAGATACTCAGGAGGATTGCTCATGCTTGTCAGAAGTTGGCGTTTCATCACCATTATTCTAGCTGCACTGACGATGGGAACTGCATATTGCCACGTCCTAGAGCTGCCAGCCAAGATGGGTTATGATGGAACACTCTACACAAGGCTGAATACAAGTCTGTATTGGGGTTTTGGACATATTGGTGGATTGATTGAAGGTGCTACTGTCTTCTTGGCAGCGCCAGTACTGACGTTCTTAGTACGCAAGCAGCGACCTACCTTCGGGTGGACGCTAGCCGGAACGATTTGTCTCGCCTTTGCATTCATCGTTTTTTTAGTTTTCACAGAACCTATGAATCGTGAAATCTTTCAATGGTCAATCGAGTCAGTGCCAGCAGGTTGGACACAGGTGCGTAACCAGTGGGAATATTCACACGCAGCACGTTTTCTGCTCCAATTAATTGGGCTTTGTGCACTCCAGATCTCGATACTTGTTGAAACTCCGATCGAGCGTTCCCGTGATCGCCTCATTCCTAAAGTTGCACACTTAACCAGACATTGAAGGCGAATAGAAATTAACCATAAGTCAGCACTTGACATTCTTGGATAGTACATTTAACCTAGTAGTTAATTAACTGTTCAGTTAAATACGAAATGTCTTCCGATCAACTGAGTGTCACCTTTGCCGCTCTTGCCGACCCCACCCGGCGTGCAATTCTGGCTCACCTCGCCAAGGGTGAAGCATCAGTCACTGAGTTAGCCAAGCCCTTCAAGATGAGTTTGCCTGCAATTTCCAAGCATCTCAAGGTGTTAGAACGTGCTGGACTGATCGTGCGAAGTCGGGAAGCTCAATGGCGATTCTGCCAGATCAAAGCGGAAGCACTCAAAGACGTGGCGGATTGGCTAGAACAATATCGCCAGTTTTGGGAAGAGAACCTGGATCGTCTAGACGATTATCTACAGGAATTACAAGAACAGGAGAAAAAACATGACCGCAAGCAATAGCTCCACGATACAGTCATCAGAACGCGAGATCGTCATTACCCGTGTCTTCAATGCACCCCGCGAGCTTGTGTTTAAGGCATGGACAGATCCACAACACGTGGCGCAGTGGTGGGGGCCAAAAGGTTTCACAACTCGTGTTGATGAGATGGACTTGAGACCGGGCGGCACGTCGCGGTATGTGATGTGTGGCCCCGATGGCACCGAATATCCGGTGAAAGGCGTCTTTCACGAAGTCGTACCACCAGAGCGGATTGTCGCTAGCGACGAGTTTGATGAGGGCTTTGAGGAGGTTGTGAAGGCAGACCTGCCGAAGGAAATTATCATGACAGCCATCTTCGAGGATCTGAACGACAAGACTCGCCTCACCCTTCGGATCGTACACCCAACTGCGGAGGATCGCCGCAAGCACGAGGAGATGGGCGTTGTTGCAGGATGGAACTCCAGCTTTGAATGCCTCGATGAGTTCTTGGCAAAGATAGTCGCCAACCAGGGTAATGGTTTGACGTTGACGTTGCCCTCGGAGCGGGAAATTGTTGTGACGCGCATCTTCAATGCACCGCGCAGACTCGTCTTTGAGGCATGGACTCAGCCCGAACATGTGAAGCGCTGGTTTGGCGGTTGCAGAAGCATGACAATGACAGTTTGCGAAATCGACTTGCGAGTGGGTGGTAAATGGCGCTACGTCTTGTATGACCCCAGCAACGACACCGAGCACGGATTCTCAGGAGAGTACCGCGAGATTGTGCCACCACAGCGACTAGTTTCCACCGAACGCTATGAACCGATTCCCAACAGCGACCACCTAAATACGCTTACCCTAACAGAGCAAGACGGAAAAACGACGCTTCACATCCATATCCAGTATCCGTCGGTTGAACACCGAGATGGGCATCTCCAGTCGGGTATGGAAATAGGGATGCGTGAGACACTGAATCGACTCGAAGAACTTCTCACATCAATGGCATGAGTGTGATTGATTGAGTGCTCTAATCGATGTTTTGAAAAGCGATTGGAGCACTTAGACGGATATCTGTACAACTTGCAACGACAAATGGAGACACAACATGGTTGCAATCAGATGAAGTTTGGCGGGCAGAACTAGAGATTGATCGTGATGTTCTCGATATACCGCACAAAGGATCGCGATCGCCTCATTGATTTAGCAGTTACAATTGTTTCATCGAAATCCATATTGAATTAATAAGGACAGTGAATGGAAGTCTTCTTGGCTAGTATTGAACATCTTGAGAGTTTATCGAGACTGTTTGATCGGTATCGTGTTTTTTACAATCAAACATCAGATATTAAAGCTGCCAAGAAGTTTTTACAAGAGCGTTTTAAGAATAAGGACTCGGTTGTGTTTGTAGCTGAAGAAAATGGGGAGATGGTTGGATTTACTCAGCTTTATCCTAGCTTTTCTTCTGTGTCCATGAAACTGATATGGATATTAAACGATTTGTATGTGGAAGAACCGTATCGTAGGAAAGGAATCGCAACTTTATTGATGAATGCAGCAGAAAAGTATGCAAAGGAGAGTGGTGCAGTTCGATTCATTTTAGCTACTCAGATTTCTAACACAAACGCGCAAAAACTCTATGAATCGCGGGGATACACTAAGGATAAAGAATTTTACCATTACGCTTTACAGTTGCAGTAGCGGTAATACAACCCTGTTTTTACAGTACTTTGTCGCAAATAGTTATAAAGTTTTATGGAGACTAGAAGACTCCAGGAAAATGATTACCCGGTGCTATCCTCTGCTATCCAACTTTTGATACCAGAAGAGGATCGGGATGGTAGTATAGCTAGCAGTTCCCATTTGATGCGAGCTTTGGGAGATAAAAATTGCTATTTTATTGTTTGTTTGATTGACTCATCTCCAGTTGGGTATTTAAGCGCCTTTCGTTTCCCTACTGTAAAAAATGATGTATTTTACGTCTACCTTTACGACATCATTGTAGACGAAAAATTCAGAAATAAAGGGCTAGGTTCACGAATGATAGCAGAACTTCAGAGGCATTGTAAGGAAGATAGGGTTGAGCAGATATGGGTTGGGACATCATTAGAGAATGAAGTTGCACAGAAAACTTTTGAACGGACAGGCGCACAGAAAGTTAGTGAAACTTACGTTGAATATATCTACAGAATTAATATCGAGGTGTGATTCAATCCAGTAAAAGTTAATTAAAAATCATGATTACTGCTAAATACTTAGAAACAATGGCCCTATATAACAAATGGCAGAATGAGAACCTTTTTACAATATGCGACAATCTAACTGATGAGAAGATTAATCTTGATAGAGGAATGTTTTTTGATTCAATCTTCAAAACTCTTAATCACATCATCAGTGTAGACCAAACTATTCATTCCTTTATTCATACGAAAAATCTTCCTCAGTTTGATCCAAATTTCATCCCGTATTTTAGCTACAGTGAATTAAGAACAGCACGTTTTGAGTTTGATGAAAAACTTGTCAAAGAAGCTCAAGAATATTCCCAGGAGTGGCTAGATGAGATTTTCGAGTTTTGGAGCGAGAAATTGAATAGAAATAGAAGGGTGCCCAGATCCTTCTATTATATGCAAATGTTCAACCATCAAACACACCATAGAAGTCAAATCACCTCGGAACTGAACAAAATGGGTATTGATTATGGATGTACCGACCTTCCGTATAATCCTTACTATGAATTCTAGTTGAACTAAGAACTAATGGATTTTTGAGTCTAATTTCTACTGGGCAGAGGAAAACAGAAGTTCAATATAATTTCGATAATGAGCAAGCTGCATACTCAGTTGTGTTGGTTCCCGAAGTACTCGCATCATTACAAATGCTCCTTCAAACGTAGAAACCACTCCGTCTGCTAAATCTTGAGCACGAACAACCAAGCGAGGCGGGTATTTAGCTATAACTTCCTCAAATTTGGCTCCCAAACGCTGCCGCCAAAGCAGAACCGCTTGAGCTGAAATTTCACGAATGTCTGCATCGAGTTCTTCAAACTGGTAAGTGTAAGACGCAATTAAACAACCCCCACCAGGTTCGGTAAGTTGTTCTACTTCCTCTTGAAATAGCCCAATCAATATCAGGACTTGCTGTAAGGGATCTCGACTGAGTTTCTCAGCCCGCTTTAAATTCTCCTCTAAATGGGCTGCATCTTGATTGGCATAGCGTTCCACTAGTGCTCGTGCTAGATCGGATTTACTTTTAAAGTGATAGAAAAAGGCACCTTTAGTAATCTCAGCCTTTTCTAAGACCATATCAATAGATGTGCCAGCAAGACCATGCCCCATAATCAAAGCATGAGCTGCATCCAAAATTCGTATTTTCGTGTTTTCACCGCTCTTTGGCATTCATTTCTCCACAGATTATTGCCGTTAATTCTATTTTAGAGACTATTTAGTCTGTTAGCTTTTTATCTTTCTTTGGATAAGACGGAGGTGTCACACGTTGTCATAACTGCCTTGGTAAAAGCAGATATCAGAAGTAAAGAAAAAGTTTGCTTTAAATAAATTTTAACAGGAATTAGATTGACAGCTGAGAATTTTATAGTTACTATACAGACTAGTTTGTATAAATAAAAAATGATTGAAAGTTTTCGTTTCTCCAAGAAGCGGATACCGGATGCTCAGTCTTAGACAAAAGGCGATCGCCCGAATTTGAAGCAGATCTGTAGTTATTTCCAATAAATCTTGAGGTTCGGCTGAATTAAGGAGTCTTAGCCTCAGCGTAGCTAAAGCCATATCACCCCATTAGGAGGCATCATGACAGCAGAATTACTCGAACAAACAGTAGATCGATCCAAAGCAGAAGCATTTGCAGAAAGGTTACTCAATATATTTAACAGTGGCGCTTTATCGCTGATGATTTCAATCGGGCATCGTACCAAACTGTTTGATATTCTGGCAGAATTACCCGCCGCAACCAGCCAACAGATTGCAGATATAGCAGGCTTAAACGAACGCTACACGCGGGAATGGCTAAATGCAATGGTCGTCGGTCACATTGTGAACTACAACCCGACTGATAAAACTTACAAGTTACCTGTTGAATATGCCGCCTTTGTCACCCGTGCCGCATCACCTGACAACATGGCTGTCTTTGCCCAATACATTTCGGAGTTGGCATCGGTAGAAGACCAAATTGTGGAGTGCTTTTACAAAGGTGGTGGTGTACCCTACTCCAAGTTCAAGCGGTTTCATGAAGTGATGGCAGAAGATAGCGGTCAAACCATAGTTGCCGTACTAGAAGATAGCATTCTGCCTTTAGTACCGGGGTTAAGTGAAAAACTACAGCGTGGAATTGATGTGCTAGATGTAGGCTGTGGTAGTGGTCGTGCCCTGAATAAATTGGCTTGGCTTTTTCCCAACAGTCGATTTACTGGATACGACTTTTCTATAGAAGCGATCGCCACTGCAACAACCGAAGCCCAGCAACAAAATTTGACAAATGTTCAATTTGAGGTCAAAGATACAACACGGTTAGACGAGGTGGAAAAATACGATCTGGTCTTTACTTTCGACGCAGTTCACGACCAAGCCAGACCTGATTGGGTGTTGCGAAACATTTACAACGCCTTGCGAGCGGATGGTGTTTACTTGATGCAGGATATCCATGCTTCAACTGAGGTAAGCGGTAATCTTGACCATCCAGTGGCACCTCTTCTGTACACCGTTTCTTGTATGCACTGCATGACTGTATCCCTCGCAGAAGGCGGTTTGGGATTGGGGACAATGTGGGGACAAGAAAAAGCGCTCGAACTTTTAAAAGAAGCCGGGTTCTCACAGATAGAGATTAAGCAACTATCCCACGATTTTATGAACGACTACTACATCATCAAAAAATAAAATAACTTATGTGCAAATTCTGCGCGATCGCATCACTCTCCCAAAACCGAAGCAATACCCAATCTCTCTCTCGTTGGCGAATACTTAATCCCCAACGCGATCGCTTTGAACAGAAATTTGGATCGGATGCTCAAATGTCAACTGTCACAACTAGCAGCACTCATTCGTCTCATCTATAGAAAGCCTATTTTATGAAGAGGTTGCCGAGATGCAGAGCCGAATGGAGCTTGGAAAAACAAATGCAGCCGCTTATCAAGCAATGTTGCACCTGGAACGGTATGTTCGAGGCAGTGGCATCGAGCCAACACTGTTGGAACTAATTAAAATTCGAGCATCACAAATTAATGGCTGTGCATTTTGCATCGATATGCACACTAAAGATGCCAGAGTTAATGGGGAAACTGAACAACGGATTTACGCTCTCAATGCGTGGCGGGAGACTCCATTTTTTACCCCAGAGGAACGGGCTGTTCTCGCGTTGACAGAAGCCGTTACTTTGATTGCGACTGACCATGTTTCAGATGAAATCTACAATGAAGTGAGCCGTCATTTTGCGACCGATGAAATAGCAAACCTTTTGATGGCGATCGTGACGATTAACGGCTGGAATCGGATTGCAATTACCACTCGCATCGTTCCTGGCAGCTATGAGCCGCAACCATTACAGGAGAGAAAAACGGCTCTTGAAACACTTTCTGCGTAAGTAATCTGGGGAAGTGAAAGCCTTTTTCATTCTCCCAAAACCGGAATATCAGTCATATCAATACACGCTCAGGGAGTAGTAAAGATGCAACGCATGGTTCGATATGCCACTATTGCTGTGATCATTCATGCTATTGTCGTAGTCCTACATGGTTTAGCCCACGAGAAAATACCCGTTCCTTTATCTGCGCTGCAAAGTCTGTTTGTCGTTTCTATCATTGTGTTAGCTCCGATCGCTGCCATGATTTTACTTTGGGCATCATTTCAGCAGGTTGGTAGCTGGTTGTTGCTGAGTTCAATGGTTGGAGCATTTCTATTTGGTGTTTATAATCATTTCATTGCAATCAGTCCCGATCACATCTCCCAAATTCCGTTTACTGGTTGGGGTGTCCTCTTCCATATCACTGCTATTCTTCTATTCTTCACAGAAGGGCTTGGATGTGCAGTAGGCGCGTGGGCATTGAGTAGTCTAAAGCAAACAGAGCAGGTTTTATGAGTCATCTCGAAACCTTTAAGGAGCATCGTCCTCTTTTATTTGCGATCGCTTACCGGATGTTGGGAACGGTTACTGATGCTGAAGACATGGTACAAGAAACCTTCGTGCGTTGGCAGCAAACAACCCAAGTTACGGTTAGATCTGCCAAAACCTATTTGTCAACGATTATCACCCGCCTTTGCATTGATCATTTGCGTTCTGCCCGCGTGCAACGAGAACAGTATGTAGGGTCATGGCTACCCGAACCCATCATCACTCAACACACTGATGATCCAGCCGCTCAGGTCGAGTTAGCAGACTCCCTTTCGATCGCATTTCTCGTCGTTCTGGAACGCTTATCGCCCATCGAACGAGCCGTATTTCTGCTGCGAGAAGTCTTTGAGTATGACTACGATGAAATTGCCCAGATGGTAGGGAAAAGTCCAGCCAACTGCCGCCAAATCCTGCGGCGATCGCGTCAGCATATCACGGCTCAACGTCCCCGCTTTTCGGTTTCCCGTCAACAACAAGAGCAAGTTACAACGCAATTTCTGGAAGCTTCTACCCAGGGAAATTTGCAAGGGCTGCTGGCACTTCTAGCAAAAGATGTCACCTATTGGTCAGATGGTGGAGGAAAGGTTGCTGCTGCCTTGAAACCGCTACAGGGGTCAATGAAAGTCGCTCGGTTTTTGCTGGCGATTCGCAGCAAATGGCTTGCTGAGGCGGTTAATCACATCATCGACATTAATGCACAGCCTGGCATAATCACGTTCGTTAATGGTTGCATTCACAGCGTAACGACATTTGAAATTGTGGATGGTTATATTCAATCTGTCTACACTGTCAGGAATCCAGAGAAGTTGAAGCGAATTATGGCAAATCTACCTTTATGAAAATTTACTCAAGCTTAAATGTAGCATTAAGAAGTCTGTCCCATTAATTTTGTTGGCTAGCAGCTCCCCGACTTATTGAAAAAAGTTGGGGATATGAGCACCTTAACTCCTTAGAACTAATAAGACAAACCCCTAATGTTCTATCGCAAAAGTTTTGATAGGTTAATCAACTTTTCAATTTCTCTTCTTTCCCTCTTCCTTTGTGTTCTACCCTTACGGGAAGCCGCTACGCGTATAATGCGTCCTTTGTGGTTCGTTATTTTACCCAGCAAAATTAATGCGATAGTCCACTAATACTTTTGATAATTTGCTAATAATTTTCTATACGCACGCGATCGCATCGCCATGAGCGTGACGATCAGTCCGATTAATCCAGTCACTATAAATAAAAGCGCGATCCCTCGATCTGTTCCAGTTCCGAACCAAGTACCAATGAGATCCACGCCAGCACCTGTTGTCATAAAGGGGATGAAGATAAATTGTGCGATCGGGCCGATTGTAAAAGCAGTCAGAGGTGATGCCGCTTGCTCGATGCTTTGGGCAAAACCGAATACTCGACCTTGACGTTCAGGCGGTATCACTGTTTGGAGAATGGTTTGTTCTGAAGCTTCAACAACCGGAATGAGGCATAAGTAAATAAATAAGCCAATTGTCAGCAGTACGATGGACGCCTGAATCGTAAAGAAAATGGCAATTATCCACATGACAATATTTGCCAAAAAAAGCGTTCGCAGCGGGCTTTTTCCTAAGCCTTTCTTGGCGACAACTAACCCGCCAACGATAAATCCTAAACTCAAAAAACCCCACAAAATGCCCCAGACTTGTACAGAAACGAGTGACAAACCGTAGGCATCCATCAGAGACATGAAAACTCCGCCTAAGAAATTATTGAAGGTATTGAAAAAAATCAGTGCAAAAAGTCCAGGAACGAGATGTATGACTCGAATCGTGCCACGAATATCAATATGGTTCGTGTGAGCTTCAGTATGAATGATTTTCTGTTCCGAAATGGGTACTGTCCATAAATGCACGATCGCGAGAATAGTCAGTCCAATTGAGAAAACAAGCATCCAAAATACGCCAAGAAAACCGATTACTAAACCGCTAAAAGTGGAAGCAACAAGAAATCCTACGCCATTGATCGTGCCAACCAGACCATTTGCTTTATCTCGTTTTGGTTCGGGAATTACAATCGTTACGAGTGTTGAAAGTGCGATCGTCCGTAAATTGCCAGCGATCGCACCAAGAAGTGCGAGGATGATGAATACCCAAAGAATGATACTAGAAGTATCAGTAAAAACTGATGGTGGAGTAGAAACAAAAATAATATATGCAAGTAAGTATAAAACGAGAGAACAGATACTTGAAAGCATCATAGCTGTCTTCTTTTTATACCTATCCACCACAGATCCGAGAAAAAATCCAGAAATGGCGACTGTCACGAGATATACGCCCGCCATAATTGAGGTAGCAAGCACTGACTTGGTTTGAAGATACACCCAAAACGTGACGGCAAACCACACAAATGTATTAGTCAGCGAAGCCACAAGTGAGTTGGCTAAAACGGCATAAAAAAGTTTTGTCATACGTTGTATATCTCAAATCCGGCAATTTTAGCGATCGGTGCGACTACGTGAAAATTTATGCAAAAATGCCATTAATGCCGGAACAGCAGTCGGAGTCAGGATTGTAGAGAATGCCAAGCACAATTTCTAGCTCAAAAAACTTAGAACATCGTGTTTCTCCTTTTGCCATAGCCTTCTTAGGGTAGCGACCACGATTTCTATCTGCTTCACCCAACCGACTCACCCGATCAGGTGAAGTTTTAATTAATTCACATTTCACAGCAAACTATTAAATCAAACATAACCTCACTCCTCTAAACTGCGCGATCGCATAGGTGGCATCACTGGTTTCATGCGCCCATGCTCTGAATTTGGGCTTCTAGGCCTTTTTGCCTGTACCAAGGGCAGGGCGCTCATCTGACACCAAAGCAGAACACTTGTTGCTTAATCATCGAGTTTTTTTATTATACTACGCTAAATTACATTTGTAGTCTAAAAATTCAATAATACTCGAAGAACTTAATCGACGGCTGATTTTATCAGTGTTTTCAGTAGTATCCGTACCCACGCCGCATTCAGTATGGGTAGTCTTTGCCACGCTCGGTTTAGATATTTGCAGAATTCACTCATGATATCCATATCTCGATAGACACTCTACCTTCATGAAACTTTACTCAAAAACTGAAGTCACGCGCTAAAATGAAGTCATTTCAACTACGTCTAAGTAGCTTGGCTGGATAAGGAGGCTGTGAGTTATGGTGACAAACGAGGCTCTGAGGGTTAATCTGGCTGGAGAAGACGGTCTTTCAATTTACCCAAACAAAGCACTCCTGTCTAATAATTCAACAGATTGGGGTGGACTCTACCTGCAATATCACCGCCAACCGCCCCCTGAAATGCTTGAAAATTTTTGTCCACAGCATCGCCTGATCGTTCACGATCGCACCTCGCGATCGCCCATCGTTGAAACCTTTGAAGGACTCAACCAGTTGTATCCGATGAGCCAGGGCACGGTGAGAGTGTTACCCGCGAATGCTCGAACCCAAGCGTATTGGCAGACAGAGCATCAGTTTATAGTGCTGGCATTTGAACCAGAGTTATTGGCACAGCACATGGCCCAGACAACCGATGTCAGCGATGTAGAACTGCTTCCTATCATCAATCTTTGCGATCCGCTGATTCACAGCATGGGGTTAGCGCTGAAAGCAGAATTGGAGTCCGGTGGAATTGGCGGGCGTTTGTATGTTGATGCCATGACAACTGCATTGATGGCGCATCTGTTGCGGCATTATTCTGCTCATAAATATTCGCTGTCCCCAATTGTTAGTGGTTTACCTAGACACACACTGCGGCAAGTGGTGGACTATATCCACGAACATCTGGATCAAGATTTGACATTGGCGACACTAGCGGCGATCGCTCGCATGAGTCAGAGTTATTTTTCCCGGTTGTTCAAACAATCCACAAAGTTGTCACCCCATCAGTATGTGATTCAATGTCGCGTTGATCGCGCCAAGCAGTTGTTGCGACAGGGCGAATTTAGTATTGCAGAAATTGCTTATTCTTTGGGGTTTACTCATCAAAGCCACTTGAGCCATCACTTCAAACGTCTGACTGGCAGTAGTCCTAAAGCATTTCTCAACAAATAGATAAGAATTTGCTCAAAAGTACAAGAATATGCAAGACGCTGATTCTAGAGATTTTACATACTGAACTCATCACTATTAGAAAGCAGATATTGCCTCTTACACAAAGATAGAAACCTGACACAAGGCGCAGAGGTATCAACTGATGAAAGAATTCATGCTTTCCCTGGTAGCAGGCTGGATCGTTGGTGTTCTGTTTGGGTGGCTGAAACTGCCGTTACCTGCACCTCCTCTGATGGGATTCGTAGGAGCGCTGGGGATTCTATTTGGTGCTTGGTCGATCGAACAATTAAAACACTTTTTGCTTCGCTGATTTTAGAGTTTCAAATTTACACCTATGGAGGAATCTACTATGTACTATAAGCAGTGGGTTTGCAAAGTTTGTGGCTATAACATGATTGGTGAGATGCCTGATGTCTGTCCGTTCTGCGGAGCACGCCACGATCGTTTTGTCACTTGGGATGAGGCAGAGCAGACTTATCGAGTCACACCGCATCGCGTCAATGAATATGTCACGCAGTTGTTATCTGTGCCTCGTCTTGGTTTTGAACATGCTGCTTATCGCATTGAAACAGATGAAGGTGCCGTCTGGATTGATTGTCCATCAGCATTCAATCGCGACTTGGAGCCAGTAAAAGCGATTTACTTTACCCACAAGGATTTTATGGGTGCATCCAACCAGTATCGCGATCTCTGGGGTGCGAAAGTTTATCTGCACGTTCTTGATGCCGAACATCCGCTTGCCAGAAAATTTCCGGTCGATCAAAAATTTAACGGTGACTTCACCGAGCATGGCATCGAAGCTTTCCATATTGGTGGGCACACACCGGGCTTTACCATGTATATCTATGGCAAGGTATTGTTTATTTGTGACTATGCATTCCCTCCAGGATCTAGGATGCGACTCAATCCTTTTGGATTGCAAGACGAGACGCGCGATCGCGCCGCACGGATACTAGAGATTATTTCTGAGCGATCGCTCCAGACTGTATGCGGATATAACTTTATCGCAGAATTTGATAGCTGGCGTGAGGATTTCAAGCAACTTCTCGATCGAGCTAGACAAACAAGTAAGCTGCGTTAAATATTTAGCGATCGCATTCTTCTCACTAGCGCTTAGGTTTTTAAATCGAGCGATCGCTTCCTAGATAGTTTTCACCTCTTGTTCTTTGAGCAAGAGGTAGTATCTATATGTGAGCAGTTCAAATAAATTCAACACGCCCACGCATTTCTTCCACATCTAACCACTCCCAAATTAAAATCAAGCTGCGTATGATCTCACCAATTGAGCGACTACCCTGACTACAGTAGACAATGCCAGCATGAGTAACACCTGCTTGATGGAAGCGGAGAAAATCTGCATCTTGAGTGAAAATTACTCTACTCTCAGCCAGTGTAAACGCTAGTTGTTGTTCATCTGAGACAGATATTAATCCTTGTTCTGGGGTGGTTGTAACATCAATACCACGACGGCGTAATCCGTCTGCAATGACGTTACTAACATTTTCATCTAGGTGAAATCTAATCTTCCCGGACATCTCGATTGCCTAGTTTTTGCAACAAAAGCGAATGAGTTTGCGCCTGCAACTGTTTAGCAAACTCTTCATCTTCTAGAATTTGTTGCCTTATTTCCTCAAGATGATCGTGATAATATGCCAACGCCGCATACACATCAGCCAAGGTGATGCTGGGATACTGCGATACTATCTCATCTGGTGAAAATCCCAGTCGTTCGTGCCAGATGGCAATATCCTGCACTCGAATCCGATGTCCAGCAATACGCGGTTTACCACTACATACACCAGGCGTGATTTCGATGTGTTCAGAAATAACTGACTCCATAAATAAACCCGCCTTTTAGCCACGACGCTTTACAAATACTCCTATTATGGCTTTTTTGGGGTGTTTATAAGGGTCGTGTGATTGAAAATTACTCCATATTCTACTCACACAACCACCAGAAACGTTTCAAACTTCTCTTCTGGAACAGGTAAGCCATCCTCCTCCAAAGCTGCAACGTAGCCTGAAATTGCCTCCCTGATATTTGAAAGAGCTTCCTCCTTTGTCCTACCTTGGCTGATACATCCCTTAAGGCTTGGGCACCCCACCACCCAATAGCCATCTTCGTCTTTGTAGAGAATTACTTGCCTCATCCTCTGGTTCATGCTGACAAACTATGCACAATTACTTTTAATTCTAGTTACAAAAAAATTTCTAATGAGAGCAAAGCCGATTCCTTAGCCATGCACTATTTTTCTGTTGTGTTGTCTTCAGTCTAACGGTTGAACTCAGCGGACGGGGATAATCTTTGCAACTCAACCATACTAAAACGTTCTGGTGCAGCGCGATTGTTAGATTTCAGCATTTAGCATCTATGCCTGCTTGACAATGCTAATCGATTAATCCTTCTGTTGCATATTAATTTCTCCGATGTTCACCGCATTTGAAAGCTTTAGAATCCACTCAATTGCAGAAATGATATCTGTAAGAGGGATCGGAACTTGCTGCTCAAATCTACCTTCTTCAATATCTGCCATTACTTCTTCTGTAGCGACATTTCCAGGGTTAATAACTGTAACACCAATCTTGTAATCACGTAGAGCTATCTTTAAAGCTTGTGCTGCGCCTCGCAATCCGAATTTTGATGCTGTATTAGCTACCTCGATCGATGCAGCATTATCTAGACCAGATAATGAGCCGATAAATATAGCTCTTGGATTATTCGATCTAACAAGATTTTTGGTGAGTTGTTTAGTTAGTTCAATAGGAGCAATTGTATTTACAGCTATCACATAACGAGTTTCTCGATCAGGACTTTGTATGAAGTTGTATCGCTCCGTAAACGCACCTTCTTCCCACACTCCACCCATAAATAACAGTGCATCCAAGCGAGATTCACCAACACTATCAATAACTGATCGTATCCCTTCTGCTGTGGAAATATCTGCTTGAATCCACTCTCCTGCAACAGGCTGGCTCCTTGAAACAGAAAGCACATACTCACCTTTTTGAGCAAAATGTTGAGCAACAGCTGCACCAATGCCTCGACTGGCTCCTACAACAAGAATTTGCTTTTTCTCTAATTCCATTTCGATATTTCGTAATGATGCTTTGATTGACATCTAACGGCATAGTTGAGCGGCAACCGACCAACGTGAAACGAAGAAGAAGGCTTTGTTCGCTGCTCCAACTTCAATGATCGGGTTTAGTATGGCTAAAATCGCTTCAGCGTCATCGAGTTGAGCGTCTCGAATTAGCAGATCCACTCAATCACCTCCTTGATTAAGAAAGCTTCCTTCGTCAGGAAATATGCTAAACCAAAAATCCTAAACCTTATAATATAACACCCCTAAAACGGAGATCTGTCTAACGTTTCGGGTCAGCGGTTGCTGAGACCTTTGCATCCTACCCAAGCGGCTTTGGTCAATCCGCTGCACCCGAATTGTTAGGTGGCGCGTCAGTCTATCTCTACCATTGCCCAGTCAGCTCGCTTCAAAAGGGCTCCGGCAGGGACGCCCGGCTTCACCCAGACCACTTCGTGGCAACCTCCATCCGGGTCAGCAAATCCGAAACTTAGTAACGAGCCCATATCAGTCACCACACCATTGCCCGCACCCTCTGTGACGACACGCCGACGTAGTTCACGGAACGCCTCCTCGCTTGCCGCATTGAGCGCGAAATGGTCTAGTCGCCCGCGTTGAAACATCGGCTGAGGGTCTGGTGGCTCGACGCCGGTAACCTGGAATGGGTGCAAGACTGTATGGGGGCCGACCTCAATGAAGGTGTGGCGCAGACCATCTTCCTCCAAGTCAACAGTTACCCTTGCCTCAAAGACACGTTCGTAAAATGCGATCAGCCGATCCATATCAGCGGTGATAAACGTCAAGTGTTGGATATCGTTGAGCAGTTTCATGTGCACCTCCAGTTAGATGACTTGTTTCAGCTTTCTTGCTGTTCATCTTCTCCCGATTTACTGTATTAATTAACGCACAATGAGCTATCTTATAATTTTCGCCACAAAAAATCATCTAACGGCAAAATGCAGCGGTTGCAGATAACCTCGAACTTAGCACAGGCGGCGTTCGTCAATCCGCTGCACTGCCGTGTTAGCTGGATGCCGCCACCGATCGCCTCCATGTATCTTAACTATCCCTCTCAACCGATCGCTCTCATTCACGCTGTCATCTCCGATCGCTCAATGGACACTGCGGTTCTGCCGATCGCTCCACCCACTGTCTCAACTGATCGCTTCTGGGACTTGGCGGTTTAGGTCGATCGCCTCATTGACGTGCCTCAGCCGATCGCTCAATGAACTTCTCGGTTCAGGTCGATCGCCTCATCTGCGAGTGCAAGAGTTGTGTGCGGAGCCAGCTAACTATTAATTATGCGGAAACTTTCCGTATATCACACTAAGCAACTTAGGTAGAGAAAGGATTACGAGCATATTATTAATAATATCAAGAAATTTTCTGGATATCGTCAATATTCAACTATATATACAGAATTTTTCCGTATAACCACCTTATTTAGGTTGGATATCTAGAAATTTTCACCGATATTATCTTTATCAGATCATAGATGGAAAAATTCGTATATTCACCTGATTTTGTACGTAAATACAGGTTTTTCAGTATATTAATTGCTGATATCCAGAATTTTTCTGGTATTTCATCCTAAATTCCCCCTCTCTGTTTGCAAAGAGGGGTTAAGAGATTACGCGCTAAAGTACTTCGCTACTGGGTGATAAGCAATAATCGCTGTTGTAGACTGTTCCGGATAAAGCTGCTCACTTTCATCCATATACAAGTTAATCTTGTCAGTTCCCAACAACTCCAGCTGCTTGTACTGATCCTGAATATTCGGACAAGCCGGATATCCAAAACTATACCTTGAGCCACGATATCGCTGTGCCAAAATATCCCGAATATTATCGGGTTCCTCAGCGCTAAAACCCAACTCTTGCCGAATTCTAGCGTGTGTCCACTCAGCCAACGCTTCCGCCACCTGCACGGCTAAACCGTGGAAATACAGGTAATCTGTGTATTTATTATCTGCAAACAGCTTCTGCGCGTACTCCGTGGCAATATGTCCCACCGTCACAGCTTGCATCGGGAAGACATCAATAATTCCCGACTCCTTCGGTGTAAAGAAATCTGCAATACATAGTCTCCTCAAAGACTTCTGCCTGGGAAACTCGAAGGCTGTAACGGGTTGGAGAGACGCGAAATTTGAGGCAGCGCGTTGCGGGGGTTTCCCCCGTTGTAGCGACTGCCGTCGCGTCTCTACATTTTCTGGATTGTAGATGTGCAGTGTATTCCCCTCAGCCTGACAAGGGAAATACCCGTAAATCACCTGTGGATGCAGCAACTTCTCCTCAATAATTCGCTGCTTCCACTCCTCCAAAATGGGATACACCTTCTCATCCAAAAAAGCCTGATACTCTTCCTTTGATTGCTCCTTCGGCTTGCGGAATTGCCACTGCCCTGCAACCAGAGCTTGCAAATCCAAATACCAAAATACTTCCTCTAAAGAAATATCACTAGGCTGTAACAGTTTTGTTCCCCAGAAAGGCGGTGTGGGACGTTCTATATCTACCGCTACTGCTTCCGAACGGCGAGTATCTACTTCCTTGGTTTCGGTAGGTGCTTTTTCCTCAACAGTTTCTGCTTCTGCCACAGGCTTTTTATGTCCATTTTCCGACACTTTGCCATTCTCGGCAAATTCATCCAAAAAGCCGTTGAAATCATCCCATTTCCCAGAAGACTTCGCTGGCATTAATTTATCCATGAAGTGTAAATCTGAGAAAGCATCTTTGCCGTATACTACCTTCCCTTTGTAGGTATTTTGACAATCCTCGTGGACAAATTTGGGAGTCAGCGCCGCACCGCCCAAAATTACGGGAACGGTGATTCCCTTTTCGTTAAACACCTCCAAATTCTCTTTCATGAAGGCGGTAGACTTCACGAGTAAGCCACTCATCGCGATACAATCAGCTTTGTGCTGCTCATATGCCTTAATGATATTTTCCACTGGCTGTTTAATCCCCAGATTTATTACTTTGTAGCCGTTATTGGACAAAATAATATCTACGAGGTTTTTGCCAATGTCGTGAACATCGCCTTTAACTGTGGCAATAATTACTGTACCTTTAGCGTTATTGCCAGCTTCGGATTTTTCCATGAAAGGTTCTAGGTAAGCAACCGCAGCTTTCATGGTTTCTGCTGACTGCAACACAAATGGTAGCTGCATTTGTCCTGAACCGAACAATTCACCCACTACTTTCATTCCATCTAGCAGAAAGGTGTTAATAATGTCCAACGGTTTGTATCTTTCTAATGCTTTTTCCAGGTGTTTTTCTAAACCAATGCGCTCGCCGTCGATGATGTGGCGCTTGAGCATTTCTTCAATGGGGAGATTTTCATCCACACCTTTATCGCGTTTGGTTGTCACCCCTTCAAACATTGTTGTCAGTTCCCCTAAGGGATCGTAAACGCAGACATCACCCTCGAATTTTCGTTGATCGTAAATTAGCTGGCGACAAACTTCTTGATGTTGGGGTTCAATTTTCGACAGCGGTAAAATCTTGCTGGCACTGACAATAGCTGCATCCATTCCCGCCGCGATCGCTTCATGCAAAAACATCGAATTCAAGACGATTCGCGCTGCTGGATTCAAGCCGAAGGAAACGTTGGAAACACCAAGAATAATATGGCATCCGGGCAATTCTTGGTGAATGCGGCGGATTGCTTCAATCGTAGCTTTGCCATTAGCGCGGTCTTCTTCAATACCCGTAGAAATAGGTAGCGCCAATGGATCGAAAAAGATTTCACGGGCTGAAATCCCAGATTCTAGAGCCTGGTGATAGGCGCGTTGAGCAATTTGAAATTTCTTCTCGGCTGTCCGTGCCATTCCGTCCTCGTCAATGGTGCCAACGACTACACCCGCACCGTACTTCTTCGCTAACTCCAACACTTTGAGGAAACGTGGTTCTCCATCTTCGTAGTTGGTGGAGTTCAGAATACACTTACCTCCAGCGACTTTTAAACCCGCCTCCATCTTTTCCCATTCTGTGGAGTCGAGCATCAAAGGTAGTGTCACATTATTAACTAAGCGCGAAACTAGTTCGTGCATATCCCGCACGCCGTCACGCCCCACATAATCCACGTTGACATCGAGAATGTGCGCGCCTTCTTTGACTTGCGATCGCGCCATCGAAACCAGCCCATCCCAATCTTCGGCGTTGAGCAATTCCCGGCACTTTTTGGAACCGCTGGCATTTAACCGTTCGCCGACAATTAAGAAAGAGTTATCTTGCTCGTAAGGTTGAATGCTATAGATTGATGCTGCCGCTGGTTCTATTTGCGGCTTTCTAATTTTTGGCTTTAGGTCTTTTGCGATTTCTGCTAATTGTTGAATGTGTTCTGGACGTGTCCCACAGCAACCCCCAATCACTTGGACACCCAAATCTTCAACAAAGTGCATCAACGCCATTCGCAATTCCATTGGTGTCAGACGGTAGTGTGCTTGTCCGCCGACATTTTCAGGCAAACCCGCATTTGGTATACAGGAAACTACGAAGGGAGAATGTTGACAAAGATACTTAATGTGCGGTTTCATTAAGTCTGGGCCAGTGGCACAGTTCAAACCGAGAATGTCTATCGGGTAAGGTTCTAAAATTGTCAGTACGGCGCTGATTTCCGTACCAACTAACATCGTTCCCATTGTTTCCATTGTGACAGAAACCATCAAGGGACGACGTTCACCTTTTTTAGCAAAGACTTCTTCAATGCCATTCAGCGCTGCTTTAATTTGCAGTACATCTTGACAAGTCTCGACAATGAATAAATCAACACCGCCATCCCAAAGTGCCTCTGCTTGCTCGGCAAAGGCGTCTTTCATTGTATCAAAATCGATGTGTCCCAAGGTTGGCAGTTTGGTTGTCGGCCCCATTGAACCAGCGACAAACCGGGGTTTTTCAGGGGTGGAAAATTCAGCAGCGACACGCTTTGCTAATTCTGCGGCTTTTTTACTGAGGTAGTAAGCTTGATCTGCCAAGTCATATTCTGCTAGAACTATCGACGTACCGCCAAAAGTATCCGTTTCGATGACATCGGCACCCGCAGCAAGAAAATCACTATGAACCTTTGCTACTGCTTCGGGTTTAGTATGAACCAAGAACTCGTTGCAACCTTCATATTCAGAGCCTCCGAAATCTTCAGCAGTGAGATTTTGCCTTTGCAGGTTGGTTCCCATCGCACCATCGAAGACAAGAACTGGGCGATCGGGGCTGTGCAAGCGTTCTAAAAAGGGATGAGTCATATTTTCCAAGCAAATTTGGTAGTCTGGCGAGCTTTGACTTAATTTACTATTTTCCAAAATTTCTAGACTTTGTGACGAGTTTACTAAAAACAAATCTCTAGTAATTTTTGTTGACTAGCTTGAAAGTCGGGAACAGGGTTGGGGGAACAGTAAAAATTCCACTTTCATTCTTGGCAATGAAACTTGTTTCATCGAGACTATCTTGAAAATAAGGCAGTGGTACCCTGCGGGAACGACTACGTCGAACGGCTCCGCTCACCAACCGGGCAGATGGCAGTAACGCAAAGAGGCTACTTACGCTTATTCGCTGTCGCCTCTACCGCAGGTAGGCAGAAGGAAAGATAGTTTTATCCCCTCGTTGTGTGATTTATTACATGATCGTCTAATATCATGTCCGACAAAACAGTACAGTTATGATTACATCTCACACACCAGACGCCCCAAGCGCAGAGAGTTTTCGTGAGTGCTACAACCTAACCGAACAAAGCTTTTGAATGAACCAATACAATGAATCCACTATTTTAAATCAGTCAAACTTCTACAATTTAAGGTTTACTTTATATTGCATCTCTAAATTGTTATGGTTTAAATATTATTTTCTCCTTATAGTATTCTTACTTTTTTGCGCTACGTTCTATTTAACTTGGGTATTTTCACAAGCATATAACCTGTAAAATTACCATTTTTAGAATAGTCTACGCTTCCCTGATACCCACACCTCTAATTAGAGCCAAGCCACTTTTTGTAAGTTTCTCAAATAGCCATAGAAAAACCAATTCCTCACTTTCACCATATTCACCATAATTTAATAGAGATGAAAGTTCTGATTTTTGTTATTAATTTTACAAAAAGAGGATTTATGGGACTCTAGATTTAGAGGAAATTTTAAGGTTATTTTCTGATATTTTTCACATTCGATTGAAACATTTGAAAATAGGTTTTACAGGATGGTGCGTCAACAAATATCGCTGGCATCAGTAGCAACCATATTAGCTTTAGGTACTGCTTCTTCTTCCTCAGCAGTTGCTTTTATTGTTCGTCCTGTACTTGCTCAATCGTCGGGTATTAGTACTTCTTTTCCTGTTCCACAATCTATTCCTGGTGGTACACAAGTGCAGATTGATGGCACAACCAGTATGGAAAAGATTAATCAGGCACTTGCAGAACAGTTTAAAGCTAAGTTTCCAGGTACAGATGTAAATATTAATTACAACGGAACAGATGCATCTGTACAAGCTTTACGGGATGGAAAGATTGATTTGGCTGCGATCGCTCGTTCGTTAACTGAGGCAGAGAAAGCCCAAGGACTTGCAAATATTCCTATTGCCCGTAACAAAATTGCTGTCATTGTCGGAAAGGACAACCCGTTTAAAAATAGCCTCACTTCTGAACAGTTTGCTAAAATCTTTCGGGGTGAAATTACTAATTGGTCGCAAGTTGGGGGATCTCCTCAAGCAATTCGCTTAATTGATCGCCCAGAAGATAGTGAATTGCGGCAAGCACTTCAGAATTATCCCGTTTTTCAGAAAGCTCCATTTAAAACAGGTGCAAATGCCGTCAAAGTAACAAAAGACAGTACCGAAGCGGTGATTGAAAAACTAGGAACAGATGGCATTAGCTATGCGATCGCCAATCAGGCTATTAACAACCCTAATGTCCAAATTGTTCCGCTACACAATGTTCCTCCCACCGATCCCCGTTATCCATTCTCCCAGCCCTTGGGATATGCTTACCAAAAAACCGATCCTAGTCCTGCGGCAACAGCATTTTTAGGCTATGCAACCGCTCCCGAAAATAAGCAAATTGTTGAAGGGGCTACGGCTGCGATCGCTGCTCCCGAAGCAACAACTCCACCTACAACCGAAACAACAACTCCACCTACAACCACTCCCGCCACCACAGCCACAACAGAATCTCAACGTGAATTTCCATGGTGGTGGTTGCTGCTAATTCCGTTACTGGGTGGTTTGCTGTGGTGGTTGAGTCGGCGCACTACTGCTCCCGCTTCCACTCATACTCCGGTTGCAACACCTGTTCCTACTCCTGCCACTACTCCTAAAAGTCGTATTATCCTCACGCCCCGAACTTGCAAGAATGCTTATGCCTATTGGGAAGTTCCAAATCAGGTAAAAGCAGATTTGCAAAAACAAGGTGGACATAAATTGAAACTGCGTCTACACGACGTTACCGATATAGACATGGATCGCCAAACACCACACAGCACAAAGGAGTTTGATTGCGATCCACGGGCACAAGATCTGCATATTCCTATTGCAACAGACAACCGCGATTACATTGCTGAACTGGGGTATGACACTTACAGCGATCGCTGGCTGACAATTGCTCGTTCCGCTCCCGTGCGAGTTCCTGCCTGTCAGCCTAGTGGTGGCGTTCCTACCGTAGCAGCAGCTAATTCTTTGGTGAGCGATCGCTCGCTAACAACAGACGAAAGTCGTTTGATCATGGTGCCTCGCAACTCCAAAGATGCTTATGCTTATTGGGAAGTTTCAGAAGCACGCAAGGCAGAACTGCGACGCCAGGGTGGACAAAAGTTGGCGCTTCGTGTTTACGATACAACAGGCATCGATTTAGAACAACAGCCTGCTCATAGAGTTCGGGAAATAGAATGTGATGAACAGACATCCGATTTGCACATTCCCATTGCCGAGAGCGATCGCGACTACGTTGCAGAATTAGGTTATCTCACAGCCAATGGGCGCTGGTTAAAACTTGCTCGTTCAGTTCCTGTCAAAGTTCCCTATACTTTCTCACAGGATAGTACAGCCAGACTTTCCAACGATGGAGCCAACTCTGAACGGGTTGAGAATATATCCAAGGCAACGACTAACATAGCTGGAGACATAGCAAATCAAGTCGGCGGAACAATTGCAGGAGGTACTGCCGCAGTTGTAGGAATCGGAGAAGCCGCTCGATCATTTGTAGATAGAGGACAGTCTAATCGTGGTGACGATGTTTGGCAACAAGCAGCGGTTCATCTACGCACAGATGATACTCAACCAGCGATGAAGGACGACTGCCGAATTATCTTGGTGCCTCGTAACTCCAGAGATGCTTACGCTTATTGGGAAGTTGCAGATGAATACAAAGCAGCTGCGCGCCAGCAAGGCGGGCGCAGACTTGTGTTACGAGTTCATGATGTAACAAATCTTGACATTGATAATCAACCACCCCATAGTACTCACGAGTATGGATGTGATGAGCGCGATCAAGACAAGCATATTCCCATTCAAGTTAGCGATCGCGACTACATTACAGAACTCGGTTATTACACAGATGATAATCGTTGGTTAAGGATTATTCGCTCCTTCCACGTTCGCGTGCCATCAGATAGGGGCGCTTGAAGAGGACATGGGGACACCCAGAAACAGGGACACGGGGAATGCAAAGGAAAATTTCTCCCACTCTTGGGCAGACACAAGGCACTGCCCCTACTCTCCACTCTTGTTTTCCTCTTCTTCCCAACCACCAATCCCCGATACCCAATCCCCAATTATCAATTTTAAAGTGAGGAGATTAAACATGGGACTTTTCTTTGATGTTCTCAGTGCAATTAACAATCCCAATCAACAGGGAAGCGTTAATCAACTAGAGTCAATCATGAACTCGATTCAGCAATTGGCAACCAATCGAGGCATTCAGCCATCTCAAATGCAAAGTGCAATGTCAGTGTTAGGCAATATACTTCGTCCCACACTACAAAAGCAGCAGTCAGCTTTAGGTGGCAGTCAGTTACAGAATCTCATTAATCAAGCTGCCAATGCTGGTATAAATACATTCGGACAAGAATCTTTGCTCTCACCTCAGTTACAGCAACAAATAGTTCAAGCAGTTTCTCAAAAAACAGGATTAAGTCCCAATCTGATTCAAGCTGCTTTGCCAAGTTTAACTTCGGCTATGTTGGGTTTTTTGAATATGGGTGCTACTAAACCTGGCATTCAAGGCTCAAATCCGATTTTGAATACTTTTCTAGATAGTGATCGCGATGGCGACACAGATTTGGGCGATGTTCTCAAATTTGCCAATCGTTTTATTAATCCATCGGCTGTCTCGTGATTGGAGGATATAAGTAGCCTTCATAAATTGCGTACATTAAAAGGGTACTGGGTACTGGTGACTAGGTATTAGGAATGAAGAAATCTTAGTACCTAATCCCCTTTTTAGATACGTAGCTGCAAATTGAGTTTTAGCGATCGCTTCTTCTGCCAATGCCTTATCTATTAAGATGCTCTGAATCTAGCCCGCGCAGGCGGGCTTAGTTCTTATAGCCTATTAGGGAACAACAGGTTGTTAAAGATGCGATCGCTTTTGGAGGTTCAGTTACAGTTCAACAAGCTGGAAGAGTCACAGGAGATGCTGTGGCTTTTGGTGGGGATGTAGTTCTCAGAGAGAGGGCGCGTGTAGAGGGGGATGCAGTCGCATTTGGTGGAGCAGTCATTCAAGCCCAAGGAGCCAGGATTGGTGGTGATATTGTCACAGGCTTCAGGGGTAGTAGAAGGGGGGTAGATTTCTTAAGAAGATGGGGAATTGTTGGTATCCTCTTTGCCAGTATTATTTTCTATTTATTTTTGATGTTAGCGATCGCAGTTGTTGGCATTTTGCTTATGCTTTTGTTGCCCAATGTCTTGCAATCGATTGCGGCAATCATTAACCAGTATCCACTCAAAAGTGGATTGTGGGGATTGGGAAGTATCGCTGCCCTGATTTTGCTAACCGTTTTACTAGTGGGAAGTTTGTTCGGAAACCTGCTCATACCATTAGTTAATTTAATAGTGATGGTAGCTGGGTTATTGAGTGCGATTAGTATGAGTCTGCTGATTGGGAAAAAGATATTAACAGCCCCTAGTAGATTACCTATGCAACAATTTCTCGTCGGCATCCTAATTTTAGGGTTAATTGGTCTGATTCCCATCGTCGGAGGACTATTCTTTTTCGCTGTTGCTATCTTTGGTTTTGGTGCTATTCTGTTATGGCTATTGGGGAAAGTGCAACCGCCAATCGTCGGACAAACTCACGATCAAGTTGGTAACTAAGGGCAGTAGAAAACTAATTGATTATTTCCTATACCAATCCCTTGAATGTGAGGAGTTATTGAACTTGGTAAGCTATTGGGATTATTAGGCGATCGCATTATGGGTATGACAACTTGTTAAAATAAGCACACCTTAAAAATTATTCTTCTATTAATACAAGCATAAATATATTTAATTTTGTGGAATCTCAAAAGATTTTCTTGAGATTCTTTCAGTATTTTTACGCCAGTTATTAAGTCTTTAAAAAATTATACTAGTACTGAGAAATATACAGATTACGTCTGATAGCCCTATGGAAATCTGGGGCTATACAGACAAAACCCGCATAGGTGGGTTGCAAAGCCTTGATTTTTTCTACTGGATTACTAAATATGGCATCAAAAAATACTAGTGTAAAGGCTAGAGAAGCCCAAACTCAAACTCGTCTTCTGTTAGCTCTATGGGATTTGGGGGGAACAAAGCAGGAAATTAAGAAAGGCGAACTTACTAAGCGAGTTGTACAAAAGGGCAAGAAGGCAGCAGATTATCAAGGCATCTTTGAGAACTTGGAGAAAAAAGGAGCGATCGCTGTCTCTAAAAAAGGGTATTCTCTTGTATCTCCTAAGGGTTTGGATGTATTGGGTGAAGGCTTAAAAAGTTCTGATTTTAAGTTTGAAGGGACTATTGTAGGAACTTGGGCGGCTAATGCGTTGTTGAAGTGGATTAGTCAGGTAAATGGCACGGTAGTTAGTGCAGCTACATCGGTTAACGGTGTAAAAAGTACCGTGAAATCTTATCAGGATTTTGAGAAAGTCACATTGAGAGTCTATGACAGATTAAACAGTGACTACAACCTGAATCATTTAGTGCCGATATATCGAATTCGTCGGGAAATAGGCGATCGTGTTAGTCGTTCCGATTTCAAGAAATGGTTACTGGAAATGCAGGCTAACGATATTTTGCAACTGCAAGGCGGCAGTGTAGAAGACAGCGCACCAGACAAAATTGAAGATTCCATAACTACAGAACTCGATGGATTACGCTGCTACGCCAAACTGTTAAAAGTCTAAAATTTTCCTTCTCAGTCATTGAGGTTGCAAAAATATGGCAGATACCAGATGTTCAATTGATGAATTAATTAGAAATAAAAATCCATTCGCTGGACATATTGTTGTTAGAGCGGCACAAATATGGGGTAAAAGTTTTCCTGATGTGCCTTCAATTAATTGTCACGCCTCCAATGCTGTGTTTGATGCAGTGGAGAAAGTCCGTAAAGGGCAGCGTGAAACTGTCAGCATTACAATTACTGCCGAAAAAGGATTAGGAAAAAGCCATATTATTAGTCGGATTCGTCATCGCTTGCAGGCAGAAAATAGTGCTTTATTTATATACATGAGCAAGTATGACAACTTAAATCAGATTCATTACCAATTTTTGCAAACTGTCACTGCCAGCCTCAGAGCATTCAGAATTCAAAATGTAATGCAATGGCAAGAAATAGCGGCAGCTTTACTTAATGAAACTAGTAAATGGAACTACACTCCACAGCAATATATTAGTAGTATATACCCTAATTGGTTAAGTAGATATTCTACAAAAATCGTTGATAAATTAACAGAAGTTGTTATACAAGCAAAACCGGAAATTACAAATCCTTACTTAGTAAAAGCGATTTTATGGACACTATCTTCTGTCCACGCTAATTATGCAAACTACTGGTTATCCGGATTGGAACTAACCCCAGCACAAGCTGAAGTCATGGGATTACCAAATCCTAAAACAGAAGATAGAGAAGCTGAAGCATTAAAATTTGTTCGCCAAATTCTAGAATTAACTAGTGACTATAGAATTCCGGTTATTTGCTTTGACGAACTAGATATTGTAGATATGGCTGATAACGGTTTTACAGCACCACAGGTTGTTGCTAGTTTAGCAAAAGATTTATATAACAATCTCAAACGTGGTGTTTTATTGTTAGCAATGTATCCTGATACTTGGAATTACCAAATTAGGAGTTTGCCACAGGCTGAAGCAGTGATTGATAGATTAGTAAGTGAACAATCTGATAGACAGCCAATTGTACTGAAATATTTAAACTCTGATGATGTTGTTGCCGTTGTTAATCAATGGCTAAAAGAGTTTTATGAAGAAAATCAACAAACTCCAACACATTCTCTATACCCATTTAATGAAGATAAGCTTAGAGAACTTGGTAAAAGTAAACCTACTATTAGAGCACTTCTAAAGTGGTGTGCTGAAAATTTTGTTGTGTCTGAACTCAATGTATCTGGAAAACCTTCTAAAAAAGAAACACATTCTGTTGAGCCATACTTTCAGCAAGAATTAGCAAATGTAGAGGCTTCTATAGATGCACTGTTAGACGATGAGGTAGCAATTGCTAAAGCACTTCGGTTAGCATTCAATAGCTTAATTGGAGAAACAGTAGAAAAAGTTTCCATTGAAGCTGTTGAAGAAGTTAAGGCTAGTTCAGCAGATCAAGGCTATATAGATTTTAAAATAATTGGTAATAAAGGAAAAGTAAAAATAGGGGTAGATACCATACAGCAAACTGGCGGTAGGTATGTAGGAGCTGCTTTAAAACGTTTAATTGAGTATAAAAAGTTTGATATTACACGCGGTTGCTTAGTACGCTCAAAGCAAATAAATTCCGGTGCAGCAGTAGCAAAAGACTGTTTGAAAAAACTTCTGCAAGAAAAAGGAGGAGAGTGGGTAAAGTTGCAAAGTCAAGACATTAAACCTCTCTTAGCTATTTCTTTTGTTTATAACTGTGAGAGTTATGAACTCACGAAAGAAGAAGTCTTTGATTTTATCAAGCAAAACAAACTAGCAATTAATAACGCTCTAATTAGAGAAATTTTGAGCGATCCTTGTGGGCAAGAACCTGATAATTTAACTGATGACGATTTGCCAATGAGAATTCCTCAAAGTCTTTCTGATTCCACTGATGACATTGACATAAACCTAGCTACGGTTTCCTGAAATGAGTCAGATGGTTTCCATTTCAACTGCACTATGTCTACCTGCTCCTGATATTGAAGCATTAGTACAAGGAAGAACAATTGCTGCTTTACCCAAGATGTTTATCCGCACTGGGCAGCAATTTGCTCTTTATCCCACAGACTCTTTAAATATTCCACTTTCAGTTGAGCAATACTACCGTTTAAGTTTCTTGCCTATTGCTAGCAGTGCGATCGCAAATTTAAATTCTCAAGGTATTTTGCTACAACCCAAGCAAATAAGCTTGTTACCAGATAAAGAACAGTTACAGCTTCCCCTGTTAACCTCTGAGACAGTTTCAATTCAAGCTTGGGCAAAGTGTGAATTATGCCAAATTATCAACAACGCTGAATCATTAACTACTTTATCATCGCTAACGATTTGGACACAAGAAGCTTTACAGGAAGTACTTGCACAAAGACAAAATATCTTTTTAGCTTACCTACGAATTTATCAGTTGCCAAAAGCAGTTGATGTCTCAGTAACGAGAAATAGCCAGTTTGTTGCTTTACCACAGCCTTTAACTGTTTTAGAAGCAAACCCACTTTTAAGCGATCGCATCTTTGCTCAACGCAAACATCAACTAGAAACTTTACAACCTCCACCCCATCCTGAATTAGAAGAATTGCAAAGTGCTTTAGCTTCCCTTGCGATTACTAATTCAGCTGCTAAACAATTAGAAGAGGATATTAAAGTATTTTTGGGTTGGAGTCATAAATCACTTATTCTAAAAGTAGATCCAGATTTAGCTTGGATAAATGAGATTGGAGAATTGGGCGATCGCAGTATAGAGTTAGAAGATAAAAAAAGCAATTATCAAGCTGGTACGGATTTTGAAAACATCACACGTCGTAGTCTGGAGTTTTTAGGATTCAAAGTTGAAGAGGCTTACAAAGGCGGTGCTGGAGGTTTAGATTTATTTTGTTCACAACCTTATCCTCTGGTTTGTGAGTGTAAAGCAGGTAAACTGATTCCTAGTCGTACTGTTGAAGAATTACTAAAGCTAGGTGGTATGCACTTAGGTAAAGTTCAATTCTTGAATTCAGCTAAGTTAGTAATTGGCCCTGGTCATCCATCTTCTGATACGTTGAAAGCATCTAAAGAATGGGAAGTTAGTATTATTAATGCTATGACTCTGCAAAAATTAGTGAAATTGAAGGCACAATATCCTGGTGCTATAAACTTATTTGAATTGAAAGAATATTTAGAATCTGGACAAATTGATTACAGACTCGATGAATATATTCAGAAAACAGAGAAAGAAATTGCTTTGCGAGCGTACCTTGTCCAGCTTGTGAAAAATTATTTGGAAAGCACAGGTTTAGAAAAAGCAGGAGTTGATGCGTTGCATGGTGCTTATTTTGGATCAAAGCCACCACAACCACTCAAGATAGAAGAAATGCACGAAATTCTCATTGAACTTTCATCACCCTTAACAGGCTACTTAGGACGAATTAAAGGCAGTGATTGGAAGAGCGATCGCTTTTATTTCCTCCGTGATTTACTAATAACTAATATCTCCTAATTTACTCCTTAAAAACTTTGGGAACATTAGTATTTGTAGCTTGAAAATATTCCTGCTTTTCAAACCCAAAAGTATTAGCTACCACCGAGTTGGGAAAACTTTGAATTTTTTGATTGTAAACTTGCACTGCTTGGTTATAGCGCATTCGCTCTACGGCGAGGCGATTTTCAGTACCGGTTAACTCATACTGAAGATTGATAAACAATTGGCTAGATTGCAATTGGGGATTAGCAGCGGCATAATTGCGGAAGCGATCAATAGCTTGATTAATTTGTATAGTCGCGGCAGCTTTTTCATTGGGAGTGTCTGCTTGCAAATAAGCTTGACGCGATCGCTCCAATAAAGAAACTAATTCTTTTTCCTGTTTGGCATAAGCTTGGGTGACATTCACAAGGTTGGGAATTAAATCAGCACGGCGCTGGAGTTGATTTTCTACTTGTGCCCAAGCTGCTTCAACTCTGGAGTTACTGCTTTGGATGGAATTATAAGTCCAACCGATCCAAACAGCTAATGCAGTTACTATCCCTGCACCAATAATCAACAATCTTTGACGCAGATGCGCTAGCCGTTGTTGTTTTTCTTGCTGTTGTCGGTGTCTTGCCTCCACATCTCGGATGGCTTGCTCAATAAACTCGGCAGGAATATCTACTTCTTTTCCTGCGGCTACCAATTCAGAAGGCGAGTAACTTTGGGTGCGATCGGCATAGTAGCGCGAGGCTAACTCTAGCACCTCTGGGGCAATATCTTCGGGAATTCTCTTTTCTGGATTATTCATAGCATTACTTACCAACTACCGCCAGCACCACCACCACCGCTACTGCCACCGCCAAAGCTACCACCACCGCCCCCACTAAAGCCACCGCCACTATAGCCGCCCCAGGTACTGGGAGGAGGAGGCGGAGGAGGCGGGGGCAGGCGAGGAATTATTTCTTCTTTTTGATGGTGATAAGCACAACTATGACACTCATCAGTAATTAGTCGTCTTCCAGAATTGTACTGTGTAGCTGGTCTAACAATCTGCTCGGTGCGGGTAACAGTTAATTCTTGGCAGTGAGGACATTTCTTGAACCGAGATGAATGAGACTCTTGAGCAACAATGTGGAAACCACTACCAGTTAGCTTATGGCTGCAATTAGGACATCTCCAACCCTCAAATCTGACACTACCTAATTTTTGTGCTATTTTTTCTGGTTTGCTCAGATGTGATTCGAGTGTGGTTGCGTCTACTTTTTCCATCGGCTGTTGGCAATTAGCACAGACAAAAGTATAATTGCCGTCGAGTTTGCGACTACGCCCTTCGGGGGCAATCAAGATTTTTTGAGGGCGTCGTCTGAGAAAAGCCGCACTTGTGATCGCTAATACTAAGATTCCACCTCCAGCTACAAATCCCCATAAAATAGGGGGATCTGTCGTTGTATCTACATTAGTTGAGCTATTTTCACGATTTGGATCTGTTGGTTGGTTTGCAGACGATGAGCGATCGCCCTCTAAAATAAGTACCAGTGCTTTTGTTCCTGCCAGCGTACCACCTTCAAAGTCTCCTTTTTTGAAGCGGGGAATGATTTGGGTATCGATAATATTGCCCACTTTCGCATCGGGCAAAATCGCTTCAACACCGTAACCAGTCTCAATTTCGACACGGCGATCGCCCACTGAAATCAAGAGTAAGACGCCGTTATCTTGTCCTTTTTTGCCAATTCTCCAATCATTAAACAATTCGGTGGCAAATTTTTTGACAGAAGCACTAGGAGTTGTTTGTGGCACAGTTACCACGGCTATTTCCGTGCCGTTTTTTGCTTCCAACTGAGATATTATCTGGTTGATCTGGGCTTCTGTCTGTTGGCTGAGGATACCTGCCATATCACTTACCCAACCGCCGTCTTGCTGCCGGGGATTGGGAACTTCTTGAACAGACACAGCCAGACTAGAAAGGGGAGAAAAAAATATGGCAGAGGAAAATAAACTTACCAAAAAAAAGCGTTTTGGTTTTAGTACATTACATTTCATTACTTTAGCCTCCAGCCGATTACTTTCTGGAGTGCATTTTGAGTGCGATCGGCTTGGTTTTGTGGGTTTGTCTCCTGAGAACTGCTTGATGAACACAGCCAACTTCAATCCTCAATATTTGACTACTCAATCACAAAGGTTGTTTCAATATAAGCTTGATATTGTGTTGAATCTGTTGTGTTTTGCCATTTCGTGAATCAATGTGTACGCGATGCCAATTTAATTTTGCCAGCACCTTTACAAGCCACAATCATTTTTAAGCATAACTTATTAACGATGCATACTTGTGAAGGTGAGTTGATTTAGAATCTAACAAGCTTTATTAAAATTTCTGTGTTAAGGTTAGGCTATCGAGAATTATTTTCGGCTATGTGATTGACCTTGCAAACACCTTCCGAATCTAAATCTCTACATCCTAATTGGATTTGGGAGATGTTTTATGTCAATCTATGTCGGTAATATATCCAATCAAGTTGAAGAAGCTGACCTCAAACAGGTGTTTTCAGAATATGGATCGGTTAAAAGAGTGCGAGTACCTGTGAACCGGGAAACTGGTGAAAAGAGAGGATTCGCTTTTGTAGAAATGGGAACAGATGCTGAAGAAGCAGCAGCAATTGAAGGGCTGTTAGGTATTGAATGGATGGGGCGTAGCCTCAAAGTTAATAAAGCTATTACCAGAGTAGACAAAGATTCGTCATGCCGTTTTTAATGTGCCTATAGCGTTGGCAGCACTTAATATTCTGTTGAGTGTGTGCCACGCTTTCCTCCTACTGAAAAAATCTCACTCTTATAATCGTACTGTAAAGAACTGACAGCTTCAGAGCAATTCACAACTTTGGGTGACTCCAATGCTTAATACACAATTAGTGTATGAGGGGGTTATGGATTTACCTAAGAATTTAAATGTTTTTTCGAGCGATCGCCTCTTATATAATCCCCATTCATAACAAGTTGTACTTTATTTAACGGGTTGCATATTCCCGTGAGGTTTATATGAATCGTGAAATTCCTACAGTTGTCTCACCCAACTTTGCTCGTTTTGTAGCTTCAGAACTAGAGCCAAATTCATTAAGCAAAAAAGACATAATTAAATGCTTGAAAGCTTTGGGAATGAAAAATCCAGAGATTTTAAACCTGAAGTGGAAAGAAGAATTGTGGAAATTACTGCAAACAGCCGCTAAATTGCCACCGCTATCTTTAGTTAAACCTGCAACCTCTAAATACCAATTGAAAGTTCACGCTCAGAACTGAACTCTAAACTTAATTGCAAGCCAAAAAGTTGACAGGATAGGTTTCTTTCAACGCTACTGAGGTTCAATAGTTTTTCCCGCCAGGGTGCCGCCTTCAAAATCTTTTTGTTTGAAGCGGGGAATAATTTGGGTATTGATAATGTTACCTACTTTTGCATCTGGCAAAATTGCTTCTACACCATAACCAGTCTCAATCTCTACGCGGCGATCGCCTACTGAAATCAAGAATAAGATGCCGTTATCTTGTCCTTTTTTGCCAATTCCCCAATAATTGAATAACTCAGTTGCAAATTTTTTTGGGGATGCAGCAGGGGCAGTTTCTGGCACAGTCACCACTGCCATTTCCGTGCCATTTTTGGCTTCTAACTGAGATATTATCTGGTTGATTTGGGTTTCTGTTTTATCGCTAAGGATATCTGCCATATCAGTTACCCAACCACCATACTCATTGCGCGGGTTCGGAACTTCTTGAACAGTCACAGCCAAGCTAGAAAGGGGAGAAATAAATATAACAGAGGCAAATAAACTTACCAAAAAAATACGTTTTGATTTTAGGAAATTAAATTTCATTGTTTTCACCTCCAGCAGTCAAATTTCTGGAGTGTGTTTAAGCTTTGTAGGGTGGGCACTGTCTAATTTTCCTTAAACCCTTTTTTACGTTGGAGCAGTGCCTACTTTCCAGTTTTAGGACTTAGGCAGCAGTAAGGAAAAACAAACCACAAAGAACACAAAGAACACAAAGCAATTTTTGTAGGGTGGGCACTGTCTAATTTTCCTTAAACCCTTTTTTACGTTGGGGCAGTGCCTACTTTCCAGTTTTAGGACTTAGGCAGCAGTAAGGAAAAACAAACCACAAAGAACACAAAGAACACAAAGCAATTTTTGTAGGGTGGGCAGTGTCTAATTTTTCTTAAACCCTTTTTTTACGTTGGAGCAGTGCCTACATTACAGTTATCTCTGAAAGCTTTTTATCTACTAAATAATTCCTTAATTATTTGACTAAAGAATCACAGAGGCTGTTTCAATATCCCTCTAATTCTATTATCTAATTTTTAGAGATAAATAGTAAGTAAAATAATTATTTTTGAACAAATTTAATGAATTGAAGAAGAAGTCAGAATTTATTCTGGCTCCTGGCTTCTGTCTTCTAACTTCAAATGCGATCGCTCCACTCTAGGTGTAAGCTAATTGTCTAATAAGTTTAGGCGTAATGTAAGCGGAGTAAAATATGGTAGCCTATTATGACTCCATAGCCCAGCAGTATAAAAAATCCAAAGAATTGCCGTTTCGCCTACATATTGAGGCATATACATATTTTAATTTACTTGGTGATTTGACTGAAAAGACAGTCCTAGACTTGGCTTGCGGAGAAGGATTCTACACTAGACAATTCAAACGAAACGGTGCTGCACGGGTAGTAGGGGTAGAAATTTCTGAAAAAATGCTTGAACTGGCAATACAGGAAGAAGCCAGAGAACCGCAAGACATTGAATATATACTTGGTAATGTACTTGAACTTGGTAAGATTGGTAGCTTTGATTTGGTGGTAGCTTCCTATCTACTGAATTATTGCCAAACAAAAGAACAACTGCTCAAAGTTTGCCAGAACATATTTACCAACTTGAAGCCGGGGGGACGTTTTGTAACTATTAACAATAATGGCGAACAACCACCTGCATCCTATCTCTTCACGGAAAAGTATGGATTTATCAAAAGCATAGACGAATTACTTCAGGAAGGTACGCCCATAAAATACACAGTTTATGCTGATGAGCAGAAATTCAGCTTTGATAACTATTACCTCAGCACAGCCATCCATGAATGGGCATTCCGAAGTGCAGGTTTCAAAGAGGTTCGCTGGCAAAAACCGAAAGTTTCTCCTGAAGGGGTAGAGGAATTTGGGCAAGAGTTTTGGCAGGATTTTCTGGAATATGCACCTATCCTTGCTATTGAATGTCGGTGATTTTCTGCCACACAAATTTTGGTGTAGAGACGCGACACATCGCGTCTCTACTCAGAGAACAGATTTTTGTCAGGTGGGCATTGCTTAGATTTGGCTCAAAATCTTATTTTGACGTTACGGGCAATGCCCACCCTACGGTTCGGCAATTAAGGGTGATTTACGTTATACAAATAGTAATGAGGAATCGTCGTCAAAAACGTAACGCCCTGCGTCAATCTCTTGCGGTATTCCGCTATAGTGGGCGAGCGATCGCTTTAGTTTGGACTACTAGCCGTGCCCTAACTATTAATCTTGCGATTTTAACTTTAGTAGCTGGTCTTTTACCAGCAGCTGTAGCCTACATTGGTAAATTAATTGTCGATGCAGTAATTCTAGCTTCCCAAAATCAAGTTGATAGCTATCGTCCCTTGCTATATGTGGGATTAGAAGCCACTGCTGTCGCCTTACTCACTGGTAGCCAAAGAGGATTAACAGTTTGTCAGTCGCTGTTACGGGTGTTACTAGGACAACGGGTGAATGAACTAATCTTACAAAAGGCAATGAGTCTAGAACTTACGCAGTTTGAAGACTCAGAATTTTACGATAAAATGACCAATGCCCGACGAGAAGCTTCCATTCGTCCCCTCTCGCTAGTAAACCGCACCTTTGGTTTGGTACAAAGTGCCCTTTCGCTTCTTACTTACGGAGCTTTGTTGGTGCAATTTTCGATTTGGGCAGTAGTGGTATTAATTTTGGCAGCAATGCCCGCATTTGTTGCGGAAACCAAATTTGCGGGGGAAGCTTTTCGCTTATTTCGCTGGCGTGCGCCGGAAACCCGTCAGCAGCACTATTTAGAAACGTTGATTGCCAGAGAAGACTTCGCCAAAGAAGTGAAACTCTACCAACTCGGTGAAATGTTGCTGGAACGTTACCGCGACATCTTCTATCAACTTTATGACGAAGACCGCAACTTAACAATCCGGCGGGGGCAGTGGGGATATTTGCTAAGTTTGTTGAGTACTGCCGCTTTTTACGTAGCATACGCTTGGATTGTGATAGAAACTGTGGCGGGGAGAATTTCTTTAGGAGATATGACGATGTATCTCACTGTCTTCCGCCAAGGGCAAACTACCTTTTCCGGTATGCTGACTTCCATTGGGGGAATGTATGAGGACAATCTTTATCTTTCCAACCTTTATGAATTTCTAGAAGAGGAAGTACCAAAACCACAGGGGAAAGCAACCAAAGGCATCAATTCTAAAGATGGCATTCGCTTTGAGAACGTTACATTTACTTATCCAGGAAGTTTGCAACCAGCCTTGAAAAATATTTCTTTCCACCTCAAACCAGGAGATAAATTAGCCATTGTTGGTGAAAACGGTTCTGGTAAGACTACTTTAATTAAACTCTTAACTAGACTATACAATCCTGATTCCGGACGCATCCGCCTTGAGGGTTTGGATTTACAAGAATGGGATGTGGATGTATTGCGACGTCGCATCGGCGTAATTTTTCAGAACTTTGTTCGTTACCAATTTACGGTAGGAGAGAATATCGGTGTGGGTGATGTGGAACGCATCGAAGATAAGGAACTTTGGGAAATTGCTGCCGAAAAGGGTATGGCACAACCTTTTATTGAAAAATTGCCCGCAGGTTTTAGTACTCAGTTAGGTAAATGGTTCAAGGGCGGGCAAGAACTTTCGGGAGGACAATGGCAGAAAATTGCCCTTGCTCGTGCTTTTATGCGGGCTAACGCAGATATCTTGGTTTTAGATGAACCAACATCAGCGATGGATGCTCAAGCTGAATATGAAATTTTCAATCACTTTCGCACTTTAACGAAAAATCAGATGGTGATTTTAATTTCTCACCGTTTTTCTACTGTGCGAATGGCTGACAAAATTCTGGTGATTGAAGCCGGGGAAGTTGTAGAAGAGGGAACTCATGAGGAGTTGTTGCAGGCGAAAGGCAGATATGCGAGGTTATTTTATTTGCAAGCGGCGGGGTATCAGTAATTACTCCAGCAAATCAAACCCCTTCTCACCTTTTAATTTCCGATCAAATGTTGCTATTGTCGTACATCCAGATTGTTGAGCGATCGCACCGATTAAATAGTCTGAGAAATCCGCATTTCCCTGCTTAAACCGCTGCAATGCTTGATAGACTAAAGACTGATTTTCAAATTCAAAACTTGAACATTGCAGCATCATTTCTAGAGTATTGCTAATTTCTCCCCTGCTAAAGTGATAAGGTTTTCCTCGCAAAACCCAGACTAATTCACAAAGGACTATATTAGCAACAAAACATTGCTCTCCTGCTTCAATAATCTCACTCGCTTGTTGCCACTGCTTTTCATCATCTTTTGTCAGGTAGCGAACTAAAATGTTTGTATCAACTCCAATCACTTGCACCGTCTCTGATAGCTTCTTCTATTTCCTCTAATGTTGCGGCAGTCATACCCGGACGATGCAAGATTCCAGATAAACTTTTCAGAGGGACATTCAGTGGAATAAGTTTCACTGTCCCATCTTCATCAATAACAAAATCAACCTTGCTACCTGCGTCAAGATGGAGATAGTCTCTAATTTCTTTTGGAATAGTTACTTGTCCTTTTGTGGTGATGGTAGCACTAGCCATTACTCACATTCCTTACATAATTTCCTTACCTGAGTATAACGTCTATTACCGTTTTATCGTCTTTCTGTTTTCTAGATTATGAAGTAGTAGTGGCGTGACACAACTAAAGTGATGCGTTACGACGGATTGTTAAATTCAAATAATATTAAAGGTTATAGCCGTCTAACGCATCCTACGTTAATGCACCTTTTTAGCTGTGTCAGTCCAGTAGGGTGGGTTAGGCACACGATAAAACTCGATTTTTAAATGCTGAAACGATGTTTGTGCCGTAACCCACCACTTCTTGTAGGTGCGTTACACTACACCAATCATTACAGGATAAATAATTTTCTCGTAGAAGGAGAGTAAATACTCGTTAGCGAGGTTCTGATACTCATCGATGAGGTTCAAAGACTCGTTCATCTATCTCAAACATTCGCCAGCGAAGCTCAAAGACTCGTTCATCTAACTCAAATACTCGTCAGCGAAACTTCAATACTCGTTCATCTAACTCAAATACTCGTCAGCGAAACTTCAATACTCGTTCATCTATCTCAAATACTCGTCAGCGAAGCTCAAAGACTCGTTCATCTATCTCAAACCCTCGCCAGCGAAGCTCAAAGACTCGTTAATCTACCTCAAACACTCGTCAGCGAAGCTTAAATACTCGTTCATCTACCTCAAACACTCGCCAGCGAAGCTTAAATACTCGTTCACGAGATTTTGAGACTCATTAATGAAGCCAAAATACTCTTCATTAAAGCTTACAGCGATTTTCTGTAAGGTGGGCATTGCTCACCACTATCTAAAATATTTACTACATAGGCTTTGATGGGCAATGCCCACCCTACTGGCTACTGGCTACTTCTTAATGAAGCTTAAGTACACATCATAAATGACAAATTATTTGGTCGCCAGCGCACAGAAACCTTGATCTGTCTCTACCAAATGTGCCTCAGTAAAACCAGCCGTCGTGAGCATTTCGGTTAATCCTGTTCTCGATTGCCCAGAATGAGGAGTAAACCCAAGCGCAATTTTGCCACCACCCTTCATCACCCGCCATATTTCCCGTAGTCCAACCATCACATCTGGCCAAACTTGCATAGAGTTGATCGCCAAGACTTTATCAAATGTGTCATCTGCAAACGGCAGTTTTTCAACCGAGCCATACTCAAGTTGGACTAAGCCTGTCTCAATCGCTTTCGCATTCCGCGCTCTGGCTTGCTCAACCATTTCTTTTGAATAGTCAACACCTGCCACATACCCGGTTGACACCGCAGCCGCCAGAATTTCAATGCCTACTCCGGGGCCAAATCCAACTTCTAGCACTTTGTCATCCGGCTGAACTTCAAGGAGATGAATTACCCACTCGGTGAAATCACGCTTTGTGTGGGCTAAAATAAAACCTCCTAACCGACCCAGTATACCTTTGGGTCGTCCAAACATTTGCATCAAAAGACTGTCTACAATACTTAAATGCTGGTGTTGTTGCTGATGATTGTGCATAGTCTTGAGTGTCTCCTTCAATAACTTTTGTGAGCGATCATCAGTTTTTCTTGGCATATTACGGTGGCGATCGCTAACAGCTATTGATTTTGTTCGTCTCTATCGTGATCGGGATGCGAATCGGCTTCTACTACCTTTTGATAGAGCTTACTGATAAAGTTTTATTCTTCTCCAGACGCTTCATCACAGCAAGCGATCGCTCTTGGTTTACCATAAGAACTTAAAACTGTGGTAGGCGATCGCTATCTTTTCTAACTGAGAATCGCTTAACTTTTCAGACAGTCGCTACAAAATTGTATTTGGAGTTGATTGTTTCCCTAATATTACTGTCGGGAATATAGCAACACCACCTGATGATACTCAATTTTGCTTCTCCTCATTTTCAGGTTGTATGGCTTCTCGAAAAACTCTTCTAGCAAAATCAGGGTTCTCCTGCATCCGACGAAATAGAGCAGGCATTACCTTATAATGTTGCTTAATAAAATCCTCGTCATGCTGGGGAATGCGCCCAGCTAAAAAGATTAGCTCTTCCTCATTTAAATCCAGATTCTTGCCTAAAGATCTAATCACATCTTCTTTGGGAGGATAATCTGCGCGATCGTTCTCTAATTTAGACAGATAAGTGAAATTTAGTCCTATTAGTTTTGCTAGCTCACGTTGACTTAATCCCTTATCTTTGCGGGCTTGACGTATAAGCTCACCAAAACTTTGATTCACTGTTTTTTCCTACTCGGCCGCATATTATATCATCCTGTTGACGAAAAAATCAATCTAGGCTAGCTTGGTGTTGAATAAAAAATCAACATAAATGAGAATATAAATTATGGTGTGGCGGCCGTATGTCAGTTTTAACATTTGGTCACAGTTTGTTCCAGCTGTAGGAAAAGAATATTGGCACTGTGATATGAAAAGAGGTTTTACCAGAGCGCGGAAAAAAGAACCATTGGTTAAGTTTCTTTTAGAGCAAGATACTATTCCTCAAAAAATTGGCTTGTTGTCACAAAAAGGCATTTACGAATTTCATCAAGATATTCAATTATTGTGTCAATCAGATGGTGTAGAGATAGTAGCAGCAAAGCTGAAATTAACTCAAGAATCTGTCGAGGTTCAGCAGCGAGTTCTTAAAATTTTGGAAAACTACTATCAGACACCGATTCTCTTAGGAAAGACAATTATTCATCTTTGTAGAGGGGATGAAGGAATTCCAGAGCCAATTCTTATTCAGCAAGGTAATTATTTTTTGAATTTATTTGCAGCTATTGACTGCATTTTTATTGAAAACGGCAAACTACACATTTTAGATTTCAAAACAGGTACATCTGATTTTGATAGAAGGCAAGCTTTTGTTTACCTGTTAGCAGCTACTTATCTCTACCCTCAACAAAAAGCTGTTGCTTCATTTTATAACTTGGAAACTGGTAAGCGCTCTGAATTAATTACTGTTACAGATGCTCAATTAAAAGCAATTCAAGGAAAATTAGTGCAAATAGCCCAAGAACATCAAAAAGAGTTACAGCGCTATAAGAAAAATCCATTTGAATTTGCTGATATATTTCCAGCTAATCCCGGTATTCCTTGCCGCCATTGTCAATTCACATCAATTTGTCAATTTTATCAATTAGAGGTTTCTGCATGAATGTTGCTATTGCAACTTCCCCAACTTACACTTCGTTGAGTGAAGTTTTTCCAATCAAAATTTTAGAACTAAATTTAATGTGTTTTCGACTTACACCTGAAATTGAAAAAAAAGATGGAAATCGATTGAGTTACCATTTGAGTCGAAAGTTACCTGAAACTGTTGTCATATGGCACAAATTTCATTTCTGGCTTTTGGCAGCACATCATAGAGAATTACCTAGTAAAAAAGAATTAGAAGAGTTACTGAAAATTATTCAAAATGAAGTAGAAGATTTTAAAGAATACTTGTTTGGTTTTCAATCAGTTCCTCAGCCTCAGCCAACACCTTTTATTTATTCTCTTTTAGCTGTTCAAGTTTTGAATAAAGCTAAGTTTGATTCTCCGGTGGTTTTCTCTGACAATGGAATTATAGTCACAAGAGAGCCAGATTTTTGGGCAGAAAATCTTGAATTAATAGATGAGATAAAAGCTGCTGTTACTTTAACAATCTTTAGCAGCATTATGTTTCGTGAAACTTTAGCCGACTTCTACGAAAAACATCCCCAACGGCAAAATCCAGAACAATTTTTAATAGGTTTAAAGGTTCAAGAAAATGAGCGAGGTAATAACGCTACAATTGTAAATATTATTGGAAATATTGGAGAATATAGAGAAGAATTACTAGCAAAAGCAACTGGTTCAATTAGTAAACAAGCACTAAGAGATGCACCAGACGCTCAACCTATCGTTGCCATCCAGTTTGGTAAAAATACAAAACAATTTTACTATCCTATGGCTGCTTTACGTCCTTGCGTGACATCTGCAACAGCTAATTTATTGGGAGTAGAATATGGAAAGTTACTCAAGGCTGCTAAAATTACTCATCAAGACAGAACTCAACTGTTAACTTCATATAAAAAAACAGCCAAAGAGGTTTTAGCGGCATATGGAATGGAATTAGAACTTAGTATCAACAGCCGTGACTATCCCAACCTATTTTGGAAACCTCTTAGTAAACTAGAGGATACAAGATTACTTTTTGGTAATGGTGTTACTGTCAACAGAACTGAAATTCTCAAAGGATTATCAAGGGGTGGTGTTTATCGTCGTCATGTTCAATTTCAAGATAAATCAACAGTTATTCAGATTGCGGCATTAAAACTATGTGATGCAACAGTATCTTCTTTTCTGGAACAGTTAACCCAACGTTTAGCAAAATATGGCTTTAAAAGTCAGATAATTACAAAAAAATCTTTATCAGTCAAAAATTTAGCTAAAACAGAAGCAAGAGTAGCCGTTGAGAAAGCAGTTCATGAATTAGTTGAAATACCGCATGACATTGTTTTAGCCTTTTTACCTGAGAGCGATCGCCATACTGATGATACAGATGAAGGTAGCTTCTACCATCAAATTTACTCTTTGCTACTTCGTCGTCAGATTGCCAGCCAGATAATTTATGAGGATACTTTAAGCAATTTAGAGAGCTATCAGTATATTTTGAACCAGGTTATTCCGGGCATAATAGCCAAGTTGGGAAATTTACCTTTCGTTCTAGCTGAACCTTTAGAGACTGCTGACTACTTTATTGGCTTAGATATTTCGAGGATTTCAAAAAAGAGGCAAGCAGGAACAAGAAATGCTTGTGCAAGTGTACGTTTATATGGCAGGCAAGGAGAATTCGTTCGCTATCGACTCGAAGACGATCTTATAGATGGTGAGATAATACCACCTAAACTCTTGGAGCGATTATTACCTGCTACTGAATTAGCAAACAAAACCGTCTTAATTTACCGTGATGGTGCCTTTGTTGGCAAAGAAGCTGACTATTTAGCACATAGAGCCAAAGCCATAGGTGCCAAATTTATCTTAGTAGAATGTAAAAAATCTGGTGTTCCCCGCTTGTACAACATCAAGCAAAAAGCTGTGACAGCACCATCACAAGGATTAGCACTTTGTTTATCGTCTTGTGAAGCTATTCTGGTTACTACTAAAGTTCCTGATACAATTGGCTTGGCTCGTCCTATACGTTTGACTGTTCGTGAGCAAGGGCATCAAGTATCAATAGAAAGTGTTTTAGAAACAACTTTAAAACTAACGCTATTGCATCATGGAGCCTTGAAAGAACCCCGCTTACCGATGCCATTGTATGGTTCCGATCGCATGGCTTATTTACGATTACAAGGTATTCGTCCTAGCGTTATGGAAGGCGATCGTCAGTTTTGGCTGTAGTTGCGATCGCCTCAAGTTAGCATACCAGTCATTTTCATACTAGTGGGATATATCCCTGGGGTAGATAGCAAGCATAGCAATTCGTGCCAGAGAAAGACATTTATTAAGCAAGTATGTGTCATGCTTAACGAAATTGTTTTGTAATGCAAAGGTAGAACATCCAGCTATTAGTCAAAGGAGTGAAATCCTAAAACCTGTCCTCCTTTGCAAAGGAGTGCGGCATAAACTTGGGGGAAGAAAAGGCAATGAAAGCGAATGAATTACTGACACAATACGCTGCAGGTAAAAGAGACTTTACTGGAGCAGATTTGAGCGAGGCATACTTGGAAGGAGCTAATTTGAGTGGAGTCATTTTAGATAAAGCTATTCTAAGTGGAGCGGAGCTAAGTGGAGTCAATTTTAGTAAAGCTAGCCTGATTGAAGCTGATTTAAATGGAGCTAATTTAACTCAAGCAAATTTTACAGAAGCCAACTTGACTAAAGCTATTCTAGATGGAGCGATTTTAGAACAAGCCATTCTGGATGGTGCTAATTTGAGCCATGCAGACTTAACTATTGCAAAATTGATTGGTGCTTCTTTAAGCGAAACTGAATTGCAAGAGGCGAGTCTAAAAGCAGTTTCTTTAAATGAAGCAGATCTTACCCAAGCCGATTTGGAAAAAGCAGATTTAGCCCAAGCAGATTTGAGCCAAGCAGATTTGAACGAGGTTAACTTGAATGGTGCAAATCTGGAAGGAGCAATCTTGGATGAAGACATGACTAGGGGCTAGGGGCTAGGAAGAGGAGGAAGATAGGGAAGATGGGGAAGATGGGGAAGAATTTACTCTTATTACTTCCTCACCTCCCTCAACTCCCTTCTGCCTCCTGCCACGCCAGTCGCCCCAAGTCGGGGAACCCGCCCACGGCGCTGGCTCCTCTGCCTTCTGCCTTTACTTAAAAACTTCCAGGGATGTCATCAAGCGCTAGCAAGAAGTTAATTAAGTCAGTTTGCTGCTGTGGAGTATATCCAGCTTGTTGATCTATATAGAAATTATGTCCTGTGCCATCCAAATTACTCCGCTCCAAAGCAGGATAAGCTTTGTTGGCTCCGATGACAAAAGCCCGAAGGTTGCGATCAAATAAAGCACGCAAGCTGCTTTCAGCATCGGCAGGTATACCTTGGCTGAGAGTGCCAGTTAATCCTAACCCAGTAGGATCAATAACAGAAAAATTGCCATCTGGAGTAGCTTGCAAGCTTCCTGCCCGCACTGCCACACCACCATCGTGTAAATAGGGTGCGCTCAAAAACAAACCCCGTAAGGAAGTAGTTTTGTAACCTCCATTTGGCAATATACCTTGGGGTAAAGTTGTAGGGTTAATAGAGATGCCCCTTGTTGGTACATCTAACACTTGAGCGTTAGTAGGAATGGGAACGGGAGTGTCAAAGCTGTATAGTTGGGGCGGCACTAACAAATTATTCAGTGCTAGGCGAGATTCGGCACGGGCTGAGTTAGTACCAATTTCCTCGACAGGATGAATTTTGTTGTCGGTGAAGAAAGGTGGAATGTGGCAAGTTGCACATCCGGCTTGCTTAAACACTTTTGCCCCACGCACAACAGAACCACTTTTGAGTGCTTGCTGGTTTTCGGGAGTTTGGTTAGCAGGCGGCACCAAGCTATTTTGAAAAGCTGACATAGCATTGTTAGCAAATAGAAAAGTGCCACTGGCAATGTCATCCGGATTGCCAGTATTAGGACTAAAAACCAAACCGTTAAATGTAAATAAGCTAGGTTGCAGATTTGGATAAGTACCCGTACCTGGAGCAGGCACTTGATCTTCTAGTTCTGCTTGCGTAGCATTGGGTGCAACCTGCCGCAGCCACTCTGAGGGTTTTACTGGCGAGCCTGACGGTAAACGCAGGCTTGGATCGGCGGCATTTTGGAGAAATGTACCAATATAAACTTCTGGATCGATGCCAAGAGTTTGTTCGCTTAATTGGGCAGCTGCCAACAGGTTAATTTCTGAGGAATGAACGGCATTATTGAGAACACTGAGTCCCGCAAAAGGGCCAACCGCAGCTTCACCAGCCGTTCCATAGGGATGATTCCCAAATGTAAATAGATTGGGAATTTGGGTTGTATTGTTAATACCATCTGGTGTACTCTCAAAATGACCAAAAGGCACATCCATTACAGCATCATCGAAGGCTTGTTCAAATTTCTGAGGATCGGGCAATTGTACTAAATTACCTTTACTATCGATGATTGTCTTGCCGTTACCTTGGAATTGCGGATCTAAGGGATTAAATTTCAACCGCGCAAACCCCGCAGCCGTATTTTGTGCAAGTGCAATCAATATAGGAGTGGCTATTTCGCCATTAGGTGCTCCAGCAAGGCGTTTACCATTCTTATCAATTACTGCATGGCAGATTGCACAGGTGATATCGCCATTAGATTTCAGTCCTAAAGGAAAAGTCCCTCCCGCCTCTACTTTTAAGCCTGTATTAATACGAGTTCCTTGGGAAAATGTCCGACTACCCAAGGTTATATTTTTCAGGAGGGTAATCTCTAAGTTGTTTGTTGATTGTCCTTGCAATTGGGCGATCGCTATTCCTATTTCTGGGAAGAGGTTCTCTAAGCCCAGTCCAAAACCAAAAACTCTTTGTAAACCAAAAGTGTCACCAATTTTTCTGTTAAAAAATATGTCTTCTCCTTGGCTGATTAATTCCGACGTGATTTGGACTGCTCCTACTTTTTGATAAGAAACAGGATCGTTAGGATCTAGTCCTTGTTTTTGCACTAACTTTGCAGCTTGTTTTGGACTTAGCAGTTGACCAAAATAGTCATAATAACCAAGTGGTTGAGTAGGAGCAGGTTGCAGAAGGTTTATATTTGCAAAAGTTGCTTGGCTTGCCATCAACCAATTTGATAGCAGAATGCCAGAAAAACTCATGACAAAAACGAATACGAGAAAGATAATCCGCGCCTTGAAAGCAAACAATCCCCTAAATATAGTAGTTTTAGGGTTTATTTTTGATGGTTTCATATTGTAAATAATTAAAAAGAATTAATTAGGCAAAAACGCCAATTATGTAGATGCACAAATACTAAAAGTATTTTGATGTGTGTTGATTATAATGAAATAACTATCAATTACGTAAGTATTTATTTATCAATAGATATATTTTGAAAACCAAATTAATATTGTCATTTCAGAATGAGATGCTTGGGGTGATATGCCATTTAGACTGGACTCTCTACTGTGGAGCGATGGCTAGATGGAAAAGCAACATCTGAAGATTGTCAGGATGCCTTCGATGACTTAAGTATCAGTAATGAAATGGAACCATTGGATGCGATCGCCTTAGCTAACGAAATTGTTAGCTATCTCCTAAATGCTTGTGTGGATGTCAGCGAACAATCTTTAAGAAGCGATCTAGCTTGCGATTTGGCATGGGCTATTTATACAGCCGCAAAACTTCAAGAACGCCGGGGAAATGTAGGAAATTTAAAGCAGATTTTGTTAAGTTATGCAAATTTCATCCGAAAATCCCCAGAGTATGAAAATCTATTGAATTTCAACTGAGTATCCCAAGAGAGTTCTGAGCAAGTAGTAAAACCCAAGCTGTACTAGACTCAACTAAAATAACAGTAACCCTTCCACAACTTCAGAGATTACCTGAAGGTGATTAGGCATTTTCCCAATATAGAGATAATCGTACAGTTGATTTCTGGCACAGTGTCCATGTAGTAATCCTCCAGAAAGTAAGCGCCCTCTAAGGAAATCAACAAAGCTAATTTCATCATCGTCGTCAGAGATAACACAGTCTGCCTTGGCCATACCAACCTCAAAACCCATTGGCTCACAAGTGCTCATAGCCATGCCAACTGGTAAGAAGTCTACAGTCAAAACTGCTGGGTCAATTTTATTTTTCAGACAATAGTCGCGAGTCCAATCATCGACTTTTCCTGCTGCCCAATCTTGCTGAAACTTCTTCTTCGTCTCTAAAACTTCTGTCAGGCTTTCTTCTAAACTCAAAAAGGTAATTCCATGCATATACCAACGTAGCTCATCATTGTCAGATAAGTGATCGGACAAATTTGAGCCATTATAAAAGCTTAAAGCGATCAGAGTTGGGTCAAGCGACTGAATTAAATCTTTTGATATAGGTTTTGATGCAAACAGATTAACTGAATGAACATATTCATACCAAGCACGAACAGAAAATGGTAGTGTTCCCCACCGTTGTTCAAAGTCATCTAAAAACTGTAAGGTGTGGGACTGAACTGGAACAAATGCCCGATCGGATTCTAAAAATTGAAAACCTAATTTCTTGAGACGATGTACTATCATCTCTAAATTAATCTTGACACGCCTCATAGTCTCGCGTGCAACGGCTAGAGCATCACTTCTTAAAGGCTCCTCAACAATTTCACCTAATGCTTGAAGTTCATCCCAAACATTTTTGCGATCGCCTGTCAAATAACGAGAGAAAAATGACTGTTCTGGCATAATGTCAAGATTCTTGTCTTGATAAATACTGTTACTGTACCCAGAAAAAGCGCTCATCACTCATGGAGTGCCTGGAGTTTCCTTCTTCGGTGTACCGTATAAATAATGATCGTGTTCGCTAGCCCAATCGGATGGTGCGTCAACAGTTCCTGCGATCGCCTCCAGCACATCCCAAGCATCCCCAGATGATGGCTCCTTCAACTCTTGAATTGTAATCACATAACGTGTATTCGGCGTCAAATCCAAGGATACATCCGGACGCAAAACACTGCCATCAAATACAGCCGTTATCTTCTTGTTCATAAAAAACCTCTGGAATATTCCCCATATCTTATGCCGACAAATTTTCTAGATTCTTTATTCATTCAAAAGTACTTCAGACCTATTTTTTTCTTTGTGTTCTTTGTGTTCTTTGTGGTAGCCTGCGACAAGCCGAAGAAGGCGCGTCTACGTTAAATTGACATCTTGCACCTGTTGCAACAGCCTCTGGCTCTTGTTGATCTTGGTGCAATTTATCAGTTAAAAAAACTTCCCAGTTCGATTAGGTATTCTTCAAGCGAGAAAGGAGTAATTAGCCTGCGTAGGCAGGCTTAGTTTATGTAGCCGCACCCTTCTAGGGTGTCGGAATATTTTTGTTTGAGATTAGATAAAAAGCGATCGCCTGTAACGCCTTTAACTTCACCGCAAACAGCGTATTGCTACTAACAAACCCCTAGCCTTATTCAAAGTCTCCTCATACTCTTTCTCCGGCTCCGAATCTGCCACCAATCCCGCACCCGCTTGCACTGTTACAGTATTATTACGTACTACCATTGTACGAATTGCTATGGCAGTATTCAATTGTCCTTCAAAATCGTAGTATCCATAGACGCCAGAATACACACCCCGTCGAGAAGGCTCTAACTCATTGATAATTTCCATCGCTCGAATCTTGGGTGCGCCGCTCACTGTGCCTGCAGGGAAGCAAGCTTTGAGTAAATCCCATGCAGTCTTACCAGGTGCTAATTTACCCACTACATTGCTAACAATATGCATGACGTGGGAGTAACGCTCAATGACCATTAATTCGTCTACTTTTACCGTACCACTTTCGCAGACGCGCCCCAAATCATTGCGTCCTAAATCTACGAGCATAACGTGTTCGGCTATTTCCTTGGGATCTTTGAGTAAATCCTCAGCAAATGCTGCATCTTCTTTTGGTGACTTACCACGGGGACGAGTGCCAGCGATAGGACGTACTGTGGCGATTATCCCTCCTTCCGGATCGCGTTCTGCTTTTACCATCACTTCCGGGCTAGAACCGATGATTTGCCAATCCTGGAAGTTAAAGAATGACATATAAGGGGAAGGATTAATCTGACGCAAGGAACGGTATAAGGCAAAAGGATCGCCAGTGTACTCTGTTGATAAACGCTGGGAAATTACGACTTGGAAGATATCGCCAGCTTTGATGTATTCTTTTGCTTTAACAACGCTAGCGCAGAATTCTTCGCGGGTGAAATTACTTTGATATTCCTCTATTCCCGCTAATGCTCGATTTTCTGGTGGCTTCCATTCCAACAAGGTACTTTGTGGTGAAAGTGGTAGAGATAGTTTATGAACCATTTGAGTGACGCGATCGCACGCTTTTTCATACGCTGCTTGTAAATCCACATTCGGATCGCGCAAATCGGCATAAGCGATCGCCCAAATTTTCCGCTTTACCTGATCGAAAATCAACAGTTGATCTACCTGCATCCACAAACCATCAGGGATATTCCGCTCATCTTGGGGATGAACTGGCACACGCGGTTCTATCCACTGAATCAATTCATAGCCCCAAAACCCGAACAAACCACCAATTCCTGGCGGTAATTGGGGTAACTTGACTGGGTTTAGGGCTTCTAAGCATTGAGCTAAAGCTGTAAAAGGATCACCTTCAAATACAACTTGGGAACCGTCGCGATGCATCTGGGTAGTATGATTTCCCCTTGCTTCCAAAATCCATAAAGGATCACAGCCCAATAAACTATAGCGTCCTAGTTTTTCCCCACCTTCTACTGATTCCAACAAAAAACTATAAGGTTGTCCGGCACATACCTTATACCATGCGGAAACAGGCGTATCTAAATCCGCTACCCACTCTTGATATACCGGAACAAAGTTGCCAAATTTAGCTAAATCGGAGAATTGAGAGAAGTCAGGGAAAATCATAGTTTGTAAATTTAGGGACTAGGAACTAGAGAAAGTCTGAAGTCTGTAGCTACCATGCAGGCAGTTGACTGCTGGGTAAAATAAATTTACATATTTTATACTTCAGATTTCATACTTCTCTAGTCTCCAGTCCCAAATTTCCCTATTTAACTATGAATTGGGAGCGTCGTAGGTAGCTGTACCGCTGAACTTAAGTTTGGCAGGGCTGGGATTTTGTCCGATTCTGCGATCGTTGTAACGGACTTTTTGACGCCCTTGGTTAACCTTCTCTGGGAAGACACCATCAGCTGGGTGGATATAAGCAGTTTCTCCGTTGGGATAAATCCGGTAAATTTTGTAGTCCGTGATTTTGAACCTGCGGAGTTGACTGCCCAAAGCTATGCATTGCTCTTTACGAGCAAGATACAACAAGTTTTGTCCTTGCCGCATTTTGGCTGCGCCACCAGTGGGCATTTCAAAAACTTGCTCTTTTGGGCTAGTCCAAGTGATAGCGTATTTTTCTTCCACTTCTGCTTTCTTGAGCAAGCCGCCAGTGCTGCCGCCAAATATCGGAGTTTGTCCAGAAAGTGTTTCTGCCATAGAGGTTTCTCTCAACAGTTTTTAGGGAATCGTAACACCGCAACAGGGGTTATATTGCGATTGTGTAAGGAACTGTAACAGTTGTTTGGGGATTAGGGATTAGGGACTAGGGACAAATAAGAGGAGGGGGAGAGGGGGAGAGTGGGGGAGTGGGAGAATTTATCAAAAACATTCCCCTTGTCCTCTTCTTAGCCCCTAGCCTCTAGCCCCTAGCCTCTAGCCCCTACTTACTCTTCACTCTTGAGCGCGTTTGCTCTGAACTGCTTTCAATAGCGGGTATGGTGAAATGAAATTCACTACCTTGGTTTTTTCCAGTTGATTTTGCCCAAATTTCGCCACCCCAACCGTTAACTATTTGGCGACAAATTGCCAAGCCCAAGCCCGTACCACCAGTAGTACGCCGCAGTGCTCCCTCTTCTTGATAAAAGCGGTCAAACACAATTTCGAGGCGATTGGGTTCTATCCCCCTTCCCGTGTCAGCCACAGTTACCTCAACCATTTTATTATCGTTGCGAGTAGCTTTAATGGTGATTTGCCCTTCTGGTGGTGTAAATTTACAGGCGTTGTCTACAAGTTTGGCGATCACTTCCACCAACCAATCACCATCCGCTCTCACTAGGGGTAGGTTGGGTGCGATTTTGGTTGTAATTTTAGGTAGTGGATCGGTGGCAATACGGGTACGAATACGACTGAGTGCTAAATCTATACATTCTTGTAAGCTGAGGGATTCTGGATGCCACTCTACCCGCCCACTTTCAAGGTTAGAAAGCGTGAGGAAATCTTGGACAAGTTTTCGCATCCGTTCGGAATCGGCAAGGGCTGTATTCAGCATTACTTGCTGTAATTCTAAAGGCATATCAGGTTCGCTCGCAAGACTTTCCAAGCAGACTTGAATTGTAGATAAGGGTGTGCGAAGTTCGTGTCCAGTAATAGCAATCAGGTTGCTGCGAGTGCGATCTAGAGCTTCGAGTTGCTGGTTCAAGTCTTCTAGGTTAGCGTAAGCTTCTGCTTGAATCAGCGCTGCTCCAATTTGGGTGGCGATCGCTTTTACTAAATCCAATTCGCCGGCTTGCAAATCGTGGGGAGTGTGGCTGCAATAGTGCAATTCCACAATTCCCAACAATCGCCCCTGAAACAGCACCGGTTCCATCAACCAAGAGCGAATGGCAAATTTTTCCACCAGATGCCAAAGCGCTTTTGAATTACTTACCCGCGAATCGTTGACAGTATCAACAACACAAACGCCTTCATCTTGTTGGATAACTTCCTGAAATAGAGGATTATTTTCTAAAGGCCAAGCTTGCCCGGCAACAGATAAAACATTAGGACTCAAAAATTCGTGTTCAATGATTGCTTGGGTATCTGAAGCTTGAGCACGATAAATTAAACAGCGACAAGCCCCCAAGTGTTGTCCCAACTCTTGCGCTGCAACTTTGAGAATCTCTTGAGGATTGAGCGATCGCCTAATTGCAGTGCTAATCGAGTTGACTAAGCGTTCTTTGCGCGCTTGGGCAGCAATAGAACGATAGGCTTTGTGCAATTTGTACTGACTAGCTTGCAGGTATGTCACCAAACGCTGTACAAACGGATCAGTATCAATGTCACAAGCGTATTCGCTTAGTTGCTGTATTGGCTTTGAGTCACTCTTGCGCTCTCCAATTCCAAAGCGCTGGCACACCAAATCAATCTTATCTATCAACTCAGGTCTGTAATTTAAAATCCTCTCCAAAAGCAATTCAGCAGCTTTGAGGCTAACTCCCCTTTCTGCTGTCCAAATACCCTCAAACCTCCGTGCTGCATCCATATCTAGACTAGGGCTTAACTCTCTTAACTCTTTATTTTTGGCAAGAGAGCCAATACTTTCTCGGCATACTAGGCAAGTAGCGTAATTTTGAGCAATTACTATCAGATGCCACTCCTGACTTAAGGCATCATCTGGTCTAAAAGCTATCTTTTCATAGTATTCCGAGCTATTAGTGAAATCTGTTTCTGGAGCAGATAACACGTATATTTGATTACTTCGCTGGGCAAGCCGCTGATAACGATGAGCTTCTTGGCGATAAAATCGCTCTCGTTGAAAGCTAGCAATTACTAAAGGCTGCTCTAAAGTGGCAGCCAAAATCTGATCTTCCATCGCATGAGAAAGAGCCGTTAGCGAAGCTTTGAAATATAATTGGGGCCGCAGGTTAGGTAAAGCCTGAAGCAGATCGCTCAGCACGGAAATTGAAATGCTCATGAACGTCCTAAGGGAGCCACAATCTGGGCAAGATCCACATCACAGCTGCATTGTACAAATTACAACGAACTCTAAAGTCAAACAGATAGTTGCAATATGTAAAGAATGGTAAATAGCAGCTATATGGTAACTTTGGCAAAAGCAGGCGCAATCCGCATTGCTGTTAACAGTAAACTAAGGGAGGCGCTGGAGTGTCTGCATAATGCTCGATCAAAAGCAGATAGCGAACACCACCATTGTAGACTCACTTTTGTTTGTTTCCTGTACTTTTTGCAGCACAAGCTATGCACCTAGATGTTGTTTATCCACTTGCTAGCATCGTAATTTTCCAAAAAGTAGCTATTAGCTCAATATACAATCTTGCATTGCACTGCTAACAACCAAATATAGGCTGTTGTTGGACGAAGTGTATGAAGTATGTGCTTAAAAGCACAATTTAAAATTCCTATTTTTTTCTGTTTGAGCTTTATAAAACTTTAATTAAATATACAATTATAAAGATTTAGTGATGTTTCTCTGATGTGTTGCTGATTTTTAGGCGGATGTGATTATTATTTTTGTTCATATAGCTTATAAGATTTTCCAAGAGCGTCTTTTATCCTGTTGACGCTAAACTGACTCAAAACAAAGTATTGACCTTTACACGGAATATTGGCTGATGACACCGGATACGCTCATGACACCGGAAAAAATTGTCTTGGATGGAAAAACTTTTGTTCCTGCGGAATTTCTACCTATCCCAGAATGGCCTTGCGTTATTAGTGAAAGACCACAACCGACACTTACTGTTAAAGATGATGATTTATTTTTAGTTACAGATACTTTAGGTAATATTTCTGGGTGTTCGATCAACGACGGCAATCCTAGCATGGGGCTATTTTGCTCTGATACCCGGTTTCTGAGCCGTTTAGAGTTGCAGATTAACGAGCATTCACCTATTTTGCTCAGTAGTACTGCTGACAAAGGTTTCTCGCTTTCGGTGTTATGTACTAATCCCAGAATTGACGATCGCCTTCAAGCCGATACAATTGGAATTCGTCGAGAAATTGTACTGAATGGGGCATTATTTGAAGAAATAGAAATATCCAACTACAGTACAACCACAGTCTCCTTTGAAATAAGCATCAGTTTTGAAGCAGATTTTGCTGATTTATTTGAAGTTCGAGGCTTTGGTAGGGAAAAACGGGGTAAGCTTTTACGCCTAGTAGAACCAAAATTTGAGGAAGGAGTAAATGCTTCTGGTGATGGTGCTTCTCCTCCCCAAATTCATTTACATTCAGGTCAGGAAAAAATCTTAACGCTGGCTTACCAAGGTTTGGATGGCTTGGTAATGGAATCTCGCATCAACTTCCAATATCGCCTACCAGACTTTTTCAAGGGTTACACGGCAGTGTGGCAGCTAGAGATGGCACCCCACGAAACACAAAAGTTGGGCTACAGGCTCAATATGTTGACGAATAACAAGCCTAGTTCGACTGTGAGTTCTGCTGTCACCTTAGTTCAGGCAAAAGCTGCCGAGATGATGGAAGAACAAAACTGGGTGCAACAGATTACACGTATTCGTGCTGATGACAGGGGTACTTTTAATCGAGTGCTTGAACGCGCTGAACAAGATATGTATTTGTTGCGCCAGTCTTTTGGCAAATACAAAACAGTGTCTGCGGGAGTGCCTTGGTATTCCACGCTATTTGGTCGGGATTCTATTATTACAGCTTCCCAAACTTTAATGTTAAATTCCCAAATTGCGAAGGAAACTCTAATTCTCTTAGCACAATATCAAGGCAAAGTCGAGGATGAGTGGCGCGAAGAAGAACCGGGCAAAATTCTCCACGAGATCCGGTTGGGGGAACTAGCTCGTTGTCAAGAAATACCTCATACACCTTACTACGGTACTGTTGACGCCACCCCTTTATGGCTGATGCTTTATGCCGAATACTATGCTTGGACTCACGATCTAGAAACTTTAGAACAGCTTTGGCCGAATGCACTAGCGGCGATGGAGTGGATCGACCGTAATATGAAAGAAACTGGCTATCTCAGTTACTACCGCAAATCCAGACGTGGACTTGCTAACCAAGGCTGGAAAGACTCTGGTGATTGTATTGTCAACCGCAAGGGAGAGCTAGCCAATGGGGCAATTGCTCTTTGTGAAGTACAAGGCTATGTTTATGCAGCAAAAATGCGTTTGGCAGAAATTGCCAGGATGAAGAAGCGGCTAGACTTGGCAGACAGATGGTTAGAAGAGGCAAGAAACCTGAAGTTGAGGTTTAACAGAGACTTTTGGATGGAAGATCAGGATTTCTGCGCCTTGGCTTTAGATGGAGATGGCAAGCAAGTAGATAGCATTACCTCAAATCCAGGTCATTGTTTGCATTTAGGCATCTTTACGCCTGAGAAAGCTTACAGTGTTGCGGAGCGGCTGCGGGCACCAGATATGTTTAATGGTTGGGGTATTCGGACTTTAAGTAGCTTATCACCAGCTTACAATCCGATGGGCTATCATATAGGTTCTGTGTGGCCCCATGATAATGCATTAATTGCGATGGGGTTGCGATCGCTTGGTTTAGTCGATCAAGCCTTGGAACTTTTTGAAGGCTTATTCGACATGACTAGAAAGCAGCCTTACAATCGTCCTCCAGAATTGTTTTGCGGCTTCGAGCGGATTGGAGATAATACGCCTGTGCAATATCCAGTCGCTTGTACTCCCCAAGCTTGGGCTACTGGTAGTATTTTTCAACTACTGCAAATGATGGTGAACTTGGTACCTGACGCTCCCAACAACTGCCTCAGAATTATCGATCCTGCTTTACCAGAATCAATTAATCGCCTTTCACTTCATAATCTACGAGTTGGCCCTACCATCCTCGATTTGGAATTCGAGCGTTCTGGCAGCACAACTGCTTGCCGAGTTGCCAAAAAGCGCGGTAACCTCCGGGTTGTAATTGAAGCGTAGAAGGGACTAGGGACTAGGGACTAGGGACTAGGAACAGGACAAGGAGAAGGTAAATAAAAATTCCTCCTAATACCCAATCCCCAGTACCCAGTACCCAATTGCCAATCCCCAATCCCTGCCTAGCTCTCTTCTTGAGTTTCGCTTTTTTGTCCTGGAGAAGATTCGTAAAGAGCATCTAACTGTTGGCGAGCGTCATCAACGTTGATAGAACGCATCACCAAAAGAGGCTCTTTAATTAAATTGCCCGAACTATCCAATAATTCCGGATGAGGTGTAAGTGTCCTTTTGGATGCTGGATAGGAAAAGTTACCGCGTTCTGCTGTTGAAGAGTAACTAGCCGGATAATTCCGCTCTTTATAAAAGCTGAACATGACTAAATTGCGAATTAAGTTGGCAACAGCGATAACAGCAAGAATCGTAAAAGCAAGAATGTAAAGTAGGTGTAACATCGGGTTTTCCTCCAGGGCAGCCATTTTTCAAAAAATATTATTGTTACGATTTACATCACCCAACCTGGAAATTAGGCTAGAGCGAATACCGAAATTTCTCCGAATGCGCCTGCGACGATTTGCGGCTATACTGCAAGCAAAGTTTTTAAAGTATCATATAATACAATTGCTGTTAAGTGAGAGAATGCTTTTAAAGATTTAATACTTTATGTTATATGCCGTCTTGCTGTTGCAAAGTAGCCTGCTCAGTTCGGAATCGCATTGCTACTTTCCAGCATTCTGATAGCAATTGATGCCAAGGCATTAAGGTTGCCATATCTATACCTACTTGTCCTTGTGTTGCATTAAACAGCATCTTTGCTGTATTTACTTCTTCTTGTGCTTGCTTGACTCGCTCTAATAATTTTGTTTGCTCTTGAACGCCCAAAAAATCAAGCTGCTCTGTTTCCAGCAAGGTACGCGATCGCGCAAACCAATACTGAAAATCCTCTAACAGTGGTTGCAAAATTGTTTTCAGCAATTCAGGTTCCGATAAGTTTGAGTCTTGCATAATTGACAAGCATATTTCCAAGTTTCTTATTAATATTAACGTTATTTACGATTCTTAACATTTGGTAATTACTTGATTGATAACAAAATTTTAAAAAATGTATCTTAAGATACACTATTAGTATTTTATATAGCTACAACAGCTTTGACACTAAACCTTGGGCAGAGTACATAAATATTTTGTGAATATAGTCAGAAAAAATGAATAGAACTCAGAACTCATAATTGGTGAATTCTTCTGGCTGCTGACTTCTGACTCCTGGCTTCTTTATTTCGATACAAATCCCGACTGAATGTTGTGACTGGTGGCGAATAGTACGACATCAGGGTCGTTAATATATATTCAGTCGAAGAAATTACAATTAAGCAACTACGTCGCCAATGGATCAGCAGCCAATGTCGCCTTCCGAACATTTAAGTCAATTAGAACAACCTGAGCAAAAAATTCATCTGCCACGTACCAGCGAATCTGAAAACTTGAAGAAAATTCGCCATACCACATCTCACGTTATGGCGATGGCAGTACAAAAGCTGTTTCCCAAGGCGCAAGTTACAATCGGCCCGTGGATAGAAAGCGGCTTTTACTATGATTTTGATAATCCAGAGCCATTTACAGAAAAGGATCTCAAAGCCATCAAGAAAGAGATGGATAAGATCATTAATCGGAAATTACCAGTAATTCGCGAACAAGTCAGCCGCGAGGAAGCGGAACGGCGAATTAAAGAAATTAAGGAACCTTATAAGTTAGAAATACTAGCAGATATTAAAGAAGAACCAATCACAATCTACCACTTAGGCGATGAATGGTGGGACTTGTGCGCTGGCCCCCATGTAGAAAATACTAAAGAGTTAAATCCAAAAGCAATTGAATTAGAAAGTCTAGCAGGCGCTTATTGGCGTGGAGATGAAAACAAAGCACAATTGCAGCGCATCTACGGTACTGCTTGGGAAACGCCAGAACAGCTCGCAGAATATAAACGGCGTAAAGAAGAAGCACAGCGACGCGATCACCGTAAACTCGGTAAGGAACTAGGGTTATTTATATTTTCTGACTTAGTGGGGCCGGGGTTGCCTTTATGGACGCCAAAAGGAACTTTATTGCGGAGTATTTTGGAAGACTTTCTCAAGCAAGAACAGCTAAAACGCGGTTATTTACCAGTGGTAACACCGCATATTGGCAGAGTAGATTTATTTAAAACTTCTGGACATTGGCAGAAGTATAAAGAAGACTTATTTCCAATGATGGCAGAGAATGAGGAAGCAGCGGCACACGAACAAGGTTTTGTTCTTAAAGCCATGAATTGTCCCTTCCACATTCAGATATATAAGAGTGAGTTGCGCTCTTACCGAGAACTGCCGATACGCTTTGCAGAATTTGGCACTGTTTACCGCTATGAACAATCAGGGGAATTAGGTGGGTTAACACGAGTACGCGGTTTTACTCAAGATGACGCCCACATATTTGTCACCCCGGAACAGCTTGATAGCGAATTCCTCAACGTGGTGGATTTAATCTTGTCGGTTATTAAGATTCTTAAATTAGATCAAAACTTCAAGGCAAGACTGAGTTTCCGCGATCCAGCTAGTGATAAGTATATTGGTTCGGATGACGCTTGGGACAAAGCTGAAACTGCTATTCGGCGAGCAGTGGAAACTTTGGGCATGAATCACTTTGAGGGTATCGGTGAAGCTGCGTTTTATGGCCCCAAATTAGATTTTATCGTCCGCGATGCTTTAGACAGAGAATGGCAATTGGGAACTGTGCAGGTTGATTACAACTTGCCAGAAAGATTTGATTTGGAGTACGTCGCCGAAGATGGTTCTCGCAAACGCCCAGTGATGATCCACCGTGCGCCTTTTGGTTCTCTAGAAAGACTTATTGGTATCTTAATCGAAGAGTATGCAGGGGATTTCCCCTTGTGGTTAGCGCCAGTGCAAATCAGATTGCTACCAGTTAGTGAAGTGCAGTTGGATTTTGCCAAACAAGTAGCGGCGAAAATGTCAGCACAGGGTATTCGTGCCGAGGTAGATACCAGTGGCGATCGCCTGGGTAAACTCATTCGCAATGCCGAAAAAGAGAAGATCCCCGTGATGGCAGTCGTGGGAGCAAAAGAAGTGGAAACAAATTCTTTGAGCATCCGTACTCGCGCAAATGGGGAATTGGGGACTATACCTATTGACGAAGTTTTGGGTAAGATGAAGGAAGCGATCGCCAACTTCAAGATTTTTTAACAAGTTGTGGGGTGGGCATTGCCCACCTGACATAATTCCAATATAAATTAACTAAAAAATTAGATTTATGAGTAGTGCAAAACAAAAGATACAATCTCTTTTGAACCAATTGCCTGATAATTGTTCCATAGAAGATGTGCAATATCATCTATATGTTATCGAAACAGTTCGTCGCGGTTTAGAAGTAGTCGAACACCAAGGAACAAGAACTCAAAATGAGGCCGAAGAACGATTGAACAAATGGCTTATAAAGTAGTGTGGTCCCCCAAAGCATTGGAAGATGTAGAAGCAATTGCCATATATATAGCTCGTGACTCGGCTTCCTATGCTGCCGCAGTAGTGAAAAAAATACTTGATGCAACTATTCACATCAGTAAATCACCGTTCTCAGGTAAACCTGTACCAGAATTTGGTGATGATAATATCAGAGAATATTCGGTATTTACTTATCGAATGATTTACCACATTCAGAAAGATATTATTACTATTGCCGCAGTTATTTATGGAAAGAGACTATTGGATAAATAAGTTTGAGATCGATTAAGACTCGATAACAAATTAAAACGGGGGTGGAAATTACCCATCCCCTTCTCTGGAATCAAAACATCAATATTAATTTTTATTACCTCGTCCGTTGCAGATAGGGTAATGATTAAGTCAAGAAGCCAGAAGTCAGAATACATGACTTCTGAATTCTAAATTCAAAGTTCTGCCTTCTATTCATGGAAACTCCCATCGAGAGAATTCGCTTATCCCAAACAGCGAAAGAACAACTTATTAAACTCAAACGCATCACCAAAATCGACCAATGGAACATATTATGTCGTTGGGCATTTTGTCGTTCCCTTGCCGAACCAACTCCACCTTCTCCATTACCAATTCCTCAAGATAGCAACGTTGAGATGAGTTGGCGTGTTTTTGGTGGCGAAATATCCGACATTTTGCTTCTGGCACTTAAACAGCGCTGCCACAATGACAATCTCGGTACCGATACAGAAACCCTGGTGACACAATTTCGCCTGCATTTACATCGTGGCATCGGATATTTAGCAGGCGATCCAAATATCAAGAAAATTGAAGATTTGATTGAATTAGCGACCAAAAATTGAAATTATGGTTAGTGGTTAGTAGCAATTAACGCCCTCAGGCTGTAAGCCTGGGGCTATACGAACAAAGCCTGCCTCCGCAGGCTCATAATATGCATCTTCATATCGAAACGGTATAACTACTAACTACTAACTACTACCTATTAACAAATTCAAATGCTCTTATGTCAGAGAGCTATATAGAAATTGAGCGCCACAGAGCCGCAATTGTTCGTACTGATTTATCCCGCCCAGTGCGATTGGCTATAGAATGGGCAATTCTAAATAAAGATACCACGTTTTTTGACTACGGTTGTGGCTACGGTGGTGATGTAGAACGAGTCGCGCATTTAGGCTACACCAGTGCTGGCTGGGATCCTTACTACTTTCCCGATCGCGATCGTATAGTGAGTGATGTGGTTAACTTGGGGTACATCCTCAATGTGATTGAAGATCCCAATGAGCGCTGCCAAGCTCTACTCACAGCTTGGCAACTGACGCGCAAAGTTTTAATTGTCGCTGCTCAAGTACTGATTAATGCTCCTAGCCGCAATCTTATACCCTATGGCGATGGTGTAGTGACTCGCCACAATACTTTTCAGAAATATTACCAACAAGAAGAACTCAAAAAATACATTGACGAAACGCTAAATGTAGACGCTGTACCTGTAGCGCTGGGTGTATACTTTGTCTTTCGGGATGAAGCTGAAAAAGAAGCTTATAAGGCAATACGCTTTTTCTCGAAAACTTCGACGCCAAGAGTTCGCATTCCTGTTAAACGGTTTGAAGACTACCAAGATTTACTGCAACCATTGATGGCTTTTTATACAAAACGTGGCAGACTGCCAGTCAAAGGTGAATTGGCAAACGAACAGGAATTATTAAAAGAGTTTGGTAGTTTCCGGCGTGCCTTTGCTGTAATTTTACAAGTAACTGACGAAACAGAATGGGATGCGATCGCCTACCGTCGTTCTCTTGACATTCAAGTATATCTTGCTCTCACCCATTTTGAAGTTCGTCCTGCTTGGCAAAAATTAGCACCAGAAATACGCCACGACATCAAAGCCTTTTTTGGTAGTTACGAAGAAGCTTGCCAAGTTGCTGACACCAAGTTGTTTAGCTTGGGCAAACCAAGTGTAGTCAAAGCTGCTTGCAACAAAAGCAAAATAGGCAAACGCACCCATAGCGCTCTCTACGTTCATGTTTCCGCATTGTGTGAACTCGATCCCTTACTGCGAATTTATGAGGGCTGCGCCAGTCGTACTATTGGGCGAGTTGATGGAGCAACAATTATAAAGTTTTATACAGACGAACCGCAAATATCTTACCTGTTTTACCCAGAATTTGATACTGAACCCCATCCGGCATTAAAAGCAAGTATTAGTATTGACTTAAAAACTCTAAGTATAACTCATAGAGACTATGAAAATAGAGCAAATCCGCCCATCTTGCATCGGAAAGAAACATTTGTGACTTCTAGTTATTATCTCTACGAAGAATTTGCTCAACTTACCCAACAAGAACAGGAACTAGGCTTACTAAAGCAAAAAAGCGACATCGGCACTCGCGAAGGTTGGGTAAAATGCCTTAAAGAACACGGGGTAGAAATTAGAGGGCATCAAGTTTATTTAGTTTGAATAGGGAACAGGTGACAGGTTACAGGGAACAGAATAGCTGCTTAATGAAACTTAAGGGACTACTAGGGCTGTAGGAACCAAAAATTTCTCTTTCTAGTCCCTAGTCCCTAGCTCCTAGCCCCTAATTTTAAGTTAGGCAAATTGGCACTAAAGAACACACTCGCTGTGGCAATATATTTCAATCTCTAGCCAGATAATTATACATAAGTCTTATAACTCAAAAAAATTTTTTATTGTAATTCTTGATATGTATTAACTAGATCCTTACGGAATTTCAAAGCTGTGAAACCAATTCAATCACTGCTAAAAGTATTTGAGAGCCGCAAAATGGCGGCTTTGTTATTACTAGGTTTTGCATCAGGTTTACCTTTATTGTTAATCGGTAATACACTTAAGGCTTGGATGACCGTAGAAAAAGTTGATTTGGCAGCTATTGGCTGGTTTAGCCTTGCTAGTTTGCCTTATTCATTAAAGTTTCTTTGGTCGCCCTTTCTCGATCGCTTTACTCCTCCATTTTTAGGACGACGACGGGGTTGGTTGCTCATCACCCAGATTGCCTTGATTATAGCGATCGCCTTCATGGCTTTCCAACAACCCAAACAAGCCTTACAGCTTTTAGCCATTAACGCTGTAGTCATTGCTTTTTTGAGCGCAACTCAAGATATCGCCTCTGATGCCTACCGCACCGACGTTTTGACCGAATTAGAAATGGGTGCGGGTGCAGCAGTTTTTATTCTGGGTTATCGAATTGCTTTGTTAATAGCAGGTGCTTTGGCACTGATCCTTGCTGATCGCATACCTTGGTCATCAGTGTACTTGTTGATGGCAGGTGTGATGATAATTGGTATTCTAGGTAGTTTGTTTGCACCAGAACCAAAAGAAATTACCCCTCCCACCTCCTTAGCCCAAGCTGTCATCTTACCGTTTGGAGAATTTTTCCAGCGCCGAGGTGTGATCTCAGGCTTCTTGGTTTTATTGTTTATCACCCTTTATAAACTAGGTGATGCCTTACTGAGTAATATGGCAACGCCCTTCTTACTTACCATCGGTTTTACCAAAACCGATATCGGGGCAATACAGGTAGGAATGGGATTAATTGCTACTATTGTGGGTGCCCTAGCAGGTGGTGCCATTTTGAGTAAAATTGGTATCAATCGCTCACTTTGGATTTTTGGTGCTCTGCAAGCCTTAAGTAACATTGCTTACTTTGTACTAGCCCAACCTCAGTTCACTAAAAACTATCAATTACTGGTGCTTACCATTAACATCGAAAACTTTTGTGGTGGTTTAGGAACAGCTGCCTTTGTGGCATTTTTGATGAGTTTGTGCAACCAACGGTTTTCTGCGACTCAGTATGCGTTGCTCTCTAGCTTGATGGCTGTCAGCCGCGACATCCTAGCTGCTCCAGCCGGATCGATTGCACAAAGTACAGGTTGGCCTTTGTTTTTCCTAATCACAATCGTCGCTGCGGTGCCGGGGTTACTGCTTTTACCTATATTTGCCCCCTGGAACCCTAAACCAGTAGCAATTAACAGACCAGGACTTGATGATGAGGAAGATGATATATGGGGCAGAAACTAATTATTGTTGTTGCTACAACTATTCTCTTATTCACTGGGCTATTGCTTGGTTATGTTCTTTCCCAGTTAGTTTTGGGGTATCTGGCACTTAACCTTTTGACTTTTTTGGGGACTTTTAGCCTAATTTTAATTTTTGGTACGCTTTATTACGTTTTATTTTGGGAATTGCGCAGACAACAATCTCGCTCATCACAGCGAGTAACTAAAATTTCTCCGAATCAGCGGATAGCTGATAATCGTCTGAGAAACAAACTAATTGCGAAGTTAGATGGTGACGCTGCCACAGCAGAACGTTTAATAGAGCAGGCAAAGCTGGATAATCCTGGAATGCCAGAAAGTTGGTACTGGGAAAGAGTGATTGCTGATGTAGAGCGCGAACTAGGCGATCGCAAATAAAAAGTAAAGGGACTAGGGACTATGGACTAGAGGCTAGGTACTAGGAAAAAAAGTGAAAATTCCTCGTTACCAGGTTGAACCTGGTAACGAAAACTAGGGCAATCTGGCTCTCTATCCAATTAAGAAAAATTTAATTAGTGGGTAATTTAATCAATAGCAAGTTTCTCAAAAAAATCTATCTTTAGACTTATGAATGCTCTATCTTGCGATGGTGTATGATTTAACTTGGGATTTAATTTCCAAAACCTTAATTTTTTTGAGATAAACTTAAGCTTTCGCATAATTTGACGGTTTTTCTGAAAAGAATTTTAGAGCAATAAATTGGAATAACATAGTCTTATTCTCACTGGTCTTGAAATATTGAGAAAATTTGACAACAGACTGAGAGCAGAAAACTGAACTGATGCGATCGCTCATTTATTAAACTGGCTTGATTCCAAAGAGTATGAAAAGTCAGAAAGCTGATAAGGTATTGTCAAATTAAACCAAAATCCACAAAATCAAGCACTACTTCGGTTTAGAAGAAAACATAACTGCAATGAGACAGGTGCGTGAGTGAGTGAGAAGTTTATATTACAAAACCTGTAGTTGTGGTCGGTTAATTTACTCTTCTAAATACTTGTAATTGTTGAGATTCTAGTAACGAATCTCTGTCGTTTCAACATCAGAAACTTTGCTTTCATCACCCTATCACCTGAAGTGAAAACTTCAGACAAATGATGATGCATAGGGTAGAGATTTGGATTAACTAATGGGAGAAATTATTATGACAGACCAAGTTAGTACAGCTAATGTTGAGCAGTTTTACTATGCAGATGGTAAAAGAATTCCGCTCACACCTTCACATCATTTTGTTGCGGTTCGGACAGAAGCTCATAATGGTGAAGCAAGAATGCAAACTGCCAACCTAGCTCAGGCTCTGTCTGCTGTCACCTCAGTAGGTGAAGTTTTTGAAATTCCAGATTACGACCTGATGGTTGTAAAGGTTGCCGAAACGCCTACACCTCGCACAACAGCGATCGCGCCCCCAATCGAAACTGTAAATTCTTTCGTTAACACCCAGCCCGAACTCACGGTGGGGCCACCTGTTTACGAAGTTCCTCAAGCCCCTGTTACTGAAGGACTAATCCCAGTTGGGGAAATTCTAGTGAAGTTTAAAGCGAATGTCCAAGAAGAATTAAAGCAGCAGCTTTTACGGGAAAACAATCTAGAAATCCGCCAATCCAACTATCCAGAACCGGGTACTGACTTAGTGACAGCCCCGAATAGTCAACAAACTGTGGCAATTGCCAACAAATTACACGAAAGCAACTTAGTAGAATACGCTCAACCCAATTTCGTCCGTTTGGCTCCTCGTCTAGGAGCAGGAAACGGTTATGGAAGTGCGGTTCTATCCCGCCGCGATCTAGCATCGCAATCGGCTGGAGTTACCGCAAAAGAAGTACAACAAAAACCAGAGACAGCCACAAGACCTTTACCCACTGCCCCACCCACCGATCCTGGATTTGTCTACCAATGGGGATTGATAAAGATTAAAGCTCCAGAAGCATTTGATATTTCAATGGGCAGTCCCAGCATTTCTATTGCCATCATTGATGAAGGTTGCGATATCCATCACGAAGACATCGTGTATAAACAGCCAGGTTACGACGCAGTTTATCGCCGCGACGATCCCTCTCCTTTACCTAGAGACGGACATGGTACTTCCTGTGCAGGTATAGCAGCCGCCAAGGCAAACAACAATTTAGGTGGAGCGGGTGTTGCCCCTGATTGTCAGGTTCTCCCCATCCGCATTGCCTATGGAGTAGGAGGGGGTTGGTATACTAGTGACGCCATTATTGCAGACGGTGTGCGCACCGCCGTCAACCGAGGTGCAGACGTACTCTCCAACTCTTGGGGAGGCGGTTCCCCCAGCACAGTCATTACTAATGCCTTCAAATATGCCCAGACAGACGGACGGGGCGGTAAGGGTTGTCCCATCGCCATTGCTACCGCCAATAATGACGTGTATGGAGTTGCTTACCCCGCTAATCTCTCCCCCACCATTCCGGGTTTGATGGCAGTAGGTGCCAGCAACCAATGGGATCAGCGCAAGAGTAAAACTAGCTTAGACGGTGAATATTGGTGGGGTTCCAACTATGGCCCCGAAGTAGACGTAGTCGCCCCTGGCGTTAAGATTTATACCACAGATATCATGGGAACTGGCGGCTATGGAGGCGGTAACTATATTCCCGATTTTAATGGTACCTCATCCGCGACTCCCCACGTTGCGGGTTTGATGGGGCTGATTCTCTCTGTAGATCCGGATCTGCGGTCTTGGGAAGTAGAAGACATTATCAAGTTGACGGTTGACGATCTTGGCCCGGTTGGGCGAGATGATGAATTTGGATTCGGGCGGATCAATTGCCGTCGTGCCCTAGAAGCAACCTCGCGAGTCTGGTATGAAATTAGCGTCGAACCGGAATTTATCGGTGCTGGAAACGAATGCTTCATCCGGATTAACCTGCGGATGTACAATTCCGGCATTAATACCGTTCGTCTCGACGGGCTAAATCTGATTTCTCACAGTCCCGATTGGAACACCGAGATTGACCGCTTTGAATACCGACCCAATCCAGGCGGTATTATGGTACCTCGTGCCGATCACGATCTGCGATTCAACCAGATTTTACTCAAAGCCAATGGCAATCAGTCGAGTTGGAGCTACAGCTGGTCGATGAATTGGTGGTACACCTACTGGCGGCCAAACTCTCCTGGGTTACCAATGTCGGTTGGCGAGTTGACAGAAGCCGCAGGGGTAAAGGTTATGGCCACAACAGTACGGGGCAGTGGAGCCTTTGTACAGCCGAGCCAGCCAAAAGAAGCCGTTTTAGGTAATACTTTGTTGGATAATACAGCTGTGATGTTAAATAGCAACGGACAGGTTGGTGAATCGCTGGTCATCGATCTGCAAAATAAGACAATCACGATCGCGCTCCGGTAAAAGCCCAAAACACTGACTTTAATTGATGCTAAGGTTAGCGATCGCCCACCTTAGCATCTAGTTTTCCTCCCATTAACCCCCGAACACCGCTAAAATATATTCCAGTTAAATTAACAAATCTTTAGCTAATTCTCAGAAAGCTAACCTTGCATTCAACATGGCTATATTTCGTCAGTATATTGCACCACTACTTGTAGTAGTGATTTTTTTACTTGCCTTAGTGGCAGTTAGCGCTCGCATCTTTTTGCCTTCAGATATGGCAGCGCCTGCACCCGTTGAAGATGTAGAGAGCTTTTCCTCTGTGTCTACTCATCTTTCCGTATCGTCTTCTGCTCCTCTACTTTTTTGAAGTTGTCATAAAAAATACTAGTGAGCGTAGATATTACTTTGGCTGAGGAATTACTACCGGGATACAGCATTAAGCGTGGTTCTATTAAGGATCGGGCAATGCTGCTCAGGTTCATGCACCTGACTTACCAGGATATGTTTCCCACTCAGGATTTTTCCCATCTGGCGCACACCGTTGAACAATATCTCTCTGACAATACCCCTTTGTGGTGGGTAGAGGAAGAGGACAACCAGAGGCGGGGACAAGGGAACAAAGATGAGGATATTTCTTCCAATCTCCCACTCTCCCGCTCCTCTACTGTTCTTGTCGGTTGCTTGTGGATGGGAAATGCCATCGACCAAGTTACGGGCGATCGCCACGCTCATATCTTTTTACTGTATGTTGTACCAGAATATCGGCGACGAGGTATAGGTACAGCTTTGATGCACTATGCAGAAGCATGGGCAAAAAACAGAGGCGATCGCCAAATTGGGTTACAAGTTTTTCCATCCAATCAAGCTGCCTTAAATCTTTATAATCAGTTGGGTTATCAAACCCAATCTTTTTGGATGCTAAAACCTCTGTATCCACAAGCATAGGTGTTGTATACTTCCAGCATGAATTTTATGAGGGGAGAGTGGGAGACAAGGAGACAAGAGAGCACCAGGGGTACCAGGAGAACAACCAACCACTGTACGGGCGGGTTTAAAAGATAAATTGTCGGTTTTAACCCAAACATCATCAACAAAACCCGCACCTACTAACCCCTTTACTTAAGTAATTTTTACTGCCACGATCCAAAATTAAAAAATGGTGTGGTAAGTGGCAGTAGGTAATGGTACTTTTGATGTATGTACGACGAAGACGACCTTAGCCTACTCGATGCTGAAGCGGAGTTAGAAAGTCCTTTAGATCAAATGGAGCCGCTGACCGCAGAGTCAGAAGTGCCAAAGCCCGATCCAGAGGAAATGCTACCGCTATTAGAGCATTCTCAGCCGCAGCAGAGGATGCTAGCAGCGCGTGCTTTCTGCGACATAGAAGATGAACGTGCTATCCCCCATCTGATTCGCCTATTAACTGATACTTGTCCTTTAGTGCGGGTAAGTGCAGCCTATGGACTTGGACGTAATCCCAGCTCAGATGCAGTAGAGCCATTGATTGCCCAATTGGGACGAGATTGGAATGGATATGTGCGCAAAGGCGTTGTTTGGGCATTGGGTAACTGCCGCGATCGCCGCTGTTTAGCACCTCTAGCAGATGCTTTAAGAACTGATGTTCCGGCAGTGCGTTTGTGGGCTGCTAGTTCCTTAGCACAAATGGCAGAAGTTGGTTACGAAGCCGTGGTTGGGGCAATACCACCGTTAATTGAAGCCTTAGTACAAGATCCGATCGCAGCAGTGCGGAGTAACAGTGCTTGGGCGATCGGACAATTATGCCGCGAACTACCTTCAAATGTCGTCTATGCGACAGCCGTTGATGCTTTGATTCAAGCCTTTGCCGAAGATCAAGATTTAGGCGTGCGAGAAGATGCTAAAACTGCAATTTTGGGAGTAGGCGATCCGCGTGGATTGCAGTTGATTGAAACTCTGGAACAAGAAGGGTGGTTTTAAAAGAAGTCAGACGGCAGGAGGCAGAGGAGCCAGCGCCGTGGTGAGCCAGCACTGCGGGAGGGTTTCCCTCCGCAGGTGACTGGCGAAAGGGTTACCCAACTTGGGGCGACTGGCGTGGCAGGAGGCAGAAGGGAAGACTTGGACAAGGGGACAAGGAGAAGAATTTTCCCACTCTCCCCTCCTCTTCCTAGCCCCTAGCCCCTAGCCCCTATTCCCTGCTCCCTCTTTGCGTCTTAACATCTACTGCTATTACGCAGTCAAATCAAACTCATGCCACTCGTCGCGCCATTTTAACCGAAATTTTAGGCGTGTCCAGTTAGGAGGAAGGTTTGGACAAGCGATGGGGCCAAAGTTTGTCATCCGCACACCAGCAAAGCCAAAGATGACTGCTTGCCATACTCCCCCAGCACTAGCGGCGTGGATTCCTTCGTGGGCGTTACGACGCACATCAGCTAAATCTACCATCGCTGCTCGCATAAAGTGAGTGTAGGCTTCGACTGGTTGGTTAAGATCGCAAGCCAAAATTGCGTGAATTGCCGGGCCGAGAGAGGAACCATAGCTATGATCGGTGCGGGGGCTGTAATAATCCCAGTTGGTTTTTAGGGTTTTACGGTCAAAGCGATCGCGCAGCAAGTACATTAGCATTAACACATCCGGCTGCTTGAGAATTTGCTTTTGACTGGTGGCTTCTACTCCTAGCAAACCTTGCATTGATTTGGTACGTGGTTCGTAGTCGGCTAAATTAACGTCTTCTAAGTTAAAAAAGCCTTCAAACTGCTCAATCAAACCAGTTGCCAAATCTTGATTTACATAGAGACGATTGGCAATGTCGCCCCACAACTCCATCTGTTCTGGTTGCAGGTAAAGTTTTTCTGCCAATTGTGCTGAAGTATCGGGATAGGATTTCACTAGCCAATCCCACAATGCTAAAGCAGTTTGCAAGTGCCACTGCACCATTACATTGGTAAAGGCATTATTATCGACGCGATCGTGGTTTTCATCAGGGCCGATTGTATCGCGAATGTCATAGCAGTGACGCTGTTGGTTCCACTCTACCCGACTTTCCCAGAAAACCGCCGTATCTAAAATTATTTCCGCGCCACAGTCACGCATCCATTCATCATCGCCTGTGGTTTGCCAGTATTGCCAAGCAGCATAAGCCACATCAGTATTGATGTGTACCTCAATATCGCCACACCAGATCCGAACTTGTTCGCCATTTGGCCCTGGTACCCACCGGGGAGTCACTTCATCACCAGTGCTAGCACTTTCCCAAGCATACATTGCTCCTCTATATCCCATTTCTTGGGCTTTGCGTCGCGCCCCCCGTAAAGTGTGGTAGCGATAGGTAAGCAAGTTACGCGCTAGGGCTGGCTGAGTGTGGATCAACAAGGGCAGGATAAAAATTTCCGTGTCCCAAAAGATATGTCCGCTATAGGCAAACCCAGAAAGGGTTTTGGGAGGAATACTAACTCTGTCGTCATAACGGGGTGCAACCGCAAGTAACTGAAAGAGATTGTAGCGGATGCTCAACTGCGAGAGGCGATCGCCTTCTATTACCACGTCACTGTCTTGCCAAACTCGCTCCCACGCAGCAATGTGTGCTGCTAACAAAGTTGAATAACTGGGTGCAGCAACTAGTCGAATTAATGCTGCTTCGGCAGGAGTTGGTATTTCCCGTGAGGTGTAGAGGGTGACAATCTTTTCTAAAGTTACAGTCTTTTCTGGTTCTACTTGTAAAGTTGTTACCAGTGTGGAGTGATGATGTTCACCTTGACGCACGCATACCGATGCAGTTTCTTCACCTTCTACTATCAACTTAGCTGCCATGCCAAATTCGATGGCAGAATGGAGAGTTTGGCTGTGCAGCCAAATCAGATTATCTAAGCCACCCTGCTTTAACGTCTGCCAATGTTTTACACCTTGAGTGCGCGGTTCGGGATGAAATCCAACTTCTACCTCAATGTCGCCCTCAAAATCTATAGATGTAATTTGACATCTGATTGCCAAAAAATTTTGATTTGCTAGACTGGCAAACCGCTCAAAATGAAATTCTACCGTGTGTCCTGCCGGGCTTCGCCACCGTACATCTCGGCTGACTATACCTAAACGCAAATCAAGGCGACGTTCGTAGTGCAAGATTTCTCCACTGTCCATGCGAAAGCGTTCCCCTGCTACTTTCACCACAAACGGTAGCCAATTGGGGCAGTTAACTAGTTCGGTACTAGCGATCGCCACATCATCATAAACCCCATGAATGATAGTTGCTGGAGAATCATGAGGATAGCCTTCCTCGAATGTGCCTCGCGTTCCTAAATACCCGTTGCCGAGAGTGAAAACTGTTTCTTGATGATGTAGCCTAGAGGGGTCAAATTCTGTTTCTAGAACGTTCCAATCGGTAGAGTCAATTAGTTGCTGGTTTTGTTGAGAGCTATAGACGGACAAGTCTAACATGAGTGAATGAAACCTAATACTTGAGGGCTAGCTGGGAGCTGAGTGCAATAGAATGGTCAGAGGATGTCTGAGAAGTATTAAATATTTCTCCCCATCCCTCCTAGACTCCCTAAAAAAGGGAGACTTTGAGTAATTTCCGCCTTCTTAAGGGGATTTAGGGGGATCTATAAGTATTGAATACAACACCAACAAGTTTTCAGACATCCTCTCAGAGACTAAATAAGTTCTTCACTACCTTCTACATTTTGTCTAGGGTGCTTTACGCCCAGACAGGTGGCAGTTAAGTGCAGTAAATCACTAACGTTCCCTTTCATCTATCCATAGATAGATTTTCTTATTTCTTTCTAACAAAATTCTTAAGAATTGAAAAATAAAGTAATTTTTACATTTGGTAAAGAAATGTACAAAACTACATATTCTTCAATACACATCTTTCGACATTATTGCCAGACACAAAAAGAGTCAGGATGGTTGCTAATAGTGGCTTGTATCGACTGGAATTCGATAATAATTTAGGGCCACAGCTTACCCTGACATTAAGTAATATTTTTATCTAAAAGTTTTCTTGGAAATATAAATTTATTCTTAAATATTATTGTGAAATGTAAACTCAACAGCTTGTGGACGGTTGTAGTTGTGTAATTTCCACACTATCAATCAAGTACGCGAGATATTGAAGCAATTTTGGATGAGAGTTTGAGAGAAGACGACATAGAGTAATGGAAATTTTTACGAAGGAAGAATGAATTATTGCCGTTTGAACTCGAAACTTCTCCTTTAAAACGAGAATGTTCTCATTTGGAACGAGAAACTTCTTACTTGTAACGAGAATGTTCTCATTTGAGACAAGAAACTTCTCACTTGAAACGAGAATGTTCTCATTTGGAACAATAAGCTTCTCACTTGAAACAAGAATGTTCTTATTTGGAACAAGAAACTTCTCACTTCACATTGCAACATCCGAATTTAAAGCTGATTTGTTGGTGCGATCGCTCCCTTCACTCAACTTCCCAACAAAAAATCTGCCCATCCATAACAATCCGTAGGGTGGGCATTGCTGTGATGTTCATAGAAGAGATTTCCATATTTGGGGCAATGCCCACCTCCTCCTGATTCAGCAGAGCGTAAGTCAGGTGGGCATTGTTGTGATGTTCATAGAAGAGATTTCCATACTTGGGCAATGCCCACCTTATCCTGATTCACCAAATACCATATGAGCAAAATCAGGGAGTGGGGGCTTCTTACCACAGCAGCTACAAGCCCAATCAGCCTGATATTTACCTTTTTTAACCCATTTGTGAAAACTGGAATACTCCCATAGGTGTGGACAAGATACTAACCCATGCTTAACTGGATTGTAGTGAATATAGTCCAAATGCCTTGCCAGATCTGCTTCATTACAAATAGTGTGTTCCCAAAACCGACGTTGCCATACATTACTTTCTCGATGTTTGCGGCGAGAAGCTGAAACATTTTGAGGTAATGACTTTTTACCCCGTAGTAACCTTGTAAATAGCACTTTTAATCGGGAGACTCGTTGCGAGTAATCTGAATCATCAGATGGTAAAGTCCAAAGAAAATGAATATGGTCGGGTAAAATGACTGCTCCAAGAATTTCAAAGGGTTTTTCAGTCCGAATCTTGGCAACAGCAGTCCGCAAGTGAGAGATATTTTCTGGCTCCGAAAATAGAGGTGTGCGGCAGTAAGTCACCAGAGTTAAGAAAAAAGTTCCTCCTGGCACATAGGAGCGTCGATATTGGGACATATGGGTAATATAAGGAATTTTGGTGGGCATTGCTCTATAAGTTAATTGTTATAAAATATACTTTTCTAAAGGCAATGCCCACCCTACTAGCGCG
>NZ_AJLN01000152.1 GCF_000317285.1 Chlorogloeopsis fritschii PCC 6912 | reverse complement strand
ACTACTACCTCTATAAAAGTAAGGTGGGCATTACTGAGCTTCATAGAAAAGATTTAAAGATTTTAGAAAATGCCCACCCTACCTCTACCTTGCTCAAAGGTCTTGTCAACGAGATAATTCTTTATATACAGCAGGGCTGAGAGGGGAACAATTGCCATGAACTCACAACAGACAGTGATATGGCTACAGGAACGCACGGCTTTAGGAATTCTCTCACCTGAACCCTTAAGTGCGATCGCTCAAATCCTCGAAGAAAAAGTTTTTCCGGCAAACCACAATATCGCTACTGAAGGTACTCCTCCAGAGGCGCTTTATATTCTTTTGGAAGGTAAGCTCGAAAGCAATAGCAGTAATAAAAATAACCCAAGTTTAGCTGTTGGTTTTCTCCCCGGTTCTGTTATTCACTTACAAGAAATACTGTTGGATGAGTTGCCTCAGCGCACAATTACTACTATTACAGAATGTCGCTTTTGGGTTGTACCTGCTGCTCAATTTCGAGAAGTAATCAATCAATATCCAGAAATTGCTCAAGTTGTATCGCGGATGCTAGCACAGGAGTTGGCGCAGCTAGCATCTGCTTTTAACTACGAGCAAGAACGCTCTTTAGCATTGCGTCCTTATTTAGTCACAAAGGCGCGACGGGGTATTGTGGGGACGAGTCGTTATGCGGTACGTCTGCGCGAACAAATTCGGGAAGCAGCAAGCGATCGCAAGTCAGTTTTGATTTTCGGTGAACCAGGATTAGAAAAAGACAATATCGCTGCTCTGATTCATTTTGGTTCTAAACAGAGACGAGAACCAATTATCAAAATTAACTGCGGTATTCTCCAAACGAGCGGTGCCGAATTGTTTGGGCGTGCTGGTGGCAAACCCGGACTTTTGGAATGGCTGGGGGAAGGTACTCTTGTTCTTAACAACATCCAGGAAATTCCGCCTGAGTTGTTGCCACAAGTCAAAAAATTACTTCAAGATAATACCTATATTCCCGTCACTCGTTCAGGAGATTCACCCGGCGAACCCCGCACTAATCGTGCCCGGATTATGATAGTTGCGGAAAAAGCCCAGCCACAAATTGAGCGCTGTGTTGGTCGAATTATTAAAGTGCCACCGCTACGGGTACGAAAAGCCGATATTAATGCTCAAGTTGAATATTATATCAGTCTTTACACTCGCGCTAGAGGTATTGCCAAACGGCACGTCACCCCAGAAGCTTTACGTCGCTTACAGTCCTATGATTTCCCCGGCAATATCAAAGAGTTACAAAACTTGGTGGAACGGGCAATTGTCCAAGCCGGGGAGGCAAAAGAGTTAACAGAAGAAATTTTCTGGGCAGCGGAAACAAAGAAAAAGCGATTTCGGGTGAATCTTCTCAATGCCTATCCTAGTTTGCGGAAGTTTCTACGCAGTTCGTGGTGGCCCGATCGCATTAATTATGGCTTTACTACCGTAGCCTTTGCCTTTATTATCGCGGTATTATTTGTGGGGCCGCAAACACGCGATCGCAATTTTGCTTTAAATCTATTTTGGGCTTGGTGGTGGCCTGTATTTCTTTTCCTATTTCCCTTTCTTGGCAGGATCTGGTGTGCCGTTTGCCCGTTCATGATTTACGGTGAAATCACGCAGAAATTATCGACGTGGCTGTTTCCCAGACAACTTAAGCGCTGGCCACGAGAAAAAGCTGAAAAATGGGGCGGATGGTTTTTGTTTGGGTTGTTTACCCTAATTTTTTTGTGGGAAGAACTCTGGCACTTAGAAAATACTGCTTATCTCTCTGCTTGTTTGCTGCTGTTAATTACAGCTGGAGCAATGATTTTCTCTGCCATTTTTGAGAGGCGGTTTTGGTGTCGTTATCTTTGCCCAATTGGTGGCATGAATGGTTTATATGCCAAACTCTCAATGACGGAACTACGGGCGCAACAGGGTATTTGTTCTGCTACTTGCACCACCTATCAATGTTATAAAGGAGGCCCGCAAAAAGGTGAAGGGATGGAAACTGATGGATGTCCCTTATACTCTCACCCGGCACAGCTAGAAGATAACAGAGACTGCGTGTTATGCATGACTTGCCTGAAGGCTTGTCCTCATCGTTCCGTTGAGTTTAATTTACGTCCCCCTGGAATTGAATTGTGGACAACTCACATACCTCGTAGTTATGAAGTAGCACTGTTGTTTTTACTGTTAGGTGGAGTATATTTGCATCGTCTGCCGGAGTTGCAATCTTGGCTGGGAATACAAGTAGATTTAACTCAGTTTTTGCCGCATTTGGGATTATCGCTGCTGGCTTTGATTATTCCCGTGGCTATTCCTTTTCTGGGATATGGATTGATAAAGGTTTATTGCTGGTTGAATAATTACATTAAACAGTTACGAACCACAAAGGACACAAAGAACACAAAGAGTTTTTCTGTTACTTCTACGATAAAAGTCCCAAATCGGATCAAGCCGCGAGGTTTTGTAGAGTTAGCTTATGGTTACTTACCATTGGTACTGGGTGGTAACTTGGCTCATTATCTGCGTTTGGGCTTACAAGAAGGAGGGCGGGTATTACCAGTATTTTTTGCTACGTTTGGTTTAAATGGTGAACAATTGCCAGTTGTCGTAGCACATCCAGCTGTAATTGCTTTTTTACAGGGAACTACCTTGATTTTTTCTGTTTTCTTATCGATATTACTAACCCAAAAAATTGCTCGGCAACCGTTGCGCGTGCTGCTGTGGCAACATTTAGCAGCTATTGGTTTAGGAGCGAGTATGTGGCAGATAATCGTATCTAGTTAAAAAACGGCGTTGCTGAATAGAGGTATGAAATTTAAAAATCAGACATTTAAAACTCTTACTCTCTGCGGCTCTGCGTGAGACAAATTCATACTTTGAATCAGCAACGCCTAAAAAACAATTAACAATTAACAATCAACACCATGACAAATTTTCTCCAACCTCCACGCTTACGTACCAGTGAAGATAGTGAAGAACATCGACACGCCACTTGGCTAGAACTATTTTATGATTTGGTGTTTGTGGTTGCAGTTTCTCAACTCGCCCACAATCTCGAAGAAGATGTTTCACTATCAGGATTTTTAGGTTTTGTCTTTCTATTTATACCCGTGTGGTGGTCGTGGATTGGCACTACTATGTATGCTAACCGCTTTGATAGCGATGACATTGGACGGCGTTTGCTGGTTGCTTTACAAATGCTGACAGTGGCAGCACTGGCTGTTAACATCCACTACGGCTTGGGTGAAAGTGCACCAGGCTTTGCCCTTTCCTATGCTCTTGGGCGAGCTGTATTGATTGTAGAATACGTCCGCGCTGGTATACACATTCCCGCAGCGCGCCCCCTAACAACACGCTATGCTACAGGTTTTACCATTGCTGCTATGTTATGGCTGCTATCTGCATTTATCAGCCCACCTTGGCGTTTTGTTCTTTGGGGAGTGGGAATTGTCGTCGATTTGGTGACACCCTTTACAGCGACAAAGTTTCAACTTAAACTACTCCCTCACGCTTCCCACCTGCCAGAACGTTTTGGGCTATTTACAATCATTGTTTTAGGCGAAGCAATTATTGCTGTGGTTGATGGTGTTTCTCAGCAGAAATGGGATGTTTTGAGCGTAATTGCTGCTATATTCGGTCTTTGTATTGCTTTTAGCTTGTGGTGGGTTTATTTTGACAATCTTGGTGGTACACCAATTCAAACGGCGCGAGCAGAAGGAAAAATTAGTATAGTTGCAATCTGGCTGTATACCCATTTACCTTTAGTCATTGGTATTGCTGCGGCGGGAGTTGGTGTAGAAGAAGTGTTGTTGAGTAAGCAAACATTACCACTTGCTGATGCGACACGATGGTTGCTGTGCGGCTCTGTGGGTTTATGTTACCTAGCTTTAGGTATTCTTCACCGCACTGGCGTCATTCGCTACTGTAAAATCCGCTCTAAGTATAGAATCGGAACAACTGTTGTGGTAATAGCGATCGCTTTGTTCGGTAAAGGATTGTTACCTGTTGCAGTCATCGGACTTGTAACTGTAGCTTGTGCTGTACAAGTTGTGCAAGACTTATATCAGAGCCGCCCCACTACCCGCTTGGTTGAGCCAGGAATTTAGTCTTTGAGAGGCTGAAGTATTGTTAAACGCAATTCTTGTTTGGTTTCAGTTTTCAGATACTGCTCTTGCAGAGGTTGCCACTGTTGCCACATTTGATAACGGTTTTGGGCTAATATATTCGCCAGCGTAGGAAGTTGAGTGTGAAGTTCGCATTTGAAAACATCTACAAGCCACTCACTTAAAACCACACTATCTTGCATACCTCCCAAAATATCTTGGATGCCTTTTACTTGGGCAACATAATTTGTGTAAGATTCGCCATATAAGTCACTAAATAGTTCCATTTGGTAACGCAGGCGTTTAGTTTGTTTCCGCAAACTATGAAGAAGCTTACCATTGGTTGTCAATTCGTGTTCTATTGTTTCTGCTTCCCAGTCTTGTGAGATAATTACTCCTAAATGTTCCACTTGAGTTCCAACTAACCAACCTGGATGCAGCAAGAAACTACTGATCTCTGGCAAAAGTAAATCTGGTAAAACTTCTTGCATCGGTAAAGATGCTAGGGGTTGATAGCTAGGTTCATCCAACCAATCTTGTAAGCTTTGCTTTATGGATTTGTAACGCTCATCTTTAAATGTTGTGCGCACATCTTGTAGTGCTTTTTCACGTTGTTTTTCCAAAGCATCAAAAGCTGTTTGTAAAGATTGCCGTTCTTTTTTCGGTAAATCTGGTTGATCGAGATTTTCTAAAGTTTCTTTTAGCACATCTAAATCTCGCAAATTGCCAAGACGACGCGCAATTTTACCAAGACTTTTATCGTTAACTAACTTCGGCAAATTTAACGCTTGATCAAACCTAGTAACAGCAGTTCGCAGGCGACGTATACCTACTCGCATTTGATGCAGTGCTTCTGGATCTTTATCTTTTTTTACTTCTGTTTCCCATTTCAAAGTCTTTTTAAAGTGCTTTTGAATTGCTGAATAAGCATAGTATCCTAAACTTTTCACGTTGCTTTGTACTTTTGAGTTGCTAGCTAAGGTCATAGGAATTGACACACCTTAGACAAAAATAAATAATTGAATACAATATATTAAATAATAGCATTGATTATAATTTTGCATTGTTTTTTAACTTCATGATGTTTAGATTAATTAATGCGAATTATTGTCATATTTACTTTTTAGATTCCAATAATCAAAAATTTTTGATTTGTAAAGTAATTTAACAACAATTTTATTTTGGCATTTTTGTATTTCAAAATAGCTACTGCTTAATATTTTTATCAATTTTTATCAACAATCCTAAAGCTGAGTACTTTAATATACAAAAAATTATAAATGAAATCTATCTAAGTAGAGGGTGTGTAAAATGCAAGACTCAATTTTGCTAAATCAAGTTTTACTTACATTTACTAATAGTTTTAAAGAACACAGGGAAGACTTATCTGCGGTAATGCTGACAGATAAAAAGTATTTGTGGTTGGGATCGGATGAAACCTCAAGTATTGAACGTCTGTGTTGGGATAATCATAATTTTGCCCAGCACAAACAATTTCGTGTAGCAGAATATATCGATTTACCCGCACCAGAAGAGGAAGAAATTGATATTGAAGGTATTGATTATAGTGGTTATTATCTGTGGATAGTTGGTTCCCATAGCTGGAAACGCAAAAAACCAAAACCCGACAAATCTGACAGCAAAAACATTAAAAGATTAACAAAAGTTGAATCGGAACCAAACCGCTATATTTTAGCTCGCATTCCTCTTGTTGACGGTGAATTACAAAAATCTTGTACCCATCCGCAAGATTCTAATGTGCAGTTAACTGCTAGCAAATTAGAAGTAACGCAGCAGGGAAACTTACTGATGGAAGCTTTAGCAGATGATCCTCATTTAGGATTCTTTGTCAAAGCAGAAATTCCCGGAAAAGACAATGGTTTTGATATAGAAGGTATAACAGTCTATCAAAACCGTATTTTTATGGGTTTGCGCGGCCCTGTGCTGCGTGGTTGGGCTGTAATGTTGGAAATAGAAGTAGAATCTTCTCAAACCGGAGTGTTGAGATTAAAGAATATTTCAGAAGAGGGAAGGCAGTACAAAAAGCATTTTATGTTCTTGAATGGTTTAGGAATTAGGGACTTGTGCGTGCATGGAGAAGACTTGTTAATCTTAGCAGGCCCGACAATGGATTTAGATGGCCCGGTGCAACTATACTGTTTGCCAGGAGGCGTTCATTTGCAAGAAAATGTCCTTCATAGCCCAGAGTTAGTACAAAAAATTCCCTATGGAAATCGGGAAGATCATGCTGAGGGTATAACGCTAGCTCAAGATTTATTTGGAGAACCTTCGCTCTTGGTGGTGTATGACTCCCCAGCAAAGGCTAGGTTGGTAGATGATGGTGGTGTCATAGCAGATATATTCAAGCTTGGTTAACTCTTAAGCCAGTCGCTATGAAAAAGACACGACTAATTTAGTGCATGATATTTTGTAGGTTGAGCCGAGTTTACGAGACCCAACGTTCCAATTCATGTTGGGTTGCGCTGCGCTTAAATGCCAGGTGACGCCAGGTGCTTCAACGCGGGGAACCGCCTTTCTGGGGGGCTGCTTCACCGCACTGGCTCCCCAACCTACACCTGATACACCATTTTAGCCTTGACCCACTACAATTTAAGGTTTATTTTATAAATCATCTCTTATTCAGACTTTTTGATGTAGCGGCAACTTCACAAATATAGTTTTGATTTTAATTTGTTTGATAAATAAAAGATGAGAAGAATTAAAAATATCAAACTATTAGTATAGGTAAAGACACTGGGTTGTAATTTTTAATCCTTTCTTTTGATAGAGATAAATCAAATTTATTTGAGTTGAATTAGAAGTATTGTGTCTTGCAATCAGCCGATACAAGAGTATTTATCTTTAAATCTCTGTAAGAAATCGGTTGCAATATTATTTCTACAATTTGCCGAGATACAGCTAAGATTTGCACAAATCAGGGGTAATCAAATGGAAAACATTAACGCCGCAAGACTGACAGAGCGTTACTGTGCTTTAGTGATTGGCGTTCTCTTTCTCATTCTTGGTATCGCTGGATTTATACCAGCTTTTGTTTCATTACCAGGAACAACAGCATCTTATATTCCCGCTAATATGGCTCATGGTGCCTATTCTGCCGGATTTGGCTATGTATTTGGGCTTTTCCCCACTAACTTCTTGCATAACCTTGTACACTGTGCCGTGGGTTTGTTAGGAATTGCTTCCTATACTAATGCCACTAGTGCGCGACTTTTCAATGCTGCTTTTGCAGTTGCCTATATTATCATTGCCATCATGGGATTACTGCCCTTTGGTAAGACGATGTTTGGATTGATGCCTATTTTTGGTAACAACGTTTGGCTAAATGCCCTGACAGCGATCGCTGCTGGTTACTATGGGCTGATTATTCCAAATAAAATAGCGGGCACGAATGTATCGCATAACGTTTAGCACTAGTAAGGTGGGCATTGCTTAGATTTGGTTCAAAACCTTATTTTGGCGTTGCGGGCAATGCCCACCCTACGCTAATTGAGAAAGGAGATAGAAAATGCGTTAACACAGCCTATGATTGCTTTGTTCGTACTAGCTAATATGAACAAGCGGTTGATAATCAGATATACTTTTACGTCCTCTGGAAAGATATTTTTTCAGCAAATTACCCAAAATAGAAATACCTTTTTCAATATCCTCTGCTGAGTTAGCGAAAGTTAGTCGCATCGCTGGATATCCCTGTTTATCTGGGAAAAATGGCGAACCACAAAAAATTAGAATATTTTGTGATAAAGCTTCTTTGGTAATTTCCTGAATGGGTATATCTCCTGGTAATTGCACCCAAAGAAATAAACCTCCTTTGGGAACAGTCCATCTTGCTTCTTCTGGAAAATAATGCTCTATTGCTTGTAGCATAATATTGCGGCTTTGAATATTTTCTGCTCGCAATTGGCTGAGATGACGGCGGTAATGCCCTGATGCTAGATACTCACTCACTATTGCCTGAGAAAATGTGGATACATGAACATCATGGAATAATTTCCGCTCCAGAATTGCTTGATAATGCTCGCCCGTAACTACCATGTAGCCGACTCTTAATCCAGGTACTAAAGTTTTAGAAAATGTACCGACATATGTTACCCAATTATTTTTATCTAAAGCCTTGATTGGGGCTGGAACAGGTTCAAAATTTAATCCTTCGTAGGCATTATCTTCCAAAATCGGGCATTCATATTGTTCGGCTAGGGCAAGCAATTTTTGACGATGGGCTTGGGTGGTAGTCAAACCTGTAGGATTGTGTAGAGTACTAATGGTGTAAATTAATTTCGGGCGATGACTGCACAGATATTGTTCTAATAATTCTAGATTCATTCCCTCAGGAGTCATGGGAATACCAATGATTTTTGCTCCTAAACTTTCTAGGATGGCAATAACTCCAAAATATGTGGGAGCTTCTACAATTACCCAATCTCCTGGGCGCACAAAATGATAAATTGCTAAAGACAAAGCTTGCTCAGAGCCATTAGTAACAATTAAATTTTCAGTTGATACATTTAATCCTTGATGTACCAACATTTGAGTAATTTGTCTGCGTAATGTTAACTGTCCTTGAGGCAAGTCGTATTTGGATAGTGCATCTGCTTGGTTCAGCGCTCGTTTAGCAATTTGCGTTAAATTCTTGGGGGGGCGAGGGCAACCAAAGCTTAAATCTATCATTCCTGGTTGCCTCTGTGCGTGTACACCAGATACGTGCATATCAAAAAAAGAATTGCTACCTGGCTCTTTGATGATTACTTCTTGAGCAGGAGAAAAGGTTGGTTGCAGGTTTGCATAAGGAACAATTTGAGTGCTAACAAAATAACCAGAACCCTGACGCGCACAGATTGCACCGTCTGCTTCTAAGACATTATAAGCCTCAATAATAGTTAGTTTATTAACTTGTAAACTCTCTGCCAGAGAACGGATCGAGGGAAGCCGATCGCCTGGTTGTAATGCTCCAGATTTAATCAGACTACTAATGCGATCGCGAATTTGCAAATAGATTGGTTGAGGTGACTGCCGATCTAAAAAAATTTTCACAATTGGGCACTCACTAATCACTACAAAAGCTTGGCTATTGGCACTATAAGCGATTTTGCTGAGGTTCACATCGTACAATTGGGTGAATTTCAACTAGTACAGTTGCAATTACAAAAACTGTACTAGTCAATCTGGGCTAATTTGTACCTTCTCTAATTAAAAATCCTGGGTGAACGTAAAGATATAGTTCGCAATTCACCAGGATTTTTTACTATGAAAAAACAGAATTTTTTATTAATTTGCCAAAATATTTGGCAAGTGATCGCCAATTGGATAGCTAGTGGTTCTGAATTACAAGTATGGCAGGAATCAGACAGTCACGGTCATCCTTTTTGTTGGCACGCCTACGATCCTGTCACGGGAAACCATGCTTGTTTTGGTTCTGAAGAAGAAATTCGGATGTGGATTGAGCAACGTTACTACACCAATTCTCTATAATGTTGAGCGCCCTTCGCCTTCACTTTAGTACCGCAAGGTGGAAGTCAAAAGAATTGTATTCCGGGCCTTTGCACCATTTTAAATGGTGTTTTTATTTACGCGCCTGCTGTACTAGAAGGTTTTGCTCACAAACAAAGCCCGTGAAGGCGATCGCTCTCATGAGTGCGTGAATTACTGAAATGAGAAAGCATTTAAGCATTTTGAGTAAGCAATATGCCTTTTTGCTTGCGGAAAACACCTTTAGGAGTGCGTGAATTACTGAAATGAGAAAGCATTCAAGCATTTTAAGTAAGCAATATGCCTTTTTGCTTGCGGAAAACACCAAAATGAGAAAGCGATCAGGCATTTTGAGTAAGCATTTTGGCAAAACGAGAAAGCGATCGGGCATTTTGTTTATTGAAATTGACTTTATTTGTTGTTTTGATGAAGTGACAAGTGATGGCGATCGCTTCTCCTCAAAATTGCCAAGCATAGTAACTTTGCATTTCAGCAAATCCTTTGTGGGCTTGTTGGGTTGAGTATGATTGCCGTATTATCTACACATTTCAGCCAAATCCTGATGAAGATGAGGATGTGATTGTGCTAATTGATATAGGCTCTCATGATGAGGTATATTGAGAAATGTATGGAAGCGATCGCCATAAAAAATCTCCAATTTGTAGTAGTAGAGTGTGTTAGGACGATAGTTCGTAACGCAACATCAACCCTCCCAAAAATAGTGGGTTAGCGAAGCGTAACCCACCCTACATTTGATTGAATAATTTATTTTTTGGAATTCCTTAATCTTCTTCTGCAACTGGTAGTGGAAATCTTTCGCCAGCCAAGTAAGCATCAAAATGTTGTTGAAAGTAAAGCCATGATGTCATATCTTCCACTTCATCTGAACAGGATTTTGGAGCATTTTTATATAAAGGAACGCGGGTATTAATTTCATCTTGAAGCAGTTGTGGTAATTCGTTAAAGCCACTAACTTTGCTACCGTAAGCACTATAGATGAGATAACCAGGGCGATCGCCCATGTTCATCCAGGGTAACCATTGACCAATCCTATCCCAACTCAGCCTGAGTTGAGAAACTGAAGACATTTTCTCATTAAATAAATCTGCGGTGGGGACAGTGATTTTAAACAACTCCGCAGCTTGGTAAGTAGATTGTGGACTGTATTGAGCTAATTTAGAATCTTCTGTCAGAGGATTATCATAAGTAGGAAATATATCAAACATAAAAGTTGTAGTATCACCGTCTACTAGCGCCGGAAACTTCCCCTTAAAATTGCCTTGCACTGGACTATTGGCGACGTGCATGATCGGAACTGTTTCTCCCGTCCAAGGATTATCCCACTTATGTAAAATCTCCTCTGTTTGGGGATCGAGGTAGTAAGTCAGTTCTCTAGAGGTAAAATCCCAGCTACCCTCTTCAGTGGGAATACACCTACTGACATTCATGCCGACCATTTTAAATAAAAGTGTTCGCTTTTCACCGGGCATAAAAGCGTAAATTTTACCTGTCCAGATTAAGAAACTGGATTCGTTAGGATCGAGGGATGAACGAGTTTTAACCCAGCACGAGGCATCTAATTCTTGAATTTGGGCAACCATTTTGAGCTTCCTTGCAATTACCTAAATTAACAATAGCTACTAGGATATATCTTCAATCTCTTAAATCCTCGAATATCAGTAAATATAGCAATCGTATTTTATTTGGAAAAATTTAAAGACACAGATCCCCGACTTTTCAAAAAAGTCGGGGATCTTTTTTTCATGAATGATTTAGGACTACTATAGTAGTTTGGTAAGGCCAATGAGTATATTCGCACATCCATCACAATTTCTGAAATACCTCGGATGACGCTACCTATATCCAGTTGCGTCAGCAGGTTTACCAACATCTGCAACCTCACGGATGTAGCGCCAAGCATCAGGCTGCGAACCATCCAGATCTGTAAAGCCATAAACCTTAGCCAGTTGACCGCTCGATAGCGACTGACCATTCCAGCGAGCAACATCGGGATCTTGGGCAAGACAGGCAACGGCACGACCGATATAACGGGGGGTTTCAGAGATAACGAAGTGAGGCTCTTTTGCTGTGGCATCCTGCCAGTTTGCTTCGCTCACCTCAAAGTGATCCAACATAATTTCTGAGCGCAACCAGCCTGGAGTCAATGCAACGGCTGTGCATTTATGGGGTTGAAGCTCTTGCGCCAGTGCCCAAGCCATGCGGATTACTGATGTTTTTGCTAGATCGTAAAACAGCGACAGTCGATAGTTTTTTTCGTTGTATTCTGCCGTGCCATCGGTGATTTCGATAACCAGTCCGCCCGGATTTTTGATTAACAGCGGCAGTGCAAAGTGGCTGGTAATGATATGCGTGTCGATCGCCAACCTCAGCATTCGTAGCCCCCGATCCAAAGAAAGCTCCCAAATAGGCTTGTTCAAATCCACTAGGTATTCTGCGCCGATATCGTTGACCAAAATATCCAACCGCCCTTGTTCGCTCTCAATTCGTGCCACCAGAGCCTGAACCTGTTTCGGATCAAGATGATCAACCTGAACAGGGATGCCCTGACCGCCCGCTTGATTCACTAGGTCTGCTGTCTGTTCAATAGTTTCAGAACGGTTGTATTCGGAGCGATGAGCGTGGGTGGTTCGACCTGTGACATAAACAATTGCACCAGTTGCACCTAGTTCAGTGGCGATGCCACGACCCGCCCCGCGTGTTGCTCCAGCCACCAGAGCTACTTTGCTCTTAAGAACCTGATTCATCTAAATCTCCTTTAGTTTTACCTCCTGTTGAAGTAGTCATCAATTCATTTGCTCGACTAATCTAGAACTGTCTTGAAAATAGGGGCTAGGGGCTAGGGGCTAGAGAAGAGAGATTTTCATGACGAGCGTTGTGTGATTTATTACATGACCGTCTAGCTTGAAAATAGGGGACTCTTAACAGGGAACAGAAAGAGGCATTTTCATGGCAAGGTTTGTGCCAAAACTGGGCGTGAATAGCTGACTTGTATTCACTATAGTAATAGGTGCAAGAAGTTGAATCTTTGCGTAGCGAACTACTATTATTCCCAGTTCACCGGGAAGCGATCGCCCGTTTCTTGAACAAACCGATCTAGTTGCTCTAAAGTTAACGAACCAGGGAGCGGGTAGCGTGATGGAATAACTCGTTTTAAATCGGTGTAATAGCGAATTAGCGTAGCAAAATTCCTGGGGAATTTATCCTCTTCCACTCCAATAAACTCACCGCGCTTGCGAGCTCGCCTGAAAACCTGACGCCAGGATTCGATGCTAGGTAAGCCTACCGCATCTACCCCGTGGGAGAAAAGCATCATATAAATTTCATCGTAGGGATCGGTGTTTTCCAAATAATTTTCAATCCACTCTAGCGAAGGCTGCATATTAAACTTCATCCAAAACGGCACGGAACCAGTACGCAAAGCCCACATTGGTTCTAGAAGAATAAATGATTCCACCAGCAAACGGTTGGCAAGCATACCGCGCTGTTTGTACCAGTGGCGATAAAGTTCAGCTACAAAAGGACTGAGATGCTCTGGTTCTTGAAAGACAATCCGCCGGATTTGATAGCCGCGATCGCGAGCGAAATTTTTTATATCATTGCGCAAGCTAGGCTCAAAACCCCATTCGGCTTCAGGGCGATCGCCATCGGGTGTAGGCGGATTCCACTGCTGCTTGGGTACGTTGTAACGCTCCAAGTATTCTGGCACGCGATCGCTACCGTGAATAAACTCTTCTGGTGTCGCGCCACCCAGCGCCCCAAACTGGAAAATGTGGCGATCGCTAACTTGCGTCGTCGGCCAGGTGCGCTGACACTCGACAATAAAAATAGTGCCGCCCCTGGGCAGACAATCTTGCAAAAACCGCTTGTAAGTTTCACCAAGGCGCAGGCGCTTGACGCGGAAATAATCCATACCCCGCAAAGTCAAACGATCTTGGTTGGGGTCATACATATGATGCAATACCAAGTCAGGGTTAGCATCAAGGAGAGGCTTTGCAACTTGCCTACCCCACTCCATCGCCTCTTTAGGATTGTCTGGATTCATCTCCGGATGCAAAACCGGGATCATAAAGGTTTGTGGCAGCCAAGGCATATCCAATGCCGCACTCAGGTGAACGAGCGCACCACTGGCAGAACCAATTGCAACTGCTGGATATTGGCGCTGGGGATACTCGCTCACCATCCACTGAGAAACTACCTCAGCACTTACACCTGACAACTGTTGGGGAAGAATTGCCTCGCCTGCACTACCCACTGTGTAGATAAATTCTTGGACTTGTCGGGGTAGTTTGTTAATCAAAGTTGCGATCGGTTCTGCGGCAGGTGGTGTTGTGCCCATGCCGGGAAAATCTTCTCCCCGCAGATAAGCCGCAGTAGCACGCAGCATGGCTGAACCGGAATCAAAATTGGCAATGTAGGGTGGTGCGATCCTAAATTTAGCAGCTAAAGAAGCCACATTCCGATTAAACAAGGGTGTTTGCATTAAACTTCTCCTTTTGTTCTGTAGCGTCGATAAACGCTCTGGTCACACGGGATAGTTCCAAAGGTTTACTGTAATTGAGAGTGTGTCCTCCACCCGGAATCACAACCAGTCGAGCATCGGGCAAGAGATTTACGACTTCTTGTGCCCACTCTTGGGACACAACCGGATCTTCTTTACCGCGCACGACGAGGGTAGGCACACGCACGTAGGGGAGTTTGGTTTCGATGGGATCTGTTAGCGCCATCTGAACAGTACGGGCAAAGCGTGGCAAGCCAGCCAGCCAGTAATCATAAATTTGAATGGGAGTTTGGGAAGGATCTTCCAAAGGGGCGTTGAGCATAAAACGCCAAAGTTGTTGCGGTAAATTGCGTGCGTGTCGATCAATTGTCGGCCCCTGTAACACGGCTCGCTCAAGGCGATCGCCATAGCGCACGGCAAACTCTGCGATAATTTGACAACCGAAGGAATTGCCGAGCATTGTTGCCCGCTCAATTCCCATCGCATCCATCCATCGGCATAAAGTATCTGCCAACTCTGGCAACTCTAATACGTGCTTTGGCTTGTCACTTTCACCATAACCGGGGAAATCTGGTGCATAGACATGGTAATAAGGTGCCAGCAACTCAGCAGTAGGAATCATATAACGGCTGGAAACTACCACCCCATGCACCAAAATCACCACAGGAGCATCCTGGAGAAGTACATCCACGGATACGCGTGAATGCATCCACAAACCATTTACATTCGTGTACTGGCTTTCCAATCTTCCTTTGCGTAGGTTCATATTTTAGCTATTAGCCATTAACAATTAACTATGCTTAGTAAATTGGTATACCTAGTACCTTTGCAGCCCGCCTTGCCAAGTCCCAAACATCTTGCGTTGTGATGCCGCCAGTACCCAGCCAATTGCCACTGATACCTGTATAATCTTGCATTGGCTCAAACAAATTGCCATCTGTTGGCGTGGCTGGTTTGTAGTCTTGGAAGTGATCCTCATCGACTTGCCGTGCCATCATCCGCTCTTCTAAATCGGGTGCTACGGTTTTTTCTAAGGCGAGAAGATAACCAGCTTGTCCGACAATAATTTCGCGCTGCGGTTTTTCCACCAATCCAACGATCGCATCAGCGACATCTTTGGCAGGATAGACGGGGCTAAGTGCTTTGGTTTTGCGACCAGTGTAATTTGCTGCGTGCTGAAATATCGGTGTATCAATTGAGGCTGGCAACACAGTACAGACGTGAATGTCGGGTGCGTTGTCTAGGTACAACTCCATGCGTAGGGAATCGGAAAGTCCGCGAATTGCATATTTGCTAATGGTATAAGGGCTAGTGTATGGCTGACCGGTTATAGCTACAACCGAGGAAACATTAATCAAGGTACCGCTTCCCTGCTCGCGGAAATAAGGTAAAGCTGCACGCGCACCGTGAATGTAACCAAATAAATTAGTATCGATTACCCGTCGAAAAGACTCCATTGGCACTTGCTCAAAACGAGCAAACAAACTAACGGCAGCATTGTTTACCCACACATCCAAGCGACCAAAATTTTCAATTGCACGCCGTGCCAGTGATTGAACTTCTGATTCAATTGTCACATCGGTTGGCACAGCTAAAGCCTTTCCGCCCAAGCGATCGCACTCCTGGGCAACTTCTTGCAAAGCAGCTTCGCGTCGAGCTGCCAACAGTAATGTCGCACGTTGTTTGGCAAACTCCAACGCCGTGGCGCGCCCAATTCCGCTTGACGCACCCGTAATCACGATGACTGAATCTTTGATTGCTCGTGGCATATGGCTGTCTCCTTATTTTGTGGCGATCGCACTTGTTAAGAGTGAATGTCCACTTTTCTTAATGGAAAGTTTGTCTGCAATCAAATTTCCTCTCCCTAGCGAGTGAAAATGTTTTTTTCACGCATTTAAAGTTTATTGATAATTTTTAGCAACTTTTCAGAACTTTAAAATGATTCCTCTGTTTGATTGTCAAGATGACGAAATAGAAACAGCCAAATCGGCAAGGAACTGTTAATGGCAATGAGTCGTACTAAATGGCTTGCCGTGACAACTTCCACATTATGATTTAATGCCAAGGCTACTAAAATCATCTCTGCAGATCCTCCTGGTGCTGTTACCAAAAGACAGGTTAACCAATCCCAAGATGTTAGTTGCATGGCAAGCATGGCAGCGATCGCTCCTGTTGCGAGAGTCATTGCCACAGATATTAAGGCATATCCTATAGTTCGTTTCCCTAAGATGGGTTTTTCACCCCAATACTCACCGATGGTAATCCCCAAAAGCATTTGACCTAGTAAATTTACTAGAGGAGGGGGAATAAAGTTAACATCACCAACTAAATGTAACCAATTAAGTAAAGGATTAAATACAATTCCAACTAACAATGCCCCAAAAAAATCGCCAGCAGGAATTTTGCACAATACAGCCAAATAAACTCCTAATCCACACAGCAGCAGTGCCAACAAGAGTAATTCAATCCCAGATGCATCAAGATTAAGCAAAGCACCCCTAATAGAGCGTGGTTGCGGATAAATTAAATTCCCAGAATAAAATGTCTTAATAAATAAAGGAATCAAAAAAACTACGCAAGTGACGCGCAGCGCTTGAACTAATGACACAAGGTTCACATTTCGATTGTAATCGGCGGCGATCGCTGACATTGGCCCTACACCACCAGGAACTGTAGCCAGCATCGCTGTCAACAAATTAGTATTGCTTAAACGAGAATAAATGTAGCCAATTAGACTGCCACACAACAGTAAGAATAAAGTGAGAAAAATAAAAACAGGAATACTAAATACAGCACCCGCCAGATTCCCATGAGCAATAGAAAAGCCAACATTTAAGCCAACAAGCGCCATGCCGATTTTTCTGGCAGTTCGATTCGGTTTAGGAGAATAGTTGTAAAAAACCCGACAAGTTTGCAGTACCGCCGCACCGGAGGCAATTCCACCGAAGATCCAGGCAATTCCCCCAACGTTAAAGTGGGAGAGGGCTAAACCTAAAGGTAAAGCTAAAAGCAGTTCTAACGCAAGGACTACTAGTTGCTTGAGAAATTGCTGTTGCTTAACAAGATTTTCTGTTGTGCTGTCTTTACTTATAGTAGGAGCAACGCTTAAGCTTTGATTCATTAGCAGGTGCTTTGTAAAGTTATTTTGCTATGTAACCAAGCTAGCGCGATCGCATCACAGATGCAGTAACTTTGGGATGACTTATATAAATACTTAGTCAACACACACTAAACCTAAGCAAAATCATTCCTTGCGATCGCCCACATAACCAACTCCTAACCACCAAACTGCTTCTCCATTTGCAGATATTTGGGAACGCCCATCAGTTCTTGAAAATCTTTAAACTTAACCAAATCTTGTAAATTAGCTGTAGTTCCCTGTTCTTTAATGTGCCGCAAACAAGCAGTCATAGTCTGCGTTACTGCCAAAAGAGCAGTGACTGGAAAAAATACTATCTTAAAACCCAACTGCTGTAACTCGGATGCAGAAATCTGAGGGGTTTTGCCGCCTTCGACAATGTTTGCAATCAGTGGCACATCAGGGAAAGCAGAGGCTATGGTTTGCAGTTCCTCAACAGATTGGGGTGCTTCCACAAATAGTGCATCTGCCCCAGCTTCTATGTATGTACTGCCACGCCGAATTGCTTCCTCTAAACCTAGTTGGGCACGAGCATCAGTACGGGCAATAATCACTAAACCGCTATCACCCCTTGCCTGTACTGCCGCCCGAATTTTTCCTGCGTGTTCTGCCATCGAAATGACTCGCTTTCCCTCAAAATGACCGCATTTTTTCGGCCATTCTTGGTCTTCTAAAATCACTCCTGCCACACCTAACTGTACAGCCTCTTTGACTGTACGAATCACATTTAAGGCATTGCCGTAGCCAGTATCCATATCGGCAATCAACGGAATGCTTACTGACTGAGCTATTCGCCCGACAGTGTATAGCATTTCTGTGACAGTCAGAAAACCATAATCTGGTAAACCGAGGTTGGAAGCAGCAATACCAAAGCCACTGGTAGCAACTACATCAAAGCCTAGTTGTTCCACTAACTTAGCTCCCAGACAGTCGTAAACTCCGGGAATTACAAGAATTTCCGGACGTGCAAGCAACTGTCGCAGTTTTTGTCCAGAAGTTTGCTCAACGCCTAATGGCATATACTCAAAGCTTGACGGCATCTAAAGTTTGCTGACTCAGCATAACATGGGACTGCAAAGCAGTCCTAGCCTATTACTTAACGTTTGATGGCACCAAAGATTTTTGAATTATAGGAACTTGTCAAATCACAACTACGCAAATTTTAGGAATCTCCAATTTCAATCATTTGTCCTAGAGTAATCGTACCCAGTACGTTGCGAACATTTGGTATTAGCGGAACCAAATCGGGAAGACGATTGCTAAATGCCATATTACAAATTTTAAAACCCCTCTCATTACCGAGTGGGGTTTTGTAAACTTTTTTTTGCTAAAATTTTTATCCCTTGGGTTTAGAACAAACTCATGATTGTAATGATACTAGCGCTAGTTACCATTACCAATGCTCCCAGGACAAGAGATTGACCTAGTTGGTTTGGAGTTTTTGATTCGTTCATTTTTAGAATTTTTTATTTTTGCGGATTCTACCTACAATATCAAAATCAGTATATTTATCAATAAAAAACCAGTAAAACTTAAAATAGCGTTACTTATCTTAGTAAAAGCAAGGGTAATTACTTAAAAATAATAGCTAATAGCTAATAGCTAATGGCTAATAATTAATTAACAATTAGCTATAAGTAACTAGCAAATCGCAACTTAAGAATATGATTAAGCTTCTCCACCTTTCGGATATCCATATGGGAAGCGGCTTTTCCCACGGACGTATCAATCCAGAGACAGGCACAAATACACGATTAGAAGATTTTGTTAATACTTTGTCTCGTTGTATGGATCGAGCGCTGGCAGAACCTGTTGATTTGGTTATCTTTGGCGGGGATGCTTTTCCCGATGCCACACCGCCACCCTACGTTCAGGAAGCTTTTGCCAGTCAGTTTCGTCGCCTTGTAGATGCTCAAATTCCTACCGTGTTGCTGGTGGGCAACCACGATCAACATTCGCAAGGGCAAGGAGGGGCAAGTTTATGTATTTACCGAACTTTAGGCGTGCCGGGAGTTGTTGTAGGTGATAAGTTAACTACTCACTGCATCCAAACCCGCAATGGTGCGGTGCAAGTAATTACTTTACCTTGGCTGACTCGTTCTGCATTGATGACGCGCCGAGAAACTGAAGGTTTATCTCTAGCGGAAGTTCATCAACTGTTAATTGAACGCCTGCAAGTTGTTTTGGAAGGAGAAATTCGTCGCCTCGATCCGAAGTTACCAACTATTCTTTTGGGTCACTTGATGGTAGATAATGCCAGCTTGGGAGCCGAGCGTTTTTTGGCAGTAGGTAAAGGCTTTACAATTCCCTTGTCAACTTTGGCACGACCTTGTTTTGACTACGTAGCTTTAGGACACATCCACCGCCATCAAAACTTGAATAAATCAAATAATCCCCCGATGGTTTATCCGGGTAGTATTGAGCGGGTGGATTTTAGCGAAGAGAAGGAAGACAAAGGCTATGTAATGGTTGAGTTGGAACGGGGTAATGTTAAGTGGGAATTTTGTCCTTTGCCAGTACGGAGTTTTTGCACTATCGAGGTGGATGTATCAAAAGCAGAAGATCCCCAAGCTGCAATTGCCAAAGCGATCGCCAAACATAATATTGAAGAAGCAGTTGTCAGATTAATTTACAAGCTTCGTTCCGAACAGCTAGATTTAATAGATAACGCCGCACTGCATAAGGCTTTGAGTTTAGCTCACAACTACACAATTCAGCCAGAATTAGTGAGCCAGTTAGCTAGACCGCGCGTTCCTGAATTAAGTGCCAGTAACAGCATAGATCCGATAGAAGCACTGAAAACATATTTAAACAACCGCGAAGATTTAAAAGAGATTGCAGCATCAATGCTAGAAGCAGCCCACAAGTTATTAGCTGTGAACGAGGAAGATTGGCTAGAAACCAGTTTGGGTGAAGAAGGCTCTAATTTGGACAATCAGTTACCAGTCGGTACTACAAATTCTCAGTTAAGGCTGCTTTAAGCCTACGGTTGCCAAAAGCTGTGTCTTGTGGATAGATATGACTAATAGCTCCGCCTAATTGCCAGATGTGAGTTGATTAGTGCTTAGGCTTTCAAGTATTCGCTCAATCCGGTCGAGGCGATCGCATAAAAGCTCGGTTAGGCTGATGCACCAGTTTCTATTAATTCAATAAATTGCGAAATCTCTTTAGTCGAGCGTAGATGATAAACACTTTTGACGTTTTGAGCCTGCTTGATATATTCACGATATTTTGGAGTCAAATATTTGTGACATAACCAAAGCACGCGGTAGCTAGTCAGCGAACTCCTCAAGATTGGACTATTTTGAGGCCAGCCTTCTGGCGGTTTAAAGTAACCTGTGATGAATCGTTTAGTTACCCACCATCCATGCACATATAGCGGTAAATCGACAAAAACCAGAGTATCTGCCTCGTTCAGTCGTTGCCAGAGGGTTTCCATGCAACCAAACCCGTCAATAATCCATCGGTCAGTCACTAAAATTTGCTGATGGGCACGCTTATAATCTTCATGTGGAACCTCAGCACCTCCTGATTGAAACTGAATCTTGTCCAAGATGTGAAGTGGTAAACCAGTGATTTGGTATAATCTCTTGCTGAGAGTTGATTTCCCGCCTCCAGCATTACCAAACACCGCTACTTTTTTCATTGTCACTTTCCTTTTAGTGGGTATCAGGAATTGGGGATAGGGAATTGGGAAAAGAAGACAAGGAGACACGAGGACAAAGATTTTTCCTACTCTCCCTCTCTCCCCCTTCTCTTCGAGCGTCCTTAGTCCCTATTACAATCCAGTCTGCTAAATTAGGAAACAACCCAGACTAGGACATTCCCAAAAAAATTTGCAGAAGATTGCAATCTCCGATCCTAAAATTCAGGCGCGATCGCATTCAGTCTGCAACTTCTCAAAACAATTGCTCAAAAATAACGATTTTGATATTGAAGTTGGAACAATCCAGATAGGCAAAGAAAAATACCTTTGAGTTGTTCTCCACGACACGCCTAAGTGGCTTCGTACACTTCTGCGAGCCACAGTTGATCAAAATTGATACCAAGGTGACGATATGATTCTCGCAATGCCTCTGCATCGGGTGCATTAAATTCGCAAATAATCCGATGATAGTCAGGGGAAACGAGCGATCGCACTTGGGGATACACGGGTTCGTGGGGCGATCGGATTTGGCACGCATGATCTAAATAATTAGTGGATACCAAATGCAATATAAGGCAGTATTAAGTTAGATGATTAGTAAAAAATCCATGTCTATCTTTACGAAAATCAATACCTCTACTAAATCAACCTCTCTAAACAAAGATGAAGAGGATTTGAGAGCTATTGCATACAGCATGGACTTATTAATTCCTGGCTTGTACATTTGGTTCCCTGGATTAAAAATTCGTTTAGGTGGCAACACTCCAGATGATGAACCATACAGATACCCTGGAACAATTCATGATGCTTATGGTATTGCGTTAGTATTACCTGGGTACAAAATATTTACTACATACCAGGGTACGTATGACCCTAGAGAAACACCAGATTCAAGGACTACCACCGTTGAGCGTCAAAGTGATGCCATCTAGTCAGTTTGCTCAGATGATGCAAAACGCTGGTTAAATTTTGTCTGGTAGCGCCCCAAGAAAAGGTAACAGAATCAAAGTCTGGTGGGTGCATGACCAATATCCAAGGGTGGAAGCAATATATAGTTCTGATAAAAGTTTAGTAATAACTGCTTATCACGTTTAATTTTTCGAGGATAAAAGTGCGATCGCGCCTCACCCCTGCCATGACATAAATCTTGAGCAATCTTAGATGCGATCGCACTCTCAAGCTGTCATTGAGATACTGGCAGTGCTCAACACCGCGTTGGGCAAGTTCGGAAGCCTCTGTATAGGCAAGCAATCGCAGGCTGTGTTCTGCCGCAGTGAGAAAGGTTTTTGCAGCTAACTGACGATCGCCACCAAGGGAAGCATGATGGGCAACATCACCAGACCCTTAATACCAATTCTTCAAAGTAGAGCTACAGCAGCAATCCAAAGGTCATTTTCATCAAAGCCCAGGTCTGTCACCTGAATTTTTCTCCGCTTGCTTTTTTCCTTGGGTCCAAATTGTCTCATTAAGGCTGCTTTGAGTTGACCATATATGATAGCAGTATCCTCAATCAAAGAGTAAATACGTATATCTTCAATAAATTCTGTCAACCTAACAAGATTAGTTTCCCTTTGTGCAGAATTTTCCATCATATATGTAAGTTCTCCCTGCACAATTACACAGGTAGCGATGTTTAATTCTCCAACCTCAGTTATTCGACGAATGACGTTTGGTTCGCCAAGAATGATAGCACTACAGTGATTAGTATCTAGCAGGTACATTACTCAAAAGGATTTAAGTCATAATCGAACTTGGCTTTGCCACGAGTGGCGTAAACAGACTGAAGACACTCATCGAAGTCATCACCTGCCCAGGTGCCTGCGTGTCTGAGAATGGAACGGCCGGAAGCCGGACGGTAAGGTAGTTGAGAATTGTCTGTCGGTTTTTCTTGTGGTTGATTTAGGGTATCGGAACCTGGTGTTTCTGGCTTAATGTGCGGGGATTGCGTATCTTTTTTGGCTGATTCTTGCTTAGTCTTCAAAAAGCGTAGAAAATCAAGAGTTTCTTCTAGGAGGGACTCTGGAGAGGATTCAATTTCTTGGAGCAGAATTTCTTTGATAGTCATAAAAATATTATTTAGGTAACGTCCATCAAGTTTCTTGAGGTGGTCGTTGGGGATATTGCTTTACTACCCAGCGAGAGATGATTTCTGAGCGCACATTGTCTACAGCTTTGGGCGATGATGCACTCATCCATCCTCCCCAAGTAGTCAGAGTTTCAACAAGTTGGTTAGGAAGATGATAGCTCATAGTATCTGTTAATGAAGCTACAAGCAATGGTGCAATGTTCCCTGAACGTAATTCTTTGCCATGAAGATATTTACCAAGCGCACGCAGTACTGCCGTTGCAGAGTCAATACTTGTAATATAGGGAGGTCTGACTCCTCTTGATGCCAGTAGTTTAGTTATTTTCGGAGCTGTTGGGGGAAATTATATAGAGTATACCTTTGGAAAGAAATCTCACTTTTTTCAATTTAAATCTCTAGCTAATATTGCTCTTCTATCTGTTAATGGGTTTACCTTCCGCTTTACGTTAAATCTGAGCTTTTTTTAAATGCAGAGGAACACAGAGTAAGCGCATTAGGCGCTGAGTCGCAAAGCGACACGCTACGTGAACGCCTTCCCGCAGGGTAGGAATGCAGAGCTTTGCTGAAATTAATTTGTTATGAATTTGTGCAATTTTATAATTACCTGAACCTGAGTGAATCTCGATCAACTTTAGCAATCTTTTTAGAGATAAAAATTAACAATGTTGTTAAAATTTAAATCCTAATAAATTCCAGTAAGCCAACCAAGGAATAAAAATTAATGCGGCTAAAGTAATTAAAGAATAGTGAATTCGTCTGCTCAAAGACCAATAATTCTTAAACCAAGCTAATACTGTAAACATCAATAACCCCAAAGACAGAATAGTAGTTATCAGTGGCAGACAAAGTAACGCTACTACAATACTAGGAACACCATACACCAGCTTCCATAAGCCAATTATCCAAAGTGACAAAGGTAAGCCAATTAAAAACACTAAATTTAAAATACTAACCAGACCAGCTACTACCCAAGCATTATTTAACTGCTGTTGAGACGTAATACGCTTTCTTCTCAGACGACGAATGAGAGGGCGTATTGGATAGACTATGACGGCTGATACAAAAACAATCGCACAAAAGCCAACAATTCCTAATAGTACCCAAATAGTTTCATACCACGGTACTCGCTCAAAGGCTCCGATTTTGGGCCAAAGTGGATTAAAGGCAAAGGCAATATTGCCCGTGCTATCCTCACCAAAGGCTGTATAAGCGTCATCATCAACTCTCTTGAATAACATTGGTTCCACAGGTACTAACCGCAATTTTGGAGCATTTCCCAGGAAGAACAAACCAGGGGTACTAATCACCAAAGTACCGTTGTCACCTTTGTTAATATTGATATGCTCAAACGGTGCAGTTACCTTAGCGAAGGTGTGGCGGGGATACTCTAAATCTCGGTAAGTGCCAGTGAAGCGTTCAAGTTGAGCATCGGTAAGGGTAAGTGGTTTAACAGGTGCAGGTTTTTCGGTAATTGGAAAATAGCGGTCTAAAAATTTAGTTAGGAATTCTCCATGCACTCCACTAAAGCTGTTAGTAGCAATAAAAATACCAATATTTTGCTCCGGCATGAGGGTGAGAGAGCTAGAATACCCCCGCAAGCTTCCCACATGTCCAATCATGCGAATGTTGTTTTCCAAACGTTCGCGAAAACTGTAGCCAGTACCCGGTAATTTGGGATGGTGGGTGAAGTGCTGTTCATGCATCAGCCTTACAGTATCTTCTTCCAAAATGCGCGAGTTTTCGTAGCGACCAAGCAGTAGGTGAGCAATCATAAAGCGAGCCATATCTGTAGCCGTTGCACTCATAGCCGCAGCTGGGGCAATATTCAAATACAAATATGGAACAGGTTTAAAGTTGCCATTTTGATACTGATAGCCCACAGCCAAATCATTAACTAAAGCTGGCGGGGGTGGCTGAAGAAACGTACTCCGACGCATGGACAATGGCTGGAAGATGTTTTTGTCAATATATTCAATGAAGGGAATACCAGAAATTTTTTCCACTAAATAGCCTAATAAAGCGGTGCTATGGCTGGAATAGCTATATATTTTACCAGGAGGCCACACAATCGGTGGCATATACTTAGGTAAGTAATCGACTAAAGGTATCATTTCGGCTTCTGTACGAGCTGCAATACTGATTCGTCGCTTCGTCGTACCGTCAGTGTGGGTCATCAACTGAGCAACTTTGGCTGGTTCAGGGTAAGGGTTTTCCAGCTGGAAGTCTGTCAGGTAGTTGTTAACAGGAGCATCTAAGTCAAGCTTTCCTCGTTCGTACAACTGCATTGCGGCTGTAGCTGTAAATAGCTTTGAAATAGAGGCTAGGCGAAACAGGGTTTTATCTGCAACTACTGGTATCTTTTTTTCTACGTTCGCGTAGCCGTAGCCTTTAGCAAAAAAGAGTTTCCCATCTTTAACTACAGAAATGACTGCGCCAGGGATGTGAGACTTTGACAGTTCCTCATTGATGATTTTGTCTACAAAGGCTTCAAATTCCTGGGGTTCATTTAATCCAGGTGCAGTAGGAGATGGTTGTACAGGTGGTTCTGGTGTAATAGGTTGTTGCTGTTGAGGTTCTGAAAGCGGAAAATTGGGTGTATCTTGAGTCCAGCCAGGTAAAGCAGGCAGGGAAAAAAATAGGATGCCTACCATTACCCAACAAATCAGCTTTCTGAGATTATACATACGTTTTTATCAACCGACTATTTAGACAAGAGCATTACTGATTAACTTATAGGTTTTAGATTTAAATTAAGTCTAAATAGTGGAAAATCCGTGGAGGCTCGCTTATGTTTCTCTCCTCAAAACCAACCTGCTTTTTAATTTCTGTCGTTTGAATTAAATATTTTTACCTAGAGATAGATATTACTGTTATAGCGCCAATATCTTAAATATAGAAGAATCAAAATTATTTGATTACAGAAACATATGGTAAGTATTTTTAAATTTTTAGGATTATAAAGCATTCGCTAAGATATTGATAACTTCTTTTTGTTTGTGGAAATATTAACTCTCTCTAAAGAAATAGCCAAATTATATCTTAGGTAAGAATTGGGCACGTAATAATAATTTATCCACTATATTTCCACTATCTATACTTAACTTTCTAGCTATGGGGATTTCCAGCATTGATGTAATTTTTAAGTTGATGATTATTCTTTTGTGCTACGCTGTTCAGCTACTTCTTCACGGAGTAATTTGAACAATAGAGAAAATTGGATTAAGAAAATCAAATTTTAATTGTAGGTAAGCTTTTTAACTATTCATTTACACTCTCTACTAGGTGAAAAACTGAATGTGGACTGATAAAAGCTTTATAAGAGGGCAGATGATTTTTACTTATAAAAAGCTCAAGAAGTACCATTTCCTTTTTCTTATCATTGCTGCTATCCCTCTTTGGGTTTATAGCATCATTATTTTCCGGTTGAGCGTAGCTTATTATCAAGCACCTCGTCCTCAAGCTATTCTCATGCTAGGGGGTAGCCCTACTCGGCCAAAGTTTACGGCTCAATTTGCCCAGAGGCATTCTTCTTTAGATATTTGGGTTTCTTCTGGTTTACCTCCTGAGCAAGTACGTCCCATTTTTCGAGAAGCCAATATATCAAAAAATCGGATACATCTGAATTATGAAGCTGTCGATACTGTGACGAACTTTACTACCCTAATTGATAATTTCAAACGCCATGAGATTCGCCATGTTTACTTAATAACATCTGATTTTCATATGCCACGAGCTAAGGCTATTGCCACGATTGTCTTGGGTAATCAAGGGATTGCTTTTACACCTGTTGCCATTCCAACCAAACGACCAACAGAAGCTTGGTTATTTACTCTACTTGATAGCGGTCGTGCATTGTTGTGGTTGTTTACTGGATATACTGGAGCTGGTCTAAACGCTTACTTTTCTTATGACCAACTAGAAAACCTTTTCTAATCTCAAAAATTTTCATGAAATTTGAGAATTACGGGATGCGATCGCCCCGCAAGAAATAGATCGTCGGCGTAACTTTGCGATCATCTCTCACCCAGACGCAGGTAAAACGACACTTACCGAAAAGCTGCTACTCTACGGAGGAGCTATTCAGCAAGCCGGTTCTGTAAAAGCCCGTCGCGCCCAACGCCACGCTACCTCAGATTGGATGGCAATGGAGCAACAACGGGGTATCTCCATCACTTCAACAGTCTTACAATTCGAGTACCAAGGGTTTCTACTTAATCTACTAGATACGCCAGGACACCAAGATTTCAGTGAAGATACTTACCGAACCCTAGCGGCTGCCGATAATGCAGTTATGCTTATTGATGCTGCTAAGGGATTGGAAACACAAACTCGCAAACTATTTGAAGTTTGCCGATTGCGTTCTCTGCCTATCTTCACCTTTATTAACAAGCTGGATCGTCCCAGTATGTCACCTTTAGAACTAATTGATGAAATTGAGCGAGAGTTAGGACTTTCAACTTATGTTATCAATTGGCCTATTGGTACGGGTGACCAATTTCGAGGGGTTTTTGACCGTCGCCATCAGCAAATTCATCTGTTTCAAAAGACAGCTGCTCATGGCAGCAAAAAAGCCGCAGATACCACTATCTCCTTGGGAGATCCAAGGATTGAGTCGCTTCTAGAGCCAGAGTTATACTACCAGCTCAAAGAAGACCTAGAGATTCTTGATGGGGTAGGTTCGACCTTCGACTTAGAAGCAGTGCATCAGGGTAAGATGACACCAGTGTTTTTTGGCAGCGCCATGAACAACTTTGGTGTGGAGTTGTTCCTAGAGTCATTTTTGGAATATGGACTTAAGCCAACTCCCCACGAAAGTAACAAAGGTCAAATTCCCCCTACCTATCCAGAGTTTTCTGGGTTTGTGTTCAAGTTACAAGCCAACATGGACCCCAAACACCGCGATCGCATTGCTTTTTTGCGGGTCTGCTCTGGTAAGTTTGAAAAAGACATGCTAGTTAACCATGCCCGTACAGGTAAAACTATCCGGTTATCTCATCCCCAAAAGTTGTTTGCTCAAGAACGGGATACCGTGGAAGTATTTATCGCTATCACCAGTATTTAGACGCAAGTGGCCAAGTATCTACGAAGCGTTACAAGATAGCAGACCACAGCGACAAAAATTAATGCAGTTATACATCAAATGGTACGTTAGACTATAAGCAGCCAAATTAATAGGCTAAACTCGTTGGATACGATGCTCCCAAAGTCCCAAAGGGCGATCGCGCCAATGCTGATTTAGAGTTCGCCTAGTTTCCTACACCACTTACTGCAAATACTTCCGATCGCTGCAAGGCTGACGCTGCACCTTAAGGTGGACAATCACAACTATTTAAGGCGAAAGAAGAGATTGTTACCTGCAACATGAACCGAACCTGCTGGCTATTGAATAATGACAAGGCGTTTATTACGTTAACGCAAGCATACCATAGCTTCGTTACAATTTGCAATAAAAGTATAATATGGCTGAAACTACTGTTTTTTGGCGATCGCTCCGCGCAACTAAATAAAATGCCTATTTTTCCGACAGAGTGCTATGTGTACTTTTAACCGTCGGGTAAGGCGATCGCGTAACTTTTCGGTCTATTGAAATTCTTAGAACAATTGCTGCTTCATTACCAAAATTAAGTATGCATAAATTCTTGTTTGTGTCAAGTTAATTGAACTGCAAGCGGACTTGTTTGAATAAGCGACACTCAATTTGTTGCCTTGGTGTTAAAACTTCTTGTTCATCAATCCATGCCTGCTGAATGGATATACCATGAACTTGCAATTGAATGGATGAGTAAGGAAACTCAAACTCTCCCTGCTGTTCCCAGGTAATTTCTAACCCTGTTTCACTTCGGTTGAGATAAAATTTGTCGAGCCGAAACTTGCCATACCCATCCCCTGCATCACTATAGACACAGCCTTCATTATTACCAGACACGGGTGGGTAAACATGGAGAATCAGTTGCTCGCCGTCTTGCATGGGCAAAATACTGCCTGCTTTTACGAGTAACGGAATACAATCCAGGGGTGCTTCTAAATCAATCGTTTGCCTTCCCCGAATTAACGTATCGTTCCAGAAATCATACCAGTGTTCCTTGGGAAGATAAATCGTGCGGGAATCGCTCCCTGGCTGGACAATGGGACATACTAGTAGCGCATCACCAAGGCAGAACGCATCTTCCACATCCCATAACTGTGAATCCGTCCAATCTGACCAAAAAAGCGGGCGCACGGGTGGATATCCTTTCTGAGTAGTCTCCCAAGCTAACGTGTAGAAGTAGGGCATTAAGCGATCGCGTAACTGAAGGAATCGACGCAGGATGCTCAAATACGGTTCACCATAAGTCCATGGAGTACGCGGGACAACACTAATCGCGCAGTGGGTTCGATAGAAGGTGAAAAACGTCGCCATCTGAAACCAGCGCAGATAAAGTTCTGCGGTTGGATTGCCTTGAAAGCCGCCAATGTCAGAGCCACTATAGGGAATTCCAGACAGCCCCAATCCCACAATGATTGAGATCGTTTGTCGTAAAGCATCCCAAGTACTTGCAACATCGCCCGTCCACGTCCAGGCATAGCGTTGCAGCCCAGCCCACCCCGATCGCGATACAATAAACGGGCGTTGCTCTGGACGAAATTGACGGAGACTTTCGTAGGCGGCTTCTGCTTCGAGCATTCCGTAGAGATTGTGTGCCTCGCGATGATTGCCCCCTCTTCCTTCCATGCTGTGTTGAGCCACTTGAGGAAGTGTGCGATCGCCCCAAGAGACAAACGTTGCAGGTTCATTCATATCGTGCCAAAAGCCTGCCACACCAATGTCTAAGAGGTAAGCATATTGACGGCTCCACCACAATCGCACCTTGGGATTAGTAAAATCAGGGAACGCTTTTCCGCCTGCCCACACGGGTGCGATGACAAGTTGTCCATCGGGATACTTGCAAAAGGCATTGAGAATTTGTCCTTCGATAAATAAATTACTGGCTCGGCTAAATTTCACACCGGGATTATTGATGGCAATGACGTGAACGCCTAATTGCAATAACTCTTGAATAAAGCCGTCGAGATCCGGGAAACGAATCGGGTCGATTGTAAATGGGCGATGGGCAACCTGACAGTCAATATCGAGATGAACGGCACTCAAAGGCAACTTATTGTTTTGAAAGGCTGCAACTTCTTGGCGAATTGCCGCTTCAGTATAGTAGCCCCAACGGGATTGATGATAGCCCAATGCCCAACGGGGTGGCAGGGATGCACGACCGGTTAATTGAGTGTAGCGTTCAATCAAGTCAGCAGGTTCGCCAATAGTCATGTAATAGCGAAGCGATCCGCCTGCAAACGCTGCGGTAGTAACATCAGCAAACGTGAATTCGGCGCGAAAGGAATTCTCATAAAAAACAAGATAACTTCCTGCCTGATGTAAGCCCATATAAACCGGGATACAGATATACATCGGATCTATTCCCGAACCGTAGCCAGCCGGATCATAGTTCCACATCTGGTAGGTTTTAGGCTTTTGCTGAGGATTTTTTGCAGCCCGTAAATTTAGTGTAGAGGCACGTTCGCCTAATCCATAAATATGTTCTTCTGAGCGTAATTGAGCTTGATGCACCAAACGTTCACCATACCATTGAGGCGGAAGTTCTTCTCTGAGAACTTCGACCGCTTGATTGAAGAACCTAACATATCCATTAACAGTAACTTCTATAGTCAAACTATCACTTTTAATAATGGCGCAATCTTCTTTTTCTTCTAAAGAAACTTCAACCAAATCCCAATCTTGAGTAGCAATGGCATAAGGAATGGGGAGAAGACCAGGCGACCAATTCAGTCGGACTAAATCGTGAGTCAGGAAATCAATTTCAAGTTCTGCTTGTTCAAAATAGATGTGAAATCCTCTTTCGCTAGGTTTAATTTGCAGAAGTTTTCCAGGGGTAACTAATGATTCAGAACCACGCTTGGGAAGATAGTAGCGCTCGTAGCGATCGCGCTTTAATGAATACAAAAATGCTTGCGGAATATATTGCAAATAAAACAGCGACTTCAGCAAAAACCTAAACTTCTGTGAAATCTTGTTCAAGAATTCCATATTTCTCGCAAGAATGCTACATCATTAACGCTAATCGCTAAGTTTCTGTAATCCTTCCACTAATAGATCAACCTCTGTCTCTATCAAAAGCTTGAATTAAGACCCAGCCGTTAGCCACAGCTAAATCAGCCTGCGGAGTGATTCACCCCAAAGCATAGACGAAATAGGTTTAAAATGCTGAGTGTCGTAATACCAATTCGCTAAATAACCGCTAAACAGTGCTTCGCAGTTCCCCAAAGGAGACTGAAATCTCCAAAACAGTTATCAGTTTTAGTTTCCATACTTTGCAAATTAATCTAACGACAGTAGAGAGAACCGTAGTCAAATTGGAGACCACAGAGAGCGATGCAATCTTCCTCACTCAAACTAACAATTGTAGATGTTGCGGCATCATTTGGCAGGAAACCAGGTTACATCACTGGTCTTGATTCGGCAACCGTGGCTCTACAATCACTCGGTAGCTATCTTAAGGGTAAGGATTTTCCTTCTGGAGGCATGGCTCCGTCAGTTAAAACTTTTGCTGCAGAAGTCGGCAGTCATCTTGCCAAATCGATTTCTCAAGGTCTCTCAACTTGGGGAGGCTGGATAAATGCATCCCCCCAAAAAGTAGTCGATCAAGTGCGGGCAGAAACGATGTCCCACTGGGTCATCAGTCAATATCCCCGTCAACAACAATATCCTGCTGTCATGATTGGGTCATCAAATGGGGCTGCGGTACATTTAGGAGCAGCATTGGGAATTCCCTGGTTGCCCCAGACGCTTTTATTTTGTTTTCAACATGCTGCCGATCCAGACGATCCCAGATCCGTATTAGAGTCGTCAAGGGAACTCGCGCGACGGTTACTCAACAACAATCCTGACCTTGCCATTTATCAAATGCACGATCCCAATCAGGATCGCATTAAGGTTCCCCGTGTAGGCTACTTCCGTTTGAAAAGACTCCGGCTTGGTAAAGCATACAAGCAGTTCTTAACTGAGAATCTAGCACCAGGTGCAACGATATTTTTACTGGAGAGCCAGAATACTTGGCTTGCAACTCGTGTTCAAGAGCGTCATCTGTTTCAGTTTGGGGGCAAAGGTGGTTTAACCCCGCAAGAGTATTTTCAAGATAGCCAAAAAATTAGGGACTTCTTAAAGCAAAATAAATCGAATCACCAGCGCTGGAATCCACCAGATCCAGATGGTTGGTTTCCAGAGTCGGAATGGGGATTTGATCCAACCCTGCGCCAAGATGTAGAAGACTTTGCCCGTGAGCACAATTTTCGGGTTTGCCACATTGTTTTCGATTATCCACAGGATTTAAGTTTTCTAGTGGCGGATCTCTATCGATGGTGGTACGAGCAACGAGGCTTACCGAGCAATCGATTATTTGTTGAATCGTTTGTGTATCTACAACCGTGGTGGACGTTACGCCTGGGACTCGTTCCCTACTGGATAGTGTTTAACGATCAAACCTCTGCCGATCGACTCAGTAACTATCTCGATGGAACCAAACCTTTTGACGAAATCTATTTAACCCTATTTTCTAATGGCATTCGTTCACTGGGGCTGGCTTCGATTGAACAATGGCGATCGCTCCTAAATCGAGCACACAAGCATGGACAGTTCTTGGGCGTGAATGAACAAACTTACCCAAATGATTTAGCTTCCTTTATTCGTCACTATACAGATATGAAGAATCTGGATGGACGTTATCCCATGCCAAAGGCATTATCACTTGAACAATTAGACACTTTTTTAACGCAAGCAGGTAGGCGATACCCGGTTCAATGGGTTAGAAAAAATTGAAAAAAATGTATTTAAAAATAAAGTTAATTAGGTAAAAGTTTGACTGTTAGCCTGTTTTCCAGAGCAATTACGCGGAGCGCAGATGAAGGCACAGGCTTCAAACTGCTGGACTAACGTAACTATAGTTTCATCGATTTGGTAAAAGTGAGTTTTAGCCTTATCAAGTGCCATATGTGTGTCCTATATTAAACTAGCACAGTAGCTTCCCCACAAGAATTTTGGTTGATTTGAGTGTACGAGTTAGAAAACCTTTAGCTTACCTTCAGCTTGAACAGAATATGTCTACAAGGATCAACTAGCTCTATACTTAATCATATACAATTTGTAATTTTCGTCCAAAGTGATACTTTTATCAAAACTATTTAGTTGATAAATGCTGATAGGAGAATTAATAAATTCAGTCATTAAAGCTTTAACATATTTTTTTCTAGAATTGCTAGAACTATAATTAATTACCAACAATACATCTTGAGCATTTTGCTTAGAAAATTTCTCTACCGTTTCCACAAGCTCTTTAGGATTTACTTCTTTCCTTTTATTATCCCAAACTATAAAAGTACCAAATTTATTAGTTGGCTTAGTCGAACATACTCTTTATAAAGGTAGTCTAGTCGTTGCTCAGGACTCATATTTACTTTCGAGAGGTACTCGTCTAACCTAGAAAATTTGAATTCGCAATCATACAGAATATATCAAAACCTGACAAAGTCTTAAAGTAGCGTATCTAGTCACACAGCACAGTCCCTGATGCTGGTGACTGCTTCATCAAGCTCTACTCACATCAGATTTTGCTACAATTTTGCTTAGAATTTAGCTTTCTGCGAGGGATTATGCGGTCAATTGAGCAACTGACGGAAGAAATACTGTCCTTGCCGAGCGCATCAAGAGCGCTTCTTGCAGACAAGTTGGTAGAAAGCTTGGAGTTCGACACTGATCCAGTAATTCAGACAGTTTGGGTGACTGAAGCCAAGCGCCGGAGAGATGAGGTGCGAAATGGCTCTGTTCAACCAATTTCAGGTGAAGATGCTTTAGCGCAAGTCAGACGGCTGATTGAGCCATGAGGTATGTATTTCATCCTGAAGCGCTGAATGAATACGCTGAGGCTGTTCAATACTACACAGAGCAGCGAGTTGAGCTGGCTCAAGCGTTCATAAACGCAATTGAGGATACAGTCTATCGGATCAGGGAAACTCCAACCCGGTATGCTGCGATTGATATTGATAAATTTGAAGAACATCCCAGATTTTCTATCACAAGGGGTGACAAAAAAGCCACCGATGAATTTGAGAGAACAAATAAGAAGTTGACGAATCAAATTCTAGTTCGTTTCTTCTGGGTGTTGTTCAGTCTAGTTGTGTCTTCCTCAGTTAAGTCTGTAGTGAAATATATTTCCTGGTGAGCTTCAGGCTAACACTTCACGGCAGCGGACGGATGAAAGTTACTTGTGAGGTCGCGAGGTTACCCACCGTCACTGCGTTTTGCCGTTAGGTCTCGCGCTTGCTTATCAGCAGGTCTCACTCTTGGCATCTATGGTCACACTTCTTCCCTTTGGTGACGGTGCCGCCGTGCTGCTCTCATGCTGGCTAGTCGCGCCGCTTGTTACACGCTGGTACTGAATTATGGTGATAACATTGAGTGAATATTATCTTTCTAAATAAACTCAAATACCAATTTCTAATCGCGTAACTTTTCTGCCAACCTACCTAAAGCCTCAAGAGCAGCCTGAATAATGCTGTCATACTGGGGTTGAGTAACATCAATCTCTTGTGCGTTCTCACGATGAGTTCCCAATAAACCAATATGATGTCCTTGCAAAACAGCTAAGACTTTGCCTTCAGGGTTTTTAATTCTTAATTCTGGTAAAGAACCATTTTGATAAATGCCACAGGTATATTGACGCTGGTTATGTTCAAAACTGGTTTTGATGGGAGTAGGGGCAGAGGCAAAAAATAGCTGCGATCGCTCTGGTAGTCTAACGCCAAGCAATTCCAATTCAATAGTTGTGTTGCCATTAAAATTGTTTTCTCGCAATTTATAAGCAATATCCACTCGTTTTGGTAAAGGAAAATAGTCACGCCACCGCCAAGCGATCGCTTTAATTTGAAATTGTAAATCATCGATAGTTTGAGCAACTGTCAGCTTAAGGTGTCCTTTGCCAACGATTTGCTGTTCGATAACTTGCACATTAGGAGTCCAAAAAACAGGATCGGGGTTGTCAATTCCACAGGGTTCTAAAGCGTGCAGCTGTTGATAAAGTTGTCGATCAATTTGATTGAGGTTGGCTTGAACGTCTATTTTGAGTAGTGGTTTGAGATGCTGAAGTTCAAGACATTGGTTGGCGAATTTTCCTAAACGCGATCGCAGTGCTGCCAAATTTTCAGCTGGTAAAGAAAATCCACCAGCGGCTTTATGCCCGCCAAATTTGCCGAGCAAGTCTTGGCAATATTCCAAAGCTGCGAATACGTGAAACTCTGGTATTCCTCGTGCCGAACCGCGAATATGATTGTCATCTTCATAGGTGCCAATAAACACAGGCACACCGTAGCGTTCTACCAACCGCGAAGCAACAATCCCAATTACGCCGTGGTGCCAGTTGGGTTGAACTACAACCAAAACACGATTTTGCTGTAGAGATGCCACATATTCTGTTTCAACTAATGCGATCGCTTCTTGTTCAATTTGCTCGCACATCTGCTGGCGATGCAAATTAATTGCTTCGCACCGCATAGCTCTTTCCAGCGCTATCCCCATATCATCCGTAGTTAGTAGTTCAATCACAATTTGAGGATCGCCAATTCTACCAATAGCATTAATGCGCGGCCCCAAACGAAAGCCAATATCTTCCGGCTTTAATGATTTTGCTGAAGACGCAGATACCGTGTTAGAAGACGCAGTAACGCGGTGAGTGGGAGACGCGGAGAAATTATCAAAAATATTCCCCGTTAAGAGTTCCCCGTTCCTCCGATCAGAAGTTCGGAGGAAACCTCCGCTCAGAGTTCTCTCTGTTCCCTGCCTTGACTGCACCCCAGACATTTGAATTAACGCCTGCACTCCCGGCAATTTTGATTGGGGTAATTCCTGCAAACCGCGTTTTACCCAACGGCGATTTACCCCAGTTAAAGGAGCTAAGTCGGCAATGGTTCCTAATGTAAATAGTTCCAGCAGTGGCTTGATAATGCCGCTATTAGTTTTACCTAACTGTTGTGCTAGAGACACCGCCAAAATGTAGGCAACACCAACACCTGCCACACCGCGATAAAGTGAAGATTCTGGTAGTAATTTAGGATTGAGGATGGCGTTGGCTGGAGGTAAATTTTGAGGAATGTCGTGGTGATCGGTGACAATTACCCTTAAACCGAGTTCTCTAGCTCTAGCTATGGGTTCAACAGCAGAAATACCATTATCAACAGTGAGGACTAATCCCACACCTTCACTCTTGAATTCTTCAACAATGCGTTTATTAATGCCATAGCCTTCATGCATCCGACTGGGAATAGCGTAATCTACCTCAGCACCCAACCAACGCAAACAACGTAACAATAAAGCAGTACTAGTCATGCCATCTGCATCATAGTCTCCACAAATGGCGATTTTTTCTTTACGGGTAACGCTATCTTGCAACAATTCCAAACTGACTGCCAGATCTGGAAATTCCTCTAATGGCGAAGGCAAGTTTACAGATTCTGGATCTAAAAAAGCTTGTGCTGCCAGAGGCGTATCAATACCCCGATTAATTAATAATTGATTAACGAGAGGCGATAAATTTGTCGCCTCGACCAAATTTTGTGCTAATTCTATTTTTTGTGGGTAAATCTGCCAACGCTGGTTGGGCAAGCGCCGACGGGTTTTCACTGGTGCAATCGGAGTTTGGTCTAGCACAGTTAGAGTTATAAGTAAAAATTGGGGCGCTGTTATCTTCGCCCATACATAAAAATTCTTCAATTAATAACTTATAACTTATAACTACTGTACGAGCAGGTTCAACAAATAAATTATCGTCTTAATCGAAATAAACTTGCCCTGCTTCTAACTTTCACAGCATATTCACCCTACCATCATCAAGGATATAAATTGCGCGATCGCCTGGAGCATACCAAGTTGGACGAAATTCCACTCGCAAAGTAGCAAAGTTCGCCTTGGAGACAGTCGCTTTGAGTGGCAATCCAGCCTCATTCCAAAACAAAAGAGAGATATTTGGCTCTGTACCATCTCCCTGCTCTAACTGTAATTTTTCTCCAGGTTGGAGAGTAATTGGACTGGTAGTATATGGCTTCTGTAATTTTACGGTATTATAAGTATTGTTTACAACTTCCAGTATAATATTTTGCCCAGGCTTAAATTGAATGGGACGGGGGCCGCATTTGGAAGCACAAGTACCAGCCAGTGTAGGACTGGAATACTTAGCTGATGCGAGAAGTAGGAATGTTGCGATTAAGGTGGCGGAGACGAACTTAGACATAGAATAGAGACTTATGCTTGTGAGCTAGGAAGTGTGAATTTTGATACTTTAGCCTAACATTACAAACTGTAATTTGTGTAGATTTGATGTAAATAAAGTTACCTAATATTTGAGATATAATTCCTCAGTAGCTTGGTAGCACAAACAGCAATGTGCGATCGCAGCAATTAATGTTTGAAACTTACGGCTGCAATTTGTTTGTGTGAAAATAGTCTCAGCCTGTTTATCGATCTTCAACTTCCGGTCTAAATATAAGTACTTAAACAGAATTAATTACACACATTCTTTTGCTGTTCCCTGTTCCCCCAACCCTGTCTGCACGAATGAATTTAATTTTGCACAACTACTTACATAGTTCATTGCGAAGGAGCTTGTATTCATGTCAGTGTTCCTGAAACCTATGGGATTGATTTTCGCCTTACTGGCTGTTATCGCTGTTTTGATTGTCATTCCAGCTGCACAATTTGGAGTTGCAGGAAACTGGAGAGTAGTCTTTTTATCAATCAGCTACTTTGTTTTCTTTTTGGGAACGGTTTGGCGAGTTGTTCGATATGGTAAACTAGCAAGTCGTCAAGATGATCGCCAAGTTCAAGCTACTTCTGGACGCGTAGCTTCGCTAATTACTGTTGTTGGGTTACTGAGCGTACACTGGCTAACGCTATACACCTTTTCAGTTCAAAACCAGACTTTGAATACAGCAGTTGATCTATGTTTAACTGTAACTGCTATTGTCCTGATTTGTGCTGCAATTATTGTTAGTCAGGTTGCCATCAAAACTTTAGGAAAATTCTTTGACCGTCTTACGATTAAATCAGATCATCACTTAGTGACTGAGGGTATTTATAGTTTAATTAGACATCCCATCTACACGAGTTACATTCTTCTTTTTCTCGGCTTTTGCATTATGTTACAGAGCTTATGGAGTTCTGGATTATTGTTAATAGTCTGTGTTATTTGGTTTGGTAACCGCATTGCAATTGAAGAGCAGATGTTAGAAGAACGCTTCGGTGAGGAATATCAATCTTATTGTCAGCAAACCAAGCGTTTATTTCCATACGGTAGATTGTCCGGAACGCCCCAAATCTTGTCGCAGTTGATGACGTACTTGGTCATGAATTTTCTGCCAAATGCCCTTGCGCTGCCATTTCTGGAAGTAACCATACACCGTTGTGTAAGGAGGAAGGTCACTCGGTGTGCATTTCCCACTGACATCCGGTACGTTGCACGTAGAAAATGGCATTCAAAATTTCTCGTAAATCTACTTCTACAGGATGCCCAAATCCCTTGGGTGTAAGTAAAAGAGGCTTAAGAATTAACCATTCGGCATCGCTTCAGTCACTTGGGTAGGGTTTGCGGTGCGGATTTTCTATCGCAGGTAGACGGCTCATCGACAACAACATAACTACACTCGATTTAGCCTATAACTTGAGTAAAGCCAGATTCAGTCTTCTTTAGGTTTTTTTACTAATCAGCTCTAAACGTTTGAAGATGCGAGTGATTAATTTTGCTCCCTCTATTGGTTTGCTGATACAATCATCAGCTCCAGCTGCAAATATCCGATCAACAGTATCTGCTGTGACATGGGCAGTAAGAAACAGTACTGGTAGTTTGCTCCAGTAGGGGTCATTACGTACCACTTGACATAATTCAATTCCATTTACATGAGGCATTTTTATATCTAGCACCAGTAAATCAGGGGAAAACTCTGTCAGGGTTTCCCAGAAGCGACGCGGATCTTCAAGAGTTGTCAGCTTAATTCCCCAAGGTTCTAGTAAATTCCATATAAGAGTTAACACCTGTGGATCGTCATCTACAACCATTACTCTGGTTTTAGAAACACTTATTGATTGAATCGTCTGGATAACTAGCTCTAACATTTGTTTAGGAGGCATGGACTTATGTAAAAAACTACGCCCGCCTGCTCGCGCTACTTCTAAACGCTCGGCAAAATTACTTCGATCGGTGAAAACTAGTACTGGTATTGGCGGTGTTCGGTTGGACAATTCTGTTAATAACTTCAAACTATCCTTAACCTCATCAGAACAATCAAGATCGAGTAGCACCACATCAGGACTTGAGGATTCTATAGCACTCCTAGCATCAGCAGTATTAATAGCAATGTCTATATGCATTCCCTGTGTCGCAGCCTCTTTTACTAACTGCTCAACTACTTGGCGATCGCCGCTCACTATCAACAGCATCTTCTGCCGTTGTTCACTCAAAATTTGCTCATCAGTCGTCGTTTTTTCTAGCTCCCGTTGTAACTCCGTCACGAGTTCACAAAGATGTTGAGACTGAACTTGATTAATTGGCGTTTGACTCTGAAGTATACTCTCTATTTTTTCAGCCAATAGCGATCCACGAGCAAAACCAAAACTTCCTAACGAACCCGCCAGCTTGTGAGCTTCTTGCTCTGCGTTTTGTTGCAGCCCAGAGTTGAGCGTACCTTCTTTAAGGGCATTACTTGCTTGCTCCAGCACAGTAATACGCGAACCAACCTTAGCTTGAAAATCTTCCCGTGCTTTGGCAACAGCTGCCGAAAAAATTTCTTGCTGCGTTGGAGTTGGCTCTTCTTTGCTTTCCTGAGACTTTTGCTTTTTGGCATCAGGCTTGAGGCGATAACCCAATCCATAAACCGTTTCTATAAAATTATAGGGTGCGCCTGCTGCTTTGAGTTTCTGCCGCAAACTTTTAATGTGAGATTTAATAGTGTCATCTGCTGGTGGATCTGTATCAGCACCCCAAAGGTGATCTACGATCGCGCTGCGGCTAAAAGTGCGTTGGTTATTGCGTAAAAAAAGCTCCAAAATACTATATTCCTTGGCTGTTATATGCAAAACGTTGCCTGCATAAGTCACCTCACAACTACTAGGATCGAGGCGTAAGTTTCCCCATTCTAAAACCGGAGGTAAGGAAGAATTTCCCCGACGTCCTAACGCGCGAATTCGAGCTGACAACTCCCCAAAGTCAAAGGGTTTAACAACATAGTCATCTGCTCCAGCATCTAAACCCATAACTTTATCAGTTCTACTATCTTTTGCCGTTAGCAGTAGAATTGGCATCTTATAGCCTTCTTGTCGTAGTTGCCGACAAAGGCTAATACCATCTAACTTGGGTAAGATGACATCTAACAAAATTAAGTCATAGTTGCAAACAGTCACCAACTCCCAACCAGCTTCACCGTCAGCAGCAATATCCACTACATAATTTTGCTTGCTCAGAACAGCCGCCACCGCTTGAGCAAGCGAATCATCGTCCTCCACCAAAAGAATTCTCATGAAAAATGTTTACTTGCAGAAGTAACCTAATAGCGAATGCTAGTTTGTACAAATTTATTTTGCCTGGATTAGAGCTAGAAAAAATCTATCAAAGGCAATGCCTAGCCAAAGGGTTCGCATTGATCAACCAGTAACCCCCTAAATAAGATTCGTCTTTTTATTGCAGCAATCGTAGCAGGATTTGTTCACGCAGTAATTGAGGCAACAACCTTTATTATCTTCAGCACAGAAACTTTCAACGTTGCTGTCTGGGCTGCAATTGGAAATACTATCACTGACGGTCTAATTATGGGTGCGATTCTGTTGGTTTTAATAATGCCACACCTTTACGGTAGGGTTGAGCGCTACTTTGGCTTCGCACCTCGTGGCAAAGAACGGAATAGAGAGCAAAAACGCACTCGCAACGCCGCTCGTGTAAGTTAGGATTGCCCAGTTTTTTAGCAAAGGAGTAAGGAATGTCGATAGTAAACGCAAAAGATTTTACATTCACCTACCCAGCAGCTGATGAAACTACCATTGACGGTATTTCCTTTGAGATGAAGCAGGGAGAGGTTATTGGAATTATAGGGCCTCTCGGAGCTGGGAAGACAACGCTATGCATGGCGATCGCTGCCACTCTGGCGATAGATCCCCAGCTACTCAGATGATAATAAAGCGATCGCAAACATAAATATCCAGATCCGTGCAGGTGAAGTTCATGCGATCGTTGGTCACAATGGTGCAGGTAAGACGACCGTAGTCAAGCACATTGCAGGGTTGTTAAAATCTACCACAGGTAAAGTCACGGTTTGCAATACAGACATGCGAGATAAAAGTGTCCATACCAAAAATTCCAAGTCCAATCGCCGCCGTCAACATTCAAGATGCTCTTTGGTGTTTTAAAAGTTTTCTAGAATTAGTTCTTGGGTTTATTTGTCCATTGCTAAAGTACACATGCCTGAATAAATTTTGTCGAGTTTAAAGTCTATTTCTTAAGTGGTACTTTTTATGAAAATTCCTAATTTCCACAAGTTTTCCACTTTTGCTAGCTAACTTAGACTTATATCTTCAAACTTTCGAGTGGAGCATTCATATTTAGGTATTCGTCTAGTTGAGTTAACCCTTGATCTTGGCAGGAAACCAACCAAAGTAAGTTTGGTTTCAAGGTAAATCAAAACCGAGGAGTTTTGATTGTAGAAGTGACTCCAAACTCTTCTGTGACGTGTCGTGCTCACCGCTATGCGAGCACAAATGATTTAGCTTGAATGTAAAAATTAGCTTGACACTTGGAATATGCGATAGATATTGAGTTGATGAGAATACAGGAAGAATTACAAAATGGTTCTTTACAAACTTGAGGAATTTGACCCAAACTATCAACACTCTTTTGGTAGTGAGGACATCAAGGGTTATGATGTCTATTCAGATAGAGATAATGAAAAAGTCGGCACCATTCAAAATATATTAGTTGACGAGTCAGGTCATTTTCGGTATTTGGTCATTGACACTGGTTTTTGGATCTTTGGCAAGCAAGTATTACTACCAGTTGGTCGCACCCGAATTGATCAAGGCGATCGCCGCGTTTATGCTGTAGGGTTTACCAAAGAGCAAGCAGAAGATTTGCCTGAATTCAGTGAAGACTTGAGAATTGATTACGATTATGAAGAGCGAGTGCGGGAAGTTTATCGCACTGAGCCTTTAGAGGCATCAACACCTTTAGAGACATCGGCTCCTTTAGATGCACCTGTAGCGCCCACACCTTACAAAGCACCTGAACCAGAAGCTACTCCGGTTGCAGCTAGAAAGGTTGATTATGATCGCAATGCATACACCTACCAACAAGAACCGGATTTATATGAGATGAATGAGCGGGATCATCAAACGCTCAAACTGTACGAAGAACGGCTGGTTGCTAATAAAACCCGCCACAAGGCTGGAGAAGTAACAATTGGTAAACACGTTGAAACAGAAACAGAACGAGTTTCAGTACCAGTAGAAAAAGAGCGAGTTGTGATTGAGCGAGTGACTCCAGAAAATACTGGCAAACCTGTTTCTCCTGGGGAAGTTACTTTCCGCTCTGGAGAAGTTGCACATATGGATATCTACGAAGAGAAGCCAGATATTCACAAAGAAGCTGTCGTGCGTGAAGAAGTCAGAATCAAGAAACAAGTGGAGCAAGAAATGGTTAGCTCAGAAGAACAAGTTCGTCGAGAAGAGCTAGATATAGATACCGAAGGCCGTCCGATTGTAGATAAAAATAGGTGACGAATTCTTAAATCACACATTCTGTGGTTTTAGATAAATGCAATTTGGCTTCGATATTACTTCACGAATGATAGGAAAATTTAATCATGCTACGTGCTAATTTTTTCAAAATGATTGGAGTTACACTCTCACATTGTCCACGGCAATTATACCCTTAACTCTTCCTGCTACGGCTCAAGTTGAACCCGGAGTTGGAGAACCATATGAACAGATAGAAATTTATGAAGATGATGATTTCGATTGGGGTAGGCTGGGATTAATTAGTTTGGTTGGTTTATTTGGTTTGGCTGGAAAAAGCCGTCGCCAAGAGCCAACTGCTTATCGTGAACCTAGTACAGTCCGTACTGAATATAGAGATTAGCACCTCCCAGTTTATTATTCTAGAAATTGATTTTTGGGATGTTTCCATAGTTTGGAAACAATGCTGCGAGTTCTAATATGTCATCACCAAAAGAAAGCCTTAGCTGACCTAAGGCTTTCAATTCTAAATAGGAGGTTTATACAAGGTTTAAATCAAATCAATCACAATGTTATGAAAAAAATCATTCACTTAGGTTTAATTAGCATTTTAATAGCATTAAATATAATAGGCTTTGGGGATTTAAAGTTGCAAGCATTTTATGCCAAATCCTGTAATTGGGCAGACATTAATTGTCATTCGTATATCAAGGATCTGACTGAAGAAGCATGGGGTCAGGCAGGTGCAATAGCATATCCAGCAGCAGCTCAATGGATGCGTACTAGCAATGCTACTAGTCAATACTTAGATAAGACACAGAAACGATATTTGCGAACCTATTTTGGAGATTTAGTTGACCGTGTTGTGGTCATCTATAATGCCCAATTGATGGATGACTGGTTGTATGCTGAATTCAAAATAGATATTGGTCAGGTTGATTCTATTGCTCAAACCTATTGCAAACGTATTTATGTTAAAGATTCATACAAACTTGGTGATTTTGATCAGCTTAAACTGTTAGCTCATGAGCTTACACACTCTAGGCAGTGTGAGCAATTAGGTGGTGCAGATAAGTTTGGATACTATTATTTCAGGGAGTTTAAAAAGGCTGGTCAGAGGTACGAAAAGAATAAACTGGAAAAAGAGGCTAATAAATATGAGGAACAATTTGCAGGGTGGCTTTCTAATCAACTAGCGAACAATCAAGGCAGTATCGAAGCAATGATAAATTGATAATTCTAGCTTTGGAAGTCAATCGTAGAAAAAACAATTAACAATATACTCTGTTTAAGGTTAGAGTGTATATTCAACTATCTGCCGAATGATAAGCTTATCTACTACCATAATGACTCCTGTGGTACGGGAAACTGTGTTATGTACTGCTCGCCATGCTGCCCAATTAGAAACAAAACCTGATAGGGAAACTCTACCATTCTCTACTATTACGTTTACATCCCCAGTTTCTACATCCATGTTGTGTTCCAAGGCATTCCCAATACATTTTGCAATCTCCTCATCTTGAGCTTCCTGAGTAGGTACAATTGCTAGTTCATTAACAACATCAATAACCCCAGTGATCGCATAGGCAGTTTTTTGTGCCTGAAATTTCTTCCAAAAAGCATCTACTATGCCTTGGAGAGTGAGAAAGCCCCCAATAACGCTGACATTAATCTTACTAGTATCAATTTCTGGATTCTCAGTCAGAGCATTCGTCACCTTTAATGCGATTTCTTCATCTGTAGGGAGAGGAGTCATCGGTGGATAATGCACCTGTAGTTGATTATCTATTTCAATTTTTCCAACTACTTCTTTTACATCGTCCTCGACAATACGTTTGGCTCTATAGTTTGACACTTTACCTTTGAGGGTTATTTTGCAATTCTCAACTATTACATTAACTTCAGCTGCGTTCACACGCTTGTCCCAGCAAAGTTTATCCATGACTATAGTTTTAAGTTTCTCGTCTGTCGTTACAGTCATAAATACACCTGTTTGTTGTTTTCTGTACAGCAATAGTGATAGCAAATTGCACAACTAATACATCTTGGATCAGATTGTGCACTCAAGTAAAACTGCTATGAAGTAAAGATGAAAGTAGGTAAAATAAAGGTTTAGTCTGTAAACTCGACTCTGCGATCGCTCATTGTGAGTGACACCGACTCTAGTTACAACAAGGCTCTAGATCAGACCTAAAACTAAGTGGATTCCGACAGCCTTACCCATTGCAACTATCCGCTGACAAGTAGATTCAAAGAGGGATTTCAGCTCTTTCTCTCCTATTAAATCAGTACTATTTTTGAATACTACGGCAATATGAGGTATTGGTTCAGCGGCTATATTATTGTAGTTGTCAATATTCACAACCTTTACACTTTTAAGCATTGTGTAGCGTTTATTTAATTCATCTTCTAACAGACAAACAGCCAACAGAGCTGAATTTAGATCTTGGAAATTTGGACGCCACAACCAAGGAGTATCTTTCCCAAACTTTGGAAAAGAATTGTAATTATTCTGGATGATTTTTACCATGAAAGCATTTATCCTGAAGCTAAAACTTTGACAGAAGAACTATGTTTCTGCCTATTAAGTGTGTAACAACTAACAACTGGTGAAAAACAGTATTGAGGTTAATTTAATGAACCTCGGTAAATTTACTCAACTGCTTCTATTTTGTTAAATATATCTATAAAAAGTGGAAAACTGGTGGATTATTGAGTAATACAGCCAAAATACTTATGTTGTAAAACTGGTGTTAGTCCAAGGTTTGCAAATGCCTACGGCTCTGCTTTGCAGTACGCCGTTTGCTCACCAACCACAACAGTAATGCACCAAAGCGAAAACTTTGAAATCTTAAAATTATAGTTGCACCAAGCGCGATCGCGCTGCTATTGGGAATCATACAATCTGAGGAGACAACAGATGCACCAACTAGATTTAATTGGAAGCTTTGAGGAGCGCAAGTTTCCAGATTTTCGCAACCCCACAATCGATACACTGATTTGGGGCAGCAAACGGCATCATGTCCCCATCCTGCTAGAAATTGATGTGACGGCAGCACGAGATACCATCCGTGACCAGAAGGCAAAGACTGGTCAAAGCATCAGTTTTACGGGCTGGATCGTTAAGTGTCTTGCTCAGGCAGTCAGCGAACACAAGTGCATCCATGCACTCCGCAAGGGAAAACGGCGGTTAGTGATTTTTGATGATGTGGATGTGACGGTAATCGTGGAACGAGCAGTCGGTGAACCAGGCGCAGGCGAGACGCTACCGATGCCTTACATCGTTCGGAAAGCGAATGAGAAAAGTGTAGCTGTCATCCACTCCGAAATCCGCGCCGCGCAACAATCACCCCTAGCAGCACCAGAAGTGCAAATTGGTTCGACTCGTGCCGCCTGGATGACAAAAATCTTTACGATGCTGCCACGGTTTGTGCGCGAAAAGTTCTTCTGGCAACCATTGTTTCGCAATCCTTTTCTGTTCAAACGCATGATGGGTACAGTCTCTGTCACCTCCCTGGGAATGGTGGGTCAAGGTGGGATGAGTTGGGGCATTCCCATCGGCATCCATCCCTTGATTATTGCGGTGGGAGCGATCGCAAAACGACCTGGCATTGTGTACGAGCAAATAGTTGTTCGTGAGTACGTGGGACTGACAGTGCTGTTTGACCATGACGTGACGGACGGCGGCCAAAAGTGTTGTAATTTTCAGTCTATCTAATCGTAAATAGAATTATTTGTTAGCAGGATTGAAGTTCCTAAAACTCTCTTGTAGTTGAGTTTAGTGATCGCGAAGGAGGTACGTATGAATCTCTAGGTTTACGTCCAGAACAGATATGGTGTTGCACTTCGAGCCTGCTTCACCTAATTCAACGCCTGATATGATTACGGCATCAGATTTTCACAGAATTATTGCATAAGTCCTATCAAGCCAACTTCGCCCGTCGCAACATCACAGCGTTAATTGCCACAATCACAGTTGATAAACTCATTAACAATGCTCCCACGGCTGGCGAAAGTAAAATTCCCCAAGTATAAAGCACACCAGCGGCCAGGGGAATGGCAATCACATTGTAACCTGTTGCCCATGCCAAATTTTGAATCATTTTGCTGTAAGTTTTCTGTGCTAAATTTAAAGCTTTCACCGCATCTATACGAGTAACTTTAACTTTTACCGAACCTTCACCGTTAACCGAACCAGCTACTACTTCATCTCCCTGATGTTTGGGAACGGGACGAGATTCACCTGTAAGAAAAGATTCATTGTTCAATCTCTTGTAGTTACAGCAAATACTAATTAGTACAATTTTGTTATGTCTGTTTTGTAGTTGCACAAGAATAGAGCTATACACACAGTGGTTTAATACTTGCTAAAGGATGCATGGTAGTGTTACCTATTTTTCCTTTGGTTAAAATCGAAATATTATGCCCGAATTATTGCAACTGTTCGGCATACAAACTGCCGAGTACGCTCAGCCTTGAGTTATGTTTTGTTTACCCCACAGCTTGCGAATACCTACGGCACGCTAGGCTGATCGCCTTTTATTGAACAACCACAGCAGTAATGCACCAAAACCAAAAATATTCACCACTGACAACACCAACCCTCCCAGTACCGGAATCAAACCGATTACAGTTAAAATCAGCACACCGATGAAAAATTGTTGCATGGGCGATCGCTGTGCAGAAGTCGAAGCTCTTTGCCCAACCCAAAGAGTAACTCCAAGAGTTCCGAGTATAGCTGTAACGGCAACTACCAAACCAACTAGGGGTAACAACGGTATTCCAATTAAGCTCACTGCTAGCAAGATAACTAGCAAAATGACAGCAAACAAACCCCCTAAACCCCACAACCCACTTTGCAGAGGATACTGATTCACAGTCGCTGCCAAGTTCAGCAAAAAATTTGGTCGCCAAACTAAAATTAAAACACCAATAATAGTTCCGATGAGTGCGTTGAGAAGATGAAAAGTAGTATGTAATAAATAGCGAACCGCAAAGCTGCTAGTTCCCCTCGTCCTACCATACATCCCCCATCTACCATTCTCTAAGACTGTGGCTGAAGCACCGCCAATAGTAGCTCCCGGCTCTGTGATAATTTCTCCTCCCACTGCGTAAGCATCACCGTCAACACGAGCACCCTTTTCTAGAATCACGTCTCCGTCAATGGCGATCGCTGTTTGGGTAACTCTTGCTCCTTCTTGAATCATCACATCACCGCCGATCGCGTGGGCATTTTCCACAACCTGGTTAGGAGGGACGATTACATCACCCCCAAACCGGATGATATTACTGTTATTGATGTTGACATCAGTTTGTGCTAAAGCCGTTGTTGAGAGCAAAAACACGCTCACGGCTGCTACCAATGCCAAAATCAATGAGTTTATTTTTATACCTTTCATACCTCATCTCTCACTCTGGAGGAGCCAAGAAAGCATCAACCGGAATGCTGCCTGCTGCTTTAGATACCACAGTACAGTTACTTCTCTAACTGGTTCAAATTGAGATTAGGTGGTATTAAATGAGTTTATTTTTATACCTTTCATACCTCATCTCTCACTCTGGAGGAGCCAAGAAAGCATCAACCGGAATGCTGCCTGCTGCTTTAGATACCACAGTACAGTTACTTCTCTAACTGGTTCAAATTGAGATTAGGTGGTATTAAAACTTCATTAATCGCATGGATAACACCGTTACTTGCTTGGATGTTTGGTTGAGTCACACTCGCATCATTCACCGCGATTTGATTAGTACTGGGATTAATTTGAATATTGACAGGTCTTTCGGCGAGTGTTTTCAGTTCTCCACGCTTGAGTTCATTGCTAGTGAGTTCACCAAGCACCACATGGTATCTCAAAATCCTAGCTAGCGTTTCTCGATTCTTAGGTTGTAGCAATTGGTTTAGAGTTTCTTTAGGTAAAGCAGCAAAGGCTTCATCAGTCGGAGCAAAAACTGTATAAGGGCCTTTGCTCTTGAGAGTATCTGCTAAACCTGCTGTTTTTAATGCAGAACTCAATGTTGTAAAGTTCAATGTAGACAGAGCATAAATATCACCAATGGTACCAGGCTCTGTTGTGGAAGTCGTTGAAGTAGTTGTGTTAGATGTAGTAGTTGAAGTGGTTTGACTGACCCCATTATTGCGACCCACAATGTAATTAGTAGCCGCAACATTGCTAGCAAGTGGTTCTATTTTACCTTGCTGTACCAAGGCTTGATATAAAAGTGCTGCTGCTTCCGCACGGGTGAGATTTCGGAGTGGATTGAGAGATCGTAGATTTGGGTAGTTGACCACAATATTTGCTTGTGTGGCAGCAGCTATAGGATTGATAGCGTAAGCAGGTATCCATCCAGCATCTTGGTAGTAACTTCTGAGAATATTTGCCGATGTGCCATCAACAGACAAGCCCAAACCATTTGCTAAAGCAGTTATCGCCTGTGCTCTGGGAATGGGTTGCTCTGGCAAAAACAGTCCACCACCGTAGCCTTTCATAAATCCTGTTTGAAAAGCTTCTTCTATTTCAGAAGCCGCCCAGTAACCGCTCTTGACATCTCTAAATCCAGATTCAGCTAACTGCCGAACTTGATTCTGCTCAAAAGCTTTGGCAATCATGGCAGCAAATTCTGCACGTTCCACAGGCTGCTGTGGTCTAAAGGTTCCATTGGGAAAGCCTGTAATGATGTTTCTTTGAGCTAGAGCTTGAATAAATGGTCGCGCCCAGAAATTAGGTGCAACATCAGAAAAGTTGACCTCTGCACCCGGACTTGGAGATGGAGAAGTCGTTTGAGCAACGGCGGGAGCAGAAATGAATACAGGAGCGATCGCGCCAAATGTCATAGTAACTCCTAGCAAAGCGGCGCTACCTGATGACCAACGTAAGAAGCTAAACATAGAAAATATCCTCTGAGTTTTCTCAACCTCAGGAAAAGAAATAGGCATTGCACAATCAAAAAATGATTGAATTCTGTATTTTTTTTCTAAATCATTTCCAATGTGCAATACCTAAAAGTCAGGTAAAAATGATGTTGAGGTTAAGTTGTTGGATGCTAGTTCAGCAATTGAACTGCTTCTAGTTTGAAGATATCTCTAAAAAGTGGAAATCTTGTGGAGCATTGAGCAATTCATTCAATAATCCTTGAAGCTTTTGGATTCTATAGTTTTCCAGACATTCTGCCAAGGCTGGCAACTACTGCAACTAACTCGATTGCTCTAACTGGTTTAGCGACGTGTAGCTGAAAGCCTGCTTCAATAGCCTGTCTATAATCTTCTACCCTCGCATACCCTGTAAGTGCCACAGCAGGAATGCGTCCACCCATTTCCGGTTCAAGCTCCCTAATTTTACGGATAAGCGTGTAACCATCCTCATCTGGCATACTGATATCACTCACTAACACATCTGGTTTAAATTGTTCTAGCGATGCCAGTGCTTCACCTGTTGAGCCAACGGCAATCACTTCTGCTCCACACTCTTGCAGTACCGTGCTAATCCACTTGCGCGTGTCCGCTTCGTCGTCCACAATCAGCAGGCGTAAGCCGTCAAGTTTTGGAGGATTGTCTAATGGTGCTGCATCTTCCGTAATCGTTGGCGGCTGTATCTGGGCTGTATTGTTTGTCTGAGCATCTTCTGACGAGGGGATGGCTGTAAGCGGCAGCTTGACTGTGAATGTTGCCCCTTGACCTATTCCTTGGCTTTGGGCAGCAATAGTGCCGCCGTGTAACTCTACCAAATGACGAGCGATCGCCAGTCCTAAACCTAAACCCTTACTCGATCGGGTGCTTGTGCTGTCTGCTTGACGAAAACGCTCAAAAACATACGGTAGAAAATCTGGACTAATACCCTTACCTGTGTCGCTCACCTGGATTTGGGCATAGTTAGAGATTGGGGATCGGGGATTGGGTATTGGGTACTGGGTAATAGGTGCAGAGCCGTAATTCACGTCTTCTCCCCTTGTCTCCTTGTCTCCTTGTCTCCTTGTCCTTTTCCTAGTCCCTAGTCCCCAGTCCCTAGTCTCTAGTACCTTTGACAGCCTTACCTCAACCCGTCCGCCATTGGGTGTAAACTTGATTGCATTGGAAAGCAGATTCAACACGACTTGTTGTAAACGATCTGAGTCACCCCAAATCGGCTCTACCGAGGTATCAAGCGCTGATTCAATTTGAATAGATTTAGCATCTGCCACTGGTTGTACAACTTCTAAAGCTTGGGCGATCGCTTCTACCAAATCAACTCTGCCAAAATTCAACGAGAGATTCCCCTGAACAATGCGCGAAATATCAAGTAGATCTTCAATCAGTTGCATCTGCAAGTTAGCGTTGCGCTCAATCGTCTCAAGCGCATCTTTGGCTCTAGCTTCATCCAGCCTACCTGTTTGCAACATTCCAACCCACCCCAAAATTGCGGTCATGGGGGTACGTAATTCATGAGAGACTACTGCTAAGAAATCATCTTTGGAACGATTTGCTGCTTCTGCCGCACAAAGTGCCGCTTCGCTAACAGCGCGTGCGGCTTGTTCGCGCAGTAGTAGTTGCTCGCGCTCTTCCTCAGCCTGTTTTCGTTCAGTCAAATCTTGCATAATTTTTGAAAAGCCGCGCAGATTTCCGTCCCGATCTCGTAAAGGTATGATGACACAATACGACCAAAAATGTGTGCCATCCTTACGAATATGCCAGCGATTTTCCTTAGAAAAACCTTCCCTAACTGCCGTTCTCAGTACTTGTTCCGGTTGTCCGCGTTCAATTGCGTCTGGTGTAAAAATGTACCGGAAATGCCGACCAATAATTTCTGCTTCCTGATAACCTAAAATGCGTTCTGCTCCAATATTCCAATTGATAAATAATCCGTTCGGATCGAGCATGAAAATTGCGTATTCTTTTACTCCTTCCACAAACAAACGGTAGCGTTGTTCGCTTTGGTGCAATTTTTCTTGGCTTTGACGTAGGCGATCGTAGTTGTGTTGTGCTTCTATTGCATTGATTTCGGCTTGCTGTTGGGCAGAACGCAACATCTGATTTAATATGCTAATCAGCAGTGACACCAAAACAAACTGAACCAGCCCCACTGCATTAAATCCAATCACAGCCAGCGAATAAAGTGGAGGTAAAAAAAAGTATGCACAAGCTAAAGCAGACAGAACAGTCGCTAGTAGCCCCGGTTCTAAACCACCATACCAAGAGCTAACCATAACAGCGGCAAAAAATAGCGGGTAAGCACTAAACCTATGCATTAGCCATAGCGACTGTGTAAGTAGCAGTGCTAGTAAAACTGTTAAGATAGCAACGCCATAGCATTTTAGCTGGGAGCGCGTCAATCTTTGCATTTTCTCTTCTCTTTGGTCGCGCCGTAGTTGTACTTGGGGCAGGAGATATCTATCATTGCCATTATGTCGCCTGTATAGAAAAATTCTTCCTCCTACAGCCCTAGATTGCTGTACTTTTAACAAATTTATTAGATTGAATACTTGAGAAAGCTACGCCACTTTATTTCCTCGATAACATCAGGATAATAAGCTGTAGTGCATACATATTGTACTTTTTTCGTTAAGACCGTCATTTGTCCTTAGTTATTAATGACTAATAACTAACCTCGCGAGCAATTATGCAATTTCAAAGCGTTACAGCGTATGAACTGGTAACCAATTTTTGATGGGTGTACTGGATAATTCACTCAAAAACTTTTCAGGTTCATGTGCTTGGGAATTCTATATTTCTACACCAGATTTCCACTTTTGAAGTCTATTTTTAGGGATGAGTACCATAAAATTTTTTGCAGCAGAATTTAAGCAAGTATAAAATGGAAACAACACAATATCGTACTGCAACTGTTCAACTAAACTCACTAGCAGATTTAGACCAGGTTGTATCCCAACAGTTCAACTTACCTCTACGCCCATATTCAACAGATATGAGGGCAGCTTTAGAACTGGTTGTTCAAACTTTAGAAAACTCTGAGTCTGCTTACTTTGAAATCTCTCGTTTTGAGTCTAATGCTTTCCCAGGTCTACCCTTTGCGGTAAGCTTTGATAAAGAGAAAAAGACTTACGGTAAAACTGCTCCTTTAGCAATTTGCCATGATGCTCTCCATCGGCTAAAAAATGTTGTAGTAACAATACCGGGGAGTTATTACTGGAATCTAGACTGATAGATTCAAGGCACTCTTAAGTAGTGATAAAAAGTCTAACTTAGTGGAGTGTAATTATTTAGGTTAAATATCTCTCGCCTACAAACCGTAACTTCTTGGCAGACAGTAACACTCTCCGCTGCTTAACAGCAGCGGTGCCTTGAATATTATGTTGATTTCAGATACATATACTCGTTTTCTAACTAAAGGCTTTCATACACTAGAAGATTTTTAATAGCAAGCGATCGCCTTTACCTGGTGATTCAAAGATAGGAAGAAAATAACGATGAGTGCCAAGCAAATCCTTGTTATTGATGATGAAGACGATATCCGTAAATTGATTCAAACTTGCCTGGAAATCATGGGGGGTTGGCAAGTATTGACTGCTAAAAGTGGCACTGAAGGACTGCTATTGGCTCAAACTGCTCAACCTGATGCCATCCTTTTAGATGTAATGATGCCCGATATGGATGGAACAAGTACTTTTCAAAATTTACAAGCAAATCCAACGACTAAGCATATCCCTGTAATTTTACTGACAGCTAGAGGGCGTAGTACTGAAGCGTATAAGTTTACTCAATTGGGTGTAAAAGGCGTAATTAGTAAACCCTTTAATCCTCAAAAACTTGCTACTCAAGTAGCAGCAGCTTTAGGCTGAAATGTGTAAAAAAATAGGGTTGGTAGAAATAAATAATTTGTACAAAATGTCAGATAAGTCTCTTGATAGATAGCAAGTTAACTCTTAAGTAATAATTTTTTATAATTTAGGCATTCTCCACCAGTTTTCCACGATTACACCCTAACTTAAAACTAGCATTTGTTATTTGTCTAATACTTAATAATTAATGACGAATGACAAATGACAAATGACTAATAATCAAAGGGTGTATATGTTAAATAATTTAGAACCTTTCTCACAACCACCAACTAAACAAGAATTTGCCGCTACTTTTCGTGTAGTAAGTCGATTTAGCTTTTGGGTACAGTTAGCACTAGGTAGTGTTTCTGCTCTCGCTTTGTTATTTGCGTCCTTTAGCCGTAATATAACTGCCCAAACGAATAATCCTGGCATCGGTTTTGGCATATTTCTAGCTATTATTGGAATTTTGCTGTTGTGCTTCCGGGTTTACTGGGCTTTCCGTTACAGACGTTTAGCTAAACGTTTACAAGCCCCCAATCCTCAAATCCATCCAAAAAAAGAGGATATAATTCGGGTTTTGAGATTTGGATTAATCGTTAGTCTAGTAGGGTTATTAATAGCTTTTATTGGATCTGAAGAGACAGTTGCTGTTGTACTGGCGAAAGCTTTAGCCCAACCGCAAGGAGTAGCAGTTTATAACCAGGAAAATGTCATTCGTTCGCTAGATATTTTTGTAATGCTGGCAAATATAAATATGATTGGCGCTCACTTTTTTGGTGGAGTTACCTCTCTTGGATTACTTGAATGGGTAGAGCAGTAATAGATAGAGGTATTGATTCTATTTCTATGTAGTTAACTATTTCACTGGGAATAGTAACACTATATCTTCAGCAGTAGTTTTAAAAATTAGCTTGAATTATTCACTAGATTTCCACTATTTAAGCTTAAGCTCAAACTACAGCCGGTTAATCATAGCTCCTCTAACAGTTGAGCAGCTCAACTTTTTCTCAAATTACACATCTAAAAAATTTTGGAGAATGAAATGTCCCTATTAAAACTCACAGATATTGTTCCAAATTACCGTGAGATATTTGGTGAAGACAACATTATTGATTTTAGTATTTATTCAAATGTTTCTGACGAGAAAATTGGTACTGTTAATGACACTCTAGTTGATGAGACAGAAGCTAAGTTCCGGTATTTAATTATTGACTTAGGCTTTTGGATTTTTGGTAAGAAAGTATTGTTACCAATTGGTCTTTCTCGGATTAATTTCTCTGAAAAACGAGTTTATGTTAAGGAACTTACTGAAGAGAATGCAAAAAATTTGCCTGAGTTTAATGATGACCTAAGAATTGATTACGACTATGAGGATCTGGTCAGAAATACTTACAGCATGAATCCAGCTACTTATTCTTACGTCAATCCCGTAGTACCTATAGTGCCATACTCTCCTATGGCAATCAATCAAGTTGCTATTTTAAATGAACCAATGGGAGTTAATAAGCCTTGTGTTTCCTCAGAAGAAGAGGATAAGGCTGTTGAGGCTCGCGCTACTTATAACTACCATCATTATCCAAATTTGTACGAAATTAATGACACAGACCATCCAAGATTAAAACTGCAAGAAGAATGGCTAGCTGCCAATAAAAAATTATTTAGAACAGAGGGTTAATGATTGGCAAACAATTTGACACTGAATTCAATTGAAATTCCAGTTATAAGTTTTACATAAACTCTGGGACAAAATAATGTTTTTAAAATTCAAAAAATTTGAGATTTTCCCCAATTTTTATTATCAAAATAGGAGGCATTTATGAGTCCACAAAATCAGACGAACAAAAAAAAGGCTGGGTTATTAGGAGGCATTTTTGGAAGTTTATTAATTGGTTTGCCAGCAATACCCCTGGCAGTCAATGCAGCCCCTTCCTCTGCACTCAATCCCTGTCCTCGCATTTACTATGAAGAACCACATAATAATCGAGTTTTGGTTCCAGAGGGATGTCCGCCGAATGCTGCAACTCTCAGACTAAGAGGACAAGCAGGAGTTGTGGTACAGCCAAGAGTTTTGGTGAAGCCGGAGGGTTTACCTGTCAATCGTCAACCAATACCCGCTCCAGAAACCCGACAAGATCCCATCGCTACCGTCACACCAACAGCAGGCACAGTGGATGTGAGATTGAAAAATAATACCAATGCCCGTATTACCTATCAAGCGATCGCACATACCCAGCCTCGAATCCTCGCAGGTGGGGAAGAAATTGTTCTGCAAGACTTACCAACGCCTGTCACGATTACAGCCGTGCGTGAAGATGGAGGACTGCTAAAATTCATGCCTGTAGCTGCCACAGAGTCAGGGATGCTAGCAGTTTCAATGGATGAAGAGACTAGGCTAGATGACAATCAGGGTGTATTGAGAATTCAAAGCGATGGTCAAGTCTTTTTAAATTAGGTCAAGGTAACTAATTGAACCACTTTTCAGCAAAATTATCAGCAAATTTAAGGAGATTTTCTTAATGATTAGTAAATTTAACCAAAATGGCAATTTTATCCAAAAGCTATGGAAGGCCAATACAGCTGTTGCTTTAGTACTCTCTGCTGTGGTGCTTGGAGCTTGTACCAACAACTTGGAACGAGAGGCAGCAGTACCAGAAACTAATGTCACTGCTGAGGAAGTCGCTGATAGTACAAATAAACTGATTGGTAAAACCGTAACTGTCAGAAGTGAACCGATCAAAAAAATCGCTCCATCAACTTTCACAATTAGCGATCAGCAATTTTTTGGCAGTGAACCCATCCTAGTTGTAAATGCTACAGGTAAACCTTTTGCCCTACCAGCTGACGATGATGTACCAATTCAAGTGACAGGCACGGTTCGCAAATTTGTGCTGGCAGATATTGAACGAGAATTTGATTTGGACTTGGAGCCAGAGTTATATGTAGAGTACGAAAATAAACCTGCAATTATTGCACAGTCACTAGCGCAAGCACCCAAACCTGGCGAAATTACTACAGATCCCAAACAATACTACGGTAAAAGGCTAGCGGTAACAGGTGAAGTTGAAAATATTACAGGTGTGAACTCATTTACACTCGATGAAGACAAGTTGTTTGGAGGACAAGACTTACTAGTCTTGCATACCAAACCACAACCAAAGGTGACTGAAGATGAGAAGGTTGCAGTAACGGGCGTGTTACGTCCGTTTGTTGTTGCTGATTTAGAACGGGAATACAACCTGACTTGGGATTTGAACGTGAGGCGGCAGCTAGAAGCAGAATACAGCAACAAACCCGTATTAATTGCTGATGAGGTGTATCCCTCAGCAATTCCGCAGTAAAGTGTCTGGCATGATCTTCTAGATTCAGTGTTGGATTTCACGGTGAGTGGCGATTGGATCAATTCCGAATGATACAGAACTCGGATAACCTGGAGCTAACTTGGGAAGAACAGGGAAATTATGCTTTTCCTTATGAAGGTGTTCAATTACACCTTCATGGCATGGCAGCCGAACAAGCATGGGTGGACGGTACAGAGGTTAACTATCAGGGGAAAGTTTTGGAGTGTAACCGCTTTCAGCAGGTTCGTTTTCGGCTCTTTGAGACGAATCAATAAGTAAACTGATGAGGAGCCAGAGGCTCTAGTTCTCGTTACCAGGTTGAACCTGGTAACGAGGGTAAATCTAAAAATAATTCTGAGGAAAATGGCGGTTGACATACTTTGGAGTCCTGAGCCAATTATTACTATTCAGCGCTTGTTTGGTAGCAGTTGGAATTGGTTGTTTGAGGCTCTCTCACAATTTGGGACAGCTAAGGCTGTTACAGTGATGTTTGCTTTAGCACTCTGGGTTTGGGGACGACAGCGTGCCTATGGCTTGCTTGGTGTCGTGCTTTTAGGAACAGTGATAGACGTACTGATTTGGACAATCTTCCCTGTACCACGTCCCCACAATCCCCAGATTATTATTCGCACACATCCAGGAGTACCGTCGTTTCCGAGTGGACACACAGTAACTGCAACTACTCTGTGGGGCACATTAACTGCTTTTGGTCGCCTTCCGGCAATAATTTCGGTATGTATTGTCCTTCTAGTCATGCTATCTCGCCTATATCTCGGTGTACACTATCTAGCAGACTTGCTTGGCGGCGCGGCGATCGCGTTGATTTTGGTAGTCGCTTATCAGCGTTTTTGGCCGATGCTTGTGCGCTGGTTCTCTGGACGGACATTTCAATTCTTCCTGGTTCTTGGTCTTTCAGCACCTGTTGCAGTGTTTCCTTTCACCAGTTTCTCTCCTAGAGGTTGGGAACTATTTGGTTATGCAGTAGGTTTGGGAATTGGAATGCCGCTTGAATATTGGTATGTTCGCTACTCCCCAGCGAAAATTTCCCGCCGAAAGCAAGTACTGAAAGTTGCGATCGGCTTGGGGGGACTGGTAACGCTCGTAATTGTATTTCGCCTCATGATTAGCAGTGGATTGGTGCGTGAGGCTGTGATATCTGGCTTTGCGGCGCTGTGGATTGCGTTCTTGGCACCAGCACTGTTTGCAAGTATGGGTTTATCTAGGCATTTACCCCGAACTCAGTATTAGTTGTGAGGCGATCGCTCAATAACAGGCAAAAATAGAATTTGCAAGCTAAGTATGAAGAAAATCAAATACTTTTTATTGGGATTATTAGGTTTATTGGGTTTAATTGCTGCACTTCTAATTTACGGCTTAATCGAACCCTATTTTATTGATATTGAACCACAAGTCGCCGTAATACCCGGTCTTCCTGCTGCATGGGTGGGGCAACGAATTGCAGTGATTGGTGATTGGCAAGTGGGAATGTGGCTGGCAAACACCCCTACCATCCGCAGAATTGTTGCGCAATTAGTTAAAGAACGTCCGAGCGCAGTGCTGATTGTTGGTGACTTTATATACAAAGCAGGCGATAACCCCAGCGCGGAAATTAATCAAGCAATTGAGTTGGTTCGTCCATTAACCGCTGCTGGTATTCCTACATATGCCGTTTTAGGTAATCATGACTATGGCATGAAATCTAAGCACGCTTCCCCCGATGTAGCACAAGCGACTAAACTAGCTGCATCTCTGGAAACTGTGGGCGTGCAAATGTTGCAAAATCAAGCTGTAACCTTGGCGTCATCCACCAAGCTAGATGAGCAAGCAGTTTTATACTTGGTAGGTATTGGATCGCATTGGGCTGATAAAGATAAACCCCAAGTAGCTCTGGCACAAGTACCAGATACAGCACCCAGATTTGTAATGATGCACCATCCTGAGTCCTTTGCTGAATTTCCTGCGAACACCGCACCTGTGGCTGTGGCAGGGCACACCCACGGAGGGCAAATTCGTCTGCCATTCACCCCAGAATGGTCATGGTTGACTTTTACCAAGGAGGATGAGGTTCATGCTGATGGTTGGATCGATGGGTATGGACAGCCGGGAAACCATCTTTACGTGAACCGAGGAATTGGTTTCAGTATCATACCAATACGGATTAACTGCCCTCCTGAAATTACTCTCTTCACACTCAGACAAAGCGACAAATCCAACAGCCTGGAGGCAAAGCCTCGAAACCCTCGTTACCAGGTTCAACCTGGTAACGAGAACTACCAAGCGGCAAATCCACATAAATATTATCGTTTTACTACTGGTTTCCAAGTTACGTCTAATGTAAATTAGCCAAACTCACCTTGAGTCACAGCAAATAATAGATTGAATGTAAAATCCAATTTTATCAAACAGAATTCAGGAGTCAGAAGTCAGTAGCCAACTCACCTCCGTGAGCGATCGCTTGCTGCATTCTCTCCAATACTTAGCAGCAAGCATGACTCTCAATTTTCCTAATTTGCAGGCATAAAAGCATGAAAAATGAGTGTTTCCAAACACTGTCAGGGCACAAATTGAACACAATATCTAGCAATATCTTTATGAATTTAATTAATTATGAATATGTGCAATGTGTTAATTATTGAAGATTTCAAATTAAAACTTTACACCTATTGAAATAGAAAAAATAATAAAAATCAGTCCATAGTTATATCTAAATTTTTTCCACGAGTTTTCCACTATCTCTATCTATCTTAAAAATATAACCAGTTCAATTTAGCCAATAGTTAAGGTTGCTAGTTTTGGAGAAGTAACATGGCTCTTTATAAACTGGATGAATACTATCCTAATTATCAAAATGATATTTTCGATGGTTATGACATCAAAAATTTTGATGTTTATGCTCAAGATGATAAGGTTGGTTCTGTAACCAATATAATGATTGACGATGATGCTCATTTCCGTTATTTCATCGTTGATACGGGTTTTTGGGTTTTTGGTAAGAAAATTTTGCTGCCTGTTGGCATGGCTCGTATTGATTACGAAAATAAGCGGGTGTATGTCCCTGTATTAACTAAACAGCAAGTGGAAGATTTGCCTGAATTTACTGAAGATTTGGCAATTGACAACGATTATGAAGAGCGAGTTAGAGGTGTTTATCGCCCTTACACAACAGCACCGAATATAGGTTTTATGTATGCCGCCGATATCTATAACTATCGGCAAGAACCTTACTTTTATGCTCTCAACGATCTGAATCTCAGAAGGTATGAAGACCGATTCCGAGCAAAAAGAAACCATAGCAGAGCGGACTTACTATAAACCGATCTGCTTTTTTCCCAAATAAATTTACTTCACTTTGTTAAGGAGATTTGTGATGAAAAACTTAATTCGATTATCAACTCTTGCGATCGCGATCGCTGCAATAGGTGTTCCTAGTATTCCATCTGTTGCTCAAGCACAAGAAGTCCAATACGATCCCAGCGCACCTCGGATTAGCGATGTTGAAGCATACAATGACGACCATTACTTTAACGTGTATACAGGTTCTCACGGGCCTTTGTCCTTCATCACGCTCACCCCACCAGAGGGTGCTAACATTGCCCCAAACGATGTTAAAGTCACGCAAGGCGATCGCGAAATCGACTCAATTGTCTATAAAGATGAGGGCAGATTTCTGATTGTTTTTAGCGAACCAGTACCTCCTAGAACTACTCTGCAAATTGCACTAGATGACGCGGGTATAAATCCGGCGATCGGCTCCAATATTGTGAATTACCGAGTTGCTGGTGGACATATTGGTCTTAATCAAACGCTTCCCTACGGTTTAGCCCGAATTACACTCCGTTAACCATTTAAACAAGAAAGAAGCCAGAAGCCAGAATCCAGAATAAAGAATTTATTCTGACTACTGAATTCTGAATTTTGAATTCTTCTTCAATTAGATCCGTCCGAAATATAATTCAGCCGCAAAAATGGTAGAAAGCCTAATTGGCTTTCTACCAAGGTTGTAAAAAATGTTTGATAAGTCTACTCAAACAGTTCAGTCTGCACCTCCACTCTGTCTATACCCTCATAGAAATCTTGTCTAGGAGTAAGAATGTTGTTTCGCTCTACTAGCGGTTCGTTAACTAACAATTTCACATCTTCATTAATTTGCCATACCCCATCATCTCCATCACTGAAGGCACCAAAGGCATTGTAGTTCTGAACATTCCCGAATACTTCAGAAGAAGTGTTTTGGCGATTTGAAAAAAATAGTTTGTAGTCATCTTTAATTGTTCTAGTTTCCAGCCGAACGAGAGAATTGTCAGCTAGACTCAATTTTTCAGACTTGGAATTTAATGCTACAGCTAACTGTGGTTGAAGTAAGCTAGCTAAACTAGGGAGAACCACTATAGCTCCGAAAAGCCTAACAATTCTTTTTTTCATTGAATTTACTCCTAATCTAATCTAGTTAATTTTATTTTTGCAAATCTCAATATTTTTACCTCTATCTTAAGTGTTGAAAAATCATAAAATCTATCTCCATCTAAGATTTTAGATGTGTCTCCAATCTGTAAAATTTGTATGTTTTAATATGTAGAACCAAAATAATCTCGGCTTTAGCAAGTATTAGTATAAACTGAGTATATTACAGTTAAACTTAAGTAATTTTTGTGGCTTTCTTGTTGAAAATATCGATAATAAATTGTCGTTAAAAAACCATCGTGATTAATCAGAGCAAGCCAAAATATTCAGCCTGATTGTCAAGGTACATATATAGATAGTTGCTAATCACGAGATATTGCATCTGAATCAAGACTAAAGGTAGAAATAGGAACTTCACCTTTGACTGATGAACTTTTGGCTGATATCCATCAAGATTTGACTGTAGCAACAAGAGATACGTAATGACACTGTTGATAATTCAAGATTTCGCTCCAAATTATTCTGAAATTTTTGCTAATAAGAATTTTATTAATTACAGTTTTTCCTCAAACATTATTAGTGAAAAAATTGGCACTATTAAAGATTTATGAACACAAACAGTCAACATCAAGGAGCAATCTTTCCACTGCTTCTAGCCATACTTATCCTCTCTAGTTGTACTCCTAAACCAACAGCTACGACCAATTCAGAACCAAGTGCAGCAATAAAACCAGGGGAGGTGACGATAGATAACATTATTGATAACTCCAGCACATTTTTGGGCAAAACTGTAACCGTAACTGGTGAAGTTCAAAATGTGCTCAATGAAAATGCATTTGCCCTGGATGACGAAGATTTTGCTGGTGATGAATTTTTGCTGGTTCTCAATTCGACTCCAGCAGAAAATATTCAAGTGGGTAGTCGTGTTCAAGTGACAGGAACTGTGCGTCGATTCGATAGAAACGAGGTAGCCAAAAAATACAATTTAGACGCAATTCGTCCAATTCCAGCATTTTCAGAAAATCTACCTGCGATTGTTGCTGAATCTACCGAAGTAGTGCAGTAAGAACAGATTGAAAATCACTACAACATAGCTGCTATTCCGAACTAGCGCAATATCAAAGCAATCTTGTAAGCCAGTACACTTCTCAACCCAATAGCACCAATGAGCAATAAAAGCGATCGCGATTCCAATGCGCAAATATCTAGCCAACAACAGGAACAAAACACAATAAACATACCAGAGTCACCACAAGGTTGGGAAAACTTAAAGTGGCTCGGCCCAAGCTTTTTGTGGATGCTTTCGGCTGCTGGTTCAGGAGAGTTACTATTTACACCTCGCATTGCCGCATTCTATGGTTACTCTCTGCTATGGGCGCTACTTGCTGCTGTGATCCTGAAATGGTTTATTAACGGTGAGGTAGGTCGCTTTTCAGTTTGCACGGGCGCAACTATTCTCGAAGGTTTTAAGCAACTTCCCGGCCCGAAAAACTGGGCTATCTGGCTGATATTGCTACCACAATTGGTGGTAGCAATTTCTACTGTTGCTGGATTGGCAGGAGCCGCGGCTACGGCACTGATTTTGGTAACAGGGGGAGGTGTCCAACTGTGGACAGTAATTATCATCGTTGTCACGGCGGCGATTGTTTTGTTTGGGCAATACAACGTATTAGAAAAAATTTCTTCTTATGTGGGGATTGCTCGTACAATTGCAGTGGTAACAGCTGCGATTCTTGTTTTTCCCAGCTTTCGCCAACTGGCAGCCGGATTAGTACCGCAAATTCCTCAAAATGTACGGTATCAAGAAATACTACCTTGGCTGGGTTTTATGCTAGCAGGAGCAGCCGGACTGATGTGGTATTCTTACTGGGTAGAAGCCAGAGGCTATGGTGCTGCTAGTGTTAAGGGAAAAGAGAGGATAGACCCCAAGCAACTCAACCGAGAAGAAAAAAAGAAACTGCGCGGTTGGATAAATCTGATGACTATATCCAACACTTTAGCTGTGGTTGGTGCGCTATTGGCGGCATTATCTTTCTTGATTCTCGGTGGCGAGTTGCTGCGCCCCCAGGGACTTGTACCACAAGAAAATCAGGTAGCAGAAACTTTAGGAACCTTGCTGGGCGACCTTTGGGGGCCGTTTGGCTTCTGGTTTATGGTAGCGATTGTTTTTATTACCTTTTGTAGCACTGTCCTTTCAGTCGAAGATGGTTTTGGGCGGATGTTTGCTGATGGTACGCAGATTATTCTGCAAGGATTTGGCGTGCGGGGACGCTGGACTAATGAGAAGTTCTTGCAGCGTGTTTATATTGTTGTGTTACTGGTAATTTTACCAATCGCCGTTTATCTGTTCTTCGGTCAACCTGTCGGTTTGCTGCAAACCGCAGGTGCAATTGAAGCTGCTCATATTCCTATTGTGACTGGGCTTACCCTCTTCCTCAACCACCGGATGTTGCCAAAGGAACTACGACCATCGAAGATAATTTTTGGTGGTACGGCGATCGCGGGAATATTTTTTGCTGTTTTTGCGGTTATCTACTTGTTGCAATTGCTTGGTGTTATTGGTTCTGGTAGAGGTTAAAAGTTCAAGTGGTAGTTGGGCAAAATTAAATTCATTCGTGAGATAGGGAACAGGAACAGGAAAACAATGTGTGTCATTAATTCTGTCTGAGTACTTATGAGTTATGCAAATAAAAAATCAAAAGGATACATAGCATCAGTAGTTGGGGGACTCAGTGGTACATTACATTCGGATTAATCCATTAGATATTCACGACCCTCACCCGAATGAAGACCCGAACCAGGGTCTTTCTCTGCGTCCTCTGTGTCTCTGTGGTTTGTTCATACATAAACACTCATGACTCTAGCAACAAAACCATTTTCTAACCGCATCGCTGTAGTTTTCGACTTTGACGACACCCTTGTACCAGATACCGTTGATAGCCTCCTCTCTAGTTTGGATATCGACGCTCTCAAGTTTCGTCAGGAGCGAATTCAACCCTTGATTGACAAAGGCTGGGATAAAATTCTTGCCCGATTCTATGCCCTAATTGAAGAATCAAAACGACAAAATAACAAAATTACACAAGAATATATTGCCAGATTTGGTCAAGAATTAGCTCCCTTTGATGGTGTCACTAAAATGTTTGAGTGTTTGCAACAAAGCGCTAGTGAAATCAACCCAAAGGTAGAAGTTGAATTTTATCTAATTACCTGCGGTATGGTGGAAATTGCCCGTCACAACTGCATAGCCCCAAATTTTAAAGCCATGTGGGGTTGTGAGTTTCACTACGGTCAACATGGCGGAATCGAGTTTTTGAAGAAACTTGTTACCCATACTGAGAAAACCCGGTATTTATTTCAACTTGCAAAAGGAATTGAACATCAAAAAGATGATGGACTAACTTTTGTCTATCGAGATGTACCAGCAGAGGAATTGCACGTACCACTAACGCAAGTAATTTATGTAGGGGATGGTGCATCAGATATTCCCTGTTTTTCCCTAATGAATCAAGAACAGGGTACAGCTATTGGTCTTTATAAGAACGGAAAGCCACAAGAGTGGGGGCGGGAGTTAAAAATTACTCAAAGTCAGCGGGTTGCCAACGTCGCACCTGTTGACTACAGCGAAAATTCTGAACTGATGCGATCGCTCACACTAGCTGTAGAAAGTATCAGCAAACAGATTTCTTTGCAGCAATTGAGCGTTGGTGAGTAGAACTGCTAAAAAGCATTCCATCACCCCAATCACAAAATTCTCCGCACAGTTAGATATCTATAAAAGTACGAGGCAACTATGTTACAAAAATTTTGCAACATCATATCTAATCATACTAAGATTCCTCATTGGATTCTCGCAGGAACTGGAGTAGCGCTGACTACAGGTTTACTCTCTTGCCAACCACAGACTCCAGGCAACCAAGTCTCTCTTACTGGTGCTGGAGCATCCTTTCCTGCCCCCTTGTATCAAACCTGGTTTAATGTGTATAACCAACAAAACCCAAATGTCAAAGTTAACTACCAGTCAATAGGTAGCGGTGCCGGTGTTAATCAGTATTTAGAAGGAACTGTAGATTTCGGTGCTACCGATGCACCTCTAACAGAAAAAGAACGTCAAAAGTTCCGGGCAAAATATAATGCTGAACCGATTCAAGTACCGTTAACGGGTGGTGCTGTTGTCTTTGCTTACAATCTAGGAGGAAATTTCAAAAATTTAAGGCTTTCACGCCAAGCCTACTGTGGTATTGTCCAAGGTGATATTAAAACATGGGACAATCCGCTGATTGCTAAACAAAACCCTAACATTAACCTACCCAATACTCCCATCAGGTTTGTTCGTCGTTCTGACGGTAGCGGTACTACCTTCCTTTTTACCAATCACATTAATAAGGTATGTCCCAACTGGAAAGCAGGTGTTGGTAAGTCAATCAGCTGGCCTGTAGGTATCGGTGCGAAAGGCAATGAAGGGGTAACGGCTCAAATTCAACAAACTCAGGGAGCGATCGGCTATGTTGAGTATGCCTATGCCAAGCAAAATAACTTAAGCATGGCAACTCTAGAAAATAAGGCTGGTCAATTTGTAGATCCATCACCAGAATCTGCTGCTAGAGCCTTGGAAGGACAGACAATTCCACAAAACTTTGCCCTGGAAATTCCAGATCCTCCAGGAGAGCAAGCTTATCCAATTGTAGGTTTAACTTGGCTGCTACTGTATAACCAATACGATAATCCTGCCAAAGCAACTGCTCTCAAAAACTTTGTTAACTGGGCGCTGAGTGAAGGTGACAAATACGCTTTACAACTTGGATACATACCTATATCGGATAACCTGGCTCAAAGGGTGCAATCAACAGTTAGTGAAAAAATAGCGGCTCGCTAATTCTTGTTCTTTTGCTGCAATCGCTACTTTGAGTTCTTTACTCGTCAAAGGCGTATACCCAGTTAACACCCTTTCTTTATTATGCTTAATTGGATTACTAACATAATTTCTTCGATTGGCTACTTGGGTATTGCCCTGCTGATGGTGCTGGAAAACATTTTTCCTCCCATACCTTCAGAGGTGATTATGCCATTGGCAGGCTTTACCGTCCAGCAGGGCAAGTTGAATTTGCTGCTTGTAATTTTGGCAGGAACAGTAGGTTCAGTACTGGGTGCATTACCTTGGTACTACATAGGCAAGCGTGTAGGTGAAAAACGCTTGCGACAGTGGGTAAATAAGCATGGCAAGTGGCTGACTTTATCTGGTGAGGACATCGACAAATCCAAGCGGTGGTTCAAGAAATACGGGTGGGCTGTGGTGTTTTTCGGTCGCCTCATCCCTGGTATTCGTACTTTGATTTCCATTCCCGCAGGTTTTGAGGGGATGCCATTTCTACCCTTCTTACTGTACTCAACAGTTGGTACTCTTCTGTGGGTAGGACTGTTAAGCTATGCAGGCTTTGTGTTGGGGCAGAATTATCAACTAGTGGAAAAATATCTTAGTCCTATTTCTATAGTTGTGGTGGTGATACTCGTTGTCGGTTTGGGAATTTGGTTCACCCGTCGCCGCAAGAAAAGGCACAAGGGCAACAATTAGATCTCAGAAAGCTGATGAAAAGCAATGACACAACCTAACTTACCCACTAACAAAATTAAAAAACCAGTCAAGCAAGCAGTTGCTAACCCTGCCTTTGAGCGCTTGGCAAGATTGGGTTATGCCGCAAAAGGAGTGGTATATTTTGTAGTCGGCTTTTTAGCGGCGCAGGTGGCGATTGGTGTTGGTGGCAGAATCACGGATATTAGTGGTGCGCTTTTAGCGATCGTCTCCCAACCTTTCGGGAAATTTTTACTGGGTTTTCTAAGTTTTGGTATAGTTGGGTACGTTCTTTGGCGTCTGGTGCAGACTATTTTCGACCCAGAACACTCCGGACAACCAATGAATGCAAAGCGAACTATCAAGCGTCTTGGTTATGCCTTCAATGCCTTGGCTTATGCAAGTATAGCGCTGACAGCAGTGCAAATTATTATCGATGCAGATGATATTAACCGCAATTCTACTGAGGAATGGACAGCGCGATTGCTAGCTCAACCCTTCGGACAGTGGTTGGTGGGATTGGTTGGGGCGATCGCAATTGGTGTTGGAATCTATTACTTATATGAAGCATACAAGGGTAAGTTCCGCCGCCAATTCAAACTGCATGAAATGACCACCATTGAGCAAACCTGGGCAATGCATATCGGCAGATTTGGGATTGCTTCCCGTGGCGTTGTCTTTGGTATCATTGGCATTTTCTTTATTCAGGCGGCACGTCTGTCTAATGCCAATAAAGCTAGAGGTCTGGGTGAAGCATTAGCAATTCTGGCACAACAACCCTTTGGAGCTTTGATTTTGGGTTTGGTGGCGAGTGGTCTGATTGCCTACGGCATCCATTCAATGGTTGAGGCTCGTTATCGGAAAATTACTAACTCTAACATTCGCATTTAAATAAACGTGAGTTCGACGGATAGAAAAGCCCAAAAAGCTTGCTAGGTATGAATTTGCTTAAGTGGACAGGTGAAGTGTGATCGCTACGCTCGCCGCAGGCATAGCTAAGATTGATTGAGAATGTGTAAAAAAGTCACAAAAAAACGCCGAGACTAAAAATATCTTAGAAAAATCAACGTCTCGGCTATGTCTACCATTGTATCTCGCCTCGACATCACGCAAATCTTCTGTGACGTGGATGATTTCTGCAAGCAGTGGGAAAGCTTATGGCAACAAGTACCACAGCTACCATCGACAACCGGAGAGCATCGTAGCAAGTCGCGGATGTGTTTATCAGAAGTGATGACAATAGTAATTGCCTTTCATGGTAGTAGTTATAGAACTTTTAAGGATTTTTATACATTGCATGTACTGCCAGGTTGGCGTGGCGCATTTCCAAACTTAGTCAGCTACACAAGATTTGTAGAATTGATGCCTTGGTGTTTAATGTTATTGTGCTGTTTTTTGCATACGAGAACGGGAGAAATTACGGGGATTAGTTTTATTGATTCGACACCAATCAATGTTTGTCATAATTGTCGCGCCCATGCACATAAAGTGTTTAAAGGGTTGGTGAAATGGGGCAAAAATTCTGTGGGTTGGCACTTCGGATTCAAGCTTCATTTAATTATTAATGATTGTGGAGAGTTGTTGGCATTTAAGTTGACTCCTGCCAACGTCGATGACCGTAAACCAGTTCCTGATATGACTAAAGACTTAATTGGTAACGCCAGTTGCTTCAAGTCGGCAGAGCGCAAGGGCGCACTGGCTCAACTGTTTGGAGATAGAGGATATGTGTCACAAAAATTATTTGAAGAGTTATACGAGCGAGGTGTAGAGCTGGTGACAAAACCCAAGAAAAAAATGAAAAACCGTTTGGTGAAATTGATTGATAAAATTCTGTTACGCAAACGAGCAGTAATTGAGTCAGTCAATGACCACCTCAAAAATATATGTCAAATTGAACACTCCCGACATCGTAGCCCATTTAACTTTTTGGTTAATTTGATGGCAGGGCTGACTGCTTATACCTATTTGCCCAAAAAACCATCTATTGACATTTACCCAAAAGATTTACCTGCACTGCCTCCTGCTATTTTTTAGTTCTGTCGAACTCACGTAGGATTATCCTTGACTAATATTTGGCAGACTTCGCCAATTTGGTAAGTTTTGGGTACTCTCGTCCTTTCCATGATGCGCTGCACGACATCTTTGACAACACGGCCAGATGGCGTTTTACCACCAGTTTCCTCCACTGCGGTCTGCCATCGGGCGATACACCCAAATCAAACCGGAAGTAGATTAACACATTTTTGCATTAGTGGGATAGCTTCATATGAGTGCGATCGCGGGTCGTGTAGCAAAACTTGTAGGGAGCGTTTATGAAATGTAACACACCGACCTAATGTCAATCTTCCGTCCGCTCGCTGATTTTGTAGCGATCGCGCTTCTTGTCGGGTGCGAAGCATGAAACTTCACGCACCTTCTATGTGCTAATTCCGGTGCGTTATGCTGTCGCTAACAGCACCCTACGAGAGAGACTGAGAGATCGGCTAAAATAAATAATGCTGTCATGAGGTGCTCCCGCCATGAGCATTCAAGAACTAGAGCAACAACTCCTCAGCCTCGATTTAGCCGAAAGGATTCGCATTCTTCAACTTTTGGCTCAAAGTCTGACAGTACCAAGAGCATCACAGCCATCCCCATCCCCGAATGAACTTAATTTAACCCGCGATCGCACTCCGGGAGCATCCTCTACGTAGCATCCCCCTAACAATTCCTCCAGATTTTGACGAACCCATGCCTAGATAAGCCTATGTCATTACAACTGAAAATAGACTACCCAGCAACACTTCCTGATGCTTTACAAAAGACACGAGAACAGTTTGAACAAGAAGCTAAATGGGCAATGGCGGTAAAACTCTTTGAAATGAAACGTATATCTTCTGGTATGGCGGCTGAATTAGTAGGCACAGATAGAGTTTCTTTTTTACTCAATTTACATCATTATGGTGTAGCGATGATTGATTTAACAGAAGATGAACTGCTAACTGATTTAGAGAATGCCTAAAACTGAGAAAATAGTTATTAATACTGCTCCCTTAATCAGTATAGTAGCGGCACTTGGGGATTTAGAGGTATTGCGATCACTGTACGCTCAAGTATTAGTTCCTTTTGAAGTTTGCCAAGAAATAATAGCAGGAGGTACAAGTGGGTTTGCAGTACCAGAATTTGAGGCTGCCAATTGGTTAGAAAAATCGCCAACCCCGCTCAATATATCTCCTCTTTTACTCAATTCCCTAGATTTAGGTGAAGCAGCTGTAATTCAGTTGGCTTTAAATCAAAATATCCAAACTGTCTGCATAGATGAAACGGTAGGTAGAAGAATAGCTAGGTTAAGTAGTCTTTCACTCACAGGGTCTATTGGCATTTTCTTACGAGCCAAGCAGGAAGGATATCCTATTATCATGCAGCAAGCTATTGAACGTATGAAAAACAAAGGCATCCGGCTTAGTGATACAGTCATCCACTTTGCACTTCAACAAGCAGGAGAGACAAGTTAATCACTCTTCTGCCACAATGGCGATCGCTATCTGAAAATCAAAACGCGATCGCCACGCACTGTCTATGGTTTTAAAGTACAGGCTATTATACATAGGAAGTGCGTTCACCCTGTATTAGAGGGTGTTAGATGATACAAAAAATAAAGAAATCAAGGGAGGTGACTGCATCGTGTTGGGAATGGGAACGAGTTCTCAAATATGCGACGAATCATTAGCTTTTGCTATTCATCCCTGCACCGGATACCGCCCCATCAACTGTTCCGCTTCAGCTATCTAAGCCACTGCATTTAGTAAATTTCTTGATGCAGTCCAGTGTGAGCATTAGTCATACTTGCGATGAGCATTTTGCCTCTAAAAAACTTAAAAGCTCTTCTTCAAATGCAGTCAAATGCGGTCGCTTGAGTTCCCCCAAATGCTTCAGAACAGCACGGGCAGCTTCTTCCAAGTTCTCATTTTCCCGCAGCCTTGTAATGCGTAGACGCGCAAGCGGCTTGCCGTAAGGCATCGCATATCTCCTGCATCTGCTGGCATTCAGCATCCGAATAATTGAGAGCCTTCAGGTGGTCAATCCTCACGGTGTACTCCCGCAGCTACCTTTGCCCCTAAGTTCTGGGTTATCTTTGGCAACAATCTGGCAGACTTCCCCAACACAATAAGAATTTGGGGCTTTGGTGCGCTCCATTATGCGCTGCACAACATCTTTAACGATACGACCAGTTGGTACTTTACCACCAGCCTCTTGCACTGCTGTCTGCCAAACTTCTTGCTGTTGTGATGGTTCTAATTCGGTCAGTGGTCTAACTTGCCTCTCACTTGTTGGCAAAATCTGTGTCCCATTGGGACGCATTTGCTGTTCGCTCGACTCAATTTCTATTTGTGTCCCAATAGATTGCTTCTGCTCATCATTGGAATTAGCTTCAATTTGTGTCCCATTGGGACACATCTGCATGAGATTATCGACTACAACAGCCGCTTCAATCAATCTGTAAGGATGACGGCGCTCAAATCCAAATCTATCTTTACAATACTCCTCAAATGTTTTGTGTGTTGAGCGATAGAGTCTGTGATCGCGTAATTCCATTAAGGCTTTGCCTGCCTCAAAGAATGCTCTCTCAATCTTACGTTCAAGGTACAAGCGATCGCGCTGTTCATCCTCAGTCAGTTCAGGGACTTCAACAGCAGTGACAGTGAGAGTTGCTGAAGCTGAATTTTCTGGATCAAAAGCATCCGTTAGTTCTGCGGAAGATACTTTTGAATTGCTTTTAACTGTAGACGCAGATTTTTTATGCTTAGTCGGCAATGGTGTCGTAACAGTCGAATGTGTCATAAGCACCATCACCTGAGACTTGTTCAATCTCTTGTTCAACGAGCTCCAGTAGATTGGGCAGTACTTCACAATCGGCTATGTTATTAGTGGTTACTACCGCCGCTACAATCTCAAGAGTCCCTTCATCAACACCTAAATGCAACTTGCGCCACGTCCGTCTTTTACCCGCGCCATGTGTGCGGACTTTCCATTCTCCCTCGCCATAAACTTTTACCCCAGTTGAATCCACTACAACGTGGATAGCTTTCTGTTTTGGAATTACTGGCATTTCCACCTCCCCATTTGCTTAACCGACGAGACAGCGCGGAGTGTTCAGGTACTTCTAGCTCAATCCCCATCAAAGTGAACAGCGACTCCAAAAAACCCTCTGCTTGTCGTCCTAGTAGATGAAACAACGATTGAATTGCCCCCATTGTTGCGATCGCTATGTCACTGTAATAATTTAGATGCTCCTTTTCGTCCTGTTTTCTGCTGGTTACGCCACTGCTCGATGATCTCTTCGTTTACCCAGAAGCTTATACTGCCTCGCTGCTTGAGCGCCTGATCGTACTCTTTCCAATTGCGAACTTTGTAGTTGGCTTTCTTGTTCATAGTCAAGCTGTCAGGCTCTGAGTGGAGATAGAGTAGTTGACAGGTATAATTTACCATTTTTTCTATTTGTGCACCAAAGCCCCGATTGGGTGCAATGGATGGGTTGATTTCAAGCTTTTAATTGCTCCCCAAGATTTTAAATATGATTAATTTATGTAAGTCAATCATCAATTAAAATTTTGCTTTCTGTAACATCTCTGGTCTGCCTTACAATTGAGTAATTTTTCTTTATCTCAATCACTGTAAGGCTTTTGGGTTTCGTACCGGGAACTAGTCTAAACTTTAGTCGGAATCTGATGCACCCCAAATAGACCGTGGGCATTGCTCTTCCCCTTACTGCCTGCCACCATGCGTTGATAGGCTAGAAAGGACGGGGTTCGAGTGAAGAACATGCTAAACGCGCTCAAAGCAGCATCCTCCATCCCGTAGCGAGTATTTTTGCCCGTGCGTTTGTCCGGTAGCGATGACAAAGGCTAGCAAAACGAACCGACGATGGTGTCGAACAAACTCCGTTCTTGCAACCGCTCTAGCTCTCTTGGATCTTTACAGATGTCATTACAATCCCCATATTCCCAGTGCTTGAACAGCTTCTTGCCAAAATGAGAATTGCTGGGTTTTGAGTCAGAACTTGTGCGCGTGCAGCACCTCCGCGTCACAGATATAGGTGATGCCCGAATAATCGTCGAAAAACTGCGCTGCGATCTCATCCGAAATCTTCAGGGCCATATCCCGATTGGCGGTGAGTACCTCGATCTTTATATTCGAGAAGTTGTCGCCAACGCTGGGTTGTCCCGACGAGCGCACGTTGCGACTGCCTTTACCGCCAGCGGGCATCACCGTATAACCGGTAGCCCCGGCTTCGTCGATGATCTTAACAATCTGTTTCAGCAGCAACTTTTCCGTGACAATGACGAGCTTGCTGGCTTGCTGGGTCATGTGGTTTACCTCTTGATGCGTTCTGTTACGACCATTCAAAGCAAAACCATAGAGTCTTGCCTTGAACCATACCTTTAAGATTATGCCAAAGATCGGCGAATCCACTACCTTCTGTTGAGAAAGATTGACTCAGATTAGCGGAAGCATTTTATAAAAAACACTTATCCTTTTGGCGCTATGACCACCATTCAACATCAGATTGCAGGGAGCACTAGGGACGAGGCTCTGCCGTTTGCACTACCGTCCACTGGTAGAGTAATCAAACTTCGATTCACCATCCAACAGTGGAGCAGATCTTGAATATCATCACCCTCACCGCAGATGTTTTAGTGGTCGGCGGCGGCACGGGGACACCGCCACGGCGATTCAAGCCGCTCGACGTGGTACCAAAACCATTCTCGTGAGAGAGTTGCCTTGGTTAGGTGGCATGTTGGCAGCGCCATCCAACGCAATTTGGGAAATGCAGTCATAGAAAGCCCTTCTTAATAACAACAACGTATAGAGAAAATTCTGCGATCGCAATTTATATTGACCAGAGATATACGGGTTTTCTGAGAATAAAAGGAAAACTTATGATTTGAATTTGAAATTACTTAGCAGATCCATGTAGAGCGAGCGCAAATTTGTACGGATTTTCAGATAAACTTAAGCACATGTCTGCCGTCCTGACCTTTTTTGAATTCAAAATTCAAAATGCAAAATTAAGAAGAAGATTTATTTTGAATTAATTAATTCTGGGTTCAAGCCCCCACTGAATGAAGTTCAGTGGTCTACCCTGCGGGAAGGCTTCGCCTACAATCAGTAGTGGTTTCCAGCCCCTAATGATTGCAATGCGTGAATTGATATATTTTGAATTGTTTTGACCCCTAATATCTGATCAAGGAGGGATTACAATGTGGATTTCTTGTCCGATTTGTTGATGCACTTCTAAATATAAACTTAAGAATATCGTTCAAGGCGAAAGCATAGATGTCTGTCTTCTGTTCGACATCAATAATCAGGTTTGAGCAACCCAGTCTATCTCCTTGAGACACTCTCCATTCACGGGTGAATTTCTGACAGGTGTTTCCGTAGCGGCGGGCAAGTGCCCGTCACCGCCACACGCATTCGATCAGCATGGAGCGTACACAATGAACAAGTTTGACTCAACTAAACTGCGAACCAAATTTGACAACACCAGCGAAGGCTGGCTAGTGCAGGTATATAGCGGCGATCGCCGCCTGCTCTGTGTGTTCGATTCGTCTCACGCCTGGACTTTTTTGTTGGGCTGTGGGTTCGGTCTCCTACTGGCGGTGGGGTGGTTTAACCTCGCCAGTTACAGTCCGTCCACGGCTTATGTGCCGTCAACAACTCCCCCCGAAATCTGGATTGATTAACTCAGCCATTGCTAGAAGAATGGTGCGCACGCAACTCTTCCGATTTGGTCGGCCCCATACCGTCCTCTGGTGAAAACAAGCAGACGCTGGCCGGTTCGACTGGACAGGTAGGATAGAGCAGGCCAGCCCCCCGCAGATCGAGCCAGGATAACTTTGACAAATCCGTCAGGGCGTTACCTCAGCCACAGGCGTGTTGTACAGGTCGAGCCAATGCGCGTTGGTTCAAACCTTGCAGCGGCGAAATGTCGGCAACCTGAGTGTTGAACAGCAGCAGCTCTTCGAGTTCGCCTGGGTTTGTCAGTAGTGCAATATCCGTGATCGGATTGTTGCCCAACCAGAGCGATCGCAGCTCCGTCAAATTTTGCAGCGGTGCGACATCGACAATCTCATTGCCAAATACAAATAAAAAGCCCTTCTTAATAACAACAACGTATAGAGAAAATTCTGTGATCACAATTTATATTGACCAGAGATATACGGGTTTTCTGAGGATAAAAGAAAAACTTATGATTTGAATTTGAAATTACTTAGCAGATCCATGTAGAGCGAGCGCAAATTTGTGCGGATTTTCAGATAATCTTAACTTATATCTTGCACCTGGGGCAAAAACCGGGTTTCTTGCCAATCATATCGCTTGGAAAGCTTTATTTATCGTTCACTAAACCTGGTTTTTTAGGTCTTGTTGAGAATGGTGCAAGATGTCAGTTAAGCACATGTCTGCCGTCCTGACCCCTAATATCTGATCAAGGAGGAATTACAACGTGGATTTCTTGTCCAGTTTCTTGATGCCCTTCCTGGCGCAGTTGCAGTCCCCGACACTCGGCTTTCTGATTGGCGGTATAGTGATTGCCGCCCTCGGTAGCCGATTGCAAATTCCAGATGCGATCTATAAGTTCATCGTCTTCATGCTGCTCATAAAAGTTGGCTTGAGCGGCGGCATTGCGATCCGCAATGCCAATCTGGCGGAGATGCTGTTGCCCGCGCTGTTCGCCGTGGTAATGGGGATCCTTATCGTGTTCATCGGGCGCTACACGTTAGCCAAGCTGCCGAATGTCAGAACCGTGGATGCCATTGCGACCGCGGGCTTGTTCGGTGCCGTGAGTGGCTCTACCCTCGCCGCCGGCATAACGGTACTGGAAGCGCAAGGTATCAAATACGAGGCCTGGGCCGCCGCACTCTATCCCTTCATGGACATCCCAGCGCTCGTGACTGCGATCGTTGTGGCCAGCATTTATACCAGCAAGCGGGAGTATCTCAGCAAGCAGCGTCGTACCACAGGCGCTTCTCCCAGTGCCGCAAGCGCGTCTCTCAGTACCGCAGGCGCGTCTTTCAGTACCGCAGGCGCGTCTTTCAGTACCACAGGCGAGTATCCCAGTACCGCAGGCGATTATCCCAGTACCGCAGGCGATTATCCCAGTACCGCAGGCGAGTATCGTAGCAAGCAAGGCAAGCGGGTCAGGATATGGCCCATCGTGAAGGAAAGCCTTGAGGGTTCTGCCCTATCGGCACTGCTGCTCGGCCTCGCTCTAGGCCTGCTAACCCGGCCGGAAAGTGTTTTTGAAAGCTTCTACGAACCCCTCTTCCGCGGCCTGCTTTCGATACTGATGCTGGTAATGGGTATGGAGGCCTGGTCAAGGCTTGGCGAACTGCGCAAGGTGGCCCAGTGGTACGCCGTATATGCCGTGGTGGCGCCGCTGCTGCATGGGTTTATCGCCTTCGGTTTCGGCATGATTGCCCACTACGCTACGGGGTTCAGTCCTGGTGGCGTCGCGCTCCTGGCCATCATTGCCGCCTCCAGTTCAGACATCTCAGGTCCGCCCACTTTACGAGCCGGTATCCCGTCGGCCAATCCCTCCGCCTACATAGGCGCGTCCACAGCCATCGGCACGCCGGTTGCGATTGGCTTGGGAATACCGCTCTACGTCGGGATCGCCCAGGCGCTGATGGGCAGCTGATCCCAGACGGGTCGCGGCAAACCGCTATTAATGCTTTACAGCTTGCCGCACCACAAACTCCATTAATGTAGAATCTCCTTAATTAAGGAGTAGTATTTGATCCATCAATACTCAATACCTCCAATCTTTGTCATTGCATTTTCGTAAAAAATTTATGAATTTTTATTAGAGAAACCCTTGACGCATCTCTACAAGTAATCAGTCAATTATTTGACAAAATTCTGATGCTCAACTGTTGTTAATCCTTGCTGCACTATCTCAATTACTTTCGCTAATTTTCCCGCTAGCATCGCTTGTTTATCCAACCATAACCCTGGGAAAACTTCACTTTTAATAATTCCTTGTGAATTGGACTCAAGCAGAATATAGTTCCCTTGTCTTAGTCGAAACCAATCCAATTCCCCGTCTTGAAAGCGCCAAACTATATATTCTTGTACTTGGTTGCGACGGTAAACCTTGAGTTTTTCGTGTGTATCAATTGAAACACTACTAGCAGCAACTTCAGCAATTAATTCTGGTGCACCTTCCACGTAGCCATCTTCACTAATTTTGGATTGTCCCCCTACTTCAATTCTCAGCAGTGCATCTGGTTGAGGTCGTTATCTGCATCAAGGCGTACAGTAGCATTATCCCCCAATTCAATCCCAGGAGTTGCTGACCAATAAGTCCCCAACCAAGTGATAATCCGAGCATGGGAATTACCATGTTGTGTAATTCGTAGTGGGGATGCCATGTAAACAATTCCTTCGATTAATTCCGCACGCTTCAGGCGTAGCATAGCATCATAACGACGTTCAAACTCGGCTTGAGTCAGCCTGTCACCATTTTCCAGAGCAGGAACTGTGAACAGACAAAGAAATAGAAGTAATGGTGATTTATCAACAAATAGAACCATCAACATCCACAAAAACACCAGAAGAACTAGGATGGCGACCCGGCTTTTTTGAGCAAACAGCCGGTTCGTTAGCAGATGATCCAATCCAAAGATATCCCCAAGGTGAATATGACACTAGGGAGTCATTAGAGTGAGATATTTATTAGATACCAATGCCTGCATTGTTTATCTGAATCGTCCAATGTCTGGTGTGAGACGGCGCTTGGAGTCGCTATCACCATCAGATATCGCTGTTTGTTCGGTAGTTAAAGCTGAACTATTTTATGGGGCAATGCGAAGTCACAATCCTACACGCACCCTGGCGTTACAAGAAGCATTCTTAAATAATTTTGTATCTTTGCCTTTTGACGATCAGGCGGCTCGGATTTTTGGCACAATTCGGGCAGAGTTAGGGACGCTTGGTACACCAATTGGGCCTTACGATTTGCAGATAGCAGCAATCAAGAGTGGTGAATAACTTAACAAATACTGTTAATGCACTCTTTGAGGGCGGCGTTTCAACTTATCTTGAAATACCGTCCTCATATTTGTTTCTGGCTTTCACCCGCGTTCAGGATTTCCGCTCTTTTGCTCCCGCCTCAACCTCTGTTCACCCGATGATCGGTTGAAGTTACACTTAGAAACCCCTCGAAGAGCTTTTCGCTAAGACTGCGCGAAGGTCATAGCGGTCAAGGTTCATCACCTTGTCCCACGCCGCTACAAAGTCATGCACAAATTTCGGCTGCGAGTCCTCAGAACCATAGACTTCCGCGAGAGCTCGTAGCTGCGAGTTCGAGCCGAAGATGAGGTCAACACGGGTAGCGGTCCACTTATGTTCGCCGGTTTTGCGATCGCTCCCCTCGAACTCATATTCATCTTCAGAGGTCGCCTTCCACGTCGTGCCCAGGTCGAGCAGGTTCACGAAGAAGTCATTGGTCAGCGTCTCTGTCCGATGGGTGAAGACGCCGTGTTTAGACCCTCCAAAGTTTGCACCCAGGACGCGCAAGCCACCCACGAGAACTGTCATCTGAGGGGCTGACAGGGACAGCAATTGCGCCCGATCGACCAGCAACTCCTCGAGTGATTCGCTGTGTTTGCCGCTGGAATAGTTGCGGAACCCGTCCGCAGTTGGCTCCAGCACAGCAAAGGACTCGACATCCGTTTTCTCTTGCAACGCATCTGTGCGTCCCGGCTTGAAGGGAACCGTCACGTCGTGACCGGCATTTTTCGCCGCTTGTTCGACGCCTGCGCATCCGCCCAGAACGATCAAGTCAGCGAGCGAAACCTGCTTCCCGCCAGACTGCGAGCTGTTGAACTCCTGTTGGATTGCCTCTAGGGTTTGCAGCACCGTTGCCAGTTGAGTCGGCTGGTTGACTTCCCAATCCTTCTGCGGCGCGAGACGAATACGCGCCCCGTTCGCTCCACCGCGCATATCGGAGCAGCGGAACGTTGACGCCGATGCCCAAGCAGTCGAAACGAGTTGGGAGACAGACAGTCCGGAGGCAAGAATCCTGCCTTTGAGAGCGGCGATGTCCTGCTCATCAATTAATTCATGGGTGACTGGGGGGATGGGATCTTGCCACAAAAACTCTTCCTCAGGAACCTCTGGGCCAAGATAGCGCGATCGCGGGCCCATGTCGCGATGCGTCAGCTTGAACCATGCCTTAGCAAACGCATCTGCGAACTCATCTGGGTGCTCGTAGTAATGCCGCGCAATCGGCTCGTAGATAGGGTCCATCCTCATAGCCATGTCTGCCGTGGTCATCATGGGGGCGTGCCGTTTCGACGGATCGTGCGCGTCGGGCACTGTATCCGCGCCAGCACCGTTCTTAGGCTTCCACTGCCACGCGCCAGCGGGGCTCTTTGTCACCTCCCAATCATATTTGAACAGGGTTTCGAGATAGCTGTTGTCCCACTGCGTTGGAGTGGGCGTCCATGCACCTTCGATGCCGCTGGTGATCGCATCGACGCCGACACCCGTGTTGAAGGTGCTCTTCCAGCCAAGACCCTGCTCCACGATGCTGGCACCCCCAGGCTCATGACTTACGTGCGTCGCTTCGCCTGCACCATGACATTTGCCAAAGGTATGTCCACCGGCAACGAGCGCGACCGTTTCTTCATCGTTCATCGCCATCCGACCAAAGGTCTCGCGAATATCGCGCCCTGAGCCGGCCGGATCGGGCTGGCCGTTTGGCCCTTCCGGGTTCACGTAGATCAGACCCATCTGAACGGCGGCGAGGGGATTCAGCAGCACACGATCGCCACTGTAACGCTCGTCACCAAGCCAGACCTTCTCAGATCCCCAGTAAATGTCTTCCTCTGGCTGCCAGACGTCCACGCGCCCACCGGCAAAGCCGATCGTCTTAAAGCCCATCGACTCAAGCGCGCAGTTACCAGCAAAGATCATGAGGTCGGCCCAGGAGATTTTCTTGCCGTATTTCTGCTTGATTGGCCAAAGTAACATCCGCGCCTTATCGAGGTTGGCATTGTCAGGCCAACTGTTGAGTGGCTCAAACCTCTGGCTACCTGAGCCTGCGCCGCCGCGACCGTCGCCAATCCGATACGTGCCTGCACTGTGCCAAGCCATCCGGATGAAGAGCGGCCCATAATGACCGTAGTCGGCTGGCCACCAGTCCTGAGAGGTGGTCATCAGCTCATAGATATCTGCCCTCAGGGCAGCTAAGTCGAGAGTCTTGAACTCAAGAGCGTAGTTGAATTCCTCACCCATGGGATTGGCCTGGGGTGAGTGCTGGTGGAGGATGCTCAGATTCAGATAATGCGGCCACCACTCTCGGTTCGTCGGTACATGACGAGCCTTAGGTTTCTGGCCTCCGTTCGTAAACGGGCATCCGCTTTCGCTGCTCATAATATCTCCTGTCAAATATTGTGGTGTAGATTTTTTGATGTATTGCAGCTATTGCAAACAAATAGCACATGGGTAATTATTAGGATCATCGATGAGAAATGTAATCGAAAAGAAATATAAAAAACGTTATGATTTGAAACAATAGATTTATAATTCGCAACAATCGGTCATACTAATAGCCCAAGCAAGGCGAACGCATCCAAATATTGATGGGCAGAACCAAGAAAGAACCCTGGAGGCATAAAAGCTAAGATACTAATAGTAAAAAGAACAAAGTTATCAGAGACAAGAGTCAGGGTATAAGAGTTAGTCCAACGTGGTATTGTCAAAAAATACCTTCCAGAAAAAAAAAGCACGCTGCATATTAAACATCCTTTGGTTAAACTTGCTCTAGCGCACACATCGTCTGCAAGGGTTACATATGTTAATTACTGGCAATTGCTAGCAAGCGGGCTTTTCTAAACTATAGCTGAAGCAACCGCCTCTAGGTACAGTGAAAAGATGCTTGATAAAGTTACCCCATTTTTATAGGGTAACACAGGAAGATGATGCTACTAAAATTGCAGACTATACGGGGGAAGGTGAGACATTCTTAGAAGAAAAATTTAATTACAGAAAGCCTGGGGCGGGAATCCTGTATCAGACAAAGTTTGATTTTGGAATTCATTTAACACAATCTTGGATGGTAGGCGATAGACCCGAAAATGAAGCTGCCACAGTAGCGGGAGTTAACTTTATGGATGCTGATACTTGGCGCAATCAGTTCCTGCCTGGAATGTATGAAATCAGGTCAGCGACCCCAAAATATGTAAAGTTTTTAGAAGGTATTAAGTTAAGCTAAAACCTGCTTTTTCAGTTTTAGAATTTAGGCGATCGCACATCTAGACATCTTTTCAAGTCTGAAGAAGCGATCGCAATTCGCAAACAATATTCTCTAACTATTCTATCCCGCCTTAAATTAGTAGCCGTAAAGTTACCGCCGAAACTACAACAGAGCCAAAAATTCTTCTGTGGATTGAGTTAAATTACTAAACTTTGTGTTAGCAGTTGTGGTAACAGTAGTAGTTAAGCTATGCGGTTACTTTTTTGTGGGTTGATAATTAGCTTAGGACTTTGGGGAGCGCCGCCTCAAGCACAAGCATTAAATATACAGAAGAATACAGTACAACTTCAATCATTGATACAGCCAGCAGAGACCAGTCAAGTGTTAAATAGGATTTCTAAATATGATGAATATATGAAAACAGGGTACCTGGCTACTAATAAAAGAAACTATCAATCAGCTTTAATTAACTTTAGAAAAGCACTGAAGGAGCGCCCTAATGATGCTTATGCCATCCAGGCTATACAAAATGTAGAAAATTATATTGATTCTAAAGTTAACAATCAAATTAAAACTTGGGCAACAGTTGCAATAATGATTGCCTTGTGTATCTTTTGGTTTAATGCACAAGCAAATTACTCTAATACCAAATTAAAGCGCGCTTCTTTGTGGCTTAATTTAAGAGAAATGTTTGATAAATATGATGATATTTGTGTGAATCTTCGTCCAGAAGGTGCATGGCATAATGGGAAAGATAGACATCCTAAAACAGTGCCAGAGTGGTTGAAAGTGGAAGCTTATATGGCATTATTTGAAGATTGCAAATACATGATTGATAACAATATACTCGATTGGTATACCTTCAATAATATATATAAGCACCGAATAGAAAATATATTAGATAATCCCCACATTGTTTGCGAACAACTTATTAAGCGTAAAGCAGGTTGGAATAAATTTCTTGAGTTGGTTGGTAAGTTGAAAGAAATAGAAAGTTTAGACAAAGTTGATAAATACCTTAGGAATGAACTAGAGAAGAAGCACTATATCTGTAGTGAACATCCAACCGAAACCTTAAACGCCCATCGTGAGCGTATCATCACCATACCAAAGGTCACCGTACCGAAACAAGAAAACTGTATACTAAGGCTGAAATCCTTGATAGATAAACTTTTGGGCTAAGAACCTTCACTACTAAGTATCTGGGGTTTTTTCAGCCCTTAAACTGAAACGGGCGATTACCACTACTGTGAGACATACTACAACTAGCTTTTGGGTAGTGACAGAATTTGCGCCAGGGCGTTATCTTTGAGAGTCTAAATAACAAAACCGCTCCTAAGTAATGCACTAGAGCGGTTTTTTGGGTGGAGTAATTTTGGAGCGGTGTTAATTTTGAATTGATTGGAAATCCTCGCGTTTAAGCTTAAATAAAGCTGTTGTTATATTTTGCGAACTAGATTTAAGCTTGGTGCAATTAAAACTACTGTCGGGTTCTGCGTTGCCTTACCAACTTCCAACGAGCAGCCAATGCATACATGCATAAGTTGCCCATCCGAATAGAATTCCAAGTATTAGAAAAAATCCACAGTCCATATCAGCCATGCCTAGAAATGTAGTCTTGAAAGCGATCGCACTTAAAAGTGCATCTTTATTATGGGCGATCGCACACCATATCTTAACAGTACTTAACCGTACTGATATTGGTGGTCTTACCCTCAGCCGAACTAACCTAGTCGCTGCTGCTAGAGAAATGATGCGAGAAACAAGACTGCTGGAATTGGTTGGCTCGCCTGGTGCTGTTAAATCTGCGGTGTTGAAAGCACTGGTTGAAATTCAACAGGGAGAGGGGCCTGTAATTTTGTTTGCAGGCGATCGCATAATTCTCTGAGTAACAAATCATTTTTTCCCTCACATCTACAAACTCTGATGCGGAACCTTGAATACTAACCGATAACTCTGAGGTTGCGTCCTCACAAACAAGTTGAGCCACATAACGGCGGAGTTGAACTGCACCTCCGGCTAATCACCTTCGGGCGATTAACGAGGTGTCGTTTCCAACGAAGTGTTGTTGTGACGATGCTTCGCAGATTATAGTATATAATGTCAACTTCTATACTGCGTTGGCAGAACAACTAATTATTATACGGAAACTTTACGTATAATCTGTTTTTCAATCCGAAGTTATCAGGCATTACAACCACTTCCTATTTGGGATATACGGAAAATTTCTTTTTTACGTCCCTATTTGGAATTATACAGGCTTGTTCCGTATAACCAACCCTCACGGGAGGATTATATGGAATCGCTCACGCGACAAGCAAAGCATAAGCGTTGAAAGAAATCGTTCTTTACCAGCACATTTGGTAGTTTGTCTGTTTCTTGAGCATATCGCTTCTTCCGGGGATCAACTGAAGCAAGATAAGTGCGAAGATTCTTTTTCCATTCGTCAGTACGGTAAGTTCGTAATAGTTTGAGTGCGCTCTCCTCGACCTGATACACTGTTTTAGGACTATTGATAGGACGGCTCGGATCATCTGGATTCGCAACTATTAAAGCTGCATCCAAAAATTGATGCACTGTCTGACGGCGAACTGTTTCTCGTGTGTTGGGCTTGTAAGTTTTGCCATAATGTTGAGCCATAAAGTCCATCATTGGTGTAATTCCCATCAAAGGGGAAACTGCCAATCGCCAAGGATCGTTTGGCTTTAAATCAAGTAGTGCCAGCAGCGTTAAGGCAGATCGTTCGTTCAGCTGTGCTCTTGGAAAGCCCAATTCCAATAAGATTTGTAGCGCTTCATCAATTCGGGATTTAATTGCAACTGGATTGTTGCCTGGCTGATTCGTCATACTCAGTAGCTCTGCTTCTATAAGTTCATCGATTTCTTGTTGAGAGGGAAACTGCTCGCCAATCCGCAGCCCTAAGGATAGTAGCTGTTCCAAAGTAGGGTATTTCAAATTGCGTAAGTCGGTGGCATTAACCTGAGTATGCCCATTAAACAGCCGGAAAAATGAATCAACCAAGGTGGAATTAAGATAAGCCGCAAGCCCGCGAGCCAAGGTAATATCAAGTCCATGCCCATCTTTGTGAAAATAATTCAAGTGATTTTCAAATCCAACATAGGCACAATCAAATTTGCTGGCATCGTAAACAACTGCAACAACCCGCCTTTTCTCTTCTTTGGAGGAGAATCTTTTGCATAGAACGTAATGCTCGTTTGGTACCAAAAGATTCGCTGTTTCTTCCACATCCACTAAAGCTTGAGGCTTCTTGGTGATTTTTGGGTGTTCTACATATCCATCTGACAAATTCACTGGATAAATTAAAGGAACAGTATTATTTTCTGGATTTGCCCTTAGATACTCTTTGGCACGAAAATCTACCACTCGCCCAGTTGAAACTGTTAACCCCAAGTCTTTTAAATTACAAGGGAAAAGTCCCATTTGTTGAACAATTTGTTGGCTAAAAGTATCTGGAAGGATATGGATAAATTGCTCTGGATCGTTGGGGTGAACTAAAGCTGCATACGGTACAGAATTCGACATAATAAAGTCATCATCAATACCGAAAATGGTATTTATTAGTATGCTGTCAGGCTTTTGCTTTTGTTTCGTAGCGTGAGCGATCGCAGTTTCCTGCAGCACATCATCCTCACTAAATGCTTCTTGCCGCGACTCGAAAAGATATATCTGCTGTAAAGCCATCATCTCCAGAAACATCTTTCGGAAGTTACGGAAATATGTCCCATTACAAAAGCTTCGCGGGGTAATCGCTACAAACTCCCCCCCTGATTTTAAGAGTTGCGCCGTAGCAGCCATAAAACCAGTATAAAGATTGCTGGTTTCCAAACCTATGGTACGCAACAATTTACGAACCTGAGAGCGAGCATTAATTTTCAAATAAGGTGGATTGAGGATAGCATGGGTAAATTCTGCTTTGTTTGGTTCTTTCAACAAACTAGGCTGAAGCAGACTAACTGCATCTGCAATAAAATCAGTCTCACGAATTTCATAGTTAAAGCAAATGCCGACATTTTGACATACCCTCTCACATAACTCTAAAGTCTGATGTAAATATCCGATGAGGAAAGGGTCAATTTCGTAGGCTACAACACGCAAATTCGACGTGTATTTTTGATGTTGGCATACTCTCGCTACAAAAGCGGCTGATAATGAACCAATTCCCGCTCCTGCATCAAGCAAGGTTATTTCAGAATCCAGTTTATCAAACATTCCAGCCATCAATTCCGCTACTGGAGCAGGAGTCAAAAACTGACCCATTGAAGCCTTTTTGTCCTGTGTTAGCTTTAAATTTGCCACTGTTCGACGGAAATCAACTTCTGCAAGTAAGTTCCGACTCGATAGTTCCGCCAAGCTGTTGAACTCTAAACTACTAGTATGTCTGATGGGATGTTCGCTGTTTGTCTTCACAAGCTTAAAATCAACGAATGTCTTGATAAAACTGCTTTAAGTAGTTTGCATCTACACCAATTCCCCACAAAATTCCGATATAAACGTAAATTGCGATCGCCTTTAGTGTACCCCAGCGTGCCACACGACGATCTGAGCTTTGGACAATGCGATTCACCATCCGAATTTGTCCCTTTGGCAACAGTCTCAAACACAAATCCCCATCTTCCATAATTGGCAGTGCCTCATCGAAGCCACCGCACTCCCAAAAGTCACTTCGACGGCAAAACATTACCTGATCTCCAACCAAAAGCCGCAATCCCTGAAAAAACAGCTGCGGTTTAAATAGTAACGGAAAGCAATAGGTTTTCAAGTAATTAACCAAAGATATACCCCAATGAGTTCTTTGAGCACCTGCCATCACAGAAATAAATCCCCCACAAGCAACTGTTTTGTCTGCTAAGGTTTCTTCAATTACAGCCACTAAGTCATCCGGTACCAAAGTGTCTGCATGGAGAAAGCAAAGAATTTCTCCAGTTGCTAAGGAGGCTCCATAGTTCATCTGCACAGAACGTCCACGCTTTGCACACGATCTAACTTGCACCTCTGTGGCTGGAGAGAATAATTTAAAGTTGCGCTTCGCAGTTACCACCGTCTCATCTTCACTACCGCCATCTACTACTAAAACTTCCCAAGCAGGCGGATCTAGTAAAGTTAGTTGGCGCAATGTGCGTCCCAAACAGCTTGCTTCATTTAAAGTAGGAATAATTATAGAAACACGTGACATTCAATCATCCAAGTTAAATAGGGAACGGGGAATAGGGAACAGGGAACAGGGGACAGGGAACGGGGTTGGGAGAAATAAATATTTTCATCCCCTTATTGTGGGTAATTGCTCGTGGGAGTCTAGCTTGAAGTCATCAAGCTTTACAACCAGAGCAATTAAAGTATCGATTACTGTGTGCTGTCGCCTGCTGCGGCATTCTTGTCACGCTGCCCGAATAAGGTGCGAACAGCGGTAAGAACCTCTGGCACTGCTAGCGCTAACGACACAAAAGAGCAAACCGTGGCAACTTGACAGTACTCGCAAAATGCTTGGTTCTCGCTCCATTCCTCTTGAGCTAGCTTGACGTTGATGGCAGAGTCTAACAGGATTTTGATACCCATTGCAATTGGTAGCAAAGGATTGCGCCGTGCGCGCTCAATTCCACCAGCAGCAGCCAGCCAGGCAGTGATGCCATAATTAATCACCATTAATGGCCCGTCGGGGGAGTTAAATCGACTGTAAGCGTAGTTGGATGCATCTACTTTGTCTGCATTAAAAATTGGCACTGGTGGATCGGGCAAATGAGGTATAATACCAGTTTGGTAAAGTGTGACAAGTTGTCCCATTGAACCTCCAAGCATAGACAAGCCAATAATCGCTCGTCGACGCGTCATGTTCGGGTCTTTTCCTTTACGCAGTTCCTGACTTAGTTGCTGTGGCTCCATAAAGCGCAATCCTCGCTTCAAGTATGGGTTGACGGTTGCATCAAAATATGCACAGGAGTTCTACCGACTTTGGATAGACAAAGTATCATGCATCCAATTCGGCTGTGAGCGCCCTGTACTGACTACGGATAGATTTCCTACCATTTTCAGTAACTAGTTTGATGCGTACCACATACCCTGGAGGTAGTTTGCAATCTTTCGTTCGATATCAGACAGATTATCTGAATTAGCGATCGCCTGACATTCGCCAGCATATAATTCCTTATCCTTATCATTCTGAGCCGGAGCAGCCACGAACTCAGTTAGAAATCCCGACTTACTATTCTGGATTTTTTGTGTGTTTACCCTAGAGCACGAGCTAAACTTGATACTTTTTAGACATCCTCTTGTATCTTGTCAGTAGCTTTAACAAAAGCGATCGCGCTTTCCCAGATAACTGTTTGATTGAGTAAGTTTTGGGTGAATATTTCTTGTACAGCGCGTACTTCCTCTGCTTCCAGATTCTCAGCCAGACGTTCTGCATAACTTGGGCGAGTGGTACCAGAAGTAAACAAGCGATTCAGAAAGGTTGATGTGATGTGCATTTGCGTGGAACTTTGCTCTAAAGTCACTTCTACTACCAAATCAGCAGACTCAAACGCTTTTCGTAAATCGTCGGCATCCCAGTTTAGCATTGGGTCTTTTGGTTCAGTGTAAATTGCTTCTTCAGCAGTCACTAAACGTTCGTACAACTGAGTATTTACTTTATTAGGATCGAGCAAACGATAAAACCGTTGCGTGTAAAGCGGCACTGTCTCTGATAATACAACTATACCCGACTTTTTAAGTAAATTTGCTAGGAATTTGGCAGCAGCGACTTTATCCGGTTCTGCAAATAAACCGTTACGCCCGACAATTCGGTCAAATTTTATATCTGGGGCTTGTGTTTCTAAAATTGCTGGTAGCTCAGTTAATGTAGCAGAGACAACAATTGGACGGGTAAGCTCTGGCAACGCCGTCGCTTGTTCTTGTAAAGCATTGGCATCAGTTGTTGTACGAGCACAAGCATAAACTCCACCTTCTGGAACGCGACGTACTGCTTCCCAAGTCAGTAAGCCACTGCCCGCATTGATATCTAAAATCACATGATGGCGCTGCACATCAGCAGAAGTAAAAATGCGATCGCGCACTGCACCTAACTGTTCTCCGACTTGCGAAAGGGTGCGTTGCAACCATCTTTCGGAGGTGCGATTGTCTCTTCCATAGGTCAATATTTCTACAGGCGCTACACCTATACCTTCCACCATCGCCGCCAGTTGAGCTTCTCGCCGCCGCGCTACCTGCGTACCAATCGTTTGCTCGTAACCTTGTTCTGATGGCTGGTAAAAAACTTGTCCTTGCAAGCTACCAGGTAAGTATTGCTGCGCTACCCAATGCTCTCGGTAAGCGTGGGGATACAGATATCCTGCTCCATGTCCAAAACCTTGCTTATCGCGGTTAGCATCCTTGAGGTGGGTAGGAACTTCCGCCTCTTTTTCTTTTTCTACCGCTGCTAAAGCATCAAAAAAGCCCATGACACTGTTTGACTTGGGTGCGTTTGCCAAATACAGTGTTGCCTGTGCTAAATGATAACGTCCTTCCGGCATCCCTACACGGTCAAAAGCCTCGGCACAAGCATTGATAATTACAACTGCTTGGGGATTGGCTAGCCCCACATCTTCACTAGCTAATATCAATAAACGGCGGAAAATAAAACGTGGATCTTCGCCTGCATAGATCATTTTCGCTAGCCAGTACAAAGCCGCGTCTGGATCGGAACCGCGTACACTCTTGATGAAGGCGCTGATAGTATCAAAGTGAGCATCCCCTTCTTTGTCATAGAGAACTGCACGCTGTTGAATTGATTCTTCTGCTACTGCAAGGGTGACGTGAACTACTCCTGAAGTGTTGGGTGGTGTTGTTTCTACTGCCAATTCCAAAGCATTGAGTAATGAACGAGCATCACCATTGGCAACATTAACTAAATGTGCCAGAGCATCCGGTTCAATTTGTACTTGCTTTTTACCGTAACCGCGCTCGGTGTCAGTTAGTGCCTGTTGGGCTATGGCGTACAAATCCTCATCGTTGAGTGGTTTGAGTTGAAAAATACGCGATCGGCTGACAAGTGCTTTGTTAACTTCAAAGTAAGGATTCTCTGTTGTCGCTCCAATTAAAATCACCGTTCCATTTTCCACCCACGGCAGGAGTGCGTCTTGCTGGGATTTATTAAAACGGTGAACTTCATCAACAAAGAGAATAGTTCTTTGATTATGAAACTTGCGTCTATCTTGAGCTTGTTCAATGGCAGCGCGAATCTCTTTAACGCCGGAAAGCACGGCATTGATAGCAATAAAATGAGCGCGGGTAGTGTTGGCAATCACACGAGCTAGGGTAGTCTTGCCTGTACCGGGCGGCCCGTAGAAAATTAACGAAGATAGTTGATCTAAACTGATCGCACGTCGGAGCAAGCGTCCTTGTCCGAGAATGTGATCTTGCCCAACGAATTCATCAAGCGATCGCGGACGCATCCGCGCTGCAAGTGGTGCTTCTGTTTCTGTTACTTGAGTCAGACGTTGGTCGAATAAGTCCATATATACATATATATTAAGACCAGTTCTTTCAAGGTGAGTCGTAGAATCTCTCTCTGTGCTCTCTGCGTCTCAGTGGTTAAAAAGTTATTGATTTAACCGCAGAGGCACAGGGAACACAGAGGTTAGAGGTTACAGAGAAGTTCATTTTTGAGAGTTTTTATCCATGCCAAAGCGTAAATACTACTTTGGGGCTACTAAAGTCTAGCTAGTTAAAAATGAACGAGTTTTATTTTTTACTGTCTAAAGTTTCGACAGTGAGCATTTGAGGAGGAGTAGCATCGGGTGGGTAAAGAAAATCCACTTTTACCAGTCGTCTTTCGCCAGGAGCCATTTTTAATTGGACAAGTGGCTCTCCCATCTGCCCTCGTTGCTGAACTAAATGCCAGTATTTAGTTCTAGGTAAGCCTTTATCGTCATTGTAGCGAATACGCACTGTGCCTCGAAAAAATACTCGTGGTTCGGGTGGTGACAAGAAGCGCAGTCCTGGTTTGCTTAATTCGTCTTCTTTAAGAGGTGTTTGAAACAGCACATTTACTGTCTGGGTAGTATCCGTATTATTGATTAACGGTAAAGAGATATTGTATTCAATGCCGTAGTTGCCGTGAGCTTCGTAAGCAGTGCCAGGATAACGCACTAAAAGTTTGGCACTTTGGTTTTGTCCGGTGCCCATTTTACCTGCGAGGAGGGTACTCAAACCGTAGGAAAAAGCTTGTCCCGCTTCGGGAATTGCTAGGTATAGACTATTGGAATCGGTAACTTGCGATTGCCAGCGAGAACCAAGGGCGACAGCTGCTACCCGACCGTAGATTTCCGGCCCTGTTAGGTTATCGGGGGGGCTGGGGGCTGGTTCGCGCGGCCCGGCAAAATCTCCATTTTCCAAGAGATTCTGCCATTCTTCTAAAGAAGGCGATCGCTCGCTGCCATCTTGATTTTGTTTGGCAAACATGGCAAGATTAGCCATATATACTGGCCCGTTACTGCTTAAACGCAAGAGAGTAGAGCGTCCGTTTAATGGTGGCGTCAAAGGGCGTACTGGAATGGGATGATTCATCAGCATCCGACTCTGTTTTGGTGGAATTACCAATTGGGCTGCCCATCCTTGCTGTCGTTTTAAGCGCAGCACTTCATTCATGACGCGATCGCCCGGCCCGGCATAAATATTTCCCAAGGTATTATCTAGCATGGGAGGAAGTTTGATAAAAGGCGCATCGGGCTGACTCACATAACTGGCTGCTTGTAATATGTTTACAGTTACAGGGCGATCGCTTGGATTATAAACAATCACTCCCAAGTGAAGAGTGCGCAAATCATCGGGAGTTTCAATGGCTCTGGCAATATGGTGAGAAAATAAATCAAACCGTCCCTGAAATGGAAAGTTGAGGTGAGCATCTGGCACTTTTTTGCCTTGTGAGGGAAAGGTGGAGAGTAAAATGCCTTCAGTCTTAACCACTTCTGGGTTATTACTATTAAACACGGGTACTGAGTCGAGTTGACCGGGTAGAGGACGTGTTTGTTGGGGGGAAAAAAGTTCCTGTTGTAGTATTGCGGGAGATGGTGCTGCTTGAGCTAAAGGTAAATAAGGAATAAAGTTGAACATTAATTTAGATACTTTACTTAGAATCTTTTACAATTTCTTGAACTAGTAAAACTGATTTTACAGGTCGCTTAATCGGATTGCCTTGTCGATCTACTTTTCCATAAAAAAACTTACCTTGATAATAAAGAGAAGAGGAACTTCCCCCATCTAAATTCATTGCTTTTTCAGCACCCAAACTTTTCATCAAATTAGCCACTGCTGGTAAAGACATCCCTGAGTTACCGGGAGAATCTGACTTTTGGGCAACCATCACCAAAATAATAGTGCGATCGCGGGTAATTCCCACAGCCGTTCTAGCATTGGGTTGGTTGCTACCAATTGCATCTCTTTTGTTGATTGGATCTACAAAGCCTTCTGGCTCTAATGTTAATTGTGGCAATAACTGGGGGCCAGCACCCAAGGCATCTATTAATTGGCAACCCGGCAGTGATTTCTCACTACGCAATACGATATCATAGCGAATATTTTGTCCGCACTGATATCGGCGGAATTCTGTACGATTAAAAATTTTATCAAGGTAAGGTTTGAGATTAGGATTATTTATTAGGCGCTCATTATTTCTAGGATTGGCTACCAGTTGCTTTTGCAGTACAACAGTTGATGTAGTTTTTTGATTTACTGGATCGAAAAAACCACCGTTTAAGATAGCTAGTGCTTGATATTGTCTTGCAAATTCTTCTAAGTGAATTAGTTTTGTTGATAATGCAGGAACGATTAAATATTTGCTATTGGGAGGAATTAAGAGAATGTGAACAATACTTTGCGGTAATGTGCGTTGCTCATACCGGATATTTTTAAGTTGTGGAGATTGTATTGGTATTACCTCACTTCTCAGTTCAAACTGTTGTGATGAATTCCATACCAACAACAGCATCACCAAAGCAATTAATTTTCCTCCTAGCAAGTAGATTTTTCTCACTTACCTAACCTAAAATTCTAATATTTTTATCAATAACACGAAAAGCCAGTATTTTTAGCCTGCATAAGCAGGCTTTGCTTGTATAGCCTCACCCTTATAGGGTGTAGGCGCAAGATATGATAAATGAAGAATTTATTCTGGCTTCTAAATTCTTATTGCGATCGCTGCCAAGAGTTAATGCTCCCACGGCTGAGGCACAAGCGTTTGCACAAATATGGCGATCGCTAACTGGTCAATCGTATAAATTGAAGATGGCAGTGCTTGCGTTGCAGCCTTCAGCCAAACACTACTTGACCAAGGACATAAATACTGCTTCTTGTTCACTGACTTGGCAAACCCGACTTCTAACCATATTTACCAAGCGATCGGTTATCAACCTGTAGGTGATTAGAATAATTACAGCTTTCACCCTTGTTACCAGGTTGAACTTGGTAACATTACATCTTGCAGCTTGCCCCTAAAACGCCTGGTAGACGCCCAAAGGGCGGCTTCCCGTAGGGTACTGAAGTTCCAGGCTTATAGTTCAAGTCAGTTTTAACTGACTTTAGCTTTTAGCCAAGAAATTTATTTCTTGGCTGACAAGAGCATAGATGCAAAATAATGAATAACAAGAATTAAGAGCCTCTGGCTCATCTTAAATCTAACTCATCAGGATTGACACCCAACTGACGCAAACGTTCAGCTAATTGTTCTGCACGTCGTTTTGCTTGCTCAGTTTCTTGTTTTGCTTGCTCAACTTCTTGTCGTGCAGCCACTACTTCCTCTTCAGGGATAGGAATCAATTCCCCGTCTAAAGTACACCACCGCAACCACCGCCGCTCAATGTTACGAAAGGAACCTTGCCATAATCTCAAACTCAAGCCTAATTCTGGCATTAGCAATCTCTCTTCGGTAATAGTCATGGGTTCATAGTGACCGCCAACTAAGTGAAATCCCCGAAACTCATTCGTATAGCGACTAAAAACTACATAGTAGGGAACCCGAAGTATCTGCTCATACACTTCCCATTTTGTAGGAGGTTGCCCCACTTCACTGTTTGTTTCGCCTAAATCTTCGGCTTCTGTACCAGGGGATAATAATTCAACGACAACAAAGGGATTTACACCTTCTTGCCAAGTTACATAACTCAAACGTAAATCTGTCCCTGCATATAATTTTGGCACTCCCACTACACCAAACCAATCGGGGCGTTTGTACCGCAAGGGATGGCGAACATCGTAGTAGAGATTGAGATCGGCGGCGCTGTAAACTAGTTCGGGATTCCAATTTACAGGTAAAAAGGTTAAAAACAGCAATAAAGGTTGTAAAAAGTGAAAATCGTCTTGCAAGCCGGGTTCCTCAGGGTTCTCGCTTGGTAAATCATACATTGTCGGCAGAGTTTGCTGAGGAGGAAGCGGGGGAATAGATTGGGAAGTCATAGGCGTAAATCAGCATCTCACCCATGATGCTACATTCAATTCAGTTTAAACTGCCACTTCATCATAGTCAGATATAGTTTTTTCCAAATTTCGGAGTGAAGATACACGAAACCCTATCAAACCAATCAAAAACATACACATTGCACAGATTACATATAACATTGCTATTCCCGCACCAGTGCCAGTCCCAAATATTCCTCCTAAAATACCAACAAGGCTACCTCCTTCACTAAACGCAGGTACAAACACATTATCTGCTAATGGCCCTGCAATCAAAACTGAGGCAGCTGAAGCTAATTGTAAAAGAAGCGATCGCGCTGCAAAAACCCGTCCTTGCACACTAGGAGCAACTTTTGCTAACCAAATCGCATTATCCGAACTACCACTGAGGGTAAAATCGGTTAGTTAATGCTTATATAGCACTGTTAGTGGTAACCGAGTTATGCACAGAGTATTTAATTTATTTAGGACTTACGCAAAATTCCTCTCAAAACCTCTTGACTCCGTGTTCACTGCGCCTCTGTGGTTGATTATTCCATAACTCGTGCGTAAGTCCTGTTATTAAGTAAATTTTTATAAAAATAGAAATTTCATACACTTTCTAGCAAATATTTAGGAAGCTCATCTAATAATTTATTTACTCCCAAAGGGCCATATACCCACCATAAATATGGATCTACTATGTGCGCTCGCTTATTTTTAACTGCTTTTAGTGAAGATAAAATGCCATTAAAACGAGATGATAACTGTTCTTTATTGCTATTTAAACTTACAAAAAATAGAATATCGGCATCAAATTTATCAATAACTTCAATATTAAATAAGACAGAATCATCAGGATTTAGAGGTTTATGCGGCATATCTAAACCAATATCACTGAAAATCTGAAAGTATATGATGTCGCCTCTTTGCAATTCAAAAGTATTGCCTCCTAAATATTCAAGAATAGAAACTTTCGATTTATATAGATTATTGTTTACTAATATTTTCTGTAATTCTTTAATTCGCTCTTGATATTGAAGGAGAATTTTTTCTGCTTTTTCTTCCCGACCTACTAGTTGAGCAATGAATCGAAGGTTATCCTTAAAAGAATGTCTAACTCTGTCAAATTCTATTGGTACTGTAGGGGCAATTTGTGATAGCAGTTTGTAATTGTTACTATCAAAGGGGTCGTTGAATGACAAAATTAAATCCGGTTTGAGACTGAGAATTTTCTCTAGAGAAGGTTGTCCTCCATTTCCAACTATCTCAATTCCTGCAAGCTCATCAGCAGACAAACCACGGAAATTTACATTTACTTGTTTGGCAAAGGTTACTGTACCCACTGGTTTGATACCAAGAGCCAACAATGGATCTACGATCCAGGCGTCCTCTAATGCAATAATGCGCTGCGGTTTTAAGGGAATACAGGTTTCACCTAATTGGTGTTGAATTACTCGACACTCAGAAGTGGCTAATTGTTTTTTTGAAATATTAGGTTTCTGAGTAATTGAGCTATAGCAAGCTGTAATTAAAAGGAAGGAAAAAGCTACTAAAAGAAATAACTTTTTCAATCTATGCGTTGGGTTTCTCATCAAGCTTGTTTTGAGGTAGTTAACAAAATTGAACTGTTTTATAGTGTGTTATTTAATTAAAGATTAACCACAAAGCCAGTTAAAACTCCCAACTGATAGAACCTATAATTGTAAAGGGTTCGGTTCTTTGAACATATGTCCTACTGAAGGCAAATGCAGCAGCGTCAATATCAAAGACATTACGCACATTAATCGCTGCATTAAAACCATCTCTCCGGTAATAAAGCGCCGCATCGGTACGGAAGTAATCGTCTAATTCAAACGAATTATCCAAATCACCTTGCCGCGCACCCACATAAAACAGCCCCAAACCAAATCCCAAACCTTTCAAATCGCCCTTCTGAATTTCATAGGTTGTCCAAAGACTGGCTTGATTCTCTGGCACGTTTGCCAATCGATTGCCAACCGGGAAAGCCTCATCTTCAGTAATTTCTGCATTGGTATAGGCGTAGGCAACTGTCACTTTCCATCCAGGCAAAATCTCACCTGTAATATCTAACTCAATTCCTCGGCTGCGTTGCTCCCCGGTTTGAATCGAACGTACAGGGTTAATGGGATCGGATGTGACAACGGTTGTGAGAACATTTGTCTTGGTGAGTTGGTAGGCTGCTAACGTTGCTGAAAGCCTGCCGTCTAGAAAATCGGTTTTAACACCAATTTCATATTGAGTTCCCCTCGTCGGATCAAATTTGACATCCGGATTCACATTATCAAATCCAGAGATAGGGTAAAAAGACCTAGTGTAGCTAGCATAGAGAGAAACTTCTTTGCTGGGCTGATATACTAAACCGACACGGGGGCTGAAGGCACCATCATTCTGTGTTGGAAAAACAACTACGTCTCCGCCTATATTGACATCTGCTTCAAAGTCAGTTGAAACCCAATCATAGCGACCACCGATCAGTAATTTTAGATTATCACTGAAAGCGATCTGATCCTGGAGGTAGATTCCATAAGAGCGTCTCACGAAATCAAAGTCAGAGAATGTACTACGTGTCGAAAATGTGGGCGTTGAGAGATTGTAATTTGGATTGCGGATATCTAGAGGAGGTAGAGTTGTATCGGCATTGATGCGATCGCCAACATTACTAAAGCGGTTAAAATCAAAACCCGCTAAAATCTGGTGAGAAATCGATCCGGTATTAAACTTCCCAAGCAAATCGATCTGTCCAAAATAGTTGTTTCTCTGAAATTGAGCTCTGGAAACATCGAATCCCTCCAAAAAGCGATCATCTGTGAGTGTAAAACCCGTAGCTCCATCTTCTGCAAAACTAGTCAGACTGACAGCAACATTATTCCGAATCTGCCAGCGATCGCTAAACTTGTGGTTGAGGATGTAGCCAAATTTTTGAGAGGTGGCATCGACCGACTGTAAACTAGGATAGTATGTGGCAAAGTTGCGGGGTGTTAAACTGCCATCGCTTAGAAACACAGCAGTAGAAAGACCAGCAGCAGGATCGGCAAAAAAGTGAGTGTACTCATAGTAAAGATCTAGATTTGTCCGATCTCCCAATTTAAAAGTGATGGAGGGTGCGATCGTTATCAGTCTTGTGTCGGAAAAACCTTGAAAATCACTTGAACCTTGATAGCTAGCAATCAACCGATAAAGCACTGTTTTATCAGTATTCAAAGGCCCTGATAAATCGATGCTGGGCTGATAAAATCCATAATTTCCTGCCTCAAACCCAAGCCTGTAATAAGGTTCACTCAGGGGTTGTTTTGTGACTGTGTTGACAATCCCACCCGGCTCCCCAGCTCCAAACAAAACTGAGGCTGGGCCTTTGAGAACTTCCACTCGCTCGATTGTTCCAATGGGCGTCAGAGTATAGAAATCACCATCTGGCAAACCATTTCGGAAATTTACAGTGCCTGAACCCGCCTGGTCAAATCCTCTGATAATTTTGAATGTAATCGGCGCACCACCATAGATTCTAGCACCACTAGCTACACCGCTGACTGTTTCCAACGCCTCAGTTACAGTTCTGACGTTGCGATCTTCTAGCACTTGTCGCGGCACTACCTGAATCGATTGGGGAATATCACGAATTGGCGTGTCAGTTCTGGTGGCAGTTGACGCATTTGCCACGTTATACCCATCTTGCTCTCCCGTTACCACTAACTCAATCGGCTCATCTGGCTGTGCTGCTGGTTCCTCTTGGGTTGGCACCTCACTTGTTGGCTGTTCTTCTGCTGGCGGTGTTTGGGGTGGCTGCGTTGCCACTTCCGCAGATGTTACCTCAAAAACCAGCCCTACATTATCATCAAATAACTCAACCGTGGGCAGTGCCTTCTCACCTACCACTGTCACTCGCACAGTTCTTGTGTCAATATTATTAACTACTATCTCAATAATTCCCGCAATTGGTTTGGAGGAACGGAATATAAAAACCTCCCCTGAAGGTAATTGCAACTGTGCGCCAGGTACATCGGCGATAAAATTGTTACCACTACTGCGATTGGTGACTTGCAGTTGCTCTCCAAGAGATGTTTCTAAAATCACCTCCACACCTTTGTCAGTAAGATTAGCTTTCACCCCTGTGATTTGTATAATTGTCGGTGTCGGTGTGGTTTGTGGTGTGGGTGACTGTACTAGTAATTGTTGAGCGCTGGTGATAGGAATTTCTAACTCACTCAGTTGGGGAACTTTGGAACCTGGCTCCTGTTGTAGAGTTGGAGAGGTGACATATGTGGATTTATTTTCTTCACCCTCTGATTTTTCCGCCCATCCAGGCTGAATAGCAACAATACTTAAAAATCCTGATAGACTAATTACCAGCCACAAACGAATATCGATATATAACTGCCAACCCTTCATAACAGCTCCTCAAAATAACTCCCACACTTGAAGCAAAATACAAAAATTCCTCAACCTGCTGAAAAAGCTGGCTTAGAAAAATTTGTTTACCTGGGATTATTGAAAATAGTTCTTATTTATTTGGTAAAACAGAGTATATAAAAGAGCTAGCAATTAAATCTACTCACAAAGGGTATCTCATCTACTCACAAAGGGCATTACGCTATTTTATTACCTGTTAAACACTGCCTGGGTGTGATGCAGAACCGACGCTTAAAGGCAGCAGCAAAGTGTCCTGGGTTAGAATAACCAACTTGATTAGCTACTTCGGTAACGGTAATATTTCCTTGTCGCAGTAACTTTTCTGCATACTCCATGCGTCTATCAGTTAGGTAGCCAAATACTGTTGTGCCAAAAAGTTCCGGAAATCCGCGTTTGAGGGTGCGAGGGCTTACCCCTACCATCGTGGCTAATTCTAATACTGATGGGGGATTTTCCAAACGAGAGAGTAGAATTTCCCTTGCGTGATGAAGTTGGGTGATGGTTTTAGACTTTAGGCGTGGTGGTGGCAACTTTTTATCATCTGCAATCAGTGGAGCTAGCTGTAATGCCATCAATTCCAACACCTTACCCTGTAAATATACCTGTTTTGTGATGCCAGAAAAGGGACAATTTATAATTTGCTGTGCTACTCCCTGGATTGCTGGAGTCGTTTTCAGATAAAGTAGCTTCTGCCAATCATTATCCCGTGCAAGCATTTTTAACTGAGGAAGTATTTCTCCATCTTCTCCAAAGAAAAAATTTGCCAACATTGAGGGTGGCATCAAAATTTGAACGCCTAAAATATGTTGAAATTTCTCAGTCTCCTCAGTCATTTGAGGTTGAATCCCACCACCAGAAATGAGTGTGTATCCTTCCCCAAACGTTCCGTAGTCGCTTTTCCTTTTTCCTGAAAGTAGAACATTAAAATGTAAGGGATGTTCGGCAACAGGTACTTGACAACGGACATCATCGTGATATTGCCAATCATCAATTGAAAGCCAGAGATTTGGATATACCTCAATCTCTCTGACACAGCCTTTGCCTAATTGTCTAGATATTTGAGAAATACTTTCAAATTTTTCTACATTTTGCAAGCTTTGATGTTCAGCTTCTTCGTGTAGCTCATCTTGTTCTTTCAGTGTTAAAGTAATGGTCATTGCTTGTGTTACGTCACTTTGGTATCTTAAACAGATGATAAAGTTTTTCAATTAAAAAGGGAATACTCATACGCGATCGCACACCATATTGCAAATATATCCGCTTTGTAGTTTCGGGATAAACTAATGTCTGCAATTTAATTTAGCAACGCCGATTGTCAATGTTAAAGCCTAACTCTGTTACTTTCGCCGACATCGAAACTGCTGGCAAGCGTCTTGCTAGTGTTGCTCACCGTACCCCGGTTCTCACCTCAACAACCGTCAACCAGCGTACCAATAGCCAAGTCTTTTTCAAGTGCGAAAATTTTCAACGCACGGGTTCTTTTAAACTTCGCGGCGCATACAATGCGCTTTTTCAACTACCAGAAGAACAAAAACAAAAAGGCGTTGTGACTTTTTCATCGGGGAATCATGCCCAAGCGATCGCTCTTTCTGGAAAATTATTAAATATTCCCACTACTATTGTCATGCCAGATGATGCCCCCACCGTTAAGCAAGCAGCTACTCGTGGTTACGGTGCTGAAGTAATTTTGTACAATCGCCAAAAAACAAATAGAGAAGAATTAGCCCAAACTTTAGCACAGGAAAGGGGTTTAACTATGATTCCCCCTTACGACCATCCTCATATAATAGCGGGGCAGGGTACAGCAGCCAAAGAACTAATTGAAGAAATTGGTGAACTAGACTTACTGTTAGTGTGTTGCGGGGGTGGAGGGTTACTTGCCGGTAGTGCGATCGCCGCCAAAGCCCTATTGCCCAATAGTAAAGTAATAGGAGTAGAACCGGAATGCGCCGACGATGCTACTCGTTCCTTTTACAGCAAAACTCTGCATATCGTAAATAATCCGGATACGATCGCTGATGGTGTGCGTACTCCCAGTTTGGGTACAATTACTTTTCCCTTGGTATTGCAATATGTAGATGAGATGGTGACGGTATCCGAGGAAGCAATTATTCGCACCATGTTCTTTTTGTGGGAACGTTTAAAAATAGTAGTGGAACCTACAGGAGCCTTAGCTGTAGCGGCACTACTTGAAGATGTAGTGAAGGCATCAAATGCGAAAATTGGTGTGATTATTAGCGGTGGGAATGTGGATTTGGTACAAGCCAGTAAATTGTTTTCTTAAGATCCGTCTCAAAGTATTGAACCTTTTGATGACACGATAACGTTGGATAATTTACAACGGGAGGTAGCAAACTGTACCCAAATGTTGGAATGGAAAATTCTCGCCTAGTCAAAATTAGCAAATACCTGAGCAAACACCTCCGCCACCAACCCGATCGCCTTGGTATTAAACTTGCTCCTGGTGGCTGGGTTGCGGTTGATGAATTATTAGCAGCTTGTCAAAAACATCAGTTTTCTATCACTCGCGCAGAACTAAATCAAGTTGTTGCCACCAATGATAAAAAACGCTTTTCTTTTGACTCCACAGGTACATTAATTCGTGCTAATCAAGGACACAGTGTCGAAGTTGATTTGCAACTAGAACCTATTGTTCCTCCTGATGTACTTTATCACGGCACAGGACACAAAGCTGTTGCATCAATTCTACAAACAGGACTTTGCAAAATGTCGCGCCACCACATCCATTTATCAGCGGATCTTGCTACAGCAAAAATTGTCGGTGCCAGACATGGAAAACCCGTGGTATTTGCCGTAAATGCGGCAGCAATGCATGAGGCAGGTTACACTTTCTACTGTTCTGAGAATGGTGTTTGGTTGGTGGATTGCGTGCCACCGGAGTATTTGCAACAGATTGGGTAGCGGATGAAAGAGAAACTTTTTTGCCAAAGCTAGCACGAGCTAAAGTTAATGCAACCATAGATAGATGACAGAAGAACTAATGTCTAAGTTATCAAGGTTAGCTCTAGTAAGTGAATAGTAGAAAAATCTTTGAGCAAAATTGCTTATTGACAAATGCTGCACAATATTAATTATTGACGAGCTATAAAATACCCTTTCCGAGCAAGGTTTTTCTCGAAAAAAATTTAAATGATTTGCAGTAGAAGTGTGTAGTTTTTAATCAAATTTTTGATATAGTAAACAGTTAGTAACATTTTTTAATAAATTTCTTTTTTTGGTCGCTCTTTACCTAACTGAAAGTGACGGGATTTTGTTTTGAAATTTTAAAAGCGTGCATATATAATTAGAGTCATCTTAGTTTTGACGACAGGCTTGACTCAAATCAACTAAAAGCTCATGGCGATCGCCTTATCGCTATTGTTAGCAAACACTCTTAGTTACTTACTTTTAGCCACATCAACTGTTTTAAGTTTCAAATATAGTTGCTAATCCAGGCTTTCAATCTACTGAATACTTAGTAGATTAGCTAACAATTTTTCTTATCCAGCTTCAAGGGTTCAAGAGTAATGTGCAAGCCATTAGATCCTAACTTAAACGTCAATCTCGGTTGCAATCTGAAGTGGAAGCCGGGAGATGGACAAGAAGAATATTTCTTTACCCCCGAAAATCTTAGGAGTAGAAGTCGGCAAGAAATTCTGTAAGCAAAATTTGCTCGGCGAAAAAATTTATTTCTCATATTTCATTCTCATGCTCTCTTGAGATAAGCCATCAATTGGTGTTTATGATGATGGTTTGATTCTTGGTGGAATAAAGATTAGGGTTTTGTCTTTTATTGATAAAACCTCAGTTGATGTTGCTTGTGATTGTATTTAATTACTTCTTCATCTGTCTAAAGAATGAAATTTAAACACGGTATAACTTACCAAATATTGCTGAAATTTTTGGTACACATTTGGTAAATTAATGTTATGTTTAGAAATGTAAAATTCAGGATACGCATTGAGCAATTTAGTTGATTGCTCTTAGTTTTTGCGAGCAATTTCCAACTCTCGTGAAAACTTATGCTTGCAGTTTTGCTTGGGAAGTATGGCTCCTTACTAGAGGAATAGTGTGAAATATATATGCACTTGAGAAGTAAAATAAGTTTTGGAATTTAGTCAAGACTTACACAATTACTACTGAGCTATACAGAACACAAAATTTGCTCTAACAAAGCTCTGGTTAAGTGTACGAATATATATCATGCCAACTTCTTAAGAGAAATACATAGTCCTGCTTGCTTTAACAATAGACTTTTTGTGAGAGCAGATGCAAGGTGGATTTAGGTTAGAATTGTGAGCCATAAATTCGCGAATGTAGAGAAGATAAATCTCTGTAGAACCCTCATAAATATTAGGGTTACAAGAAAGAGTTCGATTTTCAATTACTAAGGACAAAAATCATGAGTATCGTTCAGGCAAAGCTAGAAGCTACTGAATCTGCTTTTCATGTTGAAGGTTACGAAAAGATTGAATATAGCCTCGTTTATGTGGATGGAGTCTTCAATCTCCAAAATTCAGAACTTGCAGAGTGTTATAAAAACTTTGGGCGCTGTTTAGCTGTTGTAGATGCCAATGTTTATAACTTCTACAGCAGCAAAATGCAGGAATATTTCGAGTATTACGGCATTGAACTCACGGTTTTTCCGATTACTATCACCGAACCAAACAAGACTATTCACTCTTTCGAGAAAATAATAGATGCTTTTGCAGAGTTCAGGCTAGTTCGCAAAGAGCCTGTACTTGTGATTGGTGGCGGACTAATTACAGATGTAGCTGGTTTTGCTTGTTCAGCTTACCGTCGCAGTTCTAATTACATTCGCATTCCTACAACTCTCATCGGTTTGATTGATGCCAGTGTGGCTATCAAGGTTGCAGTGAATCATAAAAAGCTCAAAAACCGTCTTGGTGCATATCATGCTTCCAAAAAAGTATTACTTGACTTCTCCTTCCTGCGTACCTTACCCACAGATCAAGTACGCAATGGCATGGCAGAGCTAGTAAAAATTGCTGTGGTTGCGAACAAAGAAGTTTTTGAGTTGTTAGAGGAGCATGGAAAAGATTTGCTCGATACCCACTTTGGGCATCTTGACGCGACAGAAGAAATTAAGGAAGTAGCTCATAAACTTACCTACGAAGCAATCAAGACCATGCTAGAGTTAGAAGTCCCTAACTTGCATGAATTAGATCTTGATAGAGTCATTGCTTACGGTCATACTTGGAGTCCAACCTTAGAACTTGCACCCCGCGTACCCATCTTCCACGGTCATGCAGTTAATATAGATATGGCTTTATCTGCCACGATCGCTGCCAAAAGAGGTTATATCACAACCCAAGAACGCGATCGCATCCTGGGATTGATGAGCCGTTTAGGACTTGCCCTCGATCATCCCCTTCTAGATGAAGAACTGTTGTGGCGTGCTACCCAATCCATCACCTTAACAAGAGATGGTAAGCTACGTGCCGCCATGCCCAAACCGATTGGTTCTTGCTTGTTTGTCAATGACTTAACTCGTGAAGAATTAGCCACAGCTTTGGCTGAACACAGGCAACTGTGTACAACCTATCCCCGTGGTGGTGATGGCATAGATGTATATCCAGTCCAATATCAGCCAGAACCAGAACTTGTGGGGAGTGAAAAATAATGACTAATGTTGTAGAAAAACCCACCGCCAGACCTGTAACACCTGTAGGAATTCTGGCACAGCAGCTAGAAAGCATAGTCAAGAAACTCGATCAACTTCCAGACTTGCCTGCCGATGTTAAAGAAAACCTCAATCAGGCATGGTTATTGGCAGCAGGCTTAGATCCGTACTTAGAAGAATATACCACCGATGAATCACCTGCCCTAGCTGCTCTAGCACAGAAAACTGCCCATGAAGCTTGGACACAGCGCTTCAGTGAAGGAGCAACAGTACGTCAGCTAGAACAGGAAATGCTTTCCGGACACGTGGAAGGGCAAACCCTAAAAATGTTTCTTCACATGACGAAAGCAAAAAGAGTGCTAGAAATCGGTATGTTTACTGGTTATTCTGCACTGGCAATGGCAGAAGCACTACCAAGCGATGGAGAATTGGTAGCTTGTGAGGTAGATCCGTATACAGCAGAGTTTGCTCAAGCAGCATTTAGTCAATCTTCCCACGGGAGGAAAATTCGTGTCGAACTGGGTGTAGCCCTGGAAACCCTAGATAAATTGGCTGCGGCTGGAGAGACATTTGACTTTGTGTTCATAGACGCTGATAAGCGAGAATACGTGGAGTATTTTCACACCTTGTTGGATAAGAATTTGTTAGTTCCAGAAGGTTTTATCTGCGTAGACAACACCCTTCTACAAGGACAGGTATATCTTCCTGCCAAAGAACAAACTCCTAACGGTGTAGCAATTGCTGAATTTAACCGTATCGTTGCTGCCGACTCTCGTGTTGAACAAGTGCTATTACCTTTGCGTGATGGCTTGACTATTATTCGACGCTTACCTACCTAGTTCATCAACTTGCTTGAGCCTCACACGCCTATGGCACAATCGATTTCTTTAACGGAATCTCAAACCACAGTCAAACCTTTAGCGGTATGGGGCAAAATCAATGCTCTTCTCAAGAACCTTGGCACCTTGGTATTGCTCTTAGTTGCATTGCCAATTAACGCCACTATCGTTTTGGTATCTTTACTGTGGAATTTACTAGCTAAACCGTTTCAAAAAGAACAAACAGTAGCAGGTGATCGCAAGAATATCCTGATTAGCGGTGCCAAGATGACCAAAGCATTACAACTCGCCAGGTCATTCCATGCAGCCGGACATCGAGTTGTACTTCTAGAAACCCACAAGTACTGGTTATCCGGTCATCGCTTTTCCAAAGCCGTGGACAATTTTTATACAACTCCTGTACCACAGCGAGATCCCCAAGCCTACACCCAGGCTTTGATAGACATCATTGAGAAAGAAAATATTGATGTCTACATTCCAGTCACAAGTCCAATTGCCAGCTACTATGACTCACTGGCGAAACCAGTGTTATCCCAGTATTGCGAAGTCTTCCACTTCGATGCTGCCGTTACCCAAATGCTGGATGACAAATTTGCATTTAGCGAAAAAGCGCGATCGCTTGGGTTATCGGTTCCTAAATCATTCAAAATTACCTCTCCCGAACAAGTCCTAAATTTCGACTTTTCCCAGGAAACTCGCAAATATATCCTCAAGAGTATTCCCTACGACTCGGTTAGACGTTTAGATTTAACCAAACTTCCCTGCGACACACCTGAACAAACAGAAGCATTCGTCAGAAGTTTGCCAATAAGTGCCCAGAAGCCTTGGATTATGCAAGAGTTCATTCCTGGCAAAGAATTTTGCACCCATAGCACAGTTCGGGATGGAGAAATTAGACTGCACTGCTGTTGTGAATCTTCAGCTTTTCAAGTCAATTACGAACACGTAGAGCACCCCCAAATAAGTGAATGGATCGCCCGGTTTGTTAAAGGGCTGGGAATCACCGGACAAATTTCCTTTGACTTCATCCAAGCCGAAGATGGCAGCGTTTACGCAATTGAATGCAACCCCCGCACTCATTCTGCAATTACCACATTCCACGATCGCCCAGAAGTTGCACAAGCCTATCTTGGCAAAGAAGCGATGACAGAACCACTGCAACCACTGCCAAGCAGTAAACCGACTTACTGGCTGTATCACGAAGTTTGGCGATTGACTAGTATTCGTTCCTTGGCACAATTACGAACTTGGATTCGGAATATTTGGCGAGGCACTGATGCTATCTACAAATTGGACGATCCATTGCCATTTTTAATGTTGCATCACTGGCAAATTCCCTTGTTATTACTGAACAATTTGTGGCGGCTAAAAGGCTGGACAAGGATAGATTTTAATATCGGTAAACTCGTGGAATTAGGAGGAGATTAAACATAGGTTTGTAGTAAGCACTGAAGAGGTTGTTTGAAAAGTAGTTGACTGTGAGTTTCGGCACTTATTGATCCCCCCTAGCCCCCCTTAAAAAGGGGGGAACTGGAATAGAATCAAAGCCACCTTTTGGCTGTATAGCCTCCCTTAAAAGGGCTACAGTGTACACACAAATCTATTTTTTCTCATTACCATGCTCTGCATAGTGATGAAAACTGTGAGGTTCTGCCTCATGAAGAGGCGGAGCCTCAATCAATGCTTTTCCAGGCACCAGCCTGGAAAAGAGAAAAAAGAGAAAAGTTCCCCTTTTTAAGGGGGATTTAGGGAGATCTAAAACTTTTTACTACCACCAATAGGACTTTTAAAACACCCTCTAGATACTACGAGAAAATATGTATTGACTTATGTTTTTTTAGAGTCTTTGTGTTATTAAAAAACTGCAAAGACGTATTAGACGTGTTCGCAACTTTGTAAAAGGTAGAAATAAAAGCTTTCGCGTATGCAGACTACAGAAATAAATTTGGAATCTTCAACAGAATCAATAATAGAATTTCCCCTTTCTGAAACACAGCGTAAAGCTTGGTTTTTATCTAAGTTGGAATTGCAAGGTTGTACCGATAAAATAGCTTTTGCCATTCATTGGCGGCAGCAGGTGAATGTTGAGTGTCTCAAGCAGGCGTTTGAAATCGTTATTGCACGTCATCCGTCTTTGCATACTGCTTATAGAGATAAGCATGGTGAATTAGTACAACAAGTACTTGCCACTACAACAGCTGAAATAAATTTTGTTGATGCTTCAAATTGGAGTGAAGATAAATTAAAAGAAAAAATCTTAGACTCTAGCCAACATCCTTTTGATTTAGCAGTCGGTTCGGTTGTGCGAATGAGCTTATTTAGTCGCACGCCGACAACTCATGTTCTCTTGCTGGTAGTGCATTGTATAGCTAGTGATACATGGGGATTGTTATTACTTTTAGATGAACTTTTAACTTTATATCATCAACTAAAAAGCAATACAGCTATTAGTTTGTCATCACTCACCAGTTCCTACCAAGATTACGTAAAACAAGAAATTAATCTGCTCAATAGTCCCGAAGGTAAGCAGCTTGGGCATTATTGGCAGCAATACCTTGCAGGAGAATTACCCACTCTTGAACTGCCAAGTGCGCGATCGCGATCGCCCATAAGAAGCTACAAAGGTGCGTGCTATAAATTTAGTATTGCTCCAGACATTACTGATAAAGTCAGGTATTTGGCTATTACTGAAGACGTTGATTTGTCAACGGTTGTGCTGTCAGCTTTTCAATTAATGCTGTATCGTTATACAGCGACGGAAAATATTCTAGTAGGTTTATTACCGCAAAGATATCAATCTGAATTTAAAAATGTAGTTGGTAATTTTGCTAATTCAGCAGTTGTGAAACTGGCTATTTCAGGTGATGTGAGTTTCCAACGATATCTTAGCCAGATACAATTTGCTGTAGCAGAAACAATTGCTCATCAAGCATATCCATTTCCTCTTTTAGTCAGGCAGCTTCAACTTAATTCTCAACTAAGTCATCCTCCCATTTGTCAGGTAGGATTTGCTTATCATCATCTACATGAATTGAAAATTATCTCTAAGTTATTTGATGAAAACTTTGGAGAGTTAGAGTATTTTGAAATTCCCCGGCAAAGAACTGAATTCGATTTAAGTTTAGAAATACTGGAATCTCAAGAATCGCTCATTGGTTTTCTGTACTACAATAGTGACTTGCTAGATGCAGATACTATCGCTCGCGCTGCCGAACACTTACAAAATTTACTAGTAGCAATCATAGCTAATCCTCAACAGTTAGTTGCTCGACTGCCATTATTAAGCGATCGCGAAAAACATCAATTACTCGTAGAGTGGAATTCCACAAGCAAAGATTATGATTTGTCGCGATGTCTGCATGAATTATTTGAGGCTCAAGCAGAGAAAACTCCAGAGGCAATCGCACTCTCCTTTGAAGAAGAGAAACTCACATACCGCGAACTTAATTCTAGAGCAAATCAACTGGCACATTACTTGCAAAATCTGGGAGTTAAACCAGAGGTACTGGTAGGTATTTGTGTGGAACGCTCTCTAGAGATGGTAGTGGGGCTTTTAGGCATTCTCAAAGCAGGCGGAGCCTATGTACCAATAGATCCAGAGTATCCGCCAGAGCGTTTAGCTTATATGCTGGCTGATTCTCAGGTAAGTGTGTTGTTAACTCAACAGAAATTACTGGCTAGGCTACCCAATCATCAGGCAGAAATTATCTGTTTAGATCGAGACTGGGAGGAAATTTCCCAAGAACAAAATACTAACTTAACCAGTGGCGTCAAACCCGATAACTTAGCGTATGTAATTTACACTTCTGGCTCTACTGGCAAACCCAAGGGTGCAATGAATACCCATCAGGGAGTTTGCAATCGTTTGCTGTGGATGCAACAAGCATATCAACTAACTTCTACAGATAGAGTATTGCAAAAAACTCCATTTAGTTTTGATGTCTCCGTTTGGGAGTTCTTTTGGACTTTATTGAATGGCGCACGTTTGGTAATTGCGAAACCAAGAGGGCATCGAGATAGTACTTACTTAGTAAAGCTGATTATTCAAGAGCAAATAACCACTGTCCATTTTGTTCCTTCGATGTTGCAGGTGTTTCTAGATAGCCGTGATGTGAAACAATGCAGTAGCCTCAAACGAGTTATATGTAGCGGTGAAGCCTTACCATTAGATTTGCAAGCAAGATTTTTCCAGTGTTTGCAATGTGAATTACACAATCTTTATGGCCCCACAGAGGCAGCGATCGATGTCACTGCTTGGCAGTGTCAAAAACAGAGCCATCTAAAAACTATACCTATTGGTCGTCCCGTTGCCAATACGCAGATTTACATTCTTGACTCTCATCTCCAACCAGTACCTATTGGCGTTGTCGGCGAATTGCACATTGGGGGAGTTCAAGTTGCAAGAGGCTACCTCAATCGCCCAGATTTAACTCAGGAAAAATTTATTGCCAATCCATTTGGAAAGGCACAAGAAAGTCGTTTATATAAAACAGGAGACTTAGCTCGTTACTTAAGCGACGGCAACATAGAATATATTGGCAGAACTGACTATCAAGTAAAAATTCGTGGTTTACGAATAGAACTGGGGGAAATTGAAAACGCTTTATCCCAGCATTGCCAAGTGCGAGAAGCAGTAGTAATTGTTCGGTGCGATCGCCCAGGGGATAAGCAACTTGTAGCTTATATTACGACGGAACAAGAAAAACCTACTCCTGAAAGCCTGCGTGAATTCCTCAAACAGAAACTACCAGAATACATGGTGCCAGTGGCTTTCGTCATTCTCGAAGCACTGCCTTTGACTCCTAGTGGCAAACTAGATCGTCGTGCCTTGCCAAAACCAAATCTTTTTAGCTTTAGCCAAAGTCAAGGTTCTGTACTGCCGCGTAATGATACTGAAAGGGAACTGGCAAAAATTTGGTTAGATATTTTAACTATTCAATCAGTAGGTGTTCAAGATAACTTCTTTGAAATTGGTGGTACTTCTCTCTCAGCAATTTATTTAATAGCTGCAATTGAGCAGCAGTTTGGGAAAGAATTGCCCTTATCTGTGCTTTTGACTAATCCGACAATTGAGGAATTAGCCAAAGTTCTACATTTGAGTTCTGAGCAAACAAATAACTCACCCCTTATTCCCATCCAGCCAAAAGGCAACAAGCAACCATTTTTCTGTGTGCATCCAGCTGGTGGGCACGTTCTGTGTTATTTCAACCTGGCACGCTATTTAGGTACAGATCAACCTTTTTACGGATTGCAAGCTCAAGGTTTCAATGACGATGAAGAACCTTTGACAAGAGTTGAGGATATGGCAAGTACTTATGTAGAAGCCATCCGTCAGTTCCAACCTTATGGCCCTTATCAAATTGGTGGTTGGTCATTTGGGGGAATTGTAGCATACGAAATCGCCCAGCAGTTGCACAAACAAGGACAAGAAGTATCTTTGTTAGCAATACTAGATTCTTATGTACCCATTATTCTCGATCCAAATAAGAAGATTGATAATAAGTACTTGGTTGGAGTACTTTCTAGAGTATTTGGTGGAATGTTCGGTCAAGATAATCTTGTCACACCCCAAGAAATACAGCATTTGAGTGTTGAGGAACGACTGGATTACATCATCGAAAAAGCAAGAAAAGCCAAGATATTCCCGCCAGGAGTTGAACGCAGTAAAAATCGCCGGATTCTCGATGTATTAGTTGGTACTCTCAAAGCTACCTATTCCTATGTGCGACAACCGTATCCAGGAAAAGTTACTGTCTTTCGGGCGAGCGAGAAACATATTATGGCTCCCGATCCAACTTTAGTGTGGGTGGAATTACTATCGGTAATGGCAGTAAAGGATGTTAAAGTTGTAAAAATTCCAGGAAACCATTACACATTTATATTGGAACCTCATGTCAAAGTTCTCGCAGAACGCTTGAAAAGTTGCCTGAATAGTTCTTCTCAAAACCTTGAAAGTGATTCGGTTTTCCTTTGACACCAGTTTTTTTCAACCAAGAGCCACTATGGTGGCTCACCGTCTGTCTAGTACTTTTAGCAGTTACCCTGTTCCCTATTCCCTGCTAGATTTAGATTTTTGCTTTAGCTTCATCGACAAACCGATCGCACCAGCAAGTGCAGTACCTGCAATTGTCATAGGTTCAGGCACAGGTGTAGGAGCTTCTGTGTTTTGTTTTCTGGGTACGGGTTTCTTTGAATTACCAGGCGAATCTAGACTTAAAATCAGAACAAGGAGTGATACTGCTGCTGCTACTGCTATTCCCATAAGACTATCAAGCCCCTGTATAATTTATTATAGGCTTATCAATATAGTATGTATTTATTGATACTGTTCACTTTTTTACAGTATCTTTACCGTATTTTTATGTAGATTTACAGTAGCTTAAAAGGGAATGGGGAAGAGGATAAGGGGACGTGGGAACACGGAGAAAATGAGAACTACAAATCACATTTTTGCCCTTCTGCCCACCGAAGTTCAGAAGTAGAGTACCCTGTGCGATGGCGCTTTGAGTTCTCTGTTTCATCTGCTTTTTCACAAAAAAATCTGATACAAATACAGACCGTGTCTAGACGCGATATATCGCGTCTAGACAAAATTTGCGTGTATCGTAATTAACGTAAAAAGGTTAGGACTTACGCATTGACAGGAAATGGACTATGTGCATTCCATTAAAGGGAAGTGAAGCGGGATGAATCAGCATAGGTCAAAGCCTCATGCTGGGGAGCCTACTCCCAGTATACTTTGCCTAAAAGAAGACATTCTCGGCAAAGTTAAGCATCTAAAAATCCTTGAGTGAAATACTTGTCTAGTTATGTTCTAGAGTGGCAAAGCTAGCTAGAGCAAAAATTCAAACCTAGTAAATTCGTTATTATTGAAAATTTTGATTTACGTATTTACGTCTGTTTCAATCATTACAAACCTACTCTAGTTTATTTTGCCGTTCTAGGTTATGTTTGAATGTCTAGATTGCAATAGGTGACAGCTTCCTTAGCCTTACGCCAAGGTATAAGCGAGAACCAACTAACTTAACACCAATCTCATTCTTTAGTTAGAGGTTAGGTTTAGTTGAAAGCTTTAAGGTTCAGGTATTCATTTGTAGTAGTTAATTTTTTTAGTAGTCTAGAAGGCTGATACGAAGGGTAAATTTTTTCAAGAGACTTCTACATACCTCTCGCTAATAAGCTTTTATCCTACACTGTTCTCCGCTCCCAGTATTAGAGTTTGGACAAACAAATTTGTCCAAACTGCGATCAACAAAGCACCATACAGCAAGCACGGGAGACAATAGACATGAGCCAACCAATTAAAGTTGAAAAGACGGTAACGATTAACAAACCAGCAGAGGAACTCTACCGCTTTTGGCATAACTTTGGGAACTTGCCGCGCTTCATGAAGCATCTCAAAGACGTAAAAGTACACAATAATAAGCGAGAGTCCTCCGGACACGCTACGCGAACGCACTGGACGACCAGTGGGGTGTTAGGTGGAAGTGTTGAATGGGATGCAGACATCATTGAAGATCGGGAAAACGAATTGATTACTTGGGCTTCGGTTGAAGGTGCAGATGTTGATAACTCTGGTTCTGTCCGCTTCCAGCCAGCACCCGGCGATCGCGGTACTGAGGTAAAAGTTGTCACGAAATATAACCCGCCTGGTGGAGCAATTGGAGCTACCATTGCCAAACTCTTCGGCGAAGAACCAGAACAGCAAATCGGAGATGATTTACGCCGCTTCAAAATGCTGATGGAAGCAGGCGAGATTGCCACCACAGAGGGACAACCAAGAGGGAAATAGTCACTTGTCCTTTGTTTATTAGCTAACGACAAATGACTAAGGACTAATGAGAAGACTAACGACTAATAACTAATGATCTAAGGACTAATGACTATGAAAGCAGCTTGCTGGCATGGTGCTAACGATGTGCGGGCCGAAACAGTTCCCGATCCAAAAATTCTCAACCCGCGCGATGCCATCCTTAAAGTGACATCAACAACCATTTGTGGTTCTGACTTGCACCTCTACGATGGCTATATTCCGACGATGCAACCGGGTGACATTCTTGGTCACGAGTTTATGGGGGAAGTTGTTGAAATTGGTAGCGAAGTCAAGCAATTGCAAAAGGGCGATCGCGTGGCTGTCTCTTCCATGGTCGGCTGCGGCTCGTGTTTCTTCTGCCAACGGGATTTATGGTCACTATGCGATAATTCCAACCCCAACGCTTGGATGCAGGAGAAGGTGTTTGGCTTTGGTACGTCGGGAATTTATGGCTATTCCCATTTATTCGGTGGCTATGCCGGTGGCGATGCAGAATATGTTCGCGTGCCGTTCGCTGATTTCGGTGCGCTCAAACTTCCCCAAGACATTCCCGATGAAAAACTGCTGCCGATCACCGATGCCTTTCCCACCGGCTACATGGGAGCAGATTTATGTAATATTCAGCCTGGAGACATCGTAGCAGTCTGGGGTTGTGGCCCAGTCGGACAGTTCGCTATGGTCAGTGCCTATCTACTCGGTGCCGAGCGCGTGATTGGCATCGATCGCTTTCCCTACCGCTTGCAACTGGCTAAGGACTTCGCGAAAGCGGAAACGATCAATTATGAGGAAGTCGATGCGGGCGAAGCCCTGAAAGAAATGACAGGCGGGCGCGGTCCCGATGCTTGCATTGATGCCTGTGGCATGGAAGCCCATGGGATCGGGCTGGAAGGATTCTACGATGAAGCGAAGCAGGCAGTACGGCTGGAAACCGATCGCCCTCATGTGTTGCGGCAAATGATTCTGGCTTGTCGCAAGGGTGGCACTCTGTCGGTCATGGGCGTTTATGCTGGCTTCGTGGACAAGATGCCGATGGGCGCTTTTATGAACAAAGCCTTGACGCTCAAAACGGGACAAATGCACGGTCAAAAGTATATGCCTCGGTTGCTGGGTCACGTCATCGAAGGCGAAGTCGATCCATCTGCTGTATTCTCACATCGCCTCAGTCTAGAAGACGCACCACACGGCTTTGAGCTTTTCAAACACAAACAAGACAACTGCGTCAAAGTCTTACTCAAACCCTGATTTCAAGCAAATTTTGGGGTGCGGCAAGGTGCAAAGACGCTAAGGAAGCTTGTCATCTCTTACCCTTTGCGTCTAACGCTTCGCCTCTGGCTAATGCGCGAAATAAAAAAGGAGAACAACTCAATGAGAGCAGTTTGCTGGCACGGCGCTAACGAAGTGCGGGTTGAAACAGTACCCGAGCCAAAAATCATTAACCCGCGTGATGCGGTTGTTAAAATCACGTCAACGGCGATTTGCGGTTCTGATTTACATCTTTATGACGGTTACATCCCCACGATGCAAAAGGGCGATATCCTGGGTCATGAATTCATGGGGGAAGTCGTTGAGCTAGGCAGTGCTGTCAAGAATGTGAAGATAGGCGATCGCGTTGTCGTCCCCTTTACCATTTCCTGCGGTCAGTGTTTCTTTTGTCAAAAAGATTTGTGGTCGCTGTGCGATAACTCCAACCCCAACGCCTGGATACCGGAAAAACTCATGGGTCATTCTCCATCTGGTCTTTTCGGCTACTCCCATATGATGGGTGGCTATGCTGGAGGTCAAGCTGAATATGCCCGCGTTCCCTTTGCCGATGTCGGTTTATTCAAGATTCCTGATGGACTAACAGACGAACAAGTCCTGTTTCTGACGGATATCTTCCCCACTGGCTATATGGCAGCGGAAAACTGCGATATCCAGCCAGGAGATACTGTAGCGATCTGGGGCTGCGGTCCAGTCGGACAGTTTGCCATTAGAAGTGCATATATGCTAGGTGCCGAGCGCGTCATTGCGATCGATCGAGTTCCCGAACGCCTACAGATGGCGAAAGACGGCAAGGCAGAAGTCCTTAACTATGAGGAAGTCGAGGTGGGTGAAGCATTGAAAGAAATGACCGGTGGTCGCGGCCCCGATGCTTGCATGGATGCTGTGGGAATGGAAGCCCACGGTACGGGACCTGATGCGTTTTACGATCAGGTAAAGCAAGCCGTGCGTATGGAAACCGACCGACCCACTGCCCTAAGGCAAGTGATTGTTGCCTGTCGCAAAGGTGGCACTGTTTCAATTCCTGGTGTTTATGGCGGCTTTGTAGACAAGATACCGATGGGTGCTGCCATGAACAAAGCCTTAACATTTAAAACTGGACAAACGCACGTTCATAGGTACTTGCGCCCGTTACTTGAGCGCGTCCAAAATGGCGATATCGACCCATCTTTTGTAATCACTCACCGTTTACCGCTAGAACAAGCACCCCACGGCTACGAAATTTTTAAGCACAAGAAGGACAACTGTATCAAGATCGTGCTCAAGCCAGGTCAGGCTGCCTAAAACCCCACAAGAACACGAAAAAACCAAGTCTAGCCAACACTTTAGGAGGTAGAGATGACAGAAGAGCTCACAAATAAGAAAGTTGCCATTCTGGTTACAGATGGCTTTGAACAAGTTGAAATGGCTCAACCCAAGCAAGCCCTTGAGTCAGCAGGTGCTCAAACCCACATTATTTCACCTAAGAGCGATCGCGTTCAGGGCTGGAACTATTATGACAAAGGGGATTTTTTCCCGGTAGATGTCCCCCTCGATCAAGTAAATCCAGCCGACTATGATGCCCTCCTGCTTCCCGGTGGTGTTGCCAATCCAGATCAACTTCGGACTCAAGCTAAGGCGATCGAGTTTATAAAGTCCTTCTTCGATACTGACAAGCCGGTAGCGGTGATCTGCCACGGGCCTTGGACTCTGATCGAGGCAGATGTGGTGCGCGCACGAAGGCTCACCTCGTGGCCGTCGCTCAAGACCGATCTCCAGAACGCAGGTGCCCAGTGGGTAGATCAGGAAGTTGTAGTTGATAACAACCTCGTGTCGAGCCGCAAGCCAGACGACATCCCAGCCTTCAATCGGGAAATGATCGAGCTGTTCAGCCATGCAGGGCAGGTACGGCAGATGGTGTGAGGACTCGGAGCGTTAATCAGGAGGACAGGTATGGAACAAGTAGGGGGAGTACAGAATGTCTTTTCTCCCTCTGCCTCAAGAGCTTCCCCAGCCCCAGGTGCTTGCCACCATGCAAAGTTGGTTGCCAGACTACTAGGTCTAGTTGTATACATCTTGAGGAGAGCATTATGCGAATCGCTCAAGTTGCTCCATTGTGGGAACAAGTACCGCCTCCTGCTTATGGAGGAATTGAGTTGGTGGTTAGTCTCTTGGCTGAAGAACTCATTCGTCGTGGTCATGAAGTGACTCTATTTGCATCGGGTGATTCGAGTAGTTTTGCCAAGATAGAATCTGTTCACTCACAGGCATTGAGCTTAGACCCTACCGTTAAGGAACCAAGCGTTTACGAAACACTGCAGCTAATGCGAGTGTACGAACAGGCGCACAAGTTTGATGTCATTCACTCTCACGTTGGCTACCCTGCACTACCCTACGCCAGATTGGTGAAGGCACCGACCATTCATACGCTGCATGGCATCTTGACACCAGATAATGAAAAGGTGTTCAAGTATGCTCGCTTTCAGCCGTTTGTCAGCATTTCCAACGCGCAGCGAGAACCAAGAGTGGGACTCAATTACGTTGCCACTGTCTACAACGGCATTGATCCAATGACTTACAAGTTTTACCCGCAGGCAGAGTCGTCTCCCTATCTTGCATTTCTGGGTCGAATCTCACCTGAGAAGGGGGTGCATTTAGCGATCGAAATTGCTAAACGTTCGGGCTCGCACTTAAAGATAGCAGGTAAAGTCGATGTAGTTGATGTGGATTATTTCGTGCAACAGATCAAACCTCACATTGATGGAACGCAGATTGAATACCTGGGAGAAGCTAACCATGCTGAAAAGAGCCTCCTGATGGGAGGAGCAGTTGCGACTCTATTCCCGATTACCTGGCGTGAACCCTTTGGACTGGTGATGATTGAGTCGATGGTAACAGGTACACCTGTGATTGCTATGAATTTGGGCTCTACCTCTGAAGTGATTGTTCACGGTCAATACCTTCGCCAAATTTATGAAGTGGTAGAACAAGGATCGGCAGGGTGGATACGCCCTAAATTGGTAACTCTGTGGAAAATATTGGCAAGTAAAATT
>NZ_AJLN01000151.1 GCF_000317285.1 Chlorogloeopsis fritschii PCC 6912 | reverse complement strand
CACGGTAAGACAGGATTTTTGTGTCGCTCAGTCAAAGACTGTCTCTGTGCCATTGATAGAGTGCCTGAGCTAAACCGTTACGCCTGCCAAGAGCATGTGCTGAGAAACTTCACGACTAAGCAGATGACAGATGGCTATGAAGGTGTCTACAGCAAGTTTGCTAGTTGTACAATCGAAGACCTTAGTATGATGTACCCCGAAACCTGGACATAGGAATAAGATAGAGTCGCTGCTTACACAACGAGTAGAACTATGGAGACAACAAAAAATGCAGCATGTATACTCCTGAAAAAGACGCACTTGTCTCAATTACTAGAACAGAATTTAGGGAACTGCATTCAATACATTGGGGGATTGAGTGTTACCACTCCAGCTTTAAACAAGTATGTGGTATTAGGAAGTTTATGGTGAGCCAGTGCGCCCTTGCGGTTAAGAGACTTGTTCGCCCTTGGCGTTCCCGTACCACTCCGTGGAAGCAAGCTACGCGCAGCGTCTCCGTCAGGAGAAGGGTAGCAACTGGTGTTAGTGCAGCGTTAGCGACGTTAGGAGCGTCACCCGTAAGGGTAAGAACAACCGAGGCAATTAAAACTCATTTCTTTAGTGCAATTTGAGCTTTTACACAGCTAGAATTAATGCGCTCCGAAGAGTTAATTGAAAATTGGTATGAAATCCAAAGGAATTTATCTCTTCAAGTAGCTCGTGACTTTATTCTAGAACACCTAACACAGAAGTTGGGCTTGACTGCATAGTATCAACTTTCTGTCAATGCGTAAGTCCTAAAGGTATGAAACTAAGCCTTTTATGGTTTCTCCGTTGTAGCAATTAAATCAAAACTTTTTCTTGAACTCGCAAACCAAAGTAAGTCAGAACGAGTTCGCTAGCACCATTATTAATAACTTCGTGTACTTCTCCCGGTTCTACGGCGATACAGTTTCCTGGATTGAGGGGGTACTCTTTACCATCAATGCGAATTGTTCCCGCACCAGCCTCTACAAAAAACACTTCACACATATCGTGATGGGCGTGTGCTGGGGCAATTTGCCCGGGGGCAAAACGCGCTTGCGCAAAGTTAGTCAAACCAGGTAAGTCCCCAAACCGCAGCATCACCTTTTTCTTGATTGCTGGGTTATGGGAAACTGACTCTTCCTGAATCTCGTTAAGAGAAGTAAATTTCATTCTGCTCCAAATCGTTAGCAATTTCCACAATACCCATAGTTCCATCTATTCGTACTTTTTGACCATCCTGCAATATCCATGTGGCATTATGCACATCCATAACCGCAGGAATACCATACTCTCGTGCCAGGATGGCTCCATGAGAAAGCCTTCCTCCTGCCTCGGAAATCAATCCTTTGGCTCTGACAAGCAAAGGTGCCCAACCAGAGTCTGTATAAGGCACTACTAAAATAGTTTCCCGATCAATTTCTGGCAGTGTTTGGAAATTACGCAACACTTTTACTCGCCCTACTGCTTTTCCTGGGCTAGCAGGAATGCCTCGCAATGTCTGATCGCCAGATAAAGAGATTTGGGAAGGTAAAGCCGGGGGAGTATTGCCGTAGACTAAAAGAGGTACTGGGTTTAATTGGCTGTGTTGTGCAAATAGCGATCGCCTGGTTGCGATTGTCTCTGGTAACAGCTCAACTAATTTGGGATCAGAACCTTCAACTAAACGCCGTACTTCCTCAAACTCCAGAAAAAAGATATCGCCAGTTTCTTGAAGGATGCCTGAGTGTAACCAAATCTTTTCTAACGCTACAAACGCCCAACGCAAATGGGCTAATAGCTTAGAATAAACTTCCGTAACTCGCCCTTTGAGATCGACGCGCCGCTGGAGAAAATTTTTTTTGCTTTTAGCTTGGCTCGTTTGCAATTTTGGCGGATCGTCTCCCTGCATTAACTGTACAAACAACTGCTTTACAGCTTTGGGTTCTTCACTCCAAGTCGGAACGGCAATATCTGTTCCCACTTCGCTCAAATAACCGTAACGCTGCAATAATTTGTCATACTCAATCAGGATTGTTTGCCCTTCTGGAGAACGAGCCATCTCCTCAAACACACAATCTGGATTTAAATTTGGGAATTTGTGTTTGGCTGTAGCAGCTAACTCATGTAGCGATCGCAAAGCTGTGACTTCTGGTGTCAGGCTATTATCAATCTCAGCATCCTTGACTTTAAAAATTGCCTGACGCACAGCCGCACTTAATGGAGCCATGATGCTGTAATACGTTGCTTTGTGTAGCAGTTCTAAAATATACTCGATTCTGGCTAATAGCTGTGAAGGCTCCAACTCGTCTAGTGATTCTTGAGATAACTGAGATAAACCAGGAGCAAACCGCTTACGGAAATCGCGCTGAAAGTCTCTTTCTAAAGATAATTCCCGCATCAATAATTTCGTAAGTCCAGGTAAATTCCGTAATGTAGTCTTGAATGGCGGTTTGCTTAACTTCGCTCCCCTGGTTAAAAATTCCAGGCTTTCTGGTGGTAAACCCATGCGACGGAAAATTTGTCCTAAAAGAGTCGCATTGAAGTAAGCACGGGAATAATGCAGCGTCGCTGTCTCATTAAAATCTAATCCCAAGGCACGCTCACCCAACACCAAAGCAAAAATTCCTCCCCATACCCCACAAGTTAAAGGACGGTTTATCGACCAAGTTAGGGGACGAATCAGCCCAGGAATCACTTCTGCAGCTATTTTACGCGTCCAAATTGGCACTAGGGTACTGATGGGACGAGTTTGTAGTATCCAAAGTGTTTGTCCGTCGTAACTCCATTCGATATCTTGGGGAACACCATAATAACGATCTTCTATACGTCGAGCTAAGTATGCAACTTGCTTGATTAATATTTGTGGTATACGTCCTTTCCCTTCTAGTTGAATCAACGCTAAATTTTCTGTATCAACAACAAAAGCGCGATATTGCTCTGGTGTAACTCTTCCCGAAACTACTTGGGCGGCGCTTCCCGGCAAAGCTTCAATTACCACTACATCTTGTTCTTGAGTCATGGGATCGCGGCTGAACGCTACTCCAGAATACACGCTTTGAACTTGTTGCTGAATGAGCACTGCCATTGCTGCTTCTTTGAGATTGCGATCGCGTCGATATTGTACTGCGCCAGAGCGATCGTAAGAAGACCGAACTTGAGCGATCGCCTTTTGCAAGCCTTCTTTTGTCGTGACATTTAAAACAGTTTCGTATTGCCCTGCGCCCGAAGCTTGTTCCGAATCTTCTCCAATCGCAGAAGAACGAACTACCAAAGGACTTAATTCTGATGGTTGTAAAAAGTTAATCAGTACATCGGGATCGTCATTAGGCAGAAGTATCCACCCTTTGGGAACAGGATAACCCCACCGTTGAAGTTGAGATAATCTGGCTGCTTTGTATCCCACCACAGCAGCATCCAAATCATCATCTAGAGAGAGAATATTTCGATTGCCCCGAAAAAACTGGAATGCTTTTTGTGATTCTGGTTGTGCCTCTTGAGGAGGCAAATCTAAATCATCAGGAATATGTTTATAAATCCAGCCGAGTAAAGCAGCAAGACCAATAGCTGCAATAATTCTGAATGAGTCTTCCACGTGCAAAACTCCCACAATAATGGGAAACAGAATCAAAACCCCGTATTTTGCTAATTGTCGGTTACGCAAAATTGTAAAGCTGATCCCTGCCACCAAGATTGTAAATGCTGCTGTGAGGGGATCGTGTACCAAAAATCCCCAGACTACGTTTGTAGTGCCCGCTCCTCTACCCATTAAATATCGCCCCATGACAAGAGCAATTAAGGCTATTAACTCCCAAGCCGATCCATCTGGGAAAAAAACACGAGCAATTAAAACTGCAGCAATTCCCTTTAATGCTTCTGATAAGACTGCCAAAATTCCTACCAGTGTGCCACCGTGGTAGAAAGCAGACGAAACTCCTATATTGCCAGTACCAACCTGCGCTAATTGTAGCCCCTTCAGGGCTTGGATCATCCAAGCAATTAGCGGTAATGCACCCAAGAGGGGGCAGACAATTAAGATAACAAAGACACCCCAGAGTTCAGACATTTTGAATCTTGGATTTTTAGATATATTTTTCTATAACTGTCTTGATGTTACCTGTGATTTGACGGTGGAATGTTGCTTTTATCCAAGCAATTTTAGGGTAATACAGCTTATCCACTTTAATTTCTGTATGTTGCGATACTGGATAAAACTATTTACCCTCTTTTATTTACATCTAATCGGTGTGCAGGATGCTCAAAAAAGTTTTTGAGTGCCTTGCATAAATTCAAAATAGTTGACTGGAGAGCTAACTATTAACTTTTTAAGCTAATGATGCTGTTTTTGAGGCTATCATTTCTTTTATTGAGATTTTACTCACAAATCTCTTGATTGTCTTTTTTATAACATTAGTAAGGGCGCTTTCAGTATTAGCGCCCACACTTACTAAATTTTAAACTTTCGTCATTGCTGGGTGATACACAAAACTATAATTTCTGCCACTATCAAGCGCTACTCTTTTGCTCGAATATGAGTTTAGAGTTTTGCTGAGAGTGACTGTAATGATATCTACACCCTAATTCTAGGCTTCTATCTAATTTACTGCATAAGCTGCTTGCAGCGCCCAGATAATCAGAGCTGCAATTGCCCCCAATAGCAATACCGTGGAAATTGTGACTGCTTTTGGGGTATCTGCGCCCTCAAACTTCATGATTCCTCGGTTCAAGTCGGACATAGCTTTGTAATCTCCTCCTTTGTTACAGTGCCAGTCTGTCCGTTTCGATTTTAGTCCTTCATTAGCAACTAAAGCGAAATTTTCACTATCATTTTCTTTAAGGTTTGCAAAGTTGACATCGTCACAATTACTTATATTAACTGGGGACTAGGGACTGGGGATTGGGTAAAGAGGACAAGGAGAGATGGGGAAGCTGGGGGAGTAAACGTGAATAACGATTCTCCCCTTTCTCCACGGCAGTTGCTACAAGTCTCTTAACCTGCAAGGGCGCACTGCCTCCCCTGCTGCACCTCTCCCCCTGCTCTCTTCTTCCCTCCCCTCTGCTCCCCTGCTTTTTCCTAGTCCCTAGTCCCTAGTCCCTAGTCCCTAATTAGAGAGATTGTTGTTAAAATCGGCTCCTAAAGTAATTGGTATTTGAGTGCTGGTGAAAGAAATTTTAGTAATAATTGTGACAGTGGTTGTGGGATTGTTTATTGTCATTGAAGTCGCCCTACGATCGCTGTTTGGTTTCGGCAATCCTTTGATTTACATAGCTGATGAGCAGATTGGTTATTTGCTAGCACCTAACCAGCAAACTCGTCGCTATGGCAATCGTATAGAAATTAATCAATATTCGATGCGCGCTGAAGCAATCCAGGAGTTTTCTCCACCCTCTACCCTGCGAGTATTGTTATTGGGAGATTCTATTGCTAATGGCGGTTGGTGGACAGACCAAAATAATACAATTTCTAGTCTGCTGCAACATTCTCTAATTTCAGCCCATCTTAGTAATTTTAACCAAATTCAAGTTTTAAATGCTTCAGCTAATTCTTGGGGGCCAAGAAACGAATTAGCCTATTTACAAAAATTTGGTAGCTTTAACGCTCAAGTAGTGGTGTTGCTAATTAATACCGATGACTTATTTGCTACGGCTCCCACTTCTTTACCAGTTGGACGCGATCGCAACTATCCAAATCGGAAACCGCCCTTAGCATTGGTAGAAGTGTTTGAACGTTACATCAACAAGCCAAAACCGATCCCAGAAATGCAAGCGGTACAAAAAGAAGCAGGCGATCGCGTGGGCTTAAATTTGGAAGCTATTAGTAAAATTCAAGCACTGACACGTGCAAGTAACAGCCACTTCTTACTTGTTATGACTCCCTTACTTCGAGAAGTTAGCCCATTAGAACCCCGCGATTATGAAATTAAAGCACGCCAGCGTTTAAGTGAATTTGCTAAAAATCAGCAAATTAGATATGTAGATTTTTTACCGATATTTAATTCCAGCAACAACCCAAAAACCTTTTATCATGACCATATTCACCTGAATTTACAAGGCAATCAGTTAGTGAATGAGGTAATCGAGCAAACACTGAGAGAGTTATTAGAGCTAGGATAATTACGCAAGCTTAATACCATTTCTCTAAAGTCTGTTGATATGCTAACCTCCGCGTCTCTCCGTCTCCGCGTCCCCATCTGTTGCTTACTTTTGAGAATTGGTATAATCTCTCTTTGCCCTCTGCCTTCTACTTAATATCCACCGTCTCCTGATAAATCTAGCTCTCCGTAGACATTGATAGAAAATGTAAATTGAATATTGATGTAGTCACTTGACAATCCTGTAGGCAAAGGTGCAAAGGGTGCTGCTAGCCGTACAGCATTGAGTGCCGCTTCATCAGTTACGTCAAAACCAGAGGTTTGGGCAACTTGGATATTGCTGACTTGCCCCGAACGGTTAATAGTAAAGTTAAGCACAGTCCGCCGAGAAGATTGGCTAAGTCCAGGTATCCAATGCTGCCTCACTTTTTGCCGCATTTGTTCTAAGTAAGAATTGATGTCTGCATCTATACGACGTGCATCGATACCCTCAGAACCTTCGTTAGAGCGGTTGGAATTAGGTAAGGCTGCGAGATCATCTGGTTTAAAATTATCACGAGAGACACTGAGCGGCCCACCCAATTTGCTTGCTGCTCCTGGAATTCGAGATGGTGTTTGCCCGCTCAATCTACCCGATTGCCCTGATCGCTCTGGCGCGATCGCTGTTTGTGTAGGTTTAGGTTGCGTTGGTGTGGTGTTAGGCGATACTACAATTTTTTGAGGTTTAGGTGTAGGGGAAGCGATCGCACTTGGTAGAGGTTTAGGTGTAGGGGAAGCGAGATTTGTTGGTAGAGGTTCAGGTGTAGGGGAAGCGAGATTTGTTGGTAGAGGCTTGGGTGTGGGAGAAGCGATCGCACTTGGTAGAGGTTTGGGTGTAGGGGAAGCGATCGCACTTGGTAGAGGTTCA
>NZ_AJLN01000150.1 GCF_000317285.1 Chlorogloeopsis fritschii PCC 6912 | reverse complement strand
AAGATTTGTTGGTAGAGGTTCAGGTGTGGGAGAAGCGAGATTTGTTGGTAAAGGTTTGGGTTGTGGTTTTTGAGGAGATAAATTAGGCAATTCCCGTTTGGGCTGCGTTTTTGCTGATTGTAATAGCTCTGCTGGCTCAGAAGCTCTCAAATCTCTAGGATTGGCAGCAGGTGCTGTAGGTGTAGATGGTGGCGCAGATTTAGCAACAGAAATAGGTTTTTCAGGTTTCGCTTCCCCACCTGCAATAGAATCTTTGGCTGCCCGTCGTGAGGTTTCTGGAGGTTTCTGTTGTGTTTCCTCAGGAGGAACTTCAATATACTCAATTGGAATCTCTTGGGAAAGTTCTTGCTTTTGCTCAGGTACAAATGCTCGAAGCCAATAATTGCTCCCTGCTAATAAAAGTAAGTGCAGGAAGATGGAAATAAGCAAATCAACGAGCAAAACTCGTGGATGAGTGCTTCTATCGCCCTGGAAGTTATGAGACTTAGCCATGTGATAGTGCTTTTTACTAGCAGCCTCAACAGTCTACTTATAAAAGACTTACGCACCAGTTATGGAATAATAAACCGCAGAGGACAGGTAGAAAAGAGGATTTGAGAGAGATTTTGCGTAAGCCTTATTATTAAAGTGTATACACTACAGCTAAAAATGCTCATTAGGGAATTAAATACAAAAAGTCCAATTTTCGCTGCTAGCCTTGATAGTATGTAAATTTAGCGATCGCCTTTTCAGGCTTCTAACCTATTATTGGGGGAAGTTTCTCAACATCTTGGTAGCATTGAGTCAAGTACCCGTCAGCAATGGAGTGAGGGCGATGTACGCAACCGTCACAAAACCACTGACTTTTGAAGAGTTTCTTGCCTGGGATGATGGATCAGGCAGAGAGTTTGAACTGTTGGATGGGATTCCTGTGCCATTATCAGAACCAAATGCAAATCATGAGGATTTGATTGAGCGACTGTGCACCTACCTAGAAAATCACTGCCAAGAAAATGACTTGCCTTACGTGGCACGCCAATCCAAGCAGGTTCGGCTTAAGACAGCATCACCAGAAAAAGAAAAAAGCCGAAAAGCCGATATTGTCATATTTGCTAGGGAAGAATGGCAGCGGATGAAAACTAGCTCTAGTTCTGCTGCTGCATACATTCCACCACCCGGAATCATTGAGGTTGTTAGTAACAATTGGAAGGATGACTATCTGACAAAACTGGCTGAATATGAGGACTTGGGCATTTTAGAGTACATCATTATAGACTATGCTGCTTTTGGTGGCATTCGCTTCATTGGCTCTCCTAAGCAACCAACCATTACAATCTACCAACTTGAAGATGGAGAGTATTTACCTGCAAAGGTGTTTCGAGGACAGGATCGAATTGATTCTAGATTGTTTCCGAACATTCCCCTAACGGCTGAACAAATTTTTGCAATGAGTCGGTGATTAGCAAAGAAGGAATTTATTAAGTCGTCTCAACGGGGCGAAACCCCGCACGCCGCTGGCTCCTTTCCTTGCCCTCTTCTTTGTCCCTAGCCCCTAGTCCCTAATCCCTAGTCCCTTGCTCCTATTTTTGCCTACTCATTCATATTCCGGTATGTAGCCACTGCCGAAGGTGATATACGATTCAAGTAGCGGAAAATCCAGTATTTAAAGATGGTATCTAAAATCACAGGAAAAGTAGCAATAAACAAAAAGATAAAATCGTGATTTGCAGGTAATCCCCAATGACGCGATATGCCTTCTAGTATTACTTCCCAGCCATGAGGAGAATGGAATCCTACAAAGATATCGGTGAACAAAATGATAATGAATGCCTTAGCGCTATCACTTAACCCATAGACAACATGGTCTAAGAAATCTTTGAGAACGGCAATTTCTTTTTTACTCAGTAGTAAAAACCAAATAAAAGCAATCACAGATAAAATATCTGCGAAAACGTTTTTGATAGCGTTTGCACTAATTAGGCGATATTCTTCAGCAATTTCTAGTGCTTTTTCTCTAACTTGAATTTCTATATTTTTCTCTGACGGTGTAATATTACTACTAATCAGATTTTGAAACTTAATTTTTTCTTCAAATCTTTGCAGTTCTAATAAAGCTTGTTCTTCCATTTCATAGTTTAGAAAGATTGCGGCTTCTTCAGAACTTTTAAAATGGTTTACAATTGGGCCGACTATAAAAGCTTTTGAGAGTTGATGAGTGAGAATTGGTACAATAATTAATAATAATAAAAACCTGACAGATATGATTGTTCTTCTTTGAGCCTTACGGAAATTTTGAACAACGTCCTGTTCAGATTTAGGATCTAATTCAATTTGCAGACGATTAATAGTATTGAAAATTGAACGAGGTAATACACCTGTTGTATCGGTTTTACCTTTTGATTGAATCCGTCGCCCATTATTATTTAAATTTCTTTTGATGATATTTGACTGTTTCGGCTCAACCGCCAGAGCCTCAATTTGTGGATCTGGAGCTTTATCAATTGGTTCTCTGGTGATGATGTCCTCATCAGAACTTGTATATTTTGTGGTTACTTCATCTATAAATCGAAGTTTCTCTAAAACTATAGAAGGATTCAGATGCTCTATGCCTAGTTTTTTGATTGATTTTTGATTAGATTCGTTGACAAAAAAACGACTGGCTCTAAACTCTGTTAGTCTCATCCTGATGATTCTTAATTGTTTTTTCAGGTTTGACTCAAAATAATCCATAACACTGCTACTATGCGGTGTTAAGTCAGAGCCTATTTTGTTACCATTAAAATACTCGTTTTCTAGCTTCTGAATTTCAAGAGCAGCATTGTAAGCTTCATCTAAAGAACGCTCTGGTGTTCGCAAGTACCATTTGTAGGTTGCTAGTAAGTAAGAGTATATTTTGTGACCTAAACCCGAATTGTTCATCGTAGGCAAGCATCCAGCCTGTATTGATGGCTTATAACCTTAATTCAATGTACGAGGTATCTTAACAAATTCCTAAGGAGACGGTTGTGTTTTCTCATTCTATTTGGATTGTTGGCCCTAGCCGCTCTGGCAAAACTACTCGCTTGGTTAAACAGTTTGCCAGTTGGATGCTAGATGACAATTATCAGTATGAGACATTTGATAAAAAAAATCCTAGACAACAAAATAGCGATCGCATTGCCAAAAGCCTGCACCTTAACCAAACAGAACCTTCAGTCTTAGTTTTGGCTGCCAATGACGATAATCGTCGAGAATTAGCAGATAAAATTGTTACCACTACAGCGGGAAAATATCCAGTACGTTGCAAGACTCCTTTAGGTTTTTTTCAAGATGAAATAATTCTATTTTGGCCCTTACTTATTCAATCATTAAATTTAAAAGCGCAATTTCCGGTCAGACTGCGCCCAGAAACTGAACAAGAATTAGCGACTAAGCTGTGGCATCCCTACTTAGATGAAGAAATTTTACGTCGTGTGGGCGTGAATGAGTACCGTTTAGTACGTCGTATTCTTGACTTACTACAGTTAGCAGCTTATGGTGGTACGCCCACAGAAGAAATTAGCAGTGTTTTGGCAACAGCATTAGCAGAGCAAGATAATACACATTTAGAGCCAGAATTTTTGGCTTTTTTGCTGCTAAATTGGCGCAACTGGTGTTTAGAGCGAGGCTTGCTGACTTACGGAATTATTACAGAACTCTACAGCCAGCATTTATTAACTAATTCTGATTATCAACAACGGTTAAGAAAACGCTATCAGGGAGTTTTGGCAGATGACGTGCAAGATTACCCTGCGGTAGTGTGCCACCTATTTGAGTTTTTATTGGACGGTGGTGCGGTGGGAGCATTTAGTTATAATCCTGATGGAGTGGTGCGTTTAGGATTGGGAGCAGATCCTGGTTACATCGAAGCAAAATTAGCAGCACGTACTCAAGTAGAAACCTTAACTGCGTCACCCCTAAATAGTCTTGCAGATACACTAACAGAGCCGATGGTGGAATTACTCACAGAACCTATGGCGCTCTTGAGCTTACCAGAGGCAGTGCAGTCAATCCAAACTACTTCTCGTGCGCAATTGTTACGGCAAACAGCAGAAGCGATCGCCCAGGCAATTAAAGCAAAACAAGTAGAACCAGAACAAGTAGCAGTAATTGCACCCGGTTTGGATGCGATCGCTCGCTACACGTTGATAGAAATCCTCACTAAGCAAGGTATTGCGGTACAATCGCTCAACGATCAACGCCCGCTGATTAGTTTCCCCATTGTCCGTGCTTTATTGACGTTACTGGCGCTAGTTTATCCGGGGTTGGGGCGCTTGCTAGATCGAGATGCGGTGGCAGAGATGTTGGTGGTGTTGAGTAGGGGATATGGAGAGAGGGGGCGAGGGAGGGAAGGGGAGAGTGGGAGAGTAGGAGAAACTTTTTCGCCCTCATTTTCTCACATTGATCCAGTACGTGCTGGTTTGATTGCAGATTACTGTTTTCAACCCCATCCTGATCGCCCTAACTTATTGCCCCCAACAGCATTTGATCGTTGGGATCGTCTTGGTTACGCAGCTACTACAGCTTACAGCGAGATATTACAGTGGTTGGAGGAACAGCGATCGCAACAGGAGTTACGCCTGATTCCCAGCCCGATTTCTTTGCTAGATAGAGCAATTCAGCGTTTTTTATGGAATGGCAGTAATCTCCCATACGATCAACTAGCGGCACTGCGAGAATTATTAGAAACTGCTCAACACTACTGGGAAATTGATAGTCGGTTGCGGCAAATCTCCTCCTCTCCCCCGATTTCATCTCCTCAAGAAGCGATCGCCGATTTTATTCAACTATTGCGGCGTGGCACTATTACTGCAAATCCCTATCCTATACGCCCAATTGGCCCTGCTACTAAAGCGGTAACTTTTGCTACTATTTTCCAGTATCGTTCTAGTCGGCGTTCTCACCGTTGGCATTTCTGGCTGGATGCAGGTTCACCACTATGGGCAAAAGGTGGTGCAGCGACATTGTTTGGTGCGCCCTTCTTTCTCCAAGAAAGATTAGGGGAACCTTGGACAGCAGAAGATGAAAAAATGGCAGAAGAACAACGATTAAGAAGAATTTTGGCAGATTTGCTTTCTCGTGTATCAGAAAGAGTATATTTGTGTCACAGTGATTTAGCCATGAATGGACAAGAACAATTAGGCCCTTTGTTGCCTTTAGTTCACCAAATCAACTTGGTAGAGTAAATGTGTTAAGTATTATGAAATATAAATTTTTCGACCAGCGCGCTCAAGAATGTCATGTTGCCATGATTCAAGCACTGCAAAATCTTGCAACTCAGTTAGAACAAGAGCGCTGCCAAGAAAGCAGACTTGTGGAAAAGGCTGTTAGTAAATTAGTGAAAGCAAAAATTCGCGATCGCCAAACTGTTGCTGCGATCGAAAAAGAAATTGCCAATACTCTTGATTTAGAGTGAAATGGCGAGCAAATAGTCGATTAAGTAGCTAAAATAACCTCTTAATTCTTCCGCAGCCTGACTTGATACATGAGATGACAGTTCCCAGTCACCAATGTGATTTTTAAGTAGCTGAAATGCTCTTAAATAAGTCTCTGCTGGTGGCTGTTGATGAGTGATAACTTTTTTATAAAGCAGACGGGGTTCAATCTCATTTTTCATGCAGGTGCCCAACAGTTTTAAATATCTACAGATATTCTGGCGAAACTCTTCATAATGAGGATGCTGGGGACAAAAAAACTCATTGGCTAGTGCTTGCGCTAATTCCATTCTCTGAGACAATAACCACTGCCCGCCTTCTATACAGGCAGTTCTTTGTACTTCCAATTCAAAAACAGATGCGGTAATTTCCTCAATATGTGTTAGAGAATAGCGGAGTTTGTCCTGTCTAGCTTGAATTTCTCTAGAGCAGACACTTGCTTTGTAACGCTGTTTTTTACTCTCTAGCTCAGACATTACATCTTCAACAGCTGGTTTAATAATTTCTTGGATAATATACGCCTGTTCTTTTAGCACCTCTAGAACTTGCTGGCGCAGTTCGTAATTGATAATGTTCTCTAGGCGATAGTTTGTAGTTGCTTGGAGAAAGTCTATTTGCCATTGCAAGTCACGCATTACCAAATCTTGAGATTCTAACTTATTTTGTATTCCTTGCTGGACACGTTGTTCTATAAACTCAACTCGTCGTTCTAAGGGTTTGATGTTTCCTGCATTCAGCCAAGGACTGATGATATACTCTGCAAATTCGTATAGAGTTTTTCCAACTTTTTGCAAAACTCCGGTATTGTTCGTATTATCTATCATTAGGTTGATCCTTTGAGATGACCACTGGTTTGAGTAAATTTGGTTTGATTTGAACAGGGAACACAAAAAGAAGTATATTCAAGCTTAATTGTGGCCGAGCCTCGTTACGAACGAGCTACGAAAATCGCCCATGACTCACCTGAAAAGAGGAGCTAGCGAACAGAGTTTCATCAATTTGTTGTGTGATTTGTCACATGAACGTCTGACCTGAAAAAGAATGTAGGTTTTAGAGTGAAAACCTTGTTCATCCAATTTGGTGTAAGCAGTTCCTAACTGACTAATTAAATTGATGAAGAATTTTGACATCAATTTGACATTAAGTTTTTATGGAGTCATCTTTTTATAATTAATAAAAAATATAGATGTTTATAAAAATTCTACCGAATAGTATTTATAAAGCACAATTACAAACAACATAAGA
>NZ_AJLN01000149.1 GCF_000317285.1 Chlorogloeopsis fritschii PCC 6912 | reverse complement strand
TAAATTAGCGATCGCACTCCTAATATCAAGCTTTTTCAGATTATTACTTTCCTATAATTCTAAAATTTACTACTTTAGATGGATGTTATTTTTTAAGTTTTTTATGTATTTAAATTTTGATGATAAATACAGGTTACAAACTCAAAAAAGTATCATAAGTAACTAAATTGGACATTTAAAAATAAATTTTTAAACTTAATGTGAGATAACCGTACACAACATGGGGCAAAATTTCTACCTTATAAATATGTGTTAAGGCCGATAAAATCAAAGTGCGGCTTAAGTAATGCTGTTAATCGCAACTAATTTCATACTTACAACAGCATTATCAGGAGAGCAAAATATGAGAAATCAATTCAAGACTGCCGCTTTACTAGCCTTGCTAAGTGGCATTTTAATTTCTATTAGTTACTGGGTTATTGGCGGTAGCACCGGTGTGATTGTAGGTATTGCCTTAGCTGCAATCACCAACTTATTTTCTTGGTATCAATCAGATAAAATCGCTCTGGCAGCTTATCGTGCCCAACCAGTATCACCACAGGAAGCACCGGAACTGTATCAGATGCTAGAGAGATTATGCCAACGAGCTAATCTGCCCGTGCCGAGACTATACATAGTTCCTACTCAAGCTCCTAACGCTTTTGCCACAGGGCGCGATCCAGAACACGCTGCTGTCGCTGTTACTGAAGGCATTTTAAATTTACTACCAGAAGACGAATTAGAAGGCGTGATTGCCCACGAACTCACGCACGTTGCTAATCGTGATACTCTCACCCAAGCTGTTGCAGCCACGATCGCGGGAGCAATCTCATTTTTGGCTCAAATCGTCAGCTATAGCCTTTGGTATACACCATACTCACGCGACAATCGCAACGGCCCCAATCCTTTAGGGCTACTATTAACAGTGATATTAGCGCCGATCGCGGCAACAGTTATTCAACTAGCTATTTCGCGCACGCGGGAATTTTCCGCTGATGCAGGGGCTGCAAAATTAACAGGTAATCCTCGCGCCCTAGCCCGTGCGCTGCAACGTTTAGAACTAACAGCACGGCAAATGCCCTTACAAGCTAATCCAGCTTTTGAGCCGTTGTTGATTACAAATCCCCTTTCTGGGCAATTTCTCGGTAACTTGTTCTCCAGTCATCCCCCCACAGAAGCGCGAGTAGAAGCGCTGCTGAGATTAGAACAACAACTGCCGACGATGCAAAGAGTTTAGGGATAGGGACTAGGGGCTAGGGACTAGGGACTAGGGGCTAGGGACTAGGGGCTAGGGACTAGGGACTAGGGGCTAGGGACTAGGAAAAAGCAGGGGAGCAGAGGAGAAAAACTTCCCCGCTCCCCAATCCCCCATCTTTCAACTAGCAAATCAGGAGGTTTAACTATGACTTACAATTCCAATAACGAAGAAAATTTTGTTGTAGAAGAAAACGTAGTTGTCGTTCAAGTCAGTTCTCAAACCAATGAAATGGTAGAAACTGAGATGGCTGGCGAAACTGATGAAATCAAGCATGAAACCAAAGAACTGATTGAAGCACTTAAAAGACGCGCTCAAGCCGAGGCAGAATCAGCAGGAACACTCACTCGTGAAACTTATTTAAATGCGGTACGTCGAGCACGCGAAGCGATTGAAGGCGAAAAACTCATTGAACGCGATCGCATTGAAAACTCGTGGCTCTCATTGCAGCAAGAAGCCGAGAAAAATTGGCACTTGTTGATGAAAGAACTCACAGAATTTAGCAATCGCTGTCAAGATGCCGCAAAAGCCGCTTGGGAAGCCTTCAACGCTCCTCGCCCACAATAAATGGGGATTGGGGATTGGGAAGAAGAGGACAAGGGGCAAGAACGTGATTCACATTCTCCCTGTCACCTGTTCCCTGTTCCCTATTCCCTAGTCCCTAATTTTTATTTAACTGGAATTACAAGAATTGCAAATGATGCTAGATAATTAGAAAGTTTGACATTTACTAAAATTTCTCTAGCCTTGTAACTCAGAACAAACAACTATGCGAACTGACTATTGCGGCGAACTCCGAAAAGAACACATTGGAGCAACTGTCACCTTGTACGGATGGGTAGACCGTCGCCGCGATCACGGGGGTGTGATATTTTTAGATTTACGCGATCGCTCAGGTATTGTCCAAATTGTCAGCGATCCACAGCGCACTCCGGATTCTTACAATGAAGCAAACACCCTGCGCAATGAATACGTTATCAAAGTGACAGGCAGGGTATCCCAGCGCCCCGAAGAATCCCTCAATCCCCGCATACCCACAGGCGAAGTCGAAATTTACGCCGATCAAATTGAATTGCTTAACGCTGTTCGCAAGCAATTACCTTTCCAAGTTTCTACCGCCGAGACAGATCCGGTACGGGAAGATTTGCGATTAAAATATCGTTATCTCGATTTGCGGCGCGAACGCATGGCGCAGAACTTGCTACTACGCCATCAAGTTGTCAAAGCTATGCGTCGCTACCTAGAAGACGTGGAAAATTTTGTTGAAGTCGAAACTCCCGTACTTACCCGTTCCACTCCCGAAGGTGCGCGAGATTACTTGGTTCCTAGCCGCGTTAACCCCAGTGAGTGGTTTGCCTTACCGCAATCACCCCAGCTATTTAAACAACTGCTGATGGTATCGGGTTTTGACAGATACTATCAAATTGCCCGTTGTTTCCGCGATGAAGATTTACGTGCCGACAGACAACCGGAATTTACTCAATTAGACATGGAAATGAGCTTCATGTCCCAAGAGCAAATTATTGAACTCAACGAAAAGTTAGTTGGCTATATCTTCAAAACGGTTAAAGGTATTGAGTTACAGCTTCCCTTTCCCCGTCTTACCTACGTAGAGGCGATGGAACGCTACGGCTCTGATAAACCTGATACGCGCTATGGCTTGGAATTAGTTAATGTTTCGGATATCGTCAAAGACTGTGGCTTTAAAGTCTTTCGCGATGCAGTTGGTAGTGGGGGAATTGTTAAAATTCTGCCTATTCCTGATGGTGATGCAATTTCTAATGTCCGTATCAAACCAGGCGGCGATATCTTCAAAGAAGCCAATGAAGCTGGTGCTAAAGGTTTAGCTTACATCCGCGTTAGGGATGATGGAGAAATTGACACTATTGGTGCAATCAAAGACAACTTGAGCGCAGAACAAAAACAAGAAATTTTGCGCCGCACTAATGCTAAACCAGGCTGTTTATTATTATTTGGGGCTGGAGACACGACTACTGTCAATAAGACTTTAGACAGATTACGGCAATTTACAGCTAGGGAGTTTAAGTTAATCGATCCAGACAAAATTAACTTGCTTTGGATTACAGATTTTCCCATGTTTGAGTGGAATGCAGACGAAAAGCGTCTAGAAGCACTGCATCACCCATTTACCGCACCTCATCCCGATGATTTGCAAGATTTAAAAACTGCCCGCGCCCAAGCTTACGACTTGGTATTTAATGGCTTTGAAGTTGGTGGCGGTAGTTTGCGGATTTATCAGCGGGAAATTCAAGAGCAAGTATTTGAAGCGATCGGGCTATCCCCAGAAGAAGCAAAGAACAAATTTGGTTTTCTGTTGGAAGCATTTGAATACGGTACTCCACCTCATGGTGGCATTGCTTACGGCTTAGATCGATTGGTAATGTTACTAGCGAACGAAGAATCAATTCGCGATGTCATTGCCTTTCCGAAGACGCAACAAGCCCGTTGTTTGCTCACAGATGCCCCTTCAGGCGTAGATGCCAAGCAACTCAAAGAGTTACACGTTACTTCAACGTATAAACCTAAATCTTAGAACAGCAAGTAGTAGCGCTAGTAAAGTGGTTATGGAATTTTTCTAACGCACATAAAATCTAGTCATCTACTACATTGATTTTGACACGTTGCAGGTGTCAGATCCCCGACTTTTTTAAAAAAGTCGGGGATTTATAATCTCCTATTAGGGTGGTGCATTGTGCCACCTGACAACACTACAACCATAAAAGACAGGGTTTTGCAACAACACCCTATATTGATAAAGCAAGCTTTAAATCTTATTTACTGTAAAAACTAAGACCAATTTTTACTACCGTTTAAATTAACAGTCATTGCCAAATCAGACTTTTTTGTCATAAAAACTTCAAATTCTGGAATATCTTTTAGTTAATCTCCAATAAAAAAATATAGGGAAATTACTGATTTACAAAGCGTTCAAAACAATAAATTAGTACTGTTGTAAAGAATAACTTATTGTTATCCAAGAAAAATTTCAATGATTTTCTAAAAGTAAAACTTCATTTCGGAGCATTTTTTGGCAAAATTAATAGAGTTCTCGCCTAACAGAGGGCATTCAATCCGCTGGCAGGTAAAGCTAATGCTCTTCGGCACAATTCTTCGCAATCGCTACAAAGTCCTTACTAAGTTAGGAACTGGTGGATTCAGTGACACCTATCTTGCTGAAGATATGGACTTACCCAGCTATCCCAAGTGTGTTGTTAAACATTTGGTGACTCGAAACTCCAATCCAGAAATATTACAGATTGCTAAAAGGCTGTTTAACCAGGAAGCAGAAGTTTTATACCGTCTAGGAAAGCGTCACGACCAAATTCCTGAACTTTTAGCCCATTTTGAAGAAAACGGCGAATTTTATTTGGTGCAGGAATATGTTGATGGACACGATTTAACCACCGAAATCACTCCAGGCAAGCAGTTGAGTGAAATGGAGGTGATTAAACTCCTACAGGAAATTTTGGAAGTTTTAGCAGTTGTCCACGAACACAATGTCATTCATCGGGATATTAAGCTGCAAAATATCATGCGTCGTCAAGATGGCAAGATCGTACTGATTGATTTTGGTTCAGTAAAAGAAATCAAAAGTTTAGCGACAAGCATTTATGGGGAAGTAACTTCTACTATCGTTATTGGTACTCCTGGTTACATACCAAATGAACAAGCCAATGGAAACCCAAGACTGTGTAGCGATATTTATGCAGTCGGAATAATTGCAATTCAAGCTTTGACAGGTATGGTGCCGCGGAAAATGCCAATTGATCCAACTACCGGAGAAGTGATTTGGCGTCCAATGGTAAATGTTAGCGATCAATTGGCGAATGTTTTAACTAAGATGGTGCGCTATAACTTTAGCCAGCGCTATCAAACAGCGACGCAGGTTCTAGCAGATCTACAATGGGCACTGCCGCCAACAACAATCGGAAGAACACCCCCGCCAATACAAAAAGTGTCATATGAACTATCGTCTGATTTACCTAATTCTCAAATTATTCCAATTCTTGGATTGCTCAGTGTCATGGTAGTTGGGTTTGGTGTCGCAATTTTTGGAGGGCGTTTTTTTCAATTTAGTTTTAGAGGCAATAAACCAACTCAAACTGCAAATCCCACTGTTAAAGATGTCAAAATCAAGCCTATAACTCCATCATCAACACCAGCCAGTTACCGCAGAAAACCAAACTTTAATAGTGTGCCATCAACACCGTTTTTACAAGAGCCATTAAACCAAACTCCAACTGAGTCATTCACCCCTCCAATTGAACATAAGGCGAAGCCATCCACTCCAGCAATTGAAAAAACCACCAAACCATCAACTCCGGCAATTGAAAAAACCACTAAACCATTCACTCCATCAATCGAGGATAATACTCAGCCATCCGCTTCCCCAATCGAGGACAATGTTAAGCCATGCACCCCTGCAATCGAAGACAATTCCAATTCATCATGCTCCCCTGAAAGCGAAGGCAATAACAACCCAACTACTCCCGTAATCGAAGACAACGTTAAACCATGCACCCCTGCAATCGAGGACAATTCCAATTCATCATGCTCCTCTGAAAATGAAGACAACACTAGACTATCCACACCTGCAACTGAGGATAATAACCGTCAAATGATGATGGTATCACCCACACCTGAAATTGATGAGAAAAATAATCAAAATAATCAATTAATGGTGCCATCTACACCTGTAATTGGAGAAAAAAGCAAACAATTTATAGTTCCATCTACACCTGTAATTGAGAATAATAATCAATTGGTAGTGCCATCTACGCCAGTGAAAGAGTAACTTGGTTTATTGGTTAGGTTTGTACAGAAAATTCTTCTGGATCTATTCCCCAATTTACCCAGCTTATAGCTTCTCTTGCTGATTTTATCTCAGGCGGTACTCTCAACACATGAATTCTACCAGTGCTTGGGCAAGTCATTTTTAGTAAACAAATCGGCTCAACATCGACATCAACGTCAATGCAAAGCAGGGTGTATTCTTGCCAAACATCAAGTTCTTGGGCTTTTAGTTCCTGAGAAATGCGATCGTAACCGATCGCTTGAATTAGAACTCGTCTAAGTTCGGCATTGTCTTCTTCTAAAAGCCAATGGGGTTGCCATTGTTGAGAATGCACTTTACCGTATTTCTCAGGGATTTTGACGCCATGATGATAGTATCCAGTATGCCAACCATCGGCAAATTGAATAACTGGTTCAGCTTCTTTGTGTAAGCGATTTTCACTATCTAGAGAGATTTGACGCGAGCGATCGCACTCTACACAGACTTTTTCAAAGGGAATATCCACTTTATAGTATTTGCTCTGCTTCATAGCAATCAGAAGTGCCAGCTTTCTCTAACATTCACGAAGAAACGGTATTAATAACTTGCTCTCATAATAGCGATCGCTCTGGGCTGTACATTGAGAAAAGAGCTTTTTCCAGAGGAAGCCACTCATGAAAAGACGCTGGAAGTCACTATTTTTAGCCTTAATTTGGGTAATGCTGGCAGTTGGGACATCAATTTTAATTATCCTGACACAACCTCTAGCACCAACTCCCGCTCAAGAAACCTCTAAACAAAATCAACCTCAGCAAACAGCAGTAGTACCCGCACCCAACGAGAAAGCCTCACCAGAACCTGCACTTAGCCCTGAACAAATCGCTCGTCAACAAAAATTTATAGAAGCAGATAAGCTTTATTTGGCAGGAGACTACGCTGCTGCGGAGAAATTGTATCGCGAACTAAAACAGCCTTTTGCAAAAGCATCCCAAACACCACAAGCAAAAGGGGCGATCGCCGATTTAGCCCAACTCTCCCCCGCAGGTAAAGTCTACTGGCGAGAAGCAGAAGCCGGAATTGCTTCTAAAATGCAAACTAGAACTTTAGTGGCGCTGCAACTGTTAACAGAGCAGTATCCAGAATTTATCCCTGGGCAAATTAAATACGCTGAAGTTCTCAAAGAATACGGTGATAAGAAAAAAGCTTTAGAAATATTAGAGCGAGCGACAACACTTTACCCCAATCAAGCAGATTTAATTAAAACCAGAGTTGCAACCCTAGCAGAGTCAAAAAAATGGATGGAAGCTTCTTTGGCGGCACGGCAGTTTGCGATTCTCAACCCTAACGATCCGCAAGCGCCTGAATTTACCAAACTAGCAAACAAACATCTCAAGCGTTATAAATCTCATATCCGCTCAGAAATTCGAGGCAATACGATCGCTAACATTATCACTGGTGTTTTAGGATATGCTGTGACTGGTAGTTTGATCGGCCCTTTTTCTGCTCTTGACTCCACAATTATGCTCTTGCAAGGCGAAGAAGCTGTAGGTGAGGCAGTCGCAAAACAGGCAAAAAAACAACTGAGTGTAGTCAAAGATGAAGCACTTTCAGCATACGTCAATGAAATCGGACAAAAACTAGCCAAAGTCGCTGGGCGGGATGAATTTAAATACGAGTTTTTTGTGATTCCCTATGAAGAACTAAACGCCTTTGCCCTGCCTGGAGGCAAAATCTTTATTAATGCGGGAGTGATCGCTAAAACCAACTCTGAAGCAGAATTGGCAGGGTTACTCGGACATGAATTATCTCACGTTGTTCTCTCCCACGGCTTTCAATTAGTCACCCAAGGAAACTTAATTGGTAATCTCACTCAGTATCTTCCCCTTGGTGGCACTATCGGTCAACTATTTGCTTTAAGTTACAGTCGTGACATGGAACGTCAAGCAGATACCCTTGGCACACGCCTAATTGTTGCCAGTAATTACGCAGCCGATGCTTTGCGTAACTTGATGGTGACATTAGACAAGCAACGAAAAAATGCTCCCCCTAGTTGGTTATCGTCTCATCCTGGTGGTGATGAGCGAGTTCGCTACTTAGAAGAAATGATTATAACTAACAACTACAATCGCTACACTTACGAAGGAGTAGCACGCCACATCGAAATGCAAGCAAAGGCAAAACAAGTTCTCAAAGACAAAAAAGAACGAGCAGATAAAAAGAGACGCGATCGCTGAATCAAAATTAAAAACTCTTCGTCACAAGAACTAACAACTCCCTACTCTATTCTTGTATCAGGATAGTTTATGAAATTACAGCCCTTAAAATTAGTTTTGTTAAGTAGTCTTGGTTTATCCCTAGCTTTAAGTAATTCTACTGTTTTTGCCCAAAGTTCCGGTGATGTTGTAGTACCAACAGTACCAGGCGACGGCACATCAACGACAACCAACACCTCAACCACAACTACAACAAGCAACACCTCAACAACAATAGATCCTGCAACCAGGTTTAGCTGTCAGAACTATAACGGTCAATATACAGTTATGTATCAACCTGAAAGTCAGCCAGGGCGATTCTTTGCTTGGGCTAATCCCCGCACGTTGGGTGGTGGTTGGGACGCATATAAGCGTTGTGCAACAATAGCTGAACGCTTGGAAACCTATCGTCCGGACGGCTTAACAGAACTACGTACATCAACTCTAAATGGATACAATGTACTCTGTGTTACTACTGAAGCTAATTCAGCCTGCCGTCTTGTACTAACAGTGCCTCCCGAAAAAGATCCCTATGCTGTACGCGATAGTGTTTTCCAAAATCTCATTAGTGCTGACAGTGGACAAACAACCATAGGTGTTAATACCTTTAGCAGTCGTAGTAATGGTAACGGAGTTCAAGAAATCTACAATCTGGGCAGAACACTGTTGGGTAATAGCGGTAATAATAACAATCGCACTCGCGCATCTCGCGATCCAGTTAACCTTAAACCTTTCCTAGATCGCAACGATGGCGGTAACGGTAGCAAACTTAAAAATGGCGTAGCAATTCGCCCTCAGTCTCCAACTCAAAAGCCTGCATCTGCTAATCGTTTGAATCCGAGCAAATTCCGCTAATTGAAAATTTGGTGTTGCATAATTGCGGGATGAAATCTTCAATTCAACTTTTAAAACTCTTTCTCTCTGCGTCTTTGCGCCTCTGCGTGAGAAAATTATCCCATTAATCAGCAACACCGAAAATTTAATTCATTGCACGCCAAGCTGGTTTTGAAAATATTTCAGAGCTAGCTTGGCGTAATTTTATATAACTTTCTATTATGTCGAAACTTAAGCATCAACTAGACACATTTTATGCCAAAAATCGTAAAGAATGGCGAGAATGGTTAGAGCAAAACCATCAGATATCCGAGGGTGTATGGCTCGTCTACTATAAAGTAAAAAGTGTTAAACCAAGCGTTAAATATAGTGAAGCAGTCAAAGAAGCCTTATGCTTTGGTTGGATTGACAGTAAAGTCAAATCATTAGGTGAAGAACGTTATATGCAAATATTTACACCACGCAAACCGAAAAGCGTATGGTCAAAATTAAATAAGCAATATATTGAAGAACTTATAGAACAAGGTTTGATGACTAAGGCTGGTTTAGAAAAAATTGAAGCAGCAAAAAAAGATGGTTCATGGAATACGTTAGATGCGATAGAAGAGTTAATCATTCCGACAGATTTAAAGCAAGCATTAGAAGCAAACGAAACTGCCAAGATGCATTTTGAGGCATTTAGTAACTCATCTAAAAAGAATATCCTCTTTTGGATTGAAAGTGCTAAACGCCAACAAACAAGGTTGAAGAGAATTGAACAAACTATAATTGCAGCAGCACAGAATAAAAATCCTTTAACACGATGATAACTAATGTCCTTGGATAATTTATTGCAACAAGTTGTGGAAAAAGTTAATCAAATTTCCGAGGGAAAAAGACCAGGAATTTCTGCTTATACGCAAATCTTAGCGGGATTAAAATATAGAAAGGATTTAATTCAACAATTATTCCGGGAGGGTATTGATGCGCGAGTCAGTAATTTATCAGGAAATCCTTGAAGTAGGGCTACAGGAGGGAGAAAAACGAGGAGTACAAACAGAAAGATCGCTTGTTCTGCGTCTATTAACCCGACGGGTAGGAGTATTACCTCAAGAGGTACGTCAGCGTGTTGAAGCTTTACCTCTGGAAGAGTTAGAAAATCTGGGCGTAGCGCTGTTAGATTTTTAGGAAATGGATGATTTAGAAGCTTGGTTTAATCAACAAGGTTTTTAGTTTAGTGACAGGATTTGCAAACAAATAAGATGTTTCTAACCATGATTTAGGGATTTTTGACGAGGTATTTATAGAGGTCATCAATAACTGCATCAGCAGCAAGTAAGTTAGATCCGACCCAAGTTAATTCATCTACAGAATATACTTGACCTTGCTGAACAGCTTTAAGTGTTTTCCAAAGGGGCTTTTGTTGTAGTTCTTTAATAGCTTTCCTATCATTATTATTGCCAGTGAATAATATGAATAGAATATCACCATCCGCATCTTTTAGGTTCTCCTCGGAAATTCCATAACTACCACCAGGCACAACAACACTTTGTGTTTTCGGACGTGGCAGCCCAATATCATTCAGAATTGAACCAACGAATGAGTTTTTGGTAATTATATTTATTGGTGAACCACTGTAAACAGAAATAACAGAGATTTTTTTACTTGTATATTGATTATTTAAGGCTATTTTCAATTCTTTTATTCGTCGATGGTAGTGATTCCAAGCTTGTTGTTCAGCTTCTTCTTTTCCCAATACCTCAGCTACAAAATGAAAATATTCTCTCCACAACGGTTCACCCTGCCACTTACCCAATACCGTGGGGCTAATTTGAGAAATAATAGGATAAGTTCTTTGCACTATTTCCCAACCTAAAATTAGATCGGGTTTAACTAGTAATAGCTTCTCTATATCAGGCTCATATTGACTACCTAATTGTTTGATTCCTACTATTTTATCTTTCAAATATTTAGCAAAATCTTCTTTTTGCAAACTATTTAAACCTGTTGCGCTACCGATCGGTTTGATACCAAGTACAAGCGTATTACCTAAAGTAACATGAAAGATAGTAACAAGACGCTCAGGACTTTTGGGAACACAAGTTTTCCCCATAACGTGTTGTACGACTCGGCACTCTTCTAATGGCTGCCTCAGCCTTGTAGCATTTTGACTCATGTTTATACTACAAGCTGAAATAAAAAAGCAAGTTAATATACTTAGAAACAGCCAATAGATGAGACGGCGTAAACACATTTTTGGGTGTTCCTGACTTATCAAAACTCACACAAAATTGTACCTTTTACAGTAAATAGGTCATTTTAGGATACAGTTTGTAGCACTGTCATTCAGATTTCTGCTACAAGCCAAAATAAATCCAAACGTCAAAACTCCCAATAACAGCAGGCAGGTAAAGCGACGTAAAAACATAGTACCAAGGTGTTTAGCCGATTAGCCAACAAGGGAGCCAGTTAAAACTCCCAACTGATTGAGCCGATTATTGTAAAGGGATCGCCCAATTGGTTATAGAATCTTCCGAAAGAATAATTATAGTAGGTTACATCAAATAAATTACGGATATTAATAGCTGCTTTCAGGCCATCTCTACGATAATAAATTGCTGCATCTGTGCGGAAGTAGCTTGGCAATACAAACGAATTATCCAAATCACCTTGCCGATCGCCAACATAGAACAGCCCCAAACCAAACCCTAAGCCCTGCAAATTGCCTTTCTGAATTTCATAAGTTGTCCAGAGACTGGCTTGATTCTCTGGCACGTTGTTTAATCGATTACCTACTGGGGTAGCATTATCTTCAGTGACTTCTGCATCGGTATAGGCATAAGAAGCAATCACCTTCCATCCAGGCAAAATCTCACCGACAATATCTAACTCAATCCCTCGACTCCGTTGTTCACCTACCTGTATAGAGAAAGTAGGGTTGTTGGGATCGGGGGTTGTTACATTCGACTTAGTGATTTGATAAGCGGCTAATGTTGTCGAAAGCCTTCCCTCTAGAAAATCAGCTTTAATACCAGCTTCATACTGTTTTCCTTTTGTTGGTTTGAACGCTCTACCATCTGGGTTGGCTCCAAAGGTAGGAATAAATGATTGGCTATAGCTGGCATAGAGAGAAATAGTATCACTAGGCTGATAAACCAACCCAATTCGGGGGCTAAAGGCGTTATCATTCTGCTCAACAGCAGGTTCACCCTCAACATCAAATGTTCGTTCAACCCAATCAAAGCGTCCACCAATCAGGAGCTTTAGGTTATCTAGAAGTGTGATTTGGTCTTGCAGGTAGACCCCATAAGATTGAATAGGCTCATAGAAAGCGAAGCGAGAGTTGGGTACAAACTGGTAATCTGAAGTATCGTAATTCGGGTTCTGAAGATCCAAATCACTTGGCCCTTCACCAGTAACGCTCTCAAAATTTTCAACATTGCGATTGGCATCAAAACCTACCAAAAGCTGGTGTTCAATTGCTCCTGTCTTGAACTTGCCCAGTAAATCGATTTGTCCAAAATAGTTATTGATTGGATATTCACGTTTATAAACAGTACTTTCTTGTAGGATGCGATCTTCAACCAGGTCAGAGAAAATGGTAAAGGTATCTCTAGCTGAATTAAGAACAACTGAAATATTATTGCGAAGTTGCCAATCGTCATTAAATTGATGGTTTAGGATGTAACCAAATTTGTGGACATCTTTAGTAGCGAAGTCAATATCGGGATAGCCGGCATAGAAATTTCGAGGTAAGCCAAACGTATTGTCACTGAGAACGGGAACATCTGCCTTAAAAGGCCTCAGATCAGAGTGAATGTACTCATAGTAAAGGTTTAAATTCGTGCGATCGCTTAATTTCCAAGTAATAGAGGGAGCAATTGTAATCAGTTCTGAATTAGCAAAATCGACAAAACTATCCGAAGCTCGATAACTGGCGATGAATACATAATATTCTCTTGACTCTCAATGGGTAGGTATTGGAACTTACGCACTCAGATCCCCCAACCCCCTTAGAAAGGGGAGCCACTATGCCCTTGCGGGTTTCCCGACTTGCGACATTGCCATTGTCAAACCTTTAGGTGAAGTTTACCTACAACACCATCCTTACCCTGAAGATATTTTTTGGATTATTGAATTTTCCAATGCCACTCTTAGCAAAGACTTGGGTGAGAAAAAAGAAATCTACGCTGAGGCAGGCATTACTGAATATTGGGTTGTCAACCTGAAAACACCGCAGCTAAAGTATTTCGTGAACTTAAAAATGGGCAGTACACAACCGAAATGACACTCACCACAGGCACTATTTCAGCCCTAGCCTTTCCTGATGTATCGATAGAAGTTGAGCGCCTCATCGGTGTAGCGAAAAGATCCAAGGAACTATAATTTGAGGACATATTTTCTCATCCTACCGTGATTCATCATCCATTTGTAAAAATTTGACTGCGCCACAAACTTGTCAATTTTTTACTTCAATTTTGCCCAGCAAATAATCCTCGTTCTTAACCTTTTGCTAGCTAATTCTTAATATTTTTGGGGTATTTTCTTTTACTGAATACAAATTTATACCAAAAAGCATACAGCGCTCTCTGGTTAACTTCCAGCCACGGTAGTTAATTAAACTTGTCGCATTCCCACGGAAGGAAAAACAGAAGCGTAACTTTGCTATCTTCGCTTGCATCCCAGCTAATAATTAGCGGTCAACAACTCATAATCAAGATGGAAACTTCTAGCACAATCCGTTTTGCTCAGTTTAATGCTTCCCTCAACCGCAATACTGAAGGTCAGTTAGTAACCGATTTGTCTACGCCCGATAATGCTCAGGCAAAAGCTGTTGCCGAAATTATCCAACGTACCAACCCGGATATCCTACTGATCAATGAGTTTGACTACATCCAAGAAAATCCTTTGCAACCAGTCCAACTTTTCTTGGAAAATTATCTTGGTGTTAGTCAAAATGGTGCAACTCCCGTGAGCTACCCCTATGTTTACATTGCTCCCTCCAATACTGGTATTGCTTCGGGGTTTGATTTAAATAACAACGGCACAGTAGTCACCACTCCAGAAACACCAGGATACGGCGACGATGCCTTTGGTTTTGGCAATTTCCCCGGACAATTTGGCATGGTGCTGCTCTCCAAACATCCTATCGATACTGCCAATGTCCGCACCTTCCAAAATTTCCTCTGGAAGGATATGCCTGGATCTTTGCTATCTACCATTGCCACTCCTGGCTCTTCTGAACCTTGGTACTCGCCAGAGGAACAAAATATTTTGCGGCTTTCCTCCAAGAGTCACTGGGATGTACCCATACAAGTGAACGGAGAGACAATTCACGTCCTTGTTAGCCATCCTACACCACCAGTGTTCGATGGTCAGGAAGACCGCAATGGCAAGCGCAACCACGATGAAATTCGCTTTTGGGCAGATTACATCACTCCTGGTAAAGGAGATTACATTTATGATGATGGTGGCAAACAAGGTGGACTAGCTGCCGGCTCGCGCTTTGTGATTATGGGCGACCAAAATGCCGATCCATTTGATGGTGACAGTTATAACAACGCCATTCTGCAACTTTTGCAGAACCCCAATATCAATACTAATTTCATCCCCACCAGTCCCGGCGCTCCTCAACAGGCAATTTTACAGGGTGGTGCAAACCTCAATCAAAAGGGTAATCCCAGCTTTGACACCGCAGATTTTGCTGATTCGACTCCTGGGAACCTGCGAACAGATTACGTGTTACCTTCTGTTGACTTGACAATTGCTGATTCAGGAGTATTTTGGCCCCTCAATACCGATCCTTTATTTCCCTTAGTAGGCACTTTCGATCCTAATCTTCCCGGTGGTTTTCCCAGTTCAGATCACCGCCTGGTGCGGGTAGATGTGCAGTTAGGAGCAACGGAACCAGGTAAGAGTATTCCTGGCATGGAATTTCAGGGACAAACTACTTTCCCTACAGGCTTTGTTCCCCCTGGTGTCGCAGGAAGTGTAAATGGAACACCGGCTGCTTTGGGTGGACTATCGGGTATTACCTACGATGCCGCTACAAATCAGTTCTACGCTATTTCAGACGATCGCTCTCAATTTGCCCCTGCCCGCTTCTATACTTTTACTGTCGATTTAGCTAACATAGCCACAGCAGGAGTAACTTTTACCAATGTTACGCCCCTCAAAGATAGTAATGGCAACTTCTTTGCACTCAACAGCCTCGATCCTGAAGGTATTGCCCTTACTAACAACGGCACGGTTTTCGTCTCCTCAGAGGGTGAAGTTAATCCTAGTGCAGGACGAGTTAGCGATCCTTTTATCAAAGAGTTTTCCGTGGCTACCGGAGAGGAAGTGCGTTCTCTACCCGTACCCAAAAAGTTTTTGCCAGTAGTACAAGATACCAACGGTAATGGCGTTATCGATGCAGGCGATACGCAGACATCAGGTGTTCGCAACAACCTAGCCTTTGAAAGCCTCACCATCACACCCAACCAAAAAACTCTATTTACAGCTACCGAAAACGCCCTCTTCCAAGACGGGGCAGTTGCCTCTACTACCACTGGCACCCGCTCTCGCATTCTGCAATACAACTTAGTTACCGGACAGCCAGAAAAGGAATACCTCTACATCACCGATCCTGTAGCTGTACCGCCAAATCCAGCAGATGGATTTAATACTAATGGCTTAGTAGATTTACTTGCAATTGACAATCGCGGGACTTTGCTGGCACTGGAGCGTTCTTTCTCCTCTGGAGTTCCCGGCACAGGCAATACGATCAAAATCTACGAAATTTCGCTTCAAGGTGCAACCGACATTAGCACCATCGACTCTCTCGATAATTTGAGCGAAACTCAACTAGCAGCAATTCAACCTGCCCAAAAGCGGCTGTTATTAAATCTCGATTCCCTCAATTTGCCCACTGGTACAGATAATATCGAGGGTATTGCCTTCGGCCCCAAATTACCAGATGGCAGACAATCGATAGTTTTGGTAAGTGACAATAACTTTAACCAAACCCAATTTACCCAAATCCTAGCTTTAGATGCAGACATAGTTCCCACCGCCGCTCCCAGAGTTGAAACCCGTCCCGATCTACTGGACGATGAAACACTGCCCACAAGTCAACGTGCGGATGCTGACGATCCTGCTATCTATGTAAATGCGACTGATTCCGCTAAAAGTCTCGTACTAACAGCAGTTAAAAATGCCGGATTGCGGGTTTATAGCTTGTCTGGAAATCTGTTGCAGGAAATAAATCCTGGTGGTATTCGCTACAACAACATTGATTTGCAATATGGTTTTAGATTGGATGGTCAATCAATAGATATTGCCGTTGCTAGCGATCGCCAAAACGACAAACTTGCAATTTTCAAAATTAACCCCAACCCCACCACTCCCGGTCAATATTTAGAAGACATTACCGACAGCAGTATCGGCACTCTCTTCCAAGCAGCACCCTTTAGTCCTCCCTATGAATCATCATCGCGGAGTGCTTACGGAGTTGCCATGTACCGCAGCCCCATCACCAACGATTACTACGTCTTTGTCAATCGTCGCGAAACCCCAGATGTAGCACAGTTCAAACTCATTGACAAAGGTAATGGCAAAATTGGGGCTGAACGAGTGCGGGAATTTACCATCCCCACAGCTGATGGAGTCGATCCGCAAACCGAAGGCATGGTTGCCGATCAAGAAACCGGCTTCCTCTATATTGGGCAGGAAAATGTGGGTATCTGGAAGTTCCAAGCAGAACCCGATGGTGGCACAACGGGTAAACTGATCGATAAAGTCAAAACCTTGGGCGGCGATTACCTCAGCGATGATGTTGAAGGATTAACCATCTACTACGGCAAAAACGGCACAGGTTATTTACTCGCATCCAGCCAAGGAGACAACACCTTTGTCGCTTATACCCGCGAAGGCAACAACGAATACATCGGGCGCTTTGGTGTCGGTAACAACGGTGCAATTGACAGCGTGCAAGAGTCAGATGGCGCAGATGTCATCAATGTACCGCTTGGCCCCAAATTCCCATTTGGTTTATTTGTTACCCAGGATGGCTCCAATGAACCTGCCGTAACTGTTGATGATGAAAATATCAACACTAACTTTAAGCTCGTACCTTGGGAAAACATTGCCAAAGCCTTCCCTGAACAACTAACTATTGACACCACAAGTTATAATCCCCGTACTCCTGTGGCACAACCAAAACTGAGTATTTACGAATTTAACAACCTGCCCAAGCTAGGAACTACCTCTTCTGGGCAAGATATTTTCCTGGGCGGTTTCTCTGGGCTTTATTTCCAAGGACTCGCTGCAAATGGCAATCTCAAGTTTGTCACCCACACCGATCGCGGCCCAAATGGAGAAAGCATCGGTGCCAACAGACCATTTCCCCTGCCAGACTTTCAGCCAGAAGTAGTTAGTTTTGAACTTAACCGCACCACGGGTGAGATTAGGATTACCAAGAGAACAGGATTATTTCGGCAAGATGGCACAACCCCGCTCACAGGATTGCCTAACCTGCAAGCTGCTGCAAGCGGTACGGCTTACACCGATGAAATTCCTGTCGATCTGGCGAATAAAACCCTGGATAACGATCCGTTGGGTGCTGACTTGGAGGGGATTGTTGTTGCCCCAAATGGCGACTTGTGGATGGTGGATGAGTACCGCCCGGCAATTTACCACTTTGATAGCAATGGTAAACTAATTGACCGCTTCATTCCCGAAGGTGATGCTACTGACGCGAGCAAAAATGGCGGCACTTTTTACGGTACACCCGCATTACCTGCTGTTTACGCCCAAAGACGGAACAATCGCGGCTTTGAAGCTGTAGCGCTGGATGGTACAAAACTTTATGCCTTTATTCAAAGTGCAATTGATAACCCAGATGTCAGCAATGATGCAACTTCTAGAAATTCTCGCAATTTGCGAATTCTAGAATTTGACACAGTTACAAAGCAGGTAACGGGAGAGTACCTGTATATCCTGGAAGGTTTACCGGGAACTGACAAAATTGGTGATGCTGTCGCTCTCGGCAATGGTAAATTCGTGGTTGTAGAGCGAGACGACGAAGGTGATAACGCTGCCAACAAATTGCTCTACCAGATTGATTTGGCAGGAGCGACTAATATCAATAATCCTGCTTTCTTGGATACATTGCCGACAGGTAAAACCATTGAACAGTTAACTACTGAAGAATTAGCTGCAGCCAAGATAAATCCTGTTAGCAAAAGCCTCATCGCCAATGCTGCTCAACTTGGTTATACCGGAGTTGAAAAACTAGAAGGATTAGCACTGGTAGCACCAAATACTCTAGCTCTGCTCAACGACAATGATTTTGGCGTGACAGAAACTCAAACCAATCCCGATGGCAGCGTAAGTATAGAAGTTGCTTCTCTTCCATTAAAATTGGGTCTTCTGGAATTACCCAACAATTTGGAGGTAACTTCTCCACCCAAGGTTACACTGAAGGGTTTCGCCTCACTGCCAGCCGATACCTTTGCAGAAGGGCCTCCATCAGGCAGTGCAATTACAGGTAATACCAACGGACGCACTGTTCCATTTGATAAACAACCAGTGCAAGGATTTAGCGGTGTTCAGTTTGCCGATGACAATTCCTTCTGGTTCCTTTCTGACAACGGTTTTGGCGCTAAGAACAACAGTGCAGATTATCTTTTACGGATCTATCGGATTGATCCTAGCTTCCGAGGTGCAGAGGTTGGAGGTGATGGTAGCGCCAAGGTGTTGGACTTTATCCAATTATCTGACCCCGATCGCAAAGTTCCCTTCGAGATTGTGAATGGAAATACAAGCGATCGCCTCTTAACTGGTGCAGATTTCGATGTGGAATCTATCGCGATCGCTGCTGATGGCACAATCTGGATTGGAGATGAATTTGGCCCTTATTTGCTCCACTTCGATGCCACTGGCAAGCTGTTAGATGCTCCCATCCCCACACCAAATACAGTCAATTTAAATACACTGGATGGCAAACCGCCAATTGTCATCGGACATCGGGGTGCTAGTGGTGAACTGCCAGAACATACTCTAGGAGCCTATAAGTTAGCAATTGAACGGGGAGCGGACTTCATTGAGCCTGACCTAGTTTCTACTAAAGACGGTGTATTAATTGCTCGCCATGAACCAAACTTAATTGCTACCACCGACGTGGCAGATCGTCCGGAGTTTAGCGATCGCAAAACCACGAAAATTGTTGATGGCAAAGCAGAAGAAGGCTTTTTTGCTTCTGACTTTACTCTGGCGGAAATCAAGACACTGCGGGCAAAAATGCCGCAAAGCTTCCGTACCCAAGCGTTTAACGGCGTGTATGAAATTCCTACGTTTGAGGAAATCATCGAGCTAGTTAAGCAGGTTGAAAAAGACACGGGACGTAAAATCGGCATTTATCCGGAAACCAAGCACCCGACTTTCCACGATAACCTGGGCTTGTCTCTCGAAGAACCTCTGCTGGCAACTTTAGAGAAAACCGGATTTACAGATCCCAGTCGGATATATATCCAGTCTTTTGAAGTTAGCAACCTCAAAGAACTAAATCAGAAAACTGATGTACCTCTAGTTCAACTCTTAGATGCAGTTGATGTCAAAGATGATGGAACGCTAATTGAAACTCAGCCCTACGATTTTGTTGTTAACGGTGATTCTCGTACCTACGCAGATTTGCGATCGCCTGAAGGTTTGCAAGAAATAGCCACCTATGCTGATGGTATCGGCCCGTGGAAGCGAATGATAGTCTCGGTGAAAGCTGTCGATAAAAATGGCGATGGACAACCCGACGATATCAACGGCGACGGTGTAATTAATGATGCTGACAAAACCCTCACCGAACCAACTTCTCTAATAGAAGATGCCCATGATGCCGGGCTATTGGTACACCCCTATACCTTCCGCGATGAAGAACGGTACTTGGCATCAGATTATGACGGCGATCCTGCACAGGAATATAAGCAGTTCATTAATTTAGGTGTTGATGGCTACTTCACCGACTTTCCTGGTACGGGCGATGTAGCACGCGATCAAATTACCGCAGAGATTGTGCGATCGCCCGATCATCCCGATGTACTCAAAAAGACTGAGTTTCAAACCCTAGATGGCAATGCACCTATTGTCATCGGGCATCGAGGCGCGAGTGGTTTACGTCCAGAACACACATTAGAAGCCTACAAATTAGCGATCGCTGATGGGGCAGATTTCATCGAGCCAGATTTGGTAGCTACGAAAGACGGGGTTTTGGTAGCGCGGCACGAAAATGCCCTAGCAATTCTCAATGCCGATGGTACGGTGAACACCACCGACACTAGTACAGACATTTACCTGCGTCCAGAATTTAGCGATCGCAAAACTACCAAAATTATCGATGGACGTAGTGTCACGGGTTGGTTTACCGAAGATTTGACTTTGGCAGAACTGAAAACTCTCAATGCCATTGAACGTCTGCCCAATCTGCGCTCAACCAAATTTGACAACGACAACTTAAAGGTTCCCACTCTCACAGAAATCATTGATTTAGTGAAGCAGGTAGAACAAGAAACTGGACGCAAAATAGGCATTTATCCAGAAACCAAGCATCCTACCTACTTTGCAGACCTCGGTATCAATTTGGGTGAGAAGTTAGTTGATACCTTAGTTGCTAACAACTTCACCGATCCGAAACGGGTATTTATTCAGTCTTTTGAGGTAGGCAATCTCAAGGAACTGAAAAATGACTTGATGCCAAAAGCTGGCATTGATTTACCCCTAATTCAGCTATTTGGTGGCTTAACAGGCAAGCCTTATGATTTTGTTGTCAGTGGCGATTCCCGCACATACGGCGACCTCACCCAGCCAGCAGAACTAACTAAAATTGCAGAGTATGCTGCTGGAATTGGCCCCAACAAACGGCTAATTGTCCCCGCCCAGACAGTAGATCGCGATGGTGATGGTAAACCCGATGACTTGGATGGCGATGGCACAATTACTGATGCCGATAGAGTTCTGGGTACTCCCACTTCCTTAGTGGAAGATGCCCACGCCGCAGGCTTGCTGGTACACCCGTATACCTTCCGCAACGAAGGCATTTTCCTGGCATCTGATTACAACGGCGATCCGCAAAAAGAATTTGAGCAGTTTATTAATTTAGGGGTTGACGGTTACTTTACCGACTTTCCCGGTACAGGCGATCTCGTGCGCGATCGCTTTGTGGGTGAGCCAGTTGTCTCAAATCTCAGTCGTTCCAGAGGTTTTGAGGGTTTAGCAATTAGCCCGGATAAACAAACTTTGTATCCGTTGCTCGAAGGCACTGTCTTCGGCGATCCTGCTGGTTCGCTGCGCATCTACGAGTTCGATGTGGCATCTGAGCAATATAAGGGGCTATTTGGCTACTACCAGTTGGAAAATCCCAATCATGCTATTGGTGACTTTACCGCCGTCAACCACAACGAATATCTGGTGATTGAGCGAGATAACAATCAAGGTGCTCAAGCCAAGTTCAAGAAAATCTTTAAAGTTGACTTATCGAAAAAAGATGCCAATGGCTTTGTTGCCAAAGAAGAAATCGTCGATCTGCTGAATATTCAAGATCCTAACGACTTGAATCAAGATGGCAGCAGCAAGTTCACTTTCCCCTTCCAAACAATCGAAGATGTGTTGGTACTAGATGCTAAAACACTTTTGGTTGCCAACGATAACAATTATCCCTTTTCAGTGGGACGACCGCCAGCCATTGACAACAACGAATTTATCATCCTGGAATTAGACAAGCCACTGAATTTGCTTACTCCCACTCCAGACATCCCGGATGAGGAGGACAAAAATAACCCGTTTCATGATTTAGGTAAAAGCTGGCAAGAAAAGCTAGAAAAAAAACTAATTGATTTGCGAGATGTGACACAACAAGTGAAAGTTGAGTTTGTGGTTAACACAAAAGCGGCATTCAAAAACTTTGTCGGCTTCTATCAGGTAACCGATGAGATGGGTGGCATTGATATTAATAGTGATGGCACGGCAGACATTTTGCCTGGGCAAGCTGGCTATACTCAAGCTGCTGTGGGTGGGCGTATTCCAGGCATTGACTTAACTGTGGGCAAACAAGCTACTTATACAAGCATTTTTCAGCCTGGCAGCATCTATGCACCATTTATGATTGCGAATGGCAAACCAGAAGCAATTTTAGATGGCAATGCTAATAACGATCCAGCGGTGTACTTCCCATTCTTAGGAGCAAACCCAGACAAGATAGATCATATGCATTTGTTAGACAATAACATCTTTTGTTTTGAGGATTTACTAGGAGGCGGTGACAAGGATTACAACGATTTTGTTGTGAAAGTGAATTTGAGTATTACCTAAGAATAGCGATCGCTTGATTGCAAATTTTAGCTAATTTGATTGAGATGCATTGAGTTTGCTGTTTTTGTACCCTGTGGGAAACTTCCCCAGGGACATTTATTTTTCATCTCAATGCTATTGCCATTCTCTATCTTCAAGTTCCTTTTGAGGCAACAATAAAGTTGCTTCAATTTCTTGCCTAATCGCAGCTGTTACCTCACAATTACTATTCAAGCAATCGAGCAATAACTGATTGGCATCATAGTAGCATTGCAGTACTTGCTGTTGCTGTTGGCTTGGGATCTCTTCGAGAATATTGACATCAATATATATGTCATCGATTCCAACAGGACGGCTGATATCCAATAACTGCAAAATCCCACACTGATCTTGAATTTTTTCCTGGCGTTGCGATCGCACCCGTTGCACCAAGACATCAATATCTAAGACAGCAGCCTGGGTAACTTCTGTGGGATCGGAGAATTCGGCTGGGGGATCGGCAGCGATCTCCCGCCAATTCAATTCCAATATGGAACAAATTTCCAGAAATATATGACGCTCAACCGGACGCCCAGAAAAAAACCGCCAAATGGGTTGTCGAGTCTTTAAGCCGACTTCTAACGCCAAATTTTCCTGAGTCCACCCCTTGCGGGCAAACGCTCTTTTAGCCTGTTGAATTCCAATGTGTGATGCTTGGAGCGATCGCCTGACCATAAGACACAAAACTCATATGAAAATTTCTAAACTTAAATTTTTATGAACACTAAGGATTTTATACTTTTTCTTATGCTAAATATTTTTTGCTCTGGTTAAATCATACAAAAGTCAGAAAACGACTGTAATGTCATCCAAGTGTTTAAAGTTTTGTAACAAATTCAAACGCTATTCACTCATCTTATACTTCTCTAACCTTTGCCAAAACTTAATCTCAAGCACCCATCTGTCATCCTGGAGGAGTACAAATTCAGAGCTTCTCTATGAACACTGGTTAGCTCTTTAGAGCGACGACAGTAGATAAGAACCTGATTACTATAACTAGAAGAGCGCAATATTACAGATATTTAAAACGAAGTTCTTATAGTTTTTTATAGTAATAATTGCTATTTCCGAAACTGATTCAAAAGCTTGCGTATGTTATCAAGACAAGAATATAAAATAGATATTTTAGGCAATATTCCTTTTATATCAATTCATATTAGTAGCCTATTAATTTTTTGGGTGGGTTTTAGTTGGCCTGCTCTCATTACATGCCTCACACTTTGGTTTATACGGATGTTTGGGATCACAGCAGGATACCACCGTTATTTTTCACATCGCACTTATAAAACAACGCGTTGGTTTCAGTTTATTCTTGCTGTTTTAGGCAATTCCTCAGCTCAGTTAGGCCCGTTATGGTGGGCAGCGCGTCATCGTCATCACCATCGCTGTGCAGATACAGAACAAGATATTCATTCCCCCATTGTTCATGGATTCTGGTGGTCGCACGTTGGCTGGGTGATGTGTCCTAAATATTCCAAAACAGACGAAAAGCAAGTCCGAGATTTTGCACAATATCCAGAGTTGCGGTGGTTAAACCGTTTTCATATGACTGTTCCTATTGTGCTAGCAATCATTTTAACTGCGATTGGTATAGTGTTTCAATTGTGTATCCCTCAGCTAAAAACGACGGGGTTACAAATGCTTGTGTGGGGATTTAGTTTAAGTACTTTGCTGCTTTATCACACTACTTTTACAATTAATTCACTTTCTCATATCTTTGGTTATCGTCGTTTTAACACAACAGATAGTAGTCGCAATAATTGGTTTTTAGCTCTAATTACTCTCGGCGAAGGTTGGCATAATAATCATCATTATTATCCTGCTTCAGAACGGCAAGGCTTCTACTGGTGGGAAATAGATGTTACTCATTACATTCTGAAACTACTTTCATGGCTAAGAATCGTTTGGGATTTAAAAACTCCTCCCAGAAAAATCTACGATCGTTATGTTTTCAATACTCACAACTCAAACGTCTCAAATTATCAAAATTGATGATAGTAGTGTCCATTAAAGAACAACCTTCTCCCTTTCATTTACGCTTGCTTTATAAAGTTGTTAGTATGACTGTGTTTGGCTTTAATAATAGTCGGCAAGCAGTTGAGGAGATAATTCCCTGTACTTCACAGTGTTCTTTTAGACTCCAATCGGCTGAACAATGAGAGTATAAAAAGATGCGATCGCAAAGAGTGAACTTGTGATGTTACAGTGGCACATTGTGGATTATAATGAACAAACATAGCGACAACGCTACACGTTGCGAGGCAACCAATATGGATGCCAATGAAGTTTTGAGGCAATATGCAGCTGGGGAAAAAATTTTTAGAGAAGCAAACTGGAGAGGGATTAGTTTAGCTAAAGCAAATTTGAGTGGGGTAGATTTGACTGGGGCACACTTGAGCAACGCAGATTTGAGCGACTCAGATCTAAGCGATGCTAATCTAAACTGGGCTGAACTCAAAGGAGCCAATCTAAGCAGGGCTAATCTCAGAGGAGCAAAAATGCTTAATGGGAGAATGCACAACGATCGCTTAGAGTCTGTCAATTATTTTGGCTAATACCTAACAATCAATCTGCCATTTGTGAGCGGTATCGTTAATCTAAAAGCACCGCTCATCGCCAGATGCTACACTGCACCGTTTGCAGAGCCGGGTTCAAACTGCAAACAATTTAATCGTTTCAGATAGACCTAAATTTAATTTCAGGAGTTTGTTAATGAGTATTATTACGAAGATGATTGTGAATGCAGATGCCGAGGTTCGCTATCTCAGCCCTGGAGAACTGGATCAGATCAAGATTTTTATTAAGAGCAGTGAGCACCGTCTACACCTTGTGCAAATTTTAACTCAAAGCCGCGATCGCATTATTAAGCAAGCTGGAAACCAACTCTTCCAAAGGCGTCCCAGCCTTATTTCTCCAGGTGGAAATGCCTACGGCAACCAGATGACTGCCACCTGCCTGCGGGATATGGATTACTATCTGCGCTTGATCACTTACAGTGTTGCGGCTGGAGACGTTACGCCAATTCAACAGATCGGAATCGTTGGTGTTCGCCAAATGTACAGATCCCTCGGCACCCCTATTGACGCCGTTGCCGAAAGTGTCCGTGCCATGAAGAACATCACTAGCTCGATGTTGTCTGGAGAAGATGCGCTTGTTGTTGGCACTTACTTCGACTATCTAATTAATGCTCTCCAGTAGACAACAGGAATTACTTCAAGAGCGATGTCTAGCCACAAGCCGCTCCGCGTCTACGCGCGTCACAACCCAGATAACCGATAGTCTTGCCTAAATTCTGGAGATGGGGTTTGAGGACTGTTGACTCAAACCATTCGACCTTAGTTTACTGAGACTGATTGAACTGGGAGCATCTCATTTTTTAAGGTAGTTCAAACAGACAATAATCCGTTGGGGTAGACACAGCGACGGGCAAGGACTTGAGGTACATTTTTCCGCTTCCACTGCGCTCCGGAAATCTTAGTTCGATTCAACTTATTTCCATGTAATACTTGCTAGGGCAGTATTCTTAGCAATCTACGATGTTGCTTTATCTTAATTCAACATCTTGCTCAAAAACCAAGATCAAATCATTTACGGTTTTTTTGTACTGAAAACCATAATCTAATAAAGCTTGCTTTAAAGTTTCCAACTGAGATTCTTCGATTTTATTCTTGAGCGCTATCTCAATAGCTTCTTTATTGACTGTAAAACTAAAAAAGTCTTTAAACTGGCTATAATCCCAGTTTAATTTTCTGGCTGCATTTAACTCAATGGCTGCTAATGTATCATTAAATTTATTTGTAACCATAACTTTGTCTCTCGCATGAGCTTAACTACATTCTAACAATCCAACAAAGAAAAATTAAAGGACAATATTAATGCAGAGCTAAGAAAGACTGCAAGATATTTTATTTTATTTATTTTATATTTAAAAAATCAACCTTTTGATAAATGTATAGAAGAAAATTATAGAGTAGCAGTTTATAGTTTTCTAAAAGCTCACAGGATACAAGTTGGGTAACTGGAAGAACATACTATCTCTATAGCAATAACCTTCCATTTTAATTTTAGTGATAATACTGTTGTATTTACTGAAGCATAATTTGAGATGATAAGCTTGCAATTTATTTTAAAAATTGGAATTTTTATATTAAAAACTATACAACTTATACGCTAATCAAACGCTTGCTCAAACATGATATATGACAACAGGGTGCCATACTAAACCTTGTTAACAGATTCCACGCTCGCTAAGTGAAATACATGGCTGACATTGTTGATACTGCTGTTAATGCTGGTTCTTTCAGCACCCTAGTAGCTGCGGTCAAAGCTGCTGGTTTGGTAGATACTCTTAAAGGAACTGGACCATTCACCGTTTTTGCACCCACTGATGAGGCGTTTGCAAAGCTTCCTAAAGGTACAGTAGACGCATTGCTTCAGGACATTCCCAAGCTCAAAAAAATCCTGACCTATCATGTTGTTTCAGGCAAAGTGATGGCGGCGGATGTGGTGAAGCTGAAATCGGCTAAAACGGTTGAAGGTGAAGATGTGAAAATTGACGCTTCTAATGGTGTCAAGATAAACAATGCCACAGTCACAACACCAGATGTTGCTGCTGATAATGGTGTGATCCATATCATTGATACAGTGTTGATTCCTGCGTAAGCAAACGCTTAGATAGGAAATAGTATCTATGGGGCAGTGGCTATTTCTATTTATAGTCACTGCTCCACAACTTTTTGGATGTTTTTAGTAAAAGAATATAGAAGGAATTCAGATCTGAAACTTTCCTTACTTTTCATGTCGAAGTTAACCAAATAACCCCAGAAATCAAACAGCAACTTGTCATGCTGTAGGGAAATCAATAAGACATCAGTTACCTTCCAGTTAACTCTTGTTTAAGCGATCAACTTTTTACAACCACTTGCACGTGAAATTTTGATTGGAGTTGCGATGTATACAAGTAATGAATTTCCTACTAATTTTTCATCCCTCCAAGGGCTGCGAGTACTGGTTGTAGACAATAATGTCGATTTCTGCGATTTGATTGCGCTGCTGCTGCAACTCTATGGTGTGGAGGTGCAAAAAGCGTTTTCAGCCCAGCAAGCTCTGGAAATATTTAGGCAGTGGCCACCTGATGTCCTCGTGAGTGATATTGCTTTGCCAAAGGAAGATGGTTATGCCCTAATTCAACAAGTGAGAACCAACGCGGGAGAGCGAGGGGAAGTAGTGCTAGCCATTGCTGTGACGGGCTATGTCAATGAAAAGATGCTTCAACATGCTCTGTGTGCTGGGTTTGATCTGTGGTTCACCAAACCTCTGGATCTGGATGAGTTTGTTGCTGTGCTTGCCACTTTAGCGATTTGCCAACAGTCTTCATACGCGATCGCTCAACAGATTTTAGGTCATGTTCCTAGACATAGTGATTTAAATCCTGAAAATATCAAGCTCTATTATTAGCAATACTATTGCTGAATCTTGGGTGCAACATAGATTTGAAGATTGATAGACAAGACCCCATATGAGTTGCAACACAATTTTTGGAGCTTTTATAAAAGTAAAGATGTTATCAATCAAATAAAAGATAATAATATCACAAGTATCTCAACCTCGTGAATCTCGTAAATAATTCGTTATAATAACTATATAGAACTTTACATGAGGTCACGCCCATGCGCTACACCGATAAAGAAGGGAAGACCCTCAACCTTGATGATTGTATGACTGTTGACAGCTTCTTTATTGAAGCTGAAGTGTACATCTGCGAGCCATTGGAAATGCATTTCAACAAAGAAGGAGAGTTAACAGCAGGAAAGAAACCGAAGAAAGCAATTGCACATCTTCGTAGTGATGGCAGTGAACTGATCCCCGCTGAAGTTCAAGCGCGTAGGCACAGAGACGGCAGTCAATTGCTGAATATGCCTCTCGCAACTGGCTACACATTAGATGATGAGGGAATGATCAATAACTACGCAATTCAGCCTGGTATGTCCTTGGCAGAGTATCCCTCACCAGAACAGCAACAGCGCTACATCTTCCAAGGGGCAGTAGCTATCCTGTTTGTTGCTCTGACACTGATGACTGCATTTGCTGTCAGCTAGGTGTAACAATAGCTAGGTATTTAGGTTCAAACTTAAGATATCTAGCTAGGATTGACTCTCTAATTTTCGTCCCAGTTTGGTACAGGAGCCAGCGATGAATCAGCCCATCAAATTATCTTTAGAGCAAGAATTTAGCATCCGTTGCTTTGCCGACCAAGTACAGCATATGTCCCGTGAACAAGCCCACGAGTTTTTACTCATGTTGTATAAGCAGATGATTATTCAGGATATAACGTACCAGCAATTGCTGAAACATGAGTGGAGGCTAGATTCAGGCACCGTCTCTAGCTAAAGCTTGGTCATTTTATTGTTGTTTACAATGCCAGAAAACGAGGCCAAACCCTGCTAGCATCAATGCTTGATTACCTCCTCAACTAGCTCCCTGGCATCCATATTGAGCCGAAGAAGTTTTGTGGAGGAAACCTCTATGTTTGGCAGTCGTAATGATTTAACTAATCCCACTCGAAGCGATTGGGGAGAGCGCTTACTCAACACTGTTGCTAGCAAAACGATTCGTTACTTATTTACTCAAAGCGAGTCAGTAGAAGTCTTTGTCCAATGCCACCCTTCCAGTAAACTCTTGCAAGGCAGCATCGATGGCTTCAAAATGAGTGGTCGTGGGCTTGTCATCCGCAATGATTTCAGGGCAGAAGAAGTGTCTTTTCAGACTGATGCGGTAGCAATTGACTTCAGCAGCGTTTTGAGCGGCAAACTCACTCTCAAGCAACCTACCCAAGCTGTGGCTCAAGTCATCCTTTCAGAAGCAGGCATCAACCACGCTTTCAAGGCGGAACTGGTGAAAAAGCGTCTGGTGAATCTCTCCCTGCCTGCCTTATCCGACATATCTACCAGTGAGTTGGTCTCTTTTGAAGCCATCCAGTTAAAGTTGTTGCCCAACAATCGGGTGCGAATTTGGGCTAAGGCAGACCTAAGCAACGGCGAACTAGTGCCAATCAGCCTGAGTGCAACCATAGCCATTGAGCGGCGACGCCGCCTTGCTTTCTACGATCCGAAGTTTGAACCAGACACCGTACCAGAATTTCAACGGCACATATCTGAAACTCTGAGCGTCGTATTAGCTCAAGTTTTGGATTGCATGGTTGATTTGGATCGCTTTGATCTCGATGGCATTACGATGTGGCTCAACCGATTAGAAACTCAAGGTCAACAGTTGATATTCAGTGGCTATGCCCAGATCGAGCGTATCCCTGCTAGCTAAAGCTAACATTACGCTTTTTTACACATCTCAGTCGGGCGACATATAACCTTAATATGCCCCTTAGTAGAAGTTTATAAAGATGTTGAGTTCTGAAATTGAGTTAAGTCTGGATGAGAAAAGATAGAGTAGAACCAATTATTTTTGTCTAGTTATAAATAGTCAAGAAAATAAACCGCACAAAATGATGAGAAAAATATTATGACTCTTTTAAAAATCGAAGATTTTGATCACAACTATTGTAAAAGTTTTGATGCCAAGGATAGCGAGACTCCGACCTGTATAGCAACACCAAAATTTGTTAACTTAACCCAAGAGAACTAATGTTAGACTTCAACACCTTGACCGAATTCTCAAGCACTTACTGTATTGGCATTTGTGCTTTTCTAATTCCAGCCAACCTGCTTGCTACCTCATTGACAATAATTTTTACACTGTTGCATCGTCCGGCTGTTCAGGTCTGGCAAGCTGCTGGAATTGCCAATATCTTTGCTTTACTCATGATACTGCATGTACTTGCTTGGTTCATGATTGGAGTAGTTATGGCTCCTACATACATTTTGTTGGGTTTGGCAAGTATCTGTCTATTAGCGAATTTAGGGGCAATTCTTAGACATAGACGCTTTGTGAGAGCTTATAACTACAATACAGTTTATACCTGTATTTAGCTTGGTTAATAGGCAAGCTAAACTTAATGTATTTAAAGACTCTAAATTTTAGTAATCTAAGTTAATCAGCGTGTATCTTACTCTCCAGCGAGTGGTATGTTGAATACACCATTCAGTCTCAGCGAGGGATACAGTTTATTGGAGTGCGCCCTTGCGGGTTCCCAACACAGTGGCTCCTCTGTAGGCGACTGCGTAGACGCGCTTGACGCGGCAGAGTACCCGTACTGCAAAACACAGAACTCGTAGAGTAAGGCTTCCCGTAAGGTATTGCGGCTCCTGTTCATTGTGCGAACAGACTTTAGCATCACTTAGAAATCATGGTGGGCTGCTTGCCTACCTCAGTTGTAACGAAAAAGCGTAATTACTATCTTTGATATCTTCTTCGTATTTTTGTGCCTTGGGGGAAACTTCTACAGACACATTTTTTTATGTAGTTCAAAAAAGTGATCGCATCTATATTTTTTTGTCGAACTTAATTTTTATTTAACAAGAAATGCGAGCTTAGTACTTAAGAGACTTATGTATAATTTGTATTATTTGTAGCTTGATGTTATTTTCCCATATTTTTTTGGGAACTCTACATACGGAAAACTTGATGGAACTATAGATAGACATGATGAAGAATATGACAAGTGTTATTTTCATCGACTCCGCAGTTAGCAATTACGAAACACTACTGCAAGGTGTTGTATCAAATATTCAAACTTATGTTATTCAACCTGAGCAAGATGGTGTAGCGCAAATTACTCAGATATTATCTCAGCACTGTGGAGTGGAAAGTGTCCACATAGTTTCTCATGGCGCACCGGGGCGAGTTTACCTGGGAAATAGTGAATTGAGCTACGAAACGCTCAACCACTATGCTGAACAATTAATAAACTGGACAGATGCCTTGAGTGCCAATGCCCAACTGCTGCTATATGGTTGTGAAGTAGCACAAACGGAAGTTGGCAGAGAATTTGTACACCGCTTGAGTGAAATGACTGGTGCAGTGGTGGCAGCATCTGACGATCGCACTGGCAATGCTGCATTAGGTGGTGACTGGGAACTGGAAGTCAGCACAGGAAATTTGACTGAGAAATTGGTGTTTATTCCCGCAACACTGGCAGCTTATGATGCAGTCCTCGCTGTACCATCTTTAGTGAAGAACATTAATCCCACTGGTGGTTCCTCTCCTGCCGAATTGATCAACATCAACGGTACACTGTATTTCGTTGCTAATGATGGAACCAACGGTTTGGAGTTGTGGAAGAGCGATCGCACCACTGCTGGCACAATCTTGCTCAAGGATATTAACACGACTGCTGGTTCTGGTTCCTTGCCAGCCGAATTGCTCAACATCAACAGCACATTGTATTTTGTTGCAGATGATGGAACTAACGGTTTGGAGTTGTGGAAGAGCGATGGTACTGCTGCTGGCACAATCTTGCTCAAGGACATCAACACGACTGCTGGTTCCGGTTCTTCTGCGGCAGAATTAACTAATGTCAACAACACGCTTTATTTCGTCGCTAATGATGGAACCAACGGTTTGGAGTTGTGGAAGAGTGATGGCACAGCTGCTGGAACTGTTCTAGTCAAGGACATCAATATAATTCTTGGTTCTGGTTCTTCTGTTGCGGAATTAACCGATGTCAACGGCACGCTTTATTTTGTTGCTGATAATGCTGCCAATGGTTTGGAGTTGTGGAAGAGTGACGGCACTGCTGCTGGCACGATGATGGTGGCAGACATAAACATGACTGGTGGTTCCTCTGCTGCGGAATTAACCGATGTCAACGGCACGCTGTATTTCGTTGCAGATGATGGTACCAATGGTTTGGAGTTGTGGAAGAGTGACGGCACCGCAGCCGGCACGATGATGGTGAAAGACATCAACACGACTGCTGGTTCCGGTTCTTCTGCGGCAGAATTAATCGATGTCAACGGCACGCTTTATTTTGTTGCAGATGATGGCACCAATGGAAAAGAGTTGTGGAAGAGTGACGGCACTGCTGCTGGCACGATGATGGTGAAAGACATCAACACGACTGGTAGTTCCTCTGCAGCAGAATTAACCGATGTCAACGGCACATTGTATTTCGTTGCAGATAATGGCACTAGCGGTTTGGAGTTGTGGAAGAGTGATGGTTCCACTGCTGGAACTGTCCTAGTCAAGGATATTAACCCAATGGGTGGTTCCTCTCCTACCGAATTGACAAATATTAACGGCACACTTTATTTTGTTGCCGATAATGGCACTAATGGAAAAGAGTTGTGGAAGAGTGATGGCACTGCTGCTGGAACCATGATGGTGACAGACATAAATATGACTGGTAGCTCTTCTCCCTCTGACTTGACTGACGTCAACGGCACGCTGTATTTCTTTGCTGATGATGGTACGAATGGAAAAGAACTGTGGACTTTACCCCCCAACCAAGCTCCCACTGATTTAACATTAAGTGCTACTAAAGTGGATGAGAACGTAGTTGCAGGAACAGTTATTGGTACCTTCAACACTACCGATCCAGATCAAGACACCAAACACATCTACACCTTAGTCTCAGGAACAGGCGATACTGACAATAGTGCATTCATTATTGAGGGTAACAGCCTTAAAATCAAAGCTTCTCCCGACTTTGAAACCAAGTCTGCTTACAAAATCCGCGTTCGCACTACCGATCCAGGCGGGCTTTTTTATGATAAGCAATTGACTGTTGACGTGAACGACCTAAATGATACAATTCCCATTCAGACTACGGTAACTACGTCGTTCTTTGTCAAGATTTCTGAGGATTCTTTATCTATCAAGAGTAAAGTTAAGGCTGATAAAGTCAAAATCTCTATCAAAGTAAAAGAGCACAAGTTTAAGAATGCTTGTGAAATAGGAGTATACACCGTTGACGATGCAGAAGGTAGGATTAACGGTATTGCTCCGGGAGCAGCAGGTTACATCGAAGCAGCATTAGAGCGAGCCAAGGTGCTTTTCTCCTCAATTGCTAATTCCCCTAATGGTTTTAGTACCACTGACCTGACAAATCTGCTGCAATTCAACTCTAACGCAAACCTGAAATTTTTCTTAGTACGCAATAGCAGTATTGAAGCTGTATTAACTAAGAAAACAGCCATTACAGACGTATTGTTTTCCTCTTCTGAGAATTTCCAACTGGAAACTTCGGAGGATGAAGGCTTCTTTTTAAAGTGGAAAGGCTCTTTCAACAGCACATCTAGCGAGTTTGAACAACTGACGCTAAAAATTAATACTACAGATGAAGATTTACCCTTGGGTACAGATTTACAAGGAAAGCCTGAATGTGAACTAATTGATTTACGTCAAGTCAGTGTCAATACTAAGGTTAAGGCTGAATTTTTTGTCAACAGAGAAGCTGCTTTCAATAATTTTGTCGGCTTTTACCAGATATCTGATGATAAAGGAGGTATTGATACCAATGGCGATGGTACTATTGACCTGCGTCCAGGAGATGCTGGTTATATTAAAGCAGCGGTAAAAGGACGTATTGCTGGTATCGACTTAAAGGTAAACAACCAAGCAGCAGCTAATTTTTCCAGTTCTTTCCAAGGTGGTTTGCTGTTTGCACCATTCATTATTGTTAACGGCACACCTGATGATATGTCTGATGATGATGATGACGATACAAGTGGTGATGACTTGAAAGTTTACTTCCCATTCTTAAATGGAAACTCTGACAAAGTAGATCATATTCGCTTGTTGGGTAGTAACATCTTTGGATTTGAGGATCAAGCAGGAGGGGGCGATCGCGATTTCAACGATCTGATCGTCAAGGCAAGTTTGAGTATACAGACAAATGTGACTGTTGCCTAGTACATGAATACCTAAGTAGAGACGTAAAGGCTTTGCTCAGTTTAGGCATAAAGCCCAATAACTCAAGGTGGGCACTGCCTAACTTTCCTCAAACCCTTATTTTTACGTTGTGGGCAGTTCCCACCCTACAAAAGCCTCCTACCAACAGCCACTAAGCAGCAGCCACAAAACCCTCGTTACCAGGTTGAACCTGGTAACGAGAAATTAGAGCAATCTGGCTCTCTCAAGTTTTTTTGTTTTGACTAGCTTAGTTAAGATTAAGTGAAATTACTGTAGACACAGTTCTAAATCAAACAATAATCTAAAAGCCATCCCTTGTCTGCTAGCAAAAAATCATCAATTTTACTGAAATTAAATTTATATATAAATGTGAATTAGAGACTAGGGACAAGAGGTGTTCATAATTTTGTTGTAAGTTCAATTTTTTGTAATTAAAAATATATAAATATTTCGGCAAAAATACTTATATTAACTCTATTTAAGCGCTTAATTTTATTAAGAGTTTAGTAGAATAATGCAACATCTTTTAAAACTATTAAAATTAAAAAAATCTATATTTATATCAATCTTTAGATTGAAGAATTTAAGATTGAAATCTTAGTTGGAGTTGAAAAATGCATACTACATTAAGCACTCAGTTATTTTCTAATATAGAAGCAAGAACTATAGAATTTGAAGAAGTATCTATAGAGTTGGTGAGTAATCAATTTCATTCGACAAGCCTCCAACCTGATTTTCTCAAAATGAGTGGAATAATTCCTATCGATTGGGAATTACAAAAACAGCCAATCGTGACAGTCGGTGTGGTTCAACTAGTATTTCAAAATGGAGTTTCTATTTTTACTAAACTTCATAGCATTACTTTTAATGAAAGAATAAATGTTAAAAATTGCAAGCAATTGAAAATCTTAGAACTAATTCACAATTTAATCGAAAAGCTACCCTATGTTGACTACCAAAGTATCAGTATTAATCCCAAAATTCTGATGGGTTTTCCTAATACCAAAGATACAGGAAGACAATTTATTGTAGAGAGATTAATTACGGCTGGGCCTTGGTTTACTTTGGGTATAGCTCCTGTACAGGCATCGATTAACTTCTTCTATCAATTGGAACGGTGTAAGTTGGTAGTGAATTTACATGAAGCGCAAATTCAAAAACCTGAAATACCGCTGATACCAGCTTTGCTATTCTCTGGCAGTTTTCACTATGAATTAGCTAGTTATCTTGTTCAGGAACGAAAGCAGCAGCTGCAACTACTGCTAGAAAATTGGTCAAAAGATTTAGAAGATTTTCGATTCATCGTTAATTACAGATTTTTGGGTGAGCAAGATAGTGTCTTTCCAATATCATAAATGGGGCGTAACACATTTAGTATAAATATCTCTTTTCTGTAGTTGACAGAAAGCTTTAGTTTGGACTGTGTGCAACACCAGATGCACATCTTGTACCTAAGTGCAATTATGTTTTTTTAACCTAAGTTTAACCTTCTCTAACTAATTGGTTTGAGAAAATTTACCAAATTGGCAACCTCTTTGAAAAGTTTTATGTCTCCAGTTCTGCAAGTAGGCGATCGCATACTAACTGCCACAGAAGTTTTACCACTGCTAGCAGAATATCAATTGCTACCGCAGCTAGTAAAAGAAATAGTCATCAACCAAGCAATAGCAGAAATTGAGTGTACGCAACAGGAGATGAAACTTGCTTGTCAACAACTAGCACAACAATATAAACTTACTTCCGATGCGACATTTCAGCTTTGGTTGCAGCAAAATAACATGAGTGCCAAGCAGTTTGAAGCGCTAGCTGTTCGGCAATTAAAACTAGAAAAATTCAAACAAATCAACTGGGGAAAAGATTTAGATGCTTATTTTGTCCAACGCAAACCTTTGTTAGATCGCGTTGTTTACTCTCTGATTAGCACGTCTGATATAGGCATTGCCCAAGAGCTTTACTTTCGTATACTCGAAGGAGAGCAGACTTTTACCCAAATGGCAAGAGAATATGCACAAGGCCCAGAAAAAGAAACAGATGGTTTAGTTGGGCCTGTTGAGTTACAAGCACTTCACCCAATTTTAGCGAAATTATTATTAGCGAGTCAACCACAACAATTATTACCACCTACTCAAGTAGGCGATTGGATTGTAATCGTTCGCCTAGAGAAGTTAGTACCAGCAAAGTTGGAATCTTCAATGCATCAGCGGTTACTCAACGAACGTTTTCATCAATGGTTGCAAATGCAAATTTCAGCACAGAATTGGCAAATTCATCAATCTGAAATGGTTGCTGTCGCTCATCGTTAATAGTTAATAGCTAATAGTTGATGGTTATTAACTATTAGCAATAATTATAATTTGAAATTACCATGACTTATATTCAAAGCTCTTTTCAGGAATTTATTTCTACTATTGAAGGTTTTGACCAATTACCAACTGCGTTAGTCACTAGTTTTTCACAAAAATTACAACCTTGGCGTTATCGCATCGGTCAAAAAATACTTAGTAAAGAAAGAATTCCTGAGCGCATAGCAATTCTTTATGAAGGTAAAATACGTTTGTTGGCATACGATCCTCGCACTCAAATGCCAACTACAATAAAATTGCTAGAGCCAGGAGCAATTATTGGCGAAATTAGTTTAATAAGAGACATAGCTTGCGAGACAGCGATCGCCTCAACTGAAGTCATATGTTTAACAATCAGTTCTACAGAATATTTGCGTTTGCTTGATGAGTATTCAGCTTTTGGCGATGCTCGCAAAAATCAGTGTCATTTAATAGAAATATTTGATATTTTAGGTGTGCAACAACAAGTGCAAGTTCAAGCAAATCTTAATATTAAAGAACTTGCTCAAACAGCATTGCCAGAAGCAAAGGTACATCACCTCCCACCAGGTAAAACGCCATTTCACCAGTTAGATAGAGAATACATTTGGTTTGTCAGTGGCGGTGGAGTAATAACTGAATTCCCTGTTGGTTCTCGCTTGGAAGCGAGTGGTGAACAAGATGTGCTTGAGGTGAAGGGGAAAAATTCAGCGCGTTTAATTGGGTTAAGTAGCTCAACTTTATTACCTCATAGTTATCAGATACAAGCTCCCATCCAACAGAGTTCATCAAATCATACAGACAATCTTGATATCCCCTACGCACCAGAGGAAGAATCACCACCAGAAATTACTACTGCCAAGACAGAGCAGAAAATCAAAAAGTATCCATTTGTACGTGGCAGGGGAGAATTAAAGAGTGCGATCGCCTGCTTTCAAATGCTGTGCCAACACTTGCAAATACCGTTTCGACGGGAGGTTGTTCGCCGCGTTTTAAATGAGCAAATCAAACGTACTGGTAGTATATCTTTTCCTGTTTGTGCCTACCTAGCAGAATTAATCGGACTCAGGGCACAATTAGTAGATATACCTGTTGGCAATATCACGCGTATTCCTACCCCAGCGTTGATTTCCTATGGTGATAGTTATGCAGTTGTGTATGAAGCAAGCTCGCGTGTTGTTGTTTTAGGTGTACCCGAACAAGGAATTCTGCGTTATAAACCAGCTGAAGTAGTTGCCCAATTAAATGCTGAAGAAAACAGCTATCCACCACAAGTAAAGGTATTGCTACTTTCTCCTAGCAAAACGACACCCCAGCAACGTTTCGGTTTACAATGGTTTCTTCCCTATTTATCGCGCTATCGTCGTGTACTTTTAGAAGTATTTGTTGCTTCTTTTTTTGTACAATTGGCAGCACTAGCAAACCCGCTAGTCATTCAGTTAATTATCGATAAAGTCATCGCTCAAAACAGTATCAACACTTTGCATATTTTAGGTGTTTTGCTGTTAGTAGTAAGCTTATTTGAAGCTGTACTTAGTACACTGCGAACTTACTTATTTGTCGATACCACTAACCGCATAGACATGGGGTTAGGTTCAGAAATTATTGACCACTTGTTACGCCTACCTTTACGCTATTTTGAACGCCGCCCCGTTGGAGAACTTTCCACTCGCATCAACGAATTAGAAAACATCCGTTCTTTTCTCACTGGTACTGCTCTAACAGTGGGTTTAGATGCTCTGTTTTCTGTGGTGTATATCATCGTCATGCTAATTTACAGCTGGCAGCTAACACTAGTTGGTTTAGCAACAATTCCGGTGTTTATAATTATCACTTTAATTGCTTCTCCCACAGTTAGTAAACAACTACGCAGCAAAGCTGAACGTAATGCTGAAACTCAATCTTACTTGGTTGAGGTTATGTCTGGAATTCAAACTGTCAAAGCACAAAATATTGAGTTGCGATCGCGCTTTTCCTGGCAAGAGCGTTATGCTCGTTATGTTGCTGCTGGATTTAAAACTGTAGTTACTTCTACTCTTGCTAATTCTACTAGTAACTTTCTCAATAAACTCAGTAGTTTATTAGTACTTTGGTTGGGTGCTTATTTAGTACTGCAAGGAGAATTAACTTTAGGAGAATTAATTGCCTTTAGAATTATCTCTGGCTACGTTACCAGTCCCATATTACGTTTGGCACAACTTTGGCAAAGCTTCCAAGAAACAGCCTTGTCTTTGGAACGTTTAAGCGATATTGTTGATACACCACAAGAAGCAGAAGTAGACCGTTATAACATTCCCTTACCTGCAATTGCAGGAGCGGTAAAATATGAAAATATTTCTTTCCGCTTCAATACAGGTAGTGCGCTACAACTTGATAATGTCAACCTCAATTTTCCTGTCGGTAAATTTGTAGGAATTGTTGGCAAAAGTGGTGCAGGTAAAAGTACTTTAATGAAATTATTAATTCGGTTGTATGAGCCAGAATCCGGCAGAATTTTAGTTGATGGTTATGATATAGCCAAAGTAGAACTTTATTCTCTGCGCCGACAGATTGGTGTAGTTCCTCAAGATACGCTGTTATTTGATGGTACAGTTCAAGAAAATATTGCTCTTACTAATCCTGATGCCACAACAGAGGAAATTATCGAAGCTGCCAAAATTGCCGCCGCTCACGAGTTTATTATGAACTTACCTAATGGTTACAATACGCGAGTCGGCGAGAGGGGTACTGCACTTTCCGGTGGGCAAAGACAAAGAATAGCGATCGCGCGTTCAGTTTTACAAAAACCAAAATTATTAGTTCTAGACGAAGCAACCAGCGCCTTAGATTATCCTACAGAACGGCAAGTTTGCCTTAACCTAGCACAAGCATTCCAAGGAACAACAGTATTTTTCATTACTCATCGTCTCAATACTGTCAGGAATGCAGATATCATCGTCGTCATGGATGGTGGTAGAGTTATTGAACAAGGTAGTCATGCAGAATTAATGGCTTTAAGAGGTCATTATTTTTATTTATTTCAACAACAAGAAGTGAATGTATAAATTGTAGAGACGCGATATATCGCGTCTCTACAACAGTAATTAGTCATTATGTTGTCTTATTCATCTCACTATCTCCAAATATAGTAACGGCTATGAATCAACTAAATGGAAATAATTCTAACGGCAATCATGAAAATGGAGCAAAATTAGAGAATCAGCAGGTGTTAACTCTTGCAGATTCTAAAGCTTCTAAACCTCTTTCAAATCCTTCAAAATCTTATCAAGAAAATTCCTTTGAGCAATCTGTTGTGCTACGCCAATCTCCAGTGTGGTCACGCGCAATCATGATAAGTTTAATTGGATTGGCTTGTTTTGGAATAACTTGGACTTATTTTGCCAAGATTGAGCAAGTGGTTCCCGCTACTGGGCAATTAAAACCAGAAGGAACTGTAAAGGAAATTCAAGCTCCTGTTAATGGAGTAGTAAAAGCTGTTTATGTTAAAGATGGAAAAAAAGTAAAATCTGGTGAATTATTACTAGATTTTGATCCTACTGCTAATAATGCTGAATTAGATTCTTTAAATAAAATTCGTGCTTCTTTAATTCAAGAAATACAAATATATCGGAATTTATTTGCTTCCACGTCTCCTGTTGCAGCCGATGTAGAGCTTTTGCGTGGCAACTTACCGAAAGAAGCTGCTTTTTTGTTGAAGAATCGTGCTGCTTTAGTCGCAGAGAATGAATTGTTACGGAAAGAATTACAGAATTCTCTTTCAGATATCAAAATGGGAGTTGATGAAAAACAACGTCTAGATGCAGCGAAAAGAGAATTAGATTCTCGTTCTACAGCAGCCCAGATGGAAATTGAACAAATCAGAAAAAGACTCTCCCAAAATCAAATTCAAATATCTGATGCTCAAGCCAGTTTAGCCATAGAATCAAAAATTTTAGAAAAAATGAAAACACTATCTGAAGAAGGAGCGATCGCTCAACTTCAGTATCTCCAACAGCAACAAAAAGTACAAAATAATAGTGCACAAATAGCGCAACTGATGGAGGAAAACCAGCGCCTTAAATTTGACATTGAACAAGGACAACAAGAGTTAAAAAATACAGTAGCTGCTTCTGAGAAAAACATCTTAGAAAAGATAAGTGATAACAAAAATAAAATTGCCGACATCGATAGCCAACTAACTAGAATTTTACTAGAAAATGAAAAACAGTTAGCTGAAGTTAATAGCAAAATTTCACAAACACGATTGAATGCTAAATACCAAAATCTTCGTGCGCCTGTAGCTGGAACTGTATTTGATTTGCAAGCTAAAAATCCTGGTTTTGTAGCAAATGCCAGCCAAGAACTACTTAAAATTGTACCAAATGATAACTATATTGCTGAAGTTTTTATTACAAATAAAGATATTGGTTTTGTTCGCGAAGGTATGAAAGTTGATGTCCGAATTGATTCTTTCCCTTTTAGTGAATTTGGTGATATTAAGGGAACAGTCGCGTGGATTGGCTCTGATGCCTTACCACCAGATCAAACTCATCCTTACTATCGCTTTCCAGCCAAAATTAATTTACATCAACAGTCTTTAGATATTAAAGGGAAAACTATTCCTCTACAATCTGGAATGTCTATTAGTGCTAAAATCAAAGTTCGTGAAGAAAGAACTGTGATGAGTCTATTTACAGAGCTTTTCACTAAGCAAATTGAAAGTCTCAAAGAAGTGCGCTAATCAAATAAAACTCAGCGTTGCTGAATAGAGGTATACAATTTAGAAATCACGTATTTAAAATTCTTACTCTCTGCGACTCTGCGACTTTGCGTGAGATAAACTCATAGCCTAACACTCACTACACACGTCGAGTTATAAAAATGTTGGCGTTGTTGAGTGTAGCGCTAAATCCTGATAAATTACTCTAAGATTAGTAATTAACGGTGGGCGATCGCTTGCACCTATTCCCCGTATCTATTCAACTTTTGCATGAATTCTTGATGTTCAGTGGTAGCTAAACCTGCCTGTAACACGGATAGCACCGTTGCCATCTCTTTTGACAGTAAAGCCGATACTGCCAACCACAACCACCCGATTAAATCTCCATGTGGTTCTCCATGACTTTTAATTCTCAGGGGCGATGCCATTATATACACAACCCCTTCCACCAGTTCAGCTTTTCTCAATTGCGGCATTGCCTGATAACGACGCTCAAATTCGTGACGAGATAAGCGATCGCCATTTTCTAGAGTTAAAATAGAAAGCGCTTTTTTAGAATTTTTCACCATCCTTTGTCCTTTTTACCCAAATTTTCCAATCATCTGGCAGTGTTACATCCATCTTACGAACTGCAAGAACTTATCTCATCAACTGTGGAAGAAGGTAAAAGTAATTTTTATGACTCTGATTAGAGTCCGGGAATGTGGATGCGATCGGCTTTTAGTCTCTCTTAAAAAATATTACAATTTATCAAGAGTTATTAAAAAAACTCTTCCTAATCCCCAGTCACTAGTCCCCATTCCCCTTTACAATCTCAGAAGATGGTAAAACCTCAACGCATCGATCCTGCACCCGGACAAGAATCAGTTTGGGACTATCCCCGCCCTCCTCGGCTGGAGGATACAAACAAGCATATCAAAGTCATATTTAATGATGTCATCATTGCAGATACCCATCGTGCCAAGCGTGTTTTAGAAACCAGTCATCCACCTGTATACTACATTCCTCCAGAAGATATCAAAATGGAGTACTTAATCCAGACACCGCAATCTAGCTTTTGTGAGTGGAAAGGAGGTGCTGGTTACTACACTATCCGCGTGAATGACAAAGAAGTGCAAAATGCTGCTTGGTTCTATCCCAACCCCACACCAGCCTTTGCAACAATTAAAAACTATGTAGCTTTTTATGCCCATCTTATGGATGCCTGCTACGTCAATGAGGAAAAGGTGCAACCCCAACCAGGCAATTTCTATGGTGGTTGGATTACTAGTGATATTGTCGGGCCTTTTAAAGGCATTCCCGGTAGTTGGGGATGGTGATACTTCCTGAAGTTTGAAAATCTATTCGCAGGTAGATTCTACTTTTTGGTGAAATTAAGGGATGATTTGGTGTGCCTTTAGGAGTGCAAGCTCTCTAACCAAGTTCCCCTAATTCTTTATGGCTAGTCAACTGTCTATTGCAGTAACTTTCATCGCATTTCTTGCCTTAATTATCTTTGTCGGAATCTACTCTGCAACCCACAAGCAAAATACAACTGCTGATTACCTGCTAGCTAGCCGAGGCGTAAATCCTTGGCTCACAGCACTATCGGCAATGTCAACCGGGCAGAGTGGCTTGTTATTTTTGGGTCAGGTTGGCTTTGCCTATAAAATAGGAATCTCTTCTATTTGGTTGGTGATTGGCTGGGCAATAGGAGATTACATTGCCTGGTGGTTTTTTTTCAAACGGTTAAGACAAGTTTCTGAGGAAACCTCATCTGATACAGTCTCTGCCTTACTTGCTCAAAATACCTCAGGTGCTCGTTGGATTTCTATTGTCTCAGGTGTAATAATTATCGCTTTTCTTGGTTCCTATGCTGCATCACAACTTGTTGCCGGCAGTAAGGCGCTAAATGTAGTATTTGGTTGGGATTACTACTTAGGAATTGTACTTGGAACTATCATTGTCATCATTTACTGTTTTTCTGGAGGTGTGCGCGCCGAAATCTGGACAGATGCAGCCCAAGGAATCATCATGATAGGTTCGTTACTGCTGTTATTGACGGTTGCGATCGCTAACGGTGGTGGAGTAGCAGAACTCTTGACAAAACTAGCAGCTATCGATCCTAAACTAGTTAGCCTGAGTCCTACAAATCTTCCTCTAGGCTTTATACCTTTTTTGTTTGGTTGGATTGTAGCTGGATTTGGTGTGGTAGGACAACCTCATATCCTGACACGAGCAATGGCGATTGACTCGCCTGATAATGTAAATCAAGCTCTCTATATCAAAACAGTTTGCGGTTTAGTGAATTCTTTTTGTGCGATCGGTGTAGGTTTAGCAGCGCGAGTTCTTTTACCTGGATTAATGGATGGAGGAGATCCAGAGCTAGCTTTGCCCTATTTAGCCCAGGAGTTGTTACCCTCTATATTTGTTGGACTTATGCTAGCAGGTGTGTTTGCTGCTACCATGTCTACCGCAGATTCACAAATTCTTTGTTGTTCAGCAGCACTCACCCAAGACATTTTTCCTAACTTTGCCAATTCTTATAAACTAGTCAAGCTCGGAACCTTGACTGTAGCAATGATTGTTTTAAGTATTGCTCTAGCTGGTGATGATAATGTCTTCCTTTTAGTTACATTCTCTTGGTCAGCTTTAGCTTCCGCTCTAGGCCCATTACTAATATTACGTGTTTGGCAATTACCTGTAAGTACATCTGTAGCACTGTCGATGATGGGTGTTGGCATTACTGCCGCCATGACTTGGAGTTTAATCTTTAAATGGTCAAGTATTGTTTATGAAGTACTTCCAGGCATGGCTGCTAGTACATTAGTCTACTTAGTTGCTCGGTTTATGAATGCCAACTCGTTTCTAGATAGAAAAAGATAGGTTTAGTGCGATTGAATATCGTATGTATTGATACTACCAAAGCGATCGCCTAACTCATCTTCAAAAATTGCTCCTTGTTGCTTTAGCTGTTGCCTCATCTCAACAGATAGCCCTTGATTTTCACCAAATCGAGCATTTTCTAAGATTGCCCCTTTAAATTTAACACCGCTCAGATCAGTATTTCTAAAGTCGGCATCCCGAAGATTGGCATCCTGAAAATCGGCATTTTTGATATCTTTACCCTTAACTCCCTGATTTACAGTCTCCCAAACTAAACGCCATTTCCGATCTAGTTTTGTTGCCTGATTGATTTTGACATTTTTTAAGTTAGCACCATTTAGTTTGGCTCCGCTGAGATTAGCGCCCTCTAAATTAGCATTCTCTAGGTTGGCATCGGTAAGATCGGCTTGATTAAAGCTAACACCCACTAACTGAGCACCGCTCATGTCAGCACTCTTCAAGTTAGCATTCTTTAACTTGGCATTACTGAGTTGAGCATTCTTGAGAACTGCATTACTAAAATTGGCATTATTCAACTTGGCATTACTCAGATAAGCACTACTAAGATTGGCACCTCTTAGTTGAGCATTGTTCAGGTTTCCATTCCATAGATAAACACCACTGAGATTGGCATTTTTGAAATTTGCATATGCTAAATGAGCATTGCTAAGGTTAGCACCACTAAAATTAGCTCCTACTAACTGAGCATTACTAAGGTTGGCATTACCAAGGTTAGCGTCTGTTAAATCAGCGCCATTGAGGTTGGCACTTGCTAGTCGAGCATTATTGAGGTTAGCGCCGACTAAATTAGTACCCTCAAGCCAAGCGTTTTCAAGATTCGCATTACTGAAATTGGCACCTTTCAAATTAGCATTTTTCAAATTGGCGTTTCTGAGATTTGCACCACTAAGATAAACACCATCAAGATTTGTGCCTGCTAACTGAGCATTACTTAAGTCTGCAAGAATTAAAGTTACACTGCTAGAATTTTGATTGTCTGCCCTTTGATTAAGAATTTTGGGGAGAGAATTCTGGAATAAACTAAATTCTTTTGCTTGGTTAATTTCTAAAGTTTGAAAATTATTAATATCAAGAACAACATCGGTTAATAAATTTCTAGGATGAGATGCTGTGATTTCTTTTTCAGATTCTTTTTTCTTCTGCTGTTGTTTCTGATTCCAAAAAATCAACAAAATACTTAAGCTGTAACTTAAAATCAACGAAAACGCCAGTAATTTATCTTTTATTAGGAGTAAAATAACTATCAGGCTTAAGCCAAATACAAATATTTGCTTAACTAATAAACTCAGTTTGTGCTTAGTTTCATCATAGAAATTAATATTTTCACGCTTGGCTATAGTCATTTCAAAATCTCCATTCACAGTTAAAAAATTACTCAGATAATCTTTTGAAATTCCTTTGATTGCAATTATCAAGAGGAATTCAAAGTAAACTATCCACTATGACTAAATAATTTCAAAATTAGTCATATCTAATAGTATAGATTCATTCAATGTATTTAATTATTCTAAAAAACTACAATCTTTATGATTAAATGAGTTTTTTGAAATCAACTATGGATTGAACAGAAAAACTTGATAAGATTGACGATTATAATTTTTTAGTTATTTTTATCAAATCTTCAAATAAATTTCTTCAAAATATCAATATTACTTTTTCAGCAGAGATTGTCATTAAATTATCATAATTAACTGGATAATTATAATCAAAAATATTTTCTCTAATTTTATCATAAAATCATGAATAAAATTAAAATTCGTATAAAATGTTACTTTTGCTATAGAATCCAGGAATTTTTGCGATCGCCATGCGCCAATAGTCGGGAAATCAGCTTGCAAATTTAAGTTGCCTCAAAAATATTAAAGGAAAAAGCTCCTTGGTACTCGGTTGCAACAGTTGATCGGGAAAACTACTAAGCTGGTAAATAGCACCTGAAATTCTCAATCAAATTTCTGAGCGACGTGCCAGTCGCCACCCAAAGGGGAAAAACTTTAGCTGGCTAACTACCTGTAAACAAATTTAATCATTATGTTTGATGCACTTGCTGACCGTTTAGAATCTGCCTGGAAAAAACTGCGGGGACAGGACAAAATTTCCCAATCCAATATTCAAGATGCCTTGCGGGAAGTTCGCCGTGCCTTGTTGGAGGCAGATGTCAATCTCCAGGTAGTCAAAGAATTTATTAGCGAGATTGAAGCCAAAGCACAGGGAGCCGAGGTAATTGCTGGAGTACGTCCCGATCAACAGTTCATCAAAATTGTATACGATGAGTTGGTGCAGGTAATGGGGGAAACAAATGTACCCCTAGCGCAAGCAGAAAATAAACCTACGGTTGTGCTGATGGCTGGGTTGCAGGGTACGGGAAAAACCACTGCGACAGCTAAGTTAGCATTACATTTACGGAAATTAGATCGCAGCTGCTTAATGGTAGCAACAGACGTGTATCGCCCAGCAGCGATCGATCAACTCGTTACCCTGGGTAAGCAAATCGAAGTCCCAGTATTTGAAATGGGAAGCGATGCCGATCCCGTAGAGATTGCCCGGCAAGGTGTAGAGCGTGGCAAAGCAGAAGGTGTAGATACCGTCATAATTGATACTGCTGGACGTCTGCAAATTGATGCAGATATGATGGCAGAATTAATTCGCATTAAACAAACAGTTGAGCCTGATGAAACTCTGTTGGTGGTTGATGCGATGACCGGGCAAGAAGCAGCAAATCTTACCCGTACTTTCCACGAACAGGTTGGGATTACTGGCGCAATTCTTACCAAACTCGATGGTGATAGCCGTGGTGGTGCTGCCCTATCAGTACGGCGGATTTCTGGAGCGCCGATTAAGTTTGTTGGTGTCGGCGAAAAAGTCGAAGCTCTGCAACCGTTTTATCCCGATCGCATGGCATCGCGAATTCTGGGGATGGGCGATGTCTTAACTCTGGTAGAAAAAGCCCAAGAAGAAATTGATCTTGCCGATGCCGAGAAAATGCAGGAGAAAATCCTGTCAGCAAAGTTCGACTTTACCGACTTTCTCAAACAGTTGCGCTTGCTGAAAAATATGGGTTCCCTGGGAGGCATCATCAAGATGATCCCCGGAATGAACAAGCTGACGGACGATCAACTCCAAAAAGGCGAAACTCAGCTTAAACGCTGCGAAGCGATGATTAATTCCATGACTCCCCAAGAGCGCAAAAATCCAGATTTATTAGCAAGTTCACCCAGTCGGCGGCGACGGGTAGCAGCCGGAAGTGGCTATAAAGAGCCGGATGTCAGCAAGCTAGTAAGTGACTTCCAAAAAATGCGTTCTATGATGCAGCAAATGGGGCAAGGCCGCTTTCCTGGTATGCCGGGAATGTTTGGCGGTGGAATGGGAGGCGATCCTTACGCTGCTGCTGGCAATCGTCCCGCTCCCCCAGGATGGCGGGGTTATGGTGGTGTTGCCAGCACGAAAAAGAAGCCTAAGAAGGACAAAAAGAAGAAAGGCTTTGGTACTTTATAATCATTTGCTTCTAAGCAAGTCAAAGGACAAATCACCTGGCCAAGTGCTAAAATTAGCATTTCGGCATTATTAAGTTATGATCCTTTAAAAAGAGGAACTAACACCAACAAATGGACAATTGCTTGGGTAAAAACAACCTGATGGCAATTGCTCCTTGGAAACCAACTAACTAGCTGCAAATTCATCACCAACCATTAGGAGAATAATCTCTCAATCATGATTAAACTGCGCTTGAAACGATACGGTAAAAAGCGGGAAGCAAGCTATCGCATAATCGCTATCAACAGCCTCGCTCGCCGTGATGGTCGTCCCCTCGAAGAACTGGGATTCTACAACCCTAGAACTGATGAAGTACGACTAGATGTTCCCGGCATCGTCAAGCGACTACAACAAGGTGCTCAACCGAGTGACACCGTGCGTCGCATCTTACAAAAAGCCAATGTCTTTGAACAGGTCAGTGCAAAAGCCGCTTCTTAAAGTCGCAACAAAATCCCCAACGATCAGTCCTGACTACGTTGGGCTGATACGGTTTTTAATCCAACCGTTTTTAGAATCGCCAGATTCTTTAAGCGTCGATTGTGAAATGTATCACACCCGCAAGCGGGCTTGGATTCGCATCGCTTTTGAAAGCACAGATAAGGGGAAAGTGTTTGGTCGGGGAGGACGCAATATCCAAGCTATTCGTACAGTCATTGCCGCTGCTGCCGAAGCTGCTGGTCACTCAGTATACTTAGATATTTATGGCAGCAATGATGCTGGTCGGGAAGACGTTTCTGTTGAACAAGAGGGGGAAGAACGATTGCCACCCCCTAAATCTAAGGAACGACGTGGAAACGGAACTCGCCCCATTGTTAAATCCCGTTCTCGATAAGTTTAAATTAGAGAACAGACAGGAGTAGAAATTAACAAGTTTATTGTGTCTTTTCTAACTCCCTAACAAATGACTAAATTTGGTACACTGGCATCGATAGGGTGAGTGTACTCTCACTAGCAAATGCTTGGGCTAGCGACCAGCAAAAGCCAGCGATAAAACGCTTGTGGTAAACAAGTGGAGTTAAGTGACTCAGATAATCTCTGTAAGGAGGTGAAACCAGGGAGTGGCTGAAGTCCGTTTGGGTGAGAACGAGTCAATTGACTCGGCACTAAGACGTTTTAAGAAGAAAATTCAAAAAGCTGGGATTTTATCCGAAGTCAAACGGCGAGAAAGATATGAAAAACCCAGTCTACGCCGTAAGCGGAAAGCGGAAACCGCCCGTAAAGGTGTTCGCTACTAGATGAAAACCATGTTTTTGGTGAATTTATGAACCAAAACCATTGGTATAATAAGAGGTTTGAGCACAGTTGTAGCTCAAACCAACAACAGTAGAGACGTGGAAGCGTTGCTTCGGATTCAGAGGCTGCTCGCGCCTCTACTTTTTATCCATAAGTGGTTATTTGTAGTTTGAAATACCATCCATACCAATTTTGGATTTTAAATTAGCTATTCCAAAATTTTGAAACAAAACTCCCGCGTACCAATTTGGTATCACAATTTTCAATTCACCACTCAAGCAGTAGTTAATTTAAACATGATATTGTGCTTTACCCGCTTAATTTGAATATTAAACTTTGTCAAATTGATCAAAAAAAGGTTTTCATAAATCAGTAAATACTATGGCAGAGGCCTTTACCATTGAACTGCCGAATGTCACAAGCGCGATCGCTTTAGCAGGACAAGGAGAAGAAAATCTCAAAATCCTCGCTAGGCAAACAGGAGCAACACTAGTACTGCGCGGACAGGAACTGCTTATTTCCGGTACAGACAAACAGATTGATTTGGCTAGTCGATTAGTGCGATCGCTCGAAGACTTGTGGAGCAAAGGCAATTTTGTTTCCAGCGCCGATATTCTCACCGCTCGTCAAGCCCTCGACAGTCATCGAGAAGGAGAACTACAAGATTTACAGCGAGATGTTCTCGCTAAAACTCGTCGAGGTGAAGAAATCCGTGCCAAAACTTTCCGACAAAGACAATACATCCAAGCTCTACGCAAGCACGACTTAATTTTCTGCACAGGGCCAGCCGGTACTGGTAAGACTTTTCTGGCTGTTGTGGTAGCCGTACAATCACTCCTTGCCAACCAGTTTGACAAGCTGATTTTAACTCGTCCTGCCGTTGAAGCAGGTGAAAGACTCGGTTTTTTGCCAGGAGACTTACAACAGAAGGTTAATCCCTATCTCCGCCCACTCTACGATGCCATCAATGAATTTATCGACCCAGAAAAAGTCCCATCTTTGATGGAAAGAGGTGTAATCGAAGTTGCTCCTTTAGCTTATATGCGAGGACGCACGCTCAATAACGCTTTTGTAATTGTCGATGAAGCTCAAAATACCACACCATCTCAGATCAAAATGGTTCTGACTCGCTTAGGTTTTAATTCTCGGATGGTGGTAACAGGTGATATGACACAAACCGACTTAGCAGCACACCAAGAGTCTGGATTAGCAGTGGCTTTACAAATTTTAAAACACGTAGAAGGCATTTACTTCTCCGAATTTACCCAAAAAGATGTCGTGCGCCATCCCCTAGTTCAGCGTATTGTAAATGCATACGAACAGTATGAAAAATAGACAATAGTCAATAATCATTGGTCATTGGTCATTTGTATTTAGCTAATGACTGATGACAAATGACAAATGACTAATAACAAAGGACAAAGAACAAATGACAGCAACTTTAAAAGAATTTTTGGAAGCTTGCGAAACTTTAGGAACTTTGCGCTTAATTGTTACCAGTAGCGCCGCAGTCTTAGAAGCACGTGGCAAGATCCAAAAACTGTTTTATGCAGAACTGCCTAAAGGTAAATATGCAAATATGCATACAGAAGGTTTTGAATTTCACTTGAATATGGATAAAATTACGGAAGTGAAATTTGAAACAGGCGAAGCCAAACGAGGCAATTTTACTACCTATGCCATCCGATTGTTAGATGAAAAACAGGAGTCTGCTTTAAGTTTATTTTTACAGTGGGGTAAGCCGGGAGAATATGAACCAGGACAGGTAGAAGCTTGGCACGCTCTGCGAGAACAGTATGGGCAAGTGTGGCAACCCGCACCTGTGCTAGAGATCTGATGATTGTCATGAGGGTGATTTGGAGTTTTTGCTTGATATTTTTATTCCTGCTGGGAACTGGAGAAGCAACGGCAGGAGAATTAACCGAGCATTTAGAGAATTTCCCGAAATGGGAGAAAATATCTTCAGTTCAACCAGCAGTAGGAGATTTAGCTTATCCTGATTGGATGGCGGGTGATTGGCTGTTAAAAAGCACACTTGTAGATTTAGTTGCACCCCTAGCTCCTGATATTGTTACACCCGGATTTGAGGGTAATCGTCAATATCTCCAAGTACCTATTAGTTTTCCAGTGCGATTTGTGCAGGAAAAAAAGCTGATTTCTGGGTTAAAAATTCTCCCTCGTCCAAGCAAAAAAGCGGCAATCGTGGCAGATAGGGTATTTAATGGCTTAAATTTGGCACGGGCTTATTTAGGCGACACAACAGTTTTATCAGTCAAAGTCGATCCAGATTCGCCCAATCGTCAAATTACTTTTTTAAGGGGCGAACGCCAGTTAGTTTCTATTGTTTCTGCACGGGCTACAGAAACCACATCTGATGGCAGGTTTATTGCTACAGAAGTGTTTCAACAAATATTTAAAGGTGGTGTAAGTCCCTATTTCAACTCTGTAGAATCCACAACAGCCTACCGCAAATTACCAACATCAAATCCAGCAATTGAGGCAGATCAAGTTACCGCTGTCTATCTTTCACCACAAGATCCAGATTACTTTCAAGCTGGTTCTCGTCCAGTTGCTCTTTATCGATATCGCTTGGAATTTTTTCCAACAGGGCTTTAAGAGTGCATGGGGAAATTTTAGCTAACGACTAAAACGTAAGGCGATTGCATACAGCACCCATTGCAACCAGTTACGATGCTGCACTCTAGTGATATGAAATGCAGTGAATAACCATTCGCCGTTACGTTTGAGGGCAACAAATGTCTCAATCGACTCTCGCATTAATGAAACCTCTGTTCGCCAGGAATCGACTATTCCGTAATTTGCGTGTACCAAAGCAATTTCGGGACTTAAAAACCGCATACTCTTGATATCACCTTTGAGATACGTCCCCTTCAAGAACGTGTCAAAAAGTTGCTGATGGGAAGAAGCAATCTCCTGATGTCCTTTGAAGTGCGTGCCGTTGAAGGCGATGTAATCTGCATCTTCGGTAAACACAGCAGCATAGGCAGCGCCATCGCCCCTCTTCCAAGCATCAACCATTTGCTGGAGAATTCTGCGAATAGCAGCCTCATCAGTCGGATTTGAGGTGAGTATTGGAGATGTTTGTAAACTCATCGCCTATTCCTCCTTATCTTTTCTGTCTGAGTCCTTGAATGTCAATCACAAAGCCGAAATCGTCCTCTTCAGCTTTTTGCACCGGAGCATTGTGAAATGCTACAATCTCCCACTTGCCCTCCCGTTTCTGCATCACAGTGGTGATGATATTGTTCGCTCTTTTGTTGGGCTGGCTCTTGAGATAGGATTGGCTTTGAATATGGGCAACTGCAATCTGGGGAGTCAAAAAGCGGATTTTTGCAACGTTTAGCTTTATACCCACTTCTCCAAGATTTCCACCTAAAGAACTTGCGCGATCGCCATCGTAGAGCGTCTGGTGTGCGCGAGCATTTGCTTCCCGTGTTTGATTCGGCAAGAATGTACCATCAATGACAATGTAGTCGTGTTCTTTGGCAAACGCAGAGGCGAACATCTGCCCATTTTTGGAATTTTGTCCATCCTGCATTTTCTGCACAACTTGCCGAATCGCAGTTTCGTCTACTTTTTGAGTAGATGTCGTATGAGCCTCATCTGCAAAGGTAGCTTTTGTAGATGCCAAGAGCGTATATGGAAGCAGAGTTCCTGCCAGCAGCAAAAGGCTGGCGAATTGGGTAATTCTCAGTGGCATAAATTTTTCCTTGTTGGTGATACAATCTTAGTATCTAATATTCTTAAACTATTTATATCTTACTTTAGAAATATCTTAGCAACTAAATTAATTAACAACTAATACCAATTTGAACAATAATTGCGACAGATGGAAATCTGAAACGCTCATATAGTAAATGTTTCACAATCATGTCACTTGTACTCAACAAGGGAATCTCCAAGAGCGCAGTGGCTCCAAAATCTAAAATCCAAAATGGTAATGAGCGGAGATGTGAGGTAATGCCAAGCGAGCAATCAAAACATACCGAGTTAGCCGACGCGCTGAATTGGGCAGGGCGGGAACTTAGTGCAGCAACAGTGCTGTTCCATACGGCGATCGCGGAAAGACTTGGATTGAACACCACCGATCACAAGTGTGCAGATATCCTTGCTCAAACAGGAGCAATCACCGCAGGCGAACTTGCTGAACGAACGGGATTAACCACTGGGGCGATTACGGGTGTCGTCGATCGACTTGAAAAGGCTGGCTTTGTGAGGCGTGAGAGAGATCCAAGCGATCGGCGGCAAGTTATCATCCAGCCCATCCAAGAAGAGATGGAGCGCCAGATTGCCCCGTTGTTCGGCTCAATGGGACAAGCAATGGTTGAATTATACTCAAACTACAGCGAGCAAGAACTTGCACTTATCTTAGACTTTATGAATAAGAGCACCAAAGTACTTCAAGAAGAAGCCATCAAACTGCGAGAGGAGATTCATTAGTACAAAACTACGGAAATATACTTTTTCCCTTCTGCCTCCTGCCCTCTGCCTTCTTCACCCAGAAAACCACCCTTGCCTGCTTCCAAAGGATAATTTGCTCGTTTGCCTCTTGACTACAATGTAATATAGTTGTAGTATAAAATTTCCAGAGTAACAGGCTCACGCTCTTGGATAGTGTGCATCATGGCAAACTTTCGAGATATTCTCAATTATTTTCGTCCTTACTGGAAGCTGAGTATTTTTAGTATTGCAGCAACCAGCGCTTACGAGATTATCGATTTGGTTGTACCTTATGCGATCGGGCAAATTTTAAATATTTTGTCCAATCAACCGTTAGACAAACCACTTCAAGGAGCGATCGCCACAATTGCAGAAACTATAAATTACCCAGTGGGTAAACCTTTAGCATTAGGTGTATTACTGGGTTTAATCTTCATTGTCACCGTATTGAGAGCACCGACACAACCTTGGTTAACCAGTTGGTTTCATTGGGATATCGCCTTAAGAGCGCGTCAGGATCAAAATCAAAAAGCGATCGAGAAAGTTCTGACTTTACCAATAGAATTTTATGACGAAAATAACCCCGGACGGATCTCCGGACGAGTAGCCAGAGGAGTTGCTAACCACACATGGACTTATCCTGAAATAGCAGGACAGATGATTCCGAAGCTGTTCCGAGTGCTAGGTATTTTTGTATTTATTTGGTTTGTGGAGTGGCGAATAGCAATTTTATATCTAATTTCTTTTGTGGTTATCCTTGGCTTTACATTGAAAAAATTAAAGCGGCTAATTTGGCATGATAACCGCCTAGATAAATACATGGAAAATACTGAAAGCCGCACCTCAGAAATCATCAGTAACATCAAAACAGTAAAAGCATTTGCAACAGAAGCCAAAGAACGACAGCGGCAAAAATTACGTTTAGAACGCGAACTAGCTGTAGTTGAGAACCGCATCCACAGAGGTTATGTCAGGCTGCAAACTTGGCAGCGCACTGTCATCCAGTTTTGCGTATTTGCAATTCTAGGTTTGACGCTAGCAGCGACAGTAAACGGACAGATTACTCTCGGTCACTTTATCATGACCTTAACTCTTTCGAGCATGGCTTATGCAGAGTTAGAACCGATTAGTACCCTAGCAGAGATTTTTGCTCGTCGTTACACCTCTATGGTGCGATTTCATGAATTTCTCCAAGAACCATCGGGAGTTGATGCGGTTAGTCTGTTGGAAGAACGACACGAAACTGCTGAATCACCTTATAAATTCACTGGGAAAGTCGAGTTCTCGCACGTTAGTTTTGGCTACGATCCTAGCCGCCGAGTTTTAGAAGATATCAATTTCTTGATTGAGCCATATCAAACAGTCGCATTGGTAGGGCGATCGGGTTCGGGCAAATCAACATTAGTGAAGTTGCTATTGCGGTATTTTGAACCAAATCAAGGTCAAATTTTGATTGATGGACAAGATATTCGCACCTTGGATGTAGGGAATTATCGGCGTCGGCTAGCGATCGTTCACCAAGAAGTAGATGTTTTTAACGGTACTTTATTGGATAACTTAACCTATGGTAGAGCTGATGCTACTTTTGAGCAGGTAGAGGAAGCCTGTAGAATCGCTAGACTTGATGAAGTCATCCAGCACCTTCCTCAGGGTTACTACACAGTGGTAGGAGAGAGGGGTGTAAGATTATCTGGCGGACAAAGACAGCGTTTGGGAATTGCTAGAGCATTGCTGGTAGAACCAGACGTACTCATCTTTGACGAAGCGACTTCCAGTCTAGACTACGAATCTGAGCGTTCCATTCAATTGGCAATGCGATCGCTCCAAGGAACTCGTACCACAATTATTATTGCCCACCGTCTGAGTACAGTCAGAGAGGCAGATCAAATTGTAGTTTTGGATCGAGGCAAGATTGTCGAAGTGGGTAGCCACCAAGAACTGTTAAGTCATGGTGGAATATACCATCGCTTGCACGCACTCCAAGAGACAGGGGAATTGTTGAGTTAGAAAACGCGTATTATCATATCTGCTTAAAGACTTATAATTCAGACGCAGTGAATGAAGAGGACACGGGGACAATGAGAGATGGGGAAGATGGGGTAGCTGGGGTAGCTGGGGGAGTAAACGTGAATAACGATTCTCCCCTTTCTCCACGGCAGTTGCTACAAGTCTCTTAACCCGTAAGGGCGCACTGCCTCCCCTGCTGCACCTCTCCCCTTGCTCTCTTCTTCCCTCTCCTGCTCCTGGTGCTTCTTTCCTAGTCCCTAGCCCCTAGCCCCTAGTCCCTAGCCCCTAGTCCCTAGCCCCTAGCCCTACTCCCCACTTTTTTGGAAAAAAGACTTGAGTTTCTAAAACATTGTGCTAAGATAATTAATCGTGGGTCTCACGGGTCGGTGTCCGAGTGGTTAATGGAGACGGACTGTAAATCCGTTGGCTAGCGCCTACGCTGGTTCGAATCCAGCCCGGCCCACCTCTAAACAGTTAAAAATTAAAAATGTAAAATTAAAAACTGATTTTATATCTTTAATTTTTAATTAAAACTTGCCCGTGTAGCTCAGTGGTAGAGCACACCCTTGGTAAGGGTGAGGTCACGAGTTCAATCCTCGTCACGGGCTTTTTAAAATATTCTTGTGTCAAAAGTTCTAGCTAGTCGCATAAACAGGTGTTTACTCTATCAGTATCACTTTATATACTTAGCTTTGATTTTCCTACGTTTATTCTTACCCATTTTTCTTACCTCTCCTACATCTTCATTAATTTCAAAACTCCGATAATAGGCTAAGAAGTTTATAACCTCTAGATTACACTTAGCTAAATGAATCTTAATTTGTTTATCTAAATTTGGATCGCGATTTTTGGAAGTATCGTAATATTCCCAATCAAATATTCTTATATTTTGATTAGCGTAAGTCTCATAATGTATACCAGTTATATGTGCAATAGTTCCGTGGGATTTAATACCTGAAGGTAAAAACTCGTTAAGTCTGATATTACCTTCACTAGTTATTCTTAATTGCAATCCATATTTGTATTTATCTAGTTGAAAAATCTTACTTAACAACCTAGTATCTATTAATTTTTGAACTGATGTACTAAGTGTTACACCTATGCTAACTTTGGTTTTTGTATTGTGTGTTCCTGAATATTCACCGTTTTTATGTTCTCTAGTATTGTCATTCTTATACTGACTGGTTTATGTATAGTGTGTAAGTGTCATATTGCCTTTGATACTCCGGTGCTGACTTGCAAACAATAGGCTGAATTGAGACTTAGATTGTCTTCCCCAGTTAACTTGGATCATGTTTTTAAAGTTGTTGGATGATTCCGAAAAACTGCATGAGGTAGAAGCAGAGTTAGAGGGAATATCCTATAAACGAACCAATCAACCGCCTTATCGCTGGTGAGATTGGGCAGAAGACTGAAAATTTTATAGGCGATCGCCTGAAAAGTTTCATCAACAAAGATGAGGCAAGCGCGAGATTGCTAAAGGATGAGAAAGCAAAAGGTGATGCTATTTACCAGGCAATTTATAATCTTGACTGCAAAAACCCGAATAGTCAGGAGGATTTTGAGCATTTACCGCCTGAACAGTTAATGGCTGATATCTTAGAAAAAGATAGGCGAGTAGCTGAAATCATGGCAGAGATTAAAGCCCTTTTGGAAAGTTAAATTAGGAGGAAGTTAGATGAATATCGAGCAAGCAGTGTTAGAAAGATTACGCCAGTTACCTATTGACAAACAGCAGCAACTATTAGATTTTGCAGAATTTTTATCTCAAAAAACGACTCCTAAGACTCCTTTACAAACTGTTAAAGGATTATGTGCTGATTTAAAAGTTGATATTACTGAAGAAGATATTGCTCAAGCGCGTCAAGAAATGTTGTGATTTGCGAATTCAAGGTTTAACCACTATTAAAACTATTTGGTGAAAAAGTTGGGCTAAACACAATATTATTATTGGGGTGAGACAAGCCGACTCAGCATCATAAGCTGCACATAATCGAATAGGCTCCATTCTCATCCCCACCCCAGCAGGTGATAACATCTGCATTAACCTATCGGCATCAACTCCGACTACAGTAGCCAAAGCCTTCAATTGCTGGCGAGATGCTGGGCAATGAGCAAAGCCCGTCATAGGCGATCGCGCTATCAAGTCACCAAGTTTTGCTTATGGGGCAATAACGCTCTTTTGTTCTTGATAAATATCGTGTTCTCTGGCAATAAATATATCAGACAAAGCTTGATAAGCTTCTGTCCAAGCTGCCATCACTTCGTCGGTAATTACTTCACCTAATATATCCTGCATCGCTTGCAATAAACTTGAGCCGACAATCGAATATTCCTCTGGTAAAACATGAGTCTGCACATGGCGATTGGCAATCCTTTCAACCATTGGTTTTAACGCAGATAAATCGTCAATTTTACTAGCATAATTATATATTGCAGATGCTAACCTTGCAGGTTGAGAACCATCCGCTTGAGCCGACATATCAAATTTTTCTTTTACCTCTGGATGGTTAGAAAACATAATTTCATACATCTTGTTAGTAATTTGTAAACCATTCTGTTTTAATATTGGTGCTGTAGATTTGACTATATCTATAGATTTTTGACTCAGCATATCTCACTCCTTAGTAAACTTCTAATTTAGGAATTAAGCTAAAAAATTGGAGTAATTAGAGCTTGGAAATTACTTCAATTCATTTGATATATCCCTATCTTAGAGAGCATCGCCAATTGCTTCTATGAGATAGCTCATACTACAAATGATTTACTTAATGAGTGCATCAGTTGTAACTGCTTGGCACGGTTTTGCTAAAGCACGCTGCAAGCTATTTATAAAATGTGTAAATTATAAAATTATGGACTCTAATCTAGAACTGTGTGCAGTTATAGCCGATCGCATTGCTACCAATCCCCACAAGCGAATAACTTTCGCCGAGTACATGGATTTGGTGCTATACCACCCCGAATACGGTTATTATTCTACTCAGGCAGTGAATATTGGCAAGCAGGGTGATTTTTTTACTTCTGTTCACCTTGGCTCAGACTTTGGCGAATTGCTGGCTGAACAATTTGCTCAGATGTGGGAAATTCTGGGGCAGCCTGTACCATTTTCTCTGGTTGAAATGGGTGCAGGGCAGGGGCATTTAGCATTAGATATTTTAAAGTATGTACAGCAGCGCTATCCAGATTTTTTTGCAGCGCTGGAGTACATAATTGTGGAAAAGTCACCAGCTTTAAGGCAAGTACAACAGGAACGCTTGCAAGATTTTAAATTACGCTGGTGTAGTTTAGAAGACATACCAAATAACTCAATTACAGGTTGCTTTTTTTCAAACGAGTTGGTAGATGCTTTGCCAGTGCATCAGTTTATTTTAGAAGCAGGGCAACTGCGAGAAATTTATGTCACCACAGAAGAAGGCAGAGGAGCCAGCGCCGTGGGCGGGTTCCCCGACTTGGGGCGACTGGCGTGGCAGGAGGCAGAAGGCAGGAGGCAGAGGGCAGGAGGCAGAAGGAATATTCTTGATTCTGAATTCTTACTTTCTCCCACTCTCCCTCTCCCCCACTCTCCCTCTCCCCCCCTCTCCGATTCATCCCCTTCACCATTCGTGGAAGTTACGGGTGAACTTTCTACACCAAAATTGGCTGAATATTTTGATTTGGTTGGCATTCAGTTTACAGAAAATGTTTATCCAGAAGGCTACCGCAGTGAGGTAAATTTAGCGGCTTTGAATTGGTTAGGTGTAGTAGCAGACCGTTTGCAGCGGGGGTATGTGTTAACTGTAGATTATGGCTATCCTGCTAGTAGCTACTACAATCCCAGGCGATCGCAAGGCACATTACAATGCTACTGGCATCATCAACGCCATCACAATCCCTATATCAATTTTGGACGACAAGATATCACGGCTCATGTTGACTTTACTGCTTTGGAAAGATGGGGTGAGGGCTGCGGATTAAATAAAGTTATTTTTACGCGACAAGAACTATTTTTGATGATGCTGGGTTTGGGCGATCGCATTGCCTCACTCTCTCACACAGAAAAGTCCATCTCCCAAATGTTACGTCGTCGCGATGCCTTACACCAGCTTGTAGATCCCTTGGGGCTAGGCGGGTTTGGTGTTTTACTCCAAAGTAAAGGACTCAGGCAAACAGAAAGTTCCCAACCACTAAAGGGATTTACTATGCTAGAACAAGAGTCTATTTGATAAGTTAAAACTCTATTAAAGTAGTTGAGTAATAGTTAATTTAGCATCACACTAATGAAAGTGAAAAAGGAGACAATTAAAAGGTAAGAATTATGACTACTCATGACTTGTTAACGCTAATTGTGCTACTGATACCCGGTATTTTACTTTCCGTGATGATTATGGTTACTTTTGCCGCAGGAGGATAATTAGGGACTAGGGGCTAGGGACTAGGATAAATCAATTCAAAATTAAAAATGCAGAATACCTGCGGAAGCCGCTACGCGTCTACAAAATATTTACTTTTTAATTTACTAGCTTCTAGCCTCTAATCTCTAGCCTCTAAATATAATTTTTTAGAACGAAAAGCGATCGCTCAACCAAAGGAATGTAGAAGATGAAGGTAGCATTTCTGGGGACTGGATTAATGGGACTGCCGATGGCGCAGAAGTTGTTAGAAGCAAATGTGGAACTAATTGCCTACAACCGCACCCCAGAAAAGTTGGAACCCTTAAAAGCAGCTGGTGCAGAAGTTGTCACAAAGCCCTATCAAGCAATTCGTGCTGCTGATTGTGTAATTCTGATGCTTACTAACGCCGCAGCTATTTATAGTGTGTTGCTTTCAGATCGGTCTTCGCAAGCTGTGGCGGGGCGCAGTATCATTCAAATGGGAACTATTACTCCCACAGAAAGTAGAGAAATTAGAGATGCAGTAGTTGCCGCAGGTGGAGAGTATATAGAAGCGCCTGTTCTTGGTAGCATCCCAGAAGCAAAAGCTGGTAATTTAATTGTCATGGTAGGCGCACGTCAAGAACAATATCAGCGCTACTTAGAGCTATTTAAATATTTTGGCCCAGAACCTTTACTTGTAGGGTCTGTGGGAACTGCGGCAGCACTGAAACTGGGGTTAAATCAACTCATTGCTTCCCAGACAGCAGCTTTTGCCCTTAGCCTTAGTTTTGTTCAGCGTTATGGCATTGACGTGGATGCTTTGATGTACGTTCTGCGTCAGAGCGCTCTTTATGCCCCCACATTCGACAAAAAATTGGCAAGAATGCTAGATGGCAATTATGCCAATCCCAATTTTCCAACAAAACACTTGATGAAAGATATTGATTTCTTTATCGATGAAGCAAAAACAGTTGGTTTGAATGTCAGCAGTATAGAAGGTGTGCGCAAAGTTTTGGATATGGCGATAAAAATGTCATTTGCTCACGAAGATTATTCTTCTATATTTGCTGCTATTAAATCCGGGGAAAATTAAGAATATATATTATTAATAAAATTTTGGCTCAGTAGCAACGCGATCGCGCTTTGGTTTATGACAACAGCACTTCCTCCGTCACTCACGCTTGAAGAATTCCTCAAACAGCCAGAAACCAAGCCTGCCAGTGAATTTATCGACGGTAAGATTTACCAAAAACCTATGCCTCAAGGGAAACACTCAAGACTGCAACTCAAGTTTTGTGATGCTGTGAATCAAGTAGCAGAAAAGTCAAAAATTGCCCTCGCCTTTCCAGAATTGCGCTGTACTTACCCTGCGGGAAGCCGCTCTTCGAGCGTCTATGGTAACCGCTCGATTGTGCCTGATGCTACTGTTTTCCTTTGGGAACGAATTCCTTTTGAAGCAGATGGCGAAGTCCCCAATGTGTTTAATATCTATCCTGATTGGACAGTAGAAATTCTCTCACCCGAACAGAGAGTTACCAAAGTTATTAGTAACATTTTGCACTGCCTCAAGCATGGCACTCAGCTAGGATGGTTAATCGATCCAGATGAGCGGTTAATTTTGGCATTTATTCTAGGACAAGAATCGATAGAGTTAAAAGCTAGCGATCGCCTGCCCATGCCAAAATTTTTAACACTAGATTTGACAGTAGAGCAGGTTTTTGGGTGGCTAAAAGTTAGTCAATGAAATTGCGATCGCCTCATTACCCAGTTTTAATCTCCTTGCACGATCGGTGCTTCTGCTGCAACAAGATTGCTGTTCTAGCTGTCGTAGCTTTCAATTCAACCTCAACAAGGCTGTCTAGCTCTGATTGCTGTTCGCGGGAAAGTGTTTGTCCTTGATCGCGGGCAGAACGCCAGAGATTCATTAGCTCAGATAAACGCTTTTGCTGCTCGACACTAAAAAACCAGTCAGGACGAAAGTTTTAGATCAGTAGTAATGCATTGAATTCGTCACCTTCTAACTGAGCTGTCAAAGCATCCAATGCTTCACCTGCGGTTCTGCCAGTTGATTGCTTATCTGGTGCGATCGCTCGATAAATTCTCTCACCATTTGCATCAGATATTGGCAAGATAGAAACTGTCGTCATGTTCTTCTCTGAGAGCCTCTTGCTTATTAATTATAGTTGGGTTAGCTTCAGACAGGGGTTGTGGAGGTTAATGCTTACGTATACGTGCAGAATCTGTCCTTAGACATCGCTCTCACCCAACAGTATACATAAGTGCGATTGCACAAAATATAGGTAGGATCAAAAGGATCAGGTTGAACAGGTATCAATCCTTTATCGATGTCTAGAAGTTCAACTACAACATCAAATGCATAACCTGGGCCTTCATTTTCAATGATGAATTTCAGTTCTATCCTTTCTCCCAATTTATGAAGAGGATATTTACGATTTGAGTTTTTTATTTTTATCGTGGTTGATTGAACTAATTCATTTCTACTAAAATCATTTTGAATAATATTATATATTTTTTGAAATGGTGCAATAATACACAATTTTGTAAAAAGTGAAGGATTATTGTTAGCATCTGTTATAAATAATTCCAACTCGCTCTCAACTTTGTAACCAGCCTAACGCACCCTCAAAGTAGCAAAGCGATCGCATTGACAAAAAGAAGCGGCGTCTTGACTCAATCTAATTTTCGGCATTGCTGAATCGCGATATGAATCAGGATGTAGAGACGCGATATATCGCGTCTCTACAAAATTCATGTGTATCGTAATTAACGTGAAATGGCATCATCCAATCTAATTTTCAAACCCATTGCACAGGATCTACTTGATAGTAGCGTTGCAGTAACTTATAAAGTGTCGAATGCTGATTCAGTAATTGCTGTGGTTTCTCAAAAAAAGTCTCAGTCGCTACGGCAAAAAATTCTGCGGGATTAGTCGCACCATAACTATCCATCACAGTCTTTACACCTTGTTGAACATCATGACAAAGTAATTGATATTCTTCTGCCATCACCTGTGCCCAAACGGGATAGTCTGATTTTCTTGGCAAAATCGGAACGCCCTCTGCTTTACCATCCTCTTGATCCAACTGATGGGCAAATTCATGCAAAACAACGTTATGCCCATCACTCCAGTTGCCAATGTCTTGTTGCACCTGTTCCCAAGACAGTACTAGTTGATCGCGACTCCACGATTCCCCCAATCTTGCTACGCGTCTTTCCTCGACAATATAATCTCCGCTCGCAACGGTTTCAGTAACCACATAAGTACTGGGATAAATTAAAATCGAACGAAGTTTAGAAAAATATTCTCCTCGTTCATTGAAAAGAAGCAAACAAGCAACAGCAGCAACAGTCACTTTCATTTCTTCTGTTACCTGCAATCCTTTACAGCCAATGAATTGTTTTTCTGCTAAGAAAACTTGAATATGTCCATGCAACTGTCTGCGTTCAGCAGCAGAAAGACGGAGGTAAATAGGAAGATTATTCTCAATAATGGCATTCCACAGTGGCGGGAAAGGACGACGTTTAAGACGGTTGCGTCGCTGTTTATTTAAGAGAGGATAAATTAAAATTCCTGTGATAATTAGCCCAATAACCAGAAAAAAAATAATTATTCTAAGCATTATATTTTAGCGCTTGCCGCTGGCTGATTCACTGATAGAGCTTTTTAATCGGTTTCTATCTTTAGCTTACTCAAGCTACATCAGTTCAGCCTTAAACAATTAGTTTATCTAATGATGCTTGTGGATGCGATCGCATCCACAAGCATCTCTGAACAATAATAACCCCGACTTTTTACAAAAGTCAGGGTTCTGAAGCCCACTGATTTTCAAAACTCAAATAGGATTGCTATAAAATAATTGTAGAGAGGTTTAACTTCTCTACAAATAAAGATACAAATTTTATCTAAGTATTAATTTTTACCAGACCACTCCTCCATTTTCTTCCTTAAACTTAGGGGTCTCATATCAGTCCACACTTCTTTAACATATTCCAGACATTCTGATTTGAGTCCACTTTTACCCGCATCTCTCCAACCTAGTGCATTTTCTCGTTCAGCAGGCCAAATTGAATATTGCTCTTCATCATTAACTACAACTTTATAAATTGTTCTGTCTTCTGTATCTATCCTGCTCATTTTTGACTCCAACTTGTTTACATTTTCAACCTACTTCCGACTAGCAAAAATAGCAAAGTCATTATATTCTGCACTTGCTGGATTTCCCTGCATATCATAAACACTGATATCTGTAAAACCTACACTTGCAAGCGTAGATATAATTTCGGCTTGAGAATAAGCCTTAACCAGATTTGTAATATCTAAACGTTGCCAAGATTCTTCTACCTGTTGAAAGATAGTTATTTTAAATTGTCCAATTTTTTCTTCTGGATTATAGTTATCACAACAAGCCCAAGCGTAATCGTTTTTCACATCACCATCTGTGATTGCACCATTCCATGATGTATAACCATCTTCTAAATTCAAAGCAAACAAAAAAACTCCATTATTTAGCAGAGAATTATACACTTTCGCGAAGACTTGTTGCAGTTCTTCAATAGTCAACATATGATTGAGGCTGCCACTAGGAGAAATCACAGCATCAAAAGTAGGTGGCAAATTAAAAAATCTAGCATCATCACAAATAAATTGAGCATTTGGTGCATTCTCACGCGCATATCGCAACATTGCTTCAGAAATATCAAGACCTGTAACTTGATAACCTTGCTCGATTAAATGTTGTGCCATGTGTCCAGTACCACAACATAAATCAAGGATATTTGCGCCTTGATACATATGAAATTTTTGTAGTAATTTTTCAAAAGGCGGCAAATTGTGTTCACAGTATTTTGCTCCCCAATACTGATTATAAATATGCGCCCACAAGTCATATTTAGTGTTAAGATTTGCTGTAACCATTCAACCAACTCCTAATTGTTAAAAAGTTAATCTCACAACTATGGTAAAAAACCACCATTTCGCAATTCTTGAATGCTCTCCTTAACTGCTTGGATAATAGAATTTAAATCATCATCCGTATGTGCTGTAGATAATAAACCACCGCCAGGACGAAGAAATATACCTTTATGTATTAGATGATAATAAATTAAATCCATGTTTTCTGACGCAGGCAAATTGTCAATATTAGATGGATCGCCGAAAGGCACATCGTTAAAAATAGAACCAAAATTTGCCAATTTAATTGGCACTCCATCCTCTTCAAAATAGGAATTTAATTGTTGGATAAATTGAGAAGTACGGTGATTTAATTGTTCTTGAAGAGTGGGGCCTTGTGTTTTGAGATATTTGAGAACTGCCCTTGCTGCTACCATAGATAAAGGATGCTTGCAGTAAGTACCAGCAAAAAATGTTGTCTTCTCCTGTGGAGCAGATGTATCGCCAAAATTCCACATTCCGCCATCAATTCTATCCATATATTTGGCTTTACCAGCGATAACACCAATGGGCATACCGCCACCTACAATTTTTCCGTAAGTAGCAATATCAGCTTGTACACCAAACCATGCTTGCGCCCCACTTGGATGAATACGGAAACCAGTAAGCATTTCATCGAAAATTAACACTATTCCTGCATCTTTTGTTAATTGTCTCAACTGATGCAAAAACTCTTTTGGTTGGATATCTGGGCGGCTATTTTGTACAGGTTCAACAATGACAGCAGCTAATTCTGTCTGATGTTCTTTGATTGTTTCTAAAGACTCAAGATTTCCATATTGCAAAACTAAAGCATCTGCAGCAACGCTGGGAGATACCCCAGGAAACATTGGTACTACTTGTGTAATTTCATCCTGAATTTGGGCTTTAACCAAACTAGTATCAGAATGTCCATGATAGGAGCCAGAAAACATAGCAATTTTGTGACGATTTGTAGCGGCGCGTGCAAGACGCAAAGCAGTCATTACTGCTTCTGTACCTGTATTGCTGAAAGTTACGCGTTCCATTCCAGTTAGTTCAGAGAATAACTCTGCTACTTCACCCGCTAAGTCTGATTGTGGCCCAATGTGGATACCTTGTTCTAATCTTTCTGTCAGAGCTTCTTTGATAAATGCTGGATTATAGCCAAACAAATTCACGCCAAAACCCATCATTAAATCTACATATTCGTTGCCATCTATGTCCCACATCCGCGAACCAGAGGCATATTTACCAACGATAGGATAGACAATTTCTTTAATAGCAGCGCGAAATCCTGCTGAACCTCGGACATCAGCTAAAACATGGCGGTATGCTTGCGCTTGTTGTTTAGATTTTGGTGTTTTTTGGTTGTAGCGTTTAATAAAATCACTAAGATACTGCCGTTGATGATTGTTGAGACTATTGTGATTAGGCAGTTGTTGTAACTTCAGTTCTTGTGTTTGCATGATGTTTAGTTAGTTTTAATCAAGTTTATTTGCGGATTAGTGGCTATTTTGTGTCTAAAAATCCTTGTTTACCTAAATATGAAATATAGGTAGACAATAATTTTTCATCAATATCTGGACAGATAATTTGTGAGTTAGATAATCCTGCGATCGCATTTTGACAATCCCACTTTAAAACTCCTGACTCTTGAGAGGCATTACCTAAGAAAAATGGCACAAGTGTATATAAAGGATGATTTGGTGAAGCAGCTAAATTTATCAATCTTAAGCGCCAATCTTCGTAAGGTATTTGTTGTATCTGATGACCAAAGGATTGAATTACCTCCAATAATTTATCCGTGTGTAAAAGTTGATTATTTACTAGATGAAATGCTTTGCCTACAGATTTATCTTGTCTTGAGAGATAAATAATCGCTTGGCTCACATAATCAACAGGCATAATATCCTCTTGAAGGTCACAGTCAGGAACACAACCAAGCTGAACACAACCAATAATTAATTTATATACAAAGTCATTGACGTTAAAAACTCCGCTTTCACTGTGACCTGAAACCCTACCAATTCTGTAAATACTAATTGGTAAACCTCTTGCTTGAGCAGCTTTAATTAACTTCTCACATACCCATTTGGTTTGTACATAACCGTTGCTGGGTACTGGATAATCATCGATGCTGTCTGTTTCTGTCGCTACTGTAACTGCCGATTCTTTCAAAGGTGAAAAAATACTTGCAGTAGAAATAAAATGTACTGGTTTAGTTTTGACTTGACAAGCTAATCTCAAGATTTCTTGCGTTCCCAGAACATTGGCAGCTTTTAAAACAGAGTAAGGATAAATATGATGTACCCAAGCACCATTATGATAAATAACATCAATTTGATTAGCCAAGTTTTGGAACTCACACTCATTCAACCCAAGTAATGGTTGAGATAAGTCTCCAATCACGGGAATAATTCTCTGACTAAAACTTTCATCCCAGATTAAATAAGATTCTAAAGCCTTTTCTAGTTTTTTCTTACCTACTTCTAAATCACTATCGCGAACTAAACAATAAATATTTGCGTGAGTTTGCTGCAAAAGTTCAAATAATAAAAATGCACCTAAAAAACCTGTTGCTCCTGTTAATAATATATAATTCGGTTCAGTTTCTGGTTGTCTCCAAGGAGTTTTTGGGTAAATTGTTGACTCAAGAATTGTTTCTTTATGCCAATCTATAATATTTTCTTGACTCAACTCATGATTATAGTCTGCTTGCTGAAATTTTTCTAAATTAATAGCTAAACTAGCCACAGTAGGCGACTCAAATAAAGCACGTAAAGGTAAATCCACCTGAAAAGCTGCACGAATTTTAAGGATTAACTTGGTTGTTAATAAAGAATTTCCCCCTAACTCAAAGAAATTATCATTAATACCTACTTTTTCTACTCCCAAAACTTCAGACCAAAGTTTTACCAAAGTTATTTCTGTATTAGTGCGAGCAGCAATAAAAGTATTTTCTAGTTCCTGAAGTTCGGGTTTGGGTAAAGCACCACGGTCAATTTTACCATTGGGTGTGATGGGGAAAGACTCGAATATCACAAAAGCAGAAGGTATCATGTAGCTAGGTAGCTGCTCTTGTAAAAACTGGTGCAAGTCGGTAGATTTTATCTTGTTAAAATATGTCAGTTCTGGTACGACATAGGCTACTAATTGCTGCTGTTTTGGTCTATCTTCCCGCACTAAAACCACAGACTCTTTAACCATTGGGTGTGTGCCAAGTACAGCTTCAATTTCGCCCAACTCAATCCGGAATCCTCGTAGTTTTACTTGATTATCTAACCGACCAATTAATTCTATATTTCCGTCTGGGAGCCAGCGCCCTAAATCACCTGTTCTGTAAAGATATTCTCCTGGTTCTTGAGCGAAAAAATTAGGAATGAATTTTTCTGCTGTTAAATCTGGTCTATTAAAATAACCCCGCGCTAATCCAGCACCACCTATGTAAATTTCTCCTGTCACTCCTACAGGTAAGGGTTGTAAATAGTAATCTAGAATGTAAATTTTAGTATTAGCAAAAGGTTTCCCTATGGGTACTAACTGCTCTACAGATAAGTTCGTTTTTCCAGTTTCAAAATAGGTACTATCAATAGTTGCTTCGGTTAAACCAAAGGAATTAATTAACCTAGTTTGTGAACTGCAAAGTTGGCGGAATTTTTCGTATTCTTGGACATACCAACTATCAGAACCACATACTAGCAACTTCATAAAGTCAAGGCGTTGTTGACTTTGCTCTAGATATTGAACTAAGTTTCTCAATACTCCAGGCACAAATTCTGCACAGTCTACTTTTTCCTGAAGCATAAGTTGATAAAGTTTTTCTGGCTCTAACAAGAATTCACGGGGACAAAGTACCAATTTACCACCAGAACAAAGAGCGCGAACTAAGTCTCCAGAAAAAACATCAAACGAGAAACTTGCCATTTGCAAATGAGATGTGGTGCTGGTTTGCAGTTGATAAGCTTCCTCCCACGCCAGATAAGCATTTACCAAGCTGTGATGTTCTATCATCACACCTTTAGATTTACCGGTGGAACCAGAGGTATAGATAACGTAAGCTAGATTATCTGGACTTACCTCGCTCACAGGATTTTCTATAGTTTCACTAGCAATTTGTCTCCAATCAGAGTCAATACAAATGATTTGTGCGTTGTGAATTGGTAAATTGTCTACTAGTTTTTCTTGCGTGAGAATAATTGATACTTGGGCATCTTCTAACATATATGCCAAGCGTTCTTGGGGATATATTGGGTCAAGCGGAAGATAGGCTCCTCCTGGTTTGAGAATCCCTAAGATTCCCACTACTAATTCACAAGAACGCTCTAAATAAATACCTACTAAAACTTCTGGTTTAACTCCTTGAGTTCGCAAATAATGTGCTAGTTGGTTGGCACGTTGATTAAGTTCTCTATAAGTTAGCTGTTCTTTTCCAAATACCACAGCTACCGCATCAGGAGTTTTTTCTACTTGCGCTTCAAAAAGTCTATGAATACACTGCTGAGGTACATAGATTTGATTGCTATTCCAAGTAGTTAGTATTTGTTGATTTTCTACTGTTGTTAATAAGGCTAAGTCAGACAGATTTTTGTCAGGATGGGCAACAATACCTTGTAATAAGGTTTGGAAATGCCCCAATATCCGGGTAATTCTATCAGCATCAAATAAATCTGTGTTGTATTCTATTGCTCCTCTTAATTCTGTTTCTGTCTCTACCATTGAGAGAGTTAAGTCAAAATTTGCCGTTTTATTTTCTACTTGTAGAGGGTTGATTGTTAAATCTGGCAGATGCAAAACTTCTGTATGTGCATTCTGGAGAATGAACATTACCTGAAACAGAGAATTATGACTTAAGTCTCTTTCCGGTTGTAGTTCTTCTACTAATTGTTCAAATGGCAAATCTTGATGAGCATAGGCTCCAAGAGTAACTTCGCGTACTCGCTGCAAAAGTTCTCGAAAGGTTGGGTTTCCTGTTAAGTTGCTCCTTAGTACTAAGGTATTGACAAAAAAGCCAATTAACCCTTCAATTTCTGAACGGTTGCGGTTGGCAATGGGGGTACCAACTAAGATGTCATTCTGTTGAGTATAACGGTGCAACAAGATTTTAAATGCTGCCAGCAGAGTCATAAATAAGGTGACTCCTTCCTGCTGAGAAAGGTTTTTGAGTGCTGCTGCAAGCGACTTAGAGAATATGAAAGATTGGGTTGCGCCTCTGTCAGTCTGAATTGCTGGGCGTGGACGATCTGTGGGTAACTCCAAAACTGGCAAATCACCGCCTAGTTGTTGCTTCCAGTAGTTTAACTGGTTGTTTAAAACCTCTCCTTGTAACCACTGGCGTTGCCAAACGGCAAAATCTACATACTGAATAGGTAACTGGGGTAAGTTGCAGGTTTGACCGCGATCGCAGGCTGTGTAAAGTGTTGTGCATTCACGGATCAATATTCCTGTTGACCAGCCATCAGAAATTATATGGTGCATGGTGAACAAGATTACATGGTCTGTCTCGCCCAGACGTAATAGACTCACCCGCAGCAACGAGCCGTTTTCTAGGTTGAAGGGTGTTTGCGCCTCTAGCATAGCCAAGCGCAAAGCTTCTGTTTCCCGTTCGGGTTTGGGGATAGTCTGCAAATCAATAATTGGTAGCTGTAGTTTGGCTGCTGCACCAATTACTTGAACTGGTTCTCCGTTGATGACTGTAAATGTAGTGCGTAGGATTTCATGACGACGAACTATTTCATTAAGGCTCTTTTCTAGAGCTACTACGTTTAGCCTTCCTGTAAGGCGGAGAGCAGTCGGGATATTATAGGCACTGCTTTCTGGTTCTAATTGACTAAAGAACCAGAGCCGCTGTTGGGCAAAGGATAAGGGAAAATTCTCAATATCTCGACTTTGAGGTTGAATTTTGGCTTGCGAGACTTTCCCTTTTTGCTGGTTAAGTTTTTGCAGCAGTAGTGCGCGTTTTTCAGGAGATAGTTCAGCAATTTTTTGCAGCAGGTTACTCATGTAATTTTGATTATTGGCTATCAGAAAGGATTAGTTGGATGTCTTCGTTGGATAAGTCTTCTAATTCAGCAAGCGATCGCGCTAAACTTTCATCATCTACTTGCTCGGCTAGTTTTTGGGTAACAATTACAGATAGTTCAGCTACCGTAGGATTTGCAAAAACATCTTGTATGAGTAATTCCACACCCAAAGCATCCCGTATCCGCGATATCAATTGAGTCACCAGCAGGGAGTGTCCACCCAAGGCAAAAAAGTTATTGTGTATCCCAACTTTTTCTATCCTCAGCACTTGTGACCAGATATCGACTACTTGTTCTTCTAGTGAATTACGGGGTGCAACAAAAAATTGCTCTATATCTGCGCTGATTTTATCCGGTGCAGGTAGAGCTTTACGGTCTACTTTACCATTGGCGGTTAAAGGGAACGTCTGCAAGGGTACAAAAGCAGAAGGTATCATGTAATCTGGTAGCTTTTCTTGCAGAAAACTCCGTAAATTGTCTACAGCTAAAGAAGACTCTGGCTGTAGAACAAGATAAGAAACTAAACGTTGATCGCCAGCAACATCTTCCCGTACCATCACCACTGCATCTTTCACCGTTGGGTGTAGACAAAGTAGAGATTCAATTTCTCCTAACTCGATGCGAAAACCCCGCAGTTTTACTTGGTTATCCAAGCGTCCTAAAAATTCTAAAGTCCCATCTACTCGGAAGCGCACTTGATCGCCTGTTTTATAAAGACGCGCTCCTGGTTCATCACTAAAGGGGTGAGGGATAAACTTCTGTGCAGTTAATTCCGGTTGATTGAAATAGCCTCGTGCTATTCCTGCACCGCCAATATATAACTCACCCGCCACACCTTTTGGTACTGGTTGTAAGTATTGATCTAAAACATAAAGTTGGGTGTTAGCAATGGGATGACCGATAGGAATTGAACCTGAATAATTACGTGTTTGTGATACCTGGTAAATGCAGCAGCCAACCACAGTTTCTGTTGGCCCGTATTCATTTATTAGCACAGTATCAGGGGCGAACTTTTGCCAAAAATCAATATGTTGTACAGTGAGATTTTCGCCACCGATAATAAAAGCATTTGTCCTACCTGCGGCTTCTTGAGGTGATAACTGTTGACTGAGTAATTCTAGATGGGCAGGTGTAATTTTGACGAGACTAAGATTAGTTCTGGCTTTGATAGTTTGAGCCAGAGTTTCTATACCCTGATGTTCTGGTAGCAGTTCTACTTGGCTACCTACAAGTAAAGGAGAAAATAAACTTGTAATAGTCAAGTCAAAGCCCAAAGAAGAATGAACTAGTGTACCTGAACCTTGCTCAACTTTATAAGCCTGTGTACACCAGTTGAGATAGTTAACTAATCCAGAATGCTCAATTAAAGTTCCCTTGGGTTTACCAGTAGAGCCAGAAGTATAAATTACATAGGCTAAATTCTGAGCATTAGTTTTACTAACTGGGTTTTCTTGCGGTTGTTGGCTGATAGCCTTCCAATCAGTATCAAGGCAAATAGTTGTAATATTATCTGCTTTTAAATTTGCTGCTAAACTTGCCTGAGTTAGTAATAATGGCATTTGTGTATCTGCCAATATAAACTCTTTGCGTTCTGCTGGGTAATTGGAGTCAATAGGTACATAAGCTGCACCAGCTTTGAGAATACCTAAAACACCAATCACCATCAATGATGAACGCTCTACACAAATTCCTACCAGATTTTCTGAACCTACTCCTAAATTTTGCAAGTAGTGTGCTAGTTGGTTAGCACAGATATTTAATTCTTGATATGTGAGTTTTTGCTCTTCAAAAACAACAGCAATATTATTTGGTGTTTGCTGACATTGTGCTTCAAACCAATGATGAATACATTGATATGGTAATTCTGTTGTTTTAGTATGATTGAAATCTATTAGCAGTTGCTGTGTTTCTGCTGGTGTTAAAATGTTTAGCTGTGAAATATTGGCTTGAGGATTTTCAATAGCACTTGCTAACACACTTGCAAATTGATTAGCGAGATTTTCAATATCTGCTATGGCAAATAAATTGCCATCGTAGTGAAATTCTGCCTTCAACTCATTATCAACTGTTTGTACACCAGCAAGTTTAACTTTAAAGCGGTCAAAGCAAACGTAATGTTGATAAAGCGTTAGTGTTATTTCACCAGCAGTACAATTTTTTGGTGCTTCTGTAAACTCAAAGCAGAAAGGAAAGAATGCTGTTTCTACATCTTGCTGATTAGGCAAACTTGTTTCCCAACTAAAGCTTTCTTGCCAATCAGACATTTCCGCAGTTATTTGATTGACTTTTACTAATACATCACAGAAGCGATCGCCATTTTCTAAATGGCAAGCCAGAGGTATATATTTAGCAAACAATCCTAAGCTTGCTTTTAATTCTTCATAGTTCCGTCCATCGAAACCAGTACCAATAATTAAGTCGGAATTTTCAGTTAGTCGCCACAGTAGAATTAGCCAGCAAGTTAATATAAATGTCGAAATAGAAGTTTGATAATTCTGAGCAAGTTCGTTAATTTGATGTACTAGTTGCCGATTTATTGATGTAGTGAAAACTTGTGGCTGAAATTTATCTAGCTGTGCATGGGTATTTTCATTAATTAGTTTGTAAGTTCCACATTTAGAAATATCTATTTGTTGCCAATATCTTTTACCTGCATCAGTTTCTTCGGCTTCTAATAATTCATTTAACCAAGCAGCAATATCAGCATATTGTAAAGGTTCATCTGAGATATCGTCACCTTGCAAACAGGCACGATAGCAATTGCTAATTTCTGCAACTAAATTCTTTAAAGAGACTGTATCTGCACAAAGCGCTGGAATACTAATAAATAAAATATGATTATTTTTACTAATACGTAATAATTTTATTGATAATAAATACTCTGCTTCTCTTTGGCGAGATTGTCTCTCTTGAGTAAATAACTCATTTATTAATTCAGGTAAACTAGCACCGCTGTTAATTTCTTGCTCGAAAAACAAAAAATTACTAGCTTCTATAACTTGACTAGGAATTTTAATTCCTTGGGGACGATAAAACTTAGTACGCAGAATTTCATTTCTATCAACAACCTTTTGCAAAGCATTTTTTAAGATATTAACTTGCAAATTACCTGTGATTAAAATTGCACAACAAGCACGGTAAACAGAATTATTTTGTTGTAATAACCAAAGACGTTTTTGTTGTGGTGAAAGCTGAAATCCTTGAAATTGAGTTAACATTTTATTTATTATCCTTAGTATCCAATCTCTGTATAACTTGTCATTTCGCCCATTGCTACCAATAGCTTTCTCTCACCTACGAATGGGTTTCTGGCATGGGCCGTTAAAATATTATCTAGTAGTAATACATCGCCTGTCTGCCAAGGAAAAGACACCTCTAATTGTTGGTACACTCCACAAATTTCTTCCATAACAGAATCTTCAATAGGAGTACCATCACCGTAATAACAGTTTCTTGGCAAATCCTCAGGCTGAAAAGATGTAAATAGTGATTCTCTTGTCATCACATCTAAACAGGCTGGATGCCAGTGTTGAGCTTGATTAAACCAAGATAATTCCCCGGTTTGAGGATGTTTGATAACCGCTGGGCGGATAGAAAAAGTACGCAGGCGATTTTCCGATTTCCATTCAAATTTTATGTCATTTTGTTGGCATTTTTTTTCAACTTCAGCTTGATTTTCAGTTTGAAATACTGTTTGCCAATCAAGTCCTAAACCATCACCGTAATTACGAACATACATTACTTGTTTTTCAATAAAAATCTCGCGGATTTTCGGGTCGATTAATTGAAAAAATTTACGGCTATCAACAATTGGTGTTTCTCCTCCCTGCTGTGCTGGCTGGCGACAACCAAACATAATTTTTAGGGGAAAGCGATGATTAAAAGAGTTTTCGTTATGCCATAATAGTTTTCTATCAGGTGGATAAAAAACCGGAGTATAAACTTTACCACTGACTGTTTCACGAGGATGCTCTCCATTCTCATTGAAAAGTTCTGAGCAAATCGCTAAACCAAATCTTTCAAATTCTGGTGCTGTAGTAATATTGAATTCACGAAATAGTATGGCTCCGTTTTGGAGTAGTTTTTCTCCTATAAATTCTCGGCGAGCGTGAAGCCACTCTACAATATCAATCTCGTTTATAGATGGCTTAATTACAAGGGGCAGAGTGTCTTTATCTTTCAAATGGCTGAGTTGTACTAATTCATTTGATAGTAAATCTACTGCTTTGCGTCTGATATTTATTTGTATTTTTTTCATCTTGTTTCCTCTGTTTCATTTGTAATGTCAATCACCTGCCGCTTAACTTTCTTTAACTTGAGTTGAAATTCTTCTTTTCGCTTTTTGTTTTGTATTGATGTTTGTTGCTTATCAATTGAAATCATTTTTTCAATTAATTCGTTTAATTTTGCTGTTGGCTTAGTGACAACATAGTTTAAAAGTGTTTCAAAATGTCCTAGCATTCGAGCTATGGTAGTGGAGTAAAATAAATCCGTGTTGTACTCCAATGCTGTAATTATTCCTTGTTCTGTTTCTACTATTTCCCAAAGTAAATCAAGTTGAGTTTTTGGTTTTTCAACCTGGAAAGATTTGATAGTAAGACCTGAAAGCTGTAAAGAAGGATTTTGAGTATTTTCTAAAATTAGTTTGACTTGAAATAGGGGTGGGCGAGCCATGTGCCGTACTGGGTTTAGGGCATCTACCAGTTTGTCAAAAGGCAAATCTTGGTGAGCATAAGCATCTAAAGTTACTTCGCGAACTCGTTCAAGTAACTCACGAAAGGAAGGATTTCCTGACAAATTAGTACGTAAAACAAGTTGGTTAACGAAAAATCCTATTAATCCTCTGACTTCTGGCTGATTGCGGTTGGCAATATCAGTACCTATAACTATGTCTTCTTGCCCCGTGTACCAGTAAAGTAGTGTTTGAAATGCTGCAAGTAGAATCATGAATAGCGTTATACCTTCGCGTTGGTACAAAGCTTTTAAGCGATCGCAGAAAGATTTAGGTAAAGTAAGACATTGCCTAGCACCATTGAAAGTTTGTACTGTGGGGCGAGGCTTATCTGTAGGCAGTTCGAGTACAGGGAGTTGGCTGCCGAGTTGTTGCTTCCAATAACTAAGCAGAGTTTCTAGTTTCTCTCCTTGCAACCATTGGCGCTGCCAAACCGCGAAGTCTACATACTGAATTGGTAATTGAGGAAGTGGTGAGGGATAACCGCAAGAAAAGCTTTCATAAAAGGTTGTAATCTCGTGGATTAACACGCCTATAGACCAAGCATCGGCAGCAATATGATGTATTGATAACAATAAAGCATATTCTATTTCGCTCAATTGCAATAAAGTAAGCCGTAGCAAGCAATCTTTAGTTAAATCAAAAGATTTTTCAACTTCCTCATTTGCTAACTGCAAAACTTTACTTTCTCTGGTGTCTTCAGGTAGTTCTTGTAAATTGATTACTGGTATTTTAAATACAGGAGTAGGCGCAATCACCTGAAGCGGTTGCCCATCAACTACGGTAAATGTAGTGCGCAGAGCTTCGTGTCGTCTCAATACTTCCTGGAAGCTTTGCTCCAGTGCTGCTACATTTAGCCTACCTGTCAAGCGCATGAACTGACAGATGTTAAATGCTGGATTGCCAGGCTCTAACTGATCGAGAAACCATAGTCGTTGTTGGGCAAAAGACAGAGGAAAAGTATTAGATTCTCGGCTTTGATGAATGATTGGTGTATAGGAAGAAAGCTCATGGTTTTTGTTGCTTAGTTTTTGTAGTAAAAGCTTGCGTTTTTCTGGAGAAAGAGCAGCGATACGTTTAGCAAGGTCAGTCATTTTTACAGACTATAGTAATCAATTATTCAAATGCTTACAAAAATCATATTTTTTGATGAAAAGCTTAGTTTTGCAAAGCAATTATTGCCTGCACTTCTTCTTCTGAAAGTCGTTCAATTTCTGCTAAGGCTGTTGCTAGCTCTTCTTGTTCTGCTTTTGCAGCTACTTGTTGGGAAATAATTTCGGCTAACTCAGCTACAGTAGGTGAATTGAAAAAGCTTTTATAAGGCAATTCAATTTGAAAGTTTTTGCACAATTGAGAAACAAGCTGAGTGGCAAATAAAGAGTCTCCCCCTAATTCAAAGAAGTTATCATGAATGCCTACCTTGTCGATAGCTAGGAGTTGTTGCCAAATTTCAGCTAGAGTAATTTCTAGTTCGTTGGTTGGAGCAACATAAGCATTACCTAAATTAGGACGGGGATGAGTTACTCTCGCTCGGTTGAGTTGGGCTAATTGTTCTTCTATGGATTCAAATTTATTAGATTTATTCGTCTGAATCAGAGCGTGTAAATCTTGTGTTGATACAACTATTTGCGGTAAATTACTACTAAATAAAATTTGCTGAAATGCTTCAATACCTTCTTCCAAACTCATCCCTTCTATTAATTCTTCCCCTGCAATCTCTTTGTGCCTCTCCTCAACTGCAATTGCCATTCCTAAGTTGTTCCACCTATCCCAGTTAATAGATGTGATGAAATTACTATGTCGTGCAGACTTATAGTGAGCGAAAGCATCTAAGAACGCATTTTCGGCGGTATAATCTACCATTCCTGATGTACCTACAAAGGAAGAAAGCGAGGAACAAAGTACAAAGAAATCAAGCTTGGTATTTTGGAAAATCTTATTTAATACTCTTGTTCCTTGGACTTTTGGTGCTAAAGCATCAGTTGCTATTTCTTTTGTTTTGAGTTGAATCATACCTCCACCTAAAACTGCGGCTGCATGAATTACTCCATTAATTTGACCAAATTGCAAATTTGCTTTTTTAACTACTGCTGACATTTGCACATAATTAGCAACGTCAGCACTAACTACCATTATTTCTGCACCCAAAGCTTGGAGATTTTGCAATTTCTGAATTTTCTGGCTAACTACATCTTGTGCATCATGAGTTGATAGCCACTGCGTCCATTCATCTGGTTGAGGAAAAGCCGATCGCCCGACTAAAATAAGTTTTGCTTGTACGGTTTTCGCTAAATATTCGGCTAAAACTAAACCAACGCCACCCAAACCGCCAGTAATCAAATATACTCCTTTTGACCTTAAACGCTGATTTTTCTGATAGGTGTCTAATTTGACAGCTTCAAAATCCTGTACCCAACGATGATGTCCTCGGTAAGCAACCATCTGTTCAGGTGATTGGGTAGAAATTTCTGTAACTAGCTGGTTGATTAATTGCTGTTCTTGCCAACTATCTGCTAGGGGAAGAACTACATCAATGCTGCTACAGGCGAGGTTGGGGTACTCTTGCGGAATGACTTTACAAGGCCCTATCATTAAGGCTTTTTCTGGACACAGTTGTTCGGAACCTGTAACTATTTGCAGATGATTGGAAATAACTCGAATCTGTAAGGTATCTTGTTGATAAAATTCAGCGATCGCTTGAGCAAGAAACAGTAAGCTGTAAAAGCCCAAAGATTCATACTTTTGTGATGTTAATTCCTCTAAACGATCTGGTGTAACACTCCATAAATGAATAATATGAGTGGGAGTTTTACCCACAGAGCGCAATTCTTGGCACAGAAACTTGTAGTCTTGTGGTTGTTCGGGGTTAATTGTATAGAGGCGATCGCTCTGACATCTGTATTCTTCCCCAACTTTGACGGTAATTACATCCCCACCTTCCAACATCAATCGCTCGACTATTTTTTCACCCAAACCGCACTCATCCATAAAAACTAAGCAGCATTTTGGTTGAGTTTTTTGTATTTCATCTAGTAAATACTGCGGTAAGGAAGCGCGTTTCCAACTAGGAATATAGAACCACTCCCCAACGTTAGGATTTTTACCTAATAAAGCCGTATTTTCTTCAACTTGTGTGTGTGTGTGGTCAATAAATGTGCTAAATGCTGTAGGTACAGAATCAGTTGTAGTAGCTTGAGCAATTAAAATTTCCTCTCCGAATACTTCAGATTCAGAAACCACCTCTAATTCAACAAATCCCTGAGAAATCAATGCTTCACGCCACTGCTTTGGAGATAAAAATGGGTTGCCACGACTGCGTTGTGCATCCTCTAAAGGATTCATCAACAAACCATCAGTGATATCAAAATTTAATTGAGGTTGAGTGATTTCCCATAGCAGTAATAAACCACCTGGAGCTAACAAAGAGCGCACATACTCAAGGGTTTTGTTAATGTTACGAGCAACGTGCAAGACATTAACAGCAATTACTAAATCAAAACTGTGGGTAGTATACCCTTGTTCAGCAGGAGGCTTTTCGATATCCAGAAACCGATATTCAACAAATGGATAAGCACTAAACTTTTCTTTAGCTAGATTTAAAAATAAACCCCCGACATCTGTAAAAGTGTAAGTTGTTTTTTCTTTAGGTAAGACAGGTAATAAAGCTGTCGTCGCAAGTCCTTGTCCTCCTCCTATTTCTAAAATTCTTAGTTTGACGTTTGGTGGTAATAATTTTACTACCTGTTCCAAACTTGCCCGCATGATACCTTTTAAATAAGTGTTCAAGGGCAATTCTGATTTAGTGGTTCCTACTCTTTTGTTGCAGACTGCAAAATGCAATTCTAGAGGTTCTTTTTCTCCTCTAAGTACAGGTAGCAGATTTGCTCCACATTCCTCCACCATATCTACAACTTGTGGATTATTTGCCCATTTTAATCTAGCTGTTTCTAAAAGAGTATTGAGTATATTATTAGACAAGGGTTTAAAGTTGCTAAATATTCCTTGCTCTTGCTGTAAATGGCCTTGTTCTACTAAGACATCTAACCAGCGATGCAATAACTGCTGATAGCGAGGAATGATGCAGCTTCGCTCATATAATTCTGAAAAAGAATACTTGCCGGAGGGATTTGTAAAAATATCTAAATCTCTCAAAGCCAAGTTAATGTAGGCAGCACATAAATGATCCAAGCACTGTTTATTAATTAAAGAAGTTTCTCGATCAAGTAGCTGAGTTTGAGCCTGGATGTGCCTAGTTGCTACTACAGCTTTCCAAATCTCATCAGTTGTGATTGATGAGATTTGTTTTTCTAGTTGTAGTTCCACCCAATAACGCTGACGCTCAAAAGGATAAGTAGGTAAGGGGATATGGTAGGGTTTTGCATGGGCATAAAAACTCGACCAATCAACTTTTATTCCTTGCAACCATAGACGACCTAAAGTATTGAATATAAATGCTACATCTGACTTTTGTTCTTGGGGATGGCGGAGTGAGGTGAGTGTTACTACCTCTGGTTTTTGATGTTGCTTGACAAAAGTACTTAAGGTTCTACTTGCCCCCACTTCCAAAAATATGCGTTCTGGTTGCTGGAGTAACTCGAATATTCCATCACTAAAGCGCACGGTTTGTCGCAAATGTTTTGCCCAATAGTTGGGATCTGTGGCTTGTGCTGCACTAATCCAGGTACCACTAACATTCGATATAAATGGAATTTGCGGAGGATTTATCTTGACTTTTTTCAATTCTTGTGTATAAGGTGCGATGATCGAGTCCATCATTGGAGAATGAAAAGCATGGGATGTGTGCAGTCTGCGACAATTTATCCCTTGCTGTTGTAAGTGCTCCTCTAATTGGGCGATCGCATTTATAGAACCTGAAATCACACAGGTTGATGGTGCATTGCTAGCAGCTAGAGCCAATTCTGTTCCTAACAGGGGTTGAATCTCCGACTCTCCCATTTGCACCGAGAGCATCGCACCTTTTGGCAATTGTTGCATTAAGCGTCCGCGAGTCGCAACTAACTTTAAAGCATCTTCTAAACTAAAAACTCCTGCCAATGTTGCTGCTACATATTCCCCAATACTATGGCCAATCATTGCTTCTGGACGCACACCCCAACTCACCCATAATTTTGCTAAGGCATAGGCGATCGCAAATAGCGCTGGCTGGGTAATATGTGTTTGAGTTAAAGACTGGCTTGCTGTTTCGGTGTGTGTGGTATCCGGGTAAAGTACTTCACGCAGGTCAAAATCTAGATGGAGCTTGAGTAGTTCGGCACAATAGTCAACTTGTTCTTTAAAGTATGGTTCACTTTCATAAAGTTCTCTACCCATATTCACATACTGAGAACCCTGACCAGGAAACATAAACACCACTGGACGATGACAGGGTTTTTGGTAATGGGTAAAAACTTCTGGACTATCTGGAGATGTGAAAGCGGTGATGACGCGATCGCTATTTTCACAAACCAAAATCCGCCGATGCTCAAAAGCCTTACGACCTACCGCCAAAGTGTAAGCTACATCAGCCAGATTTAAATCCCGATTTTGCTGAAGATAATTAGCTAAATTTTTTGTGGCAGTTTCTAGGGCAGATTCAGTTTTGGCAGAAAGTACTAACAACTGCCAAGGGCGAGAGCGTACAGACGCGCCACGGTTCGTCTGTACATCAGGAAATTCTTCCAAAACGACATGAGCATTTGTGCCCCCAATACCAAAGGAACTAACTCCCGCACGTCTGGGAGTGCTGTTAGTTTGCCAATCTGTCAATTGAGTATTGACATAGAAGGGACTATTGACAAAATCAATTTGGGGATTGGCTTGTTCAAAGTGTAAGCTGGCTGGTATTTTTTTATGCTTGAGAGCTAAAACAGTTTTAATTAAGCCTGCCACCCCAGCGGCAGCATCCAAATGCCCAATATTAGTTTTTAAAGAACCTATAGCGCAAAAGCCTGTTTTCTCAGTACTGGAGCGAAAAGCTTGGGTTAAGGCAGCAATTTCAATGGGATCTCCTAAAGATGTGCCTGTGCCGTGAGCTTCAATATAGGTAATAGTTTCGGGTGCAACTTCCGCAACAATTTGAGCAGTTCTAATTACTTTGGCTTGAGTATCTATACTAGGTGCGGTGTAGCTGACTTTGAATGAGCCATCGTTATTAGTAGCAGAACCTTTAATCACTGCATGAATGGTATCTCGATCGGCGATCGCCTCTTCTAATCTCTTTAACACCAAAATACCCACACCTTCACCACCAACGGTTCCCTGTGCTTTGGCATCAAAAGCGCGGCAATGTCCATCTGGAGAGCTTATACCCCCTTCTTTATAAATATAGCCATGTTTTCGCAAAGCACTAATAGAAACACCACCAGCTAAAGCCATGTCACATTCTCCATTGAGGAGACTTTGACACGCTAAGTGAACGGCAACTAATGAAGTTGAGCAGGCAGTTTGAACGGTATAACTTGGCCCCTGTAAATTTAATTTGTAAGAAACACGAGTACTTAAATAATCTTTATCACCACCAATTGCTATTTGGTGAACATCAACAGAATTGCGAATATTTTCATTTGTATAAACACTTAATAAGTAGCCACTCAAACCACTACCAGCATAAACACCAATTGATCCAGAATATTTTTCTGAAGTGTAGCCAGCATTTTCTAAAGCTTCCCAGGCACACTCTAAAAACAACCGATGTTGTGGATCTGTAATTTCTGCTTCTCTGGGATTGAAACCGAAAAAAGGTGCGTCAAATAATTCTGCATCTGCTAATACACCCCTAGCTTTAACATAGTTAGGGTTATTAACTAAGGCTGGATCTACCCCTGAAGCTAAAAGCTCTTCGTCTGTAAAAAAAGTGATTGACTCTACCCCTGCTTGTAAATTGTGCCAAAATTCTTCAATATTTTTAGCACCAGGAAAGCGCCCTGATAAACCAATAATTGCTATTTCCGAACCATTTTGATTAAATACTGCTGTAGTGTCCATTTTTATATAATTCCTTAAAGATTTCTGAGTGATTTCATTTTTTGCAGACGTTTTTGTTTTTGTTCTTTAGCGGTTGTTATTTTTTCAGCTTGATTGTCTATCTTCTGAATAGATGTAATTTGATTTTGTAATTGATTAAGATACTCTGCTAAAGAACTGATTGTTGGATATCTAAACAAATCCAGTATTAATAAATCAGTTTTAAAGATTTCCTGCAATTCACTATGAACCCTAAGCATTAGCAATGAATGACCACCGAGTTCAAAAAAATTATCGTGAATGCCAATTTGTTCAATATTTAAAGCTTTTTGCCAAATATTAGCAATAGTTTGTTCTACTTTGGTTTGCGGTATTACATAATTAGCTGCTAATTCTGGGCGATTTTTTTCTGGTGCAGGTAATGCACGCCGATCTATTTTCCCGTTGGGTGTTAGAGGTAAAGCTTCTAAAATTACAAATGCAGAAGGAATCATATATTCTGGCAGTTGTTCCTTTAGAAAGCTTCGCAGTTGAGTAACTGTTAATTGTGGTTTTGATTGAGAACTGACATATCCTACTAAACGTTTATCACCTTCATCTTCCCAAACTTTTACTACTGCTTCGCGGACGTTAGGATGTTGGTTTAACCTAGCTTCAATTTCACCTAGTTCGATGCGGAAGCCGCGAATTTTTACCTGGTTGTCAATACGACCAAGAAATTCGATGTTGCCATCACTTAAGTAGCGCGCCTGATCTCCTGTTTTATACAGACGTGCTCCTGGTTTGCTGCTAAAGGGATTGGGAATAAATTTCTCTGCTGTCAGATCTGAACTATTAAAATAGCCTCTACCCACTCCCACTCCACCAATATATAGTTCCCCCGCTACTCCTAGAGGAACAGATTGTAGATGTTTATCCAACAGGTAAATCTGGGTATTGGCAATAGGACGACCGATAAGAACTGTTGCGGTAGTAGAATTATTCTTGCACGCCCAATAAGTGACATCTACAGCTGCTTCAGTTGGGCCGTAGAGATTGTGTAATTCAGCATTCAGACGGCGAAAAAAGAGTTTTTCCAATTTGACTGGCAGCGCTTCACCACTGCAAATAACTCGTTTCAAACACCCACAATTATCAATCTTTGGCTCTTCGAGAAAGATTTGTAGCATCGACGGAACAAAATGCACTGTGGTGATTTGTTGTTCGGCTATGAGTTGGGCTAGATAATTACTATCTTGATGTCCACCTGGTTTAGCTAAGACTAATCTTGCGCCGAACAGTAAAGGTAAGAAAAATTCCCAGACTGAGACATCAAAGCTGAAGGGTGTCTTCTGTAAAATTCTATCTGCTGCGGTTAATTGACAATAGTCCTGCATCCACAGTAAACGATTGCAGATGCCCCGGTGGGTATTCATTGCTGCCTTTGGTCTGCCAGTAGAGCCAGAGGTGTAGATAACGTAGGCTAGGTTATCAAAAATAATATTACTTATAGGATTGTCTATATCTTCTTGAGCTATAGTCTGCCAGTTACTATCTAAGCAAATTAATTGAGTTGTATAAGTAGGTAAACTCTCCAACAAATGCTGCTGTGTTAATAATACAGAGGTTTGAGAATTTTCTAACATGAAAGCCAAGCGCTCTTGTGGATACTCAGGGTCTAAGGGTACGTAAGCACCACCAGCTTTGAGAATACCTAATAGTCCGATGACCATTAAGAGCGATCGCTCTACACAAATCCCCACTAATACGTCTTTTCCTACTCCCAGTTTTTGCAAGTAGTGAGCGAGTTGATTTGCTCTAATGTTCAGTTCCCGATAGGTCAATTGCTCATTCTCAAAAACCACAGCAACAGCATCAGGTGTTTTCTCTACCTGTGCTTCAAATAATTGATGAATGCACTGGTCTTGAGGATAATCAATTTCAGTATTATTCCACTCTACTAATAGTTGATGTTGCTCATTTGCTGTTAATAATGGCAAATCTGACAGGCGCTGCTGAGGATTAGCAACAATTCCCTCTAACAATACCTGAAAATGGCCCCACATTCGGGTAATTCTGTCAGCGTTAAATATATCTGTATTGTATTCTAAATCTCCCCGCAATCCTGTCTCTGTTTCTGATAGTGAGACAGTCAAATCAAATTTGGCAGTATTTTTTTCTAATGTTAATTCTTGTAAGGTTAATTCTGGTAACTGAATGGGTGTTGTTGTAGCATTTTGCAGCACAAACATCACCTGAAATAAGGGATTATGAGTTAAATCTCGCTTGAATTGTAGTTCTTCTACCAATCGTTCAAAAGGCAAGTCTTGATGAGCATAAGCTCCTAAAGTAACTTCACGTACTTGCTGTAAAAATTCTCGGAAAGTCGGATTATTGCTAAGATTTGTCCGTAAGACTAAGGTATTTACAAAAAAGCCAATCAGCCCTTCTATCTCTGCTCGATTTCGGTTAGCAATGGGAGTACCAACTATCATGTCTTCCTGCTGGGTGTAGCGATATAGCAACACTTTAAATGCTGCCAGCAGAGTCATGAATAAAGTAACTCCTTCCTGTTGTGAGAATGCTACTAGCTGCTTAGTCAAATCTGGAGATATTTGGAAAATCTGTGTTGCACCATTGTTAGATTTAATTGCGGGTCGAGGGCGATCGCTTGGTAATTCTAAAATAGGTAAACTACCACCTAATTGCTGTTTCCAGTAATTGAGTTGGGTTTGCAGCACCTCGCCTTGCAACCATTTTCTTTGCCAAATAGCAAAGTCTGCATACTGAATCGGTAGCTTTGGAAGTGGGGAAGGTTGACCAACACAAAAGGCTGTGTAAAGATCTGTGAGTTCTTTAATAAATATGCCTGTAGACCAACCATCAGAAACTATATGGTGCATTGTCAACAATACAACATGGTCTGTTTCTGCTAGTTTGAGTAAGTTGGCTCTTATTAAGGGGCCTTGAACTAAGTCAAAGGGTTTTTGTGCTTCTAAAGCAGCCAGGTTGAAAACTTCTTGCTGTTTTTTCTCTTCTGAAAACGCCTGCAAGTCTATAACTGGAAAAGTAAAGTTTTCACCGTTGCCAATTACTTGTATTGCTTCGCCATCAACAACAGTAAATGTAGTTCTTAATATTTCATGGCGTCTGATAATTTCATAGATGCTTTGTGACAGTGCAGTTAGGTTTAATTTGCCTGTAAGTCTAACTGCTGCGGGTATATTGTAAGTATAACTATCTGGTTCTAGTTGAGTAAAAAACCAAAGTCGTTGCTGGGCAAAAGATAGAGGTATATTTTCCTGACGAGGGACAGGTTGAATAGATCCTGCCGAGGATTTTAAAGCTTGATTCGCTTGGCTGATAAAAGCTAGAATTTCTGCTTTGCGTGCTGCTAATTCTGCTTTTATATCTAGTGTAAGGGTTTCTTTTGGCGCACTACAACGTAGACGCTCATTCTCTACCCATAATTTGATATCCAGGCTGCAAAGATAAGACAAAAATTCTTCAATTGTTTTCATAGTTCTATTTCCTCTCTGTCCCCTATAATTTGCATAGGCACAGCCTGCAATTTTTGTACTATGAGAATTCCCTCTATTCGCTCAACCAAGTTTTTAACTATCGGATTTTCAAATAAGCTACGCAGAGGTAAATCAATTTTGAAGGCTTCACGCAATCGAGAAATAACTTGCGTAGCCAAAAGTGAATGTCCTCCCAAATCAAAGAAGTTGTCGTAAATGCCTATTTTTTCTTGTCCTAAAACCTCAGCCCAAATATCAGCTACGATCTGTTCTGTTGGTGTGCGAGGTGGGACAAAACTTGTTGCGAATTCAGTTGTTGTATTTGGTGCGGGTAAAGCTTTGCGGTCTACTTTACCATTTGGAGTTAACGGCAGTTTATCTAATATGACAAATGCCGTTGGTAGCATATATCTAGGTAGTTTTTCTTGTAAAAAGCTGCGAAGTTCAGCAGTATTAATGTCTTGCTGTGATTTGCTAACTATATAAGCTACCAATCGTCGATCGCCTGGTTTATCCTCCCGAACTACAACCACAGTTACTTGTACATCTGGATGATGATTTAATACTGATTCAATCTCGCCTATTTCAATGCGAAAGCCACGAATTTTTACTTGATTATCGATTCGACCAACTAATTCAATCTGTCCATCAGCAAGATATTGTCCTATATCTCCTGTTTTATAAAGGATGTCTCCTGGTTTTTGACTAAATAAGTTAGGAATAAATTTTTCAGCAGTTAAATCTGGTCTATGTAAATAACCCCTAGCTACACCAGCACCACCAATGTAAATTTCACCCATGACTCCCACAGGTACAGGTTGTAAATAGCTATCGAGGATGTAAATTTGTGTGTTAGCAAAGGGGGAACCAATGGGAACTAATTGCTCAACAGATAAGTCTATTGTCTGTGTTTCAAAATAAGTACTATCAATAGTCGCTTCTGTTAAACCAAAGGAATTAATTAACCTGGTTGAGCTTCCACAAAAGTGACGAAAATTTTCATATTCCTGCCCATACCAACTGTCAGAACCACAAATTATTAGTTGCATGAAATCTAAGCACTTTTGGTTCTGTTCTAAGTAATTAATTAAATTTCTTAATACTGCTGGTACAAATTCTGCACAATCAACTTTTTCTCGCAGCATTAACTCATAAAGTTTTTCTGGCTCCAACAATAATTCACGGGGACAGAGTACAAGTTTGCCACCTGAACAAAGGGCGCGAACTAAGTCTCCAGTAAACACATCAAAGGAGAAACTAGCCATTTGTAAATAGGAACTAGCAGCAGCTCGCAGTTGATAGGCTTCTTCCCATGCTAGATAGGCATTTGTGAGGCTGTGATGTTGAACCATCACTCCTTTAGATTGTCCTGTAGAACCAGATGTATAGATTACATAAGCAAGATTTTCTGGACTGACTTCGACAGAAAGATTGTCTTTTGATTCTTGAGTTATAAAATTATCTAAACAAATGATTTGGGCTAAATTTGTTGGTAAATCGGCTGCAAGTTTTTGTTGTGTCAGTGCGATCGCCACTTGAGCATCGGCTAACATAAAGGCGATACGCTCTTGGGGATAAGCTGGATCAAGGGGTACATACGCACCGCCAGCTTTGAGAACAGCCAAAAGTCCAACTACCATTTCTATAGAACGCTCTACATACAGCCCTACCAATACCTCTGGTTTAACCCCAAACTTTTGCAAATAGTGTGCTAGTTGGTTAGCTCGCTGGTTTAGTTGTTGGTAAGTTAATTGTTCATCTCCAAATACTACCGCTACAGCATTCGGTGTTTTCTCCGCCTGCGTCTCAAATAACTGGTGAATACACAAACTCTGTTGTAGATGTTCTCCTAATGCCTGATTTTGACTCCACTCTAGTAATTGGCGTTTCTCATCAGATGTTAATAAGGGTAAATCACTTAAATACTGCCCAGCATTTGTAATAATACCTTCTAACAAAGTGCAGAAATGTCCAACCAACCGATTCATTCTTTCTGTATCAAATAAATCGGTGTTGTACTCCAAATCCCCTCTTAAACCTTGCTCTGATTCCTCCATAATCAGACACAAATCAAAGCTTGCTATTTCGCTATTTATATCCAAAACTGCCAAATTCAAATCTGGTAATTCTAAAGTAGTTTTCGGAACATTCTGAAATAAAAACATCACCTGGAATAGGGGATTATGGCTGATGTTGCGTTCTGGTTGAATTTCTTCTACTAACTTTTCAAAAGGTAAATCTTGATGAGTATATGCCCCTAGTGCTACTTCCCTTACTTGTTTGAGTAAATCACGAAAAGTAGGATTACCAGATAAGTTACTTCGCAATACCAAAGTATTAACAAAGAAGCCAATTAAATTTTCAATTTCTGCTCTGTTCCTGTTAGCGATGGGCGAACCAACTAAAATATCAGTCTGATTTGTATAGCGATATAGTAAAGTTTTAAAAGCTGCCAACAGTGTCATAAATAAAGTGACACCTTCTTGTTTGGACAGAGTTTTTAATCCCTCAGTTAAGCTTTTTGGCAGGACAAATGATAGGGTTTTGCCAGCATAAGTTTGAACTGTCGGGCGAGGACGGTCAGTAGGTAATTGTAATATAGGTAGTTCACCAGATAATTGCTGCTGCCAATAAGCAAGTTGATTTTTTAATGCTTCTCCCTCTAACCATTGTCGTTGCCAAAGGGCAAAGTCTGCATATTGTAGAGGTAATTGCGGTAAAGGAGAAGGTTTACCAGCACTAAAAGCTGTATACAGTGCTGCTACTTCCCGAATTAATATATCCGTTGACCAACCATCAGAAACAATATGATGTAGCGTCAATAAAATTACATATTCTTCTGCATCCAATTGCAGCAATTTCGCCCGTAATAATGGCGCTTGAGTAAGGTCAAATCCTGTTTGTGCTTCTTCTTTGGCGAGGTGGTATAATTCTGCTTCTCGCTCCTGTGATGGGATACTTTGTAAATCTACAACTGGTAATTCTAAGTTGCTAAAGTCAGAAATTACCTGTATTGGTTGCCCATCAGATATTACAAAACTTGTCCGCAAAATTTCATGTCGTTTAATAATTTCGTTGAGGCTGGCTGAAAGTGCATCTATGTTCAGTTTTCCCTGTAAACGAACAGTTCTAGGCAGATTATATGACGGGCTACCTGGTTCAAACTGGTCAAAGAACCACAATCGTTGCTGGGCAAAAGACAGGGGCAGATTTTTATCTCTAGGAACAGGAGTTATGGTGGCGATGGGTGCAGCACTGCCTTCGGTACTTGCCTGTTGCTCACCTCGCATTGCCATTTCAATCTGCACCGCTAGTGCTGCTAAATTTGTAGATTCAAACAGTAGCGGTAAGGGAATTTCTACGCCAAAGGTGATGCGGATGCGAGAAATTACCTGAGTAGCTAGTAGGGAATGTCCACCCAAGTCAAAGAAATTATCGTCAATACTAACCTGTGATACACCCAACAATTGCACCCAAATACCTGCTAATACTTCTTCAACTGGAGTACGGGGAGCAATAAAGGTAGTTCCTCTGCTGACTATATCTTCTGGTGCAGGTAAGGCTTTACGATCTAATTTACCGTTAGCAGTGAGAGGTAAAGCTTTGAGGATGACAAAAGATGCGGGTATCATGTACTCTGGCAACTTTGCTTTTAGAAAGTTGCGGAAGTCCATATCTGCGGTTGCGTGAGTAGTAGGAACTATATAGGCAACAAGACGCTTTTCTGTTGATATGTCTTCCCTAGCAATAACTACACTTTCCCGTACTGCTGGGTGTTGACTCAAGGCTGTGGAAATTTCGCCTAATTCAATGCGGTAGCCTCTAATTTTTACCTGATCGTCAAGACGACCCAGAAATTCTAAGTTACCATCAGACAGATAGCGGACGCGATCGCCTGTTTTGTACAATCGCTGTTTACCATCACTAAAGGGATTAGTAATAAACTTTTGGGCAGTTAACTCAGGTTGGTTTAAATATCTCCGCGCTAAGGATTCACCGCCAATATACAGTTCTCCCGCTACCCCCAAAGGAACTGGTTGTAGGTGTGCATCTAATACATAAACCTGGGTGTTAGCAAGGGGTTTACCGATAGGAACTGTTGCAGTTTCCTGAATTTTCTCTCCTACAGAGTAAGTCAGTACACCAACAGTTGTTTCTGTGGGGCCGTAGTGATTGATAATTCGACAATGGGGCGCATTCTTTTCTATTTTCTCAATCAAATCCCAATCAGCAGCTTCACCACCAAGAATGAGTAACTGACGGGGTAAAATTTCCATGCACTCGGAACTTAACAAAGCTGCTAAATGAGAAGGAACTATTTTCAAGCAATCGATAGGATGACGACGGAAGTAAGCAGCTAATGCAGCCGGATCGGATGCTCGTTCCCAAGATACTATATGCAGACATCCACCACTACACAAACAGGGGAAAATGACGGTATTACCTAAATCTGCGGCGAAGGTGGAAACGTTTGCATAACTTGCATGAGCTGGAAGTTGCAGTTTTGGTAAAATCCCGTATAGGTAATTAAGTAGTTGTTGATGCTCAACCGCAACGCCTTTGGGTTTACCTGTGGAACCAGAAGTATAGATTACATAAACTAGATTTTCCGGTTTGGTGTTGTTAATTAGGTTTTCTGTACTCTCCTGAGAGATTTTTTCCCAATCATTCTCTAAATTTATCTGATTTTCCCAATCCTCAGTTCCTAATTCCCAATCCCTAATTAACACTGATGCTTGAGCATCTTGTAAACGAAACTCTAACGCCTCTTGGGGAAGAGTGGAATCGAGCGGGAGGTAAGCACCACCAGCTTTAAGAACAGCTAATAAGGATATGATAAATTTGGGCGATCGCTCTACACAAATTCCTACTATTACTTCTGGTTTAACTCCCAACTTTTGTAAGTAGTGAGCTAATTGATTCGCTTTCAAGTTTAATTCTGCATAAGTTAATTTTTCATCGCCAAACACCACAGCAATTTGATTGGGTGTTTTTTCTACCTGTTCTTCAAATAACTGATGAATACATTTCTGTTGCTGGTAATCAGTCTTTGTTTGGTTAAACTCAACTAATAGTTGCTGTTGTTCACTGGCGCTGAGTATTCCTAATTGACTAATCGGAGTGTTTGAATTATTGAGCAGATTTATCAATAATGCTTGAAAATTTTTAGCTAGTCGTTGAATTGTTTCTTTAGAAAAATAATTAATATCATAGTAAAACTCTGTCACTAAATTATTGTTTCTTTGTAAACAACTGAGTTTAACTTTGAAAGGTTCAATAAAGCTGTAGATTTCCTGTAAAGCAAAATTTAATTCTGTATTATCAAATTTAGATTCAGAAATATTTTCAAATTCAAAGCCAATAGGAAAAGCTATAAAGTTATCTTGCTCCACAGGTGCAGGAACAAAATAATCTTGCCATTCAGCAGCATTTTCTAATGTTTGTGCTACTACTGCTAATACTTCTATAAAGTTTAAATTAGGCGTAAATTTAGTTTTAATTGGTAGCCAAGTTGCTAACAAGCCAAGTACGTCATGAAGCTCTTCATAATCTCGGCGATCGCTTGCTGTGCCAATGACAGTTTCTGACTCTCCTGTTAGTCGCCAAATTAATATTTGCCAACAGGCTAGTAAGACAATGTCAGGCGCTGTATCATACTTTTGGGCAAAGCAATAAATTTGCTCGGATAATTCTTGGTTAATAAGTAACTGACAACTATCAGTTATAAATTGTTCGCTCTTTTCTTGCCGTTCATTAGGTAATTTTAATACTGATAAAGAACTAATTTTTTGTTGCTGCCAATATTCTTTAGCTTCTTGTGCGTCTTCATCTTCAACTAATTGATTTTGCCATTCAGAAAATTGGACATACTGTACATATTCTTCGCTAAATTCCTCGCCTTGGCAACATTGAGCGTAAGCTTGACTAATTTGATTAACTAAGTTTTTGATTGTTCTAGTATCAGCACATAATGCAGGCAGAGAAATAATTAAAGTATGCTGAGTGTTTGACAGCTTGATTAAATATAAACACAGTGGTGAGGCTTGAGATAGATTTTGATATTCTTGTCTTGCTTCCCAGAATAATTCTTGAATCTTCGTAGAAATATCTTCGTGACAGGAACCACTTAAATCTAGATATTGCCAATTCAATGAACTTCTATCTGCAACTACCATAATTGGAGTTTTTACTCCAGGTGGGCGATAAAAACTTGTTTTCAGAATGACATGATGATTGACAATTTGTCCAATAGCCTTTTGTAGAATCTCTAGTTGGAGATTGCCTTCAATCAAAATACTAGCTTGTGAGCAGAAAGCAGAACTATTTTGTTGTAAATTCCACAGTCTTTTTTGTTGGGGTGCGAGCCGAAAGCCGCTAATAGTTTCAGTTTGCATATTGATTGAGGATTTTTTTAACGCAAAGGGGCGCAAAGTAAACGCAAAGTATTAATTTTTAGGGAGTATTTATATCTTTACCATTAGTCATTTCTCCCATTGCGACAACGATTTTACGCTGTCCAGTATAGGGATTTCTGCCGTGAGCAGCCAGCATATTATCTAGCATGATAATGTCGCCTTTTTGCCAAGGAAAGCTAGTTTGCGATCGCTGATATACTTCATTAATTTCGGCAATTTCGTTTTCTGTAATTGATGTACCGTCACCAAAGTAAACGTTACGGGGTAACTTTGCCTCACCAAATATAGATAGCAGTGATTCTTGTACTTCTGTATCTAAGTAAGAGATATGGTGTAATTGAATTTGGTTGAAAAATACAGGCTCACTAGTTTTGGGATGTACTGCTAAAGCTGGGCGAATTTGTCGAGTAACTAATCCATTATTATCATACCATTCAAAGTCAATTCCAGCTTGACGGCAGTAATTTTCTACTTCGTTTTTATCTGTACTTTGGAAGAAGTTCTGCCAACTAACATCTAAACCTTTAGCGAAATTTCTCACATACATTAACTGTTTGGTAGCTAGTTTTTCTCGCAATTGAGAACTAAGCAATTGATAAGCTTTTCGACAGTCTACAATCGGGGTTTCTCCACCTTCAGCAGCAGGTTGAACGCAGTAAAACCAAATTTTTAATGGGAAGCAATGTAAATGAGAGCTTTCATTATGGAAGAGAATTGCTTTATCTGCTGGGTAAGGTGTGGAACCATAAACTTTGCCACCTTCACCAGTGCGGGGTAAGTCACCATATTCAGCAAATAAATTGGGGCAAATTGTTTGAGCAAAATGTTCAAACTCTGAAACTGATTTTACATTAAAACCTCTGAATAAAATCGCTCCGTGTTGGCATAATTCTTTTTCAAGATATTCTCGATTATTTTCAGCCCAAGATATTAAATCAACTTCCGCACTATGAGGCTGAATCACAAGAGGAAATTTTTGTCCCTCTTGCAGATAATCTGTTTTAATTAATTGCTCTACTGACAGATTCACTGCTTTAGGAGCAATAGTCATAAATTTTTGTCTTTTAGCTGCTTTACGCTCCTGTTGTTGCATGGTTTGTTGTACCTTTTCTGTTTCTGTGAGTATTTCTAAGGTATTGATGCGGCTTTGAGGTTGGCTAAGAATGCTGTTGATTAATGTTTGCCAGTGATTTGTAAACCGAGTGATAGTATCAGCAGCAAATAAATCAGCGTTATATTGCCATTTACCTTCTATACCTTGCTCGGTTTCTGTGAGGAAGAGGGCTAAATCGAATCTGGACGTTTTGCTTTCTACTTCTAATAATTTTAAAGACAGTCCTGGTAATTCTAAGGCATAGTTTGGTGTATTTTGCAGGACAAATAACACCTGGAATAATGGAACTATGTTACTTAAATGACGCTCAGGTTGTAATTCTCGAACTAACTCATCAAAGGGTAAATCTTGATGGGCATAAGCTGCTAATGTCTGGGTGCGAACGCGTTGTAGTAATTCTAAGAAGGTGGGATTACCACTTACATCTGTACGTAAAACTAATAAGTTAATGAAGAAGCCAATTAAAGGCTCAACTTCTGCTTGATTGCGGTTGGCAACATCTGTACCGACAACAATATCATCTTGGTTGCAGTAACGTTGCAGTAAGATTTTAAAACTTGCCAGCAGTGTCATGAATAAGGTTACACCTGCTTGCTGAGAAAGCGATCGCACTTCTTGCACAACCGACGCAGGTATCAAAAATGTATGAGTAGCACCCCGCTTAGTTTTCACTTCTGCACGAGGGCGTATTGTGGGTAGTTGCAATACAGGTAAGTTTGCCAATTGCTGCTTCCAGTAGGTGAGTAAAGCTTCTCGTCTTTCACCTTGTAAGTATTGACGTTGCCAAACTGCAAAGTCTGCGTACTGGATGGGTAATACTGGTAATGGAGAAGGTTTACCAGCAGTAAAGGCGGTGTATAGCGTTACTAACTCTTGAATTAATACACCTGTTGACCACCCATCAAAAACGATATGGTGGATAGTGAATAGTAAGATGTATTCTTGTTCCCCTAGCTGTAAGAGTGTGCATCTAAGTAACGGCGCTTGGGTAAAATCAAAGGGAAGTTGGAATTCCTTCAGACTCAAATACTCAATTTCTGCTTCTTGTTCAGCTTGCGACAATTCCTGTAAGTTTACTACAGATATTTTTAGCTGCAAGTTGGGGACAATTACCTGTAAAGGTTGCTCATCAACTAAAACAAAGGTAGTACGTAAAACTTCGTGGCGACGGATAATTTCGTTAATGCTTTCTTCTAACGCCTCTATATTCAACTCACCTACAAGGCGAATTGCTGCGGGCATATTGTAAATATCGCTACCAGGATTTAGCTGTTCTAGTAACCATAATCTAGCTTGAGCGAAGGATAGAGGTAAATTTCCGTCACGGGGAACAGGTGTAATTGCAGAAACACCCTGATGACTGGCTTGTTGAATACTTTTAGCTAGTTCTGCAATGGTGGAAAATTCAAATAACTGCTGAAGTGATATATCCACCCCAAAGGTTTTGCGAATACGAGAAATAACTTGAGTTGCTAATAAAGAATGTCCACCTAGTTCAAAGAAATTGTCGTGAATACTAACTTGAGAAACGCCTAAAACTTGAGTCCAAATTCCGGCTAATACCTCTTCTACTGGATGACGGGGAGCAACAAAATTACTTATTTCTAATTGATTATTTTCTGGTGCGGGTAAAGCACGACGGTTGATTTTACCATTAGGAGTCAAGGGTAGAGAATCTAAGATGACAAAAGCACTGGGTACCATGTATTCAGGCAGTTTTTGCCGCAAATACTGACGCAGTTCGTTACTAGCGGCGTTTTCAGCAACTACATAAGCAACTAGACGCTGATTTCCAGGTATATCTTCCCGTACCGTCACCACACATTGACGCACTGCGGGATACTGTTCTAACACCGCTTCAATTTCGCCTAATTCAATCCGGAACCCTCGGAGTTTAACTTGATAGTCAATGCGTCCTAAATATTCAATTTCTCCATTGGGAGAATAACGGGCTAAATCGCCAGTTTTATAAATTTTGGATGTTGGGTATAGTCCAGTAAATTCTTTTCCTTCTGACTTTTGCTTACTGCCTACTGCCTTCCAGAATGGGTTAGGAATGAATTTTTCTTGCGTTAATTCCGGCTGATTAAAGTAACCCCGTGCTAACCCCGCGCCACCAATATACAGTTCTCCAGCAACGCCTATGGGTACTGGTTGCAAAGATTTATCCAAGATATAGATTTGGGTATTAGCTATGGGACGACCGATAGGAACTATAGCTTCACGCTCATCTACTTGATGAATTGTAGACCAAATAGTGGTTTCTGTAGGGCCGTATAAATTCCATACATTAGCAGCCCTTTGACGTAACTGTGAGGCTAAGTTGTGGGGTAAGGCTTCACCACCACAGAGAATCCTGAGTTGGGCATTTCCTTCCCAGCCTGCATCTAACAACATTCGCCAGGTTGCAGGAGTAGCTTGCATTACGCTCGCAGCAGAATTATTCAGTTGTTGTAATAACTGTGCGCCGTCGGTTGCAACTTCCCGACTGACTAAAGTTAATTTAGCTCCTGTTGTTAAGGGAAGAAAAATTTCTAAAACCGCAATATCAAAAGATAGGGTAGTGACTGACAGCAGATTGTCTGTATTTGTTAACTGCAACTTCTGCTGCATCGCGGTAAGGAAATTTACGACACTGCGATGGGTAATTTGTACACCTTTGGGATTCCCTGTAGAACCGGAAGTATAAATTGTGTAACTCAGATTTTCTGGTTCAACATTGCTGCCAAGCGTAGTTTTGGATTGCGTGGCGATGTTTTGCCAGTCGCTATCCAGACAGATAACTTGGGCTTGGTGTGCGGGAAGGGAGGGTAATAAATGTTGCTGGGTTAATAAAACGGAAATTTGTGAGTCTTCCAGCATGAACGCCAAGCGCTCTTGAGGAAATGTAGGATCTAGTGGTATGTATGCACCACCTGCTTTTAAAATTGCCAAAAGAGCAATAATTATTTCTAAGCTTCGCTCTACACAAATCCCTACCAATACTTCTGGCTTTATTCCCAGTTGTTGCAGGTAGTGGGCGAGTTGATTGGCTCTTTGATTAAGTTCTTTATAGGTTAAATATTCATGCTCAAAGACTACAGCAACAGCATCAGGGGTTTTCTCAACTTGTGCTTCAAATAGTTGATGAATACATTGGTCTTGGGGATAATCAAATTGTGTATTATTCCACTCTTCTAATAACTGATAACGCTCTGTAGGTGTCAGTAATGGTAATTCACCAATACTTTGTTGAGGATTTGCCACCATACTTAATAGTAAGGTCTGTAAATGCCCCAACATCCGAGCAATTGTATCATGCTCAAAGCGGTGGCGATCGCAGAAAATTTCTAGCGATAATTCTGCATCTACTTGTACTGAGATATTAAGGGGATAGTGAGGATGAATAACACTATTAATATTAAATATTTTGAGATTATCTATTGGTTGTTGTAAGGAAGAATTGAGCGGGTAATTCTGAAAGTTAAATATAGTCTCAAATAAAGGCTGTCCAGCCGGAATATCACTCCACTTTTGAATTTCTATAAGTGGGGTATATTCGTATTGACGAACTTCATTTTGCTGTGTTTGTAATTGCTTGAGCCAAGGAATGAGAAATTTTTGCGGATTTAAACTTATTCTAACGGGCAAAGTGTTGATAAACACTCCGATCATTGATTCTACACCCGCTAATGTAGTTGGACGACCAGATACAACCCCGCCAAAAATAATATCATTCTCACCACTATAACGGCTGAGGAGAATCGCCCATGCTCCTTGCAATATGGTATTTAGTGTTAGTTGTTGTTGCCGAGCTAAAGACTGTAAAGCGGCTGTTTCCGTATTTGTTAAGCGCAATATTTGCGTATTATAATTCTTATTTTCACTAACATGACTACCAATATTTTGACCTACTCCTAAAGAAGCAACTGTGTTAAAACCTTTGAGATATTGCTTCCAAAAAATCTCTGCTTTTGATAAGTCTTGCTTTTGTAGCCAAGCTATATAGTCTCGATAAGGACGAGGTTTTTGTAACTGTATATCTTGACCTTGGCTTAATGCTTGGTAATAAGTAAATACTTCTTGAAGTAGTAAAGAAGAAGACCAACCATCTAATAATAAGTGATGATGAGTCCAAATAAATTTGTAGTGTTTTTCAGCTAACTGCAGTAGTGTTAAGCGCATCAGTGGCGCTTGAGAAATTTCAAAACCCTGTTCTCTTTGGGCTACTAAACAAGTCTCAATGTGCTTTTGCTGTTCAATAAATTCTAATCTGGACAAATCTTGTTGCTGCCAAGGTAGTTTTACTTGTTTATGCACTACCTGCACAGGTTCTTTGATTCCCTCCCAAATAAAAGAGGTTCGCAAAATTGGATGTCTTTCAACTAACCTCTGCCATGCTTGTTGAAAGAAAGAGATATGGAAATTTCCCTGAATATTACAGCTTAACTGCTCAACATATACTCCTGAGTTTGGGGCATAAATAGTATGGAAAAGTATGCCCTGCTGCATGGGTGATAATGGATAGAAAAATTCGATATTTTTCATACTATTACAATAATTCAGATAGAAAATTTTTAAACTTTGCGAACTTTGCGTTTTTTGTGGTTCATTGCTTTAATCAACATAATTAATCCCAGGAATTTTAAAAATGATTTAACTGGTAACTTTACTAATAGCTGTCAAAATATTGTCAATATCGTCTTGACTCCATTGACTAGATTCAAATTCAGCAAAGTCTGAAGTTGTGTAGTTTGGCGCTGAAGAAGGCTGACTGTCAGTGACTAGAGAAAGTAAAGCAGTTCTAAAATCTTGAGCTAACCTCTCGACTGTTTCTTGGCGATGTATATTTTGGCTGTAAATCCAATCTACTTGGAGTTGGTTTTGAACTATCAACGCATTAATTTCTATGAGATGGCTGCGTTGACAGCGTAAACTGCGAGATAAACCACTAGATTTTGGCGATAACTTGAATAAAGAAGACTCAGGTATAGTTTGCTCGTAGTTACCAAGGTAAAGGAAAAGTACCTCTGCTTGTTCTAGCGAACGCAATTTTTCAGTAATAATTTCATCGCCACACAAGTAGCGCAAAACACCATACCCTAAACCTTGATTCGGGAAACTACGGAGTTGCTCTTTTACCTGCTTTAAGATTTCCCCAGTTTGTTCAGTCTCCCTAATCTCCAATAGCATGGGGGCAATATTGGTAAACCAGCCTACTGTACGGGACAAATCAATATCATCGAAGATTACATCTCTGCCATTTCCCTCTAAGTCAACTAAAAGTGAATGCTCTCCAGTCCATTTACTAAATGCTTGTGTTAAAGCCGCAAGTAGCACATCATCAGTTTGAACTCGATAAGTTGCAGCAATATCTTCCTGTAATGCCTGTGTTTCTTCCACACTCAAGGTTACAGAAATAGTCTGAGCAGACGCTACAGTATTAACACCATCTGGATCATCTACTGGCAACGGTGATACCCACTCACGCTCGGCTGCTAACCAATAAACCTGTTCTCTTTGTAATTCAATCGACTGGGCGTATTCCATTAACCGCAAAGCCCACTGTTTGAATGAAGTTGTCTTCGGCTGTAGCTTAATTGCTTTGCCTTGGCTTAGTTGTTGATATGCAATCTCCAAATCTTCCAGCAAAATTCGCCAAGAACCAACATCAATGGCTAAATGGTGAATCGCCAACAGTATCCGACTTGGTTGATGGGTTCCAAAATCAAAGCAAGCAACCCGCACAATCGGGCCAGAAGTAAGATTTAGACTCGCTTGTATCTCTTTAACAGCTGCCTCAAACGCCTGTTCTTGCTGCTGTGGTGACAATCCTGACAAATCTACTCGTTCAAACGGTACAACCTCCTCAGGACTAGTATTTACCTGCTGCCAACCCGATGCTTCTTCTCTAAAACGCAGACGCAAGGCATCATGATGAATCAGTAAATGTTGAACCGCTTGTTCCAAGAGTACTGGATCAAGAGACTGTCTCACCTCTAGCAAAACAGTTTGATTCCAGTGGTGTGCATCAACTAAATTTTGCTCAAAAAACCAGTGCTGAATTGGTGTTAAGGGCAGTTCCCCTTCCACTAATCCCTGTTCGCTCAAAACTGTCTGCGTTCTGCCTGCTATTTCTGCTAATTGTGCAATAGTTGGGTATTCAAACAAATGTTGATTAGTAAACCGCAGCCCTGCTTTGTTGGCTCTAGCAGTAATCTGAATACTGAGAAGCGAATCACCGCCTAACTCTAAAAAGTTATCTTCAATACCTACCTGCTCAATCCCCAAAATTTCTTGCCAGATATTAGCAATGGTTTGCTCTATTTCATTTCTAGGAGCAATATAACTATTCTGTAAGTATGGTCTAGAATGTAGTGCTGGTGAATTGGTGTGAGCGACAACTTCTGAAGGCTTAATCCACTGTTCGATTCTGGCTTGTAAATCAGTTGTTGAGACAACTATCTGATTGACTTTATTTAAAGATAATACGCGTCGAAATACCTCAACACCTTCTTGGTTATTCATGAACAATTCAGTGGAAATTTCTGGTTTCGTCGCCAATTCTGTAACTAATTGACTAGTTAACCAGTTATCCCAATTTACACTCAGCCAAGGTGTAGAGTTCGTCTGGTTATGTTTATAAACAAAGGCATCGGTGAAGTGATGGGCTGCTGGATAAGCCGCCATGCCCAATGCACCTAAAATAGATGATAAGGAAGATATCAGGACACAGAAATCAAGCTCTATTCCTTGTAATGCTGTTTCTAAAACAAACAGTCCATGACCATTAGCTCTTAGTTGTTGTTCGCATTCACTGCTAGTTATTTCTTGAACTGTTCTAAACAGCTTAATTCCAGCAGCATGAATAACGCCATGTATCTGGCCAAAGTGGGCTACAGCCTCAGTAATAGCAGCTTGCATTTGGGCTGCATTAGCTACATCAGCAGTCAGAGTTAAAATATCTGCACCGAGTTGTTTTAGTTCCTGTAATTTCCTGATTTTACTGCTGAATTTATCGTGTTCGTCATGAGTTGCCAGCCACTGCTCCCATTCATCTGTGGTAGGGAAAGCCGAAGAACCAATCAGTACTAGTTTTGCTTTTACTGTCTGAGCTAAATACTCAGCAATTTCCAGACCAATACCACCTAAACCACCAGTAATGAGATATACTCCTTCTTGGCGCAACTTGGGCGGTTTGTCGTTATCTAGTTGTAGTGGTTCATAAGTCTGCACCCAGCGATGATGTCCACGATAGGCGATCGCACTCTCAAATTCTTTAGCATTTAATTCGTCTAGAAGTTGCTCTAATAGTTGACTTTCGGCAACAGTTCCAGCCTGAGGAAGCACAATATCAATACTGCGACAGGAAATATTTGCATACTCTTGGGCGATCGTTTTACACATTCCCAAAACAGTAGCTTTCTCTGGAGATAATTTTTCCAAACCTGTCACGTCGTATATATCATTGGTGACAACCAAGATATCTACTGGTTGAGTAATATTTTGTTTGCTCAAAGACTGTGCCAGAAATAACAAGCTATAGAAACCTGCGTTTTGGCAATTGTCAAAATACTCAATTCCCGATTTTGTCTGTTCAGTAGGTGTGATACTCCATAAATGAGCAAACACGTCTGGAATTTGCCCTAAAAATTGCAACTCTTCGATTAAAGCATCATAATCATCAGACTGGTTGGGATTGATGCTGTATTCCCTTTCACTCAGTCTGCTAAACTTTTCTCCCTGCCAGACAGTAATAACATTGTTACCCTCACTTTCTAAGTGTTTAGCTATTTGTGAACCGACTTGACAAGTATCAGCAAATACCAACACCTGTTTTTCAGATTTCACAGGTTGGGGTGCAATTGCTTGTTTCCAAACTGGTAGATAAAACCAGTCGGCTACATCGGGCTTTTTCTTATTAATAGCAAGAGAATCACTAGATTTTTTTTGGGGTTCTATCCAGTAACGTTGACGTTCAAAAGGATACGTTGGTAGAGGGATGCGAACGCGCTGCTCAGAAGTATAAAAACTAGACCAATCGACTGAAACTCCGAAAAACCACAGACGACCGAGTGTATTTAGCAAAAATGCTACATCTGCTTGTTCTTCTTTGGGATGTCGTAAAGAAGACAGTATCGCTTGCTGAGTTACTCCTGCTTGTTGTTTGACAAAGGTACACAAAGTCCGCCCCGCCCCTACTTCTAAGAGAATCCGGTTTGGCTCTTGCAGTAACACAGAGATCCCATCTGCAAACCGCACTGTATGCCGTAAATGGCTTGCCCAGTAATGCGGATCTATAGCTTCTTGTGCAGAAATCCAAGTTCCGGTGAGATTGGAGATAAAGGGAATTTGCGGACGATTTAATGTAACTTTCTTCACCTCTGCAATAAATGCCTGCAAAATTGGCTCCATCATTTGGGAATGGAAAGCATGGGAAGTTTGCAGGCGACGGCATTCTATCCCTTGCGCGATTAGTTGCTCAGACAGTGCATCTATAGAAGCATGGCTTCCTGACACTACGCAAGAAGAAGGAGCATTACTAGCAGCTAAAGATAAATTCTCATTGAGCAGGGATTTAACCTCTGCTTCCGAGAGAGGAATTGATAGCATACTCCCGCCTGGCAATTGCTGCATTAGTCGCCCCCGCATAGCCACAAGAGTTAATGCGTCTTCTAGGGACATAACACCAGCAAGACAAGCAGCTACATATTCCCCAATGCTATGACCAATCATCGCACTAACAGAAATGCCCCAGGACATCCACAACTGAGCCAAGGCATACTCGATGACAAATAATGCTGGCTGGGCTAGGGATGTTTGTTTGAGTTGTTCTTGTGCAGTTTCTGTGTCTGACTCTTGGGGATAGATGACTGAACGTAAATCTAGATTCAATAATGGTTGAAGTATCAAACAGCAGCGATCTACATATTCACGAAAGATTGGCTCTGTTTGATAGAGTTCTTTACCCATGTTGACATACTGACTACCTTGCCCAGGAAACATAAAGGTAATCGGGCGCTCTGATGGTTCTTGGTAGTGGGTGAAAACTCGTTGAGATGCTCTATTTTGCAAGGCATTGATTGCATCTTGAATATCCTGGCACACCAAGATGCGACGATGATTAAACTCTCTACGCCCTACTTGCAAGGTATAAGCAACATCCGCTAGATTGAGCTTTGGATGCTGCACCAGATGTTGAGCCAAATTATCGGTAGCAGTTTCTAATGCAGATTCAGTCTTAGCCGAGAAGACTAACAGATGATATTTTCTCCTCTGCCCCCCTGCCCCCCTGCACCCCTGCTCTGTCATGGGGGCTTCTTCTAAAACAACATGAGCATTAGTTCCCCCCATTCCCAATGAACTAACGCCAGCACGACGCGGAGATAGTTCTTGTTTCCATTGGGTTAGTTTTGTATTGACGTAAAAAGGACTATTGTCAAAATCAATCTGGGGGTTGGGTTGTTCAAAATTCAGGCTGGGTGGTATTTGTTGATGTTTTAGGGCTAAAGCCGTCTTGATTAATCCTGTGACTCCGGCGGCTGCATCGAGATGCCCGATATTTGTTTTGACAGAACCGATCGCACAAAAACCTTTTTTGTCTGTACTGGAGCGAAAAACTTTGGTTAAGGCTGCAATTTCAATCGGATCGCCCAAAGTAGTGCCAGTACCATGAGCCTCTATATAGCTGATTGTTTCCGGTTCAACTCCTGCTAACATGATGGCTTCGGCGATCGCTTCTGCTTGCCCATCGACACTAGGGGCTGTATAACCAACTTTCAGCGAACCGTCGTTGTTAATTGCCCAACCTTTAATCACCGCATAGATATTATCTCCATCAGCGATCGCATCCTCTAGCCGTTTGAGCAGAACAACTCCCACGCCATTACCAACAGTTGTTCCTTGCGCTTTGGCATCAAAAGCCCGGCAATGCCCATCAGGAGATAAAGTTCCTCCAGGTTGATATAAATAACCCGTTTTTTGGGGAACTCGAATCGAAACTCCTCCTGCCAAAGCCATATCACATTGATAATTAATTAAACTTTGGCAAGCAAGAGTAATTGCTACTAATGAGGTGGAACAAGCTGTTTGAACAGTCAGACTTGGCCCGGTTAAATTTAATTTGTAAGAGACACGAGTAGACAGAAAATCTTTATCATTGCCAATTAATTTTTGATAAGACTGTGCAGAACCAACTTGGTCACTATTTAAATCAAAAGATAAATAATTATTTAAACTAGCACCGGCATAAACTCCGATCCGGCTTACACATCTATTAGAGTCATAACCGGCACTTTCCAGCGCTTCCCAAGCACATTCTAAAAACAGGCGGTGTTGTGGATCTGTTATTTCCGCTTCTTTAGGATTAAAGTCAAAAAAAGCAGCATCAAATAAATCAATATCTTCTAAAACACCGCTTGCTTTGACATAGTTACTATCATCTAAACAAATAGAATCAACACCTGCTGATAATATTTCTTCATCTGTAAGCTGAGAAATAGATTCGATTCCCGCTTGCAAATTCTGCCAAAATTCTGCAATATTATTGGCTCCAGGGAAACGTCCTGAGATACCAATAATTGCGATTCCGTCCATTGATGTGTCAGATTCTGTACTACCCATTTTCTCTCACTTGGGTAAAATAAGAGTTTTTGTTTTATGCAGGATTTTTTGACTCACGCAGAGGCGCAGAGGCACAGAGGGAGTTGGTAATGAAAAAACTCGCTATTTCAGGTAACTTAGTAGTGAATAAATTCGCCTTTTTGTATCAGTGAATGACCGACGACCATGCAAAAATCTAGAATTATCAATCATTACTAAATCGCCTGCTTGCCAGGGTATCACCTCAGTTAACTTATTCATCACTTGCTGAATTTGGTTAATAACTGTTGCCGGAATCGGCGAATCATCTGCAAAGGTGACAACTCCTCTAGGATTTTTGTACTCGGCAATTAAGCTATTAGCAAATGCATCTTGATGGCCGTATTTTGTTTTAACTACAGCTGAACAAACATATTCTATAGAAACAGATTGGTCATCATTTATTTTGTAGCTTAATCCGGGAATACCGTTAAGAGTGCGTTTGACATCAGCGAGAGTAGCACCTACTCCTAGAAAACGCTTCCAATCAGCAGCAGGAAATTTTTGGCAGAATTTAATTTTTTTAGCAATCAATAACTGTCGTAATTCTTGATCCAATTCTTCCCATACTCGCACTCCATCCCAAAATAAAGTTTCACCACCTTGAGAAGCTGGTACACCACAGCAAAACCAAATTACATCGGGACGAAAAGGAGAGTTAGCATTCTCACAATGAGGGCTAACATAGTGCATCCCTGGATCTACTAAAGTGACAAATTTGTTGCGTGGATCAACTATTGGTCTGTCTTTGTCTAAAACAAATCTGGAACTGAATTTTTCGGCAAATACCTTCATCTGTTCATAGTTAACACCAAAACCTCGAAATAATAAAATACCAAATGACTTAAAGTAATCTAAAGTCTCTTGAACAGGCAGTTGCAAAATATTTTGAGAAGTTTGGTTAAGAATCAGTTTTGCACTATTATTTGATAATAAGCCAACTTCAGACATATATTTAACCTTGATTTTGATATTTTATATACTTGTTATAAATCTTATTTTTAATAAGAGTTTAGATAAGAATTAAAAACTTCAACTGCATATTTTACACCATTCTCTGCTTGAATTTGTTTAGCCATATCAGTTGCTTTTGCTTGCATATTCTTGTCATTAATGACAGTTGTAATAGCTGCTGCTAAAGTTGTGGCTGACAGTTCCTTTCTGTGGATTGGTGGCAATCCTAAACCTAACTCCGCTGCTCGATTTGCCCAGAGAAAATTGTCATAATTGTTGGGGATAATAATAGAAGGAACCCCGGCACTTAAAGCATAAGCGTTTGTACCGCATCCGCCATGATGTACTACTGCTGACATCCGGGGAAACAGCCACTCAAAAGGCACCCATTCAATTTGAAAAATGTTATCTGGTAAATCGATCTGATTGCTAACATCTTCGTCCTTAAGTAAGATACCTCTGTGCCCAGAAATTGCTAGTGCTTCCAAAACTATCTGCCTTACATATTGTGGTTCCCAACCACCTTTGGAGGTGAAACCGATATAAACTGGTGGAGGGCCAGAAGCCAGAAATTTGATCAGATCAACTGGCGGCTGCCAAGTTTCAACAGGATCGAGAAACCAGTAGCCAGTGATATGTGTCCAATCTGGCCAATCTGTTGGTTTTGGCAAAAAAGCAGAACTATAACCATATAAGAATGGCAGTTTTTGTTGGTTCATTCGTTTTAGTGGATAGGAAAAGAGTGAAATCGGCGGTAAATTCAACATTTCCTGTCGCCACTGATTGATAGGCTGCCGAGTATATTGCCAAAATAATTGATGAAAGAAAATATGGCTGAACCAATTGTAAGTAGAACCCAAACCCAAACTACTTGGCGTGAAGTGGTTTGGAAAAGCACGTGTTGGGTGCATTGGTACTACACTTGCTACACAACTTGGAATACCTAGTTTCTCAACAACATCATAGGCAGGAAAAGCGGAAGGTGAAAAAATTATTGCTTCAGAGCCTTTGCAAACATCATAGATGATAGGCAAAAAGCTATCTTTGAAAGGTATAAGTATCCGATTAAAAAAGCGTGAAATTACAAATGGATTTTGATGACAACCACAACCATAGTCTATAGATAAGGCTTCAAAATCTGGAAAAATTGAGTAATCAATATCCCACGTTTTGCAATCTAAAGGTTTGAATTTAATCCCTCTTTGAGTAATGAGTTCTTGAAAATCCGGTGTAGTTACAAACTGCACTACATGACCATTCCGTTGCAATTCTAAAGCAAATGCCACATAAGGCAAAACATCACCGTATGAACCCCATGTTAGAAGAGTAATGTTCATGATTATTGTAAAGTTCCTTGATATAAAAATGCTTTTACCAGCTCGTGATGTTGTATTACTTTTTAGTTATTATTTAATCTTTCTCCTTTGCTGAATAAAAGTTTTTTGTCTACTTACAGCTTTTCTTTGCTTTTGAATGCGGTGATTTAGAGATTCAAAAGTAGATGTTTCTCTTGCATTTGGGTTTATATGCTTCGCCAAAGATTTAATAGTTGGGTTCTGAAACATTTCTACAACTGAAATGTCACAGTGCAGAACTTCTCTTAGCTTGTTATTAACTTGAACCATTAATAATGAATTGCCACCCAATTCAAAAAAGTTGTCATTTACGCCTACTTTTTCTAGGTGCAATATTTCTAACCAAATTTTGGCGATCGCTCTTTCTACTTCAGAGTTTGGTGCTTCATAAACCTCTTTTAAATCAGGGCGTTGAATGTCTGTCGCAGGTAAGGCACTACGGTCTATTTTACCATTGGGTGTTAATGGTAATTTATCTAATTTAATAAAGGCAGAAGGCACCATATAATCAGGTAGCTTTTCTTTGAGATAATCGCGTAATTCATGTACAGAAAATGTAGTTTGTGAATGAGTAACTACATAAGCTACCAAGCGATGATTTTTTGGTATATCTTCTCTATTTACTACTACTGTTTCTCGGACTTGTGGGTGTTGTCCTAATACTGCTTCAATTTCTCCTAGTTCAATGCGAAAACCCCGAATTTTAACTTGGTGGTCAATTCTTCCTAAATACTCAATATTTCCATCGGGACGATAGCGTGCTAAATCACCTGTTTTGTACAAATACTTTCCTAATTCAAAGGGGCTAGAAATAAACTTTTCTTTGGTCAATTCAGGTTTATTTAAATAGCCCCTAGCTAATCCTAAACCACCAATATGTAACTCACCACCTACACCAATGGGAACGGGCTGTAAATGCTTATCTAAGATATATATCTGTGTATTGGCAATTGGACGACCAATAGGAACTATTTTATCATGACTATTGGGTTGACAAGACCAAAAAGTTACGTCAATTGCCGCTTCTGTTGGGCCGTAAAGGTTGTGTAACTCGGCGTTTAATCGTTCAAAGAAGCGTTGTTGTAAGTCAGAAGGTAGCGCCTCACCACTACAAATTACTCGTTTAATACTACCACATTTCTCTAGTTCTTTTTCTTCTAGAAACACTTGCAACATTGAGGGAACAAAGTGCAGTGTAGTAATTTTTTCTTGGGTAATTAGTTGAACTAGATACCTACTATCTTGATGTCCACCTGGTTTAGCTAAAACTAAACTTGCACCCGTAAATAACGGCCAGAAAAATTCCCAAACTGAGACATCAAAACTGAAGGGTGTTTTCTGTAAAACTTTGTCGGTTGCTGTGAGTTGATAGGTATCTTGCATCCACAATAAGCGATTACACAAGCCCTTGTGAGTGTTCATCGCACCCTTGGGCTTTCCTGTAGAACCGGAAGTGTAAATTACATACGCTAGGTTTTCTGGTGTAACTTCACTAATTGGGTTTTCAGGGCTGTAAACAGCAAACTGTTGACATTCACTGTCTGTACAAACAACTTGCGCTTGATGAGTTGGTATTTTTTCAACTAAATGTGGTTGTACGAGCAGTACCGACACTTGAGCATCCGCCAACATGAATGCTAAACGCTCATTTGGATAAGTGGGATCTAAAGGTACATAAGCACCACCTGCTTTGATAATTGCCAATATCCCAATTACCATCTCTAGAGAGCGTTGCATACAGATGCCAACCAATACTTCTGGTTTCACATCTAGAGTTTTGAGATAATGGGCGAGTTTGTTAGCGCGCTCGTTTAACTCTCGGTAGGTAAGTTTTTGATTGTCAAAGATGAGAGCGATCGCATCTGGCGTGCGTTCTACTTGCTGCTCAAATAGTTGGTGTATGCACAGGTTTTGCGGATAGTTTTTCTGAGTATTATTCCATTCAACTAGTAGCTGATGTCTTTCAAATTCTGTTAACAACGGCAATTCTGCTATCCCAATATTGGGATAGCAGACTATACCTTGTAGTAGTGTCTGGAAATGCCCCAGCATCCGATGAATGGTATCGGCATTAAACAAATCTGTGTTGTACTCCAGCGTTGCGACTAATCCTTGCTCTGTATCTTCCATAAACACAGTTAAATCGAACTTAGCCGAGCCGTTATCACCTTCAGCGAAAGTTAGAGAAATATCTGATAGTTGTGGAGTTGGTAGTGGAACATTCTGGAGAACAAACATTACCTGAAACAACGGATGATGGCTCAAATCCCGTTCCGGCTGTAATTCCTCTACTAACTGCTCGAAAGGTAAATCTTGATGAACATAAGCTTCTAAAGCTGTAGATTTCACCCGTGAGAGTAATTCTCTAAAACTGGGTTGTTCAGATAAATCTGTACGCAATACTAAAACATTGACAAATAATCCGATCAATGGTTCAGTTTTGATCGCATTACGGTTAGCAACTGGCGAACCCACTAAGATATCTGTTTGCCCTGTGTAGCGATACAGTAATGTTTTGAACGCCGCCAGCAGAGTCATAAATAGAGTTGCGCCTTCCTGCTGGCTTAGGTGCTTTAACGCTTCTGTGAGGGTTTTTGGTAAAGATAGTTGAACTTTAGCACCATTGAAGGTTTGTACAGGCGATCGCGGATAGTCGCAAGGTAAATCCAATATAGGCAGCTTACCCGCCAACTTTTGTTTCCAGTAGGTAAGAAGGGTTTGGATGCGCTCTGGTTGTAAGTACTGTCGTTGCCAATAGGCAAAATCTATATACTGAATGGGTAGCTCAGGAAGTGGCGAAGGTTCCCCATTGACAAATGCCTCATACAATGCAGCCAATTCTCGAATGAATACCCCAACAGACCAGCCATCTGCAATTATATGGTGGAAGGTAATCAGCAACTTGTATTCATTATCTGTCAAGCGTAGTAGTAAACCACGCAATAACGATTGACAGGACAAATCAAACTGATGTTGAGCTAATTCTGTTGTGAGACATTGTGCTGCAACTGCAATATCGTCCTTTGATAACTCCCGCAAATCTTCAATTAACAAGTTGAAGTTAACAGTAGGATCAATCACCTGAACAGGTTGTTCATTGGCGATCGCAAACTTTGTTCGTAAGATTTCGTGCCGTCTGATAATTTCATTCAGGCTTTGCGTCAGTGCAGCAATATTTAGCTGTCCTGTGAGATTAATAATAGTAGGAATGTTATAGGCAGGAGTGTTAGGAGCTAGCTGATGAATAAACCAAAGTCCCTGTTGAGCAAAAGATAGAGGATGAAAGTCGCTGCTGCTTTCGACTTTAGCTAGGGGTACGGATACTAGATCGCCTGCTGCTGTAATTTCAGCCAGTATTTTTGTTGCTAACTGTTTGATACTAAAACCTTCAAAGAATTCTACTATCGATACAGCTATTTCTAGGTGATTTTCAATTCGGTTTTTTAACTCAAAAACTCTTAATGAATCTAATCCCAAGCTACTTAAAGGCTGCTTGAGATCGATTTGCGAGGGTGTAATTTTCAACACTCGCGCGACTTGCTCAAGTAGATATGACTCTAACAGTGGGAGAGCCTCGTGCGGGGTAAACGCCAAGAGAGTCTTGCGATCGAGATTAATATTCTTTTCAGTTTCTACAAAATTAATACTTTCGGTGATACTGCTGCTGATTACTTCTAGTTCACCAGCCAGAAACTCTGCTTTGGTAGCACGACGTTGAATTTTTCCACTAGAAGTCTTGGGAATAGTACCTGGCTTAATCAGAACCACCCCATAAACTTGTACTTCATGTTCTTCTGCTACTGCTTGACGAATTGCAGCCGTAACTTCCTCTAAATTCGGTTTGGCGCGAAACTCTAACTCTTGTACTACTACCAGTTGTTCTTCATGATTCACTTCTATACAAAAGGCTGCATTACTACCAGTTCGCAAAGAAGAATGGCTACGTTCTGCAGTGAGTTCGATATCTTGCGGATAAAGGTTGCGACCGCGGATAATAATTAAATCCTTGGCTCTACCAGTAATAAAGACTTCTCCATTATCTAAAAAGCCTAAATCACCGGTACGGAGAAAAGGCCCTTCACCCGTGTCTTTGAAGAAGGCATAGAAAGTTTCTTCTGTTTGGGCTGGGCGATTCCAATAGCCTTTGCCAACACTAAACCCAGATACCCAGATTTCCCCTACTTCTCCAGGCTGGCAGCGAGTTAAAGTTTCTGGATTGGCAATGACAATCTGCTGCTGTGGTACACTTCGACCACACCCAACTAATGTAATTGAATTCTCGCGATCGCCAGTTGCCTCAACAACATGATTGCTTTCTAATGCAACTTTTTGTAATTTTTTTGTTGTTGGTAAAGCAGCCTTAACACTACCAGAAACCATCAAAGTTGCTTCTGCCATGCCGTAGCAAGGATAAAAGGCTTCTGGGCGAAAACCACATTCAGCAAAGGTAGAGGCAAAACGCTCCAAGGTTTCCTGGCGAATTGGTTCAGCGCCATTAAAAGCCACACTCCAACTGCTTAAATCTAGAGTTGAGCGTTGTTCGGGGGTAATTTTTTCAATACACAGTTCATAGGCAAAGTTGGGAGCGCCACTAGTAGTTCCTCTATAACGGGAAATTGCCTGCAACCAACGGTAGGGGCGTTGGAGGAAAGCAGCTGGCGGCATCATAATACAAGGAAAACCACCGTACAAAGGTTGTAGTACACCGCCAATCAGTCCCATGTCATGATAGACAGGGAGCCAAGTTACAAACTTGCTACTTGAAGAATGTTCCATGTATTGGCGAGTCACGGCAGCATTATGGAGCAGGTTGCCATGAGTTAGCATTACACCTTTGGGTGTGCCAGTAGAACCAGAAGTGTATTGCAAAAACGCCAGAGTTTCTGTATTGATGAAAGGCTCTTGCCAAGCTTCTTCTATCTGAGGGGTGAGATTATCGGTAGCGAGCCAAGGAATATTATCTATATCAAATTTCTCAGCCAGTAAAGATTGCACTTGAGACAAGATGGCAGTTGTTGTCAGGATTACCGCCGCTTGTGCATCTTGTAAAATCGCCAAAATTCTGGGGGTGTTACGTCGGTTGCGTGGAGGATAAGCTGGAACTGCTACCACCCCAGCATACAGACAACCAAAGAAAGCAGGTAAGTAATCTATTCCAGGTGGGTAAAGCAGTAGGGCGCGTTCTCCACTTAAACCTAAGATTTGGAGTTGAGCAGCGATCGCTCTACTACGTCGATCTAATTCTTGATAGGTTAGAGTCGCCTGTTGTGCTTCTCCATCGTGCAGAAAAGTAAAAGCTTCGATGTTTGCTTGTTCTACTGACCTATAACGCAGCAGTTCCACTACAGTAGAACATTTATCGACAATTTCTTCTAAATCGTTAAACATCTTGAGTCATTGCACTTTCAAAACATGCACACACAAAAATTCTGGGTTCTCAAGCCTTAGCGCTTTCTCTTAGAAGCTAGACAAAGGTTAATGGCTTTTTGCTATCAAATCTAGTTTATTGCCATTTAGTTGCAATTACTTGTAATAGACTAAAGCAACTTTGCTCAGATAGCAAGCAAATATTAATCAATAAGTCTTATCAGCTTGTACGCCAAAATAAATTTTAATAGAAACTATCTTAGGACAGATGACAAAAGCTCATATTATTTAGTTCTAATTTAGAGCTTACTATAAGATGCTCGGAAATTATTGAGCACTACGCATTACACACACCACAGTAGTGAAACTTCTAGAATACGAAGTTTCGTTAAATGCTTGTTCACGCGAAAAGTTTATGATAATCTTTCCTAATAGTTTGAGAGTTAGCTGCAATTATTTTGCAGATAACACTTGAAAAGGTTTTGAAATATAGTGCCAAGTATTATCGATAAAATATCGCGTCGTTAATTTCGGACGTGATGTTTTTTGCTGGGCATGAGCGATCGGCATCAGGGTGCAACTAGAGTCGTTAGTTAAAAGTCTGTTAATTGCAGGTGAAGTTCAAGGAGCAGCAATCAGAATGAAGCCCGGATTCATGAATGAGATACGTTCGTTAGGATTAGCATTAGCGGTGATTAGCACCTTGGTACAACCAGCCTATGCAGGAACGCGGGTAGCAAAAATCTCTAATTTAAACCATCATGAATCTTACTCTACCAGCGCGGCGCAATTGCTTGTGCAAGGTAATGATATTTCAGTTACTAAAGTAACAGGTGTTAAAGTTAATTCTACAGATAAAGGCATTGAAGTTATTTTAGAAAGTGCGAACGCAGAAGCACTCAAAACAGTTAATAACAACCAAGGGAATAGTTTTATAGCAGATATACCCAACGCAGTGCTAGCTCTACCTGAAGGTAAACCTTTTAACTTAAATAATCCAGCACCAGGAATTGTATCTGTCAGTGTCACTCAAGCTAGTGCCAATGTTATTAGGGTGACAGTAACAGGTGAAGGAGGTTTACCAAGCGCAGAGTTATTTGACAGTGATGAGGGTTTAATTTTTGCATTTACACCAGTTGTTGCCACTAAACCACAGCAGCAACCGGAAGCACAAGAAACGCCTCAACCAGAGCAACCTAGTGAAGTCCAACCCGACGAACCAACTTCTGAAGCTGATGATGAGCCAATTGAATTGGTGGTAACAGGTGAGCAAGACGGGTATCGCGTAGAAGAATCATCAACTGCAACAAAAATTGATGCTCCACTGCGTGACATTCCTGCATCTGTGCAGGTGATCCCCAGACAAGTGATAGAAGATCGTCAAGTAGTGCGCCTGAATGAGCTAGCTGACAACGTTAGTGGTGTACAACAGCAATCAGGCTATGGCGGGCTATCTTCTCAAGGTTACTTTATTCGTGGGTTTGAATCAGGTTTTCAAGCCCTCCGCAACGGATTTCAAGATTTTGGTTTTACCAGTCCTCGCGATGTTGCCAATATCGAGCGGGTCGAGTTTCTTAAAGGCCCTGCATCAGTACTTTACGGAAGTGCTATTAACCCTGGTGGTGTTGTCAATACAATAACCAAGAAACCTTTGCCAGAACCTTTTTATCGGGGAAGTTTTACTGCTGGAAGTTACGACTTTTATCGTCCGACAATTGATATTACCGGGCCTCTAACTGAGGATAAATCAGTACTTTATCGGTTAAATGCTGCTTACGAAAATGCTGGTAGTTTTCGGGACTTTAATGAAAGCGAAAGCTTCTTTATCTCTCCGGTAATTACCTTAAATATTGGGCCGCGAACCAGCATGACTTTTGAGTATGAATACCAAAAGTATGATTATACCTTTGATAGAGGCTTACCACCAGGAGAGGTATTTTTTGACATTCCTATCAGCCGATTTTTAGGAGAACCTGATGTTAACGATGCTGAGTTCAGATCTAACGTATTAACATACAACTTCGAGCATCAATTCAGTAATGACTGGAAAATTCGGCAGGGTTTTAACGTCACTAGTACCAACGGAAAAACTGCAATAGCACGCAACTCTAATTTCTCCGAACCTTTTTTGGAAGAAGATGGCAGGACACTTCCACGGGTAGCTGCAACAACAGATGAAGAACAGGAAAACATTTCCTTGCAAACTGAAGTCAGCGGCAAATTTAATACAGGCTCCATCCGTCATAATGTTCTGTTCGGAGCAGAGCTAGCTAACTACAGATTTGCTTACGACTTTTTTGAAGCTCCTATAGCAGGAATAGATATCTTTAATCCGGTGTATGGTGCTACGCCAGGAACCTTTGAGCGGTCTTTCTTTGAGGAGTATGGCGGTAGGAACGTGGCACTATATGTACAGGATCTGATTGAACTTTTACCTAATCTAAAACTTTTAGCAGGTGGTCGCTTTGATTGGGTAGATTCTTACTACAAAGACCTAGCAGAAAATGCTTTTGATATAAGAACCTCAGATTCTAAATTTTCCCCACGAGTCGGTATTGTTTATCAACCCACAGATACCACCTCACTTTATGCAAGTTGGACAAATTCATTTAATCCCCAGATTTTTGGGCGCAGTCGCACAGGTGAACAATTTAAGCCTGAAACTGGGGAACAATTTGAGGTTGGTGTTAAGCAGGAATTTTTTGACAAAAGACTCTCGGCTACTTTGGCATTTTTTGACATCACTAAACAAAATGTACTAACTACAGATCCTGAAGATCCTGATTTTAGCATTCAGACAGGAGAGCAGAAAAGTCGTGGTGTAGAATTAGATATCACAGGTGAAATTCTACCGGGATGGAAAGTGATTGCTACCTATGCCTATACAGATGCCTATGTTAGTGAAGATAACGAGTTAGATCTGGTTGACAATCGCTTACAAGCTGTGCCTTATAACAGTGCTAGCCTGTGGACAACCTATGAATTTCAGCAAGGTAATTTGCAAGGTTTGGGATTTGGATTAGGACTTGTCTACGTTGGTGAACGGGAAGCTACTCTCCCGAATACCATTAAAATTCCTTCTTTTGTCAGAACTGATGCTAGTCTGTTTTATCGCCGTAATAATTGGCAGGCTGCTCTCAACTTTAAAAACCTGTTTGATACTGAGTATTATGAATCTCAAAGCTTTTACTTAGTTCCTGGTGCGCCGTTTACTGTATTAGGAACAGTTTCGGTGGAGTTTTGATAGAGGTAATGAGCAATATTTTCTAAATTTTTAACTAAGAATATTGTTCACATTAAAAGTTCCCTTGACTTGACTGCTGAGAGCACACCTTTGTAGTAGGATATGGGTGAGTATTGATGACGTGCCGGAGTAATAACCTCCGCACGTCGTCAACTATTTCATAGATTTTTAGTAAGCTTGATTTTCGCCGCTTCATTCCTACACTGATTGCGAAAAATGATAAGGAAATATTGGTATAAAAACATAGCATTATTCTTAATAATGGCCCTGACTGTAATATTGATTAAGGGTTGTCATAGCTTTTTACCTCAGCAAATACACTCCTCAAATGTAAAGTCAATAGCATCAAAATGTCGAATTATCAACCATGAATTAGGAGAAAGCTGTATTCCTCTTCATCCTCAACGAATTATTGTTACCGATCAAGAAAGTTTAGAAGTACTAGTGGCGTTGGGTTTAAAACCAATAGCAACAACAAAAGCAGATCGGTTAGGTAGCAAAGCGCGTATATTGGAGGGAAAAATTGATGGTATTATTAATTTAGGGCGCGAAAGCCAGCCTAACATAGAAAAAATTGTCAAATTAAATCCTGATTTAATTTTAGGTTTTTTAATTAGTCCTCAAAATTATAAGTTATTTTCTCAAATAGCTCCAACAGTTTCAATAAATTATACAGAAACTGGTTGGAAGAAAATTTTACAAGAGATAGGTGAAATAGTAGACAAAAGTCAAGAAGTAGAAAAAATATTGGGTCAATATCAACAAAGAATTGAAAAATTGAGATTGGCTTTTGCTCAAAAGCTTGGAAAACCAGAAATTTCTGTAATGCGATTTCCTTCTGAAATTAAAAATACACAGTTTCTTAATCAACTATCATTTCCTGTTAGTATTTTGGAGGAATTGAATCTATCTATACCCTTCGCACAACGTCAAGTTAGCAATTCAAAGGTAAGTTATGACAATGTGAGTTTAGAACGTGTAGACTTGCTAGATGCAGACGCAATGTTTATAGTTATAGACCCAGGTTCAGAAGGCAATTTTCAAAAATACAAGAATAACCCTTTATGGCAAACGCTAGATGTAGTAAGAAAAGATAGGGTATATACTGTTGATTCTGGTTACTGGATCTCTGGTAGTATCCTGTCAGCCAATGCCATTTTAGATGACCTTGTTAGATACTTATTAGAAGCACCAGCAAAATTGTCAACTTCGAGTCAGAGAGCAACTTTATAGATGGCACAAAAACTAATTTATACCAAAGCGTGTAATTTTATAGAAGAAATATTTACTCTTGCTCAAAGCACTTTAGATAGTTTATATACTGACTGCATTGTTTTGACTCAGCCTCCTGATGATGCTGAGGTAATTTCACTAAATGATTATTTACAACCAGATAGACTTTTATCTGCTTGGAAAGCAAGCGAGATATACCAAAAAAGTCAAGATATTCGCGTTGCTGCTTCTATCTGGAACAAAGTATATAGCTGGACAACATTACCCGGTGTTTTAGCCTTGATGACTTGGGCTGGAGTCGGGCTGGATGCTGGGCTTGACAATGTAAGTTTTGTTTTGGAAGACGGCGAACCCAAAGCACTATGGTTTCATGACCTTAGTCAGACTGTAATTTATCCTAAGCGATCGCCTCTTCCAATTCCCGAAGACTACCCAGGAATAATAGTAGACAGCGTTGAAGCCTTACACCAAGCTGTCTTCACTGGCTTATTTCAACATAATCTAGCACCAATGATAGACCGAGTTCATAGCTTAACCAAACTCTCCAAAAAAATTATGTGGGGCAATGCGGTTAATGCTTCCGAAGGACAGTTTGCCGAACTTAGCCAATGCACTAGCCCAGAAGCAATACAAACAGATTATTCAGCCTTGTATGAAAAAGCATACAGTTCAGTCATGCTGGGACGCAATCCCCTCTACAACTTGGTACGCACTGAACAAATTAACGAACCCGGTTTACCTGCCACAACCACAGTTAGACTCACCTGTTGCTTGTATGCTTTCATTCCCCCATACGACGAAAAGTGTACAAACTGTCCTCTACTTAAACCACAAGAACGAATTGCACTCATGAAGGAAGAGATGACAGAAGCTGAATGAAATACAGTTAATAGTTAGTAGTTAGTAGTTAGTAGCTGGTTGTTCTCCTCTGCTCCTGGTGCTCTCCATCTCCTCTACTCCCCTGGTTCTTGTCTCCTGTGGTTCCCCCTCACGCCAGTCGCCACCCTCCGGGAAGCCGCTCTCCGAGCGTCTACAAGTCGGGGAACCCTTACTTACAGAAGCCGCCTTCGGCGTCTACAAGGAGGGCAAAGCGCAAGGGCGCGCTGCCTCACCACGGCGCTGGCTCCTCTTCTTAGCCCCTAGCCCTTATTTTTAAATCAAAATGCCACAGCAACCAAGACCCACCAGTATGCGTAATTTTATCATCGTCTGGCTTGGTCAGCTAGTTTCTACCGTTGGTAGCAGCATGACTAACTTTGCGATTGAAATTTGGGCATGGGAAATTACAGGTAAAGCAACTACCCTCACTCTGGTAGGTTTTTTTAGTTTGCTACCAAGTATTATCATTACCCCTATCAGTGGTGTAATTGTAGACAGATTTAACCGGAAATTACTGATGATGGTGGGTGATACAGTTGCCGTACTTACCACAATTATGATTTTGTTGCTGTATCTCACCAATAATTTACAAATTTGGCACTTTTACCTTACAGGTGCGATTGTCGGGACTTTCAATCAATTTCAATCTTTGGCGTACTCGTCATCAGTATCGCTGATGATTCCTAAACAACACTATACCCGTGCTAGTAGTCTAGAATTTATGTCTGGTTACGGCAGCAGTATTATCGCACCTGCTTTGGCTGGATATCTTTACACAGTTATTGGTTTTCTGGGAATTTGGCTGATTGATATCTTTACTTTTGCGATCGCTATTGGCAGTTTATGGTTAGTCAGTATTCCTCAACCACCACCAACTACAGAAAATGAAACAATAGTTGATATTTGGCAAGATTTGGGAGTTGGTTGGCGCTACATTAACACCCACAAAAGTTTACTGGCGCTGTTAGTAGTTAACTTGTTATTTTGGCTACCCCATGATATTGGAGATTCCCTATACGCACCGATGATTCTCTCACGTACTGATAATAATACTTTAGTGCTGGGTAGCTTGGCTTCTGCTGCTGGTTTTGGTGGTGTGACGGGAGCCATAATTGTAAGCACTTGGGGTGGTTTCAGACGGAAAATCAAAGGTGTTTTATTGGGAATGATCGGTGCAGGTTTAAGCAAAATTGTTTTTGGTTTGGGTAGAACACCTTGGGTTTGGATTCCGGCTCAATTTTGCTCGTCTTTCACTTTCCCTTTAAATGGGAGTTCGGATAGTGCTATTTGGCTAGCAAAAATACCACCAAATATGCAAGGAAGAGTTTTTGCTGCGCGATCGCTAATTTTGCAGTTAGCTTCTGCGGTAGGCTATTTGATAGCAGGGCCTTTAGCAGATCGTGTTTTTACACCTGCGTTGCAATCTGGGGGTGTTCTTGTCGGTATTTTTGGAGGATTATTTGGTACTGGTACTGGTGCGGGGATAGCTTTGCTATATGTGATCTGTGCAGTGTGTATGTTGCTGGTTGGTTTGGTTGGGTTTTCTGTGCGCGTACTACGCGATGTGGAAAAGATTGTACCGGATCACGATCGGGTTGCTTTGTAGCACAGTGCAAATAAGTTTCGACCAAAACAGGTACACAACTGGCGTAAAATTGTACTTTATCCGGCATCTGCTATCCCTTTTACACCCATGCTCTGCGATTATTTGGTACAAATTCTGACTGCCCGCGTGTACGATGTTGCCCAGGAAACACCACTAGAAGTTGCTCCAAACCTCTCGGCGCGACTGAATAATAAGCTCCTGCTCAAGCGTGAGGATATGCAGTCAGTATTTTCCTTTAAGCTGCGGGGTGCCTATAACAAAATGGTGAACCTGCCACCAGACTTGCTAGCGCAAGGTGTAATTGCTGCCTCTGCTGGCAACCATGCTCAAGGAGTGGCTCTTGGTGCCCGTCGCCTGGGAACGCGGGCAATTATTGTTATGCCAGTAACTACGCCCCAAGTAAAGATAGATGCAGTCAAAGCACGTGGAGGCGAGGTGGTGTTGCATGGGGATACTTACGACGATGCCTATGCCTACGCTCGGAAATTGGAAGCGGAAAAGGGCTTGACGTTTATTCACCCCTTTGACGATCCGTATGTGATTGCCGGGCAGGGAACAATTGGAATGGAAATTCTGAGGCAATACCAAAAACCCATCCATGCAATTTTTGTAGCGATTGGGGGTGGCGGATTAATTTCTGGAATTGCGGCATATGTGAAGCGATTGCGCCCGGAAATTAAGATTATTGGGGTTGAGCCGGTGGATGCCGATGCCATGCATCAATCCCTCAAAGCCGGAAAACGGGTGCGCTTGTCTCAGGTGGGTTTATTTGCCGATGGTGTGGCAGTGCGAGAGGTGGGTGAAGAAACCTTTCATCTGTGTCAGCAATACGTGGATGACATTATTCTCGTTGATACGGATGACACTTGTGCGGCAATTAAAGATGTTTTTGAGGATACGCGATCGATTGTAGAGCCGGCGGGGGCATTGGCGATCGCTGGTGCAAAAGCCTATGTAGAACGGGAACAAATCGAGGGACAAACTTTAGTTGCAATTGCTTGTGGTGCGAATATGAACTTCGATCGCCTGCGTTTTGTCGCAGAACGAGCAGAGTTGGGCGAACGCCGCGAAGCCATCTTTGCAGTCACGATTCCGGAAGAGGCGGGTAGTCTGCGTAAGTTTTGCCAATGTATGGGCAGGCGTAATCTGACTGAGTTTAACTACCGCATTGCTGATGAGAAAGAGGCACATATTTTTGTAGGCGTGCAAATTGAAAAGCGTGCCGACAGGGCAAAGATGGTTGCAACTTTTGAAGAGTGTGGTTTCAAAACCATAGATTTAACCGATGACGAACTCACAAAACTGCACCTGCGGCATATGGTAGGTGGGCGTTCTTCCCTTGCTCACAATGAATTACTTTATCGTTTTGAGTTTCCCGAACGCCCTGGTGCATTAATGAAGTTTGTGGATTCTATGAGTCCTAACTGGAATATTAGTATGTTCCACTACCGCAACAATGGCGCAGATTACGGGCGAATTGTTGTCGGCATCCAAGTTCCTCCCCATGAGATGGAAGAGTGGCAAGCATTTCTCGATACCCTGGGCTATCGCTATTGGGATGAGAATAAGAATCCAGCATATAAGCTGTTTTTGGGATAGGGCAAGTAGTAATTAAGACGTTGTTTTTCTTTGTTAACCCAGCCTATTCAAATTAGTATAGCTTTGGGTAAAATAGTAGCGACCTTAAACGCAAAGGTACGCAGAGTAAGCGCAAAGGGACGCAAAGCCTTTCCTCAAATTCCTGTTTCAACTGAGCAACCTAAGATTTAATGTGCTGTTGTGTTACTCAGATGAGTTATCTTCATCTAGCGCTAACCGTTTTCATGCTGAAATCTGCGTAGAAAACTGCTGTGTGCGAAGAGCATTGGATGGCTCCACTTTGATCGCACCGCGAAACATATTCATGCCGCAGGTAAAGGTGTAAGTTCCTGGCTGGTTGGGAGTGAACTCAATTGGAGTAACTTGGTTTAGGGGTAGCTGTTGGGCAATATGGAAGTCAGGCAATCGGATTTCTTCAAGGCAACTGCTAGAATCTTTGCGGTAGAAGTTGAGCCGGACTTTTTGGCCTGCATTAACTACAACTTGGCTTGGTTCATACCCACCATCAACGGTAATTGTTACCTCCTGAATGCCCTGCTTTGATTGTGCTTTTTGCGATTTTGGCTTACTCAGCAAAAACCACCATAACTCCAGTCCTATCAATCCCAATCCGCCAGCAGTAACGGCTCCTTTTACCCACAAGGGTTGTTGTATACGGCGGAATTGACTTGTTTGCTTGGTTTGAGATGGTTGCATATGTTCGTGGGACATTTGTGCAACTGCTTTGTTAGAAGCAATTCCAAACACCAATCCCAAACTTGCAACACTGCCAATGATTGCTATTTTGTTCATGATTTCAACGTCTTTGTTGGTGAATTTAACTACATTGCAAGCTATGCTAGTGCGCCGGAAATAGCTCCAAGTAAAAATCCAAATCCTGCCAAGGTTCCAAAAAATATGACTGTCTTAAGCATCGTTATTAATCCTTATCATATATTCAACCAATTGTTTTCGGTCGGAAATTACGCAAACGCAGGGCATTCGTCACTACAGAGACGGAACTAAAGGCCATTGCTGCACCTGCAATAATAGGGCTGAGTAGCCAACCGAAGAAGGGGAAAAGAATTCCTGCTGCAATTGGAATACCAGCGACGTTATAAATAAAGGCAAAAAAGAGATTCTGACGAATGTTACGAATCGTGGCACGAGAAAGTTGAATGGCGGTAACAATCCCGTGTAAATCTCCAGAGATGAGGGTAATGTCACTAGCCGCGATCGCTACATCTGTTCCTGTGCCAATTGCCATCCCGACATCGGCTTGAGCCAGCGCCGGTGCATCATTGATGCCATCCCCCGCCATTGCCACAATTTTGCCTTCCGACTGAATTTGCTCAACAGTCTCCGCTTTTTGATCTGGGCGAACTTCGGCAAAAACTCGCTTGATGCCCACTTCACGAGCAATCACTTCGGCAGTACGGCGATTGTCTCCGGTCAACATTACCACTTCCAATCCCATTTTTTGCAATGTGCGAATCGCGTTTACAGAAGATGGTTTCACCGCATCAGCAATCCCCATAATCCCTTGGATTTTGTTATTCACCGCAATCCAGATCGCCGTCTTACCAAGATATTCCAAGCGATCCCAATCTTCCTGCAATGCACCTGTATCAATGCCTAACTCTCTCATCCAACGGTGGGTGCCAATTTGTACCCATTGATTTGACACGTACCCTTGTACACCACTACCAGCGATCGCTTCAAACTCCTGTGCATCCCTCAATTCCACACCTTGAGATTGAGCATAATTTACAACTGCCTCAGCCAAAGGATGTTCTGAATTGCGTTCGACAGATGCTGCAAGGCTCAGAAGATTTAGCTCATTACCATTAGCTGTACCGCTAACAGTTACAAAATCGGTGACGGTGGGCTTACCTTGCGTAATTGTACCCGTTTTGTCGAGGACGATCGTTTGTAGTTTGTGTCCCATTTCTAGACTTTCTGCACCCTTGATGAGGATGCCATTCTCCGCACCTTTGCCTGTGCCCACCATAATAGAGGTTGGAGTTGCTAGTCCCAAGGCACAGGGACATGCAATGATTAAGACTCCGACTGTCGTAATTAGCGCCATCGTCACATTGCCCATGAAGTTGTACCAGAGGATGAACGTAGCAATGGCAATGGCAATGACAACTGGTACAAACCATCCCGTAACTTGATCGGCTAGTTTTTGAATTGGAGCTTTCGATCCTTGGGCTTGCTGCACTAGCTTGACAATCTGCGCCAAGAATGTATCTTTACCTACTCGTGTGGCTCGGAATTTGAAACTACCAGTTTTGTTGATCGTAGCTCCAATCACTTCATCACCCGGTTGTTTCTTCACAGGAAGACTTTCGCCCGTTACCATTGCCTCATCAATGGTAGAGGAACCATCAACAATCTCACCATCTACCGGAATCTTTTCACCTGGACGCACCAGAATCACATCGCCCTCAACCACCTCTGCAATGGGCAGATCAATCTCTTGCCCATTGCGAATGACTCGCGCCGTTTTTGCCTGCAGGCCCATAAGCTTACGAATAGCTTCGGAGGTTTGTCCTTTGGCACGATTCTCTAACAATCGTCCGAGCAAAATTAGGGTAATCACCACCGCAGAGATTTCGTAATACACATCGGGTGATAATCCCTGGTTGAGGAAAAATCCGGGGAAAAAGGTTGGAAAGAGTGAATAGAAAAAAGCAGCACTGGTTCCCAAAGCAACTAATGTATCCATAGTGGCAGTATGCCGCTTGAAAGCTTTCCAAGCTCCTTGATAAAAGGATTCACCACTCCAAAATTGGATGGGGGCTGTTAAAACAAGCTGAAGTAGAGGGTGGTGTAGCCAATCCGGAATCCACGGCATATGCACCCCCGTCATCATTGGTAATCCTCCAATGACTAGGATGGTTGTAATCACCCCCCCCAAAATGAGCCGTCGTTTTAGTTTTCGTGATTCCGCCTGACGAGCTTCTTGTTCGGCATCTGTTTGTGCGCTCATTATTGCTTGTTCTTGGAGGGGGTAGGCAGAGTACCCCGCCTCTTCGATTGCCTGTTGAATGTCCTCCAGGTTAGTTTGCTGAGGGTTATATTGAACAGTAGCCTGTTCTGCCCCGAAGTTCACACTGCACGCTTCTACTCCCGGCACCGATCGAATAGCTTCTTCAATGTTGTTAGCACAGGAAGCACAACTCATACCCCGCAGTTTCAGATTCGCGTTTTCCATTGTCAAACCTCCTAACGATTTCCCGAACTGCTTTTTATAGAATTTAGTGGCTGTTAACGGTATAACCTGCGGCTGTAATTGCTTCTACGATCGCAACTTCTGCTGCTTGAGTTTCGATATGGACAAGCTTAGTTTTGGTATCAGCATGAACAATTGCCGCTGGATCGACAGTTTTCACCGCTTTTGTGATGCTTTCACCACAGGCAGAACAAGCCATGTTAGGAACTTTGAGTTGAAGTGTCATCTGATGTACTCTATTTAATCTACTAATCCCATTTTGAAATCTCCATCTTGCTGGAGAGTCAAGGGGTAGTGAGAAAAAATTTTTGAGGGTACAAAAAGTATGAGCAAATGGGCGCGATCGCCGCCTCTATTGCCTCTGCTGGTATCGCCATCCTTTGAGGGTGAAAAAGAATGTAGT
>NZ_AJLN01000148.1 GCF_000317285.1 Chlorogloeopsis fritschii PCC 6912 | reverse complement strand
CGCGCTAGTAGTGGCGTGTCAAGGCTAAAATAGTGCATTACAGATTTCTTGTGGGATGGGCTTCTAGCCCGTCCGGTGCGGACAAGATGTCCACACCACAAGATTTATATTTATCCACTAAATTAGTCCGGTCACGCCAATAGTCTAACGCAGGAACGTGGAACATCATTCCCGGCGTCCCCACGTCTTTTACACACTCCGCTTTTGAATAATCTCCTTATATGCGATCGCTGCGGCAGTGGGCAGGCGTTTTAATTCTGGATCGTTGTCAAGGTCTACATGATACAATCCAAAATCACTTGCCGGGCCGAATTTCAGTCCCCACTCCCGGTTAGAGGTGGCACTCCAGCAGATATAACCTGCCACTTTCACGCCATCGTTATAAGCCCGTTGCACTTCCGCTAAGTGGCGGTGGATATACTCTTCTCGCTTCACACCATCTGCGATTTCAACACAACCATTCTCTACAATTAAAATTTCCTTGCCGGGGAACAGCTTGGCGTGAAACTTGAGCATATCATAAAGCACGCCAGACCAGACAGGCGCATTGTTGAAACGTCCAAAGGCTGCATCCATTAACTGCTTAACGCGGTTGATTCGCAAATTACTAATACCCCAGTAATAATCAAAACCGACAAAATCTTGCTGATCGACGCAATCTTTAGGACAGAGAAATTCCGGCAATTTCCCTGCCATGCCAAGATGCCACCAGTTACTAGTGAGGGAGGTTGACAGGATGCTAAAAATCTTTTGCAAGGGATCAAAGATGCTGACAATAGAGCGCAGTAATGGTAAACGTTCCGCAGTCTTGACAGGACGAAACTGAATTTTATTGCGATCGCCAAAAATTTCCTCTGCTACTGCCCGCGCTAAATCAATTTCTAAACCGCTAAACTCACCCGTCTTCGGATCGCGGTAACCAAATCCAGGTACGTTATCTTTCACGGCAACAATTAAATAACCCCTGTCTTGAATGCGACGCAACGGTGTTCCTGGTTCGGCAAGAGAGGCTTTGGTGACATTCTCTCTGCCGCTGATATCACCAAGAGTAGAACGTCGTCCCATCCGAGGTGGTTCTGGTAAAGGTTCATCAGGAAAGTAACGAGCAAAGCTTTCTGCCCAAGCACCAGATTCTTTGAAGCGCCGCACCGCTACATCTACAGCATTGAGCAAGAAGCGATCGCCTTTGACTACAGCAGCAGCGTAGGGTTCTTCTGTCAAGCGATGGTTTACAAATCGATACTGTTTCGGATGCTGCTGCATTATTCCTAACAAAATTGTGTCATCAGCTAAGATGGCAGCAATTTGGTCGTAATCTAGCGCTCTGAGGGCTTCTTCATAATCTGCTAGTACTACCACGTCTGTATTGGGAAGAAGTTCGTAGATATTGGCTTCGGCAGTACTGCTTTGTATAACTGCCACTTTTTTGCCAGCCACATCGCTCAATTCTTGAATCTGGCTCTGGGACTTCACGAGTAAGGTTTCGCCTGCCAGATAGTACACTTCGGAAAACGCCACTTGTTCTCCTCGCTCTGGGGTAGCAGTTAAAGTAGCGATAACTACGTCTACTTGCCCTTTTTCTAGCAAAGCTCGTTCTGTGAAACGCTTACCTTGATTAATAAAATCTTCTCTACTGCGAATCCGAGTCACGTTGAAATCAACTATCTTTTGCAGCCACAGAGGTAAACCCAACAACATCGGGTTTGCTCCGACTTGGGCGTCTGGGTTGAATTGCTTAATGATCGCTCTAGCTCTAGTGTGGGCTATAAATAAATTGCGCATCAAATCGCCCACTGCTGCCATCTGCTGTGACATAGAAGCACCGCGAGGTAAACCGGGAGGCATGAAATAAGCCCTTTCCCACCAAGGTTTGACGTAGCCGTAAATGAGTTGACTCGGTTCGTTAAAGGTAATCCAGTAGCGGACTAAATCGCCCAGACGTTTAGCTGCTTCTGTGGCGTAGCTGGCAAAAATAGCAGGAAACTCCTCAGCAGTTAAACCACCGCGCCCTTCCACGTGTAATGGATGGGTAAAGTGGTGCAAAGTGACAATTGGTTCCATCCCATAGGAACGGATAGTTTCAATGACTTGGCGGTAGTGCTCGAAGGCTGCATCGTCAAACTTCCCTGGCTCAGGTTCCACCCGCGACCAAGCAATCGAAAAGCGAAACGCTTTACAACCAAGAGATTTGGCAAGACCAATATCTTCAGCATAGCGGTTCCAAAAATCAGTTGCTTGACCTCGTGGTGTGAGAGCGCGGCGGCGTTCCCAAACATCGCGAATATCTTCAAAACGAGAATCGTAAGCTTCGCATTGGTGATCGGCAGAAGCAACGCCAAACAGAAATGATTCTGGTAGAGGTGAGTAGCGATCGCTCATGGAAATAACTCCTTTTAGATCTAAATTTGCAAATGTATAAAATGTATAAACAGTTAAACTAGACACTCATGTCATAAATCACACCACGAGGAAATGAAAATCTCTTTTCTCTAGCCCCTAGCCCCTAGCCCCTAGCCCCTATTTTCAAGCTAGTTAAACTGACACTATGCTTCGCTCTGCTAATCTTTGAGCAGCATCGGGGTCGTGACTGGGAAGATAGACTGTAGGAAATTCTTGGACGTATTGCAAAATTCGCTGCAAAGTTTGGCGAGAAGAATTTTCATCTTGGGCAACACCATCAACAATCTGCTCTAACATCAACTGTTGAGAGTAAGAGGCATCACCAGCAAAAAATAGCGATCGCCCATCAATTTGAACCAACACTGATAGATGCCCTGCTGTATGGCCATGTGTAGGAATTAAGCAGACATCCCCAGCCTTTGTGAGCGTAAAACTTTCAGGAAAAGGGCCAATTGGCTTGGGTTCAAAGTCTATCAGGCGAGGAGCTAGCCACTTAGGCCATTGATGGTTCAAATAGCCTTTTAGCTGTCCACTCCAACCACCGCTCACCTCGTACTCCCGACGAGAGACTATAATTTCTGCATTGGGAAAATACTCTAAACCACCGATGTGATCTGTGTGCATATGAGTGAGAATCACCCAACGAACATCTTCCGGTTTTATACCCAAGGCTTGCAACCTATTACCAACTTCATCTTCAGGTTGCAAACATGGCTTGATACTCCATTGAAAATAGGGGTTCCACCAAGGAAAATAGCCTGGTTCTAAAGTGCGTGCAGTTTCACCTGTATCGATTAATATAATTCCTTCCGGATGCTCGATCGCCCAACTGTAAATGGGTAAAGGTTCAGTCCAATTGCGATCGAGAATAGTATTGACTAAGCGCATGGCTCCATGACCTTTGCTATAGCACTGACAGGTTTTAATTGCAACAAGCCCACTCTTAACAGGATGAATTCGCATTTTTAAACCTTGATTTATGTTTTTACTTTCATACCGTTTCTTTGTGAAGCTGCGCCAAATTCTCTCTATAATCTCTTTTCTTTGCGTCCTTTGCGTCCTTTGTGGTTCGTTTTTCATTTCCTATCAGTCATCACAAGCTATTTCAGGGCGAATAAATGCCAAACCGCACCTTTAAACCATCACGGGGAGTTGGAAATAAATCGCGGTTAAATTCTAGATTTTGCGGCAACAGTTCCCAGGTATATCGACGTAGCAAATGCACCGCCATTACCTTAAGCAGTACTGTAATCATGTCTTCACCAGGGCAACGATGGCCGTCTTTCGCGCCGCCTCCTTGGGGTACATAGCTGTTTGGTGGCAAAGTCGCAAATTGTTCTGGAGCAAAGCGGCAGGGTTTAAAACTTTCTGGTTCGGAAAATACCTGTGGCATATGCATGGTAGTATGAATTCCTGCCACAGCACCCCATCCTTTAGGAATGCGGAAGTCTTTATACTCGCAGTCTGTCTTTACCTTGGCGAAAAAAGTAGCAGCGTTAATCGGATAAAAACGGCGAATCTCTTTAGTGATTTGCTCCAGGTATACCAGTTTTTGCAACTTTTCCATATTCAACGCACCATCAGCAGCGTATTGATTGACTTCTTGCCTAGCGCGTGCCATTATCTCCGGATGTTGGGCTAAGGTTAAGGACAGAAGAGTTAGCGCCACATAAAAGCCAGAGTAAGCTGCAAAAAATAGGTGCAATACTTCGCGGCGCAACTGATCTTCAGTTAGGGTGGAACCATCATCACCACGGGCTGCTAATAGCACTCCCAAAATATCTTGTTGAGGTTGCTCTTGGTGTTGAGCGATCGCGCGATCGAGATAACTGAGCAGCCAATCGCGGCTTTTGAGTGCTTTTCCGTAGCCATTAAAACCCAGATTAATCGGGACTGCGGAAAAACCTTTGATAAAAGTGTCCATGATTTTCCCTACAGCTTCACTTTCTGAACCAGGCGATCGCCCTACAAACAAAGCATTGCTCAAAGAAGCGCACATTTTGCGGTATTCATTTAACCAAGTAAAGCTGCCCAGCTTTTCCCAACGCTCTAGATAGTAAGCGGCGTTCTGTTCCATAACTGGAATATATTTGTCGAAAGCCTGCGGTGTAAACGCTTGGAGAATTAACCTTTTCCGGCGACGATGTTCTTCTCCATCTAACAAGGGCAGAGCATCCCAGTCCAATAATTCTCGAACTGGTTGCGGATTGCCATCCTCACGGGTAAAGTATTCCTGATTGAGAAAGAAAGTAAAAGCTTCCGGGCCGATAAAGACGATGACTGGTTTGCCAAATAGGTGAGTTTTAAAGACTGGGCCGTATTTTTTTAATCGCTGGCGGTAAAAGCTATGGATATCCCAAGCTAAAGCAATAGTTTCTCCTATTAAGGGCAAACCGAAGGAACCAGGCGGCAAGGGCTTATTCTTGATATTTGATTCAGTATCTTTACCTTGGAAATTTTTTTGAATTTGCATAATTTTTGTGTGAGTTATGTTGTTAGTAAATTATTAAAATTTCAACAAGCAATACAAATTCTCCATATTAGAAAAACTAACCATAAAGAACACAAAGAAAGAAATTGGTTCTTGCACTCCTACTAATAGCCTGGAGGCAAAGTCTCGAAACTTTTGTTACCAGGTTGAACATGGTAACGAGAAAAAAAACGAACTGGGGGATTTTTTTAACGAACCACAAAGAACACAAAGAACACAAAGAAAGAAAGTGGTACTCATTAAGTGCAAGTTCAAACCCCTCGTTACCAGGTTCAACCTGGTAACGAGAATACTAGAGCCTCTGGCTCTCTCAATTTATTTACTAAAGAGTTTTGAGATACTCCAACAAATCTTCTAAAGCAGCTTTATCCCAACCCGCGCCTTGATAAGGCCAAGGATAATCGTGTCCTTTATTAGAGTTACCTAAAGCATGGGTATCTAATTGATAGTAGGTTTTTTCGTTTGGCTCTGTTGGTGAAGCCAATCCTACATCAATCGGATCGTAAAGATTATCTCCGCGATAAAAAATCTCGCGCCTTGGTTTGAGATTAATCAACTCTGCCAGTGTCAGGACACTACCATTGTGCAAGTAGGGAGCGCGGGCAAAAACTGATTCTAGGGGAGCATTAATGAAACCTTTGGTATCTCCCATTGGCCCCGGTCTGAGGTTTTCCCGCTTTGGCTTCAAGGGATGATCTTCAGGAAAGTAAGTCTCCACAGCATCGGGCAGTTCTTGATAGTAACGATAGTTGAGTCTTTCGGAGTCGGTTTGAATTTCCGCGATCGCTGTAATCAAACCTTGAAGTTCTCCTTTAATCCAACTGTCATCTTTTGAGTTGCGATACCCGTGACAGGTGCTGCAATTTTGCATATATACAGCACGACCGTGTTCTACTTTCTGCGGATCTAGTTTTGCGTCTTTAAAGACTTCTGTATATTTTGGCCCCTTTAAATCTAACGTGTACTCAATCGCTTGGACAGCATTATGAGAAATTTCCGGCACCAGTAAGTTTTTTGGATTGGCTCCGGCTGCGATCGCGGCGAGAACGCTACGGCTGAGACGGTCTCGAACGCTACCATCATACTGTGCCCATTCGCGATTTTTCTGTTCGTATAAGGAAGGAAGTTTGGAAAACGACCGATCCGATGCACCTGGTCGATCCATGACAAAGCGCACTAATTCTCTAAAAGGTTGGGTGCGACCGGGGCCGTTGGGTTCTAGGTGCGGGTTTCTCAGGTCTTTGCCATTATAAGGCTCGTCCCACTTGGGCAGTGAAGCCGCTACCTCCCGTCTCGCTGTCGATAGCCAAAAGGCGATCGTGGCTTTATCTAAAATCCCTAATTGTTTGTCGTACTTGGACTCATAAGCCTGGGCAATGTTTGTGAGGGTAAGACGTTTGTCATCAAGCAGTGATGATTTAACTGCATCAACCCAAGCAAATAAATCTAAAGATGTACTGCCCATACCTGTGACTACAATCTCCTCATCTCCCTCAAACCTTCTGATATGAGATGAGTGACACAATACACAACTAAAGCCTACGAATTTTGTGGGTGAAGGCGATCCCGATTGTGGTTGATAATTGGACGCGTTAAAACCTACCGGAAGTCCTTCATTCTCTTTAGGTTTTCCTCTGATAAATCCAAATTGTTGAATCCAATCTCCTGCTTCCTTACCTGCGGGCTGAAATTTATCGGGGAATAAATCTGGCAGGATTTGAAACACTGGCAAAGGCATTAACTCAGTACCGATACTGCCGTGCAGAAATGCCTCTTTGGGAGTTCTAAATTCTGGCTTTACCCAAGTTGATTGTAGGAAGAAAAAACCAGCGATCGCTACCAGCAAGATCGTAATCAGGGAAATAGCACCAATTCTAAAGATTTTGAGCATATTGTTTTCTCGGCTATTGAAAATCCAGGCGTTGCGGAAATGAAGTATGAAATTTAAAACTCTTACTCTCTGCGGCTCTGCGACTCCGCGTGAGTTCATACTTTAAATCAGCAACGCCAAAATCAAAATCAAGCTGTTACTTTTTACCCCAAATTTGATCGTGCTGGGCTTGGCGGCGGAACAATTCTGGATCGTAGTATTGCTGGTAGTATTCCATTTCCAGATTCGAGAATTGCAGCCAGATCCCAGGAACGTAGAAGGCATCTATATGGGCGGGGAAGCGACCGTAAGTTTCCCAGATATAATTGCAGATATCTTTGGTATACTGAATCGCTTCTTTGGAGTGGGGTTCGGCGTTGCGTAGGAAAGCTTCACCACTGCTGCGATTTTTGTAAGAGCGGGTAAATACGTCCTTATCTCCATAGGCTCCTTGGCTGCCGAATTTGTCTTCGATCACCCGATCCACTGCTTCATCCATTGATTTCACGTAAGGCGGGCATAGTCCTTCCAGCACTCCATCAATACCTACGGGGTTAGTTTGAGGAGTGGGTAGTGGTGCCCACCGTTTTTTAGCAGGAGTGGGTTTTTCCATGCGGAATCCTAAACCATACCAATCCTTGGCTGGATTGCGTTCCAAAATGTAAGGCTGGAAGACTGAACCGTGTATCCAGCTACCAAGTCCCATTGCCTGACTGATGAGCATTAAATTCTGCAAGATGAAAAAACACTCGTAATCAGTACGCATTGTTTGAGCAAGTCCCAAGGGAACAACGTTGTTAGGATTGACAAAGCCTCCTTGGGCGCGATCGATGCCGCCGATGGGTTGATAGGGAATCCAAGGAACCAATCCTAAATGCATACCGATCCATGCTTTCCAATCTGCCCAGCTTTTCGGTCGAAACTTCTGCCAGTCATCCACAAACAAGGGTTTTTGTCCTTCCGGTTCAGACAGCAGGATGAGCAGAACATTAATATACTGGCGAGTACAATCGACGACTGGGAAAAAGACTGTTGTCCCTGGCAGGTTAGAAATTTGCTTGTTCCAGCCAAGGTAATAAGGATAGATCCGGGGGAAATCTAGACGGCGATCGCTAATTCGATGTTTGACAGATGCCGCTGCTTTGAGCCAGTGTTCCTCTGTCCAATCTTCCCATTTGGGAGGCAAATCGCCAAGGGCTGCTAAAGCTTCGCGTCCCTTGAGTTTCTTGATCAGCCAGATGCCTTCGTCATTAATCATGAAAAAGGATGTGGCTTGGGAATTATCTGCACTACTACCGGAACGAGCGACAATATTCAAAAAAGGAGTTCCTAGTTCTTTACCTCCTTCTGGCTTATGGAGCGGCCCGTCGTGAGTCGTAATTCCTGTCATCCCCGTGGCTACAATTAAAATCGCCTCTTCTAGAGGACTGAGGGGTTCGGGTTGATTCGGGCTGGTGTAGCTGAGTTCTCCTGCCGATATGCAAGCACCACGGGCTACTCTGCGGGTGCGGCGTTCTACAATTGCTTCCATTAATGGATAGCGAAATAGCTCCACCAAACCTGGATGTTTTGCGATCGTAGATGCTAGAGGTTCACTGATGAGTTGATTAATTTCGCTCATATAGTAGGGTGGGCATTGCCCGTCAAAGTAAATATTTGAGATATCGGTGAGCAATGCCCACCTTACAGAAAACCGCTTTACAAACAACAGCCGAAGATAGACTTCAAGCTGTTGGGCGTTTGTTTCGGAATCGAAAAGTAAAACTAGTTAAACTTTTCTAATTCCGCCAAAATGGTTGGAAAAACGTCTTTTGCTGCGTTTTTACCCATAAAACAGTCCATATGTGCATAATCGGGGATGACATGGCGCACGTACAAGTCTTTACCGTTTTTATCACACAATAGCTTATAAGTAATTTCCGAACCTTCAGGTAGGAAAAAGGCGTTATCTGCACCGTGAATAAATGCGATCGGTATAGCTAGCCGATTTAAATGAGGCAAGTAAATATCTTTACCATCTTTATCTACTATTTGCCCTCGACGCAAAATTAGAGAAATATGTCTGAAGAAAGTCATATTTGCCGGGCCGAATATCTCATGAATGGCGTCGTGAGTAGCTTCGTTGAGCTGGTCTATTTTGTAAACTTCTCCATACATGAACAAAATTCGACGGTCAACAGGATTGTTGTAGGGTTCTTTGGTGGGATAAAACCTCAAAACCATGTTATAAAGACGATCCTGCCAATCGGCATGGGTATCAAAATCAGGATTAAGAGTTTCTACCCCCAACACTGTTAGAAACGATGCCAAACGCAAACCAGCTCTGATTTCGTTGAGGGTTGCAGCTCTGGGATGGGTGGTGAGTTGAGAGCAAACTGCGGAACGTACTCCTTTGAGACCTGCTAGCATAGCCATCAAGAAAGACATTGAACCAACACAGTGCCCAACAACTTGGACTGTTTCTGCCCCAGTCAGAGTACGTACCTGTTCCACTGCTGCTGGCCAATCATAAAGGGCAATTTCATCAGTAGAGAACTGAGTAGTAGCAGATGGTAAATCGGCGCTAGCTCGATAATCAAACAGCCAGACATCATAGCCTTGAGCGTACAAGACTTCCGGTAGGTTTGTCTCAACGGTATCGATGGAAAATGCCAAGGTAGAAGTGCCAAAACCAGGTGCGAGCATAACTGGCCCTTTCGTTCCGCCTTGATAGCGAGTTAGTCGCAGTTGTACACCATCACTCGTATTAAAGAAATGAACTTGGGGAGCCGACATCCGCAGGGGACGCTTTTGGCGGGGTGGTGCATCTGGATCGAATACTTTTGAGGGGGCAAATATTCCACCGTAAATGTTGAACAAGACTCCAGCAAAAAAGCTACCAAAGCGAGCAGTTTCTTCCAACTGTTGCTTGAGACTGGTGGTATTGGTAACTTGCAATGTAGACATCTGCCGCAGAAAATCTGCTGGCTGGATATTTAAAATTCCCCGCCCTAGCACTGGAGCGTTGAGATTGTCACCATCATGGACAGTAATATACAGAGTTGTTGTGTCTGCCCATAAATCAAAGCCGGGATCGTTGTGTACAACTTTGAAGCCATCCAAGTAATAAACTTTACCATCGCTGGCTGTTATTGTCATGTGATAAAGCATGCGGCGGGTGTTCACCCGGTCTGGATCGATAATAAATAAGTTAAATTCGCCATTGGTGACTTTTAGAGGTTCAGGCGATAGAACGGGTGCGGTGACACTGCCAACGATTTTGGCTTTGTGGCTTTCATCGGTGAGCATCACCTCCAAATCGTCGGAGGTGACAGTAACAGTGAATTCAAACCGGGAGTTGTCTTGTTTACCTTGCTGGGCTGCACGTTGATAGTCGTCTTTGACTGCCGTGGAAAAGAAGCCGCGCATGGTTTCAGTGAACTGAATTCCCACTTTATTTTGTGTGGCTTGGGTTGTTGGCATTGAGCACCTCGATTATTAAAGAATGTTGGCTATGTTCTTTTAAGTAAGAAGGCAGAAGGCAGAAGGCAGGGGGCAGAAGGGAAAGAGGGGGAGAGTGGGAGATGAGGAGGGAAAAACTAACCACTGTACGGGCGGGTTTTGTCGATGATTTTTCGGTTGAAACAGACAATTTATCTTCTAAACCCGCCCCTACTAACCACTTGTACAGACGCGATTAATCGCGTCTCTACCTAATAACCAATGACTAACCACTATCAAGCAACGCAGATGCCATACCTGGGTAATAAGTCGTGGCTGATGTAGAAGTGATGTGCCTGCAAAGCGTCATGGAATAATTTCCAATCACTGGCTAAAAAGGTGGGATGATAGGAAAATATTTCGTTTCCCCGGTCAATAGTTTCTTCTGTGCCAAGGGCTAGAAATTTCCATGAATTTTTTCCTTTGGGGATATAAGTAACAATTTCTTTGCCAAAACTAAACTTACCCTCAGCGATCGCCTGCAACCACTTTTGGTGTCTGAGGCTACCACTGTTCTCTGTGATATTTTGTAGCAAGAGAGCGATCGCAGTCTGATCCGGTTGTGGCAATCCTGGAACAGTGGCATTGGGATCGCCTGCTATATACCGCTGCATCGCTTTACACATACAATCGGCCGCTTCTAAAAAGTCTTTGGGGTTGTCTCTGAAGATTTTCTCGCCCCGTCCGTTAGTGTAGCCCCAGCGTAAAAAAGGCTTGTCAGGATGGCTGAGGACTGCTCCATGCCCCAGAGGTAAGGCTTCACTGACAAAGTAATTTGTGAGGCGATCCATGAGACTGCGATCGGGTTTGCCATATTCGTCCACTAAGTTTCTAGCTTCGTTCACTCGATGGTTAACACCAGCAAAACCTTGATGCGCCCAAGTATCAACATAGACGTGCATTGTGATACCAAGGCGATGGAGAGCATAGGGAGTGTCTTGACGGAGAATACACTCTCTGACCATTTCTTGAGCGACATGGCTGTTGGGACGACAAATCAGCTTGTCAATAAATTTACCTGAAGGATCTTCTGTTGCAGGTAGCCCACCATTCCCTGGTAGAAAATGAAAGGGAATCCAGACGAGGTTATTTGCCAGTTCCCGAAAGTTGCGGTAGTCGAGCATTTTGTGGGCGGAACTGATGCGGCTAAATAATGCCCCATTATCAAAACGGATCACCCCGGCATTAGTGGCATCATCTACGTATTGAGCGCAATAAGCGATAATACTAGCAGCTTTATGTTCAAATCCAGCCAGTCGGGCGGCGACGTAAGTAACACCATGATGAAAGTCAATTTGCATATTTAGTCATTGGTCATTTGTCATTGGTTAGTGGTTAGTAGTTAGTTGTTAGTAGGGGCGGGTTTTGCCGATGATTTTTCGGTTGAAACAAACAATTTATCTTCTAAACCCGCCCACACAGTGGTTAGTTGTTCTCTCCTCATCTCCTTGTCCCCTTGTCCTCTTTCCCCGCGTCTCCTACTCCCCTTATCGCTCAGACGTAGACTTCAGATAGCGTGCCAACAAAGAAGCGACTGAAGCGATCGAGGGCTTGCATTTGCTGCCAGCGATTTTCAGCATTTGTGACTTTGATTGTGGTCATTTGCTTGATGAAGTCTGTGGGATGGATTTTGAGAATGCCCTTACCAAAGACGGGACTGTTGCTGCTGTCACCTGCATAAACGGTAATGTAAAGAGTGGTGGTGTCAGACCAAACATCGAAGCCCAGCTCGTCGTGAATTTCCTTAAAGCCTTCAAAGTAGTAAATTTCTCCTGTTTCCGCAGTCATCTGCATCCGGTAACGCATTTGTCGTGTCTTGGGCTGGTCTTTTTCTAGTACAAATAGATTGAACTCGCCGTTGGTAACTGTGAGCGGCTCTGGAGAAATAACGGGCGCTGTCACCGTACCAATTATCTTGGCTGGGTGATTGGGATCGTTAAGGAGTACTTCTAAATCGTCTGAAATTACGGTTAAGGTAAATTGTAGGAATGTGCCATCTTTTTTACCTTGCTGTGCTGCCTTTTGATAGTCGTCTTGAATTTGCGTTGCAAAGAAGCCGCGCATAGTTTCAGTGAACTGAATGCCTAGTTTGGCTGATGTAGCTGGGGTTGATGGCACTGAAGGCAGGTCGTAGTTAATTGTCCAACCTCTATCTTTGGCAATAAGGACACAGCAGCGCTCGGCTACCGCAGAAATTGTTAGTAGTGGATTTACTCCCAGCGTAAGGGGAATTACTGAGCCATCGGCAACGTACAGATTTTCGTAGACATCTGTGCCGTGCTGGCTGGAAAAAACCTGTCCCTTATGGTTAACTACACCGTGTTCGGCGTCCTCTGCCATGATACAGCCACCTAAAGGATGGACTGTGATTAGATCGTGTCCAAAAACGTTAGTCCAAATGGGGTTGGGAATTTGCGTACCACCTAAAGGGCGAGTTGCTTCTTCTAGGCGATCGTTCACCCGTTGAAAGATGGGTTGTTTGCCGACGCCTTCCCATCTAATCTTAAGACGATCGCTTTCCAAATACATTCGTCCGGCGGCATCATCATGAGTCATGACTAAGTAAGTCTGGGTATTGCGAACTGCACCTGTGTAAGCACCTTGAGCTAAACTTTGTGCTTCTCTGAGTTTTTCTTTAATGCGATCGCCTATGCCACAGTCGGTGTCTTTACCCAGGATTTTGGCAGCAGCAGCAAAGCTTTGCGGCAATATAGGAGCCAGTGCGCCGGGAATTGAGCCTTCTTCGATCACCATGCCGTTATCCAGTACAGGCTGTTCGCGCATATCAATAATACCTGTAATGCAAGGGCCGACAGGCTCTTGTTGCCCTGGAAGACGTTCGCCAAAACCAACGCCGTTAATTGTTTGCTCGGTGTTGTAACCAAATGCCAGTACATCACCGTTGCCAGTAAAGTTGTGTCCTACTTTTTCGGATAAGGACAAACTAGCTGCTTGAGAACGCAATAAAATTTCTGTAGAACCCAGAGTGCCTGCTGCTAAAATCACAATATCGGCACTGACAAACATTGTTGGAGCGTCAAACTTTTCTTGCCCGGTATTCTGCAATTGGTAGTGAACCAACCAGCGATCGCCTTCCCGTTCCAGATACCGCACGCTTACCTGGGTGTAAATCTCCGCTCCGTGATTCTTTGCATCGGGTAAATAATTCATCAATACAGTATTTTTTGCCTGATGATTGCAACCAGATACGCAGTCACCGCAGAGATTACAAGCTTTTTGTTCTACACCTACATGATTGACTTTATCTTCAAAAGTAACGTTGATGGGTGGTCGATAAAACTTTTCATTTAAGTATTTAGAGGATTTTTCTAATGCCTGTAATTTTCGTAGCTGCGGCAAATTCTCTGGATAGGGAGTCGGTTTGAGCATCTCTTCGGCACGACGATATCCCTCTACTAATAGAGTATCTAAATCGTCACGCAAACCCTTCGGCCAGCGCGGATCTGTAAAAACGCGAGGTTCAGCTCGCAACGATACGTTAGCGTTAACTAACGATGTACCACCCAAACCGCAACCAACAAATACATTAATATCCTTATCTATATGAAAATCGTACAAACCCGTGCGTGAACCAACGTGCTTACCACCAGGTAAGTCTAGTTGCATTTCTGCTAAGGCTTCTTTGGGATTGTTGGGGTATTCACCGGGCTTAAATTCTTTACCCCGCTCTAGTACGCATACCTGTTGCCCGGCACGAGATAGGCGCGATGCAGCGATCGCGCCCCCATATCCAGAACCGATAACAACTACCGTATAGTGATTTTTAATGTTCTCAATCGGACTTGATAAGCGAACCATGCTATCTTTTCCTTGGAATAATATAAATTAGCTAATGCACCCCAGCCAACGCAGAACAAATAAAAAAGACCATCAAGCCAAAACCTAGATATTGCTGGGTTAATTGTGTACTTCAACAACAAAAGAAGTAATTCTGTAAAATTTACAAATTTTGATAGTTTCAAGTGATTGCATCTAAGTTGATGCAAAGCTGTGTTCTACAAAGAACAACGATAAAAGACACCACGGGTTGATTATTTTCTCTCTAACCTCTTAGTAAATATTTGACAAAAAAATAACATCATTAGTTCTCGTTTAACAGTAAAAACCATTACCCTTAAGTATGAACTAATGACACGGAGGCTACGTTATTTAAAGGCTTTGTTCAGGGAAATAGCAGGTTTAATTAGAATTTCGAGAGCTAGTATAACTGTAAGCAATTATACGAGCTTAAATTTTAATGATTTTTTACGAAAGTAGTGAGTTTATCAGCAGAGGTAAGTGCATTCAGGATAAACCCCCGCTTTCTTGAGAGTCGGGCAACTTATTTGTGAATTGGCTTCTGAGTTTTATGAATAAATTGACTGAACTTCAGAAATAAAGTTCAGAAAGCTATAAATCCTTTTTTCAAAAATAATTTTTACTCATATCTCATTTAATGATGAGTATTATGAATTGACATATCTATATAGCTTCTATTTAATAGAGATATAATCCACTATAACCAACATATTTGCATAAGAATACTATATTATGCATTGTACAAAAAGACTGTAAAGATTTGACAAAATACAAGTTGTCCAGATGAAAATAACCTCAAACAAGAAAGTGAAAACGCAAGTTAGGAATTGATAACTCAATTCCTATTAGTTTAATTGGTAGCAGAATATGAGGTAACAAAATGAGAATTATATTCCATGTCATTATCAAAATTTTTCCCAATCCTGGTAAGCGTGGTGGCGGTAAGTTTGTAAATGGCGTCGCTACTATAATTAGCGCTCTCGCTAGCTTAATAATTACAAGCTATCAGGTAGATTTCATGCCTTACAATTCAGAAAATATTCACTTAAATGACCAACAAAATCGCACTTGTCCTTTTGTACAAACAATACCCACCGAGAATCGTCAACAATCATTACCTATTGTTAAGAATCAAGTTCTTGATGAAAAGATTAATGATTAAAATCATTGGCTAATTCAACTAATTATTTACAGCTAGGGGTGGGAGAAACAAATTTATAAGTGTGGAATAAGGAGTTTCAAGGAAATTAACTATCTATTTCAAATGCAGAACAATGAAAACTAATCAGGACAGTCTTCTATTTCGGTTTGCTTTTAACTCTCTCAAATATTTTTTATTAGCATTGATGGGACTTGCGATCGCCTATGTTATCTCAGCCTGTTTCGGTGCATTAAATATTGCTCTCATGCTACTGCCGATAGTTATAGATTTTGTTGGGCGATTGGGCATTATCGTATTTTGTGCGATCGCTATAACCATAATTATTGAGTCTTTGCGCTAGATACAGCAAAATTCCGCCATTACCTTCTTTGAATAGGGGCGCAGAAATTTGAGCGAAGTACCTCATAATTCTTGCTATGTGCCTTTGGTTGAGAATTAATCAACCAAAGGCTGCTTAATCAGAGGTGAAATTGTTTCAAAGGGAATAGGGAAAGAGATTTTCATGCTTGGTTGTGGGATTTCCCCGTGATAGCTTACTTGAAGGTGTAGGGTGTAGGGAAAATACTTTTTTTAAGTTAGACGCCCACGTGATTTGAACGCACAACGAATCGGTGAAAATCCCTTTTCCCTAGTCCCTAGTCCCTAGCCTCTAGTCCCTAGCCCCTATTTTCAGGTGAGTTAAGAAAGTTAAGAAAAAATAACCTATGCTAAATATAAAACTAAGTATTTGTAGTAGTTACTGTCAGTGCTTCTTTTTAGCAGCACACTGGCGAAGTATAAATTATTTACTTTCTTGACTTCAATAACATAGATTATGGGGATTGAAGAAGCATTACAGTTTATAGATGAATTGCTTGCAAAAACAGGGGAGTGTCTATCTGAGACTCAAAGGATTGTGTTTGTAGCTTCTTGGCAAGGGCAGAAATATGGAGAAATCATGGTTCCTAACTATGCTCCCGGTTACATAGAGAGAACAGTTGCCCCTGAACTGTGGAATTTGCTGTCAAGGATAATAGAAAAAAAAGTTACCAAAAAGAACCTGCGAAGTGTAATAGAGCAGGTGTGGTTGCAGCATTCACAGCTAGAAGGATTTCAAACGCAAGAAAATTCCACATTGATAGAGAATTACTCTGAAGAAGATGCGATCGCCTCAGAGTTTGAATTTTGCCCAGCCCATATTTTATTTCATCAACATTATCAAGAAACCTTTACAATTGAATCCTCAAGTAATTCAGACCTTTGCTATATCTTCATAAACACCAGACACTTTAAAAATTGTAAAGCCAGACTTTTAAGAACTATCTCGCAGTATAAATCCGATGAAAATTTCAGCGCATCTGTTCAAGAAGCCGTTGTTTGGTCTTTACTTGGCAATGCCGAATTACTAATCACATTTAGAGCTACAAATAATGTAGTTGATAGTTTTAATGAGTCATTGCACGAAGAGCTTTCTGGGATACTAGATGAACCTCATGATGGTAGTCATTATGGTATTTTTTTGATTAAAATTAGTGATGAATATTCACGAGTTCATACTCACAATTATTTTCAACCACAAGAAGAAATTTTTCAGCCAGGAAGACGTCTTTATCAAAAAGAGTTCCCTTATGAAGAGCTTCGCAGTGTTAAAGCTTTTATTAAATTAAGATTTGTTGGGGATGGTACAATTAGCGACCGATTAATCGCCAATATTAGTACAAATATTAGAGAATTTAAAGATGTTTTAGAAGGTTATTCAGTTTCTATCGATCGACGATATATAATTATCGAAGTTCATATGCCTTGTGGTCGTCTATTTCGCCTAAATCAATTATCAAAGCTTCTGGAAGACGTTTTGAATAATAACCTTCTCAAAGAGACTTATCTTGCCTATGACCTTAATTACCACACTTAGCATAGATAAATTATAGTAGATGTGGATTATAAGGAAAATCAATAAAAACCATGAAAAATCAACATTTGTTCAAGCCCAAAATTGTTAAATTTGATGCAATAAAATTACCAACATATCCTATTTCAATATCACAGTTACCTGCTCTTGGCGATCGCAAGTTTATAACCATACAACTGCAAGCTAATACATTGCTTGAAAAGGCACTAGGATGGACAGACAAGCAAGTTGCAAATACAGCAATATTACTACTTATACTTGATGGTTCGCTTGTCACTCCAGAAATGAAATTAGAAAGAGGTTCGCTGGCTAGTCTATCTAAAATTAATGAAGTATTTGCCAGTCAAGAAGGATGCACGTTAGGATTAATTGCTTGGTCATTACAAGATTCAACAATTCCAGAACATATGTCATACCACTGCCCGCAGTTATTGTGGTACGACAAGTATGAAGCATGGGTAGGAAAATTAAATTTTGATGTATATGGTAGTGACTTCCTCTTCCCTTGGAATGGATACGCAATTAAAATACCATCACAAGAAAATCAACAAGAAAAAAAAGCGTGTTTGCATATACATAAAAGACTGAAAAACTTAATTTTTATTCAAGGTTCATCAGCAGCTACGGTAGGTTACTTAGTTGTTGAAGACGATGGGCATTATATTGCTTGGCCTTTGCGTAGTGGAGATGTTATTCTCGTGCAACCAGGTGTTAAGCATAATCTTGTATCAGCTGATAATGGCGAAGCTTTGCAGTTTTTTGTCTTCAATGACACTCCTTCAGATTATCAAGAACCAGAGACATCTGATTACCATGTTTTAGATTGCATTCCTTGGCATAAGGTTACAATTGCATCACGCCCTCATCCGGAATCCCTCATGGTAAATGTAGGAGTCGCTTAGATGCTATTTGAAGCTACAAAAATTGCTTGGCATAATGGACGTTTAGTTGAGCGCGAACAAGCTGCGCCATCCATTGCTAGCCACTCCCTTCATTTGGGCATTGGGGTTTTTGATGGAATGATGGCTTATTGGAATCGCGATCGCTATTACATTCACAAAATTGATGCACATTTAGAACGTTTTCGCATCGGTTCCCAAAAAATGGATCTAGGATTTTCTTGGTCTAATCAAGAGTTAAAACTAGGTATAGAGGAACTTTTAAGTCAGCTTCCCCCAACTGATTATTATATTCGACCTATTGTCTACCGTTCATGTCCTCAAATCAATGTTACAGGAAGCGATCGCATCCCTGTTGATGTGGCAATTTTTGGGGTTATTGCTCCACGTGATGTAGAAAAACCTCTTTCTTGCCATATTTCCCCTTATGAACGCGTATCCAGTCTCGCAATTCCCGTTACTTGGAAAATCTGTGGTTCTTACGTCAATAGTTACTTAGCCCGACGTGCAGCAGAGAAAGCTGGATTTAATGATGGTATTATGCTCGATCAAAAAGGCCGAATCACAGAAGCCTCGGCTGCAAATCTTTTTCTATTGGATCGAGAAACAATTGTCACACCTGCACTTACTCCAGAAATTTTCCCTGGAATTACGCGATTCACTTTACTCGATATTGCTAAGTCTTTAGGAATAGAAGTAGTCGAGCGTGATGTGTATCCTCAAGAATTAGAAAATTTTGAGGGAGCTTTTTTAGCTTCTACTTTAATGGAGTTAAAACCATTGGAAAGGATAGATTGGTGCAAGTATAATTCCTCAAATCATCCTTTATATCGCTCTCTTTTAAAAGATTTTCAAGAAATAACACATCAATAATTTTATTAGTAAGTTTTATCGATAATTAATTTCTACGTAAAATCGTACCCAATTTTTGAATAGCTTGAATATAATCTGCGGGCAAACCACAAACCAAAGCACCATTAATAATATGTTCTAAATAGTCAACAGTGGGCAGTAATCCTTCTGTAATCCACTGAGGTTGAGCAACATAAGTATAAGCATTCATTCTAGAGGTATTATCTAGATTAACTTTGACTTCAACACGTTGATAAAGTATGGGATGTCCTTCATATTTGTCTAGTTCAAACAAATCTATCTCATCAAGTTGAATAATAATTCCTCTAACGTGCCGTGTAGGATGGGGAACAATATTAGCTCCTACTCTCTGTTGTTCTGCAAACATATTAAAACGCAATTCATATCCTGGTAGCGAAGCAAGTTGATAACTACCATCCCAGTTTCGGAGACGCGATCGCAAACGCATTGGATTCAGATTTGAACCATATGCAAAGACATTATGTAATTTTTGATTTGTAATTTTTTGTTCACATTTATGAATTGATTGCATATTCATTTTTCGTCAACCAGCAAGTATATATTTTTTCAAAAGTAGAATATTTTGCACGCTAGGATATGCAATAAATATTGTACGACCATTTTTATTTCTATAATTGTTATAAATACTACTAATTACAGTTTTTTGAAGTGGACATTGCCCGTCAAAGTTCATTTAGTAAACATTTTAGATAGCGGTGAGCAATGCCCACCCTGAAATTTGTGGTTTAATCATGTGAAAACACTGCAATTTTGATTATTTAAAAATCTATTTACAAAATGAAATACTATTTAAACGCTTGAAGATTTTCAGGAGTTATCTGCTCAACAACCTTAATACTTCCATCACCCGCAACAGTCCAGATATCATAGTTACCAGTAACATCTCCTTGAGAGTCAAAATCAACATTACTCCCAGCTCCTTCATAATTAATCTTCTTGCCTTGTCGAATTAGATCTAATGCTTGACAAACATCACTAACTTTTTCTCCAGGAGGGTTAGTAACTGTTCGGATATGTTCTTTAATAGTTTCGCCAGCAGTAGATTTAGCTGATTCTGCTGCTAAAATTAAAGCAGCCGTAGCATCCCAAGTATTAGGATCGTATATACTTGGTTCTTGACCATTGTAGGCTTTTTTATAAATCTCTCTAAATTTTGAGAATGCTGGGCCTTTTGCACTAGGTGCTGTACCAGTAATATTAGCAGTCGGCAAAATTAATTTTCCATCATGACTTTTTCCTACTAGTTGAGATAAATTAGCATCCTTCAATCCATCAGATAAAATTAATGGAGTTTTTGCTAACAATCCGCGTTCATAAATAGAACGTAATACGAGGCTACCTGTTTGGGAATAATCTATCAAGAGTACAGCATCTGGATTACCTTGAAAGGAATTTAATACTTCGGTGTTGAATGTAATTGCATTGGATGGATAAAAAGCAAGATTATTTTTATTTACTATCTGTCCTCCTAAAGCTTCAAAAGCTGGTATAAAAGCATTAACTAAACCTCTTCCATAATCATTATTAACAGCTAAAATAGAAACTTTTTTATATCCTTTTGTTTGAGCTATTTGAGCAATTACTGGCCCTTGAAAAGTATCTGGAGGAGCTGTACGAAACCAAAAGCCTTTGAAATCTCCCTTCTTGGCTCGTTCTGTAAAGCTAGGGCTAGTGCTAGAAGGAGAAATCATCACTATTTGATTTCTCACAGCAATATTTACTGCTGCCGCAGATGTAGCACTTCCAGCGCCTCCTACCACACCAGAAACTTTATCTAAATAAGCTAGTTTAGACATAGCCTCGGCTCCTACTTGTGGTTTTGATTGATCGTCAACCGAAATTAAGGTGACTGGCTTCCCCATTACCCCACCACAAGCGTTAACAGTTTTGATTAAGAGATTGGCTGTTTTTTGCATAGGTATACCATATGCAGAAATCTCTCCTGTTAAAGGCAAAAGTGTACCAATTTTGAGCGAATTACTAACAGATGAATTAGCTCTGAATTCACAAGAAGTACTTAGTAGTAGTAGCACTAAAAGACTAAAGCGAATGTGGAAGAATCTCATCCTCTTAGCGTGCATATATTTACTAATATATTTGTTAAACTTTGCCTGGTGTTTTACCAAGTGTTAAATGCATTATTTCTGTTACATTTCAATATCGCTTAAAACTAACTAGCAATCAATTCATAAACTTCATCATATTTATGTTTGAAATTCAGGAAACCTCTGACTGTGCGATCGCTCTTGCTGCTATTGAGATCCCCGACTTTTTCAAAAAAGTCGGGGATCTATAACCTCTCACAATTTGCGTGGCGGACTACTGATTACAGACTGAGCATTACCTTGGATATCTGCCCGTCTGATTTGAAACGTCGCAGTCTTGAGCAGGGATTTCCATAGCTCCGCACTTCTGCCAAGGAGCCGTGGTAAAGACTGCTTATGCAAAGATAGAGGACATAGCGATACTAGCAGCCAGACGTTCTAAACGAACATCCGACTCAAACACCATTTCCTCAGGTTTATACAGCATTTTGATGTTATTCCCATCCACTTGTAGTGCCGTGGAAAACTTAATCCAACGTTGATCGGGAATGGTAAAAAGCCGATCTTTTCCTCTCGATAGCTCTCGAATAAACGCCTCAAGTCCTTTATTGCGGTTAGATCGACGTTGATAAAACGATTGCAGCCGCCGCCAAAGTTTTGGAAATATCGGTGGTAAAGTTGAGAGATCGGGAGGGATATTTACCTGAAATCCATCCGTTGAGCGATCGCCAGCCCAAATGTCTCGATTTGCTGCTCGTGCCTCTTCAGTTGCAGCTACCATCTCATCGCGCAACTCTTTATAAAGAGTTTCATAAAACATCGGGTAGGCATACCCTTCTTGGAGCAACTTGTAGTTGATGCTTTGACGCAGCAAGTCGGCTTGAAGTTCATCCCCTCTTCCGGTATTGTCCCAATCTGGTGGATCGCCAGTAAAGACAAAGCAAACAGGGCGTCCATTGCCGTCAGCATGGCTGGATAAAATATATCCAGGTAATCCGGATTGCTCACCCCCAAGTAACTCGATATTCCGTTTGGTAGCATTTGAGGAAAAGGGTTGAATCGCCGCTTTTTCAAGAGCATCGATACCTTCGTAGCGCAGCTGAACTTGTCCACCACTCTTGAATTCAATTCGCCCCTCTAACTTATCAAACAATGTATCATCCTCTGCCTGAAACCGAACTGAATCTCCATCAGGAACCCCGCTGGTTGGTTCAAAAGTCCCTCGAATCAGCAAAAACGGCATAATCTTGTCCTTTCCTTAGTGTTGAAAAGTTTAATAGATCAACTAGGGATACAATCACGATGTATGTAATTTAGTGGAACATTGGCTGAAATATTTTAAATTTCCATCAATACTTAGCCTCGGCTTCCCTGAGCAAATATATCTATATAGGCTCAAAACCCATCATCACTAAGGATTTTATAGCTATAGCCAGGCAAGTTAGGACGTAGAGTATAATGATTACCTTCGGAGCTACCCGATTTCAATGGCTAAACCTTACAGTAATGAATTCCGGCAAAAAGTAATGCAAGCAATTGAGTTGGATGGTCTCAACAAAAGTGAGGCGAGCCAACTGTTTGATATCAGTCGCAATACAATTAACTTGTGGTTCCAGCGCAAAGCCGAAACAGGCGACATTCAGCCAAAGCCGAGGCAAGCATCCCAACAGAACAGCAAAATCAGCGATTGGGATAAGTTTCGGGTATTTGTCAAAGCACATGGAGATAAAACTCAAGCACAGATGGCGCAGTTATGGGAAGTTCCGATTAGTCAGCGAACGATTTGCCGGGCATTACAAAAGATTCGTAATAGTCGTAAAAAAAAACATACGGATATTGCCAACGTTCTGAAGCCAAACGAGCAGCTTTCTTAGAACAACTGGAGAACCCAAAAGCCCCTCACTTGGTCTATGTCGATGAGTCTGGCATGGATGAACGAGATAATTATGGCTATGGTTACTCACCTGTGGGGGAACGGTTTTACGACCTCAAATCAGGTCGGCGGCAGGGACGCATTAATATGATGGCTGGATACCGAGATAGTCAATTGATTGCGCCATTTACTGTCGAGGGTGCGTGCAACCGCACTGTATTTGAGACCTGGCTAGAAACCTGCTTGATTCCAGTGTTACGTCCAGGTGATTGGGTGATTTTGGATAATGCGACGTTTCATCATGGTGGTCGAATTGCCCAATTAATCGAAGCTGTGGGCTGTCAACTGATATATCTGCCACCCTATTCCCCTGATCTAAATCGAATTGAAAAATGTTGGGCTACTTTGAAAAGTCGGATTCGCAAACTGTTATCCAACTCAGATAATTTACGTCATGCCATCGAAGCCGTTCTCAAACAGGCAGCGTCCTAATCAATATGGCTATAGCTATAATTGCTGAGTAAAAATTCTGTAGCCATAATAAATGCTTGATGCCTGCAAGCGATCGCCAATTATATTGAAGATTGTCACCAAAACGGTTATTACCTAGACTGAAATTTATAGCCTGCAGGCGTTTCTTTTCAAATACTGTCCAGTCGGGGAACCAACCACCTCTCCATTGTCGTAGATCAAATGACCGCGCAAAAATGTATTCTTAACTTTACCGATTAACTCAGCGCCTTCAAAAGGTGTATATCCTTGTTGAGACTGAGATTCACTAGCACGCACCACAAAGCTTTCATTTGGATCTAAAAGTACTAAGTCAGCATCATAGCCAACAGCAATATCGCCCTTCTCAAAAAGTCCAAAGCGCTGGGCAGGATTCCAAGCTAATAATTCTGCCATGTGATTGTAACTCATGCCGCGCCTGCTACCTTCGCTGAAGACACCCGACAGCAAGTATTCTGTGCCACCAAACCCAGATTTTGCTAGCCAAATATTATTCGGTTCTAAAGCACTTCTTTTTTGTTCTGCCGAACAACAAGCGTGATCGCTGACAATCCAATCAACCTGACGATTCAGCACTGCTTGCCATAAGAATTCTACATCAGCGCGGGGACGAATCGGCGGATTAACCTTTGCCCAGGTGCCATTGGGAGTATCCACATCTAAAAGCAAATGCCCAACGGTAACTTCCCGACGAAAGTTAATGTGAGGAAAAGCTACCTGCATAGTTAAAGCTGCTTCCATTGCTTTGCGAGAACTCAGGTGTAGTAAATTGATGTTGGCGCAATTTGTTTCGTGTGCCAAATAAGAAGCAATGCAGATTGCCAAGCCTTCAGAATGAGGCGGGCGGGCTGCGCTGTAAGCGTGTAAGCCAGTAAGAGTATTTTCTTGCTGAATAATTTTGGTGTAAGCGTTCAGAATTTCCGCAACTTCACAATGCAAACTTAGGCTAATACTGTCTCGCTTTTCTGGGTGTTCTTCCATCAAGCGAGTCAAGCTACGCATGATGAATTCAAAATGTGCAAAGTCGTAGCGCTCTTCTTTATTAATCATCAAAAACAAATTTTGTTTCTCTGACAAACCATGCAGCCCGTAACCACCATAGAACATGAAGATTTTGAACGAGGAGACACCATATTCTTCAAACAGCATAGCCATCTCGTCAATATGCTGGCTAGCAATAGGTGCAATATGATAGCTGTAATCAACATAAAAGTTATTTTTAGATAAAGCCAGTACCTCTGGGAAAAAATCTCGATAGGAACCACCTTTATTCAAGTAATACTGACCTGTGCGAATGTAATTTAAGCTAGTGGTAACACCTCCCATTGCGGCTGCTTTACTTTCGCTCACTGCATCCTGTGCTAGAGGTTGGTAAATACCAATATGCATATGAGCATCGACAACACCAGGAAAACCTAGTAAATTCTTAGCATCAAAGACTTCTTTGGTTTGATCTGGGCTGATTTGAGGTGCGATTTGGGCAAATTTGCCATTTTTAATGCCAATATCGACTTTTTCAATAGTATGTTGGTTGGGACGCACTACTCGAACATTTTTTATGACTTTATCTAGTAAAGGAGTTTCAGACATAATGCACCTCATACCAATTTTGGATTTTGGATTTTGGATTATAGCCCTACGCAAAGACGTTAGGACGTTCTTTAAAGGCGGCATCAACTCTACAATAACGTTCTAACCTAACTGTGTAGGGCTATATTTTCTCTTCTGCTTTTAACGACCTAGCCAAGTCTTGATAACATCAAGTAAGCTAGAACCGCCCCACGCCAAAGCAAATAGAATCGAAGTAGTTAGAATACCTCCCATCACACAAAGGACTAAACCCCCCAAGCTAATTGCACCATCATCTTCGAGTAAGCCAAAGCCTGTCACAAAAATACCCATTGCAGGCAGAGTGTTTGTACCCGGAATGGGAATCATCATCGAAATTGCCATTAAGGAAATCGCACTACCGAGTGTCACCCTACCTGGTAAAGTAGTGCAAATATACGCCAAACGAGGACGAGCGATCGCTTCTATTCTTCGTAACCAAGGAATACCTGCCTTCAAAACCTTTTGAACGGTTTCTAGTTTGATGGGATGGTTTAACATCTTTTGTGGTAGCCAAGGGGTTTTAGAACCCACAATTAGCTGTATGGCTAGTAAAAAAATCAGAATACCGAAAGGCACTGAGTAACCGGGTGCTGGTACTGGTAAAGCTGAAGGCAAAGACAGAATCACAAATAAAAACCCAAAAATTCGCTCCTTTGCCAACAGCAGAAAGTCTGCCAAATTAACTTGAGACGGTGGTTCTTCTTCAAAAAAAAAGCGTTGAAATTCGCTCGAAAGTCTAGCCATACAATTCCTAGAAACTACATAAACTACTAAAACGTCTGATCGTGTATAGTAACAATGCCAGCAACAATTGGCGCAAAAGTTCAGAGTAAATCAACTGCGTTAATCTAGAATTGCAGCTGCTGTGTCCATTGTGTGCCTTTTGATTTACCATGCAAAGATATCTAAGAGTAATTAGATTATTTTGGAGTACTGCCGTAGCAGCTGAGATGGAGTATCGAGTCAACTTCCTCTTAGCAGCATTGAGTAGCTTGGGCAATTTAGCAGGCAGTTTATTCGGATTATTCTTGTTTTACAGTAAAGACTATACCTTCGCTGGCTGGACATGGGACGCAGCTTTGCTCGTTCTAGGAATTTTTACATTGTTGCAAGGCTTTTCAGCAACTTTTCTTGCCCCCAACCTAAATCGCATTGTTCGCCATGTTCAAGAAGGTACTCTCGATTTTGTACTCTTAAAACCTATTCCCAGCCAATTTTGGCTTTCCACCCATACCCTCTCACCATGGGGGATGCCAGATTTAGTCTTTGGCGGCATACTTATCGGTTATGCAGGTAGGCGACTCGGTTTAGGAATGGATGACTATGTGCTCAGTGTTATTCCCTTGTTGTTTGGCTTAATAATTCTCTACAGTCTTTGGTTTATGCTTGGGGCAACTAGCATTTGGTTTGTCAAAATCTACAACGTTACTGAAGTGCTGCGGGGTTTTTTGGAAGCTGGAAGATATCCGATGGTAGCCTATCCTGCTGCGTATAGATTTTTCTTTACTTTTATAGTTCCTGTAGCTTTTTTAACAACAATACCAGCAGAAGCAATGTTGGGTAGAAGTGAAATTACTTGGGTGTTCGGCGCAGGGGCGTTGGCAGTGGTGTTGTTTTTTACTTCTACTCGGTTTTGGCGGTTTGCTTTGCGGTTTTATACTAGTGCTTCGAGTTAGTTAATATTGTGAGGCGATCGCACTCCTATTTAGTATTCTTGGGTAACAAAAATTTGAATTGAAGTTCCTTTTTGGTTTTGTTTTTTATTCTAATTAATCTGCCTGTTAAAACTTGAGTATTATTAACAATAAATTCGTGAATTTTATTAGCCTGCCCTTTATAATCTCGGTCTTCTTTATAAATAAGAATACCACGATGCTTTTTTCCTTGTTGATGAAGACTAATAAAATCTTCTCTATTTAGTGTAATGACAACTCTATCTTGTTTATGAGCAAAATTTAATATGTCTTCATCACTAATAGATTGATTAGCTTGTCCAGCTTCATAAGAAGTCAGAACATCATAACCAAAACTACGCAACTCTTGAACTAAATCTAGAGGAAATTCTCATTTGCACAAAATCTAATTATTGTCAGATTGCAGGTGCGATCGCATCCTCGCTTACTTGTTAAAAAGCACCGTCACCCCTACTGTTCTCAATTGATTATATGGTAGTATCCTTTCGGATGACGGCTACCTTTCTACTTAACTACAGCCCTAGCCAAGAAAGAACCATTTGCCACCAAGAATTTATTGAGGAGGTACTTACCTGCCCCTCTAACTTCATTCTTCTACGAATATCCTGAATCTTCCAGTCAGTTAATTTGGCAAGTGTCTGCGCTTCTTGTTCAAAACGTTTGGCTAAAGAGCGTTTATATTCTCTGCCTGCCTGACATTTGGCTTCACCTGTAAAAGGATGTTGCAAAATATAACGTCCCTGGAAATTTTCGCGGTTAGAAGTTTGTTGAAACATTAAGTCTTCGGGAAATTTGTCACGCGTATAGCGGACGTGCAAACGAGTGATGAAGACATTACTAGAAGGAATTATTGAACCGCGAAAAGGCGCTGATTGGTAAATATCAGGAGGACTATCTAGCCAAAATACACCTGCTTGTTTAAGTTCTTCACGGTTGAGAGGATCAGCAGAACACGGATCGCAACTACTCATATCCCACGCATACTCCATAAAAGCAACCTTCCGGTCTTCTCTGATGTATGCTGTCTTAAACATAGATTTATAAAATCCGCCAAATTCATTTTTAACAAATAGAGGAATATTGGCATCGGAAGGAATTTTCACTGTCCGGTAGTTGGTTAGTTCTGCTTGTCCTTGTGGTGAGAGAATATAGACTATCAAATCCTGCTCTGAGGTGGAGTTTATCATGCCTAAACGAATCGGTAGCATGAATCTAGATGACTTGTAAGAAATTTGCAGTGGACGCAAATACTGATAGCCAGTCTCCTCAAATTTATCTAGGTTGACTTTAGCAACGAAGAATTTCATATTTTGCCGGATATAAGGCTTCAGTAATTGTTTCGCTCCTCTGGGAATTTTGTAACCATTGCGAACAAGCCAAGTTTCCAAGCCGCCAGATTCTTTGGCGCTCAAAATCACAATGTCATATTCGCCCACATTGAAACGTGCTTCGACAGTTACGCCCAAATTATTACTGCCTCTTCTAGCTCTTGCCTGGTTGCTTGCCGCTGATGGTACGGCTTGTAATTGAGCTTCGGCAGCGGGGTAAGTTGGAGCGCAGGGATCGGAGTCGAAATATTCTACTAGCCGTGGTGCGCTAAAAGTATCTAAACGCTCAATGATATTGGGGTTGGCAACACTAACTTGCTCTTTTTGCAGCACAGTGGGTACAGGTACGACAACTGCAAAATCTTTAACATCGCCTTGGTAGTCGTTTGCCATCGTCAGGACAGTGCTATCCCCACTACGTGCAATTACTACCTGCGAAGCTTTGTTGTATAGTTTTGTATCAGCTTTGGCGACATAAAAACCACAAAACGCCCAAGCTGTAGGTGCAAAGCAAAAAACAACTACAAATATCAGCAGTAATGAAATTAGGAATTGTAAAGGTTTCATAAGATGATAGTCATTGGTCATTAGTTAGTAGGGGAGCCAGTGCGTTGCGGAGCCAG
>NZ_AJLN01000147.1 GCF_000317285.1 Chlorogloeopsis fritschii PCC 6912 | reverse complement strand
AAAGGAGCCAGCGCGTTGGGCGGCTACCCTCCGGGAAGCCGCTTCGCGTCTAGTGCCGACTTGTAGGCGCGAAGCGACTTCCGAAGGTAGCGACTGGCGTCAAGTGGCGTCAACTGGCGTCGGGTTTCCCGCGTTGTAGCAACTGGCGTGCGGGTTTTGTTGATGATCTTGCCGTTCAAACTGATAATTTATCTTTTAAACCCGCCCGTACAGTAGTTAGTGGTTTATTACTTCCCTTGTCTCCCTCTCCCCCACTCCTCCACCTTCCCCACCTTCCCATCCAAAACGGGGTGCTTGCCAAATAAGATCCAGTAGGATGGTGAATGGAGCCAGGACAAATAATGCCCAAAAAACTGCGGTGGAAAGAAAGAAGTAATTCCGCAAAATAAAAGTCAATGTGGCGATCGCTACTGCCCAAATCACACGTCCAATTCTTGAGTTGGGAATTGAGCGCGGATCTGTCACCATGAACAATGCAAACAGTAGTAAAGAGCCACTCATCAAGCGATGCCAGTAAACATCCCAAGTCCACCCTAACCACAGGTTGCGGATTGCCTCTAAACCAGCGTATGCACCCAAAAAAGCCACTGTAGTATCCCAGCGTCCAATCCGCTTGAGAATCATGCCCCCAGTTCCGGCAAATAACAGCCCATACCACCATTCCTCACCCCATTGCCCAGGGGAAACCCAGGCATCGGAAGTTATTACTAAGGCGGAAATAATGCCAAAATTAGCAGGATTGAAAAAATGCTTATCGCTGATTTTGAAGACAAATTTGCTAGCGATCGCCACTACTGCTGCAAGAGCCATTGTTGTCCAATGATCAGCCCGCAACAGTAGGCTAAGTCCTAAAGAAGTAATCAAAGGACTACGGAAAGAGGACTGGGGGACAATGAGGACGCGGGGACGCGGGTACAAACAGACACAGGAAATGTTTTTGATAGATTCTCCCTCTCCCCCACTCTCTCTCTCTCCAGAGCGCTCCCAAGGCACTGTACGGCAGTCGCCACAAGTAGGGGAACCCGCCCATAGCGCTGCCTCCCCTACTCTCCCACTCTTTTCCTGCAAGGCTTCTCTCCACTTATTTATCGCCAAGAATATCCATTGGGTTGATAAACAGGTGGCAATTGTTACTCCTATAAATTCCGGATGTAACGTCCAATCTCTTGTACCTATCCCCAAAACTAGGAATAGAGAGAGAAAAAGTATTTGATAGTCACGTGTATCTTGGAACAGCATTACCCGTCAAATCAGGGTTTACCCCTAAATATGTTCTAATTTAGGCGGGTAAAGGCAATAACTGTGGGACTGTTACAGAATTTGTTACAAGTAAGATGAATGCAGCAATAAAGTTCAGATGCAGTTTTATCCTCTATTTCCGGTTTTGCACCCCATCCTCAAACCTAGCTTTCCTAATTGTCTTTGGGAAGGCGATCGCAATTCCAAATTTATTGCCTTATCGTTTGATGATGGGCCTCATCCCCAATACACACCGCAACTATTAAAAGTTTTAGACCGTTACAACATTACAGCAAATTTCTTTTGGTTGGGTGCTTGTGTCAACCGTTCACCAGAAATAGCAAAAGACATATGCGATCGCGGGCACTGGATCGGACTGCATGGCTACGATCATCGCAATTTTCCCATGCTCGCTCCCAACGAGCTAAAGCAAAGCCTAGAGAAAACCCAAGTTGCTATCTATCAAGCCTGTAACCTCCAACCTCAACAAGTACGTGATGTCCGCCCTCCTAACGGTTTATTTACACCCAAAACTTTGAATTTTCTCCAACAGTGGGATTACCGAACTGTGATGTGGAGCGTTGTACCAGAAGATTGGGTAAGACCCGGAGTAGCTAATGTTGTACAACGAGTACTTAAAGATATAAAAAATGGTTCTATTGTCGTATTGCACGATGGAATTTGTGGTGGAGAAGACGTAGCAGAAATCACACAAGTTCTTATTCCTCTACTCCTGCAACGAGGTTATCAATTTGTAACTATAGATACTCTGTGGCAGCAAATCAAGGGGACAAATGGACACGGGGAGGGGGAAACAAGGGGAATAGTAAACCACTAACTACTGTACGGGCGGGTTTAAAAGATAAATTGTCGATTTTAACCCAAAGATCATCAACAAAACCCGCACGCCAGTTGCTACAACGCGGGAAACCCGACGCCAGTTGACGCCACTTGACGCCAGTCGCTACAACGCGGGGAACCCGCGCAACGCGCTGGCTCCTTTATGCCGGGGAACCCGTCCACCGCACTGGCTCCGCAACGCACTGGCTCCCCTACTAACTAACCAATGACTAATGACTAACTTGCCGCTTTTGAGAATCTTCTGAGTCAGGATTAGTAGTCGATGAAGGCTCGTCAGTACCTAACAGATTATGTATGTCTTGTAGGGAACCAGGATTTGCGGCTGCCTGTTGTGGTGATTCGTCCACAGAATCAATCAAATCTTCTACTTGGCAATTCAAAGCTTTGCAAAACTTAATAATTCGCTCTATTTGTTCTGTTCCTGTTCTGCCACTCTCCCAATTTTGGATAGTGCTTTCTGTCACGCCTACAAGACGCGACAACTCCAACTGGGTTAACCCTGCCTTCTCACGCAGAAAAGCTATCCTTGGTCTTGCCTTCTGTTTCACAGTTACAGCACTTTTGCTTCACTTTATAGTGGTAGATCCTAGCATCAAAAAAATCTAGCGCCCAAAGATTTTAACCAAGCACTTGACGACACCTAAGTTCTTTGGTTAAAACTATTGTGTGTGAGTCTCCCCACTACTTCAATACAGAAGTAGGAGGGTTCATCCGACAGTAGATCGAGCACAAAAAATCATCTTCCAAAAAATTTTCAGTTCAATCCGGAATGATTAGATTTGAGTTTGTAGCTCTCATTAACGAACAACAGAGACGCACCTAAACAAAGCTCCTAACGGTTGAAAAATACAATACCTGTTGAAGGAGTAAAAGGTTCCACCCTCTGACTAACAACACA
>NZ_AJLN01000146.1 GCF_000317285.1 Chlorogloeopsis fritschii PCC 6912 | reverse complement strand
AATTCAACGTCCAAGAAGTTAATCAAGACGGTAAAGCATTTGGTGGTAGCCAAGTAATCAACAATGCTGAGTTGAAGAACAACCAACAACTAATCAAACTCAAAGATGGACGTTATTGCTACAGCGGTTCTGGTGGACAATTCTCTGCTCAAAGAGTGAATCAAACAGGTGAAGCTGCTTTTGATAGCACTGTTGTCAACAATGCAGAGTTAAGAAATCGCCAGCAGACTGTTGATATTGCTAGCTGCCGTTACTAAAGTTAACTATTTGAAATCGGGATGATGCTAATGAGCGCATCCCCAACTCAAAATCCGGCGTTGTAAATAACGCCAATTCCAAAAACAACAACACACAACACACAATACACGCACAACTAATTTAAAGAGGTCTAAATATTATGTTGAAGAAGTCTTTTGCATTCGGTTTATTGGCTGCTGGTTTGATGGTTGCTCCTGGTGCAGCAATGGCACAACAATTCAACGTCCAAGAAGTTGATCAAGACGGTAAAGCATTTGGTGGTAGTACCGTTGTTAACAATGCTGAGTTGAAGAACGACCAACAACTAATCAAGCATAAAAATGGACGCTATTGCTACAGTGGTTCTGACGGACAATTCTCCGCTCAGAGAGTCAACCAAAAAGGTGAAGCTGCTTTTCATAGCGCTGTTGTTAACAATGCAGAGTTAGCATCTCGTCAGCAGACTGTTAATATCGCTGACTGTCACAACTACTAAAAGCTAAGTATTTGAAATTGGGATGATGCTAATGAGCGCATCCCTAATCAAAAATTCAATTCTTTTTCAAACTAAAGGCGTTGCCCAATGCAAGCAATACCAACTCTAGTAACAGTTTGCAGAAAGTTAGTAAAAGAGTTGTAACCAAGGTTCGCCGATTCCTGAACAAGCAACAAAATCGGTTTTTCCTATATGTGAGGTATTGAACCATGCCTGCTAAACGTTCAATTTCGATACTGTTACTCTCTGCGCTGATGGCATTACCTGCCGGAATAGCCACAGCAGGCGACATTGATATCCAAAATGGCAATACCAGAGTAAGAATTGACGGAGACAACGGTATTACGATTAGAAAAACTCCCAGTTCGACAACAAGTATCTCTCCCTTTCGCTGGCCTAATTCTGGGGTATGGATTCCAAAAAATCGTACTTACCGTGTCCCAACTGTGAAAATTCCTCAAACAACGCGGGGTTATTGTCGCGGCAGAACTTTGACTCAACAAAGCGTTAAAAACTCCGGTAGTGCAACCAGTCGCACTTATAGTTCTACAACTACAACTTCATGTAATTAGTTCAAGAGGATACAATTATGAATTTCAAATTTATCTCCCTTAGCTTATTCTCGCTGACAGCTGTATCACCTTTGTTTGTTCCCTCTTTCACTCCTTCTGCACTGGCACTAGGTTGTTCTGCGATCGATGTGGCTGTACAGGTAGATGTTAGCGGTAATAAGAATCCTGGTCAGCAAACCAATAATGTAAGTCAAGAGTTTGGAGAAGATTGCAAACCTGGTACAAATGTTACCAACAGATCAACTCAAATTAATGTTGGCCCTAATTCTGCGATACAAAACCGAAACAGTAATGCAGTTGTTGGTGAAGGTGCTACCAGTACAACTCCAGGTAAGGGAGATGTTGGCGTAAAAGTCCACGTTCCAGTACAAGTATACAACCCCGGTCAAGATCCAGAATTTCTGAAAAAAGTTGGTGCTCCGCAACGATAATGTTGCTCAACAGGGTGCATATTGCAAATATCTACCTTCCGAAGTTTTCCAATCAAGAAGCTTCGGATAAATTATTATTTTGACTTAAGTTTAAACTCGATTGTTTACGATAGATTGTATTTAAATGGGATAAATTCGTTTCTAGAAATCCGATTTGTTTGAAAAGCTTGTAATTACCAGACAAAAACAAATTTGCTATAAGTATTCAGCAGATAACGATTTTTATACCCATTGCTATCTCCATAGAACCATGAAAAAACTATTATTTCTTGCCTTCTGTTTAGCTTTGATCGCAATAGTTTCTGCGGCAATAGCTCAGAATTTTATCAGTAGCCAAAGTTATTCTATTAATATAGATACCGATAATGATATGAAAGGCTTCAGTAGCTTTAGCGAACAATCCAGCTATTCCTCTGGATACCAACAAAGTTCACTCAATCTGAGTGCCAATAATCTTAGTCAACCCCATATTTTGAGGATTAATACTTCAGGTACTCAATTGAAGGGTGAAATTATCCTTAATGGTAAAGTTGTGAAACGGCTTAATAGTAATAAAGTGGAAGTGAATTTATCACCATTGCTATCAGTCGGAGAACACAAAGTGGAAATTTTAGGGCGTTACGTTCCTGAATCATCTGGTATCAGTATTGAATTTAGCGGCCCTAGCACTAATGTTATTCAGCAAACTAGTGGAAATGGTATTTTAAACTACGTTTTAGATGTGAGTGTGTACTAGTAATGTATGTAGCAATCCGATTTGATTTGTGAAAATTTAAAGATACAGATTCCCGACTTATTTGAAAAGTCGGAGATATTGTTTTTCATAAAGTAACAATTAAACTACAAAATTACGGAATTACACCTCAAAAGTTCTTGACAAATTATACTAAATCCGCCTTCTCAACCACTCTTTTACTTGGCGACTGGAAAGTCCGCCTACTCAGACTAAAGCATAAAGAGGATAATGTAACCGGATTTGGTATTAGCTATAATTAGTTGCTTTTAGCTGAAGTTCTAAATTTACACGCACCCACAATTCTGCTAGTGACCAAATCCAATATTTGTTTGGAGCTTCAGCAAAATTATTCAGGTTATGGGTGACAATTGCATCTAGTTCTTCACAATTAACACAAACTAGTTCTACAGCAGATTCAAAATCCTTGAGTGGTGAGGAACGTGCTTGCTGCAGAACTATTTTTTCAACAGTACAAATTCTGATTTTATCTTGTAACCAATTAATTACTATTTCTGCAATTTTGTGATTTTGTAAACATTTGGTATAGGTATATATTTTTTGCCATCCAATATCTGTTATATACATCTGAAGAGATGGATGTACTATATCTATTAATTTGCTCCCATCTTCGCCAAAAGCGTTGCGATTTATCAAAATTTCTAGTATGAGGTCAGCATCTATTAAAATCTTGATCACTTTCAATCCCCCTGATTGACCGATCAATAAAACGTAGTGTGAGATTTCTGTACTGCTCTCACTTATGAAGGAACATATTTATATACAAAATACAGGGGGATTATTTCTGAATAAATGCACAATTATTGACTCAGAATTGGGAAGATTAACTAATTATTAGCTGGCAAAGTGAAAGGTCAAGTAATAGGACTGCTGTGGTTTATAAGGAGCGATCGCACAACGGTTTTCTTTAAGGTGGCATTGCTCACCAATATCTAAAATGTTTACCACATGGGCTGTGACGCAATGCCCACCCTACGATTTCCGGTTAATCATTTGAAAAGCGCTGTAATTAACGAATCTACAAAAATTAACGTCTCACATCAAATCTACGCAACCCTTCTGGTTCTGTGTACTCCACCACTATATCCTTGACTATAGCTGCGGGTGGGCCTTGGTGACACCAACGAATCATCTCCTCAACAACTTCCTGTGCTCCTTCAAACACTGCTTCTACCCTGCCATCGGGGAGATTTCGTACCCAACCACTCAATCCTAGCTGGCTAGCTGTATCGACAGTGGCAAAGCGATAGCCTACGCCTTGCACTCTTCCCGAAATGAATACGTGGGCGCGGATTAGTTGCGACATCTGTATTTTAACTTTGCCTTAACTAGCATCACCTTTACGATTTCTAGTCTAGCTGAAATTAAATTTGCAACAAATTTGCGATCGCCTGCGGTACTGGTAGGACAATCAGAACTAACAAAGCCATAGCTAGTAATCCCCCGATATCGCGTTTGTTATCTAACTCTGTGACATCATTGAGTGCTGGTTCGTCCATCAAAGGTATAAATAATAAGACAATTGCCCACAAGAAAAATCCTGGCTGTATTAAAGAAAGCAGCAATAGCAACAAGCGGGAAATTTGACCGATTACTACTGCACTTCGTTGCCCAAACATTGCATGGATGATGTGTCCCCCATCAAGTTGTCCTACAGGCATCAAATTTAAAGCAGTTACAATCAGCCCTAAACAAGCAGCTACTGCAACTGGATGTAGATCGATAGCTGATTGCGATGTTAACTGACTTCCCAGCGCTAATTTCGAGAACAGCGCTAATAAGATAGAATATCTGGGATTGAGAGCGTCTGGATTCAAAAATCCTGTTCTTTCACTTGGTAAAGGAACCACTTCAGAATTAGCCAAACCCCATATTAATAATGGCAGGGTGGCTACAAAACCTGCGACAGGCCCGGCTATACTGACATCAAATAAAGCTTTGCGGTGAGGTACAGGGCTGCGCATCTGAATAAATGCGCCAAAAGTTCCTAAGAAAAATGGGATGGGAATGAAATAAGGTAGGGTGGAGCGAATTTTATAATATCTAGCTGTGAGATAGTGACCAAGTTCATGGATTCCTAAAATAAATATCAAAGCTAAGGCGTAGGGTAATCCTTTCAAGAACATAGCTGGATCGGATTGGAGGGCTGTAGGCAAAACACCAGCTATTCTCGCCCCTACTAAGGTAGTAGTCACTATAGTTATTGCTAATAGTAGTAGCGCTAGTCCTGGGCGCGTTAGCTGTTCGGTTGAGCTTGCATTACCTTTGGCTGCTTGCGTATTGGGAACAAGCACAAAGAAGGGTTTCCCATTCAAACCTTCTTGAAAGATCACTAGGAAGCGATCGCCAAATTGTGCTTCTATATTCTCTTTGATTTGTTGATAAGCTTGTGTTGGCTTAGTTCTTAACTGACCCCGACAAATGACAGCTTGAGGTCTATACTCAATATTTTGAATGTAGTATACCGACCAGGGAAAACAGTTGCGTAGCTGGGTTTCTTCGTTTTGTTCAAGGGGACGCACAGGTGATGGTTCTGGGGTAGTATTTGCAGCCGATTCTGATTGCGGCGTTTGGGGTTCAGTCTGTTTGTCACTTGGCAGTTGCCGCCCCCACTGAAACAGTACCCAGTATAACAAAGGGCAGATAATTAATGGCAAAATCATTAGCGATCGCGGCAGAGGTTGATTCGTACCGTAGATCACTGTCCATCCTGTCCACAACAGTGCTGGTGTCATCAATATCAACCACAATAGCCAAACTGGTGTCCGAGTGATTTGAGCGACACTGCGTTGCACCATTAAATAGGTAATTAGTCCCAATAAAAGAAGAAACCAAACAGCCATGTTGTTTTAATGTAATTTCAAACGTGAGTCTCGCTTGTAGTCAAATGCGCCACAGCTATTGTCACAAGCCAAACACCATTCCCCCATCTGAGCGCCAGAAGTTTTATACTGAAACCGGAACACCCGCAAATCTCCAATTAGTAGTAGTTCTCATGTGTCCCTTGCCTCAAGAATCAAGTCAGATTGTTAAGCCACCACGAGAAGTCCTCTCTTACGAAGTTCCGATCGGAGGAAACCTCCGCTCGGACTTCGCGCTAGATACTATTTTCGCATTTCCACCAAATCGGGACACGTTAGGGGGAACCGCTTATTTTATTGTAAGAAATGAAGGCAATATTCTGGTTGATTGTCCGGCATTTGACCAAACAAATCAGGATTTTATGCGATCACATGGTGGTGTAAGCTGGTTATTTCTCACTCATAGAGGTGCTATTGGTAAGGCGGCGGAATTTCAGAAAAACTTTAACTGCAATATTTTGATTCAAGAACAAGAAGCTTATCTATTACCTGAATTAGCCTTAACTACCTTTCATCAGGAATTTACCTTAAATTCAGCCACCCAAATCATTTGGACTCCCGGACATTCTCCCGGCTCATCTTGTCTTTACTACCAAGAATGTGGGGGTGTACTTTTTTCGGGACGTCATTTAGTTCCCAACCAGCAAGGTGAACCAGTGCCATTACGAACAGCAAAAACTTTTCACTGGACTCGGCAAATTAAAAGTATAAAAGCTTTATTAGAAAACTTCTCGCCAGAAACACTGCACTATATTTGTCCTGGTGCAAATACTGGTTATCTTCGCGGTAAACGTGTAATAGATAATGCCTATGAGCGTTTAGCTAACTTAGATTTAGAAGTTTTGCTGCAAGTGCAAGCAATCATCTAAGGGACTAGGGATTAGGGATTAGGGACTAGGGGCTAGGGACTAGGGACTAGGGACTAGGGACTAGGGATTAGGGATTAGGGACTAGGAATTGGAGATTAGGAATTAGAGGAATTTAGATTTATTCACAATTAAATATTCTAGCCCCTAGCCCCTAGCCTCTAGCCTCTAGCCTCTAGCCCCTAGCCCCTAACTCCTAATCACGCTGCTTTTGCTGCAACGACTGAGTTTTTCGCTAGCAATTCCAAAGCTGTTTGAAATTGGTGATCTAATTCTGTACCAATTTGTTCACGGGTAATCGGTTCGGAAGCAACAATTTGGTCTGGCTTAATGCCCAATTTATTAATATCTTTGTGATTGGGAGTTTCATACTTGGCAATTGTCACTGCTAAACCAGAACCATCGGACAATTCAAACAGTGACTGAATTAAGCCTTTACCAAAGGTAGTTTCTCCAACCAGTGTGGCACGACCGTTATCTTGCAGTGCGCCTGCGAGAATTTCACTAGCACTAGCAGTTCCTTGATTGACTAAAACAACTAACGGATCGTCTGTCAATGCCGGGCCAAAGGATTCAAAACTGCCTTGAATACCTTGGCGATTAACTGTATAGACTATGGTGCCAGAGTTTAACCACAGGCGGGCAACTTCAATTCCTGCTTGTAATAGCCCGCCGGGATTATTTCGCAAATCTAAAATGTAGGCAGCAGCACCTTTTTTTTCTAAATTATTAATGGCGTGTGCTAACTCCATCGGGGCGTTGGCATTAAATTGAGTGAGGCGAATGTAGCCAAGAGGTACTCCTTGGGGGCTAGTACGTAACTCTGCGACTACAGGATTAAGACTAATGCGATCGCGTGGGACTCTAAATTCTTTTTGTCCTTCTCCGTCTCGTTCAATCAGCAGTGTGACTAAACTGCCAATCGGCCCGCGCATTCTGGTTGCGGCTTCGTCTAGGGTGAGATTTTCCGTCGAAACACCCTCAATTTTAACAATGCGATCGCGCGGTCGAATTCCTGCTTTTTCTGCTGGGGAACCGCTAATCGGAGTAACTACTTCCAGCTTTCCTGTCTGTTGATCTAAAGCAATTTGCAACCCCACCCCTGTCAGTTCCCCAGAGGTATTTACCTGTAAACTGCGGTACTGCTCCGGATCTAAAAAACGGGTAAAAGGATCGTTGAGGCTCTTGAGCATCTTTCCGATTGCTGCGTATGCTGCTTTTTGATCTGTCAGAGCCGCAGAAAGAACCTTTTGTCGCACCGCTGCCCAATTTTGATGGTTAAAGGTGTCATCCAAATAAGTGCGATTTACAATTCGCCATACTTCCGTCACCAGCTTTTGTTCTTCAGTCAAAGCCATCGCTGGTTGACAAAAGCTGCAAAATCCGAGCCAAAACGCTAAAACAACTGACAAGCTAATCCGAAAAACCCGTTTGTGCATTAACCCCATTTTTACTTCCACTTTTAACCCAAATTACCTATCTCGATGCAGTTGCCTTGATTTATATGAAATCTGTCTCTCGACTATGTTACTTTTTTTATAGAAGTGGTTCATTTTGAAATCAAGTGGATCAAACCAGTGATTTCAGCGCATACCACTCAGAAAACGCTAGAATCTTCATTGTGTCCGACATTTTTGTGTTTGGGTGCAAGAAGAATGCAATAATATATCATTTTTGCAGAGTGTTAAGTTTATTAAAACTATTATCACTCTGATATCCCAGCTTTACTAAAATCCCAAAACTTTAGGGACTGGGGACTAGGGACTAGGAACTAGGGACTAGGGACTGGGGACTAGGGATTAGGAATAAAGAAATCTTAATACCCAGTACCCAATCCCTGATCGCCAATCCCCAATCACCAATCCCAATCCCCAAATCCCTGGTTAAATTGGGAGATTTATTAACCGCGAATCGATTTCTAGGAAATTGAGATTGTATGGCCAACGTTTACGACTGGTTTGAGGAGCGCTTAGAGATTCAAGCGCTCGCTGACGATGTAACCAGCAAGTACGTCCCTCCCCACGTCAACATCTTCTACTGCTTGGGTGGAATTACTTTGACTTGCTTTTTAATCCAGTTTGCGACTGGATTTGCGATGACATTTTACTACAAGCCAACCGTTACAGAAGCTTATGCTTCTGTACAGTACATCATGAATGACGTGAACTTCGGTTGGCTGATTCGCTCCATCCACCGCTGGTCTGCCAGTATGATGGTGCTAATGATGATTCTGCACGTATTCCGGGTATATCTCACTGGTGGCTTCAAAAAGCCTCGTGAGTTGACTTGGGTTAGTGGTGTCATCCTAGCTGTGATTACTGTTTCTTTTGGCGTGACTGGCTACTCTCTGCCTTGGGATCAAGTTGGCTACTGGGCTGTCAAAATCGTGAGCGGTGTACCAGAAGCGATTCCTGTGGTCGGTGTTTTGATTTCTGACCTGTTGCGCGGCGGTTCCAGCGTTGGACAAGCGACATTGACTCGTTATTACAGCGCTCACACCTTTGTGCTGCCCTGGCTAATTGCCGTCTTCATGCTGCTGCACTTCTTGATGATCCGCAAACAAGGTATTTCTGGCCCATTGTAATCAAAAAGCTTTTGGCAACAGGCAGAGGTTTTCAGTTCCAAGATTCGGTAGTTTGTTTTAAACTGAAGGAAAAATAACAATCGTTATTGACACATAAAAGACAAAAAAACGAACTATTGTATCTTAAGCTGAAAGCTAATGCCTGATAGCTGATGGCTTTCACAGATGCTTTAATTAGACATAAGCAGGAGAGCACATTTAGAAATGGCAACACTAAAAAAACCAGACCTCAGCGATCCTAAATTAAGAGCTAAACTGGCAAAGGGCATGGGTCACAACTATTATGGTGAACCAGCCTGGCCTAATGACCTATTGTATGTCTTCCCGGTTGTAATCATGGGAAGCTTCGCTTGTATTGTGGCTCTATCAGTGCTAGATCCGGCTATGGTCGGAGAACCGGCAAATCCTTTCGCCACACCCTTGGAAATTTTACCAGAGTGGTACTTGTATCCTGTATTTCAAATTTTGCGCTCAGTTCCTAACAAACTTTTAGGGGTGTTATTAATGGCGTCTGTACCCCTGGGGCTGATTCTTGTTCCCTTCATCGAAAACGTCAATAAGTTTCAAAACCCCTTCCGCCGTCCAGTAGCAACAGCAATCTTTTTGTTTGGTACTCTAGTCACAATCTGGCTGGGTATTGGCGCTACCTTCCCATTAGATAAGTCCCTTACTTTGGGTCTGTTCTAAGTAAGTCATCATAATATGACTTTGACGCCTGTGAGTTTCTCAGCAAGTGCAAAAGTGCTTTTGAGAAAAACCTACAGGCGTCTATTTTAATAATCCAGGTTGAGCTGTCAATGATTTGAAATTTTGGATTGAAATGCCATTCCAAAGTCTAAAGACTGTAGATCGTAGGAAATACCGGGAAATATTTTTCATCTATTCAAGTCAAGGTCAATGCTTAGCATCATGCAGCAAGACCATCTGACGGTGAAAAGCGAACTTAAGCTTCTAAACCAGGTACAACAATGGTTTGAGCAATTTTGCTTACAACATTTGTCTAAGCGTGGGTGGTCAGAAAATCAACTATATCGTCTCAATTTAGCATTAGCAGAAGGTTTTACCAACGCCGTTCGTCATGCACATCAATCTTTACCACCAGACACAACCATTGACATAGATGTTTCTTTGTGGATTGATCGACTCGAAATCAGAATCTGGGATCATGGAAAACCTTTTAATCCCGATGCGATCGCTGAACCTGAACCAGGTACTTTGCAAGTAGGAGGATATGGATGGTTTCTTCTCCGTCGCTTGGCCGATCAAGTTGTTTACGAGCGTAGTGCAGATGATAGAAATTGTCTACTCATCGTCAAGTACGGTTTACAAGGGCAGTAGTATCAAAGAGGTATTTACATCTGTTAAGGAGAGTTGAATAATATCAATCTGATATTGAGGGACAGATTGACACTAATAGCAGATAGGATTTTAGCGTACTAAATTAACTCAACTAGAATTAACTTCCTTTCCTCTGATTGGCTTGCTTGAATGGCTGACTTTTTTAGTACTCTTGTTCAGGTTCACACAAGATTATGGTTACTACAGGTTGGCATCGCTGTGAATTTTGATCGAGGCTAAATTAGTCAGCCTTAATTTTGGTGCAAATCTAATGTTTTGCCATTGATAAGCAATTTAAATAGTTAATTTTAATTAAGTTGCCATTTAAGCTAATTATCCTTACCTTGTGAAATAGCAATTAATTGTTACAACCTGAAAGTTGTAAAATTTTCCTTAAATTGGATGAGCTTTTCTAGTGTCTCCTCATAGGTAAGGTATTCAGCATGACAGCAATTTCCCCAAAGGCAACTTCAGCACTTCCCAACTTTTGGGAAGGAATTCAATATTTTGGTGAAGCGTTACCGGAATTTGAAATTTATGGTGCAACACCTGCCATCGAATTAGGTAAAGTAGCGATCGCCAATCCAAAAGATGCAGGGGCAGTGTACCAAACTTTGCTGGCTGCGGATGCTTTACGTTATTTGACACTGCAAATTACTGGTAGTAAAGCTTCTGGACATCCTGGCGGTTTTGCCAGTCAAGCGGAAGCTTATGCAGCACTAGTTATGCTCGGTTACAAAAATATCATCACCGAAGTGGGACACCACGCTCCTGGCTTTTACAGTGCCATGTTCTTGGATCGTTCCTTAGAGGAGATGGGCATATACACAGTGCAACAATTGCGCGATCGCTTTCGGGAGAAGCATGGGCTGTTAGGACACCTCTCCGGTTATATTCCCGGTATTCTCGCACCAGCAGGGCCTTTGGGACAAGGACAGCACTTTGCTATGGCAGCTGCACTGTTGCACAAAGACAAGCTATTTCCTTTTACCCTTGGTGACGGCGGATTGGGTGAACCCTACATCATGAGTTCAATGGCGCACTTCCACACCGCCTATCCTGGTGTTACCAACTTTTTACCAGTGCTGGTGTGGAACGGTTATAGCCAAGAACACCACAGCATGGTTTCCATCAAAACCAATGAAGAAATGATGGCATACTGGCACGGCAATGGTTTTGAAGAAGTCGTGCTAGTAGATGCAAAAGATTTTGATGACAAAAACCAACCAGGCAATTACGTTGACAGTACCGCCTTTTCCTTTGAGCAACGGCTAGCTTTTACCAAAGCAGTATTAATGGGTGTAGATGAAGCAGCGCGATCGGCTTTGAGTGGTAAACTAACCGTATTCATCATCAAACAACTCAAGGGTGCAGGCGTTCACGCTAGAGGAGCAAAATCTCACAACCTTTATCCCAAAGATACCCTTGATGCACCCCACATTGTAAATGCGCTAAAAGAACGCGCTTTACCCCATGAAGCTTGGCAACTGGTAAGAACAAACTGTGAACGTGCAGGGGGCGGCTCGGCAGCGAAGACAGTTGTCACAGAATTTGAATTACCTTTACCAGAATTAGGCGAATTGCCCTTAGAAGAATATCACGTTGGTGGCGAGCCAAAAGTTGCTACCACAGCAATGGGACGTTTGGTGGCAAAAGTTGGACAAATAGACAGAAACTTCCTCGTCACTAACGCCGACGGTAATGAAGCATCGGGGATTGCCAACATTAACCAAGCACTCAAAATCATCCACCCTACGAGCGATGAGTTATACAACCAAGAACCAGGCGGACAAGTTTACGAACCCCTGAGTGAAGATGCTTGTGCGGGGTTAGCGGTTGGCTTGGCGTTGATGGGTGCGAGAAGTTTGTGGTGTTCTTATGAATCTTTTGCCATTAACGGTTTACCAATTTGGCAAACAGTTACCCAAGCAATGGCAGAATTGCGCCGCCCTACTCCTTCAACAATTACTTTATTCACCGCAGGTGCGCTAGAGCAAGGGCGCAACGGTTGGACACACCAACGTCCGGAAATTGAAGCTTATTTTGCTGCTATGATGCGCAATGGCAATGTGTTTCCATTGTTCCCACCCGATGCTAACAGCATTCAAATCTGTTACGACTGGGCGCTGACAACAAAGAATAAAGGAATTGTCATTACTGCCAGTAAATCACCACTGCCAATTCGCACTAATTTTAATATGACTCGTCAAGGATTGCGCGATGGTGGGGTTGTGTTGCAAGAAGTTCCCGGCGATAAAAAAGTTGTGTTTGCCGTAATTGGCGACATGACATTAATGCCTGTATTTGAAGCCGCTGCTTTTTTGGAAACAGAAGGTATTGGGGTGAAGATAGTTTCTGTTATTAATCCTCGGCGTTTATATCGCCCTGATGATACAGCTTGGGATACCTGTGCTGAACCTGATGATGGTTTTATAGATGATGAAAAATTCGCTGAATTGTTTGATGGCGATGCATTAATTGGTGTGACTGGTGGTGCGGCAGCAATGCTGGAACCAATTATGTTGCGCAGTACTTGTAAGCGTGATACTTTTGCGTGGAGGCGTGGGGAGACAACAGCAAGTGCTGGTGAGTTGATGGCGTTTAATGGATTGACTGCGGAGGCGATGACGAAGCGGGCGATCGAGTTGGTGCATTAGATGAATTAATGCATTTTTCCATATATCAATCAAATTAGGAGCGCCTACACCCTACAAGGGTGAGGCTATACGAACAAAGCCCGTCTGCACGGGCTTTTTGTGTTACGTTTCCCAATCGGATATTAGAGTTTTTTGGCTATGATGTTGGGCTTGATTTCTAATATAATTTGCTACTTGGTCGATATTTTGATGACTAACGGTGAATGCACCATAACCACCTTGCCATTTAAAAAAGCTATCAGGTTTAATTTCATGAGTAATTAGGTGGGAAGAACTGCCTTTAGCTTTTCCTATCAATTCAGATATAGTTAAAGTCGGTGGAAAATTGGTTAAAAGATGTACGTGATTTTCAATACCACCAATAGCTATTAATGTGCATCCTAATTCTCGGCATTGTTTAGCAATAGCATTATAAATAATATTTTGAATATCTGATGTGACTAACGGTAATCTATTCCAAGTTCCCCAAACACAATGCAAATATAATTGCGTAAAATTTCTTTGCATCTTCCTTGATTTTAGAAATATTTAAATTTGCTTAATTATATATTTCCCAAAGTTCATGCCCAAATAACTTAATTCTTCTAGCCAAAGGTAGACAAGCAAAATTTAACGTCGCATAGCTTACTTTTGAAGCCCACGCAGGTGGGCTTTGTTCGTGTAGCCGCACCCTTCTAGGGTGTTGGCTAAATTTGTAGCAGAGTAATTGTAAGCGTGATACCTTCACGTGGAGGCTTTAACGAAGCGGGCGATCGAGTTAGTGCATTAAACATCGGATTTTTCAGATACAAAATCTCAACGACAAGCTCATAACTGTGAATAAACACATAAAAAGCTAATATAATTGCTTTTTATGCGTATTTTTCCCGATGTTAGTATAAGATTTATTTTGTATTTTGTAAAAAAATATATAAATTACAAAAGATATATATATGGAGCGTTATGTCAAAAAACTTTTTGATAAATTTATATGGATAACTTCCTCAAACAAGTTAAACATTTTATAGGTCTTGTACCTTTTATAAGAGATGTAGTAGCTATGTATTTTTGCATGATTGATCCGCAAACACCTGCTTATGCTAAAGCTACAATTGCAGCTGCCCTAACTTATTTTTTATCGCCTGCTGATGCTATTCCTGATTGGATAGCAGGTCTTGGTTTTACAGATGATGCTAGTGTAATTTCAGCTGCTCTAGCAACTGTATGCATCCATGTCAAAGATAAACACTGGAAACAAGCTGGTGATTTTTTTAACTCGTAAATATTAGCTTACATATTTACAGCACAATGAATTGATTTTGCGCCGAAAACCAACACCAAATAACCTTAATTTCAACCAGATAATTTAATATATAAAATTGCTCATTTACAATTTCAGATACCGTTTTTCGAGACACACCCAAAATAGTAGCCAGTTCAGTAACAGTCAGATTTAAAGGTTCTAAATACTGACGTTTAATCAAAGCACCAGGATGTCTCGGTTTTCTATTAGTAGTCATGTTAATAATCCTAATGATAATCCTCGTAATTTAGGTCGTAAGCATCCCCATCTTTAAAAACAAAATCTAGATACATATGCAACAATAGCTTGTAGCAGCATCACAAATTTAATTTTTGAAAAAATGGAGCACGATCGCTCTACTTGATATTTAAGATATGAGAATATTAGGTTTGCAAACAAAGATATTTTTTATGGAAAATACTCAACCAACATCAGATCAACCAATAAGTAGTCTTACAGTAGCAGACTTGGAAGCCTTAATTACCAAAATCGTTCATAAAGTTCTCAAACAAGAAGCAGAGAAGTCACAAAGTGTAGAGTCGAACAATCCACCACAAGCTTTTTTAGAAACCTTTGGAACTTGGGAAGACACACGTACCACAGAAGAAATCATTGATGATATATATGCCAGCCGTACTATCGACAATAGGGAACATAGTCTGTGAGCTATTTACTCGATACTGACACCTGCATCTATTGGCTAAATGGTCGTCAGTTAGTGAAGGATAGACTTTTAGCAGTAGGATGGCATCAAGTAGGCATCTGTGTCATCACAGTTGCTGAACTATATTATGGTGCATATAATTCCAATCGAGTCGAAGAAAATTTAGCTCGTGTAGAAGAATTTATTAAAAACATATCTATTATTCCTTTAGACAATATCTCTCTCAAATTATTTGGCCAATTAAAGGCAGAACTCCGCAGAACAGGGCAACCTATAGCTGATTTTGATTTACTAATTGCTAGTGTTATACTAGCAGGAAATTATATTTTAGTAACAAATAATACTCGGCACTATAGCCGTATTTCTGGACTTCAATTAGAAAAATGGGCTTTGCCTTAGCAAGGGTTGAAGAAATGCGATCGCTCTGTTAAAAGTTATATTTATTCTAAAAACAGTATCAACTCATACTCACACTCATTAGCTGTTCTGGCATTTCAAAATTAGCCGTGACATTTTGCACATCATCCAAACTGTCTAGAGTATCAATTAATTTGAGAAGCGATCGCGCCTGATCTGGATCGGAGACTTCTACGTTATTACTGGGAATCCAACGCAGCTCGGCATCAGCCACCTGAAAACCTTTTTCTTTCAAGCTTTGGTTGAGGTTTTCTAAATTTGTCACCTCAGCGAACACTTCTGCTGTTTTATCTTCTGTCATTTCATAAGACTCAGCACCACCCTCTAGGGCTGCTTCTAAAAGCTGTTCTTCGTCTTCTACTCCCTCAACGGTACAAACGCCTTTTTGATTGAACATCCAGCTTACACATCCGGTTTCACCGAGATTTCCGCCATTTTTACTAAAGGCAGCACGTAAGTCAGCGGCGGTACGATTGCGGTTATCTGTCAGAGCTTCTATTAAAATAGCAACTCCTCCAGGGCCATAACCTTCGTAGCGAATCGCTTCTAGTTGAGAACCATCACCTTCAAAAGTACCTGCTCCTTTAGCGATCGCTCTTTCTATATTGTCATTGGGTATGCCAGCTGCTTTGGCTTTTTCTATCGCCGTGCGTAGTTGAAAATTACCTGCTGGATCTGGAACGCCGCTTCTGGCAGCAACGATAATCGCACGCGACAGTTGAGTGAATGTCTTACCTTTTTTGGCATCCACTACAGCCTTTTGGCGTTTAATATTTGCCCATTTACTATGTCCTGCCATACTTTGGAATTGCTGAACTCTATCTCTTCAAAAATATTAAGATATATGTATATTTTGCAGAAGATGCCAAGCCCTAGTTTTTTCATCCGTTTTGATGTAATCCCACCTTAGCTAGTTACAAATTAATCATTACTGTTGCGTCTGGTGAGAGCGGCAATTGCCACCGCTAGTTCAGATGGATCTACAGGTTTGGTGAGATGCCTGTGAAAGCCTGCTGAGATGACTTTTTGATGGTTAGCTTCTCCGGCAAAGGCTGTAAGAGCGATCGCTGGTAACTTTCTGGGTGAGGTTGCTTCCAAAGCTCTAACTTGTCGAATCAATGTATAGCCATCTATTTCAGGCATAGCAATATCACTTAAGAGTAAATCTGGTTGGAATTTGGCGATCGCTAAAAGTGCTTCCCTGGCTGAAGCCACTCCATGAACTTCAACACCATACTGCTCAAGAATTAATATTAATAAATTCAGAGTATCAACATCATCATCTACAACCACTATCCGCAAGCCTTGCAGATTGATTAAACTGTCGGGCGAATAGGTTTCTTCACTGGCTTGAGAGACAGTACTCATCAAGGGTAATGTTACTGTAAAGGTTGCTCCTAAGCCTTCTCCTGGGCTTGTGACTTGGATCGAGCCACCGTGGAGTTCGACAATATGACGAACTATTGCTAGTCCTAATCCTAGTCCACCAAATTTTCTTGTCGTTGCCTCATCTGCTTGCCGAAAACGTTCAAATACATAGGGTAGAAAATCAGGGCTAATTCCTTTGCCAGTATCGCTAACAGTAATTTGAGCATAGTTAGCGATCGGGGATTGGGGATTGCTCCTCTGCCCCTCTGTTCCTAGTCCCCAATCTCTTGTCCCCAACCGTACCTCTACTTGCCCACCATTGGGGGTAAACTTAATTGCATTTGAGAGTAAATTCCAAACCACTTGCTGCAAGCGATTCGGATCGCCTTCGACTTTGCCTATACCGGGAGCAAACTGTGTCTGAATTTGAATTGATTTGGCTTCAGCAAACAGACGCACGGTTTCTAATGCTGCCTCAATTGTGGAAACTAAATCCACTGCACAGACGTTTAAACTCAGCTTACCGCGCAAAATACGGGAAACATCTAGTAAATCATCAATCAAGCGTGTTTGTAATTTAGCATTACGCTCAATAGTTTCTAGCGCTTGAGTGGTTTTTGCTGCATCCAACTTGCGGGTAAGAAGGAGTTTCGACCAACCTAGAATTGGATTGAGTGGAGAACGCAGTTCGTGAGAGACAATTGCTAGAAAATCGTCCTTGATTCGGTTGGCGGCTTCGGCTTCAGCCCGTGCTTTTTGTTCTAATTGCAGCAGGCGATCGCGTTCAGTTTCTGCTTGTTTGCGATCAGTGATGTCGATCGCACAAGCAAATCCCTGTTCTGGTGAGTCTTCAAATAAAGCAGCGGCGATGACTACAAACACACGGCTGCCATCTTTACGAAAGAATTCCTTCTCAAACGGAGTGCAAACCCCGTATAACTCCAGTTCGTCAACTGCTTGCTCTGTTCGCTCTACGTGTTCTGCTGGAGTCATTTCTTGCCAATCCAGCTTGCCTGCCAATAAATCCTCCTGGGCGTAGCCAACCATCTGGAGAAAGGCATCATTGGCTTGAGTAATGTTACCGCTCATGTCATAGAAAAAGACACCAATAATATTGGAATCAACAATCCGCCGAAATCGAGATTCGCTCGCCCGCAAGGCTATTTCTGCCTGCTTGCGATCGGTGATATCAACATTAATTCCGAGCATCTTGAAGGGCTTGCCTTCGTCATCGTAAAATACTGTTGCTCTGCCGTGCAGCCAGTGAATGCTGCCATCTTTCCAGATCACGCGCCAGTCGGTGAACAACTCACCCGTTTGCAGTGCACTTCGCAGATCTGCTTCTGCCTTGGCTAAATCATCTGGGTGTATCCATCTCGCCCACTCTTCGTAGGTACCGCCAAATTCACCAGGTTCTAAACCGTAGATTGCTTCTAGCTCTTTTGACCAGATATTAACATTGGTTTGGATATTCCACTCGAAACTACCTACTTTCGCCGCTGCTTGAGCTAAATCGAGCCATTCTTGCTTTTGACGCAAGGCTGCTTCTGTCTGTTTACGTTCGGTTACATCGATGAACGCTCCGATCGCACCTCTAACAGCACCGAAATCATCCCGTAATGGTACAGCTTTGCCATAAATTGATCGGACATCATCTTTGTCAAAAACTAGTTCAAATTCTGCTTCCACATCTTGCCCGGTGCGAGCTGCTTGCTGCATCGGTAACTCAGTAACTGGAATGTCTTGACCATTTTTTTGGATTTTGACTTGAAAAGGATACTCTCCACCCACAGGAGTAGCGGTTATAACTGAGCCTGCAGGTAACCGCATCAATTTGTAGGCAGTTCGGTTTGCTGTCATGTAATGACATTGGGGATCGCTGGCAATCCAAACGGCAGCCGGAACAGTTTCCATAAACGTTTCAAGTTCTTCAGCCCGTGCTTTGGCGATCGCTTCACTTTGTCGCAATGCTTCTTCTGCCTGTTTGCGGTAAGTAATATCGCTGCAAACTCCAACCCACTCGCGAATTTTGCCGCCTTCTGTTGTAACGGGCACACCTCTAGCAGAAAAATAACGATAGATGCCATCTGCACCCCGGACTCGGTATTCGGTATCATAAATACTTGCTGTTTGAACTGCGTGAGTCCAAATTTTAGCAGTTCGTTGGCGCTCGTCTGGGTGCAATGCTTCTAACCACCCCCAATCTTTAACCTGTTCTTGAGTTTGCCCTGTATAAGCTCTCCAATCTGGGATATCAACCACCCGCCCGTCAGGCTCAGTAGTCCATACTATCTGAGAAGTTGCGACTACCAAAGAGCGATAACGCTCTTCACTTTCTCGCAAAGCAACTTCTACCTGCTTGTGTTTGGTAATATCAGTTAGCATTGCGATCGCGCCTGAAAAATCACCCTGCGTATTGAGCACAGCGCTAGTAGAGATAATTGTCCAAAGTTCAGATTGGTTTTTGTGACGCAAACGCAAGTCAAACTGCTGTTTTGTTTGGTGAACACTTTGCCTTTGTTGCTCTAGCCATTGCTCAACTTCAATTCGAGCCTGACTATCCATAAAGTCAAAAATTGGGCGCTTTAGCATTTGTTCAATGCTGTAGCCAAGCTTTTGGGCTAGGCACTGATTAACATATTCAGTCTGCCCCTGATTGTCAAAGATCCAAATGCCTTCATTGGCTGTCTCGAACAGGCGACGATAGCTTACCTGTAATTTTGCTAGCTCTGCTTCTGCTTTTTGCTTGCCATTACGTAGTTGTGAAATTAACAAGCCAATTAATAGGGCTATCGAACTGAATATGAATAGATGTAACACGTCAGCCCAACTGTTCAGTAATAAAGAGTAAGAGGGTGGTAAAAAAAAGTAGTTTTTGGCTACAATAGCTAATACCGTAGCTACCAAACCGGGGGCAAATCCACCATACCAGCTACTAAAAACTACAGCAGCAAAAAAAAGTAGCGAAACCTCAAATCTCAGCAGTTCTTCGAGCAGCAAACCCAGTAGCAGCGCTAACAAGACTGACAAAATAGAAAAACCGTAACGCTGCACATGATCGCACTGGACTTTTGACATACTGCTTTAATTCCTGGCAGTAACTTGTCTATCTTGTCTATTTTAGTTTAGACACAAATTCCTATTTTACAGCGGACACCATAAGTTATACAACTAGGTTAGGTTGCCTTAATTTCGGTTGCTGGCTCCTCAATATTGGATTGACTCCACAGATTTTTCTGGGGGATTCCCGCCAGAATTGTTAAATTTCAAATGCTTCTAGTTCGCGGTTATACCACTCCCCCTGATAGCGTTCAGCAACAAATGGTCTGACAATAAACTTGGGCAGATAGCCATCTTTAACATCAATCCGTACAAAGGAGTAAGGAAGCCGCTTTTGGGTATCATAACCATTGCGACCAACAAATAGCAAAGAATCCGCAACTTTACGGTTATTGCTGTTTGCTGTATCTCCAAAAGTCTCTGTTAATTCCGATCCTTCCTCGCGTTGCCGTCGGGGACGACGACCACTGCCACCACAGACGATACAATTCAGGTAAGAATCCCCGTGCCCAGTATCAGTAGTGCGGAGATATTCCAAACAGTGAGCGTGACCGTTTAAAATTAAATCGACGATGGGACGCCCTTGAGTCAGAGAACCAAGAGTTTGTGCTACCCCATCAAATACCCAACGCAAGCGGTGGCGTACTGCTAAAGTTTGTGCCTGTTCCCACTTACTTGCCTCAGTCACAAAAGGAGGATGATGGAAATAAACAACACGTCCTCGTACTTCCTGAGTATGCCAAGACTCTATTAGCCTTTGCTTGAGCCATTCTAATTGTTCAAAGTCGATCGCTGGTTCGTCGTGGGATGCTAGTTGTTTTTCAATGTCGATTTTGACTTCATCAATTTGGTACAACTTCGCTTTGAGAGCATCAAGTTGTTCTGCATCTTCAGGATTGTTTGAGTCAAGGCGATCGCACGCGTCTAAGATCCGCATTTCCTCTTGTTCGATTTCGTCGCGGCGTTTTTCCAGTTTGCGGCGGCTACTTTCCCCTTCTTGAGTTGCTGGTAGCGGTGATGGTTCGTTAAAAGTATTCGAGTCGAGCGCAAAAAAATCTATACCACCATAACGAAAGGTATAATAACGGTTGGGGAGGCGGGTAAAACGTCCAGGTTCGTAGCGCAGACAGTTTCCTGTATCAGTTTTGGCTGTGTAATGCTCATCAAGGTGAAATTCCAACTGTTCTTTGGAATTGAATACTTTCAGGTAATCAATAAATGCTCGTGCGTAGGCATCTCCTTGATTTGAACCATGCCAACCAATTTCAATATTCTTGTAGCTGAAGAAGCGGCGCAGTGGCAGCGTACTTCCTGCCAGCAAACGATACATGAGCGGCACATCATAGTAATCATGATTGCCGAGAACTGGCAGAATCGGGGTTTTAAATGTCATGCGATCGTAGGGAATGCGTTTGGGATTTTCGCCTCCAACGATAAACTCGCGATAAGGTTCGATAAAATTTTGCGGGTAATATTCGCGGGAACCGACGATATAAATAACATCCCCTGTATGCAAGACAAAACTACACTCTTGTTGATGTGGAAGCATTAGTTCGGCAACTCGGCGCTGGGGGTTGTGTCGTGTCTTAGAACCACTGTCACCGATAACCATAAAAGAAAATTCTGGATGATCCGAATTGCCATCGTCGATAACCATGCTGGTTTGGTCAATTCTCCGTGAGACAATACTTGGATGCAACCAGCGCACCCGTTCTTTCATTTTTTGAATTTTTGTAGGTATTGACGGTTCGGAGATGAATTTCATTAGCGATGGCTCCAGGATACAGAACTTTCTCTATCTCTTCTCGCATCCCGATTGTAACCATTTCTTCCGCTAATTCGGAATCTACCCTTTAATCAAAATACAAAGTTATATTTATACAAATCTACAACAGCACCATAGTAACAATACCCATTACTTGAGAAATAGTTAATTGCATCCGTATTGTTGGTGATATTTCTTGAGGATCTATAATAGAAAAACCTAAATTTTTATAAAAAGGAACTAATTTTTTATAGCAATTTAAATATATAGGCTTTTTGGCTGTTTGGATGAGAAATACTACTAAAGAAGAACCTATTTTTTGACGGCGATACTCTTTTTTAATAAATAAATATTTAAGTATAGAATGTGTTTCGTAATTAGTAATTTCTGCAAAACCGATTGTTGTATATCTGTTCTCTACAATCCATACATTAGACCAATCAATATAAATACAATAGTATTCAAATACTAAGAATAACAATAAAGCAATAAATAAAGGAATAATGATAATTAAACTCAGTATTAATAATAAAATTAGTAAACTCCAAACTATATTTATTGGAAAGGTAGTAAAATTCCAATTCAAAAACATTTGTAAAATCTTCCATTTATCTGAGCTTTTGATAGGACGAATAATAAAACCTGGGGGTAAGGAAAAATTACTTGTCATTATGATAAATGTTGCATCTTGAGCAACAAGGTTTGGTAAAGTATTTTTTATGAAACTAGATATTTATTTTATTTATTCCCCAAGCTCGATTGCTACAGAAAAATTACTAAACTATCTGTGAGTTTTTTGTGAAAATCTTGATTTTTCTCCTAATTTTATTCACTTATTCTGCAGATGCAATTTTTGATTCTGATTTGTGTCGCATCAAAACCCGATCGCGCAACTGAAGTAAGTGTTTATCCTTAATCCCAGCTGCTAGCAAGCCATCGACGGTTTGCATAAGGTAGTCAGCACAAGAACCAATTTCTCCTGAAGCTGTAGCAAGGCTATTTACTGTGGTTTCAAACGAAATGTCACCAACATAAGCCCGATGCTGGTGGTTGACAACAAAAGCGATCGCTTCCAGTTTTTGCGTACCATCAAATACTCTCACCCAACGAGGAATGTAAGAAGCAACGATCATTTCCCGTCGCCACAGTAGTAGCAACTCTGAGGCTACATCAGCAGCAGCTATCCGATAGGCGATACCGCGACAACTACCACCACGATCCAAACCAAGCGCCAATCCTGGGTTATCTAGAGTACCACGCCCTAAGGGAACCCACAGACAAAAGCGGCGGTGCCATCCATAAATTGTACCGACGCGCTGTTCTGCAAACTTGAAAATGGGGTTCCAAATCAGCGAGCCATAAGCAAAAATCCAGACATCACAAGCCGGATTTTTTTGCCGAAGAGTGTCGTTGATAGACTCTTGCAACTGAGATTCAGTTAAAACATTTACTTTTCGCCCAGAGTCCATAATAATCTGCTGCAAGCGTCCAGATTCAAGATCGGAGCGTGTTATTGACATGAAAATTTTCTCATCGAAATTTCATAAAAGATTAATGCACAATTGAGAACTTAGTTGAGTAGTACAGTCGATAAAATACCAAACCGTCTTGACAGCGGATGAGGGAACTCGTGCACACACCGAATCAGGAATTGAGGGAAATTTAAGCCATGAGACTAATGGTATACTCCCACGATGGCTTCGGTCTCGGTAATATTCGCAGAATGTTGGCAATCTGCACTCACTTACTAGATTCGATTCCAGAACTTTCTATCCTTGTCGTTTCTGGCTCGCCGATGCTGCATAGCTTTCGTCTGCCGAAAAGACTGGATTACATCAAACTACCCTGCCTAAACCGGGGAACATCAGGTGAGTTTTCTGCCAAGTATCTGGGAACAGCCATTGATGAAACGGTAAAGCTCCGATCGCAATTAATTTTATCTGCGATCGCCAATTTTAAACCAGATGTGTTTTTGGTAGACAAAAAGCCCTACGGCATTCGCAATGAATTGCAGGCAACTATCGAATATCTCAAAGCCCAATTGCCACAAACTCCCTTAATTCTGCTGCTACGCGACATCTTGGATCATCCAGATGTAACGATTCCAGAATGGCAAAAGCACGGTTATTATGAAGCGATCGCCAAATTTTACGATCACGTGCTGGTTGTTGGCGCTCCAGAAATCTTTGATATCCGCATCGAATATAAACTACCGCCAAAGGTTGCCCAAAAAGTACAGTTTTGTGGCTACATCCGCAAAGAATTGGGGCGCAAAGGGCCAAATTTTGTCCGTAACGAATTGCGACTCAGCCCAGACGAACAACTGGTTTTGGTGACACCGGGAGGGGGCGAGGATGGCTACAACTTAGTTGATGCCTATTTATCAAGTTTGGCATTGCTACCTGCCTCGCGCAAAGTTCGGAGTATGATCATTTTTGGCCCCGAAATGCCTTCTCGCGATCAAGCCGCACTGGAGTGGAAAGCATTTTCCTATCCACGGGTGCAGATATGCGAGTTTACGGATGATTTGATGAGCTACATCGCGGCAGCAGACGCTGTGGTAGCAATGGGGGGCTACAATACAGTCTGTGAGATTCTCTCAGTGGGTAAGCCAGCAGTGGTGGTACCCAGAATTAAACCATCCCAAGAACAGTGGATTCGGGCAGAACATCTCGCCAAACTAGGGGTTGTAACAGCCATTCATCCCGATCGCTTGACTCCAGATGTATTGCTGCGATCAGTGCTGCAAACATTGAATACTCCCCAACCCAAGATTTCCGCTCCGGCGATCAATCTAAATGCCTTGCCCAAAATCAGCCAATACATCTGCACCTTACTGGCAGAAAAGAGAGCGCTGCCATTTTGCAGAACCTGCCAGCCACCAGAACAATTACAAAATTTAGCGATCGCTAAAATCGTTTAAGTCAATCAAAGTTTATAGATTATAGAGGCAAAACTTATTATGCAACGTCTTATGTTCTACTGCCAACATATTTTGGGCATGGGGCATCTAGTTCGCAGCATGGAAATTGTGCGTGCCCTAACCAAAGACTTCCAAATATGTTTTATTAATGGTGGCGAAATCATCAAAGGGTTTGATATTCCTGCTGGTGTTGAAGTCATCAACTTACCTGCAATTAAAACCGACTCTGAATTTCAAGAATTACAAGTCGTAGATAACGCCTTTAGTCTTGATCAAGTTAAAGAAATTAGAAAAAATCTTCTTTTGGAAATATTCGAGCAAATCCAGCCCGATATTTTAATCATTGAGTTATTTCCCTTCGGCAGAAGACGCTTTTCTTTTGAATTAATTCCTTTACTAGAACGAGTGAAATCAACTAGAAACTCAACCAAGGTTGTTTCTAGCTTGCGAGATATTGTAGTTACCAAGCAACACAAGCAGGCAAAACATGAAGAAAAAGTCTGCAATTTAATCAACGAATATTTTGATGTATTGCTGGTTCATGGTGACCCCAAATTTGTACCACTTGAAGAAACCTTTTCAAGAGTTAGTAATCTCAATTGCGAAATATCTTACACAGGATATGTAGTTCAAAAGCCTCCTGTAAATCCTATTTTAACTGATGAAGATAGAGAAATACTTCACTCAGACAAACCCATGATTCTAACGAGTGTGGGAGGTGGTAGATTTGGTCATGAATTGCTTGACTGTGTAGTGAAAACAGCCCCCATACTAGAAAAAGTAATACCTCACCATATTCAAGTTTTCACCGGGCCATTTATGCCAGAAGAGAAATTTTACGAACTGCAATCAATGGCAGAAAACAGTAAAAATATTTGCATTCGGCGCTATACTCCCTACTTTCTGAATTATATGAAAAAGGCGGAACTTTCTATCAATATGTCTGGCTATAACACCACCATGAATGTTTTAACAACAGGTGTACGAGCCATGCTTATTCCCTTCACAGGCAATCAAGATAGAGAACAAACCATTAGAGCAGAAAAATTAAGCGACTTAGGAATTGTAAAACTTCTAACTACCAACGATTTGCAACCTGATTTATTTGCCAAAAAAATAATCGATTACCTTCAAGAACAACCCAATCAAATTAGCTTTGATTTTACCGGAGCCGAAAACACTGCAAAAATTTTAAGACAACTAGCAATTAAACAAAAAGTAGCCTAGTAAAAAACTCTGCGCCCTTTCGCGCTTACTTAGCGTTCCTCTGCGTTTAAAAATTAGGAATAAAATTCTCAGAACATCAAATTATGGATAAAACAAAAATTTGCATTACCACACTAGAATATCCACCAGATGTAGGTGGAGTTGGCGAATCAGTACATCGAATCGCCAAGATGCTAATTGACAGCGGTTATGAAGTTCATGTCGCAGTTTTTCGTTCTAAACAACGCCTAGTTACTGATGGAAGCCGCAGACGAGCAAGCTGCAGCACAACACTTCAAGATGGTGTATTCGTACATCGCATCAAATCAGCCGTGCGCGATAACTTGACAGAAATTCAAGACTTTTTTAGCGACGTTTACTTTCAACTAAAATGTTTACATCAAAAATATAAATATGACTTGTTTCATGCCTTCTTTATGAATGAAACAGGCTATGTCACAACACTTTTAGCAAAAGAAAATGATGTTCCGGTAATTAATAGTGTTCGCGGTAGCGACTTGCACAAACATATTTTTAATCCTAAAAACCATGCTCAAATTGCATGGATTCTAGAAAATTCTGCTTGGGTAACATTTGTCAGTCGAGACTTACAGAAAAGAGCAAGTGTCATTGCTCCAAGTGTCAAACTAAAATCATCAGCCTTCTGGAACTCGATCGCACCCATTAACTTTGAGCAACTCCCCACCCCATCTCTAGTTAGTGAATTACCAGGAATCATTATTGGTTCATCGGGTAGATTCCGAGACAAGAAGGGAATTGAATTTCTCCTCGATGCCTGCGCCGAATTAAGCAACGAGCTTGATTTAACACTTTTGCTAGTCGGTGATTTTATTGAGCGAGAAAAAGCATATTGGCAACAACAAATACAACAAAGTGGAATTGGCGATCGCCTACGAATCACAGGTATAACCAGTCGCCAAGAAGCCCTAGCTTATCTGCCCCACCTAGATATTTTCGTAATTCCTTCACTGCATGACGGTTGCCCAAATACACTCCTAGAAGCCATGCTAGCGAGTCGAGCAATTATTGGCACCCGTGTAGATGCGATCGGCGAAATTTTAGAAGATGGCGTAGACGGTTTGCTCATCAATCCCGGCAGTACTGAGGAACTAATTACCTCACTCCGACACTTGGCAACTAAACCAGATCTGCGGCAAAAGCTAGGTGCAGCAGCCAAAACAAAAGCACTTCAGCAACTTGCCCCATCAGTAGAACACCAAAACTGGATTGATGTTTACCAACGAACCTTAACTACATCTGCATCAGTTTTGTTTGAAAAACTCTCCCTCGTATAGGCAGTAACTTAAAACTCTTACTCTCTGCGCCTCTGCGTGACGCCAGTTGCTACAACGCGGGGAACCCGCGCAACGCACTGGCTCCTCTGCGTGAGATAAAACTCATCTCCACCAAAACAGAATTTGAACCATGAACAAACCACAAGTCACCATAATTGTTTCCCAGCGAGAGCGATTCAGTTACACCCGCGAATCACTCCAAAGCATTTACGAACACACTCAAATACCCTTCTCTCTTGTTTATGTAGACGGCGGTTCTCCCCGTCACATTCAGCGCTACCTTGAGCAACAAGCACAAGAGAAAGGATTTCAACTCATCCGTACAGAACAATACCTTTCACCTAACCAAGCTCGCAACTTAGGTTTACAACAAGTCGATAGTGAGTATCTAGTTTTTATTGACAATGATGTAATTGTAAGTCCGGGTTGGCTAGACTTATTACTTGAATGCGCCAAAGAAACAAAAGCGACGGTAGTCTGCCCGCTAACTTGCATCGGACAACCTTTAGAGCAAACAATCCACTTAGCTGGTGGCGAAGCTCATATTTTTGTCGAGCCAGATGATTTTGGAGCCAAGCGACGAGTACACGAAAAACACTACTTTGTGAATCGAAAAGTTGCTGATGTACAAGATCAACTGCATCGTCAACAATGCGAGTTTGCCGAGTTTCACTGTATGCTGGTGCGAACTGAGATTTTCCAAAAAATCGGACTGTTAGATGAGGGATTGCTGAGTACGCGAGAACACATCGACTTTTGTCTAACGGTAGCTGAGGCAGGAGGTACTTTTTATTGCGAGCCAGCTTCGGTAGTTACTTATGTACCTGGATTAAAGTTTGAATGGAAAGAACTAGAATTCTTCATGCTACGCTGGAGCGATGCTTGGGAAATTGCCAGTTTAGAACACTTTGCCCAGAAGTGGGATTTGACAGTGAAAGACAAATACTTCAAGAAGCGTTATAAGCGGATGGGGCACCGTCGCCATCAGGCATTTTTGAAACCATTGTTAAGAAGTCTCACTTTTGGAAATAATCCTCTGTGGTTGGAGAAAATGGCGATTTCTCTGGAAAGGAAATTAAACCATTACATTAGCGATCGCTATACTCAAAGCCGAGCTAATGTTGCAAATCAACCTCAAGCTCATGAAAATAAACCTACCCGCGAGTTAGTATCTTTGGTTCATTCGCTGGAGGGAGATAAGTAATATATGGCGCGTCGAGATCCCAAAAGTCTGAGGGCAGCGTTGCCAGGAATAGTGCGGATTTTGCGGCGATTTTCGCCCCACCTTGGCAAACAAAAGGCACTGATGATTCTGTCTTTTGTGGCACTCATGGCTGAGATTGTCTTGCATTTGCTCGAACCTTGGCCTTTAAAGTTTATTTTTGACTATATCCTTGTACCTGGTTTTCGATCTCAGTCTTTGGGGATTCCCTTGCTTGAGGAACTCAGCCCCTTTGCTCTCCTGACAGGCTTGACACTAGCTTTAATAGCGATCGCTTTACTTCGTGCTACTGCTGCTTACTTTAGTGTAGTGGGGATGGCGCTAGCAGCCAGCAACATACTAACTGAAATTCGCGCCGAACTTTACAGCCATCTGCAAAACCTTTCATTGTCATTTCACCACAAAGCCAAAAGTGGTGATTTGATTACCCGCGTTACCTCAGATATTGAGCGACTGCGGGAAGTGACGGTGATGGCAGTATTGCCCTTGCTTGCCCACTCCCTCACCCTCATCGGCATGATTGGCGTGATGTTTTGGCTGCATTGGGAACTAGCACTGATTGCTGCTGCCGTGTTTCCCCTATTTATCTTCTTCACCATGCGCCTCACCAAACGCATCCGGCAAGTAGTGCGATCGCAGCGCCAACGCGAAGGGGCAATGGCTGCAACCGCGGCAGAGTCTATCGGAGCAATCAAAATTGTGCAAGCGCTTTCCCTGCAAGATATGCTGGAGCGTACCTTCTCCAGTCATAATCGCCAAAGCTTAAAAGAAAGTGCCAAAGCGCAAAAACTGGCAGCAGGGTTAGAGCGGGTGGTGGAACTGTTGGTAGGGCTTGTCACTGCCTTGGTTTTATGGCGTGGTGTACAGCTGGTGTTGGGAAAAGCGATCACACCAGGGGATTTACTCGTATTTGTCAACTATCTCAGGATTGCCTTTAAGCCGATGCGGCAGCTCGCTAAATACACCGGACAAATTGCCAAAGCTACCGCTTCCGGCGAGCGCATTCTAGATGTACTCGATACTGCACCAGACATCCGTGATTCCCGCGGGGCAATAGATGCACCGCCTTTACAAGGAGCCGTGCGGTTTGAAAATGTTACCTTTGCCTACGAACCAACCAAGGGAATTTTGCACAACGTCAGCTTTGACGTCGAGCCAGGGCAGCATATCGCCCTAGTAGGGCCATCTGGTGGTGGTAAATCCACGCTCGTCAGTTTGCTGTTGCGCCTTTACGATCCGCTCGAAGGGCGGATTTTAGTCGATGGACACGATTTGCGCGAGTACAAACTGCAATCGTTCCGGCAGCAAATTAGCGTGGTGTTACAAGATACTCTCCTCTTTGCAGCTAGTGTAAAAGATAACATCGCCTATGGCTGTTTGGGAGCCTCTGAACGAGCAATCGAACAGGCTGCCCGTCTGGCGAATGCCCACGATTTCATCATGGCTTTACCCCAAGGCTACGACACAATTTTGGGCGAGAGAGGAGCGACACTTTCCGGAGGGCAGCGGCAACGAATTTCCATTGCCCGTGCCGCCATTCGGCAAGCTCCCATCGTGATATTAGATGAGCCTACCACTGGCTTAGACAACGAAAATGAACACGCTGTCAACGAAGCACTAGAACGGTTAACTCAGGGATGCACTACTTTTTTAATTTCTCACAACCTTAGAGCCGTTGAAAAAGCCGATTTGATTTTTTACATCGAAGGCGGAAAGATTTTAGAGCAAGGTACACACGCAGAACTGCTGCGCCTGGGTGGTAGATACGCCGCCATGTATGCCTTGCAATCTGCGATCGGTGGGAATACCTGCGAGGATGATGCCTATGCAGTCGGAGCATGATCATAAGGGATTAGGGATTGGGGATTGGGGACTAACAAGAGGAGTGGGAGAGGGGGAGATGGGGGGAGGTGGGGAAAATCTTTCCCCGCATCCTCTTAATCAAAGTGGCTTAACTCGTGTAATTTTGGTACGTCACGCTCAGAGCACCTATAATGCTCAAAAACGTTACCAGGGAATTTGTAATGACTCAGTTTTGACTGAGAAGGGGCGCAACGATGCTTACCAAACTGGTGTTGCTCTGAGGGGTTGGAAGGTAGATAAAGTTTATACAAGTCCTTTATTGCGAACCATAGAAACTACGCTTGAGATTTTAGATGGGCTTCAAGAAAGATACAAAAGAATTCTTTTGCCCCACATTGATTCATCTCCTCTTCTCCAAGAAATCGATATGCCTGCATGGCAGGGACTTACGTACAAATACGTACAAGAACACTTTGCAGAAGACTATCGCTGTTGGAAGGAACGTCCCCATGAGTTTCAAATGGCACAACCGCAACAGGAAAAGCAATTAGAAACAGGAGGAATAGCAGTTGCCAAGCAGTGTTTCCCCGTACTAGATTTGTACGATCGCGCCCGTCAATTCTGGCGAGAAATCTTACCGTTACACATCGGCAAAACTATCCTGATTGTTAGTCACGGTGGTACAATTCGAGCGTTAATTGGTACTGCGATCGCGATGGGATGCGAGCAATACCACGTTCTCCAACAATCAAACTGCGGCATCAGCATTCTGAAATTTCCCACGTTAGATGATCAGCGAGCGCAACTTGAAGCAATGAATCTCACAACCCACTTGGGTGAAGTTCTTCCGAAGCTCAAGGATGGTAAACAAGGTTTGCGTCTTCTTTTAGTACCAGCTAACGAAAAAGCTCCACATTCAATTCACAAACTAGCTGAACACCTCCAGACAGTGCCGATTGACTTTAGTCTCAGTAGCGATTTGGATTATTCTCAACAAACTGCCAAGCAACTGCTTAAATATCATCCAAAAGCGGTAGAGCTTCAAGTTTTACGGCAAGACTTTCTGCAGCTTTGGCAGCAAACGCTCTTATCAGAGCGTACCGTAATCCCATCAAATGAGACATACTCCGCTCGTCCTATCACTGCATTGGTGGTAGCTTCTGTCTACATTATCCAAAATATGTTGGCTCAGGTATTGGGTACTTCATTAGAGTGCTTACAACTGGTTCCCAACACCCTGAGCGTTCTTTACTATCCTCTGACAATGCGTACTCCTGTACTGCAAGCCATGAATATTGCTGAGTCATTGGTTAGTGGTTAGTGGTTAGTGGATAGTAGTTAGTAGCTATTCTCCTCCTCTGCCCCTGAAGCTCCCCTGCCCCTCCCTGTTCCCTGTTCCCCGTTCCCTGTTCCCTATTCCCCGTTCCCTGTTCCCTGTTCCCCGTTCCCTGTTCCCCGTTCCCTGTTCCCTATTTTCAACTCAGATAGTAGATAGTAGTTAGTGATTATTCTTCCTTTTTGCCCGTCTCAAAATTACTAACTTATGAAAATATTAGTTACTGGAGTTGCTGGCTTTATTGGTTTTCATTTGGCACAGCGTCTTTTAGCAGAAGGAATGCAGATTTATGGCATCGACAATTTAAATGACTATTACGATGTCAACTTGAAAAAAGCTCGCTTGGCTCAACTTGAACCTCTAGCCGGTTTCACTTTTCAGTTTCTGGATTTAAGCGATCGCCTTGGCATTACTCAGCTATTTCAAAACCAAACTTTTGACTGTGTAGTACATCTAGCAGCCCAAGCTGGAGTTCGCTATTCTTTGCAAAATCCCTTTGCCTACGCAGACAGTAACCTCTCAGGGTTTTTAAATATACTAGAAGGTTGTCGTCATCACCAAGTTAATCACCTGGTGTTTGCCTCCTCCAGTTCTGTTTACGGTGCCAATACAAAAGTTCCTTTTGCTACAAGCGACAACGTCGATCATCCCATTTCACTCTACGCTGCTACTAAAAAAGCCAACGAACTGATGGCTCATGCCTACAGCCATCTATACAACTTGCCAACTACAGGATTACGCTTTTTTACAGTGTACGGCCCCTGGGGACGCCCCGATATGGCATACTTCAAATTTGTGCAGGCAGTAGCTAATAACAAGCCAATAGATGTTTATAACTATGGCAATATGCAAAGGGACTTTACCTACATTGATGATGTAATTGAAGGGGTAGTGCGAGTCATGCACAAACCACCTTTAGCCGATCATCAAGACACTTTAATTAGTAAAGCGCCCTACAAGCTCTACAATATTGGTAACAATAGCCCCGTAGAGTTAATGGCGTTTATTGAAGTGATCGAAAAAGCACTGGGTAAGCAAGCTAAAAAAAACTTACTACCCATGCAGCCAGGTGACGTTTACTCTACCTATGCTGACGTTGATGACTTGATGCAAGATGTAGGCTTTAAACCCGGAACTCCGCTTGAGGAGGGCATCGAGCGCTTTGTGCAATGGTATCGAGATTATTACGGTTATTAAAAAACGTTCCGGGGTGGATGAAAAAGCAAGTTCTGTATCAAAATGTCTGGAATGTCTGCCATCTCAGCTTTGCCCTGACAATCATCCTTGCAGTTACAGGTAGGGCTTTTGGTAATGAAGCTCCACCTGCTCTATATTTTGACAGCAATATTAATGCTGTTTCTGAGTTAGCAGAGATTCAACCTCATGACTGGGCTTTTCAATCTCTGAAATCTTTGGTAGAGCGTTATGGTGTGGTTGCAGGCTACTTTGATGGCACAATGACTCGCTATGAATTTGCTACCGTTCTTGCCACAACCATCAACCATATCAGCAAACTGACAAGCGCAAAAACCACGAATTTGGTTCATCAGCAAGACTTGGAAACGATAAAGCGGTTGCAAGCAGAGTTTGCAAAAGAACTAGAGGTTCTCCAAGGGCGATTAGATAATTTGGAAAAGCACGTCGAGAAAATCCAACAGCAACAGTTTTCTACAACCACTAAATTGGAGGGAGAAGTTCTTTTTGCTGTCTCTGGAGTTGGCAGTGGTGAAAAAGCTGATGGCAGTGGCGATCGCATCGACAGCAATCTTACCTTGAGCAATCGCACGCGCCTAACATTCGATACGAGTTTCACTGGCAAAGATCGCCTCCGACTTCGCCTCCAAGCAAGCAATCTCCCAGGAATAGATGATGCAACGGAAACTGATATGGCTCGTCTAGCTTTTCAGAGTGACAGCGATAACCAATTTGAACTGAGCACTGTGGAATATCGCTTTCCGATTGGGGAACAAGCTATGGTTTATTTAGAAGCCGAGGGTGGCGATCTAGATGATTTTTTTACTGACACGCTCAATCCCTTTTTCAGTGGTAGCAGTCGTGGTTCTATTTCCCGTTTTGCCCAGCGCAACCCGATTTATCGGCAAGGAGGAGGTGCTGGAGTCGGGCTAGTTTACGATTTGAGTAAATCCATCAGCTTGAGTTTGGGGTATCTGAGTGATGATGTGAACGAGCCGGAAGTAGGGTTTGGTGGAGAAGAATATGGAGCGATCGCTCAAATAACTCTCGAACCTATTGACGACTTCAAAGTTGGCTTTACCTACATCCACTCGTACAACAGCCTCGACACGGGAACTGGTAGCCGTCGCGCCAACGATCCTTTTGATGATAACAGTGATGCGATTATTGCAGACTCATTCGGATTGGAATCAACTTTTGCAGTGAGCGATCGCTTAACCGTCTCTGGTTGGGCTGGCTTTACCCGTGCCACAGCAACAGATTTACCCAACAACCCAACCGCAGATATTTTTAACTGGGCGTTGACTGTAGCTTTTGTCGATTTAGGTAAAGAAAATAACGTTGCCGGAATAGCGATCGGGCAACCACCCAAAGTGACAGGCAATGAATTTGAGGTTGCGACTCAAAAATATAAAGATGAAGACACCGCTCTTCATTTAGAAGCCTTCTACCGCTTCCAAGTTAACGACAATATTGCTATTACTCCAGGGCTATTGGTAATTACTAACCCAGAACACGATCGCGACAACAACACAATTTATGTCGGCACAATTCGCACAACTTTTCGCTTTTGATCATGATTGGGGATTGGGAAGAAGAGGACATGGGGACAGACACGGAGAAAGTTTCCCCCCCCTCTCCCCCTCCCCTTGTCCTTCCCTTTGTCCCTAGCCCCTAGCCCCTAGCCCTAGCCCCTAGCCCTAGCCCCTAGTCCCTAGCCCCTAGCCCCTAGTCCCTAGCCCCTAGTCCTTAGCCCCTAGCCCCTAGTCCCTAGCCCCTAGCCCCTAGCCCCTAATTCCCCTTCACCTTTTACAAGCTTCTCCTGAGGGAGTGGCATCAGGATAAAATGTAATAATCGCCTGTCTTTCCTTGACAAAAACGGTGGGGAAAGTTTTACCAGTTTCCCAATCCTGCACATTATAAATACAAGCTCCTGACCTATTTCCCTGAATTTTAAAAATTTTAGTTGCATCTAAAAGCATTTCTTGAGCGTTGCTAAGGTAACCATAGCCTTTAATTTCGTCTTGAACTATACGATTTCCCTGTTTGATTACGACTCCCATTGTATAAATTACACCGGGAACTACTTCTCCTCGTGCTTGATTATTTGGAAGACGTCCACCAATTCCTTGATTTTGTAACTGCAAATATCTGCCGTAAAAATGCAAACCACCGATATCATTTTCGTTATATATTTCGCCACAAAAAATGTGTTCAAATCCCCTTCTTTTAAACCAAATATTAGTTAAATCTTCTACAAATTCTGAGTTTTCCCTCCGCCCCGAACGTAATTCGCCGCCACTAACTTTTTGAAGTTTATCTAATACATCTGGATAGTAAGATAAAAGCTGTTTAAATTGATTGGGATTGACTCTAGTACCAATAGAACCACAAATTTTAAGAACTGCTTCATCAAAAGCATTTAGTTTTGGTGGTGGTGGTGAAATGTCTAACTGTTGATTTGGAGGAAACCTTAGAGGAACTGGATTATCTTCATTATCAAAAAAAGGTATAAGTTTAGTATCTTGCGGTTGAGCGTTGACTAAACTAGGTAACAAAAGTAAAAAAATAAATATTCCTATTCTTAATAACATATAGAACTCATTGAAAAACTGACGTGGCAAGGCTAAAGTTGTGCATTCATCCTCTTGTACTCATTCTATTTTCAAATAATTCGACCACGGATGGACACAGATGGACACAGATAAAATCTGTGTTTATCGGTGTACCCTACGGTAAGCGGCCTTATTTTTGTAAGTCGATGCATTAATAATGCGAGCCGATACATTAACAATGTATGCCGATACATTAACAATGCGAGACGATACATTAACAATGCGAGCCGATGCATTAACAATGTATGCCGATGCATTAACAATGCGAGCCGATACATTAACAATGCGAGACGATACATTAACAATGCAAGCCGATGCATTAACAATGTATGCCGATGCATTAACAATGCGAGCCGATACATTAACAATGCAGGAGGTTGTGTTTATACAGCAATATGGTTCAGTACCATTCTCAAGCTTGCATTCTCACCCGCCCAAAACTAAAGTTTTGAGCTAATAGCTTAAGTCCATTCAAATGGGCTGAAAGCCTTACTGAGTTGGCAATTTAGTCTTCTTGAGAGGACTTGTACTATTACCCAGGGAATTAATTCCTTGGCTATTGTTAGAACTGATGCAAGATGTCCATTCTCTAAGATTCTGCACCATTGTCAATAACTGTAAGGTGGGCACTGTCCACAACGTAACAATAAGGATTTGAGGAAAGTTAGCCAGTGCCCACCCTACGAAAACGTAACAATAAGGGTTTGAGGAAAGTTAGCCAGTGCCCACCCTACAAAAACGTAACAATAAGGATTTGAGGAAAGTTAGCCAGTGCCCACCCTACGAAAACGTAACAATAAAGGTTTGAGGAAAGTTAGCCAGTGCCCACCCTACAAAAATTGCTAGTGTACTGGCGTCGTAAGACTATTTTCATCCCTGCCGTTAAAACGAACGCCCCAAACCAAACTGATTTTGAGACGCGATTTCTATCCTACATAATGCTGGATTGGCGTTAAAGATACAAGTGTAGGTTGCTAAACGGTCTTGTTGATAATTAAAAACCCGAATATTGTAACCGTAATTTCGTGCAACACTACCTAGACGATTCACAAAGTTGTAACGCTCCAGATAGTCTAATAAACTCCAAATTTGTTGATTTACAACTAAATCTACTCGCGCAGATTGGTTGTTGCTCGCTGGATATGCTATCCAGTTATCTAAAAGTTTATTTTCGGAATTTTCTTGCGCCCACCACAAACTAGGAACAGTTATTTCTCCTTGATTTATGGTGTTAGCTGTAATGACAGAGCCTTTTGGATTTGTCAATAAATCTAATTCTAAAGGCGCGTCGGAAGCAACAGGAATCGGTGGAGTTACTGCTAATAAAGGATGAGATGGAACCAGACAAACTGTAGTCAGGTAGATACCGAATAATAGAGCAGACTGTCGCATATTATTGTTGATTTTAAATTCTGGATCGTTATCTTCACAATCTCAAAATTTCAATATCATCTAGTTTAATATTCTAAGAACTACAACATGAATAGAGTTCATA
>NZ_AJLN01000145.1 GCF_000317285.1 Chlorogloeopsis fritschii PCC 6912 | reverse complement strand
CTGAATCACCTTTTACAGCGGTTTTCTGTAAGGTGGGCATTGCTCACCACTATCTAAAATGTTTACTAGATGGCCTTTTACGGGCAATGCCCACCCTACGATTTGTGGTCTTAAAGTGAAACGGTATAATAACCCAATGGACTTTTAAATTCACCGATCGCCCGATTGAGTTCCTGAGCGATCGCCAACAATTCCATCTCACGCCATCGCTTGCCAATAATTTGCAGTCCAATCGGTAAACCATTCTGGGTTTGCCCAATGGGAATCACCACAGCAGGATGGCTGCTCAAATTAAAAGGCATAGTGTAAGCACCGTTGGCAACTCCATGAGGATAAGACTTACCCTCAATATCAATGGCATTCCAAGCTGGGCGATGGGTAAAGGCAGGGGTTGCTGCTACAGGAGTTAGCCACACATCCCACGGTTCTAGTGCTTCGTCAATTTGGGCAATGAAGCGATCGCGCTCGGTGAGAGTCTCAAAATACCCTTTTAGTCTTGGGTTTAATAGCTCAGGTAAGAGACGACTGAAATCCCCCAATTTGCGAAGTTCTTTGTCGCCTTGGGTTGCAGTACGAAAAATCTGCTGCCAACTGCGACGTAAATTATATCGATTTATCGGTTGAGCGTAGATGTTGATGTATGCAGCCATCCGCCCGTAGAGGTTCAGTATTTTTGATAGCTCAAAGTTTCTAGGTAGCCAGCGTTCAATTTGGGCACCCGCTTGAGAAAGCTTTTGTGCGATCGCTTGTATTGTATCTCGAATTTCAACAGCAACAGGTACTTCTGTCCATTCGTCAATCCAGGCAATTTTGAGTTCTCGCAAAGTTTTCCCAGAGGGTATATCAAGCGAAATTGGTGGCACATCAGGGCGACGCAAATCGGCACCTGCTATTAATGAAAAACAGAGTCGAATGTCTTCGAGCGATCGCGCGAAACATCCCACAGTCATCATTTGCCGCAGACAGTATGGCATTCCCGGTACTTCTGGAATCATTCCGACTGTGGAGATGCGGCGATCGGTTGGCTTCAAGCCGTAGACGCCACAGAAATGAGCAGGCTGGCGAATGGAACCTGCAATATCATTACCGATATCTAACGGTGAAAGTCCAGCTGCAACCGCAGCAGCACTCCCTCCAGAACTGCCGCCCGCTGTGTAGTCAAGATTCCAGGGATTATTTACCCGTGGAAACAGAGAATTTGTACTCTGAAAATCACCAGCCAGTTCCGCCATATTCGTTTTGCCGAGAATGACTGCTCCAACTGCCCGCAACCTTGCTACAACCGTGGCATCTTGCTGAGGAACGTAGTCTTTGAGGGGAATGTAACCCGCTGTGGTACGCAATCCTGCCGTCTCGAAAATATCTTTAATCGTAATGGGTACACCATGAAGGACACCCCAAATTTCACCTTTTGCTAAAGCTTCATCCGCTTGTTTGGCTTGTTGGCGGGCACGTTCTTCATCTAGCGTGCAGATGGCGTTAAGTTTAGAGTTATGTTTGGCAATTTGTACTAAATGGGCATCCAGCACTTCAACCGCAGAAACAACGCGATCGCGGATCATTTGAGCAAGCTGATGGGCAGGCGTAAAAACTAGATCGCTCATAATTTTATTGGGTGTATGTTATACCGACATTTGCAAAACATAAAGATGGAGATTAAAACCGAGACTACGCCAAAACGCCAAAGCTATCTCATTTTTTTAGAAGAGATAGCAGAATTTCTCAACCGGTTCTTCGCTGTTGAGCGTTTTCCGGAAGTGGAAAAGGGAGGCATATACTTACCATCATCACGTTCTATCAGACGATTAGGATTAGCACTAGAACCTGAGACACAACTACAGGAATGGGCGATCGCTCAAAATTTAGACGCGCTTTTTTTACATCGTCCTTGGAAACTCCAACCAGGGCAACTTCCACCTGATATTGGCGTAATTTCTTACCATCTGCCATTTGACGAACGCTTAACAATTGGTTTTAATCCCCGGTTGGCACAAGTATTAAATATGTCTGGTTTAGAAGTTTTGGGAGAGAAAGAAAATAGAGCGATCGGGATGCTAGGAGAAATCCCAACTCAAAGTTTTGAGAGCTTATGTAGTTGTGTAAGTCAGGTATTTGGTGGAACAGAGCAAGTACGTACAACAGTTTGTGAGAAAGTAAAGCGTGTTGCTGTTGTTGGTGCAATGACAGATTTACTGGTACGTGAAGCAGCAGAGCGTGGTGCTGATATTTACATAACCGGGCAGTTACGACAGCCAGCCGAGGAGGCGATACAAGAAACTCAAATCGGAGCGATCGCGGTTGGGCATCATCGTAGCGAAGTGTGGGGTTTAAGAGCGCTGGCAGGGGTACTACAAGAACGGTGGTTGAGGTTAGAGGTGGTTTTGAGCCACTTTAATTAAGGAGACACACCAGACGCGGAGAATCGTGATTCAAATTCTAGCCCCTAGTCCCTAGCCCCTAGTCCCTAGCCCCTAGCCCCTAGCCCCTAGTCCCTAGCCCCTAGCCCCTAGCCCCTAGCCCCTAGCCCCTAGCCCCTAATCCCTTATCTCTCCCGCTAGATCGGGTTTTACAATTGTTCTCACCAAGGGGCGATGAGCAGATTGTTGGTAAACTGACAAAATCTCATTAGATCGCAAAGGATGAGGGTATGCATGATTAGATCTTGGATGGTTATTGCGGGTGTAACTTTATTAGTTGCTTTAGGTGCTAACTTCATTACTCCTGGCGATCGCAAATGGTTTAAACGCTTACAAAGGCCTAGATGGCTCACGTTTGAGGCAGCAATTCCAGTTATTTGGACTGTAGTATTTGTCTGTGGTGCTTGGTCAGCTTATATCATTTGGGAAAATAATCCAGGCAGCACCCGAACTTGGATTTACATGGGATTATATTTACTTTTAGAAATTGTTACTGTTTCCTATACTCCCGCCATGTTTAGGAATCGCAGTCTTAGATTGGGCACAATACTGGGTGGAACGGGTTTTATCATAGCGGTGATACTAGCGATCGCGGTTTTACCAATTTCTGGTTGGGCAACACTATTGCTTGTGCCTTATTTATTGTGGAGTCCAATTGGAACTTATACCACTAAGGTAATGGAGCGTCTTAATCCTCAAGATATTTGATATTCAATCTACTAATAATCCAACCAGCGACTGATTAAACTTGTACCTTAAATTGACAAAATTGCCGTGTAAGTATTGACAAAATACACGTTAAGAGGTAAAAGCTATGATTCCATCTTGGATGGTAATAGGAGCCGTAACTTTTTTAGTCGCGTTTGGTAGTTTCTTTATTACACCACGTGATGTCAAATGGTTTGCGCGGTTAACTCGCCCTCGCTGGTTAGTTTTTGAGCCGTTAATTCCGCTGATCTGGACTGTAATTTTTATTTGCGGAGCAGCGTCTGCAACTATTGTTTGGGAAAAGAATCCAGCCAGTACGGTTACTTGGCTATTAATGGGTTGTTATTTACTACTAGAAATTATCACCGTTACCTACATACCTCTGATGCTGAGATATCGAAGTCTTCGGGTTGGAGAAATCATTGGATCGGTTGGTATGATTTTGGGTGTGTTGCTTGCAATCTCAGTTTTGCCGATTTCTTGGCTAGCAACGTTGTTACTTGTCCCTTATCTGGTATGGAGTCCAGTTGGTACATACACTACTGAGGAATTGATACAGTTAAACCCAGAAGATGCCTAGTTACGTGACCACATTTTATTGCGTAGCGAGCAAATCAAGGCTAAATTAATCGACCGTACCGTGCTACAAACTTTGTATCTTGATTAGTTTGATTATTTAACCAAGCCCACATTTGATCCCCAAAGGAAAAATGCCACCACTCACGAGGATTGCGTTTAAATCCAGCTTTTTCCAAGACATTCTGCAATAGCAAACGGTTAGCATGATACTGCTGTGCCTGGGGGCGATCGCTATTGAGATAGTAATCGGGAAGCGAGCGATCGGATAATTCATCAATCGGCGAACCCATATCCACAATTTTCCCTCTATCATCTACCAGCGTGACATCTACAGCCGCACCAGTACTGTGAGGCGGTGGTGTTTTTTCATCCAGACTTGGTTCAGCCCAAATTTTATAAACTTCCTGCCAAATTTCCTGGCGTTGAATTTCTGATAACTCAATGCCAATTAATCGTCTGTCACGCAAAGCTTCACAAAAAGCATAATTCACCATAAACTGCTGCACTGCCACAGGGCGATAGGCATCAAAAATTTGAATGTGCCAGTCAGGATGTAGTATTTGCAGGTAATTTTGTGCTGCAATCAAATTATCAACTACACTTTGGCGCAGAAAATAGGGGGAATGTTCGCCATAAGGCGCACCCAATTTTTCATAAGGATGGGGAAATTCGACTGCAAATTTTTTGAGGGGAATAGGTACAAGAGGTTCACCACACTCTTGAATAGGAATTTGATGATAAGGTCTCATATTGAAAAGGGTACAGGGTACAGGGGATAGGGAACAGGTGACAGGGGATTAGGAAAGAAGCTCCAGGAGCAGAGAGGAAGAATTCTTCTCCTTTTCCCTTGTCCCCCACTCCTCTTTCTCCGCGTCTCCGCGTCTGGTGTGTCCTCTTTACGATCCCCAATACCCCTTTAACCACGTTGCCCAGTAACGATATACGCGACTCTTTGACCAATATTAGTAGCATGATCTGCCATGCGTTCTAAATAACGTATTACTAGCACCAACAGTAAAATTGGTTCGACAATCCCCGGAACATCCTTTTGATAAGCTAAAGTTTGATAAAGGTACTCATAGGCATCATCTACAGTGTCATCCATTTGTTTGACACTGCGTCCGCTGACTTCATCTAAATCAGCTAAAGCTACCAAGCTAGTTGCTAACATCGCCTGAGCATGATGAGACATCAGCGCAATCTCAGGTAAAGATGGATGCGGCGGATAAGGAAAAATTTTAATTGCAATTTCTGCTATGTCTTTTGCATAATCGCCAATACGCTCAAGATCGCGCACTAGCTGCATAAAGGCGCTCAAGCAGCGCAAGTCTTGGGCGACAGGAGCTTGCAGCGTCATGATTGCTGTGCAGTCTGATTCTATTTGTTTATAAAAGCGATCTATTTGTTTATCTATATGCGGAAGTTCCTCTGCCGCTTCTAAGTCACGAGAAAATAACGCTTGATGGCTGAGGCGAAACGATCGCTCTACCAAAGCTCCCATACGCAAAACGTCCCGCTCTAAACGCCTAATTTCGCGTGTTAGCTGGGGTCTTCCTGAATTAGCATCAAAAATAAGAGCTTTCACGCTTGCAGCCTCAAACATGAAGATACTTCTAAATATAGTCTTAGGATTAAGAATTTGCTACGCTCTCAGGGAATATTATCTGTATCCATGCGCCACCTGTAACGGGATGATTCATGGCTTTGATAGTACCACCATGAGCAAGCACAATTTGACGCACGATCGCCAAACCTAAACCAGTACCCACAATTGTCGTTGTAGAATTATTTTCTGCTTGTTGGGGGCGAGAGCGTGCTTGATCCCCTCGGTAAAAACGTTCAAAAACATGGGGCAAATCTGCTTCAGAAAAACCAACTCCAGAGTCAATGATATTGATCTCCAGATTTAGTGGCTTGCTCGCTTTGCCACTAGAGCTATTTTCTGTACAAACAACCTTTGCCTCAACAGCAATGGTACCTTCAGGAGGGCTGTATTTGATGCTATTGTCTAGCAAATTCACAAAAACTTGATAGATGCGCGATTCATCAGCATTAATCCAAAGTTTTTCGGAGCTTGTATAAATAAGCTGGATTTTATGGCGTTGTGCTAGAGGTTCTAGATTTTCCCAAACTTTGGCAATCAGCGATCGCAATTCTACAGGTTGGCGATTTAATTCTAAGGAGGGATTATTTTCGAGTCGAGTAAGTTCCAACCAGCTTTGTACCAAATAAATCAACCTATCAACCTCATGTAACAGGCGGTTTACCCAGCGATCTAAAGGTGGCTGCAAACGATCTTGCAAATTCTCTATCACTAAACGAATTGAAGTCAAAGGTGTGCGCAGTTCGTGGGCAAGATCGGAAAGAGCGCGATCGCGTGCTTGGTTTAGTTCCAACAATGATTGGCGATTTTCTAAAAAGACTCCTACTTTTCCTTGAGATAAAGGCAAGCTAGTCGCTCGCACTGCCAAAGGTTTGATTTCTAAAATTGCGGCTGCGTTTTCCACAGAGGGATGAAATATCCACTCCCGAATCTGGGATTGTTGGCGATCGCGAGTTTGCTCAATTAACTGATCGAGTTCATAAGAACGCACTAACTCAAGCAACAAGCGCACCTGCCCTGGTTGCCACCTTTGCAAATACAACATCTCTCGTGCCAGTTGGTTACACCACAGCAGTTGGTTTTCTTCATCCACCTGCAAATACCCTACTGGTGCCATCTCTAGCAAGTTTTTGTAATTTTCCAGATCTTGTTGTAACTCTTCCTGGTGCTCCTTTAATGAAGTAATTTCATGTCGCAAGCGCGGAATGAGCGGTAATGCTACATCAGAAGACTGGGATCTTAACGAGGGCGGTATTCTTCCCAGAAAGCGGTACATTTGTACCTTTTGCCAAAGCCAAAACCCAAGTCCGATCGTCAAACCTAAAAAGAATTCTGGTACTAACATCGCTAGTTGTTAGTGCTATTGCACAATTCATACCTAACAACTATCCAAATCGATAACCAAAACCACGCACAGTCACAATATACTCAGGATGACTGGGATCTTGCTCTAACTTTTCACGTAACCAACGGATGTGAACATCCACAGTTTTACTATCCCCGACAAAATCTGGCCCCCATACTTGATCCAGCAATTGTTCTCGTGACCAAACTCTACGAGCATAACTCATAAAGAGTTCTAGAAGACGAAACTCCTTTGGAGAAAGGTTCACCTCCTGAGAACGAACTAGCACGCGACACTCTTGCGGATACAATGTAATATCTTTGTATTGCAATACTGGAAGTTGCGGTAAACTACTTAAGCGTTGGCGACGCAGTAGAGCGCGACAACGAGCCACTAATTCCCGCATACTAAAAGGTTTTGTTAGGTAATCATCTGCTCCTACTTCTAAACCTAAAACGCGGTCAGTTTCACTACCTTTGGCACTTAGCATTAAAATCGGTACTGGGTTGCCTTGGTAACGAAGCAAGCGGCAAATATCTAAACCATTGATTTGAGGCAGCATTAAATCGAGAATAATCAAATCAAAGGCAAGTTCTCCTGAGCTTATTTCAAAATTTTTCAGTTGTTCTATCGCTGAACGACCGTCCGTAGCCGTTACCACCCCATAACCTTCTTCTTCCAGAGCTAAAACTAGCATTTCCCGGATGAGTTCTTCATCTTCAACCACCAAAATACGATTTCTTTGGCCGATGTCGGTCGTGGGAGGATACTTAGTTGATTCACTCGTGTACATCGATATCACAATAATGCTGCAACTTTATTGTATCAATATAAGTGTCTAATCTCAGTGCAACTACTAAATGATGAGTTGGTTATTTTTCAGCTTTTCGTAACCTATATGACAGCACACTCTATAATTATAAACTATGCGTGCAACAAATAATTTTTCAAAAGCTTCTATTCTTTAGGATTCTATCAAGTCCAGAAACTTTTGTGGAATCAAAGCACAAGCTCAAAAAGGTTACTGAAATTTTAATAAGATGGATAATTTAGTCAACCATACATTATCATTACTCAGATAGTATTAATTTTTACAAGCAACTTTCACTAATTTGGTCGCTAAAAAAATAACCACTCATTAAGCACACTATCAAAAAACTTAAATTTACCCCAAGGTTAAATTTAGAAGTGCAAGGAGATTGGATGTATAATTTTGAATTCCGTTTTATAGTTAAAACCAGGGTTTTGAAATCAATTTCCCTAAACCCAATTTATAATTTTAAAGAGCTTGTTACGCTTATATATAAACTGGCTTGTTTATCATTAAAATACGGAATTTTCAGGATAATAAGCTTCAATCATTCATAAATTTTCTCTTTTTTCTCAACATATATAGAGTTAATGGATAGGTTGTTAGAGATAAAATTTGACTCTAATTTTAGAGTAGAAACTATTTTTGAAGAGTAAATATTATATCTAGTTCATTTCTTGTGTTTATTAGGTTGATTGTTATCAGGGATTAAACCAGGTTCTGTTTTTTTGGTCTACTTTTAATAGGTAGAGGAAGTGGGATTGGTTTTTGATTAGTCATGGTTTTCACTTTTAAACTTGTTAACAATACTAATAACATGATTTTTATTACTACTTGGGAATCAAAATGCAAATAATTCTGCACTTTATCTAATTTTTAATTATTTTTATTACGAAATATAAAAATAGAGACGCTATCAACGTCTCTACAGAAGAGGAAACCCATTATAAATTTAAAAATTCAAATTAAAAGTAGAGGATTTAAGCAGGAAATTAAAAATCAAACAAATAATTTGCTGTCTTGAGGATAAAAACTTGAGTTACAGGATTTTTTTGTACATCGTCAAGTTGTTTTTGGCTTTTGTTGGTTGTAGTCTTGATTATTTTCAGCTCGAAATTTGGTACTACCCGATTCAGTTCGAGGTTTACTGGTAATAGGGGGTTTTTTACGAGTCATGTAAACTAGTTCCGTTTGTTGTCATCTCTACAAATTGAACTACACCGCAGCAAATTACTAATCCGGAAAATTAAAAAATTAACGGATGGGGATTGGGTATCAGTCACCAGTTATCAGTTGTCAGTTAACACCAAGACACCTGATAACTGTTAACTGTTCACTGATAGAGTTCCCATTAAGCAAATGCTGAAAAATCAAGATTAGGGGGTATATCCTGAATACGTCCAGAACCAACAGCCCGCAATGCTTCTTTGAGGGAGATATCACCAGTATATAAAGCACGACCAACGATCGCACCAGTTACACCTTGAGGTTCCAAGGCTAGCAAACTCAGCAAATCGGTAACAGAACTAACACCACCAGAAGCAATAATCGGAATATCTACTGAGTTAGCAAGTTCGCGTAAAGCTTCTAGATTTGGCCCTGTCAGAGTTCCGTCACGATGGATATCGGTATAGATTACTGCTGCTGCTCCTAATTCTTGCATTTGCACAACAAGTTGGGTAGCAAGCACTTCTGAGGTTTCTAACCAGCCGCGAGTTGCTACTTTGCCGTTGCGAGCATCAATGCCGATAATAATCTGTCCGGGAAATTCTTGGCAGAGTTGTTGTACTAACTGCGGTTGTTCTACAGCAATAGTTCCTAAAATTGCCCACTCTACACCCAAATTAAACAACTGTTGGGCACTTTCTTTTGTCCGCAATCCTCCGCCAACTTCAATGGGCACAGACACAGCTTGAGCGATCGCTTCAATTGCCTCTAGGTTGACTAATTTCCCTGCTTTTGCGCCATCTAAATCAACTACGTGCAGTCTAGTAGCGCCTTGTTCTACCCACTGTTTCGCTACATCCGCAGGATTTTCGCTAAAAACTTCTGATAGTGAGTAGTCTCCTTGATAAAGTCGCACACAGCGACCTTCTAGTAAATCTATTGCTGGAATAACTTCCATAATTATCCTCAAAGTTGTTAGTCAATAGTCATTAGTCATTCGTAGGGGAGGCAGTGCGTTGCCGAGATTCCCCCGGTTGTAGCGACTGCCGTGCGAGTTTATTTAGATATTTTTTCATTCTAGAGAGATTGTTGTTAAAACCCGCCCGTACAGTACTGCCCCTCTGCTCCCCTGCTCTTTGTTCCCTTGTCTCCTTGTCTCCTTGTCCCCTTGTCTTCTTCCTAGCCCCTAATCCTTTGCCTCTTTCATCACAGCCTGCCGAAAACCCAGTACAACCAAAATATTAGAAAGCACTAAAAAAGATTCTGCACTCCCGTGTAACCAATCGACGTTTGCCAAAGATTTACCGTAATGTAATTGAGCATAAATCCCTGCTGGAATAGTGACAGCAACAAAAACGAGAGTGCAATAAAACCCATACAGCGCTAAACGCGGCATTTGCTTGACTCGGCTGATAAACCACAAGAAACCCAAGTAGGGAAACAGTGACAGGATAAATAGGGTTTCTTTTGAAATCATGGTTATAAAGTTGCAAGTTACGTGATAGTTAATTATTGCTCTGATTCGAGCGGTTCTGTGGAAGTCAATTCATCGGTAACATCACTAGATTTAGTCGAACGCCAAATCCATACCGCAGCCGCCCACAGTGTAAAGTTACCCACTAAAGTCATGCTAGCTTGAAGTGTTACCAACCATTCGAGTGATTCTGCATTGTCGAAATAGTGCCAGGTACAGGCACACATTGCGCTTATTAAAGCTGGTAACATCCCAAAAGACAATGCCCACCAAGCGCGGTTGTTCGTCAGTTCACCGTATCTCCATATCAACCAAATGGCTACAATCCACTCAATAACGCTAGAGACGTGAATAATCCAGGTAGGAATTGAAAGAGCGTGCATAATTAGTCATTAATCAATAGTCATTTGTCATTTGTCATTGTAGAGACACGATTAATCGCGTCTCTACAAATCTCCCAGTACCTAGTACCCAATTCCCATTACGTTTTAATGCACAATATCAGTTAAATAATCTGAAAATCCAAAATCTAAAATAGTTAAGATGCGGGCATTATTGTCTGGATATTACGGTAAAGGAAATGGTGGTGATGAGGCTTTGTTAGCAACCCTGCTACAAATGCTACCACCTGATGTTACACCTGTGGTTCTTTCTGGTAATCCACAAGAAACGCAAAATCGCTATGGTGTAGAAGCTTATGAACGCATGAGTTTTTTAGCAGTAATACAAGCTTTGCGCTCCTGCGATGCTTTGATTTGGGGCGGCGGCAGTTTAATTCAAGATGCTACAAGTGCTGTTAGTCCATTTTACTATGGCAGCATGATGACATTAGCCCAAAAAATGGGCTTGAAAACTGTTGCTTGGGCACAAGGTATTGGCCCTTTGGAGCGTTCTGTCACTCGTTGGCTGGCGCGGCGAACTTTTGCAGGTTGCACTAAAGTTAGTGTTCGCGATCGCGCTTCTGCGGCTTTACTTTCTGATTGGCAAATTCCCCACATTCTCGCACCCGATCCAGTTTGGGCTTTGGAATCTAAACCAGTTCCCGGATTTTGGGATTTACCAGCACCTAGAGTGGCGGTGACTTTGCGATCGCATCCCCAACTTACACCCGCTCGCCTTGCTAACCTGACTCGCGCGTTGGTAGCTTTTCAGAAAGCTACGCAAACTTTTATTGTGCTGTTGCCATTCCAAAAAGCTCAAGATTTGAGTATCGCCCAAGCCATTCAACCTGCTATTAAAGATGCCAGCCAAATTCTTTCTCTAGAAGATCCACAGCTTTTAAAAGGTGTATTTCGCGGTGTGGAAATGGCGATCGGAATGCGCCTACATAGTTTAATTATGGCAGCAAGTGAAGGGTGTCGTTGTTTTGCCCTCAGTTACGATCCCAAGGTGAATCGGTTGATGGAAGATTTAGATATGCCTGGGTGGAATTTAGTAAATTTGCCAGACGATCCTAATGCGATCAGCAAAACTTGGATTGAACATTATGCTAATGGCGATCCACTCTCATCAGAAAAAATCCAGTTTTTAGTAGATCGGGCGCTAATTCACCGTGAGGTACTTTATGCGGCACTAGGTAAGAATTGATAGTTTTAATGTACTAATATCCTTTTGGAATTTATGTTTGCGAAGCCATTTCTCTATAAGATTATTTACTCATGTACAAGCCTTTAGCTAGACGAGTGTTTATCGGCTTATGTTTTGGGATAAGTCTGTCAGTATCCTTATCACAAAGGACTAAAGCAACACAACGCTTAAAGGTGAAACCAAACAAACATTACTTATTTAAAGAAGATAGTCAGCCTTTCTTTTATCTCGGTGATACAGCTTGGGAGTTGTTCCATCGGCTGAATCGGGAGGAGGCACTGATTTACTTGCAAGATCGTGCCAGAAAAGGATTTAATGTCATTCAAGCTGTTGTTCTTGCAGAATTAGATGGGCTTAAGCAACCTAATCCTTATGGCTATTTACCCCTAAAAAATAACGATCCCACCAAACCTAATGAAGGTTACTTTCAGCATATTGATTACATTGTAAATAAAGCCGAAGAGATGGGGCTTTACATCGGAATGTTACCAACATGGGGAGATAAGTGGAATCAGAAATGGGGTGTAGGGCCGGAAATTTTTACTCCAACTAATGCTGAAGTTTTTGGTCTATATCTTGGCAAGCGTTACAAGAGTAAGCCAATTATATGGATTCTCGGTGGCGATCGCAATCCAGAAAACGATACTCATCTTGCCATAATTCGGGCGATGGCGAAAGGATTAAAGAAGGGGGATGGAGGCAACCATTTAATGACATACCATCCACAGGGAGGAAGTAATTCCGCGACTTGGTTTGAGAATGATGATTGGCTCGATTTTAATATGTTCCAATCGGGTCACATGGCTATTAATTTACCTAATTATGAGGTTACATCAAAGAACTATCTGTTAAATCCACCAAAGCCAACGCTAGATGGGGAACCACGCTATGAAGATCACCCTATTAACTGGAATCCAAAGAATGGCTGGTTTGATGAGTTTGATGTTAGGCAAGCTGCTTACTGGTCAATGCTAGCAGGAGCTTGCGGTCATACTTACGGTAACCATAACATCTGGCAGATGTGGGAGCCAAACAAAAAGCCCATTTCAGCAGCGAGAACACCTTGGCGGAAAGCCTTAAGACATCCTGGTGCAATCCAGATGGGCTATTTGCGGCGATTATTTGAATCTAGACCATTTACTAAGTTAGCACCCGATCAGTCTCTGATTATCGGTAATGTGGGTGAGGGGATGGATCATTTGAGAGCTGCTTGTGCGGAGGATGGTAGTTTTGCATTTGTGTATACACCTACCGGAAAGCCTATTACTGTGAAGCTAGGGAAAATAAAGGGCAGTAAAGTAAAAGCTTATTGGTACGATCCACGCCGGGGAGTTGCAAAACAGATCGCAGAACTACCTAATATTGGAACAAGAGAATTCACACCGCCAACAAGAGGGCGAGGTAACGATTGGATCTTGGTGTTAGATAATGCAGCAATTAATTTTTCAACGCCAGGAGATGATTAGAAGGTTATCGGATTAATCCTTTGGGATGGAGATTGCCCACCAATTGTGTATTGTGGTGGGCATGAAGAAACTTACGCTACTACTTTTTCAGAGTTTACTTCTACTCTTTTGTTTGCTAATCGCTCATAATTCATCCGTAGCAGTTCCAAAAGCAGTGGCACATCCTCCACACTATGGATGTAATAGGAAATCCAGCCACTATTAGGATAAATGTGATGAGGAGAAGCTTTCCCTGATTCTATTAGTTGTTTCCGTATTTTAGCTGTAAAAGGAAGATCTGCTTGAGTGACTCCATGTAAGTGACCAATTTCACGCCCCTTTACCTGAAACTCAATGCCACCATAGCGATGGGGCGATACTGTTACACCTTCCCAAGTCTGTACTTCCCGCAATATAGCGTCTTTAATATTACTCATAGCTGTCAGCCCTCTCAAAGCAGGACTTTATCTTATATTTTTAATCATAGTTGAAATGATTATGATTTGCAATAAGTTTATTCTATCTTTACTTCGAGGGGCTAGCTGTAAAAGCGATAACTTGTTGTCTCATCGCAATAAATAGTATTCCCAAAGCGAGCAAAACTCCTCCTGCTAAAGAGTATGTCAAACCCAAGCCGAGTTTTGCACTTACGGGTTGGCTGACAATAGGTGAGAGAAATTGCCCTAAAAATAAAGATGTAGAAAGTCCCCCTAAAGCACGCCCGCGCACAGCATCAGGGACAGTTGCGGATACCCACACTGTCATATTAGGCATGAGGAGTCCCAGTCCCATACCTGCAAAGCTTAAACCGAATAAAATTAGTGCATAGCTACTAACTAAACCAATAATGGTATAGCCGATGCCCATAAATCCGAAGATTATGGGCAGAATGCTGACAAAATCAAGCTTTGCTCTCACTCTACCGTAAGTCAAGGAAGCAAAGGCGCTAAAGAGGGTAGAAAAAGCGATCGCCATTCCGCTTTGTGTGGGTGTTGCATTTGTGAGACTACGCAGATAAAACGGTAGCTGTACGGGAATAAGGTAGAAGATGATTTGGCTGAGGACAGTAATACTAAAGATAAGTACGAGTAAATTAATGGGGATGGATTTATCAGTAATTACTTCACCATCTTGAATTGATGGGATGTTTGATATGCTACGGCTTGGTTCGTAAATGCAAAAAAGAATTAGAGGTATTAGTAGCCATGCCAACAGATAAATTAAAAATGGTAAGCGCCAGTTTGCACTTGCGAGCGAACCACCTACCGACAAGAAAAGTACTCCTCCCAACCCCATAAAGGCTGCTTGCAAACCCATAAACGCGGCACGGGCAGCGCCAATATAATAGTCTGCAATCAAAGTAGTAGCGCTAACCATTACTCCTGCCACTGCCAAACCTAGTAAAGCACGTCCAGCGAGAATGGCAAACAAAGAATTGAGAATTAATCCAGAACCCCCTGCAAAACCATAAAGTATCGCGGCAGCCAGTAATAGTGGTTTGCGTCCCAGTCGATCTACAATTACGCCAGCGATGGGTGAACCAATGACGATAAATAAAGCAGGAAGCGTCAAAACCAGCTTTACCCAGAGTTCTACATTTGCCACATCAGCAAATTGATCTTGCATCGCAGGTAGAGATGGAGCGATCGTTGCACCTGCCATCACTGTTAAGGTGCTAGCAAGCAGTAAGGTAGCTTTGGTTAAGGTTGAGTTGGGATTAGAATTGCTCATAAGTTTTCGAGGGATTAGGGACTAGAGACTAGGGACTAGGGGAGCCAGCGCCGTGCGGAGGTTTCCGAGCCAGTGCGCCCTTGCGGGTTAAGCGCGTTGTAGCACCTGGCGTGCTAGGAAAAGGACAATGGAACACGGAGACACGGGGAAAATTTTTGATAATTTATCCCTCTCTCTCATTCCCCCACTCCTGTTCACTAGTCCCTAGCCTAAGCGCCTCTAGCCCCTATCCCTAAGCCGTAACAGTTTCCTGATAAGGAACGAAAGCTTTCTTGCTAGCGCCACAAATCGGGCAGTACCAATCCTCAGGAATTGCTTCAAAGGGTGTTCCAGGAGCAATACCAGAATCGGGATCGCCCTCAATTGGATTGTATATCATCGAACATTGACGACAAATCCACTTTTGGGTAGCGGGGTCGCTACTAGCTTGTTTAGCAAGGGGAGTTTCCCCTTGTAACACCTGGAGAGCTTCCGTATATTGACGGGCATGATAATTTTCAACGTGTGTTAATAAACCAAAGTTATGGGCTGCTTTACGGAATGTGTTAGCGTGTTCGCGAGACTCTGCCTGTTGCGCTTCAAACTCGACTACAGCTTTATTATCGCGATCGGCACGTGCCTGCTCGGTGAATTCTGGGTACATGGTAGTGTACTCATAGGTTTCTCCTTCAATTGCTAACTCTAAACAACGAGCAGCGATCGCTTTCTTTTGCTCTTCAGTTAAGGAGGCTACATCACCCACTACTAACTCTGGATGCATGAGGCGAAAGTGAGCAAAAGCGTGTTCTGTCTCCTGATTTGCCGTCTCTCGAAACAGCTTTGAAAGTTCATTCATCCCCAACTGGCGAGTCACTTCTGCAAAGAACAGATACTTGCGATTCGCCATTGATTCTCCACCAAAAGCTTCGGCTAAGTTCTTGGCTGTATTGGAGTTAGATAAATCCATTGTGTTCCCTCTTGTGAATCCATTTCAAGACTGCTATTTTGACTGCAGTCTTAGCTAAAGCGTACTCGTAATGAGTATGATTATATTATATGTACTCGTTACGAGTATGAGAAACATAGATTCTTTTAAGAAACGAGGCAGATAGCAGAAGTGGCTTCGCGCAAGAGCGTAGGTAGGAAAGAGGATTTGACTATTGCGGAGTAATTATTTCTAGGCAGGTTGCGCTTCTAGGAATGGATAGTCGATATAACCTTTTTCCAAATCTTGATCGCCTAAACCGTAAAAAGATTTTGGATCTGGTGTATTCAAGTCAGCATCTATTTGAAAGCGTTGGGGTAAATCTGGATTTGCTAAGAATAGCTTGCCATAGGAAACCAAATCGGCATCGCCTGAGGATAAAACCTCGTTACCTTTGGGCTTGTCGTAGCCACCATTGGTGATAATTGTGCCTTTATAAATTGGACGGAAAATTGGCAAGACAGGATTGAGAACCTCACGAGTAGCTAAATCGATTTCATTTGGTTCCATTAAGTGAATGTAAGCCAGATTAAATTCATTGAGTGCGGCGATCGCATAGCTAAAGGTTGCCTTGGGATTTGAGTCTTTCATGCCGTAGAAAGTGTTACTGGGTGAGAGCTTAATCCCGACGCGGTTGCTTACCCAAACACTGCTGACAGCTTGTACTACTTCTAATAAAAAACGAGCGCGGTTTTCAATAGAACCGCCGTATTCATCATCACGCTGGTTAGAGCCATCTTGAAGAAACTGATCTATTAAATAACCAAAGGCTCCGTGTAACTCAATACCATCAAATCCCGCTGCCATTGCATTTTCTGCTCCTTGACGGAACTGCTCGACAATTTCAGGAATTTCATGGGTTGCCAAAGCGCGGGGTGTTTCAATATTAACTTTGCCAACGGGTGTATGTAACGTTCCTTCCGCAGCGATCGCACTTGGTGCAACGGGTAACTCTCCATTCAGCAAAGAAGGATGCCCCACGCGCCCACTATGCCATAGTTGCAAGAAAATCGTTCCACCTTGAGCATGAACTGCCTGTGTAACTTGCTTCCATGCCTCCACTTGTTCTTGAGAGTATATTCCCGGACAGTTCATGTATCCATTACTCAGGGGAGATACCATCGTGCATTCAGTAATAATTAATCCTGCGGATGCCCGTTGAGCGTAGTAACTTGCCATTAAACTAGTTGGAATCGCGTTGACTGCCCGCAAGCGAGTCATCGGTGCCATCACGATCCGGTTGGGCAAAGTATATGCCCCTAGCTGAATAGGTGAGAAAAGATTAGTGATTGAATCTAGAGCTTGCATATTTCTAGTATCTAAAGGTAAAAAATTGCTCTTTGATAGCTCTACACAATACCACCGGTAGCCCGAATATTTTGACCAGTTATCCAATGGGCATCATCAGAAACTAGCATTGCCACAGTACTAGCAATATCATCCGGACGACCAAGGCGTCCTAAAGGAGTCTGGGCAATAAGTTGATTTACTTGCTCTTGATTTAGTACTAAACCGTCTGTTCCTGTCACGCCAGGAGCAACCGTGTTAACTGTAATACCGCGTGCGCCTAATTCCTTTGCTAGCCCCATGCTAAATTGTTCAATTGCTGCTTTGCTACCTGCATAAGCTCCGCCAGCAGCTATCGCCATTGATGTACCAGCAGTAGAAATACTAACTATTCTGCCTCCATCTGCCATATGCTGTGCAGCTTCTTGAAGTGCAAAATAGACACCTCTTGTGATGTCAAACATACTGTTATATTCTTCCTCGTTCATTTGCGCTGTTGGCTTGAAAACGTTTTTGCCAGCAGCATTATTAACAAGGATGTCTAACTTGCCATAGTAAGCGAGTGTTTTTTGGAACAGGCTACGGACATCACTAATATTTCTGACGTCAACTTGTAAGGCGATCGCATCCGATCCGTTTGCTGTGATACTTGATACAACTTCCTCAGCTTTATCTTTGTTTCCAGCATAGGTAATAACTACTTTCGCGCCATCACGTCCTAAGCGTTCTGCAATTGCGCGTCCAATTCCGCGCGAAGAACCTGTAACAATGGCTACTTTACCAGAAAGATTTCCCATGATTTATCTTCGTATAAAAAATTGATAACCTTTGAGCGATCGCTTGTCCAATTCCAGAACAAGCGCTGTCATCATCGCCACTTTACTTAATCAGCAGGCACCGTGAAAACTATCTCATACAAAGACATCTGAAACTCGTTATCAGCCAGTCTTCTCATTTCTAGGAGTGGTTCAGCAAAAGGAGGATTAGCATTCATTGCTACATAATCTTCATGAGAACTCCACAGTCCGTAGTTTACAGCCATAGCACCATCCAAGCTGCGGTGAAAATGTGTTGTTACTAGTCCTGGTTGTCCAGTTACTAACTGCACGGCTTTTTTAGTTGCCTCAAGAAAGCTTGGTTGATCTTGTGGGTTTCTGAGCTTGAAAATACCAAAATTAATTAACCCGTCTGTATTTTTTGAAATTGTCATCTCGCTATCACTAGGCTCGCTGATGAAAATTTCATAGAGACGAGAGTTTGGCGCGGGAAATGCACAAAGCCGACTAGAAATTAATGGCACTTCGCCATTAACATAAGATTCGTAGTCTTTTTGGCTTTTCCACTGGACGTAGTTTACTACTCTTTGTCCATCTCGACTGCGATGTACAGCAGCAGCTACAAAACCTGGTTGTTGCTTGAACACGGTTTTAATATCCTCTATCAATTTATCTACCAGTGACTGCTGTTGCTCTGCTTCGACGGGAAAGATATCTATTTCTGCTACTACAGGATTGTTTTTATTAACTGTAAGCATGAGTTCAAAGGTACTTGCTAGAGTTTGATTTAGTACATTCACTAAATTTCAACCTGAACCTTTGCAGGAACATCAAGCCGATGAGGATAGTAAATCATTAACTCGTATCTTTGCAGTCGGCTCACTTCAGGTATTTGAATAGAAATTTACAGAACAACAGCTGCTGTGTCTTTTCTATTCTTGCTAAAAATGGTCAGTTTTTGCGATACTTTTATTTAGTTGGCTAAATAAATTGGTTCTATGTCTTCTAAACCGATGCGGGAAACTATCGGCTACTTGATGGTGCTGGTTGCTAGAGCACATCGCAATCTAGTCAGTGCTGCTCTCGCTGACTTGGGGCTTTACCTGGGACAAGAGATTTTACTGATGTACCTGTGGGAAAAGGATGGGTTAACTCAGTCTGAACTTGTCGAGCGTATGGAAATAGAACCCCCAACCCTAACCAAAATGTTGAATCGGATGGAAAGAAGCGGTTTATTGGAGCGCTGTCGCTGTCCGGAAGATGCTCGCTCCTATAGAGTATTCTTGACAGAAGGAGGGCGCGTTCTTCAAGAACCCGTCACTCAACTTTGGCATGACTTTGAACAGCGGATCTTGACTGACTTTACCCTTGAAGAGCAACTTTTGTTTCGTCGGTTGCTTCTGCAAGTTCGCAGTAATCTAGGTTGAAAACACCTCTAGGGGCTAGAGGCTAGGGAAGAGAGATTTTCATCTATGTTGTTGTGCGAGCAAATCACATTTATATTTAGTATTTAGAAAATTTACTTAGCCAGCTAAATATTTTTGCGATCGCAGGAGGTTGTATGGATTTATTAACACTGGAAAGTTTACCGCCACAGTTGCGGCAACTCATTTCGTATCGAGAGCTAGAACCAGGAGAAGCTCTTTTCCAGCAAGGAGACGAAGCAATTGCTTTTTTTGTAGTCGAAACGGGGCGATTGAGGCTGGTGCGCTATAGCAGTGATGGCAAAGAAGTGACGTTTCAAATTACCCGCTCAGGAGAAAGTTTAGCGGAAATTGCGCTGTTTTCAAACAATTATCCCTGTGCTGCTGTAGCAGAGCTGTCTTCACGAGTGATTGTTTATCCTAAGCAACCGCTTTTGTCAGCGTTACGTAACTATCCCGATTTAGCTGAAGATTTTATGGCAATGCTAATCGGAAAAATTCACGATTTAAAGGTGCGCTTAGAATTACGGCATATTCGGGCGGCGCATGAACGAGTACTGCGATACTTGCGGTATATAGCCGATCCTAGCGAACAAACAGTGGTAACTTTCGATCGCCCACTCAAGGATATTGCTGCAGATATAGGTTTGACACCAGAAACCCTTTCTCGTGCCTTGGCTCGTTTAGAGCGAGAAGGAAAAATTAGGCGCACACGGCTGCAAATTTTACTTCAGAATTCATCTGCGGCTTGATTGCAATCAAGGGGAAATGCAACAAAAAATAATATTATATTTTTCAGTTTTCAATAATGTCTGGCAAATTAAGAATAACTTAAGTTTTGGTTAAAAAATTTGTGAGACTGCGATCGCTATGTACGTCTTTCCAAGTAGTGCCTGTGACTATATGCTGCATTGCCAAAAATTAAAGCAAGAAGAAACTTTACTAATTGACTTTAAACAGGAAGATGCTTCTTTTGAACTCTTTCCCAAAGCACCTATCCTTAGTAGTTACAATTCCGGATGGAATGGTATTCACTTCGAGTATCATCATCAGCCTAGTCATGATACTCCAGAGCACCGCCTGACTATGCATACTGTTTGTATTACCTTCAACTCTACTCCTGCAGAACGATGGTTTGATGGATACAGGCAAAGCGAGTACCAAACGGTGGGAGCAACAGCAATTATTCCCGCTGGTACACTCCACCGCTCCCTTTGGTTTCAAGATGTACAATTCATGTTTGTTGCGATTGATCCCAAGCTTTTGCTTAGTTTAGGTGCGGAAGCAAATTTATCTGAAGATATTGAACTTATTCCTCAGTTTGCAACCAAAGAAGATCCGCTTATTCAAGGTATATTTTTAGCTCTTAAAGATGAACTAGAATCAATAAATCAGGGGAATAATTTGTATGTTGAGCAACTAAAAACAACACTAGTTATTCATTTATTAAAGAAATATTGTGTTAAACAACCTCAAATAGCAATTTATAATGATGGGCTACCCAAATACAAGTTACGACAAGCACTTGAGTATATTAATGTCCATCTGAATGAAGATATTAAATTAGCTGATTTGGCTGGAGTCGTTGGTATGAGCCAATTCTATTTTGTTCGTCTTTTCAAAAATTCAATGGGTGTTACACCTTATCATTATGTAATTCAGCAACGAGTAGAATTAGCAAAGCAATTATTGAAGCAAGGCAAGGTGACAATTACTGACATTGCATTACAGTGCGGTTTTGCCAATCAAAGTCATTTTACAAAACATTTTCGTCAACTTACAGGAGTTACACCAAAGGTATATCAAAAGCATTGATACTCTCACCTTCAAGAATTATAGTTACTGAGTCACCAAAGCAATATTAGATTGTTCTTCAGGCAAAATTAAATTATATGCTTGTTTTAGAGCTAAGATTGAGACCAGTTCAACCAATGAGTCAGGGTTGCATGGTTTAGTTATATAACTAGAGAAACCTGCATTGAAAGCAAGATTAATCGCTTTTTGATAGGCAAGAGTTGTGAGAGCTATAGCTGAAATTTGTCCTAATTTTCCTTTAATAGTTCTAACCTTATGAATCAGCGAATATCCATCTTCATCAGGTAAAAAAATTTCGCTAATGAGAATATTTGGTTGCAGTTGGGTAATTTTTTGAAAAGCTTCACTAGTTGTTTTTGCTAGTACTACCTGTGTATTGTATGGTTCAAAAATAAATCTAACTAGTTCAAGAGAATCAACATTATTATCTACTGCTAATATTTTTAAACCGTTGAGAGCTTGTGAGGTAATTCTGTGCTTGAATTGATTGTAGATATCAATTGACTGATTCTCACAATGGTTCAATGCCATGCAAATATACTTGGGGTTTGTTTTGCTAGTCAAGTGTGCCATTTGTTGGACAAGCATTTGGTTGGTTTTCCTGGTTTTGTCCATTAAGTAAGCTTTACTAAGTGCTGTTACAGACTTACTAAAAAATTCTCACCCAAGCTTGACGCTCTTTAATTCTAGTGAAAATCTAAGAAGAAAAAACCTTATAAATAACTTATTGAATTTGAAGCCCCAGCAATAGAAGTAATTTAACTTGAATTTATAACCATCCAAACTTTATCAATTAAAGTTTAAATTGAGGTAATAAAATGGTAAAGGTATAGAAAACATAGCTGATTCAGTTGGACAGCTAAAGATTACCGTTCCAACAATTAAAGTTGATATGAAAAATAAAAATATTTAGACATTAATACAAAAATACCCTAATTATCAAGACTGAACTCTTAGGGTATTAAATAAAAGCTATTGCAATTTTCAAATTTTTACTGCTCTTTTAGAAAATTTCTCACACCCGGATGATAATCTATACCTTTAAAACGCGGGCTATTAGCTTCAGAAATACTAAATAAACTCCAGAAAGGATTTTTACTTCTTAATTGTGGTGCTTGAGGATAGGTAGCTTTTGCTAGCTTATACACTTGTTCTGAAGGCAGAGATTTATTCACAAAAATAAATGAAGTACTAGCCACTGTGTTAACTGTTTCCTTTTGCCAAGGATATGTATTAGCAGGAATTTTTGCAGGATTGTAAAGAACAGTACCACGTGTATACATTCGCTGAGGAATTTTAAATTGCTGCTGATTGATTGGTAGGAGTTTAAGCGTTGCACCTTCTTGAGCAGAAATATTTTTTAATAAAGGATTACCAATACCAGCAGTGTAAAAAGCGGCATCAAGTTCTCCGGTTCTGACTTTTTCAATTGACTCTTTAACTTCCATTGGAAGTAGGGATTGATTAACTACATCTATATCATGAAGTTGATATAGAAAAATAGCACTGACATAAGTTCCCGAATTTTCCGGGCCAACACTTACGTTTTTACCTTTAAGATCCGCAAAAGATTTTATCCCAGATGAACTATTAACTATAACATGAATAGTCTCAGCGTTCACTGGAGCAAAAATTTTGATATTATCAGCAAGCTTGGCAATACTTTTATCGCCTGCATTCCGTAATAGGTACAAAGCATCTTGTTGAGCAAATGTCATATTAGCACCACCATTCCCCAACTGGATTAAGTTTTGAAATGAGCCTGGAGATTGTTCTTTGATTGCTAAGTTAAATCCAGATTTTTTGAGAACATCTTTTAGTTCTGTAGCAGCTTGGTGATAAAGGCTCGGTGGTTTTGTTGATAAAAATGATAATGTTTCTTGGGCAACAATTGAGCTTCCGGTTACGAAACTTCCTAATGTAACGATAGAAGCTGCTAAGAGAGATAAGCAAACAAATAATATAGACTTTCTCATGTTGATAATTCCTACCAAAAAATAATTTTAGCACTCTATCACTATAAATCTTCTTGAAATAATTTATTACAGTTAATGTATAAAAGAATGTAAGAAATTTATAAGAGGATGTTTAGAAATTTTGTTAGTAAATTATATTTACTACTACACAATAGTAGAACTTGCACATGATGTACGGAATAATAAAACCACAGAGGCACAGAGTACATAGATTAATAAGAGTTAGAGAGATATTTTGCCTAAATTCTAAATAGATTTTGATTTGGATATAAATAAGCTGCTCCAGCAATCTCAGTTCTAGTACTAAAATAAACTGCTTGATTGCTGGGCATTACGACTAATCTTACTATTGTGGAATTGTTATTTCAGTTGTAGTTCTGCCTCACCCACAACTTGCTCTCCTGATTCACCTAGAACTTTTGAATAGAAAAATCCTGCCAAAATTGCACCTAAAATAGGAGCAACCCAGAACATCCATACTTGCCTAAACAATTCTACTCCTGCAAAAAGGGCTGGGCCTGTACTGCGAGCAGGATTAACTGATGTATTGGTGATTGGAATACTAATTAAATGAATTAGTGTCAGCGCCAAACCAATAGCAATAGGTGCAAAGCCTTTGGGAGCACGGCCATCTGTTGAACCTAAAATTACTATTAAAAAAATGAAGGTAAGTACAACCTCTGTAATGAAACAAGCGACTAGTGAATAACCCCCAGGAGAATGCACTCCAAAACCATTTGTCGCTAATGGATTAGAACCAGAAAGTGTAAATCCTTGTTTACCAGTAGCAATTAAATAAATTATTCCTGCAGCGACTATTGCTCCTAATACCTGGGCAACAATATATGGAAGTAATTCAGAGCCTGGAAAACGCTTTCCTGCCCATAAACCAAATGATACAGCTGGGTTTAGATGACAACCAGAAATATGACCAATTGCATAGGCCATTGTTAGCACCGTAAGGCCAAATGCTAAAGCAACGCCTAAAAAGCCAATTCCCAATTCATTGGCTTTTGCATCAGGGAATGCTGCCGCAAAAACAGCACTTCCGCATCCACCAAGAACTAGCACAAATGTTCCAAGAAACTCTGCAAGACAACGCGTAAAAAGAGATATCATTTTTTTCTCCGTGCTCATGTTCTACTCAATTTTTGACCAAATTTTAAAGTCTTTTTATTTTTAATAGTTTATTTGGTCTTATATTTCGTGCTATTCGTCATTATGTATAATGTGCATCTAATTACAACAACAGATTTAGATTTAAGAAATTTTTCAGATTTATTTATTTCGTGCTGTAATCATATAGAAAAGAAATAAGAAATTTATAAGAAGCTTATAAGAATAGTTAGTTTTGTCAAAAATGCGTAGACGCTGTATCGGCTTGTCGGTAGACATCGCCTCGTCTAGAAACGTGAAATGCTTATATTTTCAGTATTGCCAGCTATGATAATACCCAGCACACTAGGCAACACACTTCTGCAATAAATGTGTTGGTTAACTTTTGAGCCGCATATTAAATTACTCCAAATAAATATAAGATTTGGATTGCAAAGAACTTAATGTAATATCAATGTTTCTTAACTAAGTTTTGCAGTTTTCTCTATATTGATTGCAACAAAATTTTCTATGAAATATGGCGTTCACATATATAGTGAAACTTTTTGAAAGTAATATAGTTATCTAACTATTGCTTTTAATCTAGCATCTATCTCTAGAGATATTTTTTAGTAACCTTAAAATACTCATTTTTTGTAAGTTCTCATTTTTTACTCTAAATTATCAGAGCTTACAGATATTTTACTAATATTATACTTTTGATAGATGTTTTATTTTTGAGTACGTGCGTTTTTGCATATAATTTTAATGAACTATGTAAAAATGAACACGGCTCATTATGTTATTGATGAGATTGATATTTATTAAGTAGAATATTTATGAATAATCTCTAACACTATTACAAAGATAGTAAATAAAGGCTTCAACTGTGAGAATACAAATAGGTTTCTTCACTGATTTTTAATGTCATCCCGCCCAGAACTTCAGTTCTGGGCTAATAGCTTAAGTCTACTTCTAGGACTGAAATATGCAGTGAGTCTACTTAAGTGGACTGTAGTTATTAGGTGTGAGAATAGATGCTCTGATGGAATAGCAACACAGTTGTATCCTTAACTATTAGGGGTAACGCTAACAATTCCCGACCACTGCACTTTTTTGAGATTGTCACGGCGGTAGGAAAAGAAATGTTCTGGAGCTTGGTAGGTACAGTAAGGAGCGATCGCTATTTGTTCTAGGCTGATACCCAAACTTTCTAACTGCAAGCAATTTACTTGTCGGACATCCACCCGCACTTTTGTAGGATCGGGATCGGGGAGTAAAGGAGATTTAGGTAACTTTTGTAAGGCTTCGATAATAGCGGTTTCGTCTTCATGGGAGATAATGCTAGCTCCAATTTGGGCTGCAACTTGCGTAGATACTTGGTAAACTTCTCCCGCGATCGCAGGCCCCATCGCGATTCGTAAATCTGGAATTTTGCTGCCTTGTGCTTGCAGGCGAGCAATAGCTTGCGGCACAATCTTAGCTGCTGTACCTCGCCATCCGGCGTGTACCGCTGCTACCTGCCCAGTCTTTTCATCAGCAATCAGTACAGGTGTACAATCAGCAGAAGCCACCCACACAGCTTGTAGAGGTTCTTCGCTCATCAAACCATCTGCAGGTGCCAAGGCAGAATTATCTTCTTCCTCATTCCCACTTGATAGCTGACTACAAATTTCTGAAGGTGTGAGCACAGTATTGCCATGCACCTGCTTCAAGCGATATCCTAAAGCATCTGGATGCAGTACCACAGTTAACTCTTCTGGAGAGCGAGGCCAAAACTTGTGAGTAAAAAAGCCGTGCGGCCAAGTTTCCAGAAGACTACAAGTCAGGTAAGACATTCCTTCCCAAGTGCGCCAGTACCAAGTATGCATCTTCCACTAAGTCTCAAAACAACATCAAAAAGCAATCAATTCATGCTAGCTTGAACAAGCAAATTTGGGTAAACCCTGTGGGATTGAATCGGCAACAGCTAGAAGCAGCCCTGAGAGCAGGGCGAAAAAATACTTATTTACCATTTTGCCTTTATTTGGTAAGTTCCGTAGATTCAACTAACCAAACCCTTTGGAAATTGCTCGATGAAGGAGCACAGCCAGGATGTGCAGTTATTGCCACTCAGCAAACTGCTGGAAGGGGGCAATGGGGGCGGCAGTGGGTTTCTGCACCAGGAGGATTGTATCTTTCGTTATTGTTAGCTCCCAATATAGAAGCTAGTAATAGTTATCAATTAACTTTTGCTACTGCCTGGGGTATATCTTACCAATTGCGAGAATCTGGTATTAATGTTGGAATTAAATGGCCTAATGATTTGGTCATCAATCAGCGCAAGCTGGGCGGTATATTAACGGAAACGAAAGTCAACCAAGGAGTAATTACTCAAGCGATTGTAGGCGTTGGCATTAACTGGACTAATCCAGTACCAGAAACCGGAATTAACTTGGAAATGTGGCAAGCTGCCAAAGATCCCAAACCAATTTCCAGTCTGGAAATGCTCGCTGCTAAAGTTTTATTGGGAATAGAATGTGGTATACAGTGCCTTTTTGAAGAAGGAGTCAATATATTATTGGCTCGCTATTTAGAGTTACTTGCAAATGTGGGCGATCGCGTTTGCATTAATGATTTAGCTGGCACTGTTGTTGGTGTAAAATCTACCGGGGAACTTCGTGTCCGTTTGCAAACATCTGAATCTCTAACAGAAATAACACCAGAAATTTATCTTCAGCCCGGTACAATCAGTCTGGGCTATAGCAAACTATCTGGTTAATTGTCTAGCTTGTCCAAAATTTTAAATTTGGGCTAAGAAAATACTGAGATGATCTTTTTAGGCTAACTACACACAACATCAGAGAACCCATGAAGCAGCGTCATAACTCTGCCCCCAATCGCTTGCACCACTTATGGCAGCGCACCCTGCCAGCCCAGAGTCTCTGTTTGGTTGGGAGCTTCAGCCTTGTCAGTAGTGGTTTGGCATTTGCTCAAACCGACTCAGCTATTGACAATATTGTGCCTACAGTTGAAAATTCTCAACCAGCAGCGGGAAATATCGTCAATCAAGATACAGTTGAACAAACATTCATAGCTTCAGAATCAGCTAAACCACAGCCAGAATTTTCCCAACGCCGAACCAGACTTAAACAAAAACTGAAGAAAACAGAGATTTCTCAGCCAACCGCAACAGTCAAAACAGAGTCTAGAGTTGGTGTGAGAACATTCAAAACTGGAGTAACAGTTTCCCAACCTGCAACAAAAGTAACAATTCCAACACTCAAGACTACTCCAGTTGTCCGAGAGCAAAAGCCCAAAGTAGAGTTTGCTGCTCCTGTTGCACCTCGTTCTATACCCAAACAACTGCCAACAGTTAGCCAACCCTCAAATAACTCTCCAAACATCGCCAGTTGGGCGACAGGGAAACCTAAGGATTACAATAACGCTTACATCGACCCCACTGATTACAATCGAAATACTACTTCTAAATACGACGCACCTAGTAGCGTAGTAGTTATAGAACGTGCAAGTGGTTGTCAAGCCGTCTTAGCAAGAGGAATTTCTAGTCTTAATTGCGCCAAAGCACCAGGTACTTCTGTTGCCAATGCCAAAAAAGCCACGCCCGCCTGGTTAAACAAAAGCCAAAACACTCGCATAGCAGCGGTTCCTGCAGTACAGCGGGTTGTTGCTACTGATGCCAACAACAGAGGATTGCGTGCTCCACGGGTAATTTCTAAGCTGGTTACTAATACTGGATGGCGTTCTAACCAAACAGTTCCTGCTAATGCTGGCAAGAATGTTTATCAATCGAATCGCTTTATTCCCAATCCTAGCGATTTTACTCCTACCACGACAGTTAGTTCTGTTCCCATTGCACCGAGTGGGGGTGCTTTGCCAGCACCACTTACAGCTGAGAATATTGCACCACGCCCCAGCATGGTAGCTTATAACATCCCCTTGGCAACGACACTGCCACGTATTGCCTTTACTGGTATTTACGGTCGTGGCATCGCTTATAATCCCACAGGATTAATATTCCCCCTTAGTGTTCCTGCACCAATTACGTCATTATTTGGTTGGCGAACTCATCCCATTAGTGGCGATCGCCGTTTCCATGCTGGTATGGACATAGGCGCAGCGATGGGAACACCCATTTTAGCGGCATACTCCGGTCAAGTAGAAGCTGCTGGCTGGCAGGGTGGTTATGGCTTAACCGTTGTCATGAGCCACAATAACGCTCAACAAACACTCTACGGTCATATGTCAGAAATCTTTGTTCAACCCGGACAAAGGGTAGAACAGGGAACTGTAATTGGAAGGGTAGGTAGTACAGGAAATTCTACAGGCCCCCACCTACATTTTGAAGTGCGTCAACTCACACCCCAAGGATGGGTAGCAGTCGATCCAGGCATACAATTACAGTTTGCTCTCAATCAACTTGTAAATACTTTGCAAACAGCACAGGTTCCTAAAGAATAGGGGCTAGGGGCTAGGGGCTAGGGGCTAGGAAAGAACACCAGGTGCAGAGGGAGAAATTCCCCCAACCCTATTCCCCGTTCCCTGTTCCCTGTCCCCTATTCCCTTTCACAGATACCCATGCTCTGCTAGAAAAATGGGCGTTATTTGCTCGTGATTGGTGTCTTTTGAGTTGTTTTGCTCTCCCTTGCCCATGACAAGGAATCTTTCTACATATTTGCCTAGAATATCCCCTTCTAAATTTACCGAACTGCCTGGAACTAGATAGCGAAGATTAGTCTCGGCATAGGTAAGAGGAATAACCGCTACTTTAAACTGGGAAATTTCTGGCTCGTAATCGGCGACTGTGAGGCTGATGCCATTAATGGCTATACTGCCTTTAGGAACAAGATAACGAGCGATCGCATCAGGAGCACTAAAAGTCATTTCCCAAGACGTTGCCGTCTGTTCTGCGGCAATCATGCGCCCGATTCCGTCTACGTGTCCCATCACAAAATGACCGCCGATTTTGCTACCTACTCGTAGGGAAGTTTCTAAATTCACATATTTTGGTTCTGCTTGTTCTATTCCTAAGGTAGTACGGCGTAAGGTTTCTGGTGAAGCAGTGGCAATAAAACCGCTCTTTAGAACTTCTTCTACAGTTAAGCAAACGCCATCTACTGCTACGCTGTCACCATAAGCCAGATCCCGCATAACTAATTCAGATGACTGGCTCATACAGGTGATTTGCCAAGAATCCCCTCCCAGGGGACTTATAGTTCCTAATGCTTGAATTATTCCTGTAAACACGGCTTTTTAGTCAATTTAATTCTATTTATTGCGTAATTTCGACTAAAATCAACTGGTAATTCTCCCAAGTATCCTTATTTTTAAAGTATATTTTCTGACTCAATTTCGTATAACGATTTCAACACATTTACAGTAATTACAAGGCATACTTGGATCAGTAGATTATTGTGGAACCAAACTAATTTAACTTACTCTGGTATTCGCAACCATTTGGGAGTTTAATAGAAGCAATTATAGAGAATAAAGAACTATGTTTGTTATTGTCCCAATCTTACCAAATCAAGGGTATGATTTGTTACAGATACCCTCTAGCGCTCAAAGGATTGTAGAGGCTTAACCAATGATTGAAATGAAAGTCGCTGGTATAGCATTAGATGCCATAACTCGCAGCCCAATTGTACTTTTGAAAGATGCTTCAGATCGCCGTGCTTTGCCTATTTATATAGGTCAAGAACAGGCTAGGGCAATCATGAGCGCATTGGAGAATCAAAAGCCTCCAAGACCCTTAACTCACGACTTGCTCGTGAATATTTTAGAGGCGTGGAATATGACTCTAGAGCGCGTTATTATTCATTCCCTACAAAAGGATACATTTTATGCAGTTTTAATTCTTAAACAAGGGGAAATCAAAAAAGAAATTGATGCCCGTCCTAGCGATGCGATCGCTGTTGCTCTCCGTACAAATACGCCCATTTGGGTGATGGAAGAAGTAATTGCTGATGCTTCTATTCCCGTAGATAGAGATGCAGATGAAGCAGAGCAACAAGCTTTCCGTGAATTTATCTCCAATCTCCGTCCTGAAGATTTAATCAAACGCTTTGGCAATGGTGAATCATAGAAAAGTTATTGGTCATTAGTCATTGGTACATGACAAAGGACAAATGACTGATGACATAAGGACTAATTGAAGATGCGATACCGACGCTTTGGGAAAACAGAACTGCGTCTTTCAGTGTTTTCCTTGGGAACAATGCGCTATTTGGCAGCACCAGAGAACGTATGGCAAACAATCCAAAAAGCCATAGCGCTAGGGATTAATCATATAGAAACTGCTAAGGGTTACGGTAAAAGTGAGGAGTATTTAGGAGCGGCGATCGCTTTGGGATTACCAGTACCTCGTTCGCAGCTTCACATAACTACTAAAATCCCACCCACAGCAGATGCTGACACAATGCGTCGGTGCATCAATGAATCCCTAGAAAAATTGCACCTCGATTATCTCGATTGCTTGGGGATTCATGGCTTAAACACTTGGGAACATCTCGATTGGGTAAAAGCTAAAGGCGGCTGTATGCAAGCAGTTAAAGAAGCTATTGCTGAAGGTCGTGTACGACACGTTGGCTTTTCCACCCACGGTTCCCTAGACTTAATTTTAGCAGCAATCAATACAGATTTATTTGAATTTGTCAATCTGCATTATTACTATTTTTTCCAGCGTAATTTACCAGCAATTCAACTAGCCGCTGCAAAGGATATGGGGGTGTTTATCATCTCTCCTGCCGATAAAGGCGGGCGCTTATATACACCCTCCCAAGCCCTAGTTGAATTGTGTTATCCCTTCTCGCCCCTAGAATTAAATTATCGATTTTTATTGAGTAACCCCCATATTACGACTCTAAGTGTTGGGCCAGCAACGCCAGAAGAATTGACTGAACCTTTAGCCGTGAGCGATCGCGATGGGGAGCTAACACCTGAGGAAATTACTGCTTTAGAAAGACTAGAACATTACAAAAATAAAATTTTAGCTACTGATAAATGCAGTCAGTGTTATAAATGCTTACCCTGCCCGGAAAATATTAATATTCCAGAAGTACTGCGACTGCGGAATTTGGCAATCGCTTATGATATGACCGACTACGGACAATATCGTTACGGGATGTTTGAAAACGCTGGTCACTGGTTCCCAGGCATGAAAGCGAACCGTTGTACAGAATGCGGCGACTGCTTACCTAAGTGCCCGGAAAATTTAGCTATTCCCGCCTTACTAAAAGATGCCCATGAAAGATTAAAAGGGCGAAGTGGTAGGCGATTGTGGGGTAGTTAAAGAGAAAAATGCAATTAAATATTTAACACTCCAAACTCTGCGTCCCTTTGCGTTTAAAAACATTCCAAACTTGAGAGAAAAAGTTTTTAGTTGCATGAAAGTTGTATGCAACTTTACTAAGCTGTAATTTTGTGAAATTCTCAATTTAATAGATTCTGTCGTAATTATTTTTCTACTTTTTGTAAATTAATATCTTGCAAATCTATGCAAAAGCCTGGAGCTGAAGCCTTCAAACCCTCGTCTAGGTTCAACCTGGTAACGAGAATTAGAGCAAGAGTGCTCGCCAGGTAACAAGTCTTTGCCAAAGAAGCAGAAAAAATTAGACGTAATTTGATATTACCAACATCTCAAAACTGAGCCTGTAACAAAAAGCTATCAGTTTAGAAAAAGCAAGGCTTTTATTGCCAAAAAAGTTCAAATCACAGATTTTTACAAAATATTCAGGATAGATTCTTATGAAGCTAGAATCCGTCAAAGTTGTTCTTCCTTCTCGAAAGCTGAACAACGAGGATATTGTCACACTGATTCAGCAGCATAGCGAGGCAACTTATAGTGGGGATTTAAATAAAGTTCTTCAAGATATTCGATTTTCTCTGAAATATTCTGGAGCAAAAGAGCGATACTGGCTAGACAAAGGCGAAACTCCAATTAGCCTGCTTTCCCAAGCTGTAAATGAAGCTTTAGAAGAAGCAGAATGTAAAAAGCAGGACATTGACTTACTAATTTACACTGGCATTAGCCGAGGATTTCTAGAACCAGGAGGAGCTTACTTTGTTGCCAATGCCTTAGGGATGGACAGAGTTCAGTGTTTTGATGTGCTTGATGCCTGTATGAGTTGGACACGAGCTTTGTCTCTTAGCTACACCTTATTAAAAACAGGTATCTACAGGCGCATAATGATTGTCAATGCAGAATTCAACCTCTGCGGGAGAAAGGGAGTTTATCCCGATCTGTTTAGTCTAAATCAATACGAGCAAATTACTTGGTCTTTTCCAGGATATACCTTAGGAGAAGCAGCCACAGCTACAATCGTTTCAGCCGATCCAGAACGAGAATGGGAGTTTCACTTTTCTTCTCGCCCTGACTTGGCACACCTATGTACTGCCCCTTTGGATGGCTACGAAGGTTACTGCCATCCCTGTGAATATACTGGTCGTAATGGTGCCGATCGCTTTACATCCTTCGGCTTTGAGCTACATGATCGCGGCGCTCCTGAATTAGTCTCAGTCTTTGAGAAACTCAAGGTTCCTTTAAAAGAAATCCGAGCTATTTTTCCCCATGCCTCCTCAAAGCTGGAATGGGAAAAAGGGGGAGAGTATTTTGGGATACCGCATCTTCTGTATTATATCTATCCTTATTGTGGGAATGTTGTTTCTGCTTCTGTTCCGACAGGGATTGCTTTGGCATTTAAACAAGGACAGATACAACGAGGCGATCGCTTAGTTGGTTGGGTTGGAAGTGCCGGGATGTCTTTTTGTGCCTATTCGTTCACCTTTTAGGTAGCCAACCAATCTCTAAGTTTTAGTAACTTAAAAGTCAAGGAGTAAAGTTGGATGATTGCCGATTTTGATATACAGCGAATTCCTAAAGTTTCTACCTTGGTTGATCTCCTTGAATATTGGGCAATTCAGCAGCCTACCAAAACAGCCTACACCTTTTTGAAAGACGGAGAAACAGAAGAACTCAGTCTCAATTACTATGAGTTAAATCGAAAAGCTAAGGCTATCGCTGCTCAACTTCAGGGTTTAAAGGCAACAGGCGAGAGAGTTTTACTGCTATATCCATCTGGATTAGAGTTTATTGCTGCGTTTTTGGGCTGCTTATATGCGGGAGCGATCGCTGTTCCCGTCTATCCACCCAGACGGAATCAAAAAATGTCAAGGCTACAAGGAATTGTCGCTGATGCACAGGCAAAGCTAGCACTGACAACCACCTCCTTAGTAAGCAATATCGAAAACTGGTTTTCTCAAGACTCAGAACTGGCAAAACTCAAGTGTGTATCTACAGATAATATTGCTAGTCACATGACTTTCGACTGGCAAAAACCAGATTTGAATCAAGACACTTTAGCTTTTCTTCAGTACACTTCTGGTTCTACAGGAATGCCTAAGGGAGTCATGGTGACTCATGGGAATTTGCTGCACAATGAGCAGATGATTCAGACTGCCTGTGAGCATGGCGAAAAAACTATTTTTGTCGGTTGGTTGCCTTTATTCCATGACATGGGGCTAATTGGTAATATTTTGCAACCATTATATATAGGAAGAAACTGTATTTTGATGTCCCCGGAAGCCTTTATCCAAAAGCCGGTGCGCTGGCTTTTAGCAATTTCTCGCTATCGGGCGACTATTAGTGGGGGGCCAAATTTTGCCTATGAATTGTGTATCCATCAAATTACCCCCGAAGAACGTAATAGTCTCGATTTAAGTAGTTGGGAAATAGCTTTCAATGGTGCTGAACCGATACGAGCACAGACACTAGAAAAATTTGCCACCACTTTTGCAGAGTGTGGTTTTCGTAAGAGTGCTTTCTATCCTTGCTATGGGATGGCTGAAACAACTTTATTTGTTTCTGGAGGGATAAAAACTGCTCCCCCTATTATTGAGTCATTTGACAAAGCAGCTCTAGAACAAAATCAAGCAATAGCAAAAGCTGGTTTAGAGACACAAACTCTTGTCGGATGTGGTCGTGCCTGGTTAGATGAAAAAATCGCGATCGCTAATCCAGAATCTTTAACCTCCTGTGCAAATGGACAAGTGGGAGAAATCTGGGTATCTAGTAAAAGTGTTGCCAAAGGATATTGGAATCAACCAGAGCAAACCGAGCAAACTTTTCGAGGCTATTTAACTGACACAAATGAGGGGCCATTTTTGCGGACAGGTGATTTAGGCTTCTTGTTAAATGGTGAGTTATTTGTGACAGGGCGGATCAAAGATTTGATTATTATCCGGGGACGTAACTATTATCCTCAGGATATTGAACTTACCGTAGAACAAAGTCATCCAGCTTTACGACTTGGTTGTGGGGCAGCATTTTCAATAGCGATCGATGGTGAAGAACAACTGGTAGTTGCACAAGAAGTCAAACGTCAGTTTTTTTCCAACCTGAATGGTGATGAAATTGTAGCTGCCATTCGCCAGGCAGTATCTCAACAACACCAATTGCGAGTTTATGGAGTAGTGCTGCTCAAGACAGGGAGCCTTCCCAAAACCTCTAGTGGCAAGATTAAGCGCCAAGGCTGTCGTGCTTGCTTTGTAGCAGGTGAATTGCTAGAAGTGTATCGTTGGCTCGACAACTTTAGAGAACAACCAACATCAAAGGAGTCATTTAGTAAAACAACTGAGACTAAGGAACTTTCCTGGCTAGCCATAGACATCAAAATCGGGATTGTTTCACGCTTGGCAAAACAACTTGGCATCTCACCCGCAGCAATTAATCCCCGTCAGCCTTTTTCCTACTATGGTTTGAGTTCCATCCAATTTATTAACATCGCCACTGATTTAGAGAACTGGTTAGGCATTTCCATTCCTCCCGATCGCCTATTTGATTCTCCTTCTATAGAAGCACTGGCTCATGAAATTACTCAAATGCTCAATAGATAGGGAACAGCGGATAGACAACTTAGCTAGGCATTTAAAACTCCTACTCTCTGCGCCTACCCTCCGGGAAGCCGCCCTCCGGGCGTCTAATGCGGCTCCGCGTGAGACAAAATCATAATTTGAATCAGCAACGCCGAAAACTTTTACTCTGTACTACCATTGTTGCTATTCTGAAAGCGGCAAGATTACCGCAAGTAAATGTCAAAGTAAAACAATGGAAATTGCTACAACCAAATTCCCCCGTTGGTTCGTTCGCAGAGATATTGACGGTTTCTTTGGGCTAGCGCTCGATAATTTAATTCAAATTTTATTAATTGTCAGTTTGTGTCAAGGAGTGCTTGGCTTTCCTGTTTCGTTAGTCTACGGGCGCATATTACCAGGAATTGCTTTAAGTTTAATAGTTGGCAACTTTTATTACGCTTGGCTAGCAAAAGAGCAAGGAAAGCGCGAGCAGCGAGAAGATATTACTGCCCTGCCCTATGGTATTAACACCGTTAGCCTTTTTGCCTATATTTTTCTGGTGATGCTGCCCGTAAGATTGGCAGCAATTTCTGGTGGTGCGTCAAATGAACAAGCTGCTGAATTAGCTTGGCAGGCAGGATTGGTGGCTTGCTTTGGTTCCGGTTTGATTGAATTGGCTGGAGCTTGGGTTGGCGATCCACTCCGTCGCCTTGCCCCCCGTGCGGCACTGCTTTCTACTTTGGGCGGTATTGCCATTACTTTTATTGCCATTGGCTTTTTATTCCGTACCTTTGCCAATCCCGTAGTAGGTTTAGTCCCTCTGGGTGTAATTTTGCTAACTTATTTTGGGCGAGTGCGATTTAGCATTCCTGGTGGGTTGTTGGCTGTTCTGTTGGGAATTGCCTTGGCTTGGGGAACAGGTTTGTTGAGTTGGGATAACGCCAAGTTTGCCACCGCCTTACAACCGATTGGATTTTATCTACCAGGATTGTGGCTGGGGAAATTGTGGAGTAGTCGTTCAGTATTAATCGAGTATTTCAGCATTATTTTACCAATGGGGTTGTTTAACCTTGTTGGCAGTCTCCAGAATTTAGAAAGTGCGGAAGCTGCGGGCGATACTTATCCTGCTACTCCTTCTTTAGCGGCAAATGGTATTGGCACGTTGGTAGCTGCTATTTGTGGTTCTTGTTTTCCAACCACGATTTATATTGGTCACCCTGGCTGGAAAGCTTTAGGGGCAAGAATCGGCTACTCTATTCTTAATGGCATCATTATGGGCTTGTTCTGCCTAACTGGAACTGTAGCAATGTTGGCTTACTTTGTTCCGATTGAAGCAGGGATGGCAATTGTATTGTGGATCGGGATTGTGATTGTAGCTCAAAGTTTTACAGCGACTCCACCGCATCATGCACCTGCTGTCGTTATCGGTTTATTACCAGGAATTGCTGGTTGGGGTGCTTTAATTGCCAAAAATGCACTGCGGGCAGCAGGTTTGGGTACACCAGAAAAACCTTTAACACCAGCTTTAATTGAGCAGTTTAAGTTGAGCGATACCTATATTGATGGAGCTTTTGCTCTCGAACAGGGATTTATTTTTTCAGCTATGATTTTAGCTGGTATTACAGTCTACATTATTGAGCGAAAATTTCGCCATGCTGCCTATTGGTCTGTTTTTGCTGCTCTAATTTCCTGGGTTGGATTAATGCACAGTTATCGCTGGACTGTTGCAGATACGGTTGTAAATTTAGGCTGGGGAACTGGAACAGCTTGGGCAGTTGGTTATATTTTGCTAGCGATTCTGTTTTTCTATGTTGATTGGCAAGAAGCACGACGTAATACTTGAGGCGATCGCATAGCACATACAAGAATCGCGTAGACGCGGAGCGGCTTCCGCAGGTAGCGACTCCTTTGGAGTATCGCACTCATGGCGGATGGGGAATTCCGCGAGTTTAGTTAAATTATAAGTGCTTAAAATTACGATTGAGCATTATTAAATCCTTGGAGCTAGGGAGCTATGTCTACTCCACTCTCAAACAATCCAACTATGATGGATTGGAAGACACTTCTGACACCTAAAAGACTCGGCAAAGAGCAACCAGAAAACCTGCAATTTGGCCGTACCCCCTTTCATAGAGACTACGATCGCCTGGTGTTTTCTTCTCCTTTTCGTCGTCTCAAAGATAAAACCCAAGTCTTCTCTTTACCTACCAACGATTACATTCGTACTCGTCTGATTCACAGTCTTGAAGTTTCTTGTGTTGGTAGATCTCTAGGCAGGATGGTTGGAGAGCAAATTGTACGAAAATATCAACTCAATGAGTATGGATTTAGTGCTTCAGACTTTGGTGATATTGTCTCTGCTGCCTGTCTAGCTCATGATATTGGTAATCCTCCTTTTGGTCATTCTGGAGAAGACGCTATTCGTACAGGATTTGAATCTTGGTACAGCACAATTTTTCATTCTAAAAAGGAAATATTAAGCAAAGCTCAAAAAGCTGATTTTGATTTATTTGAAGGTAATGCTCAAGGCTTTCGGATTATTACAAAACTAGAAATGCCGCAAAGAAAAGGAGGAATGCAACTCACCTGTCCAACATTAGCTGCTTTTACCAAGTACCCTCAAGAATCTTTTATTCCAAAGCATATACTTAATGGTTATGTAGGTAGAAGTGTAGAAAAATATGGTTTTTTCCAAGCAGAAAAAGAATTATTTACTGAAGTAGCAGAAACAGTAGGATTAATCCGTCGTCATCATAATGCAGCCTGGTGGTGTAGGCATCCACTGGCATTTCTTGTTGAAGCCGCGGATGATATATGCTACTCCATTATTGATATAGAAGATGGCTATCGCATGGGCTATATTCCATTTGATGAAGCTAAAGATTTACTAAATGAAATTGCCCAAATTAATGATTTAGAAAATTCTTCAGAAAGTAAAGCAGAAAAAGTAAAACGCCTACGTGCTAAAGCTATAAACAATCTGATTGAAGAAACTATCAAGACTTTTTTAGATAATGAAGACAGTTTGCTTAAAGGAGAATACGACCAAGGATTACTAACACAAAGCATTTACGCTCAACATCTGAAAAAAATTGCCGAAGTGAGTCGCATTTCTGTTTTTCAACATCCTGATATTGTGGGTATAAAAATTGCTGGATATGAAGTTTTAGGGAAACTATTCGCTGAATTTGTTAATGCAGTTTTATATGACAGTAACAAAGGCAGATTAATTCTTTGTATGCTTCCCCAAGGGTATCACCCCAATGATAACGATGATATATATGACAAAATTTTGAGAATAACAGACTATATATCTGGCATGACTGATTCTTATGCCACTAGTGTATTCCAACAAATTAGCGGCATTTCTTTGAGATAAAAATTTATTTTTTTCCCTTAAAAAACTTCCATATCAGTTAGTCTAAGTACCCGCTCTTGATTGACGATGATCCAGCCGTGCTAAAATTAATCCCCCTGCTTTCTCAATACAGAAAGGACAGGGGGATTCTTGTCGCAGGGAACAGGATTGGGGGAATAGGCTTGAAACTCTCTTAATTTCCGGCTTTTATCATCAGTTGATGTCCTAAGCTACCTGACAAATGCCATATTATTTAGCCAATTACCACAAAGCCCTTACACCATTACCATTATCATCCTCTTGAACGGCTCCTGGTGTAGTTGTATCTTGTCCTGGTGTTGGTGTAGTTGTATCTTGCACGGGTTGAGCACCAGGAGCAGTTTCGTTTTCGTCAATGGTAGTTGTATCATCTACTGTTCCAGGCTGAGTTACCCCAGGAGTTGTTCCAGGCTGAGTTACACCAGGAGTTGTTCCAGGCTGAGTTACACCAGGAGTTGTTCCAGGTTGAGTTACACCGGGAGTTGTTCCAGGTTGAGTTACACCGGGAGTTGCTTGAGCAACGTTGGCAGGATTTAGATTGATTTCGGCTTTGGCTGGAATAGTAAACAAAGCACTAACACCAGCAACACCAATCACAGTAGCAATGTTTGTGAATAAATTCTTGGTATTTTTTGTACTCATGAATGAAACCTCCTTTATGTAAAATTTGAGTAATTGCTTTATCTTTTGTGTATTCAATCTAAGAGCTTTTGCAAAAAGTAACAAAATAATTTCATATATATTACTTGCACATTTTTGTAGTAGCTCAAATCTTGAATTGACAAAGGTTTCTGACCAAAAAACGATGGACAGAAAAATTTAAAATTGAAGGTTTCGTTCAAGTGTAGAAATAGTAATAATGCTATTTATCTATCTAAAGTTTGATTAAGAAGAAAATGACAATAGCTATTTTTTAAGAAAACATTATCCAGTAAATCTCCATTAATCAACGAAAATCAGAGAATGACAAAGTTTACCGCATATTCAGTAGATTTTTAATAGAAAAATGCAGAACAAAACGAATAATCTCATCTATTTAGTTTTGATACTCGGTGTATCAATCAACTTGGTTGTTCCTCAATCTGCTTGGGCGGATGAGCAAATATTTCTATTGCCAGACACTTATGAAACCCAGTCCCAAACAACTCGATTAGAAGTTAATCTGAGTCGGCGACGAGTATTTGTCTACCGTGGTAAAAATTTAATTAAAAGTTACCCAGTTGCAATTGGACGCCGTAACTGGGAAACCCCTACAGGAAGATTTAAAGTACAACAATTATTACAAAACCCTACGTGGATTCACCCGATAACAGGCAAAGAAATTAAAGGAGGAACACCAGAAAATCCTCTAGGAAATTATTGGATTGGTTTTTGGACTGATGGACGAAATTGGGTTGGATTCCATGGTACTCCTAATCCCGAAACAGTAGGTAAAGCAATCTCCCACGGTTGTTTGCGAATGTACAACAGAGATATTAAAGAATTATTTCAACTGGTGACTTTAGGAACATCTGTAAACGTCATCAAATAATCAAATAAATTAGTTTTATGTGCCTTGTCTTCTTACCCTGCTTTTGATAGATGTGTTCTAAATCTGTCAAAATGTAGGTCGAGCGATATACGGCTTGGCATTATCTAGAACTGTTCCTTTAGAGACATGAGAGATGACACGCTCTCCAAATCGGGATAATCAACCTCCATCGAGTTTCAACAGACGTTTACGACTCCTCCTCTTCAGCCGCACCAGTCTAGCTGTAGGTGTGATTTTGTTTGCTGGTGCTGTGGGAGGCGCGTTGTGGGCTTGGATCTTTATTAACGAAAGGCTAGCACCGCTAGTAGAAAAGAACATCCAGCAAATACTTGGGCGACCTGTACAGGTAGGAGAAGTCCAAGATATTTCCTTTAATGGCTTACGTTTTGGCTCATCATCAGTACCTGCTACAGCCACAGATCCAGATAATCTCAGAGCTAGGGCTGTCGAAGTGCAGTTTGATCCGTGGCAACTACTACTAAACCGAACTTTAAAGCTAAATGTTACCTTAGTTCAACCCAATGTTTATATTGCACAGGATCGAGAAGGGCGCTGGGTAACAACGGAAATTAAAACTCCACCCGAAGAGGGAGTCGGTTTGATCAGAACTGATTTGGAATCCATCCGGGTAGAGAACGCTGATGTATTGTTGTTCCCCTATTCTGAGCCAAAAAGACCTAAGGCTTTTGTGGGGTTAACTCAGGTAAATGGTGTAGCTAATTTTCTAGATCAAAATCAGCGGATTAATTTTACACTCAACGGTCAACCCAGGAGAGGAGGAAATTTACGAATTGCTGGAGAGACAAACTTAAAAGCAAATCAAACTAATCTCAAAATTAATTCCTCTAATCTGCTAGCCTCTGATGTTACTCGATTGATAGAGTTGCCACTTGACTTACAAGGTGGTCGTTTAGATAGTAATTTAACAGTCCAATTTCAACCCACTCAACCAGAGATTGCTCTGTTTGGAACTGTCGGTTTAAATCAAGTAACTGCACAAATTGCTAATGTCCCTAGAGCATTTAATAATACTACAGGAAAACTAGAATTTCAGGGTCAAACAGTTGCGGTAGAAAACTTAAATACAAGTTATGGCAGTATTCCGCTGCAAGCCAGTGGCAAGTTAAATACCGAAACTGGTTACAACCTTACAGCTCAGGTGAAAGCAGCTAGCGTTAAAAACCTTTTAGACACATTAAATGTTAACTTACCAGTTCCAACAGCTGGAACAGTACAAGCAAATTTGCAATTGCAAGGACAACTGCAAAAACCGATTTTGGCAGGAACTATTAGTACTGTTCAATCTGCTCAAATTGACCGCTTGACATTTAGTAATATCAGCAGTCGTTTACGCCTGACTCCTTCTGAACTTGTTCTTTCCAACATTCAAGCAACGCCAACAGTCGGAGGAAAAATAACTGGTAACGGTAGAGTTGGGTTAGGCACTCAAAACAAGATTGCTTTCAACTTGCAGGCACAGAATTTACCTGGAGATGCGATCGCTAAAATCTATGAAGCTGCTCCTACATTCACAATTGGCAATATTTCCGCAAACGCCCAAGTTTCCGGCATTCCTGGTAATTTCCAAACAGCAGTACAATTGCAAGCACCAGGTGCTACCTACTCTGGTCAAGTGGGAATTTTAATCGAAAACACGGGAGTTGTCAGGTTCCAAGATGGTGTTTTTAAAGTGGCAGGGGGTACAATCCAAGCTAGAGGTAGCCTTGCCCAAGAAAAATGGCAAGCTTTTGTAGACGTAAATAACATTCAGTTGAGTCGTCTTCCCCAAGTACCACCCCAGTACCAAGGTGTTTTAAACGGTGAATTTGCTTTATCTGGAACGACAAAATCTTTCCAACCTTCAGCCATTCAAGCCTCAGGGCAGGCAAATGTAAAATTGGCACAAGGCAATGTTAACCTCAATAATATTCGCCTCAATAACGGTCGCTGGCAAGCTGTTGTCAATGCTTCCCAAGTTCCACTGAGTCAAGTGGCACAAAATTTACCACCAGGACAAATCCTTAGCTCTAACTTGAATCTGCTGGGAACCACTGAATCCTTTCAACTTTCAGATATTCAAGCCGCAGGGCAGGCAAACTTGCGTTTAGCAGATGGCACGGTAAATCTGAGAAATATTCGCTTAGATGACGGACGTTGGCAAGCTTTAGCTAATATTTCCCAAGTTCAACTTGATACTTTATCGCCACAATTGCGGGGACGGCTCAATGGTGAAGTCAGCGCGAGTGGAACTACTGAATCTTTCCAACTCTCCAACATTCAAGCCGCAGGGCAAGTACGTTTTTCCCAAGGTTTAGCCCAACTGCAACAACCTTTGAGCGCCCAATTTCAATGGAATGGGGAGCAGTTGCAAATTTTACAGGCGACTGCACCAGGGTTGAGGGCTGCGGGTACTGTAGCAGTTCAAGTGGAGGAAACGCCTCAAGTTACGGGATTCAACTTGGATGTCCAAGCGCAAAACTATAACTTGCAAAATCTTCCCCTTAACCTACCTGGAGATGTAGCACTTGCAGGTCTAATAGATTTTACCGGACAACTCACTGGTACTCCTGCGACTCCGATCGCTTCTGGAGATATTCGGTTAAGGAATTTTGCAGTCAATGGAGTGGCGTTCGATCCGCTGCTTACAGGGCAAGTAAATTTTCAGCCAGAACAAGGAACACGACTTCAGCTAACTGGCAAACAAGACCAAATTGCCCTTACTCTTGACCCTAATAATCGCCCACTTTCATTTTTAATTCAACGCGATCGCGCTGTTGCAACTGGCAGAACCGAAGGAGAAAATCTTTTTGTTAACGTCCGCGATTTTCCTGTAGCGGTGCTAGAAAATTTTGTTCCCCGTAATGCAACTTTAAGACCTGTTGCCGGAAATATATCTGGGGATTTAGTTGTTAATTTAACCAACAATACCTTTGTCGGAGATATAGCGATCGCTCAACCCAGAATCGGCAGAATCAGCGCCGATGAATTTCGAGGGCGAATTGGTTTTGCTGATGGTACTTTTACTTTACAACAAGGTCAGATCCGCCAAGGTGAAGGACTTTACTCCCTTAGTGGTGAGTTGCCAACTCTTGGCGATCGCCCGCTACAATTTCAACTGAGCTTCAACCAAGCCAGAATAGAGCAAGTATTGCAAGCAGTAAGTATCTTTGGTTTTCAAGACGTAGCCACCGGCTTGCAAGCTCCAGATTTAGCTGGGGCAGAGGCACTACAAACTCAGCCTGTAAGTCTACCAAATGCGCCTTTACTCGCACAATTGCGCTTTTTTGACAAAATCCAAGAAATTGTTGCCCAACAGCGCCAGGAGCAGCAACAAGAGGCTAGAATCCCAACGCTGGCAGAGTTAACTGGGACAATTAGTGGTAACGTAGCAGTAACTGGCACTTTACAGCAAGGGTTGAATATCGGCTTTAATCTCACAGGTTCGGATTGGGAATGGGGTAAATACAATATCAATCAAGTTATTGCTCAAGGTAATTTTGCAGATGGAGTTTTGACGTTACTACCCCTGCGAGCAAATTTGAATGGCTCGCTCCTAGCTTTTAGCGGACAACTTAGTCAAGAGCAACTTTCTGGACAAGCGCGAGCAGAAGCTTTACCAGTAGAACTTATAGAGCCTTTTTTACCTGATTTACCTGTAGATATTACGGGGACACTCAACACCCTTGTCACTCTAGGAGGCAATTTGGAGAATCCTAGAGCAATTGGGGAAATAGGGCTGGTGAACGGTACTGTGAATAAACAATCTGTAGACACAGCGCAAGTTAGCTTCAATTACAACGATGCTCGCTTGAATTTTGGCAGTACTGTACAAATTGCAGGTACAGGTACACAACCAGTGCAAATTACAGGTAGCGTACCGTTCGAGTTACCTTTCGCTGCTGTTGAACCCGATAGTAACCAAATTAGCATTCAAGCTAACGTGCAAGATGAAGGTTTAGCAGTAGTTAACGCCTTTACTAATCAATTTAGTTGGGTTAAAGGTCAGGGACAAGTAGATGTAGAAATTGAAGGCACATTAGATCAACCAGTTGTTAGTGGTATTACGACAATTAAAAATGCGACTTTGAACGTACAAAATCTGCCTGAACCACTGACAAATGTAACTGGAACAATACGGTTTGTGGGCGATCGCTTCATCGTCGAGCAACTTCAAGGCGATTACAGCCGGGGACAATTAACTGCTAAGGGAATTTTGCCGATTTTTGCCACTCAAAATGCCCAACAACAAGCAGCAACAAATCCTCTCACGATTACATCAGAAAATCTGCGGCTAAATCTGCCAGGATTGTATGAAGGTGGAGTTAGTGGCAATATTGTCATTACCGGAACAGCAAGAGATCCGCAAATTGGTGGAGATGTTCGCTTAAGTAATGGTGAGATATCCTTAAGGGAAAGAATTGCTGGTTTAAGTGCTGCTCCAACTACACCAGGTGCAACACCTACTCAAATCACAACAAATACAACACCTTCTCCAACTCCAGCTAACGAAACTCCTGCTACTCCACCTATACAATTTGCAGATTTACGGGTGTTCTTAGAAGATGATGTTCGCGTTACCGCCGAGCCACTTTTCAATTTTGTGGCAGAGGGTGATATTACCCTCAACGGCACATTAGCTGAACCTCGCCCTCAAGGAACAATTAGTCTTCGACGTGGGCAAGTGAATTTATTTGTCACTCAATTCGCCTTAGCTCGCGGTTACGAACAAACCGCAACATTTACTCCTAAGCTTGGCTTTGACCCAATTTTAGATGTTCGACTAGTAACTTTTGTACCTGAAGTTCGTGGCAGTCGATTACCAGCCACAGCCGGTTCTAGCGAAATTCAAGATATTTCTGCCATCAATTTCGGAACTTTAAATACTGTTCGTGTAGAAGCCAGAGTACAAGGGCCTGCTAGCGATTTAGCTGATAATCTGGAATTAACTAGTCAACCTGCTCGTACCGAAGCAGAAATAATTGCTTTAATCGGAGGTTCATTTTTAAATGTCCTCGGACAATCTGATACTGGTTTAGGAATTGCTACCATAGCTGGTTCTACTTTCTTTCCGGGGTTGCAAGGAACTGTTAGTCAACTTGGGGAAGCGATCGGTTTGAGAGATTTGCGCATATTTCCTACTGTTGTAACTAATCCGGCATCAAATGTTTCAGTGCTTGGTTTAGCAGCAGAGGCGGTGGTTGGTATAACTGACGATCTTTCGGCTTCCATATCGCGAGTTTTCGCTGCTAACGAATCCTTCCGTTACGGCATAATTTATCGTCTCAACGACCAATTTATTCTACGAGGTTTTACCAATTTAGCAGATGAGAGTAGAGCGGTAATTGAGTATGAAACACGATTTTAATTAAAAACACAGATCCCCGACTTCTTTAAGAAGTCAGGGATTTAACAAAGCGAATTTTACATTCAATTAATAAGCTCTACGAGCAAATTGGTAGTACAAGAAAATCGCGATGATTGAACCTAATACTGCCACAACTAAACCAGGAATGCTTAAGCTTGCAGAGGTAATTGCGAAAGTTCCCGTTTGTAGTAAAGTAACCAAAGTTCCACCAATAAAGGCACCAATAATTCCTAAAACGAGGGTACTAAGAATGCCGCCTCCCTGAGAACCAGGATAAATAGCTTTAGCAATAGCACCTGCCAATAAACCTAACACAATCCAAGCAAGAATGTTCATGGTTCAACTCCTTAACGTGTGTGAATAAGATAATTGTGAGATATTGTTTTCTAAGAGCTAAAACTGATATCGATAGACCCTAGATGTTCGCGAACTCCAACCGCTGTAGAGGAAAACAGATCCTCTTGTTCTTGATAAAGTAGAGTTAAGCGAGCAAACTCTACAACCATCTATGTCGTTGTCATATATGCACTGTTGGTAGTTACGGCATCGCTTGACTTCAAACCACCACAAAGAACTAAAGCGGTGTCAAAGTTCTGCCAGTGCGTTTGTTCATATTCTTAAATTAGCAAATCTACTCTGGTTAAGTTAACCATCTACAGTCGGATAACTATTCTTTCTATAGTTAGAAGCTCAATAATATCAGGTATCTATCTTTACATATACGAATTAGAGCAAAACTTTGAGAAAAATCCCTTATTAGAGTGATTGACAGTGTAAAGTGCTTTAAATGTGATGATTACTCGACGTTGCTAAACTATATACCCCAGCATGGATGTAAAAAACTTTCTTCCCTAGTCCCTAACCTCTAGCCCCTAAAACCTATTTTCAATTATCATTTTGTTTACTCGAAAAGTTTACAGACTTAGGACAGTAATCACTACAATTCATTGCTTCTTCTGTGAGCACAATAGAAGGCTGTACTGCACAATGCAGATGATAATTATTAGAAAAGTAACGACAAGTTTTACAGGGTAATTTATGTAAGGAATTGACCGAGAAATAAACTTTATTATTTTCAGTTACTCTCCTCATCTTAGAAATAACTAGTAAAACCCCTGCCCAAATCATGACAAAGCTGATAGTGGCACCACCGAGAGCAATTACCGTATCAGGCTGAAAAAAGTTATCGAGTTGAACAACATCTATTTGTACTTCACTTTGGTTAGCCTGATTTACATTTGTCTTGTCTTCTATATTTTGTATTGGTATTTTCTTAAGATACATATACATTACCTTGAATAGTATCCATTTTTGTGTAAATGTGTTGTTTTACTATGTCAGTAATTTTTACTCCTATATCTGGGGTGGTTTATTCTAATTAACTGCTTTGCAAAATTATAATTATAGGTGTAGCAAAAGCTAAATAATGGTATATCTGCCAGGAGATTTGCTTGTAATAATATGGTCGTATGCCAAAAGGAATAATACAGCAGAAGTCAGGAGCCAGAAGCCAGTAGACACGGTAGATGCGGAGCAGCTACTTGCAGAAGTCGCTACGCACCTAGCACAGGTAGCCAGAAGTAAAATAGCCATCATATATGACTTATAAGACTAAAGTTTTGTACCTCGCCACTTGAAATTCGCTGTGTCTAGCTAGCTCCCACAGGCTGTTCACCCACAACGCTGTTCCCCGTTCCCTGTTCCCCCAACCCTATTTTCCAGACGTGACCAAAATTAATTTTCTTTAAAAACTAAATGTTGTACGAATGGTGCCGATATAGATTGTGTTGTTGTCGCGATCGCTTTCTGGATTGGTAACCACTAACAATCCTGGAGTAATGGCAATATTGTCACTAGCTTGGTAGCGCCAGAAAGCTTCTAGATGCCAAGAGGAATCTTCATCTTTGTATGCCTCACCTGCAACCTCAAAGTCATTGCTAGTAACTTTGGGTGGTTGTCCAATCGCTATTCCCACAATACTTCCTTCTGTACCGACATCAATCAAAGCTAAAGTGAGTGCCCAGTTAACAATATTCGCCATTGGGTTGTTAGGCAAGTCTTCAGCTGTGGCAAGGGTAAAGCCAACCCAACCAGCAAGATTAAGATTAGGGTTAAGAGCGATCGCAGTTTCTAACCCAAAGGAGTCAGCGGTAATGGCATCACTTTCATCGTTAAAAGGATCGTTGGCGCGGCGGCTGCCAGTACCCGTGTCCTGATTATTGTAAGAGCGGATGTAAGTCAAACCTACTCCAGTGTTTTTGCTTGGTTGCAGAGTAAGTTGAGCGATCGCCCCATATTTTCCCTTTGCAAATCCAATTTTTGGATCGTTAACCTCTGCATCGTCGGCTACGTATCCCAAACTTAAACTGAGACTGTTACTAAAGTTGTAAATTATACCAACTCCCGCACCTTCTCCCTGACGGTAAATTGGGTTACGCTGGGCAAAGCGAGAGATTGAACCGCTACCACTGCCACTCAAATAAGGATTTAGTGTATCTACAACTACATCATCTAAATCGCCTCCCACTGCCTCTAAATAAACCATCACCTGTTCCCCAATCGGAAAGCGATATTCTAAAAGGCTCATTTCAACCTCGTTAGAGCTATCACCTTGAAAAGCTAAACGCCCCATATCAGTTCCCGTCACTTCATCAAATTCAGGAACATTTCTGGCTTGTAAACGAGTTCGCAGGCGATCCTTGCCAGTAAAGCTGGTATTAAAGTTTAGCCGTACCCGGTTGCTAAAGGTAAGATTGTTAGCAATGCGATCGCCTGAATTATCGGCTTTGTCACCACTTGCAACTGCTGCAACAGCAAACAAAACTTCTCCATCAAGTTTAGTAGTTGTAGAAAATTGTTGTGCCTCTAGGAGCCGCACATCAGCCTCCAGACGCTTGGCTCGTCCTTGCAAAATTTCTAGCTCTTGGGCAAATTCTGTACCTAACCGTTTTAGGGTTTCTAAGTCTTCCTGAGCAATTAATTGAGAATTGCCTGCAAGTAACAATTTGTTGATGTGATTTATAGTTGCGGCAAGATTGATAGCAAATTCATAGCGAGTCATGACTTGGTTGCCATCAAAGGTATTATCTGTTTCAGTCACACCATAGCGCTGCATTAATGACTGGAGATATTGAGCTTCCCAATCGCCTGGTCGAATCTCTGCTAAATCGGATACAGCATTGATTTGGGTGAGTGAATCTGCATGGTTAAGATTCTGATTTCCAAACACAGATGGAATACTGATTGAAGAGTAGCTCCTCTCATCTACTTCAGATGCTAAAGTCTTTGCTGTTAGTAACAGCATAGTTGCAATAGCAAGCAAGAAGCTTTGTTTGCCAAAATACCAAATCATTTTTAAAAGTCTCATTCCCAGGATATGTAGATTGTGTCGCAACTCTCTCTACGGGTAGTAATGCTGTGACCGTAAAACTAAGTATAGTACTTGCTACAAATAACCTTTTATTAACCTTAGGAGATATTTTCTTAACCTAAAACCAAAACAATTCGTGAATTTTAAGAAATTAAAACAAATATAGAAATGACAAAAGCTTCTGCCTCTAAATCTGTATCCAGACAAACTGAATCAGACAAGGCAAGCCTTTGGAGTCGATTTGATGCGAAGCGCTTGCAGCAGGTTACAACTACTGCTTCGGGTACTCAGCATCAGGCTTCTGGCAAGACCAAAAAGCGAAAATTTCGCTGGGTTGTCGATGCGGTACTACCTTTAGCACTGACTACGATTGCTGGTATTGCCGTGCTGTTACCATCTTCGCTGCCTCACCCTGCACGTTTGGCTTTGTTCGCTTTCTTGCTAGCGGCAATTTTGTGGTCAACTACCTCCATTAGTGCCGACTACATCGCCCTCTTTACGATGATGCTGTTGGTTCTAGTGGGCGGCACCTCTCAGGAACAACTTTTTGATGCTTTAGCGTCAGATGTAGTTTGGTTAATGATTGGTGCTTTTGTGCTGGGCGGGGCAGTGCAAAAAACTGGTTTGGCAGGAAGGCTCACGCAATTAGTTGTGTCTAGGGCAAAGACGGTAAAGGGTGTATTTTGGTTGCTCGTTACTGTATTAATTCCCATGTCCTTTTTAATTCCTTCTACTTCTGGTAGGGCTGCTGTGGCAATTCCTGTATTTCGCAGCATTACCAGTGCCACAAGCGATCGCCGAATTATTCGTGCTTTAGCATTACTAATGCCGACCATCATTTTAGTGTCAACGATTGTGGCATTAGTAGGTGCAGGTTCACACCTAATCGCCAATGACTTACTTCAGCAAATCACCAAACAGCGAATTTCTTTTACTCAGTGGGTAATTTACGGTTTACCTTTTGGCGTAGTTGCCAGCTATGCTTCATGCTGGGTAATCATGCGTTTATTTTTAGATGAAGCACGCCTCAATCAGGAGTTAGATATTTCCCAAGGCAAGAGCAAACCGCTCTCTCGCTCAGAATGGATTACCTTGATTGTGGTGGGAGTAATGATTGCTTTGTGGTTAACAGAAGCTTGGCATGGATTTGAGATTGCCACAGTAACAGTAGTTGGGGCACTGATTTTAACTCTGCCAGGAATAGGAGTTTTGAAGTGGAAAGAGGGAATCAAATCTGTTTCCTGGAATTTAGTAATTTTTGTGGGTGCAGCTTTAGTTTTAGGAAGAGCGCTGATTGACTCAGGGGCAGCGCAGTGGATTATTGATCGGCTGTTTACGATCAGCACTATTGCTAACACAGATTCGCGATCGCTCATTTTGGTGTCACTGGCATTTATTTCCCTGACATCCCATATTTATATGACTTCTCACACTGCACGAGCAGCAGCATTAGTCCCTGCTTTGCTTTATCTAGGCAACAGTTTGCAACTCAACCCCGTTGCAGTAATGTTCATCAGCACCGTTGGTATGGACTACTGTTTGACATTTCCAGTCAGTTCCAAAGCACTGCTAATGTTTCAAGAACTCGAAGGCCAAACTTACAAACCCACCGATTTGCTACGCCTCAGTTCAGCGCTGCTTCCTGTTCATCTAGGACTGATGGTGTTGTTTTACTACAGTTACTGGCGTTGGGTTGGTTTGAGTTTGTAGGGGATAGGGGACAGAAAGAAGCAAGGGTGCAGGGGGCAAGGGGGAGAAACCACTAACTACTAACTACTAACCAATGACCAATAATGAACTTACAGAAGAAACTATTAACTATATTTAGTGGTTTAGCATTGTTGGCACTGGCAAGCGGTGGTGTAACTGTGTGGGCGATCGCTCAATGGCACGCCAGCGAAGATAACCTTCAAAATCACTACCAGCGCAGTCTGCTATTGCAACGTGTACGAGCGGCAACCTTTCGTGCCCTTAAAGAAGTGCCAGATCGAATTCTTACTGACGATGACGATGCGAAAGAGGAGTTTGAAGAATCTATCAAGCCTGTGGAACAAGATTTCCAGGAATGGGCGGAGTTAGCTGACAGTGAGGCAGAACGCCAGCAAGTACAGCAAGTTCGCAATGCTTACAACAATTTGATCCAAAATTCTCGTAGAACCTTTGAATTGATGGAGGCTAATCGGCGGGATGAAGCTTTTGAATTGATGGAGGAGCAATTAGAAGAGAAAGATTTCGAGCAATTTCAGAAGGTAACTGAGCAAGCAGTGGCTTCCGATCAAAAGATCCGTCAGATCATTCGCCAGCAAACTCAGAACACTCGCCAAACAGCGCAACTTGTGCTGACAATCTCTGCTTTTGGAATTCTCTCGCTCATCTTGTTGCTGTTTGCTTATCTCTCTTCCGATTTATTCGCTCCCCTACGTGAGGCAGAACAGGCACTTGATGATGTGGCGCGGGGTGACTTTCAACGTCGCTTGGATGAGGAGCGCAAAGATGAATTAGGAGCGCTCAACCGTGCTTTTAATCGCATGACCGCGGCGATCGCTCAACGAGAGCAAGTTATGGGATTAAAAGCTATGCCTGGAGGTGAGACAGATAATGGCGCAGGAGCAGACTGGCACAATCTTCCATCCCGCCTGACACTACACAGACTGGTGTCGCAGTTGCGATCGCGAGTTTCCCAACTGCACAACGATGAAGTAGATGGCAATGGGGCAGTCATAGTTGAGCAAAAGCAGGCACTAGTTGACCAGCTTGACCAATTATTACAAGCAGTCACACGGGTCACTGAATTTGGGTTTCCCCTTGATTTGAATCTAGCTCGTACAGATATCCGAGCATTACTTTACGAAGTGATGCTACGGTTTCAAGACGATTTTGTGCGTCGAGGTGTCAGCTTTGAATTACAAATTGCTCCAGAGGTTGACTACGCTGTTGTGGATCGGCTCAAGCTAAGGGAAGTCTTGGCTGAGTTGATACGCAATGCTCTCTGTGCCCTACCGGAACAGGGAGGGCGCTTGGGTATCCGGTCATATCTTGATAGTGGCAGCAATGGCACAGAATTGCTTATAGAAGTTGCCGATGACGGTGCAGGTATCGAGCAGCCATTAATTAACCAAGCTTTTGTCACCTTTGAAGACTCCCGCAGGCAACGCCCCAGTGTAGGACTCAAGCTCACGAAAGCGATCGTTGAGCAACATGGAGGTCATCTCATTATTGACAGCGAACCTGGTTTAGGTACTCATGTTCAGATCCGCTTGCCGTGGCGTGAGGAGTGAGATGAAGAGCAAGGGAGCAGGGGGGCAGGGGAGATGGGGAGAACCACTAACTACTAACCAATAACCAATACTAAGGAGTAATCTATGACTTTACGAGTTTTAATTGCCCCTTCTGGTTTCAAAGAAAGTTTGGCAGCAGATGAAGTTGCTGATTGTATTGCCACAGGTGTTCTACGTACTATCCCAGATGCAAAAATCAGGAAAGCGCCATTGGTAGATGGTGGTGAGGGTTTTACTAAGGCATTGGTTGCTGCTACGGGTGGAAGTTTGCATTCAGTCAGGGTAACTGGCCCCGTAGGACAATTAATAGAATCACACTATGGCTTTCTTGGGGGTACAGATGTCAAAACTGCCGTATTGGAAATGGCGGCGGCGGCAGGATTGCGATTGGTTCCCCGCGATGCTCGCGATCCTTTGAAAACGACTACTTATGGTGTGGGTGAATTAATCAAAGCCGCACTGGATGCAGGAGCGGAACAAATCTTGGTTGGTTGCGGTGACTCCGGCACAAACGATGGTGGTGCAGGGATGGCGCAAGCTTTAGGAATACGTTTGTTAGATGCAGCTGGTAATGAGTTGGAAAGAGGCGGTGGCGAGTTGATTAAACTCCATACCATTGACATGAGCCAGCGTGACTCCCGCCTAGAACAAGTAAAAATTGATGTAGCGTGTAACTGGCACAACCTATTGTGTGGTGAAAAGGGAGTAGCAAGAGTTTTCGGGCCTCAAAAAGGAGCATCTCCGGAAACAGTCGAACAACTAGCAGCCGCACTAGATCGTTATGCAGATGTGATTGAGCAAGAGTTGGGAATTGATGTGCGGGAAATGCCTGGAAGCGGTGCCTCTGGTGGATTGGGGACGGGGTTGTATGCTTTTTTAGGTGCTACCCTCCATCCGCGCTATGACATTGTGATGCAATATCTAGAACTAGATAGCCTTTTGCAAGAAAGTGACTTAGTGATTACGGCAGAGGGAAGTATTGATTTCCAAACACCGCGAGGTAAGATTCCAGTGGAAGTAGCACAACGTGCCAAGCGCTATTATTTGCCGGTGATTGCGATCGCTGGCACTATCGGTAAGGATGCGCGGGTGAATTTTGACTATGGTATTGACTCCTTTTCGACAATTCTGAAAGAACCTTGTAGTCTACCTGAAGCGATCGCCAACACACCTGAACTTTTAACCTACGCAGCAGAACGGGTGATGCGCTTAGTTAAAGTTGGTCAAAAACTTGCTCAGTCAGTTAGATAAATTAAACTGTCACGTATGCAATTGACACATTTACTCGTGAGGATTGTCATTATTTATTAGCCATTTGTAGGGGCGGGTTTTGCTGATTATCCTTGGGTTTAACAGACAATTTATCTTCTAAACCCGCCCGTACAGTAGTTAGTAGTTATTCCCTCACTCCCCCACTCTCCTCATCTCCCCTGCTTTGTTTTCCCCTTGTCCCCTTGTCTCCGTGTCCCCATCTCCCCCTCCTCTTCCTAAAGGTTGGTTTTTCAACCTTTAAATGCCCTGAAAAAATACCATAAAAGGCATAGATTACAAATATTTCTCCAAAATCACCAAAAAACAGACTAACTGTCACTTTCCAGTCACATTTATTTTTAACTATTAAAGATAGGAAAGATAATTTCAGCAGAAGCAGGAGCCAGAAGTCTAGAAGTAAAACAGGCTTTATATTCTGGTTTAGAGTCTTGTTTTTTTGTAGCTCATACTTGTTACAAACTGCTGTAATCTCTTCTCTTCAAAAGATGGAACTAGTACTCTACAAAGTCGGATTCAATCTAAATTAATCTTTGTAGACAACCAGTTCTAAAAAATTTTGTTGACTTTGATTTTTAACTGACCCCTCACAATAATTAGCAATGAATTATAGTCTTGTCAAACGTACAGTTTCTCTTGTCGGTTTCACCGCTTGTATTATTACTTTTAGTGGTTTCAAAGCAAATGCAGAAACTACTTCAGCTACAGCACTAACAGGAACAACGAATGCAAATGTCAGTACTAATGCTGCTCAATTGCAAACCCAGACACTCTCACCTGAAACGTCTGCTCCTGAAGTAGCACAAGCAATAACACCTGGTAGAGCTACCCGTGGTGGTTCTAGTTACATTGGAGTAGGCGGCAACATTGGATTATCTGGTGATACCACAATCGGTGAAGGTGCATTTGCTGTCTTCAGCAAATTTGGTTTAACTAATAATTTCTCTGCCCGCCCTGGAGCTTTGTTTGGCGATAATACTGTTATCCTTCTACCGCTAACACTCGACTTTCCAGTGGAATCAGTAACAGAAACCCCACAACAACAACTCAATGTCGCTCCTTACATCGGTGGAGGAGCTGCTATTTCTACAGGTAGGGATAGTACTGTTGGTTTTCTACTTACTGGTGGTGTAGATGTGCCGCTGTCAAATGAATTTACCGCCAATGCTGGTGTGAATGTTGGTTTTATTGATGAAACTGATGTTGGATTACAGTTAGGAGTTGGCTATAACTTCTAATCAATAGCAAATTTGCTCGTTTAAACATTTGTGTACTGTCATTTCCTAAAAGATTGCAAGCCGAGCTAGTTAACACCACTGGCTTGCAGCTTGCAAAAGGAAAAAGGACAAAAATATGCTGTGGCAAAAAATACTTTTCGGACTGGCTACAAGTGTTAGCATCATCAGCTTGGGAATTGCCGGATGTACCCAAGAGCGCACTTTTGAAACAGAAACACAAACACCAACTGCCACAACCACACCCCAAGCCCAAGAACGCAAACCAGATGTACCCTTTGTCCCAACACCACAATCAGTGGTGAATGCCATGCTGGAATTGGCACAAGTCAGCAGTAATGACGTACTTTACGATCTTGGCAGCGGTGACGGCAGAATACCAATTACTGCTGTGCAGAAATACAATGTTCGTCGTGCCGTTGGTGTAGAGATTAATCCAGAGTTGGTGCAGAAAAGCCAAGCTAATGCCAAACAAGCAGGGATAAGCGATCGCGTAGAATTCCGGCAACAGGATTTGTTCCAAACTGATTTAGGTGATGCAACGGTGGTAACACTCTATCTACTACCCGATATCAACATCAAACTTCGACCTAAGCTTTTGCAGGAACTTAAACCAGGCACCCGGATTGTGTCCCATGACTTCGATATGGGCGAGTGGAAGCCACAGCAAGTAGTGCGAGTGGAAGGCAGAACCATTTACCTATGGGTTGTTCCTGAGAACGTACCCCAGAACTTACGATAACGCGATCGCAATTGTTGTAATGCTTGTTATATAGGAGAATTAAAATATGACCGCAGAACAAAAAAGGCTGGAAGAAGACCGCAACCGCAAGGCATACTGGCGGAGATGGGGTTCTTACTTGAGTGAGCGGCAATGGGGAACTGTTCGGGAAGATTACAGTTCTGATGGTAACGCCTGGAATTATTTTCCTCACGATCATGCCCGCTCTCGTGCCTACCGTTGGGGTGAAGATGGAATTGCTGGTATTAGTGATAATCATCAACGGTTATGTTTTGCGATCGCTCTTTGGAATGGTAAAGATCCTATTTTAAAAGAAAGGCTATTTGGTCTGAGCGGCCCTGAAGGTAATCATGGAGAAGATGTCAAAGAATATTATTTTTATCTTGATAATACTCCTTCCCATGCCTACATGAAATATCTCTACAAATATCCCCAAGCAGAATTTCCTTATACCCAATTAGTAAAAGAAAATCAGCAAAGGGGCTATCATGAGCCAGAATTTGAGTTAGCAGATACAAATATTTTTGATAACAATGAATATTTTGATGTATTCGTTGAGTATGCTAAGGCAGCAGACGAAGATATTTTAATCAAAATTAGTATTATTAATCGAGCTTCACAAACCAAGCATCTCCATTTGTTACCTACAATTTGGTTTCGCAATACTTGGTCTTGGCAAGAAAACTCTTCCAAGCCTACTCTGACTCAAAATTCTCCAAATATTATCAAAGCATCTCACCCATCTTTAGGAGATAGATGGCTATATTGCCAAAACCCCAAATCGCTTTTATTTACTGAAAATGAAACTAATTACGAGCGACTATTTGGCACAAAAAATAATTCTCTCTATGTCAAAGATGGAATTAATAATTATATTGTTCACAATCAAATCGAAGCTGTAAATTCTGAACAAGTTGGAACCAAAGCAGCGGCTCATTACGAACTAACTCTTGCTCCTAAACAAACTACAATTATTCATCTGCGTTTAACTGATAATGCAAATCTAACAGCAGCTTTTGATACAGATTTTGATGCTATTTTTTCCAAACGCCAGCAAGAAGCAGATGAATTTTACCAGCATATTTCGGGTGGTAATTTTTCAGAAGATGCCCAAAATGTACAGCGGCAGGCATTTGCTGGTTTACTTTGGACAAAGCAATATTATCACTATGTTCTGGAAGACTGGCTCAAAGGCGATCCTACTCAGCCAGCACCCCAGCGTCATAACTCCCGCAATCAAGAGTGGACACATCTTTATAATGATGACATTCTTTCTATGCCCGATAAGTGGGAATTTCCCTGGTTTGCAGCTTGGGATTTAGCTTTTCATGTTATTCCTCTGGCAATGATCGATCCAGATTTTGCCAAACGCCAATTAACGAGATTAACAAGAGAATGGTATTTACATCCCAACGGGCAAATTCCCGCCTATGAGTGGCACTTTAGTGATGTCAATCCTCCTGTTCATGCCTGGGCAACGTGGCGAGTTTATCAGATTGAGCAGGAATTTTATGGCCGTAGCGATCGCGAATTTCTTGAACGAGTATTTCAGAAATTACTACTCAATTTTACTTGGTGGGTAAATCGCAAAGATAATAATGGTGATAATGTGTTTCAAGGCGGATTTTTAGGATTAGATAACATTGGTATTTTTGATAGGAGTTCCGAACTACCGACAGGCGGTTATCTAGAGCAATCTGACGGTACAAGTTGGATGGGAATGTATTGCCTGAATATGTTAACCATTGCCTTGGAACTAGCAAAAACTAATCCTACCTACGAAGATATCGCCAGCAAATTTTTTGAGCATTTTCTTTATATTGCCGATGCTATGGATCACATCGGCAAGACTGATATTCATCTTTGGGATGATGATGACCAATTCTTTTATGATGTACTGCATATGCCTCATGGCGAACGTCAGCGCCTCAAAGTCCGTTCAATGGTGGGGCTAGTTCCTTTGTTTGCAACAGAAACTATAGAAGCGAGTCTCTTAAATGCTTTTCCTGGGTTTAAAAAACGTTTTGAATGGTTTATTAACAATCGTCCCGATCTGCAAAAAAATATTGCCTGTTTAGAAATTCCAGGTAGTGAAGCAAGAAGACTACTTGCTATTGTTAGCCCAGAAAAATTGAAAGCAATTCTCCAAAAAAATGTTGGATGAATATGAATTTTTAAGTCCTTATGGCATCCGTTCTGCCTCCAAATTCCATGCTGAACATCCCTACATTTTTGAAGTAGATGGACAACAGCATCGAGTTGACTACGAACCTGCTGAATCAACTAGTGGAATGTTTGGTGGAAATTCTAACTGGCGCGGCCCTGTTTGGTTTCCCATGAATTTTTTAATCATAGAATCATTACAAAAATTTTATCGCTATCTAGGTGATGGCTTTCAAATTGAGTGTCCCACTGCCTTTGGAAAATTTATGAATTTAAACGAAATCGCAACAGAGTTATCTCACAGATTGATGAGCATCTTTTTGTGCAATAGTGTAAATTATCGTCCCGTTCATGGCGGTAATTCTCTATTTCAAAATCATCCAGACTGGCACGATTTAATTTTGTTTTACGAATACTTTCATGGCGATAATGGTGCAGGATTGGGAGCTAACCATCAAACAGGTTGGACAGGATTGGTAGCGTATTTGATTCACCACTGTGGACAGAATTATAAGCAAAGACAAGCTCGCGAACAACCAGCGATCGCTTCGGATTTAGTTTCATTGTCTGGAAACCGATAACAGCCATGATGCAGGAAGCCTGGGAACTCTTAGAAAAATCTATTATTTACTATCAAGGACGAGCAGTTGGTACAGTCGCAGCACAAGATCCCCACTTAGATGCACTGAACTACGATCAATGCTTCATCCGCGATTTTGTTCCCTCAGCCTTGGTGTTTCTCATGCAAGGCAAGACAGAGATTGTCCGTAATTTTTTAATAGAAACACTGTTGTTGCAAAGCCATGAAAAGCAGATGGACTGCTTTCAACCAGGGCCGGGACTCATGCCTGCTAGTTTCAAAGTAGAATTTGATGGGAACAAAGAATATTTAACTGCCGATTTTGGCGAACATGCGATCGCCCGTGTTCCTCCAGTAGATTCCTGTTTATGGTGGATTTTTCTCCTGCGAGCCTATGTCAAAGCCACGGGTGACATAGCTTTTGCTCATCAACCAGGCTTCCAGGAAGGAATTAAGCTCATTCTCGATATGTGTTTGGTGCATCGCTTTGCCATGTACCCAACGATGCTAGTTCCTGACGGCTCATTTATGATTGATCGTCGTTTGGGAGTTTACGGGCATCCTCTGGAAATTCAAGTGTTATTCTATGCCGTTCTCCGCACTGCTGATGAATTACTTTTACCAGATGGAGATAACCACAGCTATTCCCATAAAATTAAGCAGCGAATGGGAGCTTTAAATTACCATATCCGCGAGTATTACTGGTTGGATTTAAAGCGACTAGGCGAAATCTATCGTTACAAAGGTGATGAATTCGGTAAAGAAATTGCCAACAAGTTTAATATTTATGCTGAATCTATTCCCATGTGGTTAACCGAGTGGTTACCTGAAAATGCAGGCTATCTAGTCGGAAATTTAGGCCCCGGAAGAATGGATTTTCGCTTTTTTACCTTAGGAAACCTGCTAGCAATCTTAGTTTCTTTAGCCAGCGAGCAAGAGTCCCAAAGCATTATGGACTTATTTGAGTTGCGCTGGCACGACTTAATTGGTTATATGCCTTTAAAAATTTGTTTCCCTGCCTTAGAAGGTATGGAATGGCATATTGTCACAGGATGCGATCCTAAAAATATTCCTTGGTCTTACCACAATGGAGGCAACTGGCCAATTTTACTGTGGTTATTTGCAGCAGCAGCAGAAAAAACAGGTCGAGTAGAACTTGCCCAACGCGCGATCGAGATTGCCGAAAGCCGTTTGATCCGAGATAGATTTCCCGAATACTACGATGGTAAAAATGGCCGTTTAATTGGCAAGGAAGCCAGAATCTACCAAACTTGGAGCATTGCTGGATTGTTAGCCGCAAAGGAAATCATTGCCAATCCTGCTTACTTAGACTTAATTACTTTTGAGGAGGATAATCAGAATTTAGGCTGTGATTTTGCGTAAGCATATGCAAATGCGGTGCGTTACTAAGACTGTTATTTTAGTGACATTTGCGGGAATTATGTAACTGTAGTCTGAGCTTTATTTTTCAAGCAAGCAGATGTTATTTTTTTCTCGTCAAGCTGTTGGTACATTTTTGGCTGCCTGTCTGTGTATTTCAGGAGTAGGCTTGCTGCAATATCCACGCCTACAACACTTCATTGCTATTAAACAAAATGCTTCCTTAGAAACTCTAGAAAAAGAGATAAATATAGAAAAAACTCGGCTCAATATACTCAAAAAAACGCCTAGTTTTGGTTATGATAATTTAATCGCAAATTGGGTATATCTAAATTTCTTACAATACTTCGGTGATGAAGAAGGTCGTGCCAAAACAGGTTATAGCCTAAGTCCAGAATATTTTGAAGTAATTTTGAAACGCGACCCGCGATTTTTACAGGCTTATTTGGGGCTTTCTATTAGCACATCTATGTATTCTGCTATGCCAGAGCGTTCTATAGGATTGATGGAGGAGGGTTTAAAGTCTTTATCTCCCAAGGTTCCACACAGAGCTTATTATGTATGGCGTTATAAAGGAATTGATGAATTATTATTTTTAGGTAATGCCCAAGCCTCCGAGCAATCCTTTACAGAAGCAGCAAGTTGGGCTAGTAAGTACACAGATGAAGAAAGCAAAAGAATAGCTTATTTTTCTTATAAAACTGCCGATTTTTTACATAAAAAACCTAATAGCAAATATGCTCAAATTTCTACCTGGGTAATGGTATTAAATAATCAAGTAGATGAAAAAGCTCGTAAAAGAGTGATTAGGGAAATAGAAGCTTTAGGAGGCGAAATCATCAAAAATGATGATGGAACTATTAGAATTAAATTACCTGAAAAAGATTGAGTAAATAGTCATTGGTCATTGGTCATTTGTTAGTAGTTAGTGGTTAGTTGTTAGTAGCTGGTTGTTCTCCTCTGCCCCTGTCCCCTGTTCCCTGTCACCTGTCTCCTTGTCCCCTTGTCTCCTACTCTCTCCCTTTCCCACTCCTAATTCCTAGCGAGGTTACAAATATTTACTGGTACGACGGCAAATTAATTCAATCTCAAACCCTGGAATTAGCAATTGACGATCCGGGGTTACTTTATGGAGCAACGGTTTTTACAACTCTACGAGTATATGAAAACTCGCTTACTCACAGATTAACTAACTGGCAAGCACATTACGATCGCCTAAAATCTAGCTTACAAACCTTTAGCTGGCCAATACCAGATGAAGCACGATTGCGTCAAGGTGCGAAATTAATCATGACACGCTTTCCCGTTCTCAGAATCACCATTTTCCCCGATGGACGAGAATGGATAACTGGGAGATTATTACCAAATAATTTGACGGAAAAGCAAAAATATGGTGTCAGGGCTTGTTTAACAACACCGGAATTATATCGCTCTCTACCCGGTCACAAAACAGGAAATTATCTCAGTGCTTGGTTGGCAAAAACTAACGCCGTCAAGTTAGATGCCGAAGAAGCGATTTTAGTCGATGCACAAGGAAATTGGCTAGAAACTAGTACAGGCAATCTTTGGGGTTGGCGGGATGGCTGTTGGTGGACGCCTCCCCTGAAGGTGGGAATTTTGCCAGGAATCATGCGTCATCACCTAATGAACTGGTTACAGCAAAAGCAAATTGAGGTGAAAGAAGAACCTTGGACAGCAGATTTAGTCAAGGGATTTGAAGCGATCGCTACCAGCAACAGTGTAGTTGAAATTGTTCCGATCCACACTGTCATCCAACCGACTGGACAGCTACAATATAATCCCTACCATCATATTTTTAAGCAAATGCGGGGGTTTTTCTGAGCATTACAGATGTCAAGTCTGGTATAACTTAAAATAAGTTAACATAATTCTTAAAAATGCCCTCGCACAAAAAAGTACAGGAGGACTGACCTCGGTGAATAATAAAAGATGGAGAAATGCGGGGCTGTACGCGCTGCTTTTTATAGTTGTCATTGCTTTAGGAACAGCCTTTTTTGACAAGCAACCCCAAAGCAGAGAAACATGGCGATACAGTCAATTTATTCAAGAAGTTGAAAAAGGCAGAGTCGAAAAAGTCAGCCTCAGTTCCGATCGGTCTACAGCGGTTGTTACTCCCAAGTACGACCCCAACAAAAAGCTGGTGACCTTAGTTAACGATCCAGATCTAATCAATACTCTTACCAAAAATAACGTTGATATCAGTGTTTTACCGCAAACCGACGATGGTTTCTGGTTTAAGGCACTTAGCAGCTTATTTTTCCCTGTATTACTTTTGGTTGGTTTATTTTTCTTACTGCGTCGCGCTCAAAATGGCCCCGGCAGCCAAGCTATGAACTTTGGTAAGTCCAAAGCTAGAGTGCAAATGGAGCCACAAACCCAAGTTACCTTTGGTGATGTCGCTGGTATCGATCAAGCCAAGTTGGAACTTAACGAAGTTGTAGACTTTTTGAAAAACGCCGATCGCTTTACCGCCGTAGGAGCCAAAATCCCCAAAGGTGTACTGCTTGTTGGCCCTCCCGGAACTGGTAAAACCTTGCTAGCTCGTGCAGTTGCAGGCGAAGCAGGTGTACCCTTCTTCTCTATCTCTGGTTCTGAGTTCGTAGAAATGTTTGTGGGTGTGGGTGCATCCCGCGTCCGCGATTTGTTCGAGCAAGCTAAAGCCAATGCTCCTTGCATCGTCTTCATCGATGAAATTGACGCTGTAGGTCGTCAGCGTGGTGCAGGCTTGGGTGGTGGTAACGATGAGCGGGAACAAACCCTCAACCAGTTGCTCACAGAAATGGACGGCTTTGAAGGCAACACTGGCATCATTATTATTGCCGCTACTAACCGCCCCGACGTTTTGGATGCTGCTTTGTTGCGTCCCGGTCGTTTTGACCGTCAAGTAGTCGTAGATCGCCCTGACTACTCTGGACGTGTCGAAATTCTCAAAGTTCACGCCCGTGGTAAGACATTAGCCAAGGATGTGGACTTGGAGAGAATCGCTCGCCGTACTCCTGGGTTTACTGGTGCTGATTTGTCTAACCTGCTCAATGAAGCCGCAATTCTGGCAGCACGCCGGAATTTAACCGAAATCTCGATGGACGAAATCAACGACGCCATCGATCGCGTCTTAGCTGGCCCGGAGAAGAAAGACCGAGTCATGAGCGAAAAGCGCAAGCAGCTAGTAGCATATCACGAAGCTGGTCACGCTTTAGTTGGTGCGCTGATGCCAGACTATGACCCAGTACAAAAAATTAGCATTATTCCTCGCGGTCGTGCTGGTGGTTTAACTTGGTTTACTCCTAGCGAAGACCGGATGGATAGTGGTTTGTACAGCCGCTCTTATCTCGAAAACCAGATGGCAGTAGCATTGGGCGGTCGCATCGCTGAAGAATTAATCTTTGGTGAAGAAGAAGTAACTACTGGTGCTTCTAACGACTTACAACAAGTAGCCCGTGTTGCCAGACAGATGGTAACGCGATTTGGCATGAGTGAAACCTTAGGCCCTGTTGCCCTCGGTCGTCAGCAAGGCAATATGTTCCTCGGTCGCGATATCATGTCAGAGCGCGATTTCTCTGAGGAAACAGCTGCTGCTATTGACGAAGAAGTCCGCAAATTAGTAGATGCAGCTTACAAACGTGCTAAACAAGTCTTGACAGATAACCGTCACGTTCTCGATCAACTCGCAGAAATGCTGGTTGAAAAGGAAACCGTGGATGCCGAGGAGTTGCAAGAACTGCTGGGAAATAATGATGTGAAGACTGCGGCATTTGCGTAATTAATCATAATTCTTAAAAGTCAGGACAATTCTTGGATTTTTCAAGATTGTTCTGATTTTTTTTGCACGCAGGGGCAAAAGATCCAATCTAGTTAAAATTAAGGAAATTCTGATTTTCAGACAATCGCCAAACTCACCATGCTAGAGTACGATCCACTAGCCTGCCTACCTTCCTCAGAGGAACTGCCCGACTCTGACGATATTCCAGTGGATAACGAATTGCAAGATTTAATTCCCACTTTACTTAAAGCTGTGCTGGCAATGGCCTGGGCAGACCGGATGGATTGGTTTTTTGGGGTTGATATGGGTATTTACTATGACCCAAATCAACCTCCGATAGTACCTGATGGATTTTTGAGTTTGGGAGTAGAACGATATTTTGATGAAAATCTCCGCCGCAGTTATGTCCTCTGGGAAGAAAAGCAAGTTCCCATACTAGTGCTGGAAGTTGTATCCCAGACTTATCGCGGAGAATATACGAGTAAAAAAGAACAGTACGCAATGCTGGGGGCATTGTACTACGTCGTTTATAACCCCATGCGTAGCCGTAAGCCCCGCTTAGAAGTCTATAAGTTAGTCAACAATGAATACCAATCCTTATTAGGAAACCCTATTTGGTTACCGGAGGTAGGTTTGGCAATTGGTATGGAACAGGGAACATATCAAGGTATTACGCGAGAGTGGCTGTATTGGTATAACGAGCAAGGACAACGTTTACTTACACCAGAAGAACGTACTCAACAAGCCGAAAAACGCGCACAAGTGATGGCAGAAAGGTTGCGATCGCTTGGTGTAGATCCTGATACTCTTGTTTAAAAACTTATAGATTTTTTGTAATTAGAAATACATACCAATTAATTACTAAATTGCTAAAAAATTAACCTTGTAACCAAAAATTAGGATTATTTGCACTTTTTCGCAAAATTACCCCATATACGAACCAAATAGAGATAAATACACTGATTAGCACACCCCCGTCACTTACCACGTGTTTTTTAGTTCTTGAACTTGTAAATCTTTACAAAATTAGCGCCAAGCAATATGAGCATAGTCAACCATAAGTCTGTCAAGCTCTTAAGCTCTAGTTTGCGGCTTTAAAAATAGCCATGCCACAAAAAATGTAGATGCTGTAAATAATTGTGTCAGATCTAATGCAGACAAATATCCATCCGAGAAAGAAGCAATACTTCTGTCTGTAATGCCAAATAACCAAGATGAGATACCAAACAGCCAAATCCCATTTTTCAGACTTCCTAGAAATCCTTGAGAGTCTGATGATTGCTGATTATTCATTCCTTTCTACTCCGTTGGTAAAGAAGTTGGCTCAAAATTTGCGGTTTAGGAAAAACTCATCTGTAACAGTTCTTGCTATTACGAGTATTTCAGTGCCATGTTTTTTGAGTGTATGAATTGCTTCCAGCTTCTTGATATTGTATATATATTCTATATTAATAAATATTTCATAGCCTTGACATACCTGCCTAAAGGTACATATTCACCATATAGCCATTTTATCTAGATTATTGTCGCCTATTGTTTGGTAAAAACCTCCAGCATAGTTATTTTAAATGCGGTATTTCAAGTAATTTGTTACAAAATTGACTAATTTATTAATATTTTGTTAACAAACTAGCGTAACAATAATTACATAGATTTTAAGTATTTTTTTTGAGAAGTGATATCAAGTTGCATAAAGTTATAGTAGAGATGAACACTAGTATGCACAGAATATATCCAGTCAGTAATTAACCGGATTTGATTTCACACTGGGTTAACTATAAAATTCAAAGTGTTATTATCAATGCTTATTCAAAACTTCAAATTTTGTGTGTTACTACGCTAAAAAGGAAGGTCTTCAAGTCTGGAATGACAAATTATGGATGATTTTTTTGATTTCGACCTTTTTTAAGTCGCTTACTTGCCTACGATCACCTGTAAGAATTAAATAAATATTTAGATATACAGAGTTAAAGTGGGAATAATTTAGATAGATTCTGAATTTAGTAATAAGTTTGCGAAATTTAGACAGTTTAAACTGTAGCAGCAAGATAAGGCAAAGTTATTCAAGCATAAAGCCGATGAGCGTAATTAGGCAGCGCCGCATAGTAATTGGAGATGTGCATGGTCACTATCAAGGTTTAATGAGATTGTTGGAGGCGATCGCTCCTGCATCAGACGATCAAGTTTATTTTTTAGGAGACTTAATCGATCGCGGGCCAAAAAGCTCACAGGTAGTGAATTTTGTCAAAAATAGTCCTTATCAGTGCTTGTTGGGGAATCACGAGCAGATGTTATTAAACATTTTTACCAAACGTATTCCTACCCCAACAGTGCAAGCATGGCTTTATAGTGGTGGGCAAGCCACAGTAGCTAGTTATCAAGAAGCTACTATCCCCCACGAGCATTTGGAATGGTTCAGCACTTTACCTACACATTTAGATCTGGGAGACATTTGGTTAGTTCATGCTGGTGTAGATCCTTCAATTCCCTTAATTGAACAAACTGCCGAGCAAATGTGTTGGGTGCGAGATGAATTCCATAGTATCCAGAAGCCTTATTTTCCCGATAAGTTAATGATTATCGGTCATACTATCACCTTTACTTTGCCTGGTGTTTTGCCTGGAAAACTAGCGCAAGGACAAGGATGGATTGATATTGATACTGGTGCGTATCATCCGCGTAGTGGTTGGTTAACTGCACTCGATGTTACAAATTGCCTAGTTTATCAAGTTAACGTCTTCAAAAACTGTGTCCGCACTCTGCCCTTAAAAGAAGTGGTAACCAATATAAAGCCAGAACAGATTCGAGTTAGCGCTCGCAACAGGTGTTTGGCGTAGTAATTACAGGGATGGGAGGGGACACAATTTACTCAAAACCAGGCAATGCTAAGACTTTAGTAATGGTCGAATATTAGCTTGATAAACATTATTATCTAATCCATCGTTGCTGTTACTTGGTTGATTATCAACGGCACGTTTGAGAGCTGCAATGCGATCACCAGTTGCCGGGTGAGTGCTTAAAAATGTTGGCACAGAGCGCTGGCTACTGCTACTGAGCAACTTTTGCATAAAAGAAATCATTCCCGATTGAGCATAACCAGTGCGCGTTAAAGTTTTTAATCCTCTTTGATCGGCATCAAACTCCATTTGGCGGCTGCGGGGCAGGTTACGTGCCAATTGCACTCCTATTTTCACTGCTGTAGAGCGATCTAACCCAGCTGCTGTTAACAAACCTTCATCAATAGCTTTTTGCCGCATTTGTTTAATTAAGTGCTTGCCGCCAATATGCCCAATTTCATGGGCAACTACACTTGCTAGTTCCGCTTCATTCGCTGCTGCTTTGAGCAAACCTGTATGAAGATACACATAGCCTCCCAAAGTGGCAAAAGCGTTGATACTGTCACTATCAACCACTTGAAAAGTATATTTAAGATTAGGGCGATCGCTGTTTGCTGCTAAACGCCGCCCAAGTTGTTCCACATAGCGATTAATTTCTGAATTGCGATATAGTCGAACATCACCGCTTAACAATTCTTGGTTAATTTGTTTACCAATTTCAGCTTCTTGGCGATCGGATATATTAGAAAGCTGAAGTACTTGAACTCCCCGTAAAAGTAAAGGGAACCAATCCAAAGCTTGGGAAGGCAAGGCAGTACTCAGGCAAATACTCAATGCCACCACTACTGAAACTAAAGGATAAAAATAACGACGCCGAAAAAAATTGTAATTAAAAGATAAACTGTTCCTATTCATCATCTATCCGGTTTGAGGGGTGTTTTAGCAGAACATGAAAGATGAGACGGATTTAGGGTTTTATAAGTTGCATTTTTAATTAATGCCCCAGTATAAGAGTTTTACTTGGGTATACGGCTGTTTGTTCTTATTTATATTGAATATGAACTAAAAACAGCGAACGTGATAAACTGTTGCACGATCAAAAAATATAAAAGGCAGGGATGCAGGAGACTGAGTGGATCTAAGGATAAAAATGACTGAAATTTATCAATGTAGAGAACAAGACGCGCACTTAAACTCTTGCCATACTGCCAGAATTACTTACTCTGCTCTGATTTGGAAAAACTTGTTATGACTATTTTAGATTCCAAAGGTCGGTTATTCGGTAAGTTCAACATCCTCGATTTGGGTGCGGCACTGGTAATATTGCTAGTTATATTTGGTATCTTTTTCTTTCCTGGTACAACTGGTTCTGTTGCCCAAGTTGGAGTTACAACAAAACCAGTCGAGATTGATTTAATTGTGCGTGGTTTAAATGTGCGCGATCCTCAACAGTTATTCGATCAGGGGTTAACAAAAGGCGGTAAAACAAATGTTATTATCCGCAATCAACCCCACGGTACTATTAATATTAAATCTGCACGGCTATTACCCAGAACTGTCTTAGTGCCACAGCCAGATGGTTCTGTTAAAGAAATGCCAGATCCAAAGACAAACAATTTTAGTACAGATATGCTTTTGACCTTAGATGGGAGAGCGACAATCACAAATAATGGCCCGGTTATGGGTTCGAGCAAACTCAAAATTGGAGTACCAATTGAGTTGGATGGATTTAATTACAATTTCAACGCTTCTGTTATTGATATTCGGGTTAAAGATAAGTCATAGCTGATGCGGGAAATAGTCCCCATCTCTGATCCAGAAATGGGGACTATTTTTGAGATAATTTCTAACTCCCAAGTTGCTCTGAAATCCATTGACAGTAAAGCTCTGAGCCGTAAACAATAGGCAGAGCAATTATTTCTGGTACTTGATAGGAGTGAAGTTCACGAATTTTAGTTTCTAAAAGTGGAAATAATCTCAAATCAGTTTTAATGGACAACTGCCATTCTTGCTCATTGTGTAGTTTTTTCTGCCAACGATAAATAGATTGGATCGGAAAAAAGTTTACACAAGCAGCAAGTTTAGCTTCTACAAGAGCAGAAGCGATCGCCTCCGCTTCTTCTTTTGAGGCAGTTGTTACCAACACTACACCATAGGCAGTAGAGTTAGCCATAGCTCCTATTATTTGGAATTTTGAATGAGTCAATAGCTCATAGCCAATCTATTTACTTATTGACTGTTAACTATTGACTGTTGTACAAACGTACTGAATTAACCAGAAGATAAGGAATATACCTGACCATCAATTAACAGTCGAGTAATACCTTTAGCTTGCAGTTGATAGCGAGCTTTATGTAGCATTCTGCTATCGGGAATTTTAACTACGCGATCGCGTTTAGTAGAAAAGCGTTTTGCCACTCGGTGATTATCAAATACAGGCAGAGTTCTTTCCTGAGTTTCTGGACTAGGAATGTGTCCTAAATCACCAAAATCTCTAAGTGGTCTGGTAATTAATTCCGAAGAGCGGTCGATGACTAAGTAGCAAGTTTTTGGTAAATTGGCAGCTGATAGAGGCAAAACCCGCACAAAGGAATCACCAATTCTAGCTCTTGTCACTAAACGTGGTGCTTCCACAAAGTCTTCATCATCGAAGTCTTCTTCATCATCGAAGTCTTCTTCATCAAGATCTTCGTCTAAATCCTCCAATTCTTCTGATTCATCTAACAAGTCTTCACCCAAAATTTGGGCGATCGCTTGTGCATTTGGATGTGTATCCTCAATCAGCGGGCTGGGAATATTTGTAATTTCCTGGGTTTTGGGTAACAGTTCTAATTGCTCTGCTACAGATGGTATTTCCTGTCCCGTCGCTGAGGAACGTCGCTTGACTCTTCTGCTTTTAGGAATTGGCTCAGTTGCAGTAACTGGGCTTAACTGCTCTTTTAAAACAGGCTTCTCCTGCGGCAGTTCCTTTACCTCTGGCTCAACTTGAGTGAATAAAGGTGGGTTTTCGTAAGTTACCTGCGCTCTGCCCTCAGGAGTTCTTGCCGCACGCTTTAAAGACACGAGATATTCGTACTCGTCTTCTGGCAAGGTACTTTTGAGTAAACGGCTAATAGTCGAATTACTTACGTCATAGCGTTCCGCTAAAGTTGAGGTCGTTTCAGCAGTTTGACGATATAATTTGAGGATTTCTTCCTTATCAGAATCTGTTAGTTTTCTCACAGTAGACACCAAGCAAACATTTTTCTAACCACGTTTTTTTCCCCGTTCTCGCCGCGAACGGTTTAATGATGCCTCATATTCCAAGGCTGCACCCATGCCAAATAACACTCCACTCCACACCCAAAACACTTCTAGTATCTCTCCACTTTGATAATTTGAAATCGAATTCTCGGCGTATTTATACCATATATCTGCAATGTAGAGCGAAAATGCCGCAGCTGCAATCATACGCCAAGAAAGAGAAACTCTTCCACCCCAAAAAGCCAGCAGTAAGGTGGTAGCGAAAATTAACAGCAATACGTCACTGAGCACATAAAACCAATTTAAAACAGAAGCAACAATCTCGAACCAAGAAGATTGACTTGGGATTGCTGTCTGTGGTTGATTGGAAATTAGCCATGCCAAGGTACTGCCCAAGGCTCCTATTGCCAATACTATTATCCACTGCGATATTTCCAAATGTAATCGCCTAGAAGCCACTGCTAAAATCATACCTACGCCCAGTGACAAATATGTTATTACATAAAATACATCGGCGACTGAAGGAAAAGGTTCTTGTTGTAAAAAGATTTCAATATAGCCAAAAACTATCCCTCCTAAGAAATAGGAAAGCATACCAATACCAATAGCTAGCCAAACATTTCGACCGCTCACTATTTGCTCGCTACGCCAATTCCTCAAGCATAGGATACCAGACCACAGGTAAGCGATCGCTTCAAAAATATTTGTACCAAGAACGTACCACTCCGCACGCATTTCTGTCCCATCTGCACCGGGAATTTTGGCACTAAATAACAAAAAGTACAAAAATGCCAATACACCCCAGGTTATGCCTGTTAAGACAATATTTTGAGTCGTAAATAAAGACTTAGAACTTTGAGATTTGTCGTAAGTGCTACTCATATTAATTCACTGTGTCAACGTATGCTGACAGTGTTTCGCTAGCAGAAATTTAACAGAGCATTTTCATGACAAGGATTATGTCAATTTGACTTGTTTGCTAGTATAAAATTCTACCTTTAGAAACACTGTTATACTAATGCCACAGTTTACTCAGTGGAGACTGATTTAGCCAACCCAGGAATAGCGATCGCTCTTCTTCAGGCATACCTTGTAGTTTATCAACCACCGAATGGGCAAAGTTAGTATTGCCAAAATAGCCTTTCCCTAGCCGATGCAGTTCATGCAACAAGGTAATAATATGATGTTCTTGCCAATTTGGTACTTGCTCCTTGTGGGGATTCATCTCTAGCAGATTTTTGACTTCCTCTGGGGAAGCTACCTGAGGAAATTGCCACTGCTGGAGTGTGGCTGTAATTTCTTTCTTAAATAATGCCGCTTGCCTAGAACCTAAAAAGTCTTCTATATCCATATATACGGCTTGTAGCAGCAAAATGCTGGCTTTAGTAAAGACATCTAGTCTAGCGCGATCGCCTGTATCGCTGCTGAGTTGATCTAAGCGAATTTTGCCCCAAACACTAAAGCGCTCTGGTTCCTCCAACAGAACACAGGCTTTGCCCTGATTATCAGTAAAATCTCTCCACAAGGCTCTAGCTTCTTCTTCTTGGCTAGCTTTGAAGACGCTAATTAGCCTAAAGGTTTGCCCCTGATAATGGAGGACAGGGATCTGCTGATCCCGTTTTGGGTGCTGAATGGTCGATATTTCAACATCCTGCTTTTTCAGAATAAACATGACACTGGCAAATAACTCCTCACAGGGGCATTCTTAATTAACATGGCAGATATCATAACTCTATTAGGGCAGAGTGGCCTCTGGTGTCTTTATGTCTTGTGTTGTGGCAATTGAATTTTAGCTTTACATACCTAAATTTCGCAATTTGAGATTGCATTATAGTAGGAGGGCAGATAAAATATCTAAAAGTTAGGTTAAAATAAAATCTTTGTGATCATGAGCGCGTAGCTCAGGTGGATAGAGCAACTGCCTTCTAAGCAGTTGGTCGCAGGTTCGAGTCCTGCCGCGCTCGTACGTTTTTTATAGGGTCGATAAAATAGAGCCAATTTATACGCGCTATTTTTTCTGCACGAGTCTACGAGCGATCACTTGAAGTGTGAATCGTAAGCCGCACAGAATTAATAGCAGTTAGTAGTTAGTAATTAGTTGCCTACTACTAACTGTCATTATGAGAAATATGTTTATTCACTCATAGCGGAAGCACAGCTTGTAGCTGCCAACCAAAGTTTGTGCAGTAATAACTCAGTGCGATCGCTTATGGTGGTAACAAACACACCTTTTACATCTTCAGAACCATCCGAAAGCCAAGAACCCCGCAGAGTCACTTCAAGATAATTGGTATCACATACGCACAAAACAATCGTCTTCCTCTCATCCCACTGCACCTCAAATTTGAGTTGTTCTAATCCCGGCAGAGCGACAGGAAGCAAAAAGGAAGCACTACTGGGTTCAACGCACAGACTTTGACCGATTCGCAATGCCAAAATCACTCGCTGCGCTACCCACTCCTCTAAGGATTGAGTCAGACACTCTAGGTGAAAGCTGGTTTCGGTATAAGTTAGTTTCAGCATTCCTCATGCTCTCATGCTATTCCAGGTTTATTTGCAAGTCCAACCAAAACTGTTCTGCAAAAGCGATCGCTGAATGGGTTGGTGCTTTTTGCTCTAAAACTTGCGTTGCACTTGTCACGGTTTGACTCCTCATTCAAAAACCCCCGCTCCTTTCTTCTTTGAAGCGGGGGTTGGGAATTGACTTTAAAGTCTTTAGTTCCTATATCGGTACAGTATCCCGGTGTCTGTACCTCCCGCTTTCTTCGTCTATTTGTGGTGCTCGATTAAGTACATTAATCCTGGCATATCTAAAATCACGATTACCCTCTGCGAAGTGACGATGCTTTCGACTTCCACACCCCATAAATAAATACTCCACTTCCACAGCGGTTAATTCCCAATTGGATTGAGATTTTTCAACACGCATGAAAGTAGAGCTGGGGTAAACGAATTTCACAGAAAATTTCACCTATTGAACATTCCTTTAAACATACTACACTTGTATTACTATCCTGTCTATAGTTTTAAGGAGAAAAACTCATGCATACGATTGCTCGCACGCCAACCACCGACATGGAAGTTACCAGCATCCGTTTAGAGCGAGAATTGAAAGATAAGTTGAAAGAACTAGCTGGCAATCAGGGATATCAAGCCTTGATCCGCGATATCCTTTGGAATTATGTCCAGCAAAAATCAGGAGAGTGGAAACCCCGATTTTCCAAAGCTGATATTCGAGCTAGTATGGCCGCCACCGCACAGCAAGAAGAACGCTGTGTACTCACAGGCCAAGTCATTCAACCGCAACAACCGATGCTATTGGGACTAACAAGGACTGGCGATATGGTTCCTCTGAGTATCGAAAGCTTGGCTGGATAAATTTGGACTCAGATGAATGCAGCCTGGTTGAGATGGTGAGTAACGATAACCAAGCTGCATTCGTAGAATTAATACATATAATTAAAAAAACAAAAAGCAAATAACTATTAAATAAACTTATAAATAATGATGCCATGTCTAGCTTTGACAAATTTTGCATTTAAAAATTGACAGACAAAGAAACTTTAACCAAACCCAACGTAGGCACAATCTCAAGCTAGTAAAAGTTAAAAAAATCTAAAATAAGAGTGTTAGCAATAAATTTAAAGTTTTATTTGCTACTTATTTATTTAGTTACCAAATTTTTGATTTAACCTTTATAAGATAAGCTTTTAGGTCATATGGCTTAGTCAAAAACTAGTTTGATAAAAATAAAACGTGAAAAAAATATTACAAATATATTTTGTATTTTAAGTATTAATTCGTAAGTTTTCATGAGATTTTGCCATAAGTCCAGAGAAATTACGGTTTGTGTATAGTTACAAACAGGATATTCTTAGGTGAAAGTTGGTAAAACAACTGAATGCTTAATAAGCAGCTATTATCTAGCTTCGGCATCTTAGTAGATTTTATGTATTCTATTACTCAATACTTTTTGCATACGAGAATAGATCATCTGATATAGAAAGGGGCTATAACAAGTGAGGGAAGCTCTTGAAATGAAAGATGTCTGACTCAGCAGCAGGGTGCAGTCACACAAATGGAGTAAGCATATGGCAGGAGGTTTGGGTACAAAGACAATGACGTCAATATTCAAGAGCGTACCAGGAATAAAAAAGGGTTTGTCATCACCCCTACAGCACATAAATGAAGAAGTAGATCGACTCACACAATATCCGGGCAAGCTGATGCACTATGAGGAAGAACCAGCACTAAAGTTGGCACAAAAGATAAATAAAATCATCGCCAATAACTCAACTGCAGCAGGTATGCTGCAGGATATTGCCCAAGTGCTAGGAATTGCATTTAAAGTAGATTGCTGCTGCTTAGTGACAGTTAAGGGTGAAGCATCCGGTGAAGAAATTACTGGGAACTGGTGTGCTCAAGAGTATTCTGGCTTGCAGCGTTCTAACGAAATATTTTCACTGGAACAACTGGATTTACCAGTAGTACAGTGTGCTTGTGAACCGACATTTGAGGATATTTCAACTATTCAAAACAGCTTGGCTATTGGATGTCAATCTTTGCCGCTACCCATCAAAGCTGTTTTAGCAATCACCACTAGGTTTGGCAACAACACCAACGGTGTTATTAACCTGATCAAGTCCCAACAACATACTTGGAGTGAGTCAGAAAAACATCTACTCAAGTCTGTGGAGTCAGTTTGCGCGATCGCTTTTTCTCAGGTAGTACAAGCAGAGTTAATCGCTTCACAACAGCAGTATCTACAACTTTGCGCCCGGCATCAAAACCTAATTAAGCAATTGACGCTCCTCAGCCGCAGCAATTTAGAATTGAATCAAATGCTGCAATTGGCGATCGCCTCAACTGCGGAGTCTTTAGGAGCAGATCGGGGTTTGCTTATACTTTTAAAATATGCCGATCCGCTATTTAGGACTTTGCCTAAAAGACAGATCCCCAAAGCGAAAGCAACTTTAGTCGGTGAATGGGCTAAAACAGCAGAAAGTTTCAACTCTAGTAAATTAGATTCTCAAGAGAATTCTTTTTGGATTTCAGAGTGTGGTTTGTGCCAGCGTGTGTTTAGCGAATCTAGTAAATCAATCATCCTCAACGACTACATAGATCGCAATGATATTCAAGCCGCACCAGTGTTTGGATTAGAGCAATTGCCAGCAATGCTGCTGATGCCTTTGGAGAATCAAGGCAAGATTTTGGGATTTATGGTGTTACAACAAGCAGAACCTCGTATTTGGCAAGCAGCAGAATTAAATGTGATGGAAATGGTCTGCGCTCAAATTAGTAATGTTATTATTCAAACGCAGACTCTGCGGCAGGTGCAGATGTTGGTAGACGAGCGTACAGCTCAATTACAGCGCAGTCTAGACGTTCAGGCTAAATTATACGAAAAACAAAGGCAGTACGTAGAGCAACTGCGAGAACTCAATGAACTTAAAGATGAATTTTTAAGTAATATGAGCGATCGCCTGCGTTACCCCCTGACAAATATGCGTATGGCAATACGTATTTTACGTCAACCAGGGATCACACTAGAGCGACAGGCTAAGTATTTAGACATCCTCGAAGAAGAGTGTAGCAAGGAAATAAACTTGATTAATGACTTGCTGACGCTTCAGAAGCTAGAGACTCATCAAGAGCGCCCACAATTTGAAACTATCGATTTAAATACAAGAATTCAAGAGATAGCAGCATCTTTTGAGAAAAAACTGATAGATAAAGGATTAAGTATTCATTTCGATTTACCAAATCAGGCATTAGAGTTACAAACAGAACTAGAGAGCTTTGACCGAATTCTGCAAGAACTGTTAACTAATGCTGGGAAATTTTCAGAACGAGACACAGTTGTTCAACTACAAGTCGAACACCAGATTATCCAGCAAGTCGATCGAGTTATTATAAGGGTAATTAATATAGGAAATGGCATCTCTGAAGAAGAAGCCACCTATATATTTGATAAGTTCCGTCGTGGTAAAGGACGATGGATTCCAGGTACAGGCTTGGGGCTTGCCCTAGTCCAGTCCTTGGTACAGCATTTAAATGGGGAAATTGCCGTGGAAAGCATTCCGATTGAGAATACCAACCTCAGCAAAATCTGCTTTACCTTAACCTTGCCCCAATTTTCTGATGAAAGCAAATCATATTCTGAAAGTGACTGAACAACAATACACACCAGAAGAACTCGATTCAATCATCACTGAAGACGAAACCTACCTGGAAGCGGATTTGGCAGGTAATGCTCACGAGCTAAAAGCAGTGGCAGTTCAGATTGAGAAAATCGCAGAGCGACAGCGGCAAATCACTGCTAAGATCCAAATCCCGCAACCAGTAGCACAAGTCTGGAAAGTGCTGACAGATTATGAAGCGTTGGCTGATTTTATTCCCAACCTAGCTACAAGTCGTCTGCTGGAGCATCCTCATGGTGGTATTCGCTTAGAGCAAATTGGTTCTCAACGCTTTTTGCGCTTTAATTTTTCTGCCCGTGTAGTTCTCGATCTAGAAGAAAAATTTCCTCAAGAAATTACTTTTCGGATGATAGAGGGGGATTTTAAAGATTTTTCTGGCAGTTGGGGTTTAGAGCCTTATTCTCTGGCTCAGGAAATGGGGACTAATCTCTGCTACATATTGAGAGTTTGGCCTAAACGTACCATGCCAGTAGGAATCATTGAACGTCGGCTCGCCAAAGATTTACAACTCAATCTGCTGGCAATTCGCCAACGCGTAGAAGCATTGGCAAGTTGAGCAATTGTTGATGACGCATCTAGTATCACTTGCGTCATCAGCATATTCCCGATTCATAAATTTTTGTGGCGCATTTTAGTCACAGTTCATATTTATCCGTAAAGTTTTGGTGACATAGTGTAGAAGTTCTCAAAAGCATCAAAGGAGTATTCCTACATGAATGTTCAAAATTCAAAAAATAAAGAGCAAAATTTATGCTAAAACTTTGCTCTTATTATCTTGGTGTATCTTTGTTTAGATACCCCCAGGGGAATTCGAATCCCCGTTACCTCCGTGAAAGGGAGGTGTCCTAGGCCTCTAGACGATGGGGGCGCGTGGTTCACACTTTTATAAATCTAACTGTTTTTACAGTTGATGTCAACAGATATTGTGAATAAATTTCTAGCTAAATTTTCAATTGCAGCAGCTACACTGGGTGGAAGTAAAACTTATTGACACAGAATGCTCAAAAAAATACACTTTTGGGGCAAGTATCATACTGCAGCGCTTATATTGAAAGCGTTAGCATCAACTTATGTTTTACCTACTCACAAATGCTGTAAGATAGACAACTAAGTATGAAACAACTTCTCCACTCTACAAAGAATGGGGGTGTGATGTCGCACCCACAAAAGCGAAGATTTGCCATTCTTTACTAAAGATTTTGAAAAATAGCGCTCAAAATCTACCACATGGAAGCATCTTTTGAAATCACCCTGCAAATGGTGATCGCAGTTGTTGCAGGCATTAGTGCTCAGGTACTGGCTGCATATCTGCGGGTACCCAGCATCGTATTTTTATTATTCTTTGGCATCTTGCTTGGCTCTGATGGCATTGGATTGTTGCATCCACATTTGTTGGGCACTGGGCTAGAAGTCATTGTCGCTCTAGGAACGGCAATAATTTTGTTTGAAGGCGGACTAAATCTGGAACTGCAAGAGTTAAACAAAGTTTCCACAAGCTTGCAACTACTTGTCACCTTGGGAACTCTGATCACGTTGCTCGGTGGCAGTATGGCGGCTCATTGGTTAGGTGAATTTCCCTGGGCGATCGCTTTTCTATACGCTTCCTTGGTTGTAGTCACAGGGCCGACTGTAATCAGTCCCTTGCTTAAACATATTAATGTAGAGCGACAAGTTGCCACACTGTTGGAAGGAGAAGGAGTTTTAATTGACCCAGTAGGAGCGATTCTTGCTGTCGTAGTACTGAACACAATCTTAAATGACAATGCCGACCCTCTGATTGCCATTAGCAGCTTATTTATGCGCCTTAGTATTGGCGGGGCTATTGGTGCAGCGGGTGGTTGGCTGATGGCTTTTATCTGCAAGCGAGCCAGTTTTCTTTCCTTTGAGGTGAAAAACCTGGTTGTTTTGGCTGGCTTATGGGGCTTATTTGCACTCGCGCAAATGATCCGCAGCGAGTCGGGATTGATGGCAACTGTAGTGGCAGGACTTGTTTTTGGAGCTGCTTCGGTGCCAGAAGAAAGGTTACTGCGGCATTTTAAAGGTCAACTGACGATTTTTTGTGTCTCAGTGCTATTTATCCTCCTAGCAGCCGATTTATCTATTGCTAGTGTATTTGCCTTGGGTTGGGGCAGTTTATTTACTGTTCTGGCATTGATGTTTGTTGTTCGTCCGATTAATATTCTCTTGTGTACGTGGAATAGTGACCTCAACTGGCGGCAAAAATTGTTTCTTAGTTGGGTAGCCCCTCGCGGCATTGTTTCCGCTTCTGTTGCTTCCTTATTTGCTATTTTGCTGACACAGCATGGCATCAACGGTGGTGATGCTATTAAAGCCTTGGTTTTTCTGACAATTATTATGACAGTGTTTTGCCAAGGGCTAACTGCTGGCTGGGTGGCTAGATGGCTGCAAATCACTGCTAAACAGGCAACAGGAGCAGTTATTGTTGGTTGTAATCCTTTGAGTATTTTGGTTGCTCGCCTGCTGCAAGAACGGGGAGAACCAGTGGTGATGATAGATACCGATCAAGAAGCTAGCCAAAAAGCCCAAGCACAAAATCTTCAGGTGATAACTAGCAGTGCTTTAGATGCTAATGTTCTAGAAGAAGCAGGACTGGCTTCTATGGGGACTTTTTTGGCTATGACTAAAAATGGTGAGGTAAATTTTGTTTTGGCACAACGAGCCGCAGAAGAGTTCAACCCGCCACGGGTGCTGGCAGTTTTCCCTCGCGATCCGCAAGCTAATAATTCGACAAACAAAACCAAAGTTAACCAAGCTTTTTTGAGTGACTTGCAAATTAAAACTTGGATTCAATACCTGAACGATGAGCAAGTGAAGTTAGGGATCTCAACTCTCAAAGAAAATGGTTTTTCTTTGCAAAAGGTGCAATTGCAAGCCTTAATTCGCACAGGTGAATTGGTACCCCTATTTTTAGAACGGGATGAGAAATTGCAGATCATGCCTGCGGGCGAACCTTGGCAGGCAGGCGATCGCATTATCTACCTACTGCACGATCCTAGACCAAACCTTTTAAAACGTCTTTCTGGTGCTAGTCAATCTACTCGCCTTTCCCTAGAAAAATTACCAGAAGTTGAAGAAGTGCCGATCAATAAATTATCTCAACTCTCTGCTAGTGACGTTCCTGCACCTTGAATTAACTGTTGTGAGTTACTGTTACTAACTTCAGTGTTTACTTCTTCTCGCTGCATTTGCTTTTCTTGCCACAGCGTGCTTAACAAATGCACCACAGAAATAATGATGGCAGCGAGCGAGAGAATGTAACTGTGGATTGTGTAAAGACGCTGGATCGTGAGTGTACTAATCGCACCACCAGTCAGAATTTCTCGCAGTTGTGAACCAATTAAAGGAATTGCTTCGATTGTTCCCAACTCAATGCTAAAACGCCAGAAGCCTTCTTGATCCCAGCTTAAGATCATCGCTGTCCATGACAACCCAATCGCCATTAAGGTAAACAAAATCCCACTGATCCAAGCTGCTAGCCAACTCTTGCGATACCGTCTGCCCAAAAACATCACCACAATTTGCACCAGAGCGATCGCAATTACTGCATTACCAGCAATATTGTGGGCTTTACGGAATAACCAACCGTAAGGTACTTGCTCTGAAATCATTTTCAAAGACTGGTAAGCTCTCCCTGCTGCAGGCTCGTAATAAAAAGACAGCAAAATTCCAGTAGAAGCAGCAATAAAGGATAGCGTAATGATTACGACTGAGAGTATCGTTGCTATGCGCCGTATCACCCTATCGAACTCGGTGTTTTGCATGGCTCACCGCTCCTTTGCTTGGCTAAATATATATTTTTATTACAAGTGTAGCTAAGAAAAGTTAAGAGTGGTGAAGATTTATTGGTTAGTGGTTAGTAGTTAGTGGTTGGTGGTTTGTTTTCTCTTTGTCCCCGTGTCCCCTTGTCTCCCCATCTCCACCCTCCTCTTTTCTAGGCTGTAGGGTTAAGAGCGTCGCGAATAATTGTTAAACCCAAAGCTTTGTAAGCAACTAGCATTTCATCAGATACTGTCGGTGCAGTGACAAGATAAGTGAGTGCATGAATTGACTCCACAACGTAGGAAGCAGCAGTGTCTAACTTTTGTGCTGTTGCTAATCCAACTACTTCCGCTGCTCCAGCAATCATTGCTCGTTTGACGTGGGCTTCGTCTAAGTTCTGCACACTAATTCCAATTTCTGGATGCAAGCTGCACACCCCTAACATGCACAAATCTGCACGAATCATGCGTAAAGATTCAATTGTCGCAGCCCCAACGTTTACTAAGGCTTTTTTGTAGAGCTGTCCGCCTAGCATCACAACTTTAATGTTTGGATGTTCTGCTAGGGCAATGGCAATTGGAGGGCTATTTGTGACTACTGTCGCTTGCAAATCTAAAGGCAAATGACGAGCTACTTGGAGCGTTGTTGTACCCCCATCTAAAATTACCACCTGCCCAGGACAAACCAATTTTGCTGCTGCACGAGCGATCGCTTCTTTTTCTTTAGGTGCTTGTTTTTGGCGATCGGCATAACTAGCGATCGCAGGAGAAGCCAGCAGTGCTCCTCCATGTACGCGCTGCAATAAACCAGACTCAGCTAGTTCCCGCAGATCCCGACGAATTGTATCTTCGGAAACCTTCAGAACAGCACTAAGTTCCGATGAAAGCACCTTTTTATCACGATGAAGAATATTTAAGATTAATTGTCGTCGCTCCGCAGTTAGCATGACTGGTTTTCCTGAAGTTGCAGATTTCTTCTTGAAATTGCACGTTTGTGAGTTTATACTTATGATGTGAGTTTATACTCATAGGCGTGCAGGATTTTGCATATTTGGGATTACTTTTAAATAATTCAAGCACATTCGTGCATGGGGGAGGTAAAAGGGGCTAGGGGCTAGGGACTGGGGACTAGAAACAAAGAAGAGGACAAAGAGATGGGGAGACAAGGGGCAAGAACGTCAATCACGATTCTCCGTGTCCCCGTGTCCTCTTCCCAATCCCCAATCACCAGTACCCAGTCCTCAGTACCTTTCTCAGATAGTTTGCGCTGTTGTCCTGTCTAATCTAAATAGATTCAAATTCAAGGAATTAAGTCATGACTTTTACTGACATTAAATTTCCCATAGAACTCGGTGCTTACAAACCTCTGACACTTAATCCGGCGAATACGACTCTGACGACTGAGCAAAGAGAGATCCTCAAAGCAAACATTCAACTTTGCCGTGATGCGATCGTTTTCTTCACAGCGACTGGAGCGGCTAAAGGAGTAGGTGGTCACACTGGTGGCCCTTATGACACAGTACCAGAGGTGATGATTCTCGATGCATTTTTTCGAGGAGCATCAGATCAGTTTGTACCCATTTTCTTCGATGAGGCAGGACATCGAGTAGCAACTCAGTACCTGATGGCAGCCCTGCACGGAAATTTACCAGCCGAGCAACTTCTACGTTATCGCGAAGCCCACTCAACCTTACCCGGACACCCGGAACTGGGACTAACTCCTGGTGTAAAATTTAGCTCTGGGCGTCTAGGACATATGTGGCCTTATGTCAATGGCGTGGCAATGGCAAATCCAGGCAAAGTAGTTTTCTGTCTTGGTTCTGACGGTTCCCAACAGGAAGGCAATGACGCCGAAGCCGCTCGCTTGGCTGTTGCTCAGTATCTCAACGTCAAGTTAATTATTGACGATAATGACGTAACGATCGCCGGACATCCTTCTAAATACCTGCCCGGTTTCAGCGTTGCTAAAACCTTACAAGGGCACGGTTTGAAGGTACTAGAGGGAGATGGGGAAGACTTAGACGATTTATATCGCCGTCTGTGCGAAGCAGTGACTACTCCAGGGCCGATCGCTATAATCAACAAACGTCCCATGTGTCCCGGTATTGAAGGCTTAGAAGGCTCCAATCACGGACATGACGTGATTTCGGTAGATTTGGCAATTAAATATCTGGAATCTCGCGGGCAGACTGCTGCTGTCGAACACCTCAAGAGCATTACCAAACCCAAACAAACCTATACTTTCCTCGGTTCAGGTAACGAATGGGGTGCTAACCGCAATGTGTTTGGTGAAGCAGTAGTTGCCGTGCTGAGTCGCATGAACGAAACAGAGCGCAAGCAAAAAGTCATGGTAATCGATAGCGATTTGGAAGGCTCTTGTGGATTAAAGAAGATTCACGATGCCTACCCAGAAATTTTTGTTCCCTCCGGCATTATGGAGCGAGGTAACTTCTCTGCTGCTGCCGGATTTGGAATGGAAGAAGGAAAACAAGGTATTTTCGCAACCTTCAGCGCTTTTTTGGAAATGTGCATCTCAGAAATTACAATGGCACGGCTGAACTACTCGAATGTGCTTTGCCACTTTTCTCATGCGGGCATAGATGACATGGCAGATAACACCTGCCACTTCGGTTTAAATAATATGTTCGCTGACAATGGCTTGGATGATGGCTACGAAACACGTCTGTACTTTCCAGCTGATGTGAATCAGATGAAAGCCTGTGTGGAAGCTGTATTCTTTGAGCCTGGGCTGCGGTTTATTTTCTCCACTCGTTCCAAGGTGCCCAATATCAAGGACAGTAATAATAATGACTTGTTTGGTAGCAGCTACAAATTTGTTCCCGGTAAAGATGAGGTGGTTAGAGAGGGAACGCAAGGCTACATCATCAGCTTTGGCGATGCTCTTTATCGCGCCCTTGATGCTGTAGAGCGTCTCAAGCAAGAGGGGCTGGATGTCGGTTTGATTAATAAACCAACCCTGAACGTTATCGATGAAGAAATGATGACTAAAATCGGTAACGCTCCCTTCGCCTTGGTAGTAGAATCCTTTAACCGTCGCACTGGATTGGGTAGCCGTTTTGGTTCTTGGCTGTTAGAGCGCGGTTATACTCCCAAATATGCTTATCTTGGCACTCATCACGAAGGTTGTGGCGGTTTGTGGGAACAATTCCCCCATCAAGGCATAGATCCGGTGAGCATTATGAATAAGGTTAAGGAGTTAATTAAATAGTCGTCACCCTAAAGGTGCGACTAAACGAGCGAAGCCTGCTTTTGGCAGGCTTTGTTTAAGAGACAATTAAGATAGCCAAAAGAGATGGTGTAAGAAACTCAAATCGGAGCGATCGCGCGATAGGCATCGTCGTAGCGAAGTGTGGGGGTTGTTGAGGTGGTTAAATTGGGCTTACTGTTCGAGTTTTTCTAAAGCCCACATTGCCATTTGCCTTACTTCCTCATATTCACCTTGCAATGTATTAGTTAAACCTTCTATCGCTTTTCCTCTGGGCTTGTGTGTTCTATCCACAATTTTTACTTCAATATCAAACCAATCAGAATAAATATCTGTTGAAATTGTTGCTATTTTTATAAGAATTTTAATGAGGAAGTAGGGGAATGTGACAAGAGAAATATTTTAAATTATCCCCCAGTTCCTTTGGCTTTGCTCCTGAATACTGTAGATGTTTGTAGGTTATTCTCCTCACACGATCGCAACACCTCTAATATTTTTGCTCTTGGATTAAAGCTTGAAAGCGTTGATCAGAGCGGATTCTGTCAAAGTCTGAGTTATTGGCGACGATTGGCAGGTACGTTTCTGGACTAAGGTTAATTGCTTGTTGCAAGTTCTCAATAGCTGCTGCGATATTGTTCTGTGAGGCATAACAGCGAGCTTTGCTGTACCAGACGACAGGATCGTTGGGTTGTAACTCTGCTGCTTGATTGTAGTTTTCCATCGCATCTTCGTAATACCCTAATTTTTCCCAGGACAAACCTCGGTTTAGTAGAGCTTTATGATGGTTGGGTTGAATTGTTAAGGCACGATCGAAGCTGGCAATGGCTTTGTGATAACGCCCCCACTCATTCAACGTTACGCCTCGATTATGCCAAGCCAACACGTTATTCACGAAGAACTCAATGGCGCGATCGTAGCTATTGAGAGCCTCTTCGTAACGCTTCAGTTGTCTGAGAGCATTACCTCTGTTGTTCCATGCCCAATAGGCATCGGCTTGCAATTTTAGGGTGCGCTCAAAACTGGCGATCGCCTTTTCATACAGTCCTAAATCGCACAAGGTTAAACCGCGATTATGCCAAGCTGTAGCAGCATTAGGATTAAATTCAATGGCACGTTCAAAGCTGTTCAGAGCATCTAGGTGGCGTTCTAGCTTTCCTAAAGCAATAGCCCGGTTGTGCCAAACCCAACAGTCATCGGTACGTAATTTCAGGGTTTCGTCAAAACAAGCGATCGCATCTTTGTGACGTCCTAAAGAACCGAGAGCAAAGCCTTTTTGAAATAAGGCTTCTGGGTAATCTGGCTTGCATTTGAGTGCTTTATCAAAGCTAGCGATCGCCGCTTCAAACTTTTGGACATTATTCCTTCGCAAACCTTGCTGGAAAAAAAATTCTGCCTCCAAATTCAGGGTGAGTTTAAAGGAGTTTGGCATCATACCTTGGGATGAACTTTAGTTTTTCCGATTCACAAAACAATAACATAACTTCATAGCCAAATTCCTAATTGATTTTTATTGCAAATGTAAAACCTTTCTTTAGAGTGTTGCGCAAAGTCACAAAATAGGAATTAGGGACTAGAGACTAGGGGCTAGGGACTAGGAAGAGGAGGGGGAGAGTGAGGGAGCGAGGGAGTGAGGGAGCGAGAGAATAAGAGTAAATACCCTCGTACCTTCCCTCTTTCATACCCTCACTCCTTCTGGGTGTCACCTTGTCCTCTTCTTCCCAATCCCCAATCACCTATCCCCGATCCCCAATCCCCTTTACCCTAATGATGTTTGTCAGTTGTGTATGTTTTTGGGAATACTAAGTAGAACAATCGGAATTCCAGCAATGAATCTTAGTATTGCGTATCTGGCTCAAGGCAAACTGTATCTTAAATATCCTCAAGCACCCATTCGCGAATATGAAAGCCAGTTTGGGCAGTCAGTTCAGGAACGAGTGCTACAAACTCAGCGACGCAAAGCATGGAAAAATCGGGGATTAATGGAAATGATGTTGCCTCCTGGTGTTGTGGAGCAAATGCAGCAACAACCTGAAGCAAAGCTGAATGTAGTCATCAATAGCCTTTGCCAAGGAGAAAAGGGTAAGTTACTTTATGCACTGGAGGCAGGAGATGTGGGCGGCATTTTTATACTCGAACCTGCACGCGAGCATGAACAACGCCTTTTCCATAACGCTGATTTTCAAGTCGGATATTTGAGTTTTCACTCCGAACACGAACTGATTGCTTGCACGACTATTCATCGCAGTGGCATTGCCAATATCGCCATGATGCCAAAAAACGGTTCTCGTCCCCATGAAGTGACAGAAGGAGACTCAATTGACTTGGCACCATGCTGGATTCCTGGAAAAACAAAGGCTTTAGTATTTCAGTCCGCAGGCATTGGACGTAATAGTCAGGGCTTCGTATGCGATCGCGCTCCTTTCACCATCGAAAAACTAGATTGCGATCAAAAAGACATCACCACTTTAGTAAGCGATCGTAAATACGATTTCTTGGGGCCGCGCATGAAGGCAGACGGCACACTATATTATATTCGTCGTCCCTTCCGTCCCAAACAACAGGTGAACTTGCTGCGATTGTTCCGGGAAATTATCCTCATACCTTTACGGCTTGCCTACGCAATTTTTCAATGGCTAAACTTTTTTACTCAAATTTATACCGGTAAACCTTTAATGGCAGCAGGTACACGAAAATCTCTCGATCGCAAACAGCAGATGAAAGTTTGGGGTGAGTTCCTGACTCCCGAAATGATGGGAAATAACAAATTTGACGAAAAAGATGCCCCTGCTTGGGTGCCGCGATCGTGGCAGTTGGTACGACAATTAACAAATGGTGTAGCCGAAGTTATAGCAGAAGGAGTTTTATCCTTTGACTTAGGGGAAGACGGCACAATTGTATATACCAACGGCAGCGCCATTTACGCAGTTCATCCCGATGGGCACACAGAGCGTGTGTTAGTTGGTAACTTGATTGAAAATGTGGCGATCGTACAAAACGCCATCTAAGTACAGTGTTTCATTAATTCATAGTTAACTAAGCTTGGCAAAACTCTGCGTACCTCTGCGTTTCAAAACGCTACAGCAAAACTGTACTAAGTAACAAAACACCAAATAGGCATAAAGCTAAAACAAGTTTCACCGATGAATTACAGAACCACGAGTTACACCTAATTGATTTTGCAACTTCAAATCGCGCCACAGTTGAGAACCTGTCAACTCGCCTCGCAGTAATTGCTGGTAGTGATGTATCGTTTGAGTCACCTGCTCATGAGTCTCATTCAAAAATTCAATCCGGAAGTGCCGCAATCCAAGCCTGATAAGATGCTGTACGTATTCTGCCCCAGTTTGAGCTGTGCCATTAAATACTGTATTTCGACAACCAGCATCAGCATGAAGTATATGTTCTGTGCCAATGCGAGATTCCTTCGGAAACGCTCCGCGAACACGTAATTTTACCTCATGTTTTTCACATGGTCGTCCACAATTGCGAAAATCTGTCCCTGTAGATAGAAAAGCACAAAATACACAATGTTCCATGTGGAACATCGGCATATGCTGATGAATTGTCACCTCAAACCAGTCAGGAGGAGAACTCTTCAGCAAGTCTCCCAGTTGGCTAATGTTCAAATCGTAGGATGCTGTTAAGCGTTCCAAACCAAAGTGATTTTTAAACAAATCTGCTGTTAAGGGATTGGCAACATTGAGAGAAAAATCTCCAATGCAACGAGCTTCGGCAAAGAACTGCAATTGATCGTAATTCCGCACCAAATATCTATCCGCCTCAGAGGAACGCACCTGCTGCAAAATCCAGTTTTCTCCTGGTTTAGTAATGCGGGGAGGCGCTACCCAGATGGTAGAAGAATTTTTTCTCCCCTGCTCCCCTTGCTGCCGTACCATCTGCACCGCTTCACGATACTTGAGGGGATCTTCAAATTCACAATAAATTGTCTCAATTCCTGTTTGGAGTGCAGCTTGGAGTTGCTGAAGATTTCGTACCAGCACTATAAGAGATGGAGTGCTTGAGGAATTAGGTAAGGAGGAGGGAAGTAAGTCTTTCAAAGAAGCATAGGGGTTTATTTGCCAGCGTTTAGGTTGACTTCGCAATTCTTCCAACTGCGCGACAATTTCCCGCCGGATTCGATTTAACTCACTCACGGGCAACATCACATTTCCATTTAAGTGATTTGACAAATTGCCCAAACAGAAAGGAGTATTGCCAAGACGACTAAATTGTTCCTGCAAACGTTCTAAAGTCAGGGGTTTGGTATGTGCTTCTACCAGTGGCATTGAAGATTCTACTTCAACAACGTGACCAATTTCATCACGAGCGATCGCAATTAAATTTTGCCCAACTTCTCCATGCACTTCGATATTAATCGGACGCTGAAATTGTGGTGTATCCCCAGCAAAACTCTGACGTAATTGCTTATCAAGTTCCGGATCGCTGGTTTTCCAAACCTTATCGCCGATATGCACCCGCCGCAAATTCAAATCGCGCCGCCCAAACGTCAGCACCACTTCCTTACCCTTCATTTGTACCGCATATATACGACCGCCTTCTTCCTTTGCCTCTGGATGCCCGCTGTCAAAAACTACACCATCTCCAGGCTTGACTGGTACTTGCGTTTGCACAGTTACTTGGTCATTTCCAATCCGGATTACCTCTCCTATGTAAACACCACGCTTTTTCCCAAAACGGGCGTGAACCAATTCCTGATTGTTAATTCCACGGAACCATCCAGTATAAAGCCCGCGAGAAAAAGCCATTTCCAAATTGTAGTGTTCCTGAGAAAACGCGGGAATCAAGCTATTTTCCTTTCCTTCCTTCTGCCATCTGCCGTCTGCCGTCTGCCTTATGTCTTCTTCCTTCTGCCTACCTACGGAAGCCGTACCTTCGGAAGCCGCTTCGCGTCTACCGCGTCTACTGCCGTCTGCCGTCTGCCTTTCTTCCATCACCCGATCCAGCGCTTGCCGATAAACACGAGTGACATTAGCAACATACTCTGGAGACTTCAACCGCCCTTCAATTTTGAGACTGCTTACTCCAGACTTTACTAAATTAGGCAAAACATCTAAGCCTGCCAAATCTTGGGGACTGAGGAGATATTTTTTATCGCCCAAATTCACAACTTCTCCGTCTGCAATTAACTCATAGGGCATCCGGCAAGCTTGAGCACACTCGCCCCGATTAGCAGAACGTCCTCCCAGAGCTTCACTTGTGAGACACTGCCCAGAATAAGCTACGCACAGCGCCCCGTGAACAAAAACTTCCAAAGGAAGCGACGCTTCCCTATACGCCAATTGGCTTTGAATTTTGTTGATTTCATTTAAAGAACACTCACGGGCAAGCACAACTAAATTACACCCAACTGATTCCGCAAATTCCACACCTGCAGTACTTGTAATAGTCATTTGCGTAGAGGCATGAATGGGAAAATCAGGAGAAAGGTGACGAATGAGACGACAAATACCTAGATCTTGGACAATTATCGCATCTACACCTGCTGCAATAATCGAACGGATATATTGTTCTGCCTCTCTCAATTCTTGAGGAAAGATGAGCGTATTGAGCGTGACATACCCCTTTACACCGCGACGATGCAAATACTCCATTAATTCCGGCAAATCTGCCTCAGTAAAATTTTCTGCTCGCATCCGTGCATTGAACCGATCCAAACCGAAGTAAATTGCATCTGCACCATTTTCTACGGCTGCTTTGGCACATTCCCAATTACCTGCGGGGGCGAGCAGTTCGGGGCGTTGGAAGGTAGATTGGGTGGTTTCGGTAAGTTGGATATCGGCTTTCATCGTTACTCAGGCAGGATAAGTGTCACCAAGAGTGATTTTATCGTTGCTGAGGGGTGATGGTGTGGGGAAATTAAACAGGGCGATCGCTAACTTGTTCCCTGTTCCCTGCGACAATAATCCCCCTGTGCTTTCTGTTTTGAGGAGAGCAGGGGGATTGATTATTTTGAGCGGGGGCGATGTTTAAGGTAGCACGGCTGGATCATCGTCAATTGAGAGCAGGAATTTGATCAAGTCGGTTTGCTGTTGTGTAGTAAAACCTGCTTGTTGATCAACCCAGTAGGGGTGTCCTTGACCGGTTATATTTGATCGCTGTAAGTTGGAATTTGCTTTGTTAGCTGCAACCATAGGCTCACGCAGGTTACGATCAACTAGCGATCGCAAGCTAGATTCGGCATCTGGTGAAATCCCACGCATCAAAGTTCCTGCCATGCCTAATTGTTCAGGGTTAGCAACGACAAAGTGTCCGTTTTCATCTTGCTTGAAGGCATCTGAGCTAGCTGCAACACCACCATCATGAAGATAAGGCGCACTCAGGTAAAGCCCAATCAAGTTTGGTACTTTATAGCCACCAGCAGGATCGCTAATAGCATAGGCTAGCTCAATATCTTCCTGGGGTGTGATATCTGTGGGTATTGATAGTACAGGTGGATTAGATGGCAATGGTACAGGCACGTTACTTGGATAAGTGTCTGGTGGCGCAAACACTTCAGCAAAGGACTGCGATGCTGGTGCTCGGTTGCCTTGAGTTTTTACCTCTTGCACAGAAATTACTTTATGGTTGGTAAAGTACCTACCACTATGGCAATCATTACAATTAGCCTGTGTAAAAATCTTTGCTCCGCGCTGGAGAGTTGCAAAATCGGCAGCTTCGTGAGGCGGTGGTGCTAAGGTATTTTGCCAAGCCGACATACCATTGAGTTGAGCAGCCACAGGTAAACCAGGAGTTACTGCCATTAATCCATTTTGCATGAACAGCGAACCTTTGGGATATTCTGGCATCCGAATAGTACTGTTGATTCCAGGTTCCCCAGGTGTAGGATCTACCTTGTCTAAAAATTTGCAGGGTTGTGTTCCTTCTGGAAGACGAAATTCAGATTTGGAAGCGTTTTGCAGCATTGTCCCCAGATAGATTTCTTTATCAATGCCTAATACCATTTCGCTGGCATCCGCTGTTGTTGTTGGATCTGCATTTAACCCAAATACGGCATTATTTAATGTGGTTAGTCCGTGGAACCAACCAATGGAAGCAACACCACTCCAAGCATAAGGCCAAGAATCGTGGGTATAAGAAGATGGGATCTGAGCCGAGTTATTTTTTAGATCGCCATTAGAAACAAAGTTACCAGGGGGCCAGGATAGAATCGCTTTATCTACTTCGTCTTCCATGATTTTTGAGTCTGGAAGAAGTGCTGTTTCTCCGTTCTTGTTGATGTAGGTATGCTGTCCAGGTGGTATTTTTGTTGGATTGACATCTGTCTGCCGGAACAGAGCAGCTGAATTACTAGCCATTGCAATCAATGGCCCCAAATTAACGTCTGTATTAATCGCGCCTTCTAGTATACGTCCAGTTTCTTGATTGACTGTGGCATGGCATAAAGCACAGGTAATACCGACTCGCGGTTGAACATGGTCGATTTTTAGGGTAATTCCTAAAGGAAACAAGGAACCCTTAGCTACATCTAAACCAGTATTGAGTAACGTACCTGCTGGAAAAGTGCGATCGCCTACAGTGATATCTTGTTCTAAGGGAATCTGAAGGTTAGTGGTTTGTTTGCCCTTGAGAGCTAATATTGCTTTGGTGATGCTACCTAAATTGATAGGGCCATCCAGAATGCCAACTATATCAGTAAACAGATATTCATTGCCAAAGGTTTCTTGATAAAAAGCATCACGTCCAAGGTCGATTAACTCTTCAGTAATTTCAACTGCACCATTCTCTGAAGAAAGAGCTTCACGTCCTTTTTCTGTTTGTAGAAACTTATTCGCTTCTTCTTTACTAACTACATAACCCAGCACGTCATAGGAGCCAACTCCTCTGGGTGCAGATTTTGTCAGTGGAGTATAAGTATTGTTGACTGAAGGGGATTTTCCGGGCAAACTTAGCTCTAATTGAAAACCCAAAAAGCCAACAAACAGAAGTAAAGAGATTAAGACAATTATGCCGCGTAATCGCATGGCTTTTTCACTGTGTTTTGAAGATCAATTGCTACAGCGAATCCTTGCTATTATTTGTTGTGTTGATATTCCATTCTCATTTGTGAAATTTTGAGCCACTGTTGGATAGATTCACATCTTGCATCAGTTCCATCAACCTAGAAGCAAGCCCACAAACCCTCGTTACCAGGTTCAACCTGGTAACGATAACTTCTATACTTATTGCCCTTGAGCCACTTTAATTGTGTCTAAAGCTGCAATTACTCTTTGTGAAACGTCATCAGGCAAAGGCAAATAGCCCAATTCTTCAGCATACTTATCGCCTTGAGTCAAAGCCCACTGGATTGCGTTTTTCAGTGCTTCTGCTTTAGCAGGATTATCATACTGCTCGTATAACAGCAACCAAGTTAAACCAACAATTGGATAAGCTTGCTCTCCCTTTGGATCTGGGACTAGGAGTGCAAAATCTTCAGGAATCTGAGCGCCTTCAATTGCAGTAGCAGCTGAACCTGGTTCGGGCGTAATATAATTACCTGCTTGGTTTTGGATTGCAGCCATTTGCATTTTGTTTTCCCTAGCATAGGCGAATTCTACATAACCAATTGACCCTTGAGTTTGTTGAACTTGAGCGGTAACACCTTCATTTCCTTTAGCACCAAGACCTGTCGGCCATGACACAGATTTAGCAGCACCTGCTTGCCACTGAGGACAGGCAGCTTGGAGGTGATTGGTAAACACAAAAGTTGTTCCGCTGCCATCAGAACGATGGATGAAAGAAATTGGAGTATTGGGTAAGTTGACACCAGGATTTTGCTGTGCTATTTGAGGGTCATTCCAAGTTTTGATATCGCCTTGAACAATCCCACAGTATGCTTGTCGAGATAGTCGTAGATTATCTACCCCAGGGAGGTTGTAGGCAAAGACAAGTGCTCCACCAGTCATTGGCAATTGAATTGGGCGTCCCCGTTGTGCGGGAAACTTCTCACGTTCTTGTTGGGTGAGTGGTGCGTCAGTAGCTCCAAAATCCACAGTCTGTGCCAAAAACTGATTCACCCCAGCACCACTTCCAACTGACTGATAACTAATTTGGATATTGGGATTTTGCTTATTGTATTCAGCAAACCAGCGCTGATACAAAGGAGCCGGGAATGAGGCACCTGCACCGCTAATGGATATTGTTTCACCGGGAGCGCCAGGTGTCCCAGGAGCAGTTGCAGTTGGGCTTTGAGGTTGGCAAGAGACTAACCCAGTTGCTAGGGCAGTGAAAGCAACAGAAGCTGTCCAATGATTGACATGAAAGCCAAAGAAGTTCAAGTACATTGTTATGCTTGCCTCAAAATTAATTAAGTTTGCTATCGCTTAAAGTTTGATATTTATCGTTAACAAAACTACAATTGCACCTTTTTGCACAAGGCAGCTTGAGAGTGAGGCTGTCAAACCAGCACAATAAGAATGCTGGCACCGTTCATCCAGCGCCGTTGTTAGGCGATCGCCCGGATAAATTCTTCAAAAATGGCGTTCATACCTGGGGTATTTTTACTGATTACTCTCAACACTCTTAGTGTTGAGAGCAAATGTGATTAGAAAGTGACAATGACATAAAGTTTACATACCTGAGTGCCTTTACCAAGGCAGTACCTGGTTTTGCTTACAACCACTCGGTATGCAACTACTTAATGATAATAATCTTTTAACCCTTGGGAATAATCATATGAGAGCCTTTTCACGACAAGAAAAGGAATTAGTCTAATTTTTGTAAATTTATAGTTAACAACAATGCCAAATCTAACTGGATACCAAATCAACTCTACTCTTTACGAAGGCATCCAAACCATTATCTATCAAATACAAATCCCAAATACACAACAGCGCTTTATCCTTAAGCTTCTTAAAAATCAATATCCAACACTTGAAGCTTTTACTCGCCTTAAAAATGAGTATCAAATTCAGCAAGATTTAGACCATCTCAACATAGTCAAAGCAATTAGTCTAGAGACATTTGATAATCGTGTCGGGTTATTATTGGAAGACTTTGAAGGTCAGTCTTTAGCACAAATAATAGAAACAGAAAAGCTTGAATTAGTTAAATCTTTAAATCTTGCTATTCAATTAACTAAAGCTTTAGATTATTTGCATAAAAATCAGATTATTCATAAAGATATCAAACCCAGTAACATCATCATTAACTCCCAAACAGGTATTGTTAAGCTCACTGATTTTGGTATAGCCTCCCGCCTCAACAAAGAAAACCCTCAATTTACTAACACCAACTCCGTTGAGGGCACACTTGCTTATATGTCTCCCGAACAAACAGGGAGAATGAATCGTATTCTTGATTACCGCACGGATTTTTATTCTCTTGGTGTAACTTTATACGAAATTTTTACTAAAAAACTTCCATTTTTTAGCCAAGATCCTCTAGAGATAGTTTACAGTCACATTGCTGTTCAACCAACAAATCCACAATTAGTAAATCCAAATATTCCTACCTCCATTGCAGAAATTATTTTGAAGCTGATGGCAAAAAATGCGGAAGATAGATATCAAAGTGCTGCTGGATTATTGGCAGATTTAGAATTATGTCTCAATCAGCTAGAAATAAAGGGTGAAATTACTGGTTTTGTTCCAGGAAGGTTAGATGTTTTAAGTCAGTTATTAATACCACAAAAACTATACGGGCGCGAAAAACAAGTTGATGAATTGTTGGCTGCATTTGAACGCGTTACATCAGGGACTAGTGAAATGATTCTGGTTTCTGGTTATTCTGGCATTGGCAAATCAGCTTTAGTCAATGAAGTGAATAAACCGATTACTTACCGACAAGGTTACTTTATCTGCGGTAAATTTGACCAATTAAAACGGAATATACCCTATGCTTCATTAATTCAAGCTTTTACTTATCTGATGCGATGTTTGCTGACAGAGAATAACGAGCAAATAGAAAAATGGCGTCAGAAAATATTAACTGCGTTAGGGACAAATGGGAAAGTCATTACTGATGTTATTCCAGAAGTGGAATTAATTATTGGTCAACAACCAGAGGTTGCTCAATTAGGAGCAATAGAATCTCAAAATCGTTTTCATCGAGTTTTTGAAGAATTTATTCAAGTCTTTACTCAAAAAGAACATCCCTTAGTCATATTTTTAGATGACTTACAATGGGCAGATTCAGCGACATTAAATTTAATGCAAAAATTAATGACGGATGCCCGCAGCAAATATCTATTATTCATTGGGGCATATCGGGATAATGAAGTTAGTCCCACACATCCTTTTATCCAAACAGTAGAGGAAATTAAAAAGGCTGGCACAGTAGTTAATAATATTGTGTTGCAACCTTTAAAATTAGAAAATGTAACTCAGTTAATGACTGAAACGTTAAAAGAAAGTTTATTTTTGCAAGAGAATAATTCAAAAAAATTTAAAAATGAAATATTACAACTTGCCGAATTAATTTATTACAAAACAAGTGGAAATCCATTTTTTATTACACAATTACTTCAAGCACTTTATCAAGATAAGCTCTTGAATTTTGGCTTTGAGAGTGCTAAGTGGCAATGGAGTATAGAAGAAATTCAAGCAATTGGAATTACTGATAAGAATGTGGTTGATCTTGTTGCTAGTAGAATTGAAAAGCTACCCATAGTAACTCAGGATGTGTTAAAGTTGGCGGCTTGTGTCGGTGATAAATTTAGTTTAGATGTTTTATCGATAATTAATGAAAAATCACCTGCTGTGACAGCAACCGATTTATATTCGGCTTTACAAGCAGGGTTAATATTACCTTTAAATGATGCTTATCGTATTCCCTTAGCTTTTAACCAAGAAGAAGAGATTGATTTTGATTTTGACACTTCACGAGTAGGTTATAAATTCTTGCATGATCGGGTGCAACAAGCAGCCTATTCATTAATTCCAGAAAATCAGAAACAGGCTACTCATCTCAAAATCGGTCAATTACTTTTGCAAAATACACCAAAGCAGGAAATAGAAGCCAATATTTTTGATATTGTTAATCAGTTAAATATAGGTATTGTTGACTTGATTGCGCAATTTGAAAAAACTGAATTGGCAAGACTAAATTTAATTGCAGGACGAAAGGCAAAAGCTTCTACAGCTTACGAAGCTGCTCTTAAATACTTAAAAACAGGAATAGAAATTTTAAGTATAGATGCTTGGCAAACTGAATATAACTTAACTATAGGTTTATATGCAGGAGGAGCAGAAGTAGCATATCTTAGTGGCAATTTTGAGCAGATGCAACTATGGGCTGATGTGGTGCTGCAAAACGCCAAATCTTTACTAGATAAAGTCAAAGTTTATGAAGTGCAGATTATCGCTTCTATAGTTCAGAGCAAACAACTTGAAGCTATTCAGCTAGCACTACAAATTTTGCAATTATTAGGAATAAATTTTCCAAATCAGCCAACAGCGTCTGATATTCAGCAAGGGATGGATAAAATCACGACTCATTTGCAAGGGAAAGCGATCGCCAATTTAATTAACTTACCTCAAATGACCGATCATCAAAAGATAGCAGCCATGAGAATTTTAATGGGAGTTCTTCCAGCTGCTTTTCAAACGGCTCCCGCAATGATGCCAATTATTGCCTGCGAAATGGTGAATTTGTCCTTACAGTACGGTAATACGGCTGTATCTGCCTATGGTTACAGTCTTTATGGGTTAATTCTTTGTGGAGTTCAAGGAAAAATTGATTCTGGCTGTGAATTTGGCAAATTAGCATTAAATCTGGTGTCACGATTTAATGCTGAAGAAGTCAAGGCAAAGATTCTCACAGTTGTTAGTGCCCATATTATGCATTGGCAAGAGCATATTAGCAAGACATTCTCAACAGCTAAGACAGGGTATTCTAGCGGATTAGAAGCTGGAGATTTAGAATATGCTGGCTATTGTGCTTACATTTATCCCTATCATTCATTTTGGCTCGGTATTGAGCTTTGCTCTTTAGAAAAAGAACTTGTCGCTTACTGTGAATCACTGAAAAAAATTAAGCAACAAGTAGCTTTAACTTGGAACCAAATATATTTGCAAACAGTTAGGAATTTGCAAGGAAATTTAGAAAATGTCTGCTGTTTAGTTGGAGAAGCTTATAATGAGCAAAATATGCTACCAATACATGAGCAATTTAATGACCAATACACAATTAACCACCTATTTGTCAATAAGCTCATGCTCTCTTACTTGTTTGGAAAGTACTGTCAAGCTAGAGAAAATGCTGCAATGGCAGAAAAATCTTTAGGTGGAGTTATAGGGCTGTTTGTTGTGCCTGTATTTTATTTTTATGATTCTTTAGTGCAACTAGCAATTTATCCTGGTGCGAAAGAAGTTGAGCAACAATCTATTCTTGAAAAAGTACGAGCTAATCAACAAAAAATGGAACTTTGGGCAACTCATGCTCCAATGAATCACTTAAATAAATTTTATTTAGTAGAGGCAGAACTATATAGGGTTTTAGGTAAAAAACTTGAGGCGATGGACTATTATGAGGCTTCAATCGCTAAATCTAAAGAAAATGGTTATCTGCAAGAAGAAGCTTTAGCCTATGAGTTAGCAGGAGAATTTTATCAATCTTTAGGTAAAGAATTAATTTGTCAAACTTATATAACTAAAGCCTATTATGCCTATGTTCGCTGGGGAGCGATCGCTAAAGTTAAGCACTTAGAATCAAAATATCCTTTTCTAGTCAAACAAACAAACACTACTGAAAATCATACTTTAAAATTAGATTCAACTTACATTGCTGCTAGCACTACTACCAGTAGTGGTTTGAGTGATTTTCTCGACTTTAATACATTTGTCAAGTTTTCTCAGGCAATTACTAATGAAATTGTTTTAGACAATTTATTGAGCAAGTTAATCAAAATTTTATTAGAAAATGCTGCTGCACAAAAAGCAGTATTGCTGCTACTTAGAGATAATGAACTATATATAGAAGCTTCTGGTGGTAATACTGACGATGTGGTAACAGTTTTACAATCTATTCCTTTGGGAAACTGTCACGATTTACCTATCTCTGTTATTAATTACGTTTTCAGAACTCAAGCAAACCTTATTTTAAATGATGCAGTAATTACGGAACCTTTTAACTTTGATGCCTTTATTCAGAAAAATCAACCAAAATCAATCTTGTGTTTACCTATTATTTATAAATCACAGTTTACAGGTATTGTTTACTTAGAAAATAAGTTGTCGGTAGGAGCTTTTATTTCCGAGAGAGTGGAAATATTAACAGTCTTAGTCTCTCAAATGGCTATTGCCATAGAGAATGCTCGCTTGTACGCAAGGGAGCAAGACAAATCTAGACAATTAGAACAGTCTTTCAAAGATTTGCAAGAGACACAACTGCAACTCATCCAAAGTGAGAAAATGTCTTCTCTTGGGAATTTAGTTGCAGGAATAGCACATGAAATAAATAACCCAGTTGGTTTTCTTGCAGGCAGTATTGAGCAAGCTAAAGATAGTTTTACTGATTTAATAAATTATTTACAACTTTACCGAAAAACATTCTCCGAGCCAGGTACTGAAATCAGGAATAAAGCTGAAGAAATAGATATAGATTACCTGATAGAAGATTTACCCAAGATGATTGATAGCATGAAAATGGGTACACAACGCATTCGCAACATCAGTACTTCCCTCTGTACTTTTTCCCGTGCTGATAATACTTCTAAAGTATTAGCTAATATCCACGAAGGCATTGATAGCACTTTGATGATTTTACAGCATCGCTTGAAAGCTAATCCCGATCGCCCAGCAATTCAAGTTATTAAAGAATACGGTACTCTTCCATCAATAAAATGTCATTTGGGACAATTAAATCAGGTATTTATGAATATTTTAGCAAATGCAATTGATGCTTTAGAACAAGCAAATAGTGGTCGTAGTTTTGCTGAGATTAAAGCAGGTAATCCCAATACTATTACTGTTAACACTAAGCTAACTGCAAATAATCAAAGTGTAGTGATTGAAATTAAAGATAATGGCACAGGTATGACAGAAGATGTTAAATACCGTATTTTTGACCACTTGTTTACTACTAAAGGAGTAGGAAAAGGTACAGGGTTAGGTTTATCTATTAGTCGGCAAATTATAGTAGAAAACCACGGTGGCAGCTTGACTTGTAATTCAGTTTTGGGGCAAGGGACAGAATTTTTGATTTCTATTCCCATTTCCGAGCAAGAATATTCTCAATAAGCTTGTGTGAGAAATCACATCAAGGATGATTTGATGAATTGATATTACATCGATATCAACCAATTTTTTATTTAATCTAAGTCTTTCGTGAGAAACAAGATCCCCGACTTCTTAGAGAAGTCGGGGATTTGTGTCTTTTTTGTGGTAAATACTTATATATTTACTAAAATTCAGCTAATAAATATTAAGATAAACTTACTTAAAGTTAACAATAAGTTTATTTTTTATCTGCTATAAATAATTCGTTGAGTAAAGCTTGCATAATCTCATACGAATCCGCTTTTGTATTACCTCTATTTCTAGAGGCTAAAAGCTTGTCAATCATAAATTAATCTCATCTGTATTGGTTATCAAAAAAGATTTGTATTTCAGATTTAGCATTACTACTCAATCAAAGTGCTTCCTGGGTAATAACATAATTAAACTTGAGCCTAATCTATGAGGAATTCAGAGAAATTTCAGATATAAATTTAATTTCTGACAAGTGCAAAATAGCAAACACAACAAAAATAAAAAGGAAATTTTATGGAAAGAAGAAGAGAAAATAGACGTTTAATTTCAAAAGTTATTTCGTTTTCTTGGCACCGTATCACCATAATTGCGCTTGCAGTTGCTCTTGTTTTACTGCTTGGAGGTAAGTTTGAATTAGCAAGTGCAACTCAACCTAACGCAGAATTAGAAATTCAAAAATTAACAGTCTGTTATGCACTTGGAACTGACGCTATTGGTAGAGGAGATCTCCAAGAAGGCAAGAATATTTATCGGGATTGTTTTACTCAGGATGCACTGATCACTGCTATTTTTCCTGATGGGGCAAGTGAAACACGAACTGGTACAGATGCGTGGGCAGATTTCGTCTATGCGGTATTCCAAGCAAATGGATATCAAGCTACTCAACATCTGATCGGTACAATCAACATTTCCCTTCAAAACAGTCAAGCAACAATGTCCTCTTATCTACACGCAACTCACAAACTTTCAGAAACCAGCATTGATGTTGCCAATGGTACTTATGAAGATGAAGTTATCAATGAAAACGGGCAGTGGAAAATTCGTCGTCGTACCCTCAAACTTATCGATTTCTTGAATCTTAGTTCCCCAACCACTAAAGAAAAACCAGAAAAACCGCATAAACCAAACATACCCCGGAAAACTCTTTAAAAGATTTGATCTGGCTCTAGTACAAGTTGTTGTGAAGCACCAGTTAGCGATCGCCTGTGATGAGTTGCTGTTGCCAAGCAGCAACTTTTTTATCACTCTATAGGCTTCATGAGTGCATTTAAAATCAGGTGTAGATGAACACCAGACATATAATGTATTAAAATTTATTAACAAAGATAAAATCCATATATAACTACAAAACTCGAAGAGGTAGCTGTGACTACTGAAGCTAGCCTGGAAGGAGATAGGCGTAACACGAGGGAAAAAGAAGAATTATTCCAATGGGCAAAGCAGTGGTATCCAGTAGCAGTGGTAGATTTTTTAGATCCGTCTCGCCCCCATGCTCTGCAGTTATTGGGAAAAGATATAGTGTTATGGCGAGATGGTTCTGGCAAATGGCGTTGTTTTGAAGATTTTTGCCCCCATCGACTGGCTCCTCTTTCAGAAGGGCGAGTTGAGTCTGATGGCACGTTGATGTGTGCTTACCACGCCTGGCGCTTTAATTCTGAGGGAAGTTGTGTCAGTATTCCTCAGTCAAAAGACAAGCAAACTGAAGCAAAACACCTCTCCAATCAGAAGTCATGTGCTGTTGTCTATCCAACCCAAGAGTGCCAAGGGCTATTGTGGGTGTGGGCAGAGGCAGGTACTCAAGCCCAACTTGAAAGTCAGCAGCGCACACCACGCATCATTCCAGAACTTAGGGATAACTCTGACAGAGCAGTGCAGCTGTTTTGGAATGTGCGCGATCTACCGTATGGATGGGACTTTTTCATGGAAAATGTCTCAGATCCCGCCCATGTACCTGTCTCCCACCACGGGCTTGTCGGTAATCGGTATCAGGATGCCAAATACTATGACATGATTAAAGTCCGGGAGATTTCCACTCAAGAAGGCTTCTCCTTTGAAATCATACCAACTGCTGCAAATATTGAACAAGCAGTTCATGATTTTCAGCCGCCCTGCCACATGAGAATTGTTTCCACTTCCAAGGATGGCAGCAAGCTAATCTTAGCTTTATATGCTACCCCGACTCGCCCTGGTTGGTGCCGTCATATTGGATGCCAAGTTCTAGTGAAGAATGAGGCTGGAAAAATACCCAAAGGTTTGGGAATCTTTGGGCTACCGATGCCTATCTGGTTGGGGCACGTCTTAGCTTCTTTGTTTCTGCACCAAGATTTGGTTTTTCTCCATTATCAAGAGAAGATTTTAGGTAAACAGAGAAATGACAAATGGCTAAAAGCTGTCTATACTCCCAATCCTCAAGACAAAATGGTGATTGCATTTCGCCAGTGGCTGGAACAAAGAGCGGGTGGTAGTATAGCTTGGGATTCAAGATCTAGCTCTGAACTTCCGGCTAAAGAACTAGACAAGCAGAAGCTCTTTGATGTGTGGACAACACACACTCAGAATTGCAAAGTTTGTCAAGATGCTCTGAAAAATATAAATCGTCTCACTGTATTTGCCTATGGGGCAGCGATCGCCTGTTTTTGTTTAGGTGTGATTTTAGATGCGCGATCGCTAGCTATTAAGGTTGCGTTAACGACTTTAGAACAAACCAACGCATCTTTTTTAACCGTTATTCCTCCCGCAGTTGTTTGGTGGGCGTTTGCAGGTGCATTCCTATTTGCAACAGGAGGATATCTGCTCAAGAAACTTAGTCGGCTGTTCTATGTCTATGAGTTTGAGCACGCCCGCAATGATTGAGCTGTTAGGCGATCGCCCACCTGACTTAATTGAGTAATTTCCCTCCTTTAAAAGTAAAATTGGGCACTAATGTCTGCTATCTACGTCAATACTTATAATGCGTAGAAATCTGCTTCAAAAGTATTGAAGCAGCAATTCGATATGCACGGAATGAATCTGGTAAATATAAATACTGGAAGACTATATGACTAGTAGATTCCTTCACCAAAGCATACGATGGCACGCCAGGGTAGCTAAAGCAATATTCAAACCAATGAAATTACATTTAGTTTTTCCCAGTTGGCGGCGATCGCTGAAGAGTTTTTTTCCGCTTCTGATAATAGTATCATTTTTAACACCAATTTTCATACACAGTTTTACCCCAGCAATTGCTCAGATACCTCGCCAAGAAATTCGGGGTGTTTGGATGACAAACAATGATTTTAATATGCTCAAGGATCGGGCAAAAGTGAAGGATGCTGTGAGCCAACTGCGACAGTTGAACTTCAACACAATCTACCCCGTAGTCTGGAACTCCGGTTATACAATGTATCCTAGTGCAGTGGCACAAACAAAAGGTATCCCCTTTTTGTTTCGAGGCTCTGACGGACATGATATTCTTGCAGATCTGATTGCCCAAGCTCATCGCCAAGGCTTGCTTGTGATTCCTTGGTTTGAATTTGGTTTCATGGCTCCTCAAACTTCTGAGTTGGCATTAAGTCATCCGAATTGGCTGACGCAAAAGCGGGATGGTAGCAAAACTTCGATTAGTGCTGCTGGTGAAGTTGTATGGCTCAATCCCTTCCACCCAGAAGTACAACAGTTTATCACCAATCTTGTGCTGGAAATCGTCACTAACTATGATGTCGATGGCATTCAGTTTGACGATCACATGAGTTTGCCCCACGAATTTGGTTACGATAAGTACACGGTTGCTTTATACAAGCAAGAAACCAAGAAAAATCCTCCGGCAAATCCTAAAGATTCACAATGGGTGCGTTGGCGGGCAGATAAAATCACGGCTTTTATGGTGCAACTTAACAAAGCTGTAAAAGCCAGAAAACCTCAGGCAATTTTCTCCGTTTCCCCCAATTATTACGACTTTGCTTACAAACTTCACTTACAAGACTGGTTGAACTGGGTACAGCAGGGAATTGTGGACGAGTTAATTATGCAAGTCTATAGTTCCAATATGCAAAACTTTATCGCCAATATTTCTCGCCCAGAAATTCAACAAGCACAAAAAATAATTCCCACTGGTATTGGGATTATGGCAGGTTTGCGAACTAATCCAGTTCCAATCCAAAAAATTCAGTTCCAAGTACGCAATGCCCAAGAGCGTGGTTTGGGTGTGGCTTTCTTCTATTACGAAAGCCTCTGGGAGTCAACACCAGAACCCCCTGCACAAAGGGTGGCTGCATTCAAAAACCTCTTCCGCACTCCCGCGCTTCGCGCCAGAATTTAATTGACTTTTGGTTGGGTTAGGCGATCGCTTTACCCAACCCTAAACCCAAATGCGATCGCACTTTATTAATTCTCGTTACTAGGTTGAACCTGGTAACGAGAGTGGTGGGCTGCCGCCTGGTGGCTGTTGCATCACGGAATTCCTAACAGTTAACAAATTGTTGCATAATTTTTATCATTTTTTTATAATTTCCTGTCTTATAATTAGATGGCTATCTAATTAGATTGGCAGGAATACATAAAATTATGCACAAGCTCGATGTTCTACTTGGAAATGCAGCTAGACGCTTGCGTGTAGGATCTGGAAGACAACAGTGTATGCACAGACATGGTGTTTCACCTCTAGAAGCTGCTAGACGCTTGTGTGTAGATCAAAGCAATTTGTTTATGGCTTTGCAAAAAGGACAAATTCCCACCATCAGAAGGAATGGACGAACTTTATTGAGCCATGGTGCTTTAAGGGAATATCAAGCAAGAAAACACCTTAGAGGCACTTATCGCTATTAGAACAACAAAAAACCTCAGCTTGTTGGGCTGAGGCGATTAGGAGAATTTAAGTCACGATGATGGGAGATATTAATAGTGCCAAGGCAGTGCAATTGCGTTTGTAAAGGTTAGGCAACCTGCCCTTATGCCAAACGTGCCAAGGCTAGATCGCGTATTAATGAAGTTTTAGAGGAAATATAGGCTCTCAGGGTGTTAGTCTCTTCACTGCTGAGGGCTTTTTTATCAAGCTGTTCTAATAACTGCTTCACTAAATCCGTATCACCAAGTCCGAGAAGAGTACTAGTTTGAGTTTGTTCAACTACAAACCAAAGTTGACGTAATGTTTTTGAGTTCACAGGGCATACATTCATTACCATCGCTCCTTCTCTGGCTCAACACATAATTATGTTGTTGAGAATCTAAAGAAAATCTTAAGCGATGAAATCTAAAGAAAATCTTAAATATTACAAAATTTAACAATTTAGATGTATATCGAAATTAAGTTCTGAGCGAAGCCTTTCTAAGTTTTTTCCTTCCAGCCATGGGAGAAAGCCATGCTTTTGATTACCCTCTCAATGATGAATGGGGGAGCTGCTGATAACAAAATGCTGGGATAAACAGCCATTCCCCAGCGTGGATGCACTAGTACGCGACATTTATTTTTAATCATTGGATAACCGAGTAAAGCTTTTACAACTGCGGTATCATCATGAGGAAATTTTCCTGGACGAGAAAGCAGGGGATAGCCAGTACGGGGATCGATTAAGTCTGTTAAATAACCGCGATCGCGTAAAACAAAAGCAACATCAAGCCCAAACTTCATAAATTTTTCCCGCAGTCTTTGTTTTTCTGCTTCTATTTCTGGGCTACTTTCTAGTATTTCGTATTTAGATTGCTGTAAAACAATCACTACCCAAAAAGAAAGCTGATTTTTCCAATCCGGCAAAATTTTTTCGCAATTAGCACAAATGTACTGACTGGGAGAATGAATTGAAATTTCGACTGCTTGTGCGGTTGTGCCTATCAAATGAATGGGATAGTCTGCAACAGAAGTGTAAGCCACTGGGTAGTTCATTAATCTTATTTGTGTTTTTCAAAGTCTTAAATTTTTACTATGCTTAGATAATAACTCTTTTACTTTCATCAAAATCATCTCTTTTCTATTCAAGAACTAGTTAATTTCAAGTCATTATCAATTATTTATTATTTCTTAATCTGATTGTTGTATTTTCTTAACCTATTAATTAGGCAATATATTTATATTCCCCCCACTACCCTTTGACTTCTAATCACGAATACGTAATAATTTCCACTCTATCCTGAGAGGGAGGGGGATTTTGAATCGCATAATTTTAGAGAAATGCCATCACCTCTCCCAACGTTTTTGGTATATGTGAAAAACCCCCAGCTACAAAAAAGTTGGGGGTTTGTCTGGTAAAAAGATTGCGTAAAAATGATAACTGATATGTGACAACGGAAGCCTCAATTCTGCTGTAAAAATCAATCAATCGAGTTTTAAAGCATTTACTGGAACTTCATCCCAAGAATCAACTGTCCGTAATTGCGCTACCCAACCAGCTGCCTTTTGTGTCTCAGTCAAATTTTTTTGAAATGACTCATGGCAATCTTTAGCTTGGGACTCATTACAGCAGGCAATACAAGCATAAATCATGCCAGATGGATCAATTTGCTCGTTTACCCAAATAGTCATGCTGTATTTCCTCGATAACTTTAGTTAAAAAATAGCTTGCCCCATACCTTAGAATACTTTAAAACCGTAAGTTGGGCACTTTTTAGAACGTAAAAATAAGGGTTTGAGGAAAGTTAGCCAGTGCCCACCCTACAAAAATTGCTAATCTGACTCGCCATATCTGAGGCAATCTATCCATTACTGCCACGACTTCTGATTCACCTGAGAATAGGGGCTAGAGAAGAGAGTTTTCTGCGATTTGATACTAATACTACCCGTATCATCCGCCATTTTGCAAAGTGGTGAAAAAATCTCTAAGGAAATCTGAAAATTTATGAGCAGGAATTGAATATTTATAAATGACGTAATATAAACATTTTTATATGCTATTTGAGACACAACATCTTACGATTCATCTTTACCAAAATGATGATGTAGATAGGCTGTTGGCGATTTTATCAGATCCAATCACAATGCGTTATTGGCCGCAGCCTTTTACACGAGAAGGTGTAGAGGTCTGGATAGCACGCAATTTAGAGAGTTATAATCAGCACGGATTTGGGCGCTATAAAGTTTTTTTGAAAGAAACCGGAGAGCTGATTGGTGATGCTGGAATTTTGAAATCGACATTAATAGGTGAGCCTTTCAATGATTTGGAGTATATAATTCACAATCCATTTTGGGGATACGGTTATGGAACAGAAGTTGCGATTGCACTCAAAGATTACGCGTTCACAAAGCTCAAGCTGGATAGTTTATATGCCAATATGCCTTGGAATCATGCTGCTTCGCGACGAGTGGCTGAGAAAATTGGCATGAAATTTGTGAAGCAATTTGCCAATGAGCGAAATAGAAATATACAGACACTGCTGTACGTTACATATAACAATCTGATTTGATTTATGAAATCTTGCGAGTTACTTAGAACTCAAACTGCCTTTAAAAAACATCAGCAGGATCGGCAGAATGCATTTTTCGCATCGTACTAACCGCAGAAATCATGCACATGATCACTGTTAAAAGAAATACAGAGATACCCCGTTCGACTGTCATAAAAATTGGTAGCATTGTCGCAGTAGCTGCTATTTGATAAAGTCCAATTGAAACTATAAATCCTGGAATGAAGCCTAATACTGCTAATAGTAAAGCTTCTTGGATGAGGACGAGTACTAAATAGCGATCGCTATACCCAATTGCCTTGAGCATAGCGTACTCTGGCAAATGATCGGCAACATCGGCATAAATAATTTGATACACTATGACGATGCCAACAATAAAAGAAACTATTACACCCAAACCAAAAATAAAACCAATGGGAGTTGTGTTTGCCCAATAAGATTTTTCTGCTTCTGCAAACCCTTGGGGAGTAAGAACGATCGCATCATCGGGTAAACCTGCTGATAAATTTTTTGCTACCTGTTGTACATCAGCATCAGGTTTCAACTTAATCAAACCTATCTGAATTTCACGAGGTTGGCGATCGCTAAATAAAAGTAGAAATGTGGAATCGCTAGCAATGGCATTGCCGTATGCACCAAATGACGCACCTAAAGTAAATAAACCAGTAACCCGGACATTAACATCATTTAATTCCGCTTCAACAATTGCTTGCTGTTGGTATAAACTAGCGATCGGCCCAAACTGTGGCAAGGAAGCTCGATCAAAAAATATGGTGTTTAGCTTTTGCAGTTGACTGAGGTTTTGATTAACTTCAGGAAGTTTAAATGCTTGAGTTCTTGGATCGGTACCAAATACCAAAATTGCCTGGGTGCGCGAGGTTTGAGGATTTTTCCATTTTCCTATACCCATGTAGATTGGACTCACCGACTCTACACCTGCAAATCCTAACGCCTGGTACAATCGCTCTCTGGAAATATTTTTGACTGAATATACACTTTGAAAATGAGGGTTTACCAATACCAAATCTGCATCGAGAATCCTTTGTGGTGCTGTGGAACTCTCGAACAGCGAAGCTTCAAATCCCATCTGGGCACAAATGAGAATATCTGCAAAGGCAATACCTATTATTGCTATCAAAAGACGAGTCTTCTGTTTGATCAACTGTCGCCATGCTAGGAGGGTTGTGCGAAAACATTTGCGAAGCATTTACCAGAGATCCCATTTTTGGACAAGTCCTGCTAACATATCTCTTGCCAAAGTGGTTCAAAACCGGAGAGCTAGGCCAAGGATGAATAACGTATATAACAGATAAGTTGCTCCTAAATCTAATACATCAGCTAGTCTTTACATCCGCCACGTACTTTTTTGGCAATTTTGATGTGAAATTGAAAAAAACTGCAAAATCCCAAATTTCATGAATTGATGACTTTTGATAATCATGCGTGGTTTACCGCTCCAACTGATTTAACTTTGTTGCCTGATGATGTTCACATCTGGCGAATCGAGCTTGAGCGATCGCAACTAGAACTCGAACGTTTGCAGACAACTCTCTCTAGTGACGAAGTTGTAAGAGCTAATCGATTTTATTTCCAGCAACATCGAGAGCGTTTTATTGCAGGTAGGGGTATTCTCCGCGCTATTTTGGGACGTTACTTGGATGTAGAACCGCAGGCAGTACAGTTTGACTATGAAGCTCAAGGCAAACCATTATTAGCTGGTAAATTTGCCTGTAGCGAGGTATCATTCAACTTGTCTCACTCTCAAGATTTGGCTTTGTGTGCGGTTACGACTCACCGCCCCATCGGAGTTGATTTAGAATATATCCGCTCTGTAAGTGATGTAGAAAGCCTTGCTCAAAGGTTTTTTGCACCTAGAGAATATGCTGTCGTGCGATCGCTTCCTCCCGACACACAGCAACAGGTATTTTTCCGTTATTGGACTTGTAAAGAAGCGTATTTAAAAGCAACGGGAGTAGGAATATCTCATTTGGAGGAAGTTGAAATTTCCTTGACGCCAGAAACACCAGCAAAGCTTAACATCAATGAAGAATGGAGTCTTGTAGAGCTAACACCCGCTGACAATTATGTAGCTGCAACTGCTGTAGCTGGTTCAAGATTTAATTTGAAGTGCTGGCGATATTGAGGGAATAGTCAACAGTCATTTGTCATTAGTCATTTGTTAGTGGTAGGGGCGGGTTTATTTAGATATTTCGTCATTATAGAGAGATAATTGTTAAAATCAGCCCTTACTTACAGTGGTGAGTGGTTAACTCGCGATCGCAACCTATTCAATAATATTTAATAATAAAAATTCTTTAATTTACCTCTCTAACAGCTAATGGCTCGTACAGGTTACACCTTGCCAGTTTTTGCAGTAGCTGCCGCTAAGGCGGCTCTAATGCATCTGCTGAAAAATATAGATTCTGTGTCGTCTGTGAAAATTGATATTCTTCCAGGCACGGCAGAAATTTTTATCTCTCAACTAGCAAAGCTAGAACCTGAAAGTTCCTTAGCAATTACGTTGAGCGAGCCAGGCGATAATCTAGATTTGACTAGAAATACGCCTATTTGGGCTTGGGTAAGGTTATCTCAACGACAATCTCAAGCTCTGGTGTTGGAAGCTGGTGAAGGTTTGGGAAAAACTGCATCGGGGGAACCAGCAATATACAACTACGCCCGTCAACTATTTGATGCCAATTTACTGCCACTGATACCGCCAGAGCAAACAGCAACGGTATCGATTATTCTTCCCGAAGGGCGTCAGTTGGCACAACGCACTTCTAATGAAGCTTTTGGTATTTTGGAAGGGCTAGCATTGTTGGGAACTAGCGGTATCTCTCAACCCTTGTCGGCAGCTGAACATTTGGAAGAATTTCGTTTGTCGTTGAGCGATCGCGTCAAATTTTCTCCCCATTTAGTCTTTTGTATTGGCAGCAATGGTATGCAAGTAGCACAACGTCTAGGCATAGCAGAATCAGCCATTGTACAAACAGGCAATTGGATTGGTGCCATGCTCGTAGAAGCAGGGCTAACCCAGGCGAAATCTGTTTTGTTGTTGGGGTACCACGGCAAGCTGATTAAGCTCGCAGGCGGTATTTTTAACACATCGAGCCATTTAGCAGACGCCAAACTAGAAATTATTGGTGCTGCTGTAATTGCGGTTAGTGATGATTTACAAGCAGTAAGAGCCGTTTTAGATGCAAAAACAGCTGATGCAGCATACAAAAAATTGGTGGAACTAGGCTTGTCAGAATTAGTATTTGAAACGCTAGCTGAAAAAATTAGTCACAGAGCTACTGCATACGTGCAAAAATACGCCAATGTCGCCCTTAAAGTTGGTACGGTTTTATTTAATCGTCAAGGTGAAATTATCACTCAAGACTCACAGGCAAAAGAAATTTTAACGATTCAGCGATCGCTTTAACTGAAAATTTAAGAGCGGGTTTATACCGAGTTGCGTTCAAACATATTAGTTTTGGCAGGCAGGGGGACAATAGGGCAGGGGAGCAGAGGGGGAGAAACTACTAACCACTAACTACTAACTACTGTACGGGCGGGTTTAGAAGATAAATTATTAGTTTTGAAGGCAAGATTATCAACAAAACCCGCCCCTACTATCCACTAACTACTAACAAATGACCATAAACTATCTTCGGGATGGCAACGAAATCTATCGCCAATCCTTTGCCATCATTCGCTCAGAAGCAAATCTGTCTCTACTTGCCCCAGATGTGGTTAATGTTGCCGTGCGTCTGATTCATGCCTGTGGAATGACGGATATTGTAGACGATCTAGTAGCTTCACCAACAGCAGTAGCATCAGCACGTACAGCCCTAAAAGCAGGAGCACCAATTTTGTGTGATGCTCGGATGGTAGCAGAAGGGATTATCCGACGGCGGCTTCCTGCGGAAAATACTGTAATTTGTACCCTCAATCATCCAGATGTGCCGCAGCTTGCTCAACAATTGGCAACAACTCGCTCTGCTGCTGCCTTAGAATTATGGCGATCGCATTTAGCAGGAGCAGTGGTAGCAATAGGCAATGCACCTACCGCCTTGTTCCGGTTATTGGAAATGCTAGATGCTGGGGCAGCAAAACCGGCTGTGATTTTAGGCTTTCCAGTTGGATTTGTCGGAGCAGCAGAATCAAAAGCAGCACTGGCAGCAGATAGTCGGGGTGTGCCATTCTTGACATTATTAGGAAGACGGGGTGGAAGTGCGATCGCCGCCGCCGCAGTCAACGCCCTAGCTCTAGAGGAAGAGTGATGTCGAAACTGCATCTATCTATTTAGCTAACACCAATTTGAACTCATAATGGCGACAGATGCATTGATACAATTCAGATACACTAAAGCAATTCCAATCCAAAATCCAAAATCGAAAATTGTATAACATCGGGTTAAGTCCAAAACCTGGTTTAACATAAAAAAGTATTAATTCACGAATTCAAAGCGCGATCGCTCCTCTAATGGATTGGAAAGAAATCTCTGGTAACTGGGTGTTGCTTCCCCAAAAACCGATTGGAATCATTCATTTTCTAGGTGGTGCCTTTGTCGCCACTGCACCTCACATCACTTATCGTTTGTTATTGGAAAACACCGCAGAAAAAGGCTTTGTAGTTATTGCCACGCCGTTTGTTAATACCCTTGATCATACGGCGATCGCACAACAAGTTCTCCTCAACTTTGAACGTGTTTTAGTACGCTTAGAAGATAGAGGATTATTAGGCAAAGGCTACCTCCCCATCTATGGCATCGGGCACAGCATGGGTTGCAAACTCCATTTGCTCATCGGTAGTCTGTTTCCTGTAGAACGTGCCGGTAATATTCTCATTTCTTTCAATAACTACGCCGCTCGTGATGCCATCCCCTTAGTAGAACAGTTAAACACTAATTTTCAGTTCAATTCTAATTTTGCTGTCGAATTTACTCCTTCACCGCTAGAAACTACCAAACTTGTGCAGGAACAGTACAATGTTCGCCGTAATCTGTTAATCAAATTTACCAACGACACCATCGATCAGTCAGCAGCTTTAACCGAACTGTTGCAAAAACGCTTTCCAGGTATGGTAACAGCACAGACGCTTCCAGGCAATCACCTCACACCTCTAGGACAAGATGTTAAATGGCAACCAGGTAAGGAATTTAACCCCCTAGATGCGATCGGGCAATGGTTTAAACAAGAAATGTACCGAGATTTACATCAGCTCAAACGTACTATACTTTTTTGGCTGAACCCTTTGTCACCTTTATAATTAGCTTTTTGTTTACATTTATACTAAATTTGGGCAAATTAGATTGATTAACAATTAACAAATTACTTCCAAAAGCCAATAGAATTACCTATGGAATTCTAGCTTCCGTTCGTTTCTCTATACTGTGGCTGATAGCGGTAATCTTTTAAATTACAAACGCACCTATCTCCTATGTTTCAAATTTTAGTAATTGATGATGATCCCGCAGTACAGATTCTCCTGAAAAGAATGCTGGAAAAACATGGTTATGAGGTAGTTGGCGCTAGTAATGGTGAAGAAGGAATAAAACAAGCATTGATTTATCATCCCGCACTAATAATTTGCGATTGGATCATGCCGGGAATGAATGGGCTAGAAGTTTGCCAGTGTATTAAGGCAAATCCAGAATTATCTACCACGTTCTTTATTCTATTAACATCCTTAGATTCAGTTGCCGATCGCGTTAAGGGTTTAGATGCGGGTGCAGATGATTTTATTACCAAACCAATTGAACATAATGAACTGCAAGCGCGAGTCAGAGCAGGATTGCGCCTGCACCAGCTAAGTCGAGATTTGCAAATTCAAAAACGAATTTTAGAAGCGGAATTGGAGGAAGCAGCAGAATATGTACGTTCGCTCCTACCTCCACCCATGACAGAACCTCTGAGAATTGATTTCCGCTTCATTCCCTCACGTCAACTTGGTGGTGATTGCTTTGATTACTACTGGCTCGATTCTAATTATCTAGCAATCTATCTCCTAGATACTGCCGGACATGGACTTAGAGCCACTCTCCCTTCTATTTCTGTATTAAATTTACTCCGCTCTCGTGCTCTGAAAAACTTAAATTACTATCAACCTAGTGAGGTATTAAAAGCATTAAATGACACCTTCCAAATTAATTATCAAAATGACAAATACTTTACTATTTGGTACGGAGTTTATAACCGTATCAAGCATCAACTAGTTTATTCCACTGCTGGGCATCCACCTGCAATTTTAACAACAGCTAAATCAACTGATGTCACCCAAGCAAAACTACTCAGAACTCCTGGTATTCCGATTGGAATGTTTCCACAAGTCAAATATGTGGATGGCTTTTGCGACATTGAAAAAGACAGCATCCTCTATATTTTTAGTGATGGTGCTTATGAAATTGCTAAATCAGATGGTATGCTTTGGGGTTTGGAAAATTTTGTCAAGATGGTTGTTAGTAGTAACTATCATCTCGACCAGATTATCAATCAATTGACTGGTTTGAAACAACAAGAAGCTTTTGATGATGATTTATCTATATTGCAATTAAAGTTTAATTAATTGTATTTTATCTTATGAATCTCAAATATAAAAATTCATACACTATCTTCTAGTTTGAAATAGGTCAAGCATCAATTTATATATCTAAAGCTGATTCACTTTTAAATACTTCTGCTTTCTTAAATTCATCTTGATCGATAAAAATTTCAAATACTTTATCCATACCAGTTAATTCAAATAATATCCTCACCTGCTCATTCATCGAACAGACTACTAATTTACTCTCTACTGCTCGCAGTGTCTTGAAAGCTAATACTAAAGCACCAAGACCAGAACTATCCATAAACGTCACATCTTCCAAATCAACTAATACAATTTTTGCTCCACTTTCTAAACTTTCGGCAATTTTTTCCCGAAATTCTTGTGATTTCGTAGAGTCTAAAATTCCACTTGGCTTAATGATTTTTACTTTAAGTACCATATTATTTCAGTAATTCTTATTTAATCAAAAATGTTCCAAGCCTAGTATTATACCTTATTTTAAATAATTTCAAACTATTATGGATTTATAAAAATAATAAATTATTTAGTAATTTAGTAATGAGTTAAGTATTCGTCATGAATTGTATTACTAAATTTAGTTATAAGTTAAGCGATCGCCCAAAAAGAGTGAAGGTAGAAACACACAGTTACAATATTTCTACAAGCTTAAAGCCATAGACCATTAGTCGATTTCTAATATTATATTTTTTGTATTGTAGAATCCATAAATCGGCAGTGCGTAGATACTCGTATAGTGAGATGGCACTGCTCACCACTACTTATTCATGGCGTCTACTACCTCCCGGCAGATATATGTATAAGTTTAAATAAATACATACTATATAACCGTATTATTATTTATATACTGCAATACCTTTTTTTAAACTTTATTTTTTTTCTTTAAACTTTACTGTTTCTTAACATAATTTTTACGCCTCTCTCTTCTAGGATTATATGGATATACTGTTCGTATAACTATAAAAACACTGTCCTTCATACATATGTAAACTTGTACATCATGAACACAGCAGCAAACTCCGCAAATAGGCTGCTAAGGGGCCATTACAGTAATCGGGGAAGTATTTACTTATTCGCTCCGATGGTTGACTTCAACGTGATGGCTGAAGTTGGAGAGACTCCCCCCTAGATAGATGTGCTTGTACTTTGTTGAAATTTTCATAAGTAATTAAACAATTACATCTTGATCATGGTGTGAGAAAATTTACTCCCTATTTTGTATATCTTGAATAGATGTAATTGAATCAATTAACTTTATCGCTTGTTGTCATCACAATATTGGAACAATAAGTCAATCAAACATTGAACTAAATTAAACAGAACGTAATTTGTTTGTTACTTATCCAATTTGTTGTTAATATTGGAACTTTGTAGTAAAAAGCTAGGATCAATACCATAGTCTCAACCATAAAATTGACCAACTTTTGACCATAAATTGGTTAATTTTATATTATTTGATAGGTTTGAGCATTTTTATTACTAGTGTTTATTTCCCTAAATTACTAAGGGATATAAGCTTTTACTGCCACAAAATTCAAAGTTTCAATATCTTAAATTCTCAAAACAAGCTGAAGTTAATAACTTTTCAGAAATCTTTTCAAGAATTGTAGTTAGCCGAGAGTTATACAAATATGAATAGCCAAAAATACCTTTCCAAGTGGCAACGAGTTCAAGAAACTCTTGTGTTTAATCTGGCAAAAGGAATACCGACAAGTGTAGGTATCAAATTAAGAAATTTACTGTATCGTAATATTTTTGCCCGAATTAGTAAATCTGCTTATATTCAGTACGGTGTAGAATTCATCGAACCTAGTTGTATTGAAATAGGCAACAATGTAGGGATTTTTCGAGGTGTTAATATTAATGCAAGCGGACACCCAAATAACAAAATTTATCTAGCAGATGGAGTTGTTATTGATTATGGTGTTGACATTAGATCGTTAATAAATACGTCTATTTACATAGATAAAGATACTTTCATCGGCCCTTACGTATGTATGGCTGGGCCTGGAAATATTAAAATAGGCAAAAACTGTCTAATTGCCTCACAAGCAGGCATATATGCTAATAATCATATTTATTCCGATCCAACCCAATTGATTACATCTCAAGGCGTAACTCGCCAAGGAATTGTGATTGAAGATGATTGTTGGTTAGGTACTGGAGTAAAAGTCTTAGATGGAGTCACCATTGGTAAAGGTAGTGTTATCGGTGCCAATGCTGTTGTCACAAAAAATATTCCTCCCTTTTCTATTGCTGTGGGTGTGCCTGCACGAGTAATTAAAAGCCGTAAAGCCAAGGAATTTGTTGACTCTCGATTACAAGGCATTCTGGGAGAACGAAAGCCATTTTCTTAGTCTTTCTGGGGATTGTGGGGACTTACCTTGGCTCTGTACAACAAATTGTCACCTTGACGATAACCTGTGTAACGCACCTTAACAATTTCTCCTGGTTGGGCATTTCCATCCATCAATTGGTGAAATTGGGGATCGTAGGGTATTTCTGCTCCTACAGGCGCGATCGCTTCTACTTGCCAATGCTGTAGTAGTTTTTCCAAAGGTTTTTGCACTAGAGGAATGATGTTGAGCGCGCTTAACTGTGGGTTTTCTCGTGCTTTGTAAGCAGCAGTAGGAAATTGCAATAACAAAGATTCCAGCAGTTGCAAACTCGACTGCTGGAACTGTTGCTGCAAAATTAATCGTTGCTGTTCTAGTTGTAATTGCAAGCGATCATATTCATTTCTTAAATCTGCTATTTGTCGTAATAATTCCTGATTTTGTGGAACTTTTGCTTTTATTAACTCTTGGTGAGAAAAAGTTGCCACTAATTCCTGCAATGACACTTGTAGTATTTGCGATAGTCTTAGCAGCACATCCACCCGCATTTGCTCCACTCCAAACCGTCGCAATCGCAAAACCTGCCGCTCTGAAACGCCAGCAGCGCGACTCAAAGCTTTAAAACTAGAAATACCCACTTGCTGCATCAATTTTTGCAAATTAGGGGTGAAATCACTATTATCAGGCATAGGAGCTAGAGGTTAGAGGCTAGGGGCTAGGGGTTAGAAAATTAAAAATTTTTAATTTTACATTTTTAATTTTTAATTGATCTGTCCCTAGTCCCTAATCCCTTTATTCTTCCAGCAAACTTCTCAACATCCAAGCAGTCTTTTCATGTACTTGCATCCGTTGAGTTAATAAGTCGGCGGTAGGCTCGTCGTTTACTTCCTCTACAACTGGAAAGATAGAACGTGCAGTTCTTACAACAGCTTCTTGCCCTTCTACTAGGAGGCGAATCATGTCTGTAGCTTTGGGAACGCCAGGAGTTTCCGAGATGGAGCTAAGTTTGACAAATTCGCTGTAAGTTCCTGGTGCTGGATAACCAAGTGCTCTAATCCGTTCAGCAATTAAATCTACCGCTAAAGCTAACTCTGTATACTGTTGCTCAAACATTAAGTGTAAAGTTTGAAACATCGGCCCAGTAACGTTCCAATGAAAGTTATGGGTTTTCAGATACAGAGTGTAAGTGTCAGCCAACAAACGAGATAATCCCTCAGCAATTTTCGCTCTGCTAGCTTCGTCAATCCCAATATCGACAGGTAAAGATGTTTTGGTTTGAGCTTGCATATTATTCTCCAAAATTAGTTAATAGTCATTGGTCATTTGTTAGTGGTTAGTGGTTAGTAGTTCTCCCTCTCTCCCACTCTCCGTGTCTCCTTGTCCCCGTGTCCCCAACGCCTTAGGCTAGATGCCGCATCAAAACGCTCTTGGGAGCTTTGCGAACTCTTGCTAGGATTGTTTCTTTGCCTAAACGCTGGCAGGCTTCGTAACGATGACACCCAGAAAATCCATAATACTGTCCATCTACTTCTAAAACATCAATCGGCTCTTGCTGCCCGATCTCGCGAATAGATTCCATCAAAAATTCTACTTTCTGGGGATCGTTTTGACGTGGTAAAGGGCGTCTAATTTGATTTAAAGGAATTTCTTGGACTTTTACCATAAACTGTTTATTTAACTTGTCACATCTATATAAATCATAGTCATTATGACTTCATTTTGCAACTAACTTTCTAAAAAGATTATAAGGATTTATGATGTAGCCAAAACAATTGGCTAACTAATGCCACAAAACAATTACACTACAAAGAAAATTTGTCGTCGCACCCAAGGCGGCACTGCCAGCAGAATCAAGTTAATTGCTATGAAAATCTCGCTCTGGCGTCGTTCCTACACTGTAATGACAACATTTTGTTTATTGGGGTTAACAGCTGCGTCTCGCCCAGAAATGAGCGCAGACGTAGAATTGCGAGTAGGAATTGTGCAGCGATTTGGAGATAACCCCAAACAACAGCTACAAATAGAACCCACTAAAGGCGATCGCTTGCGGGTGGAGTTTCTCAAAGGTAATCAACAGCAAACCTTAGTCACCGCTAACCCCATCAAACTGGAAGTGAGTATGCAACCCTTAGCACAACCAAAAATTGAGGAACAGGTAGTGCTAGGAACTTATCGTACTTATGAAATTGCCGAAGATAGCGCCCAAAAATTCCGCGCTCAAGGCATAGAAGTGGAAATAGCTCAACCAGAGCGTTGGCAAGTATGGGCAAAACGGGATGTTTACAATACTCCTTTATTGCGCCGCTTGTTGTTAGAGAGCGTGCGAGCCACCAACAATAAAATGGCATATGTTGACACTAAAGTTCTGCAACAGGTGCCAGAAGTCAGTTGGATCGTTGACGGTAAACGTTACAGCCGCGATCGCCTGGAAATTAGCAGTAGCAAAAATTTAATTCGGGTAAATCAAGGTAATAAACCAGGAAATGCTCGTCTATACCCAGGACGTATTGAATTGCAACCAAACGCCTACGGCACTTATACTCTAGTTAATGAGGTGCCTTTAGAAACTTACTTGCGTGGAGTAGTGCCGTATGAAATTGGTACAACTGCCCCAAAAGCAGCACTTGAAGTACAAGCAATTATTGCCCGCACCTATGCCTTACGGAATCTACGGAGATTTGCAATAGATGAGTATCAATTATGTGCAGATACTCATTGTCAGGTATATTATGGGCTATCAGGAGTAACCACCGCAACAGATCGAGCGATCGTGGCGACACGGAGCATGGTACTCACCTACAAGAACGAGCTAATAGATGCTCTGTATTCATCTACTACTGGTGGAGTCACAGCCTCCTTTAGTGATGTTTGGAATGGTGAGGATCGTCCTTACCTCCAACCTGTGGTGGATGCTCCTGGCAATATTTGGAACTTGGCAACACAAAATTTAGCCGATGAAAAGAATTTCCAGCAGTTTATCAAGCTGAACAAAGGATTTAATGAAAGTGAATGGGACGTATTTCGTTGGCGCAGGGAAAGCAAAATCGAAGATATCGCCAAGGGATTACAGAAATTTCTCAAGGTTAAAAAAAGTCCCTATGCCAACTTTCAAACTATTAAAAGTATGAAAATAGTTGAACGTAGTAGGAGTGGACGTATTCTCAAACTGGCTGTTGATACTGATATCGGCACATTTTATCTACATAAAGACGAGGTACGCAGTGCCTTTTTCGCTCCTGTAAGCACGCTATTTTACCTGGAACCCTTAAGCAAATTAGATAAGGACAAATTAGACGAGAGCAAATCAGACAATGACAAATCAGACAAAAGTAAATCAGATAAGAGTAAATCAGACAATGACAAATCAAACAAGGACAAATTAGACAAGAGCAAATCAGACAAGGACAAATCAGACAATAACGAATCAGACAATGACAAATCAGAACTTTGGGGATACGCCTTTATTGGCGGTGGGCTTGGGCATGGAGTTGGTTTGAGTCAAACTGGTGCCCAAAATTTAGCTAAACTAGGTTGGTCAAGTGCAAAAATACTTGAGTTTTACTATCCTCAAACTCAAATTAAAGTTCTCAACAATACTATTAAGCTAGAAACTAATTGAGTTTGTACCGAGCGATGATAAAAAGAGTGATTTTTGTTGGCTGTTTTGCCCATTGATTCACTAAGAGCAATTAGCTCCTCCCATCTGCCTTCTACTTATGCCAAACTATAAAATAAGTCAATAAAGCAGGAACACCACTAACTGTGCTCCTGCCTATGACTAAAAAGTAAACATTCTGCCAAATACTGTTCTAAGAGCAGACACAAAAGAGGAAGAATTTTCTCTAGCCGTGCTGCTTTTTTTCTTTCACCATCTCTACAGCATTGATAGTTCTTGCTGGAGAAAGGTGCTTGAGTTCTAGTAAAGCTCTTCTTCTTTGTGGGTTTCGATGGTGCAGTCAGAAGTCGGGTAAGCAACGCAGGTTAGAACATATCCAGCTTCAATTTGATCGTCATCCAAGAAAGACTGGTCGGACTGATCGACTGTACCAGACTTGATTTTACCAGCACAGGTAGAACAAGCACCAGCGCGGCAAGAGTAGGGCAAATCTAAACCAGCTTCTTCAGCTGCATCTAGAATATATGTGTCGTCATCAACTTCGATTGTTTGATTTAGCCCTTCAGCATCGTTAATGAGTGTAACTTTGTAAGTTGCCATGTATTAGTCCTCTCTTTCACAAACGGCAGTATAAGTTATCCTAAAGCAAGCTGAACGGCTTACCTGTTGCAAGCAGCCGCCTGTTAAATTTTGCTTCACTTTTGATACTACGGGAAAAATAATAAGATGTAACCGGAAATTGACCGCGATTAGTAATGAAATTTGGTTAGGTAATATTAATAATATTTTCTTATACAAAAATGCATCTATTGGCCAATGTATTAGATAAGTTTATACCTACCACAGTACAGATAAATGCATCAATAAACAAATCCATCATCAATAAAATGGATGATATTTAGATGATTGAGTGCAAAAGCACTACGCTCAAAAAACATTGCTTTGCCTTTCTAGGCAAGCTGTATAAAACTGGTGAAAATGGACAAAGCAAAACTGCAGGTGGGTTTGGTTGGTACTGGGTATGCAGCAAAGTTAAGAGCAGAAGCATTGCTGCGTGATGGGCGATCGCACTTAGTCGCTGTTGTTGGGCATACACCAGAAAAAACAGAAGCCTTTGCTAAGGACTTTCAGTGTTCTGTAATGAGTTCTTGGCAAGAATTAGTGGCAACAAATGAAATAGATCTGATTGTGATTTGCACTGTTAACCAAGATCATGGTGCGATCGCTTCATCCGCACTTTCCTGCGGTAAACACGTAATAGTTGAGTATCCTTTGTCCATTGACTTAGTAGAAGCTAAAGAGCTGATCACTTTAGCCAAGGCACAAAACAAACTTCTTCATGTCGAGCATATTGAACTTTTAGGCGGACTACATCAAGCCTTAAAGCAACACTTACCACAAGTTGGTCATGTATTTTACGTCCGCTACAATACTATTAAACCTGAACATCCTGCACCCCGGAAATGGACTTACAACCACAACCTTTTCGGCTTTCCGATGATGGCTGCTCTGTCTCGGTTACATCGCCTTACAGATTTGTTTGGCAAAGTGTTGACAGTTAACTGCCATAATCGATTTTGGGCAACCCAAACAGATTATTATCAAAGCTGTTTTTGCGTCACTCAACTATCTTTTAGCAGTGGGCTGTTAGCGCAAGTAATATATGCAAAAGGCGAAACTATCTGGCAAGCAGAACGCAGGTTTGAAGTTCACGGTGAACGTGGCGGATTAATTTTTGATGGTGAGACAGGAGTTTTAGTGAAAGCAGGAGAAACCACACCAATAGAAGTTGGTAGTCGGCGGGGATTGTTTGCCAAAGATACAACTATGGTGTTAGACCATCTTTTTCATGGAACTCCCTTATACGTTACCCCAGAGGAAAGTTTATATACCCTCAAAGTCGCAGATGCCGCAAGGCGTTCTGCAGAAACAGGATTGACTATAGTAGTTGAAGATTAGTTATCAGTTATCAGTTATCAGTTATCCTTCGTTGATTACTGTAGCCTGCGGCAAGCTGTCCCCCGTCCCCTGTCCCCAATTCCACATATCATGAACAAGCAACAAACAATTGTTATCTTATCCAAAAGAGAATTAGATAAAATGCGTAAGGCTGGACGTTTAGCAGCCGAACTCTTACACCATCTCGAACCGATGGTAAAGCCAGGAGTTAGCACCCTGGAGTTAAATGATGAAGCAGAACGGTGGACACAGGCGCATGGAGCCAAAAGTGCGCCACTTGGGTATAAAGGTTATCCAAAATCAATTTGCACCAGTATCAATGAAGTAGTTTGTCATGGCATTCCCAATGCCAAGCAGATTCTCAAAGATGGCGACATTGTTAATATTGATGTGACACTGATTGTTGATGGTTACCACGGTGATACATCGAAGACTTTTTTCGTCGGAACGCCTTCCCCAATTGCGAAAAAGCTAGTGGAAGTCACAGAGGAATGCCGTAGAAGAGGTATTGCAGAGGTTATGCCTGGGGCGCGCATTGGAGATATTGGCGCTGCAATTCAAGAATATGCTGAAGCACAAGGCTTTTCTGTGGTAAGAGACTTTGTCGGACACGGCATCAGCAACATTTTCCATACTGCACCAGATATTCCTCATTACGGTACGCGTGGCAAAGGTAGGGTTCTCAGACCTGGTATGGTATTTACGATTGAGCCGATGATTAACGAAGGCACTTGGGAAGTAGAAGTGCTTAGTGATGGGTGGACAGCCGTAACACGCGATCGCAAACTCTCGGCACAATTTGAGCATACTATCGCTGTTACTGATGATGGCGTAGAAATTCTGACACTTCCGGAAGGGGAAATTTAACGATCAAATTATGCCAGCACGACTAGGCGAAGTATGAAACTCGGCAGCATATCACGATTCAATAGTAGTTGAGGTATGAGGAAAGAACTTATAACCACAATCAACATACTCAGCAGGAAATTTGGCTCAAGCATAATTGTGTCCTTCTTCCGTTGCCATGAAGTGTTAGCTGGCTGACACAACATGAACAACATTATATAGATGGAACTCATTGCGGGCTAGCCCCTCCCAATAGGGCTTGTCCGGGTTGAAACCTGGTTGCTGGAGAATTGCTTCAAATGCTTCCTTGCTTTCCCACTGACCATAATTAAACATCCGCGTTCCATCTAAACTACGGTGAAATGTTGCAGAAATTAGCCCTGGCGTATTATTCATAGCCCGATCTAGTTCAATCGTTGTCCGTTTCACCATTTCTGGTTGGTTTGCTGGCATCATGCGAAATTCTGCCAGATGTGTAATGCGATCGCCTGCACTAATCTCAACTTCTGCTGTTCTCGATTTGCTTGCCGACACTTCTAACTGCAACGAGTCTGGTGGAAAAAACTCTCCGAACACTACTGGACGCTGCAAACTGCGATGATCAAACTTGGGTTGCCACTGACTGTAGGTGAAGACACGAACCCCATCTAAACTTTGATGCACACTAGCTGATACAAAGTATGCGTTGGACTTCCAGGATTGGATTTGCTCTTTGATAGCATCCACTAATCCTGATTGATGCCGCTCTGCAACTGTGTACAAATCTAATCCAACGAGCGCGGTATTTAACCGATCAATCTGAACCATAAGCACTCCTCAATATTTATCGGTTTGCTTGTTCTGATTTGATGTTAAACACCAACGAATAACCCTGCAACTGAGTTGTGCCGCGCCAACACAGATCGCCCCTAATCTCCTTTGACATTACATTCGATTTTAGAGCATTGCTATTGCAGCATGGAATTCGAGTGCGATCGCCTTCTCCAAGAGGCAAAGCCATTATATCCAACTCTAGTAGTATCTGTATCATCGACTTTTAACCCATACTCAAGTACAGTGGCGTAAATAAAACTTGAGTAAATAAGTACATCTATCTAAAGATATATATTTTATATACATTCAATACGTCTAGGTAAAGATAAAGTTAAGTCATTGCAAAGTTATTAACAACTGGTTAACCTAAGCTTAACCAATCATGTTAATCTGTTTAAGTACCAAAATTATTATTCAACTAACAATAACATTCTTGCTTTAGCTCAAAACATTTGAGGTTTTGAGTGCAGAATTTAATTCATACAATAATTGTTTCACTTCACTCATTAGTCAAAATATAGCGAAGAATTCAAATCAATCCTCAACTAATGAAATTGACATGAAATTTAAGTTGAATCTTTCTCAAAATATCAAAAATCTGTTTCCAATAGCACTCAAAATTTATTTGCCAACTTTACTTTTTATTATTCTGGTTTGGTGTCTCAGTAAGATATTCAATATTTCAATGTATGAACTGACCGCCGATCCAGCAGAAGTAGTAGGAAAGCCTCCTTATACAGGATTGTTTTCTAATATTGGAATTGTGCTGTGGAGTAGCACTGCCGCAATCTGTATATTCAGTGCCTTACTGACTAAAGTTAACCCAAGTTGCTTTAGAAAATGGTTTAATTTTTTATTATCCTCTTTTTTTCTGACATCCTTTTTGTTATTAGATGATTTATTTCAACTGCATGAGACGTACCCTGTTTTCTTCTTTGGAGTTAATGCTAATCTACCTGAAAATAACAGACAGTTGCAAAATTTATTAGAAGGATTATTTTTTATTATTTATTTCATCTATGTTTTTCTTTATCTTTTATATTTTAGAAAACATATTCAGCAAACAGAATATCAGTTTATGATTCTAGCATTGCTATTCTTTTTCCTATCTATAGCAGTTGACATGAATACAATGATAAAATTAGGACATGACATTATAGAAGAAACCTTTAAATTATTAGGAATTATAACTTGGTTAATATATTTCTCTAAAACCTGTAGCTCAATTGTTCTTCAGCTAGCAGATAACTCAGTTGTGCATCCACACAAAACTTAATAGTTGACAAAAATTTTACTTGTAACCAGTTCCAATCAGGCATCAGCAAATTAAAAAGAGAATTTGCCAAAAAGCTACAGCGAGCCATTCACACCACTAATTCGAGTACATGCATAGTGATCGCTCGTATAAAGAAATCATTAGTGAATTGCATGAGCTGAGATTGTGATACTATCTGAAACTAGTGGGCAAAGCCATTAGATTGTTAAGTCAGGCAGGAATCGTCCTGAGTGAGAAGATGAATCAAACCGGGTAAAGAAAAACTTCATACTTTTGCTCCAGACGGTAATTATTTTCTTGCTCAGTGTAATTTCATGCCAATTGGTTTCAGAAATACAAATGAACTTTGGGCTTCAATCTTGACGCAGACATTAAAGCGCTTAGGATTGACTTGCGCTGTGATTTGTCCTGGCTCGCGTTCCACACCCTTAGCAATTACTTTTGCTCAAGCATCGCCCACTCTAGAAGTAATTTCCATTCTTGATGAACGTTGCGCTGCCTTTTTTGCCTTGGGTAGGGCAAAAGCAACTGGAACTCCTACTGCAATTATTTGCACCTCTGGCACGGCAGGGGCGAATTTTTACCCAGCAGTCATTGAAGCAAAAGAAAGTCGTGTGCCATTGTTGCTGTTAACAGCCGATAGACCTTCAGAACTGCGCAATTGCCATTCTGGACAAACAATTGACCAGTTGAAATTATATGGCAATTACCCAAACTGGCAAGCAGAGTTAGCTGTGCCTTCGGCAGATATGGGAATGTTAGCCTATCTGAGGCAAACAGTGATGTATGCTTGGGAGCGATCGCTTTATCCTGTACCTGGCCCGGTACATTTGAATATACCTTTTCGCGACCCCCTTGCACCCATTCCTGATGGCACTGACTTAAATTCCTTACAGTTACACCTTCAGTCAGAAGACTTCTGGACAGGTATTTTTCCCCTCTCTCCAGGGCAGGCACAAGGCACTGCCCCTGCTCTCCCTCTCTCCAGGGCAGGCACAAGGCACTACCCCTGCTCTCCCCTTCTACGAGAATGGCTAAAATCCGATCAAGGTATCATCATCGCCGGAGTTGCCCAACCGCAACAACCACAGGAATATTGTCAGGCGATCGCCCAACTTAGCAAGACCTTAAAATTCCCAGTTTTGGCAGAGGGACTATCGCCCGTTAGAAACTATGCCGAGCTTAACCCCCATATAATTTCCACCTATGACCTGATTTTACGGAATCAACAATTAGCGAAACAACTAGCACCAGAAATAGTAATTCAAATTGGCGAAATGCCTACTAGCCCAGTGCTGCGTAACTGGCTCAAAACCACAGCCGCAAAACGCTGGATCATTGACCCCAGCGACCAAAATCTTGACCCTCTCCACGGTAGGACAGTTCATCTGCGGGTGAGTGTAGAACTCTTAATAAGAGAGTGGGAGAGTGGGAGAGGGGGAGAGGGGGAGAATGCCATACAAAGTCCCTCACTCTCAGAATTCTATCTACAACTATGGTGTACAGCAGAAGCTAAAGTTAGGTTGAATGTCGATCAAACCTTAGCAAGCAAGTCGGATTTGCTTGAAAGTAAAATCGCCTGGTTACTGTCTCAATTTCTACCCAAAGAAACCCCTATATTTATCGCTAACAGTATGCCCGTGCGGGACGTAGAATTTTTTTGGAAACCCAATCAATCAGGTGTAAAACCCTTTTTCAACAGGGGTGCGAATGGTATTGATGGTACGTTATCCACTGCTTTAGGAATTGCCCATCGTAATCAAAGCAGCGTCATGTTGACGGGAGATTTAGCTTTATTGCACGATACCAATGGCTTTTTAATCAGAAATAAATTTGTTGGACACCTGACGATTGTATTAATTAATAATAATGGCGGTGGAATTTTTGAAATGTTGCCCATTGCCAAGTTTGAGCCGCCCTTTGAAGAGTTTTTTGCTACTCCCCAAGATATTGATTTTGCTCAGTTATGTGCCACTTACGGGGTAGAGCATGAATTAATTACTACTTGGGAACAGTTACAGAACAGATTAAATACACTACCAACTACAGGAATTAGGGTTTTAGAGTTGCGGACAAATCGCAAAGTAGATGCCAAGTGGCGTCAGGAAAATTTGGGTCAATTTTCAGCACTCCACAACTTTGAATAATACTAAATCTGGTTGTTCAACCCTTTGTTTGTGTAGCCCAGGCTTCTAGCCTGTAGGGTAAAAGGGGGTATTAGATTCGGATTTGGTAGTAATACCTATCAACAGCGAAAACTGGAAAACGGCAAAGTTTATGAAGTACTCAAGAATTATCCTTCCTTAGCAGAATTCCAATCCGCTTTGAGTACAAATCTCAGCAATTTCCAGTATGAGCGTCTTAAATATTACTGGTGTTTGTCATACACGCTTAACTAACTGAAACATTTGTGTAGCAAGGCTTTCCGGAAATGACAATTGTCTCGGCTCAATGTCAAGATGCCAGGGGATTCAATAGTTTTTCATAAAAAAAGGAGATGGACAGCGCCATCCCCTTTTCACACATACTTAATTGCTTGGAAAAATTACAGAATTGGTGTATACTGCGGTTTTTCAGGTACGGTTGTGTACTCAGCAACTATCTGGCGGAACTCATTACCGTCAATAGTTTCTTTCTCAATCAACAAATCAACCAAACGGTCTGTCACTGTACGATTTTCACGGATAATTCGTTTTGCTGTTTCGTAACACTCTTCAACAATGGTGCGGACTTGAGAATCGATACGTGCTGCGATCGCTTCGGAATATTCTGAGCGAGTCATCCAGTCACGACCTAAGAACACTTCACCTGTCTGGCTTTCTAAGGACATGGGGCCTAAGTCAGACATCCCAAAGCGGGTTACCATCTGCCGTGCCATGTTGGTCACTTGTTGCAAATCATTACCCGCACCAGTGGTAACTTCATCTCGACCAAAAATCACATCTTCGGCAGCACGACCACCCAAAGCACCTGTAATTCTAGCTTTGAGTTGAGCGCGAGTAATCAAACCTTGCTCCTCATTAGGAGTAAACCAAGTCAAACCTTGTGCTTGCCCCCGTGGCACCAAAGTTACTTTTTGTACAGGATCGTGGTCTTTAAGGACAGTTCCCACTAAAGCGTGTCCAACTTCGTGGTAAGCAATTAAGCGCTTGCTCTTGCTATCTACCAGGGGTGTGCCTTCCATACCAGCAACTACCCGATCCACAGCATCGTCAATTTCTGTGAGGGTAATAGCTTCTTTGCGTCTTCTGGCAGTGAGAATAGCAGCTTCGTTGAGCAAGTTAGCTAAGTCTGCTCCTGTAAACCCAGGAGTACGGCGAGCGATCGCTTCTAAAGAAACACCAGTATCAAGTTTCTTATTGCGAGCGTGAACCTTCAAAATTTCCAAACGTCCTTTGATATCAGGTGCATCAACAATCACTTGTCTATCAAAGCGTCCGGGGCGCAATAGTGCCGCATCGAGTACATCGGGACGGTTGGTGGCAGCGATAATAATGATACCTGTGTTGCCTTCAAAACCATCCATTTCGGTCAGCAGTTGGTTGAGGGTTTGTTCTCTCTCATCGTTACCGCCACCGATACCAGCACCCCGTTGTCTGCCAACAGCGTCGATTTCATCTATAAAGATGATACAAGGAGCGTTGTCTTTAGCTTTTTTGAATAAGTCGCGGACACGAGATGCACCGACACCCACAAACATTTCTACAAATTCTGAACCGGAGATGCTGAAGAAAGGAACGCCTGCTTCACCGGCTATGGCTTTTGCCAACAGAGTTTTACCAGTTCCTGGAGGCCCTACCAAAAGAACTCCTTTAGGAATGCGTGCGCCCACAGCAGTAAATTTTTCTGGCTGTTTGAGGAAGGTAACAACTTCTTGAAGTTCTTCTTTCGCTTCTTCGATACCTGCTACATCGTCAAACTTGACGCCGGTTTTGGCTTCCATTTGAAAACGAGCTTTAGATTTGCCAAAGCTCATGGCTTGACCAGGGCCGCCAGGTAAATTACTAGAACGGCGGAACAAAAAGAACAATCCAGTAATCAACAAAATAGGAAAAATTAGATTTCCTAACAATCCCCAGATTGCCCCATCATTTCGCATGGGGTGGGCATCAAAACTCACTCCTTTGTCTTTAAGCTTGGAAATTACTTCAGGAGCGTTAACAGGCAAATCCACCCGCACTCGTTGGACACGATTGTCGAGATCCGGATCTACGGCTTCCACGATCGCCGTTCTACCGCCTTCATAAAGATCCACACTCGCGATGCGATCGGCGTCCAAATATTCCAGAAAGCGACCGTAGGTCATACGGGTGCTGGCTGTATTTTTACTCATATCCGCAGGAGCACCAGAAAATGCCCCTTGCCAAAAGAAAAAGCCTATTACCAAAGCTGGCAACGTCCAGAGAACCAGGACTCTCCAGGAGAATTTCATCTTTTTTTTGCCTCTAGATGCCGATACAAATAGTCAGTGATACTCACCGGATGGTGCAATATCTTTACCGTCACTGTAATAAGTGTGAAACGGAGTTTATAAATTCATTTTGTTTAATTTAACGTCTTGACGTGGTTTGCTATAGAACCATTTAGGCGCTATGGCAAAGCTATACCGCCAAAAAGAATCTTAATTAAATTTAACTTAATTTTAATACAATACGCCAGAAAAGTGAGAAAGCTGGCAAATGGCAGCCTGTGCTTTGACAGTGAGTAAGAATTAGGGAACATCTAGTTTACTCAGATAGTCTGACTCGTGACACTAGTCATACTAAACATTCTTACTTAAGCAAGGGTTTAGCTCATTACCTTTTTCACTAGTTTATGGCAGTTTCAATTTCTATGATTCTGGGATATGAGACATCGGCCTAAATCGAAGTGTGATGTCCTCAACTCCAGATATTAAAGAAATAGGAAAATTTTAATGATGAAAATAAAACGGATTGTTGCTGGCGTTATGCTTGCTCTTCCTTTTGCTGTTGTTTCCGTGCCAACTGAAGTATCAGCATCAGAAATTATTGCCAGACGTCGTGTCTACAAATCTCCAGCAAAAACGAGAGTAGTTGTTCCAACTAGACGGCGAGTAGTTGTTCCAACTAGGCGACGGGTATGGGTTCCTGCACGTCGGTTGAATACACGTTACGGTCGTAGAAGGGTTCCTGGTCGTTATATTTACAGATAGGAAGATTTTTAAGGGTTTCTACCACTTGGCTTGAAAGAGGATATACGCAAAGAACCTTTTCATGCCTGCTGATATATACAATTCAGCAAGAACCACTTCTGTTGTTATTTAACTGCTGTTATTTGCAGAGTGTAAGGAAAATACTTGTCTTTTTGGTAGGAACCAACCCAAAGCTGATAGGTTCCAGGTAACCATTCACCGAGAATGCCGGGATTTTTACCCTCAAAATCATCATTGCACCAAATACCACCAGGGCCGCTAACAATCAAGGTAGTGTCTTCAGGGCTTTCTACTTGCAATTTGAGATAGTCGAACTTACTTGTTAACTTGAGGATGTGGTCTGGTTTTTTGTCAATAAAGCCGGCACATGGCCCTGTGGAAGTTTCGGTTTTATTGACTACTTGATTTCCTGGCAATGAACCACCGCTCATTCCACGAACTGTCAAGGGATCGGGAGAAAATTTGCGACCGATAGTGACATCTGCAAATATGGGTGGTGGTGTTTCTTCTGCATGGGCTGTAGTACTAATTGTTAATGCGATCGCTAGCATCGCCATTACAAACGATGGTTTAATCGCTCGGTTTAAAAATTTATTTAACATTTAATATTTTCTAAATTTTTTCAGTATTTTGAGTGACATTTATTTTACATACCAAGTTCCCTAAATGAGGGAAATTGCCCATCAGCTATAAATAAGGGCGCACAAACGTGCGCCCCACCCATCTGTATTTACTATTCAGAGGATATTAGCCTTCTTCAGGTATTATCCCTAAACTCAATTTTCTGCTAATTGTCTGTTGCTGTTGCCTTCATTAAGCGATGTTTGTCTAACCCAATCTGATGAAGGAGTAACCACGATTGAATTAGATCGGGGCCATGCATATCTCCTGTCAAAGCAGCCCGAAGACTACGCATAACCAAGCCTTTTTTAACGTTTTGCTCTTTCACCACCTGTTTAATGATTTCTTGGGCGCTAGCTTCGTTCAATTCCTGGTGATTTTCTAAACTAGCTATTACCCCGTTAACGGTAAGAGCAACGCCTTCCTGCTTGAGTTGGGCAGCAGCTTCTTCACTAAATTCCACAGAATCGGTGAAAAATAGTTTGCTCATCTCCACAGCATCCACCAGGCGAGTCAAACTTGGCTGAATGAGAGTCACTAACTGCTCTAACCAAGGGCGCTCCCGCCCGCCTGTAAATTGATACCCAGCTTCCTGCCAGTAGGGAATGATTAAATCAGTCAGTTTATCTACAGGCATGGCATGAATATACTGACTATTAAGCCAATCTAACTTCGCCCAGTCAAACTTTGCACCTGCTTTATTTACACGCTCAAAGCTAAACTGCTTGGCAGCTTCTTGTAAAGTAAAGATTTCCTGAGTAGAATCTGGAGGCGACCAACCCAACAAGGTCATGTAATTGACCAAAGCTTCAGCAGTGAAACCCAGTTTTTTAAAGTCAGAGATAGAAGTCACGCCATCTCGCTTGGAAAGCTTGCGTCCCTCCTGGTTCAAAATCAAGGGGGTATGGGCAAATTCTGGTATTTTTGCACCAAAAGCTTCATACAGGAGGATTTGCTTGGCAGTATTGGCAATATGGTCTTCTCCGCGAATCACATGGGTAATTTGCATATCCATGTCATCAACGACAACCGCAAAGTTGTACAGAGGTTGACCGATACCATCTGCTGCGGCGCGAGCGATAACCATATCACCACCTAAATCACTGCCCCGCCAAACCATTTTCTCTCTAACCAGGTCATTCCAGACAATTTCCCGGTCGTCATCTATTTTGAAGCGAATGACAAAGCTACGCCCTTGGGCTTTGTAAGCTGCTTCTTGTTCTGGAGTCAGATTGCGGTGACGGTTGTCATAGCGGGGAGCCTGTCCTCTGGCTTTTTGGGATTCTCGCAGCGCTTCTAGTTCGTCAGCAGTGGTGTAGCAACGATAAGCTAATCCCTTATCTAGAAGGGTTTGTACCGCGCTTTTGTAAATTTCCAAGCGTTGAGTTTGAAACACTGGCCCCTCATCCCAGTTCAATCCCAACCATTGCAATCCCTGGAGAATACTTTCTGTATATTCGGGACGCGATCGCTCTAAATCTGTGTCTTCTATTCGCAGGATAAATTTGCCGTCGTGGTGACGGGCAAATAACCAGTTAAATACAGCTGTTCTAGCTGTACCGATATGTAGATTCCCAGTTGGGCTGGGAGCAAGACGCACTCTAACAGTCACAGCAAATTCACAAATCCTTTATGTTAGCAAAGCACGATCATTGTAGGGTATTCCGGAAATAGTCATCATGAGGTCGTACCATCTCTGGGCTATTTCCGACGTAATATTCTAGTAATCTTCAAACAAAAACCCTAGAATAAACACTTTCAGTATTCGACTTATCAACGGGACTGACGGGGCTCGAACCCGCAACTTCCGCCGTGACAGGGCGGTGCTCTAACCAATTGAACTACAGTCCCTTAATTGGCAACTTTATTATTATGACGAATACATTTGAGATTGTCAAGCTTTTTTTGTCATTAGTTTTTAGTGGTTAGTAGTTAGTAGGGGAGGCAGCGCGCCCTTGGAGGTTAAGAGGAGCTAACGGAAACGTCTCCGGCTCCACGCCACATGCTTTATGCCGGGAAACCCGTCCACCGCAGTGGCTCCTCCGTTGTAGCGACTGCCGTGCGGGTTTTGTTGATCATCTTGCCGTTCAAACAGATAATTTATCTTCTAAATCTGCCCGTACAGTGGTTAGTAGTGTATTACTCCCCTTGTCCCCGCGTCCCCCCTCTCCTTGCGGCCGGGTTTGTACGGAAGCTTTATAAAATTTAGGTATTTTTTCTGTAAAAATACTTAAGTATCTATTCCGTAAGTCTACGAATTTAGATAAAAGTTGGGTATATAAGCACAAATATATATATCCAACTTAATGAAGCGATATTTACCAATAAAAAGTGCAGCCTCTGCACAATTAACGAAAGTTGCCATAATTGCTTTAATTTTGCTCGGTGGCGCTGGTATGGTTGGGGCGGGATTTGTTTTTAAACAGGCTTTTAGTAACTCAAAGGAAACTCAGATCGTCAACGATCCATCTCGCTACACAGAAATAAGACATAAACTTTGGTTAAATCAAAATCAATTAAAACATTTTCCTGCCGATATTTCTGCTCATTCTCCCAATGTATTCCTTGCTTACTCTCCTGCTTCTTCGCAAGGAAATAGTTTTTTTCAAGTCAGGTTGAAACTACCAAATCAACAGATAAAAAAATTACTTTCTGAATATAGAACTATTGCTAAATATAGATATAGAGGTGGTAACACAAATGACCACGCTAACTTATCCAACGGTGTACCAACTACTTTTTTTTATACCAGTGATTCTCAAGAAGATTCCTTTCCTGTCTCCTATGAAATATTTGTATTAGATGCACGCGATCGCAGCAATTCTGACTTCAAATGGAATCATGGAAATAGTTATGGAGTCGCAATTGATAGTTCAGCATCAGAAATAGTCTATTGGGCTGAAGAATGGTAATAAAATTTGAGGTATGAAAAAAATCATAATTGGGGTGATGGGGCCAGGTGAAAAGGCAACAGCAGTTGATTTAAAAAATGCCTATGAATTAGGAAAGCTCATTGCCCAATCTGGGTGGGTTTTGCTGACTGGTGGTAGAAATGTTGGGGTGATGAATGCAGCCAGTCAGGGAGCAAAATCTGTCAATGGTTTAACGGTTGGCATTCTTCCTGATGCTAATCAACAGGCTATTTCTGAGGCAGTCGATATTGCCATTTTTACTGACATGGGCAATGCCCGCAATAACATTAATGTGCTTTCTAGTGATGTAGTTATCGCTTGTGGATTAGGTGCGGGAACAGTTTCAGAAGTTGCATTAGCATTAAAAGGAAAGAAGCAAGTAATTTTATTGAGTGATGACGAACAAAGTAAAGTTTTCTTCAAAAATTTATCTCCAGAAAATATTTATGTGGTTGAAAGTGCAAAAGAAGCGATCGCAACGGCTCAGGCAATTTTAAATACGAATTTAGGTGATTGCTAAATCTTGAAAAATTTTAACTTGACAAAAAACTTTAAATCTCAATGAAAGCTGCTGCTATTAGACTTAAGCCCAACGAAGATTTAAGAAAAAGTTTAAGGAATTTTGCCTTAGAGAAAAATATTCAAGCAGGATTTATCATCACTGCGATCGGCAGCCTTAAACAAGCAAAAATTCGCTTTGCTAATCAACAAGCTAGTACACTATTAACCGACAAATTTGAAATTCTTTCCCTGAACGGCACAATCGCAACAACAGGTGTTCATCTTCACATTGCAATTGCCGATTCACAAGGTAAAACTATTGGCGGACATCTGGATGATGGATGTATTATTTACACAACAGCCGAAATAGTTATTGGTACAACAGATGCTTTTGCTTTTCTGAGAACTATTGACGAACAAACAGGGTATAAAGAATTAGAAATTACGTCTAATGTGGATTAGCTAAACTCACCTTGAGCCGCACCAAATAATAGATAGATTGCAAAATCCAATTTTACAGGACTTGCGCACGAGTTATGAAATAATAAACCGCTCCAGGCACAGAGAACACGGAGTCAAGAGGATTCTAGAGGGATTTTGCGTAAGTCCTATTTTATGGAGATCGCGACCACAGATGGACACAGATAAACACAGATAAACTATCCGTGTGCATCTGTGTTTATCTGTGATCGATTTATAAACAAAAAAATCAAAAAACTTGGAGTATTAAACCCCAAGTTTCAATTTGAATTCTCACATAAGAATTATTAATTTACATTGTCAGAGATTGAGGATTAGTCTCAATTAACTTCGCCAAATCTTGCAAGAACGCCGCAGCATGGGCACCATAAATAATGCGGTGATCGCAGGTAATATTCACCTGCATTTGCTGCTTAACACCAAACATCCCATCGGTTGTTGCCACCACTTGCGGGCGAGATGCTCCAACTGCCAAGATTGAACCTTGTCCGGGCGGTAAAATTGCATCAAATCTGTCTACGCCAAACATCCCTAAATTCGATACTGTAAATGTGCCAGTACTGTACTCTTCTGGCTGTAGCTTTTTGGCTCTGGCGCGTTCAACCAAAGATTTCCAAGTGCGGGAAAGTGAGTAAATATCTAACTGATCCGCATTTTGCAGAACAGGTGTAATCAAGCCTCCATCATCCATTGCTACGGCTACAGCAACATTGATGCTAGCAGGATAGACAATTCCTTGGTCAGAATAGTTAGCGTTAATGAGTGGATGTTTTTGCAATGTCACCGCCACAGCTTTTGCTAATAGCGCCGTCATTGTCACGCCTTTAGATTTAATTTGTTTATAAAGCTGGTCTAGCGCATCAGTTGTAATATTGTAACCGACATGAATTACGGGCACGGAGAGGCTAGCAACCATATTCCGCGCTACAGCATTTTGTAAGGTTGTTAAAGGCACCACTTGTCCAGACACGGCAGCGACAGCTGGTGTAGGAGCAGGTGTTGGTTGGGCAACTGGGGATGGTGTGACTGGAGCCACTGCTGGTGTAATAGGGGTAGCCGTAGCAGGTTGGGTACTAACTTTGCCAGCTGCTGCTTCTACATCTTCGGCGATAATGCGACCGTGAGGGCCACTGCCAGAAATACCAGTCAAATCAACCTTTAATTCCTTAGCTAATTTGCGGGCGCGGGGTGAGGCTACAGTCCTACCAGAACGGTTGTTAGAGCCATTTCCATTTTGAGTTGCTACTGTGGCTGTTGCTACTGCGGCTGTATCTGCCATTTGTCCGGGAGCAGTGGCTGCGGTAGTTTGGGATTTGGCAGTGCCAGCGCCTTGGGCTTGAGCCTTAGCTGTTTCAATTTCGGCTTCGGTTTCTGCCAACAGAGCGATCGCAGCTCCCACGGAGGCGGATTCACCAGCTTGCACTAGGATATGAGCTAGATATCCTTCATAAAAGGATTCCACATCCATGTCTGCCTTATCCGACTCAACAACCACCACTGTTTCGCCTTTTTCCACTTTGTCGCCGGGAGATTTTACCCAGGAGACAATTTTACCTTCGGTCATGGTGGAACTAAGCGCCGGCATGAATACTTCGTGAATGCTCATAGGGAGTTTGGCGAATCGATAATTTTTGGACTTTAACAGCTTTTTTCAGATCGAATTGTAGCTTGAGGTGAGACGAGAGGAACAATTCTATTATCGGATGGTCTATTAATTTGTATTTCTGAATCACGACTGCTGTGATGGAAACATTTACTCGAAAGCAAGAGGAAATCTAGCGATTCCGCAAACTAAAATTCAAAATTGATCACTAAACTGTTGGAAAGTGCTTTTTAAGTTTTTATGTCGGCAAAGTCGAAGATTTTGGCCATTCTGGTACTCAGTATCTTTGCCACCGCTGCCGGAGTTTACATAACTAACCGCCAGCAACCTATACAGCTTTCTGTCAATGGGCAACGGCAGCATCTTTCTGCTGCTGTCTCAGCCCAAGAACTAGTGGCAAATCCAGAGCGGGCTAACTATAAAACAATACCTCTCGATAGCATCAAGTCGGTTCTTCAAGGCAGCGATCCTGCTGCCCTCGCCCTTGATGCTTTTGACATAGTGGAATCAGAACGAGGAACCCGCAAAGTAGAGGTATCTTATCCGCAACCGAATCAGGCATTGGTGACGATTATCCACCAAACCAAAGACAACAAGAATGCTAGAAATGCAGTGAAGTATCGAGTCGAATTATCAAGTTTTGGGCGATCGCTACTTGCTAGCTCACCACCTTTGTGGCAAATTACTTGGGCTGGCTCTCAAGAAAAATGTTTTGTAAATCAAGGCAACCAGAAGCTAGCTATGGCTGTTTGCCGATAGCAGCCCAAAGTAAGAGTAGCAAGAAGCAAACAGTGAGGAGTGACCAAGTGTGATGTGAGGAGTTTTCAATTCACAGTCATCAGTTATCAGTTATCAGTTATCAATAGAAAGACAAACATACTGTTCCCTGTTCCCTGATTACTTTTCCTGTTCCTCAAATATCCCCGCGAATTTCTTCTACAACGCCATCGCGCAGCACGATTTCGACTTGCATTTTACTAATTAAGTTATCCCCCGGTTCAATCCGGAAAAAGCCTTCCATCTGAAATTGGTTGACTTCTTGGTCTAACTCTAAAAGCTGTACTTGCTGTAGGTTTTGCAGACTTTGGTTTTTCTGCTCTAGCAGTTCGCTTTTCTTTTGATTGACTTGGAATTGAATATTCTCAATTTGTTGGAGAGTTTGAGGCCCAGGCGGTTGCAGGCTTTGTTTTTGAATTTCTGCAACCGCTCGCTGTCCTTGGATGTCCAACTGTTGCAATTGCTGATCGGTTTGGTTGATTTGCGCTTGCAATTGCTGCTGCACTTCCTCTTTCCATAGGGGAGTGACAATGGCTTTAACGTTGACGACGCGTTTTAGAAGCAGTTGAGGCTTGGAGACATCCATAAAGGGTTGAAGTTGACTTTTAAAGTTTGCAGTGGATTGACTAGGCAAACATTCCGTTAATGATATCGCGATAATGTTCCATCACGACATGACGCTTAATACTTAGCTTTTGTGTCATCATGCCATTTTCAACTGAAAACGGCTCCAGAATTAGCTTGAATGGGCCGATGCGATCGTCTGGTCTATAGCCGGGGCGATTTTGCACTTCCCGATTCAATTCTTGCCTAAATAAATCCTGGATTATTTTACTCTCCAGATTTATTGTTTGACTGGTGCCTGAAGTCACAATTTTATCTTCTATACAGAGTTGGAGATTTTGACTTTCGGCCCATTTCTCCAGAGCTTCTAGATTGGGGACAATCAAAGCACCCAAACTTTTTTGATCTTGCCCGACAAGCATAATCTGATCGATGTAGGGCGATCGCACACAAGCATCCTCAATCGGTTGTGGCTCGATATTCTCCCCATTTGTTAATACAATCGTATCTTTGGCTCGTCCGGTTAGAATCAAGTCGTTTTGCGGTGTCACCCAGCCCAAGTCACCACTATCAAACCAACCTTCAGGATCGATGGCTTTGGCTGTTGCTTCAGGGTTTTGATAATAACCTTGCATAATTTGCGGCCCCTTTAGCAAAACTAATCCTCGTTCTCCTGTTGGTAGAGGTTGACGAGTTTCAGGATTGACAATTTTGACTTCTGTAGCTGGTATTGGTTGCCCAGCCGAACCACGTAAATTTCGCCAATACCGTCGTGCATGGGTGACGGGTGAAGTTTCTGTTAATCCGTAGCCAACTAAAATCTCAACTCCAATAATCTCAAAAAAGTCGTCGATATGCTTGGGAAGCGCACCACCACCGCTAATCATTTGCTTGATTCTTCCCCCGGTTGCTTCCTTAACTTTTTTGTAAACTAATCGTTCTCCCAAAAGGTGAAGAGGTTCTAAAGCAGCAGCTTGCATAACAGCAGCTAACCGCTCCGCAAAGGAAGGATTGAGATGGAGTAAATCCAAATCCTCGACAGTCCGCCGCAGTTTGATATATTTTTCACTAATACCAAAAAAGAAATTAATCAGGCGTTGCCGAGAAGCGGGTTGTTCGCGAAACTGTTTTTGCACTCCTTCGTAAATAGATTCCAAAAGGCGCGGTACAGCGATGATGTAATGAGGTTTAAATTTTTTTAAATCCTGCTTGATCGAGCGCAGGTTAGTATACACCTGCGTACAACCTAAAGATAGTAAGAAATATTCAGCGCTACGTTCGTAACTGTGCCAAGTGGGGAGAATACTGAGAACCATGTCTCCTGGTTGCGGTTGCACTATTGCCCCTAACGTCGTCACTTGATGCAACAAGTTACCATGACTGAGCATCACACCTTTGGGCTTGCCTGTAGTTCCGGAAGTATAAATTAATGTTGCCAGTTGGTTGCGAGTTTGTTGAACTGGCTCTAGAGTATGTTGTGCCCCAATTTCCATCAATTGTGGAAAAGAGTAAACTTTCAAAGTTTCTGCTTCTGGTGGAGCTTCATCCGAAAGTAAAATGACTAATTGAATTGGTAGATCCTCAAGACGTTCCCGCAACTTCTGGAATGTCTTCAAATCTTCTACTACCAGGGTTGTGCTGCCGCTATTTGCCAAGATGTATAGCAGTTCTTCCCGTTCTGCTTGAGAGCTACGCACTGCATTCACCGCTCCAGCAGTCATCATGCCCTGATCGGCAATAAACCAACGCGGGCTGTTATCAGAAATTAGGGAGATGCGATCGCCTGCTTTAACTCCCAACGCCTGCAAACCCGCCGCAAATTGTTGAATTTGTTGAGATAGCTGAGTATAAGTCAGGACTACCTCGCTTTGAGCATGAGGATCGCGTAGGGCAACAGTATTACCAAATTTTTGTGCTGCTAAAGGCCAAATTTCTGGTAAAGACTCAACGTTTGAGTAATCAGGTAAACGCTTGATGATTTGTCGTTCTCGTTCACTAATGTTGGCAAGAAAAGAATTTTCCACAGAAGTTTTTAACATAACATCATAACCCTAAGTAATTAATGAATTATTTTTACAGCTAATGTTGTTGCCATACAGCTAAAATAACCAACCTCAATGGATAAAATTCCTTTTTCCTAAATAAAATTTGCATTATTAGTGTAAATATATAAAGAAATCTATAGTATGATTAAATAGTATAGAAAAAATGTAATAATAACTTTATCTTTAGTTAGTTATGTGAATTTTGTTTTCAACAGGACTTACGCACGAGTTATGGAATAATAAACCGCAGAGAACGTAGAGAAAACAGAGTCAAGAGGATTTTAGAGAGATTTTGCGTAAGTCCTAATCAACTAAAAGCAGTAGACGCCTATGACGCAAAAGAGGTGATTATCTATGGATTGGATAGATTCAGTATTGCTGACAACCACCAGTACTGTGGCTTGCATGATGTTTCCCAGGCTTCTAAGTCACATCCTTAATCCAAAAGCCAAAGGAACTAAATTGGTAAAGGCTACTTCCGCTTCGCAAAAAGCCAGATACAAAATCACTACCTTTCCTTATTGCACATCTTACGCGTTGACAGGTAGCCCGTCATGTAAATTTAGCCCTCATTTCTGTAGCAAATGCTCTGCAAATGGATAAGTGAATAGAACACGAACTAAACATAGCTTTGTACTTCAATCATTCGTGAAAGCTAATAAGCCCGATTTCTTTAAAGAAGTCGGGCTTTTGAGTCCTTTAATTCTATTATTCCAAACTGTCTATGGATATGATTAATTATTCCAATAAACATTAACGTTGTTTTTTTATATGTATTATGGCAAGATAGGAACGACGCTCGACACAAATTTACACTAATTTTTCTAGTTTTAGAATCACTCAGAAATCCTCGATATTGATACAAAACTAAATATTAAATATAGCTTATATAACCTAAAAGAAATTCAAAAGTTTGGTTTTTACTATTATCAAAGTTTTAGTTTAAAAATAGATAGATAGACACAGTTTTTGGAAGGGGGATTGCATATGTGTTTGATTGATGGTTTATTACTAACGCTTGTTAGTACTGTTGTATGTCTTGCCTTCCCCAAGTTTTTATCAATGATGACGGTAGCTAAAAGTAAAGCTACTGAACCTGTGCCAAATGTCTCAGCGCCACAAGAGACTGGCAAAGAAGTACCTAGCTACCCTTAATAACAAATTCTAAAAACACAGATCTCCGACTTCTTGTAAACACCCGTAGGGTAGCAGAGGGTAGAAGTTGGGGATATTACTTTAGTGCGGGTGGGGTTATTTATAGTATTACTTGCGGCTTTTCTGTCGCCATTTACCTCTGACTAATCGGATTTCATCAAAACTATAGCTTTCACCCAAATACTCTTTAATAGGAGTCAGAGAAATATCTCCAAGAGTGTCGAAAACTTGCCAAATTTTTTGCTGCTTTTGTAGAGGAACCAATTGATTTATATCTATTGATTGGTTTTTCTCAATTAAATCGCAAAGATGGCGGATGATTGTTGTTGGACGGAGGTTGCGTTTTTTAGCAATTTCAGAAATACTTAAGCCTTGTTGATACAATTGTAATGTTTGTAATTCTGTAGTTGAAGGTAAGTCAAGCAAATCGCCAGCATTGGTTTGCTGTTCTTTTAAGCCAGATTCTTGGCAGTAGTTGCGAATTTCAGCAATAAACTTTTCACCATACTGGCTAAGTTTATGACTACCTACACCTGAAAGCTTGCCGAATGCTTCTTTCGTTTGAGGTTTGGTCTGTGCCATTAACTTTAAAGTAGAATCGGCGAAAATTACGTAAGGTGGCACAGATTGTTCATCAGCAAGTTTTTTACGAAGCGATCGCAACTTTTGTAATAGCATTTCTGCCTCTGTTGCTTTCGTAGTTTCTTCATTCCAGGTAATTTTTTGTAATATGGGAACGGCAATAGATACTTGCCGCTGTCGTCGCATCACTTCCCAACTCAAAGAATTGAGTTTCAAGACAGCATAACCGTCGCTAGTTTGTTCTAATAAGCCTTGATGCAAAAGAGAACGTCCGAGCAAGCGCCACTCTTCTATACCTCTATCTTTACCAATACCGTAAGTAGAAAGTTTATCGTGTTCGTATTGGCTAATTTTTTGAGTTTTCGCTCCCCGCAATACATCTATAATATGGCCCATGCCAAATTTTTCTTTACAACGCGCCACACAAGATAAAAATTTCATTGCTTCCACTGTCCAATCTTCCACAGGTTTGGGGTGACGGCAGTTGTCACAATTACTACAATTACCTGTAAATCGTTCGCCAAAATAACTGAGTTGAATAGTACGGCGGCAGTCTGTACCTTCTGCGTAATCTATCATTTGCCGCAATTGTTGTTTGGCAATTAATTGTTCTTGCGGATCGCTTTTTTGACTAATGAGATACTCAATTGTTTTGACATCGCCGTAGCTATAGAAAAGCGTACAGCGGGAAGCTTCTCCATCTCTACCTGCCCTGCCAGATTCTTGATAATAACTTTCTAAATTACGGGGAATATCAAAGTGAATCACAAACCGCACATCCGGTTTATTAATTCCCATACCAAAAGCAATAGTTGCCACCATCACGCGCACATCATCGCGAATGAACCGAGTTTGATTTTGGCTGCGTTCTTCGTCTGTTAAACCGGCATGGTAGGGTAGAACTGAAACTTTATCATGCTGAAGTTTAAAAGTGAGTTCATCAACTTTTTTGCGCGTCAAGCAATAAATAATTCCCGAACCTTCTGTCTCGCGGATCAGTTCCAAAAGTTCGGCGTATGAATTCTTTTTTTTAGTACGGACTTCGTAGTAAAGATTCTGACGATTAAAGCTAGCGATGTGAATGCTAGCTTCTTTCAATCCTAATTGTTGGATAATATCAATACGAACGCGATCGGTTGCTGTGGCAGTGAGTGCCCAAACGGGAATATCAGGGTAACGTTTGCGTAGCGAAATTAACTGGCGGTATTCTGGGCGAAAGTCATGCCCCCACTCGGAAACACAGTGCGCTTCATCGATGGCAATGGCAGAAATACCGACTTGATGATGTACTAAATCGAGAAATGGCAGAAATCTTTCACTGAGGAGACGTTCGGGAGCAACATAGAGTAATTTAACTTTACCGCCAAGGATGTATTGTTCACGCGATCGCGTCTGATAAGAGTTAAGACTGCTATTGAGAAACGTTGCCGCAATCCCATTTTTTCGCAGTGCTTCCACCTGATCTTGCATTAAGGCGATTAAAGGCGACACTACCACAGTTAGACCTTTTTTGATTAATGCTGGTAGCTGAAAGCACAGTGATTTGCCACCACCAGTCGGCATGATAATAAGTAGATCCCGATTAGAGAGCGCATCTTCGATAACTTGCCTTTGTCCAGAGCGAAAGTTATCGTAACCAAAGTGATATTTGAGCGCTTTTTCTAAATTGGGAGATTGAGACATAGCGATCGCTTTTTTTGGGGCATTCTGCGTGATTAGTTGATACCAATGATTATAAAAGCACAAATGATTTGCTACTTACTCTCTGCGCCTCCGCGCCTCTGCGTGAATTAAAATATATTGAAGAATTTGCAGAAGGCTGTGAAATCTTGCCTGTCTCCCTAGAAACGCTTCAGTATGCAGTCAAATTGCGCGATCGCTACTTGCTTTCATTTTGGGATAGCCTCATCGTTGCCAGTGCCGTTCTAGGGAAAGCAAGTATTCTTTACTCAAAAGATATGCAAGATGGATTAATTCTCCAAAATACTTTACAAATTGTGAATCCATTTTTGGAGAGAAAGACATGAATCTAAAAATATAATTTGCTAGGCATCATCATTCATAAGTTTTGCTTAAGCTGTGGTAACGAAGACATAAGCATTTGCCACAACTAGACAAGCGTTGGTTACCACACCAATCATGTAGTAACGACACGAATCGTGTGGTAACAAATGGATAAGCTGTGGTAACGAATGAATAAGTTGTGGTAACGACAGCTTCTGTGTTGATAACAAATGCAAAAGTTGTCGCTACCAACGGATAAATACAATCAACTACACTGCACCCATTCTAAAATTTCAGCGATCGCCTGGCTAGGTGCAAAGAATTTGAGGGTGTTGTGGTTTGGTATGGTATCGCCAATAAAACAAATCGCTCCCTCGAATTTATTGATGGCATTAATTTCTGGGCAATGTCCTGCAAGCTTTGGAAGTGTCAAAATGTTATGTGTACAGTTTACTCGTAAAATCACTTATGCCGAAAGCAATTTGGAATGACGCAACTTTAGCCGAAAGCGAGAATACTGTAGTCGTGGAAGGTAACCATTACTTTCCTCCTGACTCTATTCACAAAGAGTACTTCAAAGATAGTGACACTCACACCACTTGTCCTTGGAAAGGTGTTGCTAGCTACTACAGTATCGAAGTAGATGGACAAGTGAATAAAGACGCTGCTTGGTACTATCCCAGCGCCAAGGAAAAAGCTAAGAATATTGAGGGTTATGTTGCCTTCTGGCGGGGTGTAAAAGTCGAAGCTTAAGACATTTTCTTTCCTAAAAGCGCTGACACCAATCAAATAGATTGGTGTCAATTTATAAAAGCTTAGAAGTGATAGTAGTTTTACCTCTCGTTAACCTAGCAGTTTTCGTAGGGTAGGCACTGTCTAATTTTCCTCAAACCATTATTTCTAGGTTGTGGACAGTGCCCACCTTACAGTTGGTGTCAATTTATCAAAGCTTAGGGATGATATTACCTCTCGTTACCCTAGCTTTCTTGGGCGTTGCTGAATCGCGGTATGAATTTGATGTGTAGAGACGCGATATATCGCGTCTGGGCAGGGTTTTGGCATTACGAAAAATTATTTTCATAGCCTAAATCAGCAACGCCCTTTCTTGAATATTTGAAAAGCGATCGCTTAAATCTGCGTTCAATTAGTAACGTCTAAACTGGCAAATAACCATACTTGATACAACCCCACAATTGCCCTGCACGCCAAGCAAAACTCATTAACCACCTGCCTAAACTTTCCTTGTCACGGATTTGCAAACGCAACACTTGAAAAGTAAGAATTATCGCTGTTTTGATTAAGGTTTTCCATGTTACTAGTTGAGGCATACCAAGCGGTCTATGCTTTTTATACACCAATATTCCTCCTTTACCCACAGCCCAACTGCGATGATATACACTCGCTAGAGTATCGCGCAACCGGATATGAGCGATCGCCTCTGGCACGTATTGAAGTTTAGCTCCTGTATATTGTGCTCTCCAGCAATAGTCTACATCTTCGCTTTGGTATAGCGTTTCATCAAAACCACCAATGGCATCGTGAAGTGAGCGCTTAATACCTAAATTACCGCTACCCGCAAATGGCAGATAATATGTATTTTCAATTACTCCAGTACCATTTTCATATTGATAGCACTTAACTATCCAAGGATCGTTTAACTTATTGTAATCATCGTAGCCAGCAACGAAATCATATTTGCTAAGTGCTTCACCCATCGCTGCCAACCATCCAGGAGCAACTTCATCATCGGCATCAATAAATAGTAGTGAATCTCCTTTGGCAACTTTTGCAGCAACGTTGCGAGCGTGCCCTGCTCCTTGGCGATCGGATGAATCAATAATGCGAAGATTAGGTATGCGTGTCTGATACTGCTCTACAATTGACACTGAATTATCAGTTGAGCCGTTATCAGAAATAATAACTTCCCAAGGCTGTGACCATTGTTGATTAGCAAGTGCCTCTAGTTGAATAGCAATAGTGTCAGCCGCATTAAAGCACGGTATGATTACGCTAATATTCATGAGATTTTCATACACGTAAATCGCTCTATTTTAGAGTATAAAAAACTTTACTGGAAAATTCTTGAGCGGGGAAAATATTAATTCTCTTGCTGAAAGAAGATTTCAGAAGGTAAGAAAAATCGTCTCATAAAGCTAAAAGGCAAGGTATGGCGTTGAGAACCATATACTTGGATTGCTTGTTGTTTTTTATTGAAAACAGACTTGATAGATAATTTATAAGACTGACCTAAAGGTTGTAAGTTTACCCTAAAAAGTGGTGGCATCTTCCAAAATAACCAGATTGGATATTGGAAGACTTGAGCTTGAATTCCAGATTCTTTAAGTGCAGCTTGAACTAAATCATAAGTAGCCTCATGATCCGGATGCTTATCTTTTTGATGAGGAACGTAGACTTCCGCTGGCTGAAAAGACTTTAAAAGCTGAACTAGCTGATTGATAGTATCTAATTGTTGCTCGCTAGAAATATGACGTAATTCGCCATCTGGTTGATCGATAAAATATATGTCTTCTGGTGATTCAACTCCCAATATATTGAGTGCGCTTGTAGCCTCTTGTTTACGAACTTGAACAATATCCTCTGGTTTGATTTGAAAGTATGATTTGTGTCCATCAGTCAAAAAAACAACTTTAACAGGAACTCCAAGCTCGCGTTTAAGAGCAATCATGCCGCCACAACCAAAGGTTTCATCATCTTGATGGGGAGCAAATACCATTGCTGGTTTTTGACTTACTGGTAGTAGTTGACTTTTAGCAGGTAAGATCCAGCGAAATAATATTTCAGCTTGAATTAGTTGCCAAACATTTTCCAGCTTTCCTAGTATTCGAGAATAAATTATTTGCAGAGGCATAATTAGGTTGCATCTAAAGATAAAGAACTCAATTTTAACAGGCGATCGCATCCGTGATTTTCAGTCAAAATACTTCGCCAATTTCGCCCAATATTCTAGTTCTTTTTTATCAAAAACTTTTACTAGATTGGTAAATATCGATACTTAATACAACCTTGCAACTGCCCCGCCCGCCAAGCAAAACTCATCAACCACCTAGCTAAACTTTCTTGATCGCGAATTTGCAAACACACCATTTGAAAAGTAAGAATTACTGCTGTTTTTATAAAGGTTTTCCATGTCATCATTTGAGGCATACCAAGCGGACGATGCTTTTTATACAGTAACGCCTCGCAAGTACCCATCTTCCAGGCTTTTTTGTATGCATCAATGAGACTCGTGCGCAACCGGATATGAGCGATCGCCTCTGGCACGTAGCGAAGTTTTGTTCCTGTTTGTTGAATTCTCCAGCAGTAGTCAACATCTTCAGCCAGAAGCAAGGCTCCATCAAAACCGCCAATTGCATTGTGCAGAGAACGCTTAACTCCCAGGTTACCTGCACCTGCAAATGGCAGGTATTGACTTTCCACAACTGCCCCCGTATTATTTTCCAACTCATACCACCTGAGAATCTCAGGTTCGTTGAGCTTCTTCAATTCGTGTCGCCCAGCAACAAAATCATATTTGGTAAGTGCCTCACCCATCGCTGCCAACCATCCAGGAGCAACTTCGTCATCGGCATCGATAAATAGTAGTGCATCTCCTTTCGCAGCCTTTGCACCCATATTACGAGCGTGTCCTGGGCCTTTGCGATCGGATGAGTCAATTGTGAGAAGATTAGGTATCCGTGTCTTGTACTGTTCTACTATCGGCATTGAATTGTCAGTCGAGCCGTTATCAGAAATAATAACTTCCCAAGGCTGCGACCATTGTTGATTAGCAAGTGCTTCCAGTTGAATAGCGATAGTATCAGCCGCATTGAAAGACGGTATTATTACGCTCACTCTCATACAAGTACTACACTTATATTTTGTCCAAGTCTCTATTTATCTTCTTACAAAGTAATTAGACAAATTCAAGAAAAACTATAAATTTAACAAATTACAGAATAACTTAGAGTAAATATTAAGAATTAGCAAAGAAAGTCCTAAGATTTAATTAATTCAAATTTAGACAAAATTTAAATCCTAAAACTGCTAATTCATTTAGTTGCGTTATCAGTAAAATAATACTGACAAAGATAAATACCTTTCCCCCAAGACAACAAATAAAAGCCTGGTTTAAAGCAGAAGTCAATTTGAACAACATGAAAATATTGCAATCACAACAGGGAGATAAAATATGGCTGTAACCAACCCACAGCCCCAACTGAAACGAGAGTTAGGGGTTTTTGGTGCAACCCTGATGGGGTTAGGTTCGATTGTTGGTACAGGCGTATTTGTCAGTATCGGTATTGCGGCTGGAATAGCCGGGCCTGCGGTGATTATAGCAGTAGCGATTGGGGCAATCGTTGCCACTTGTAATGGATTGAGTAGCGCTCAATTGGCTGCAAACCATCCTCTCAGTGGTGGTAGTTATGAATATGGTTACAGGTATCTCACTCCCGCTTTTGGCTTCACGGCTGGTTGGATGTTTTTAGTAGCAAAGTCTGCCTCAGCTGCAACCGCTGCTTTAGGATTTGCTGGATACTTGCTAAATCTTTTGGGAGTAAGTTCTGGCTGGGTTGTTCCTGGTGCTCTTTTGGCTGTAGCAGTAATGACGCTAATTGTTTTAAATGGTATCCGCCGTTCCAATTTTGCCAATATTGCGATCGTCTCAGTCACGCTACTATCTTTGGGATTTTTTGTTCTTGCCTGCCTGCCCCGTGCTGTTCAAGTAGGAACTGACAATTTTACGCCCTTTTTTACAGGCTCTCCGGCAACGATACTCCATGCAAGCGCTTTGATGTTTGTAGCTTATACAGGTTATGGTCGCATAGCCACCTTAGGAGAAGAAGCGCGATCGCCCAGAGAGACAATTCCCAAAGCAATGATAGTTTGTCTTTTGCTGACAATGTTGCTTTATATGGCAGTGGCAGCAGTAGCGATTGGGGCTGTAGGGGTAGATGTTTTGGCTGGTGCTACTGGGCAAACTAGGGCAGCGCCTTTGGAAGTTGCAGTCCGCACTATTGCTGGTACGGGTGGTGCTTTTGTCTTAACAATTGGTGCAATCACAGCAATGTTAGGCGTGCTGCTAAACTTGATTCTCGGTTTATCCCGCGTGCTACTGGCAATGGGACGTCGTAACGATGCTCCGAAATTTTTAGCGCGTCTGAACCAAGAGCAAACTACTCCCTACTGGGCTGTAATTGCTGTGGGGATAGCGATCGCCCTACTAGTTTTATTGGGTAATGTCAAAACAACGTGGTCTTTTAGTGCCTTTAGTGTCTTAATTTACTATGCAATTACTAACTTGGCTTCTTTAAGACTCAGTCCCCAAGAGCGATTGTATCCTAAATGGGTAGCGATTTTTGGTCTTTTGTCTTGTCTTTTCTTGGCTTTTTGGGTAGAGTCTTCGATTTGGCAAGTAGGTTTGGGGTTGATTGTTGCCGGGTTAATTTGGCACAAGGTTAGACAAGCTGTGATGGTTTCTTCTTAAATCACAAGTTAGGGAAATTGGACAAAGGTTTATCCGCAACTCTTGCAAGGCGAAGTCTCAGGAATAAACGATGAAACCTCAAGACACAGCATCGTAGCAACTAGTTGAACAATTGTACTTGAAAGGTGCAAAGTTGAAGTTCAGAAGTTGGAAGTTTAAGTAAAAAGCTCGACGTTTCGAGTTCTAAAGCTCAATTTTTAAGTAAAAAGCTTGAAGTGTCGTCTTCTGAGCAGCAACTTTTGAGTTCAAAGGTTGAAAGTTGGAGCGAGGAAGGTGAAGGAGGGCGATCGCTTTTGATTTGTGAGTGCGATCGTTTTCCATTGGTTTCTCATTCATGATCTTCTGCTTTCTCAGGTAAAGATTTGAGCGGTGTTTTTCGCAAAACCCAATCAAGATAGAGTACGAGAATCTGTATTTTCAGATAATGGCTGGCATATTTAATATTTTTATCACTCAGTACCCAAGCCCAGAATTTTTCTAGCAGAAACCCAACAACAATTACAAGAGACTTATTTACAACCAAAGGGATTAGTGTTTCTAGCATATTGAAAATACTTTGCTGTTACCAAATAAAATTTAAACATTTAGTAGAAGTTGATAAGACAGCTAAAAGTAGATTAATGATACAAAATATACTTAACTTCTATCTGGAAAAAGATATTTGCGATCGCACTTTTACTTTCTCAATTCGCATAGTCAAATTGTGCCAGTTTTTAGATGATAAACCAGGAGTAGCACGAACTCTTGCTCAACAGTTGTTAAGGTCAGGCACATCAATTGGAGCTAATGTAGAAGAGGCGCAAGCTGCACAAAGTAAAGCAGATTTTATTGGCAAAATGATGATTGCGCTCAAAGAATCACGTGAAACTCGCTATTGGCTAAGATTACTCGTTGCGTCCGAAATAGTACCTCAAGAAAAAATTAGTCAACTCCAAACCGAAGCTGAAGAATTGACACGGATTCTTGGTGCCATTGTCATCTCCACCAAAGACTCCAACTAAAGCCGTTCTCCCAATTTTTAATTTTTAATTTTTCATTTTTAATTCCTTAACGGAGAGGGTGGGATTCGAACCCACGGATGCTTTCACATCACTCGATTTCAAGTCGAGCGCATTCGACCACTCTGCCACCTCTCCAATAAATCGGTCAGCTAACAAAGCTGACCAGTAAAAAATTATAACTCATTACTCATGCAGATTGCACTACTGAACGCGATCGCTCATACAAAATTTCCTCAGAGGCAACCTTAAAGTTATTTCCAATCCAAACGCAGGACGTCTGAGCAACTACACCATCTTCTAGCAGAACAATTGAGAAATTCCGCAGCTTTTCACCGCCATTTTCTATAATCCTGGGTACACTCGCCGCATTTAAGTAAATAATGCCTTCTGGACTTCTAAACACCCGCTTGCGCAGCATTTTCTTTGTGTGCCGCAAAGTATGGTGCATATGACCGAATGTCACCAAAGGAATAGTTTTACCAGCATTGAGAGTCAGGGAAATTGCCTCTGCTAAATCTGGATCGCCATAATCGCCACCAATAGGATGCCAGTCTTTACCACACGGATCTTCTGGGCGATCGCCTAATCCCGAAGGGCCATTATGACCGACAAAAATAATCGTCTCATAAGCAGCACTTTTGACGGCTTGAAAAATCTGGGCAGCTGACTCATCAAGATCGCTCACACCATACCTTTGCTTGCAGATATCGGCAAATTTCCACTCCGGGCCACCCCAGCTAAAAGGACGTCCCCCCACTACCGTCAAATTGAAAGCGGGAAAATCCCGCTTTCCGTAGCCAACATGGGCTTCACCCAATAAATCTAATTGTTGCTGTACCCAGTCTTCTTGGGAACGGTCGTAGGGACACTTTTTCCGTCCCCATTCCGTAGCAGTGTACCAAGCATCGTGGTTGCCCATCACTGCTGCTTTGGGAATCTCAAGGGAGGCGATCGCTCTTACCACTTCTACCGACTCGTTGCCAAAATCCCCTACAAACAGCACTAAGTCAACACCGAGATGCTTGAGTGCCATGCCATCTTCGACTTCCCATTGGTCGTGAACATCTCCAACTACAGCGATTTTCAAGGTTTTTGAATTAGTTGTCTGAACGATCATGCCACTTTCCTTGCCATATGTTTCCAGCTTAGGCAATTTACGAGGGTTTTGACACAACTCCACCACAGAGAGTATGAATCACCAGTCATTTTTGGTAAAAACTACTATAATTGCTTAGATAAGACAATTACTAGCAAGATTAAGCTACGCTAAACTGTGTTTACAACTGCACTTGTTCAACGAGACAAAAACCAACCAGGTGCCTTACCACTGGATTTGTTTGCAGCAATTAAGAGCCTGAAACAAGAACTGAATGCGGTAATCCTGGCGCATTATTATCAAGAGCCGGATATCCAGGATATAGCAGACTTTATTGGAGATTCACTACAACTGGCAAAAGCGGCAGCAAACACCAATGCTGATGTTATCGTCTTTGCTGGTGTTCACTTCATGGCAGAGACGGCAAAGATTCTCAACCCCGATAAAATGGTACTTCTACCAGATTTGAGCGCTGGTTGTTCTTTAGCAGACAGTTGCCCTCCAAAGGAGTTTGCAGCTTTTAAAGCCGCTCATCCAGATCATCTGGTGGTTTCTTACATCAATTGTTCGGCCGAAATTAAGGCCATGAGCGATATTATTTGCACCAGTTCCAATGCTGTCAAAATTGTGCAGCAAATACCAGAGAACGTACCGATTATTTTTGCCCCAGATCGCAATTTAGGGCGGTACGTCATGGAACAGACAGGAAGACATTTGGTACTTTGGCAAGGTAGCTGCATTGTGCATGAAACCTTTTCGGAAAAAAAGATTGTGCAGCTAAAAATAGCACATCCAGAAGCAGAGGCGATCGCTCACCCAGAATGCGAACCTCCTGTATTGCGCCATGCCAGTTTTATTGGTTCTACAGCAGCATTACTCAAGTATTGTCAAGAAAGTCAAACTCAAGAATTTATTGTTGCTACTGAGCCAGGTATCATTCACCAAATGCAAAAAGCAGCACCTCAAAAGCATTTTATTCCTGCCCCGCCGATAAATAATTGTAATTGCAATGAATGTCCTTTTATGCGTTTGAATACCTTAGAAAAGCTTTATTTAGCGATGAAAAACTGTGCACCGGAAATTACTATGTCAGAGGAGATAAGGTTGGCGGCGTTGCGCCCAATTCAGCGGATGTTAGAGATGAGTGTTTAGTTAGGTTGGGTTTGAATGATTTGTAGAGATGTGGTTGTGTCACGTCTCTACAGAATTATGCTGGGTTAGATGGAAAGTAGGCAAAAGTAATGAAACAATAATTTTGGGTTGAGCGAAATGAGACTCAACCTAATATTATCATGCTGCACATTTTTAAATTTAATATAAATAGTTCAGAAATTGTTAATGTTGTTGCCAATGTGGGAATCATTACATAAAAGAGAATGTAATAAATAAGCTATCCATATATGGCAAGAGGAGATCACATTTACGTTCACTGTAATTTGGTGGGCATTCCATCATATACCCACCACGGTATTGATTGCGGTGACGAAACAGTCATTCATTATTCAGAAGGAATAATTTGCCGAACTACGATTCAACAATTTAGTCAAGGAAAAGAGATTTGTAGATCGCCATATGAGTATTGTGACTCGCCAAACCTTGTAATGATACGTGCAGAAAGTAGATTAGGAGAATGCAATTATGATTTGATTTTTAATAACTGCGAACACTTTGCAACCTGGTGTAAAACTGGACATGAGGAGTCGAAACAAGTGAAGCCGTTACTGGATGTATTAGATTTTTTTAAATGGCGAATGGAATTCAAAGAACGTCAATCTTATCAAAATTTAATTGACAGACAGAACGACATTCTTCGGAAAATAAACCATGAGTTTAAACAAAATAATTTAAGACAAACGAAAGAAATGGTTCCTCAGATGTTACAAGAGAACACTCTTGTTACAAATAACTTTGATTATCGAATACTTGAAATTTTGCTCAAAGAAGGCTGTTGGCAGGAGGCTGATGAACTAACTGCTTATGCAATGCTAAAAGTATTAAATAGAGATTATGAGAGATATTTTCGTCTAATAGATATTGCTAATTTTCCACGTGAGGATTTATTAATAATTGATAAATTGTGGCTAGAATATAGTCGAAATCTATTTGGTTTTAGTGTACAAAAGAAAATATATCAAAGTTTAGGAGGCATCCAGGATTACCAATACGAAATTTGGGAAAATTTTAGTAACAAAGTTGGTTGGCGTATGAATGACATACCACTATTATACGAGCAACTTTGTTTTGGGATAAATGCACCAAAAGGGCATTTCCCACATGGTAAAAAAATTGGTTTTGAAGTAATAGGATTTCTTGCAATTATTTAGCCCACAGTCTAATGATTATCCCCTTTTCATCCTCTTCTTCGTATTCTTTGCGTTCTTTGCGGTTCGTTTAAAAAAGGGATTCTGAAGCAAAATAGAATAATTCCAATGGTAGAGCAAAGTGAAACCTAACAATAAAAGCGTAATCTTGATTTCAGGTTACGATAAAAGGCAGTAGGACTTACCATGTCAACTGTATCATCTAACAAAAAACTAAGATTTACTTTTCTCCGCCTCTTGCTGGGCTGCCTGACTGTACTGCTGGTACAACTTAGTTCTAATTTGCGCTTCTTTATAACGACTGTGATTGGGCAATACCTGACTCATTAAATCTGAAGCCCTTTGCCAATTAGCAGCTATTTCTAACCATTGAGTTGAGCTTTTGGCTACTTTACCAGCTGCCGAAGCTTGATTAGCAATTCGCACTGCCTCTACAAATATGTCTTCTTTCGGTGCATCCTGAGTTTGAGATATTTCTTGGTTATTATTTACTGGCTTTGAAGTTTTTGCTACTGGATATGGAGATTTTTGTGTTGTTGATAATACTTTATGCTTAAATTTCCCATTTAGCAGAGTGTAACCAACCCAACCTAACAAAAGCAAAAATGAACATATACTTAGAGCAAATAATAGCCGTCTCCAAGCTAAATTTTTCGAGTTATTATTAATTAATATCGAACGAGAAGATTGAGTTTTAGGTAAATTTGAATTTCCTAATTCAGCTTTTCTATCTCTAAAATCTCTAATTAATTGTTGGAAAGTATTAGGTTGTTCTAATATGATTTCTTCCGACCACAGCAGTTGATTTTCTGGTTCGCGAGTGATTTCCTCTAACCATAACAATTGCTGTTCTCGTACTATTCGACTATTGATATTAACTCTACGAATATTACGGGGTGCTATTGACTCAAGAATTTGCTGGACTTGATTTACTAGAGTGGATTTCTCTAGTTCATCTACCGTGTTAGCCTCACAAAGAAGTTGCAAAACGCCATCATCAAAAATAGCTCTGGTTCTGACGCCTGAATTTGCTAATCTTTCGTTCAAAACTTGAATAATCGCAGCAACACTACCCCGACGTGCCTGCCAAGCGATATCATTTATTCTGTTGACCATCATTGGTGATTTGGCGATCGCTATTCAATCCTGAGTTGTTAACTAACTAGTAACTACTTAAGGATATAAAGACTTGGTGTTAGAGACAACTAAGCCTGTTCTAAATTGTATGAGTAAAAAGATAATGTTGCCAATAAAGATTATTTCTAATTATATGGGGAGCTTAACTTTGGGATATTGCCTTAGTCTTACTCATAAAAAGCAATGCGATCGCTAAAAATACCCCAAAACGATATTCCCAAATAGGAGAGCTTAATG
>NZ_AJLN01000144.1 GCF_000317285.1 Chlorogloeopsis fritschii PCC 6912 | reverse complement strand
AGTTCAACGTCCAAGAAGTTGATCAAAACGGTAAAGCATTTGGTGGTAGCCAAGTAATCAACAATGCTGAGTTGAAGAACAACCAACAACTAATCAAACTCAAAGATGGACGTTATTGCTACAGCGGTTCTGGTGGACAATTCTCTGCTCAGAGAGTGAATCAAACAGGTCAAGCTGCTTTTGATAGCACTGTTGTTAACAATGCAGAGTTAGCATCTCGTCAACAAGAAGTTAATATCGCTAGCTGCCACTACTAAAACTCACATGAAATCGGGATGATGCTAATGAGCACATCCCCAACTCAAAAACTGGCGTTGTAAATAACGCCAATTCCAAAAACAA
>NZ_AJLN01000143.1 GCF_000317285.1 Chlorogloeopsis fritschii PCC 6912 | reverse complement strand
TTTTTTGTATTTTAAAAATAAATTAGTCTGTTTGCCCAACTAGACTTAGATTGTTAATTGCCTATTTCTTTGCCTTCTGAGTTAATTGTAGTTAATTGTTAAGTCATACAAAGCTAGCTGGCGAAGTTTTACGTCTCCGCAACACTTAGGGCTGCTAAACGAGATACAGTATCGTAAAGCTACTAGTAACGGTAACTCCAATCTCTTAAAATAGTTGCCATTACTTCTTTCCTTTTCGTTAACTTATATATTTAGATCGAGATATTATTGTTAACATTAGTAAAAAAGCTGAAAAGATTGGGGGATTGTTACTGCTATGGGTCGTGTAGGCGTATTACTACTCAATCTCGGTGGTCCGGAGAAATTAGAGGATGTAGGACCGTTTTTATATAACTTGTTTTCTGATCCAGAAATCATTCGCCTACCTTTTCCCTGGTTGCAAAAACCCCTAGCTTGGTTTATTGCCTCACGCCGTACCAAAAAATCTCAAGAAAACTACCGCAAAATTGGGGGTGGTTCCCCGTTGCGACGCATTACCGAAGCGCAGGGTGCAGCTCTAAAAGAACAACTGCACGCTTTGGGACAGGAAGCTAATATATACATTGGTATGCGTTACTGGCATCCCTATACGGAAGAAGCGATCGCTCGCCTTAACCAAGACGGGATCGAAAAATTGGTCATCTTACCACTGTATCCCCAGTTTTCTATCAGCACAAGCGGTTCGAGCTTTCGACTTTTAGAGAAAATTTGGCAAGAAGATCCAAGGCTCCAGCGAATTGAATACACCGTTATTCCCTCTTGGTACAAACAACCAGGATATCTCCAGGCAATGGCGGCACTGATAGCTCAGGAACTCGATCAAGTGCCCAATCCAGATGAGGCTCATGTATTTTTCAGCGCTCATGGAGTTCCCAAAAGTTATGTTGAAGAAGCAGGCGATCCCTATCAGCAAGAAATTGAGGAATGCACCTATTTAATTATGCAGACACTCAATCGACCCAATGCTCATACATTGGCTTACCAAAGTCGTGTTGGCCCTGTAGAATGGCTGCAACCCTATACTGAAGATGCCATCCCAGAGCTAGCAGAAAAAGGCGTAAAAGACTTAGTTGTCGTGCCTATAAGTTTCGTGTCCGAACATATCGAGACACTCGAAGAAATTGACCTTGAGTATCGAGAAATTGCAGAGGAAGCAGGAATTCATAACTTCCGTCGCGTACCAGCTCTCAACACCCATCCAGTATTTATTAAAGCGCTAGCAGACTTGGTAGTTGATGCCCTTAAAGCCCCTAGTATTAAGCTTTCGCAAGTCTACCAAATGAAAAAAAAGGTCAAAATCTATCCGCCAGAGCGTTGGGAATGGGGTATTACTACGAGTGCAGAAGTTTGGAATGGTCGTATTGCTATGCTTGGTTTTATTGGCTTAATGATTGAATTAATTACTGGACATGGTTTATTGCATATGCTTGGGATTTTGTAGTCAGGTGTAAAAGACTAAATAAAAGAAAAAGCGCTCCTTTGGGAGCGCCATTATTGGTTGTATTTCATTAAGCACTCATAGAACAACAACCGAAATCTGAAACAAACCTAAGCGTTGATTGCAGGAGCCTTAGCAGCCAAGTCTAGAGGAAAATTATGAGCGTTACGCTCGTGCATCACTTCCATTCCCAGGTTGGCACGGTTGATGATATCTGCCCAGGTGTTAATTACACGTCCTTGAGAATCAATTACGGATTGGTTAAAGTTAAAACCGTTGAGGTTAAATGCCATTGTGCTGATACCCAAGGCGGTAAACCAGATACCAATTACAGGTAAAGCGGCTAAAACAAAGTGCAATGAACGAGAGTTTCTGAAGCTAACGTATTGCCAAAAAAGTCTTCCCAAGTAGCCGTGAGCAGCAACAATATTGTAGGTTTCTTCTTCTTGACCAAATTTATAGCCGTAGTTGGCTGATTCGGTTTCACTGGTTTCACGCACTAGGGTAGAGGTTACCAAAGAGCCGTGCATCGCAGAAATTAAAGCACCTCCAAATACACCTACAACTCCTAATTGGTGGAAGGGGTGCATCAAAATATTGTGTTCGGCTTGGAACACTAACATAAAGTTGAAGGTTCCCGAAATACCCAAGGGCATACCATCACTGAAAGAACCTTGTCCAAGGGGGTAAATAAGAAATACTGCAGTAGCAGAAGCTAAGGGGGCGCTGTACGCTACACAGATCCAAGGACGCATCCCCAAACGATAGCTCAGTTCCCACTGACGACCGAGATAGCAGAAACAACCGATTAGGAAATGGAAGATAATTAGCTGGTATGGCCCACCGTTGTAGAGCCACTCATCTAAGGATGCAGCTTCCCAAATTGGGTAGAAGTGCAAACCGATCGCATTAGAAGAAGGTACAACCGCACCAGAGATGATATTGTTGCCATAGAGCAAGGAACCTGCCACAGGCTCGCGGATTCCATCGATGTCCACGGGGGGAGCAGCGATAAAGGCGATGATAAAGCAGGTGGTGGCGGTAAGTAGGGTAGGAATCATTAACACGCCAAACCAACCAATATATAGGCGATTTTCTGTGCTGGTAATCCACTCACAGAAGCGTTCCCAGACATTGGCACTTGTACGTCTTTGTAAGGTTGTGGTCATATTTTCAAATAATGACAGTGATAATTGACGATTTAGTTGTTGTTCTCTGAGTCACAACAACTGATTGCATCCTAAAAAACTTGCCCAGGCTTTGCAGTTACTAAAAGTTATTAAAAGTTATAGAATTTAGTTAGTGTTAGTTATTAAAACCAGCAATCAGTTATAAAAAATAATAGGGATAATACTCTTTACATCTGGAAAGGGTATTCCTTTTTGACAATAATTGTTGGTGTAGAGTGCAATTAATCGCGTCTCTACAAAAACTACATTTTTACTAAAACACTTAAAAAATCCTGCGAATCATGAATGTTGAAGAGGCTTTAGAAATTATTGAAAGTCTTCTAAAAAACGCAGCATTAAATGACTTACAGGAAGTCATATTTAGACAGTGTTGGGAACAAAAAAGTTATCCTGAAATAGCTCAAAATTTAGGTTACGATGCTGACTATGTCAAACTTGTAGGCTTCCAACTTTGGAAAAATATCTCAGAAATTATGGGTGTAAAAGTTACGAAAAATAACTTTCGTACTGTTTTGAGAAGATGGAGTTTGCATCATTTTAATAATCAAGTAAAAGAAAAAATCTACCCAAATTTAGACTCAAATACACATCAAGACTGGGATAAAGCAGTTGATGTTTATTTATTTTACGGACGATCACAAGAACTAGAACTTCTAGAAAAGTGGATAATTCAAGACCGTTGCCGATTAGTGGCGCTATTGGGTATTGGTGGAATTGGCAAGACTTCTTTGTCTGTAAAAATAGGTGAGAAAATTCAGACAGAATTTGAGTATACTATTTGGCGTTCTCTACAGAATGCTCCAACTCTTGATTCACTTTTAACTAACATTATTCAATTTCTTTCTCACCAAAAGGAAAGCGAATTACCTGAATCTTTAGATGAAAAATTTTCTCGACTGCTAAACTATCTTCAAAAATATCGCTGCTTGCTCATTCTTGATAATGCAGAGACAATTTTAACAAGTAATGAGCTAGGAAAAACGGGTAAATATCGAGCCGGATATGAAGGCTATGGAGAATTTTTTCAGCGCATTGGTGAGTTTCGTCATCAAAGCTGCCTAGTGCTAACAAGTCGAGAAAAGCCAAAAGAAATTGCCATTTTTGAAGGGGAAAATTTACCTGTTCGTTCTTTACAATTATCTGGTTTATCAATTGCAGATGGACAAGCTATCTTTAGTTGTAAAGGGAATTTTAATGGCTCAAATCATGACTGGCAGAAATTAATCCAATCTTATGCTGGTAACCCATTGGCACTGAAAATTGTAGCAACAACTATTCGGGATTTATTTGATGGCGATATCTCCCGTTTTCTTACTCAAGGCACAATTATCTTTGGTGATATTCAGGATTTACTCGAACAGCAGTTTCGGCGCTTGTCAGCTTTAGAACAAGAAGTTATGTACTGGTTAGCAATTAATCGCGAACCAGTGAGTTTTACAGAATTACAGGCTGATTTACTATCTTCTACTTCCACTGCTGAGTTAATGGCAGCACTAGAGGCTTTAGAGAGGCGATCGCTCATTGAAAAAGGCAGCGGTTTGTTTACGCTACAACCTGTCTTAATGGAGTACATGACTAGTTGCTTGATTCAGCGAGTATGCATTGAAATTGAAAATCAGGGTGTTTCTCTCTTCAAAACTCATGCACTCATCAAAGCCACAGCCAAAGATTACATCAAAGAAATTCAAATCTACCTGATTCTTAACCCTGTTATTCAAAAATTACTGTCTATTTTCGGAAGTACCAACCGGATTGAATCTCAGTTAATGGCAATTTTGGCATCACTGCGTGGCAAGAAACCAAGTGAAACAGGATATGTAGGTGGAAATATTATTAATTTACTTCGTCAGCTAAACATAAATTTAAGTAACCATGATTTTTCTGAGGTAACGATTTGGCAAGCTGATTGCAAAGGAATTAACTTACACCAAACTAACTTTGCCCATGCGGATTTGGCAAAATCTACGTTTACTGCCAATTTAAGTTACATCTTTACCGTAGCAGTAAGCCCAGATGGTAGTCTGGTGGCGACTGGCGATACTGACGGCAAAATTTCTTTGTGGCAAATCACAGATGGAGAGCAACGCTTGACTTGGGAGGGGCACGCAGGTTGGGTACGTGCAATTGTCTTTAGTGCTGATGGTCAAACATTATTTAGTGCTAGCGATGATCAAACTGTCAAGTATTGGAATCTTGCAGGTGAATGTTTGCAAGTATTTAGCGGGCATAATAGCTTTGTTTGGACTGCTGCTTTGGTTGAACAGCCAAATTCAAGTAATAATCATCCCATTCTTGCTAGTGGTAGTATTGACCGGACTATCAAACTGTGGGATATAAAAAGTGGAGAATGTCTGAAAACACTGCAAGGACATATCGATTGGATTTGTTCTATTGCTTGTAGTCCAGATGGTCAAACTATAGCCAGTGGGAGCATTGACCAGACAATTAAACTCTGGAATGTCAATACTGGCGAATGTTTGATAACTTTGCACGGTCACAGCCGTGATGTTTGGTCTGTAGCATTTAGCATAGATGGTAAATTGCTGGTGAGCGGTAGTGCAGATGGTACTGTTAGGATTTGGGATGTATCAACGAGTCAATGTCTGCACATACTTCAAGGTCATAAAAATCATGTCTGGTGTGTTGTCTGTAGTCAAGATGGTAATACGATCGCCAGTGGTAGTAGTGATGCAACGATTCGACTGTGGAACATTCACACTGGAGAATGTCTAAAAACTTTACAAGGACACACCAACACTTTGCGATCGCTCGCTTTTAGTCCGAATGGAAAAAATTTGATTGCCAGTGATGATAACCAAACTATTAAACTTTGGGATATTAGCACAGGCAAGTGTTTCCGCACCTTGAGTGGATATGGTAGCGGGATCTGGGCATTAGCCGTCTCTCCCTACAATCATCTTTGTGACTCTCCGATTTTAGCTAGTGGTAGCGAAGACCAAAAAGTTAAACTTTGGGATATTAATACTGGCAAGTGTATCAAAACTTTAGAAGGACATACAAACTGGGTACGCTTTGTGGCTTTCAGCCCTGATGGTAGAACTTTGGCAAGCGGCAGTTCTGATGAAACGGTGAGAATTTGGGATATTCAAACTGGAGAATGTCTAAAAATTTTGCGAGGACACACAAGCTGGGTGCTTTCAGTTGCCTTTAGTCCCGATGGGTACTTAACTAGTGGTGGTAGTGATAAACAAGTACGAATATGGGATGTGCAGACTGGAGAATGTCTGCGAGTTTTTCAACATGATACTGCTGCTGTCTCAACTATTTATAGTCGCGATGGCAAGCTTTTGATTAGTACTGGTGCAGATTTCTTAATTCGGGGTTGGGATGTGCAGACAGGACAGTGCATCAAAATATTTACTGGACATACTACAGCAATTTGGTCGGCTGTGTTTAGTCCGGATGGACAAACCTTGGCAAGTGGTAGTGAAGATAAAACAATCAAAATCTGGGATGTTGAGACTGTAAAGTGTCTTTCAACCCTACACGGGCATTCTGGCGCTGTCGTTTCTGTGGCTTACAGTTCTGATGGTAATTTTCTTGCTAGTGCTAGTACTGACAAAACGATTAGAATTTGGAATGTGGAAACTGGAGAGTGTTTGAAAGTGCTTCAAGGTCATAGGCGATGGATTTATGCAGTAGCTTTTATCGATTCTCGCCTTCTTGCCAGTAGCAGTGAAGATCAAACCATCCGGCTTTGGGATGTAATAGAAGGTAAGTGTCTAAAAATTCTCAAAAGTCTCAGACCTTATGAAGGTATGAATATTACAGGTGCCACTGGTTTGACGCCTGCCCAGCGAGATACACTCTTAGCATTGGGAGCGATCGCTGACTAATCGGGTTGATAGTACTTCTGGCGAGTATACCGCCTATAGCGACGATACCAGTATTTACCACTACCGACTGCAAACCACAGCATAATTAAAGCTATTAATCCTCCTTGCCGAGGAGCATCAAAGGCAAAGAATACTAATGCAATGCACAGTGTATCTTGAATAAAAGTTGCCCACAGAGGTAAGCCGCGCAAGCGAAAGAACCAGCCAATCTGAACTAGTTGGAGTACTAAGGCGAGCATACCCCCAATCAAGGCAATGAGCCAACTGGGAGTTGCTGTTGCTGAAGCTACGGCTAATCCCATAATTGCTCCTACAAGCGGGGATAATAAAAGCTGTATTATTTGTAGGAATCTTTGACCAATCAATTTTTTAGAAGCAAATAGCTCAAAACATGACCAACTAGTCAGAATCGCCAGTAAGACGGGTGAGGAAATTTGAGATAAAATTGGCACTTGTGACCAGAGATTGCCGCCCTGTAACAGTCCAATAAAGAGTAAGGGTAAAGCTATTCTGATTCCGGCGGCGGCTGAAGCAGAAAGTGCAGCTAGGAGTTCAATCATTTCACCTAGAGCGCTAATTTATAACTAAGGGTTTGTGATGTAAACTTACCCTCTTGTGCTAAATTTTTATCAACAAATTGAATTTTAGATAAAGTTTTACATTAATCATCAGTATTTTTAAGGTTAAGTAATGCTCGTTATTCTAAGACGAAGATGGGGAAGAAAATTTTTGGTTCTTCCCCCACTTTACTAATTTTGGATCGGGACTTACGCACGAGTTATGGAATCGTAAACCACAGAGTACGCTGAGAACACCGAGGAAAGAGGATTTTAGAGGGATTTTGCATAAGTCCTATGGATTTTGGATTGGCTATTCCAGAATTTTGAAACCAGACTCCCGCGTAACAATTTGGTAACTTCCTAAATCCCCAACCTTTGGTAAACCTGTTCTAAATGCTGTAGATGGTGCTGTGGATCAAAACACGCTTCAATTTCTGCTGGTGACAATTTTGCAATGACACGCGAGTCTTTGCTAATTAAGTCATGGAAATTTCCATCTGGCTTGTTCCAAGCTTGGTGAGCATTTTCTTGCACAATTTTATATGCTTCCTCACGCGTCATTCCTTTTTCCACCAAAGTCAGGAGTACTCTTTGGCTGAACACGACACCGCCGTAAACATTCATGTTTCGTGTCATGTTCTCAGGATAAACCAGCAGATTTTTCACCAATTCGGTTATTTCATGCAGCATAAAATGCATCAAAATACAAGCATCCGGCAAAACTACCCTTTCGACGGAGCTGTGGGAAATATCCCGTTCGTGCCAGAGAGCGACATTTTCCAAAGCAGCGATCGCATGACTTCTAATAATTCTTGCCATGCCCGTTAAGCGTTCTGAACGGATGGGATTGCGCTTGTGCGGCATGGCTGAAGAACCTTTTTGTCCTTTAGCGAAAAATTCTTCAACTTCCAAAACATCAGTTTTTTGGAGGTTGCGGATTTCGACAGCAAAACGTTCTATGGAAGCAGCAACCAAAGCTAACTGTTGGACAAAATCGGCATGGAGATCGCGGGAAATTACTTGGGTTGATGCCGTATCGGGTTTGAGTCCAAGTTTTTCGCAGGCGATCGCTTCCACACGCGGCTCAATATTGGCATATGTTCCGACTGCACCAGAAATCTTACCAACAGCAATGGTTTTGCGTAGAATTTGCAAGCGTTCTTGGTGACGCAACACTTCTGCTAACCACCCAGCTAATTTAAAGCCAAAGGTAATTGGCTCGGCATGGATGCCGTGAGAACGTCCAATCATTACCGTGTAGCGATGTTCTTTCGCCTTTTGACGGATTGCATCAATCAAATCTTGCAGGCGTTGCAATAATATATCTAGACTGGCAACTAGTTGTAGTGCCAAAGCTGTATCTAAGACATCTGAGCTGGTTAAACCCAGATGAATGTAACGCCCAGCCTCACCTACATATTCGTTAACGTTTGTCAAAAAGGCAATAACATCGTGGCGGACTTCAGCTTCAATTTCCAATACCCTTTGCGGATCGAAATTCGCCTTTGCCTTGATTTCCTCAACTGCCTCGGCTGGAATGTAACCTAATTCCGCCTGCGCCTCACAAACAGCGATTTCTACTTGCAACCAGGTTTTGAATTTATATGCTTCCGTCCAGAGATTGCCCATTTCGGGCAGGGTATAACGCTCAATCACAGTCCGCCACAGAGTACAACCGTCATATTGTACATTTTGTGGTTGTGAAGTTACCGATTTTTTCTCATCCTTTTTAAGCGTTTGGAATGGGGAAAGCGCGAAAAGAGATTGCTTGCCCAGTTAGAACCAGATTTTTTAGTACTGGATTTTTGATTGTTCGGTTTCAAACCTTGTTGGTTGCGATCGCTCTCACTGATAGGAACTGCATAATTAGCCGGAACAATACGAGAACCATACCTTCGTGAGTAAACCTGGGTAAATTCTGCACCAAAAAACAAGATTTGGGCGGCATAATTAACCCACACTAGAATTACTACTATTGAACCAGCAGCTCCATAGGTAGAGCCAAAAGTAGCATTACCCAGATAATGCCCCAGTGCATACCTGCCCAAGGAAAACAACAGTGAGGTAATTACAGCTCCGATTAAAACATCTTTCCAAGTAATTTTGGCATCTGGCAAGACTTTGAAAATTAGCCCGAATAGCACTGTGGTGATAGCAAAACCAAGGAAAAAGTTAATAAATTGCCAGATAAAATCGACACCTGGCAGCAAGTGGCTAAAGTAATTAATTATGCCTTGCAAAACAGCACTAATCACTAGTGAAACCAACAGGAGAAAGCCAATTGCTAAAATCATTGCAAACGATAAAAAGCGCTGGCGAACCATATTTTTCATCGCCTTTCCTGGTTTTGGCTGCACTTCCCAAATCGTATTTAGGGCATCTTGTAACTCGGTAAATAGACCAGTAGCACCAAATAGCAAAACTACGATACTGATCAGTGAGGCGATAGTTCCTGCTCGTGGTCGATTGGCATTATCGATCGCATTTTGAATAACTTTAGCACCTTCAGCCCCAATTAAACCTTGAAGCTGATTAAAAATTGCGTTAGTTGCCGCTGCTTCTCCAAATGCTGCACCAGCCACCGCAATCACAATAATTAATAATGGGGCGATGGAAAAAATAGTGTAATAAGATAAGGCTGCGGCTAACCGCGACGCTTTATCTTTCTGCCATTCACTGAATGTTTCTTGGAACAACCCCCAAATCGTTTGCAAATTCATTACTTCCTCTCTGTCAGCAGGATGTTTTTACCTCCAGAGTTAATAAATACTAAATTTGCTGAGTATCCTACATCTTCCTTAAGGTGTTTACATCCTCATATTTAAGACAGAATTACAACTCCCGTAAACGTGTACAGATTTTTTAATTCCATCGAAGACAGTCATTTAGTGGTAGAGAGACTAATTACCATCTAGATAATTTCAGTCCCCAAAGGCACTATCAGGTGTTTTTAAATCGATACCGCGTTTAGCAAAAGTATTGAGAATTAAAGTGCGGTTTGCGCCTGTGTAAAGTAATTCGTCTGCTTTGAGTAACATCGCCAAACCTTCGCGGAATTCGTCCTTTTGACCGATTTTTTCATTTCTAAGAATTTTGCGTTTTGCTTTTGGATTATCTGCTTCTATCTCACCAAACAACGCCATTGTTTTCATCACCAGTAAATCGGCTTTGCGATCGCCACCCATAGCTTGTCGCAAATCCCACAATGCAGAACTCCAAATATTACCATTTTCATGAGGATCGCCATCTTGGACAAAATTGGCTGTTGTACGCGAGCCGTCGAGATTGCGATTGCTTTTATCTGTTAATTTCTCACCAGCACGATGCCATTCATAAATATCAGGTGAGTTGAGCATTACCGCCGTCCAATAATCGCAAGTTCCCTCATCCATGTGGATTTTACGGTTGCTGTTTTCTTTGGGTTTGCGGTTTTGGTTTTCGCGGAAATCTGCGGTGTGGCTGACGATATGGTGTCCAACCTCGTGAATAATAATTGCCGCGTTGTGGGAGGGATTTTCGTTGTAAGGATAGCCATTAACAACTACGCGATCGCCATTGGCATCTTTGATATAGTCATTGCCAGAACCTAAATGCACTTCACCCGTGAGATTCATTTGTTCTACTGGATGCTCAAAGCCTTCATCGTCAAAGCGATCGCTTGGTAGGCGGTAATGCCCTCCACCAAAAGAACGTGGCTCGTCACTACGCCTGTCACAATCATTTTGTCGATAGCCTGGTAGTCGCGAACAAGAATGATCGTTCACCACTACACGCAAGTAGGGAAGTGGTTTTTCGCCCAGTTCTGCCAGCAAACTATTTGCGTAAGTTAATGTCCGATCTGCATGATAATAGGCGTTCACCTCGCCGAAGCGTGCAGCACTTAAAGCGCGATCATTTTCTTTTCCTTCTACTTTTTCATTTTTCCAAAAAGTCGGGCCACCACTACCCGGATCGTACAAAAACGAATCTCCTTCAGCGTTCCCCATTGGAACACCTCGCAATTCACCAGTCTTTTCGTCTTTTTCGACTAAGACGCCGTAGTTAACAACTTCTAATTGCTTACCCTTAAGACGCCAAGGTTCACCAGGTTTTTTGACTAAGTTCGGCAACTTTACAACCTCTGGCTTGATTTTATCGGCTGTTTTAGCGCTGACCTGATTTTGAGGTAAACCAAGATAGACATGGGCTTGGGGAGCATCTTCAATTTCAGATGCAATTGCATTTTCAAGATTGTAAGTTTGAAAATTATTACCTTTGATCACCACGACTACTCCCAAGCTCAATAAAAAAATCAGAACGAAGTTAAAAAGACGAGAGGTTTTCATAGGCCATACTTAGAAAGAAAAGGTTGTTCTAACAGTTCCTACAAAAATCGTGTCGTTGTTGTGTTTGTGTTCTGGATTGGTAATTACTAACAAACCAGGGGTAATTTCAATATTGTCAGCAGCTTGAAAGCGATAAAATACTTCTAAATGCCAAGAGGTAGCTTCATCTATAAACTTTCTGCCATATCCATTGCTAATAACTTTCGGCGGTTGACCAATAATAATTCCAGCCAAATCACCTTCTTTGCCCAAATCTAGAAAAGCAAGGGTGATTGCATAGTTAAAAATATTTGCTGTTGGTTTACCTGATAAATCTTCTGCTGTCGCTTGCGTAAAACCAACCCAACCCCCAAGATTAAAACGACGGCTGAATCGCCAAGTTGCTTCTACTCCATAGGAATTTGCACTGATGCGATCGCTGTCATTATCAAACGGATCGTTAGCAAGTTCGCTTCCCGTTCCTGTATTGATATTGTTGTCAGAACGTACATAAGTCAAACCGATTTCAGCATCTTCAATTGGTTCAAGAGTTAACTGCACAATTGCACCGTCAGGACTTTTACTAATTCCAGACTCCGGTTCTTCAGCATTATCAGCTACGTATCCAACACCCAAACTTACAGCGTCGCTAAACTCATAATCTATTCCTACTCCTGCACCAAAGCTTTGTCGGTAGATAGGATTGCGCCGTCCAAACCGGGAAATAGCACCACGACTACTACTGCTAAAATATGGATTGAGCGTATCAGCAAAATCACTGAGTTCACCACCCGTGGCCTCTATGTAAACTCTTGCTTGTTGTCCAATCGGAAAACGATATTCTAATCGGCTAATTTCAAATTCATTATCAGTGTCCCCTTCAAATCCTAAGCGAGCCATCGCAGTACTTGTAACCCGATCCAATCTGGGAATACTTCTAGCTTGCAAGCGAACTCTAAAACGATCTTCACCAGTAAAGCTAGTATCAAAGTTCAAACGCACCCGCTGACTGAAAACAAAATTATCGTTAATGGGTTCACCACTATCATCAGCCTTATTTCCACCAGTGAATCCTGTCAGTGCAAATATAGCTTCTCCACTTAATGTGGTAGTTGTAGAAAACTGCTGTGTTTCTAAGAGATCTGTTCGCACCTGCAAATTGTCTACCTGTCCTTGGAAAGTAGCTAACTCAGGAGCAAATTCTACTTGCAATCGCCTTAAGGTAGATAAATCATCTTGATTTACCAAATTATTAATACCTGCTTCGATAAGTTGACTAATACTGTTTAAGCAAGCATTTAAATTCATAGCAAATTGGTAGCGAGTAAGAACCCGGTTACCTTCATAGATTTTAGAATCAGTGATGCAACCATAGCGTTGCGCTAAAGATTGCAAAGCTTGAAAGGCCCAATCTGTAGTTCTAACCTCAGATAGATGCGAAACAGAGGTTGATTGGCTGTAAGAATCTAAGAAGATTGAGTCTGTGGTTGCGGTAGTTGCGTTGGCAACAATGGCACTGTTTGCTAACACTAAAATAGTGCTAAGAACAGTCGAGCCAAGACCTATCACTCCCTCAAAAGAAAACATTTTGTTTTGAGAATAGAGGCTGGTTGAACATATCTCAACTTCACTCAAAATCCTATGCTAAATTCAGACGAACACGGTCGTGTAAAATCTCCATCTCGGTTTTAAACTCGCCGTTCAAAGACATTAATAGCTGAGGAAGTATCTCAAGTTCAGCTACCTGAGGTTGAAATTGTATGACTTGATTATCTACCTTGATGGGGGTAAGGTCGAGGCGGATCACCTGTTTTTGATAGATGGTAATATCTGCAATCCAACCGTGATGCCAAATTTTATCTACCTTGTGAAATCGTCCCCGCGCACCAAAGGTAAAATTACCAAGTGAGTAAACAATAGGTACATTCTGATAAACTTCAACTCCTTGGGCTATGTGGGGATGGTGTCCTAGCACTAAATCGACATTGTATTTTACAGCCCGCTTTCCCCAATGCTTCTGTTTGTCGGTCACAGGCATATAGTTCCGTCCCCAGTGAAAGCTTACAATTAACACATCCACGCAAGGGCGCAAAGCTGCGATCGCTTCTTGGATTGTCTGTTGTGTCATCTGTGCAACACCGGGATTATCCCCCAAAGCAAAGTATCCCTTGTAATTTTCTCTGTAGGCACGGTAGCCCTGCATAAAACCCACAAATCCAATCCGGGTTCCTGCAATTTCGACCACATGACCGGCGATCGCTTCCTGATAAGATGTTCCTGCTCCAAAGTATCCAATTTCGTACTTATCCAAAATTTTTTGCGTATCCACCAAGCCTGTAACACCGTAATCAAGGATGTGGTTGTTGGCAAGGCACAATAAGTCAAAACCAAAATCTTTAAGAGCTTGTGCTGACTCAGGACTAGCTTTGTAGGCATATTTTTTTTCCGGAGACAGTGGAACAGTATGGCAGGTTAGGGGAACTTCTAAGTTACCAACAATTAGGTCTGCATCCTGAAAGTATGGTTTGATCTGCCGAAATGGGTAGTCATACCCGTGTTGATCTAAATAAGCTTGAGCTGCGTCAGCCAACATAATATCACCCACAGCAAAGATGTGGATCTCTTGCTTACTTGTGCCACTAGCGGAAAAGGAATTGGGTTGTTTGCAATTCATTGCATAAAATTTTTACTTTGACCTGACACCAAGAGGGTGAGGTTCCTCAGACAGTATTGAGGAACCTCAGGACGGCAACTGCTATGCTACAAATTTACGCACTGACCCTCTTTCTGTTTGGCTACATTATCACCACCTGTGGGTGGTGGATTGTTGTCCTGACACTGCAAATTGTTGCCAATCTGATTAGACGAAATTGTGATTCCACCATCTCTATTCTTGTTGGCTTGCACGTTACCATTGATGCTGTTGCTTGCGACGCTAACTAATCCAGTATTTTCTTCGAGTTGTATATCACCTGTAATGGTAGCTCCATCGATGTCAACGTCTACCCCCTTACGCAAGGAAACATTGTTGCCGATTTGCGTACCGGAGTTGATGTCGATTCTATTTGCGCTTTCGCCTTGAATACCGCCCGTAATGCTGGCTCCATTAACTGTCAAATTGGCGCGAGACTTCACGGTAATGTTTCCCTGAACGGTAGTACCGTTAAGTGTACAAGATGAATCATCCGGTACAATCACGTTTCCCGTAACAGTAACCTCGCCAAGTGTTCCCCGGCATTCTGTATCTTCGGCAAGAGCCACAGGTGCGCCAACCAGCATGGACGACAAAGACAGAAACGTTATAAAGTTTGAAACTAAAATCTTTTTCATCATTCACTCCTCAAAAAATTCACTTAACTTATTTGCCTGGTAAATTATTAAGCAGACAAAACTTTTTGTTGGCTGTCTCGAAACAGTCGCGCCGTAGGGCCATCACTGTTTAACAGCACTTCTGGAGGGCCTTTTTCGACCAACCGTCCATTTTCCAAATACCAAATCACATCGGCAGCAGCCAGACGTTCTTTACGGTGGGTGATGATTAAAACAGTGCCTTTATGTTCCGCCAATACTCGATCTACAACGGCGGTAGCTTGGGCATCTAAGTTAGCATCTACTTCGTCGAGCAGCAATACAGGTGGATTGCCTAAAATTGCTCGTGCTAGCCCGATGCGTTGGCGTTGTCCGGCTGATAAGCCCTTGCCACCTTCTGCAACTTTGGTTTTTTCACCTTCGGCAAGTTCTGCTAGCACTGCATCAATGCCACAAATTTGCCGAACTCTGGTAATTTCCTCAACAGGAGCATCTCGCCAGCGATAGCGGAGATTTTTCTCTACTGTTCCTCGCAATAAAGGCAAATCTGGCCCAGCCATACCAATTGCTCTGCGCACAGATTCTAGGCTGTATTTTGCTAAATCTTGTCCATCTAGAAGAATCTTGCCCTTGTCGGGGTCAATCAGGCGTGCAGCGAGAGAAAGTAGGGTAGACTTGCCTGCTCCATTTGGCCCTACTAACGCGACAATTTTGCCTGGTTCGGCGATCGCGCTGACCTCATGCAACGATCCTTTTAAGCTCACACAATCAAATTCCAAACGTCCTGCTCCTAATTGGAGTTCTGGAGCATTTCGCTGCTCTGTTACTAAAGAAGGAGTTTTGAGAAATTGTTCCACCTTTTGCAGCGCTACTCGCGAGTTGTGCCAGTATTCCTGCACCCTACCCAAGTCCCGCAACGGTGGAACCAAAAGTCCAACAATCGTCATTGCCGCCACGACAACACCAGGTGTAGTACGACCTGCTGCTACTTCCAATGCCCCCACAACCAAAGCGGCACCAGAAGCGATCGCTGCTGTTCCTTCCGTAATTCCCCGCAATTGACCCGCCACCATTGCCCGGTCTACCATTGCCTCTTCTAAACGGCGGCTCTGGCGAGCAATGCGCTTTTTCTCTCGCTGCGACTGCCCAAAAACTTGCACCACGGCGATAGAAGCTACCTTTTCATTGATATTTGCAGCTAAGTTACTCAGTCGCCGTCTCGCCTCTTTGGCTACTGACTGCATTCTCCCACCCAACTTCATGGAACTTAAAGCACCAATTGCTAAAACTAAGCCAACAGTAAAAGCCAAACGACTGCTGACAAGGGACAAAGCTGCTAAAGAGGCAATAGTTGTAGTTAGAGCTACAGTTAACCTTGCTAAACCCAAGCTCACCCACTGGCGCAGAGCAGTCAAATCGCCCACAAAACGCAGCATGACTCCTCCTTGACTGCGATTTTGGAGAGCACGAGGGGCAAGGCTCATCAACCGCTCATATAAAATCATCCGAATTTCGTAGGCGTAATCTTGACCGATCCGTTCGGCATCGGCTCGTTCCATTACCCTGAGTAAGGCATTGACAATGGCCGCTGCTACCAAACCCAAACCAATCTGCCACACCATCTTGTTATCAAAACTAGCATTAGCAGTTGTAATCAGTTTGTCAAATGCCATTTCCACCAAAATTGCATTGGCTACAGTAGCAGCAGCTTGACAAAAGCCGTTAATCACCAAGCGAGTAAGAAGCCAAGTACGGTTCCCACTAATTGCACGAGGAATCTGGATCATAATTCTGTGCCGATTAGGTGGTGCTCAACTGCTTAGTCAGGACTAAATCAGAAAAAGGGCGAGGAGATGGCAGAACAACTTTTGCTGCTTTTACTCTTTGCAATAGATCGATTGCTTGTTCGCGGAGCATCTGTATATCAAAAATTGGCAAAGCAGTGGCTTTTTGAGCTTCACGTGCCGCTAATGGAGATGCGGTTACTAAACCGCTAATTGCCAAGACAGGTAACTGGTAGCGCTGTAACCATTCCACACCTGCGGCTGCTCCCAACGCACTACCTGTGGCAAACAGTACACCATCAACAGTGTTACGGAAGGCAAGGGAAGAAACTAGCGCTGAGGTTTCTTCTTGGTAAAGTCCATCTGCTACCTCTAGCACGATTACGTCTACCCCTTCAGCAGCTAAGTGATTGGTGAGGAGATCTAAAATTCCTTGGACTTGTTGGAGTGTAGCTCGATACGTGGAGGGAAAGCCAGCACAGGTGAAATCCAAAACTAAGCTAGCTCCGGCATCGCACATCAGCCAAATGTCTCCACCAGCGCCAGTACCAGTAACCTTAGCGGCTCCCACTTTCATTCCCGAATTGACCAAGCCCCGAATCAGGTTAGCCGCTGTGGTAGTTTTACCAGAGTTCATAGATGTACCAACAACAGCAATTGTGTAAGGACGCTGGCCAATATAGCTAGTTGGTGGTAAAGCCCAATCAGCAAGGTTGATACGTTTACCTTGTTTATCACCTAGTAAGCCAATGGGAGTAATGGCTGTGGGTGGTTTCATTTTGGCGTGTTGGGATAAAACTTTTGCTGCTATACCACCAGCTGCTGCAAGATGACATGGAGACAAATCTTCGGGAATCTCCGCTTCAAATTGGTCAGGAGCATAACGATTACCGTAACAAATGATTACTTCATCACCAGGAAACATGATGGCTTTGCGACCATCGCAGAGTTCGAGACGTTCGTGCTGACCTGTTTGGTCTACTCTCGCTAGTAATAAATCACCACATTCAGGTTTTATATCTTCGGTAAGAAGTGTGGCGATCGCCTGAAAATCTACATGACGAGTGGTAAATGATATTTTGGCTTGAGTAAGCCTTTGTGATTCCAATTCCGAAATATTCATAAGTTTTGTTCCTCAAATACTTAATATTTCTTTGGATTAGATAATAGGGAACTCAAATCACAAAAAACAGGCAAGATAAACTAAGAAGAATTAAAAAATATTTTATTCTTCTATCTTGAGGTTGAATTTTTATCAAACAGAATTCAGAATAAATTCTTCATTCTGAATTCTGAATAATTCTTCAATCCTTTATTTTTTCGACGCTCTACAGCCTTTTTTTGTTGTTTTTTCTAATGGCATCTGCCTTTGGTAAACATGAATACAGTTTGGTAGCTAACCAGATGTTAATCTGATTGCTAATGTTTATTTTCTCAAATCAAGATTAATTTAAATTAAGAAAAAGATGAGAAAATTCTCATGTTCTCAGCCGATATCCGATGCCTCGAACTGTTTCAATAAAGTTGTTGCCTAGCTTCTTGCGAAGATAACCTACGTAGACATCAACAATATTATTACCAGGGTCATAGTCGTAACCCCAGACCTGACTTAGTAATTGTTCTCTACTGAGGACTTGTTCGGGATGACGTAGAAAAGTTTCAACTAAGGTAAATTCACGGGCAGATAATTCAATTAGACGATCGCCTACTTTCACCTTACGAGTACGCAAATCAAGGACAATATCACTTGCTGAGAGTATCATCTCATCTTTGTCTGTTGGCGAGTAGCGATCGCGCAACCGTGCGCGTACCCTAGCTAAAAGCTCCTCAAATCGAAATGGTTTAGTAACGTAATCATCTGCTCCTCTTTCCAGACCGCTAACTTTGTCCTTAAGACTGTCACGAACGGTGAGAATAATGATAGGCAACTGCTGCCCCTGACCGCGCAATTCTTCCAACACTGTCCACCCGTCTTTGTTTGGAAGACCGATGTCAAGGATAAGCAGGTCAAAATCACCGCTGCTAGCCATGAGCATAGCTTCTTCACCATCATTGACGATAAAGGTGGTAAAGCCATTAGCCTTGAGACCTTTCTGGAGAAAGCTAGCAATTCGAGATTCGTCTTCAGCAATAAGAATTCTGCTCATTCACTAATACCTCCTGAGGGGGTTCAAGGGGAAGGACAAGGGTAAAAGTAGATCCACCCTTTGGACGACTGAAGAGTTTAATTGTTCCGCCGTGAGCAACTGCGATCGCCTGTACAATCGCCAAGCCTAAGCCAGCGCCATCGGAACGGCGTCCGTTAGAGCCGCGGGCAAAGCGCTGAAAAATTCGTTTTCGGTCTTTAGGTTTGATACCTTCGCCAGTATCACGTACCCACAGACGCACTCGATTCTTTATTAATGCGGAACCTAGTGCAATTACGTCCCCCTCCTTAGTATGTTGGGTAGCATTCACAGCTAAATTCATAATTGCCTGTGTCAGCCGCTGGCGATCGGCCACAATCCGACATGAAGCTACAGCTTCTAAACGCCAGTCTCGAACTGCTAAAGCTTGGGTTTTAGCATACAGTTCTACGGTTAGCGCACCAATGTCTACAGTTTCTAAATTTAAAAAGTCCGGTTGTTCTGCCTTAGCCAGTAACAGTAAGTCATCGACGAAGCGATTCATCCGATCCAACTCGTCGGTAACTAATTCTATAGTTTCTTGTCGTTCTTCGGGGTCATCACTCAGTAGTTCTAGATGACCCCGGATAATTGTAATTGGCGTCCGTAGTTCATGGCTGGCATCGTTGATGAAGTCTCGTTGGCTAGAAAAAGCGGTTTCAAGCCTTTCTAACATCTCATTGAAGGTTACAGTTAGTTCGGCAATTTCGTCTGAACCTTTAACAGGGATACGTCGCCTCAAATCAGACTCACTAATCGAGCGAGCTGTTTCGGTGAGTAAACGTAGGGGAACAATTAGCCGTCCGGCTACAACCCAGGCTAGCAATGAAACTATAGCCAGGACAACTAACATTACCTGAATAATGAGGAAAATAGCCTCATTCACCTCTTGATGCTCAAGGGCAGTAGAATGAACCACTACCATCACTCCATGATTTTTCCCTCTGATCACCGGTTCAGCCAGATAATAGACAAGAGTACCAGATGGAGTGATCTGTTTATCTTGTGTGGGCAGGGTCAACTGTGCCCAATACTCTAACAGTTGTGAATCTGAATATATAGATTCTGGGATAATTTTCGGGTCTGATTTGTAAAATTCGCCGTTTAAAAGCGCAATAAAAAACTCGTTGTCGTCAGGAAAGTTACGAGACATATATTTATCAAAGATAGAAATCACGTCATTTCCAAACGGCTTACCTGTAGTGGGGTTTCTCCCGCTCACGACTTTTTGAAATTCCTTTATCTCTTGTATTAAAGACTTTTCAATCCTCTTTTCTTGCCGAACAAGGAGAAGATGACGGATGACAAAGATAGATGTTACCGCAGATAAAACCATCAGCAGCACAAACCAAATTAAGATTCGGACGCGAATGCTAAAGAAAATTTTGTACCACTTAGGAGATGAAATTTTCTGCTTCATCCATTTATCTACGTTTGTTGAACAATATTTAAATTTACATAGTTTAGCAATTTTTAAATATCACCCTAAGTAAGAGAAAAACATAGCATTGCATTATTCATGGAATTTTCAACATCTTCCTAGAGGTAGAATTGCGGCTGATGCAAATTCTAACTTTGCTATTCATCTATCTGCTTCAACATTCCCTCCACCAATTCCACAGCAAAGGTTTTATATCCCACTTTGTCGAACAGAATTACCATCTTGTCGCCTTCATAACGCAGCACCCGCCCTTTAGCAAAATTGGTATGAATGACAGCACTATTGATGGCAAAAGGCTGATTCTGTAGATTTTCTTCAACGACAATTCCAGCTTGGCAATTATTGCAAAATCCACAAGCTTTCTGTCGGGGTTCGCCAAAGTAGTTCAACAAAAATCTACGCCGACAATCTCGCACTTCGGCATAATTCCGCATCATTTCTAAACGAGATTGCAAAAATTTTTGCTGTTTTTCTTGTGCTATTGCTGCTGCTTGTGCTGCTTGTTCTTGATTAACTTCCGCCTCGCTTTGAGTTACTTCACCCGTTGGCAGAATTTCCACTGCTTCTACTTCTTCCAAACGACTGAGAACTTTTGTAACTTTACTGGCAGATAGTTTTGTTTGTTTTTGTAAATCTTCTGGTTCTAGTGGTGTCTCAACGTTTTTTACTGCTTCAGCCACTTGTAAAACCTCATCAACATCTACCTTACCGCCACTAGCAAAAAAACGGCGGATGTTGAGGTCATGAGCATTGTAAAACAGAATTGCTTTTGCTTGCTCGCCATCCCGTCCAGAACGTCCAATTTCCTGGTAGTAAGAATCGAGCGAATCGCTGATATCGTAGTGGAAGACAAAGCGCACATTGAGTTTATCTACTCCCATACCAAAAGCAGTGGTGGCAACGATAACTTCTACCTCATCTGCCATAAAAGCTGTTTGTACTTTCTCTCGTTCTCCTGCTTTCATTCCTGCGTGATAATGAACGGCTTGCACACCTTTTTTGCACAATTTTTCAGCAATTTCCTCACTGTGCTTACGGGTTGCCGCATAAACTATACCTGGCTTTTCGACATCAATCACTCGCTTAATCAAAGCATTTTGCTTTTCAGTGACGTCGTGGAATGGCTCTACACCCAGCCAAATATTGGGGCGATCAAAACCGCGCACAAATATACGTGGTTCTCGCATTCCCAATCTTTGGATAATCTCATCTCGCACAAGAGTTATGCTAGTGAAGTGGCGTGCTGATTAAAAGTAGGAATTTACCTCACGCAGAGTCGCAGAGAGTTTTCACGAGTGTTTATTCTCACTCATTAGACGGACTTGATATAAAATTCCCTCAGTGGGCATTAAACTTAGTTGACAATGCAAATTAGACGGGCTTTTTCTGGTACGTTCTGGGAATCTAAGGTAGGCTACTGTCGAGGCGTCAGAGTCGGAAACCATATTTATATTTCTGGAACTGCACCAGTTGCCGAAGAGGGTGGAGTATTTGCACCTGATGATGGTTATGCTCAAGCAAAACGGTGTTTGGAAATTATTCAAAAAGCATTGCAAGATTTAGGCGCTGATATAAATTCTGTGGTGCGAACTCGGATGTTTGTTACCGATATTAGCCGTTGGGCTGAATTTGGGCAGGCGCATCAAGAATTTTTTGGTGAGACTCCACCTGCTACAACTATGGTGGAAGTAAAATCTCTGATTGATCCGGCAATGTTAATAGAAATAGAAGCGGATGCAGTTTGCTTGGATGGGTAGTGCTGTATAGTCATAGCTTAATGAGTAAGCTAGTATTAGTGTTTTAGAAATCTTCACGATCAGGGAATACAATCGGATATGGCTTTTTATGTGGTTCTTTTGAAAGATAGTGAAGATGATAAAAAAGTAGTTTACTACTTTGGATCTAGTGAAGAAAAACTTGGTCGTCTAGAATTGGATAAACTTAGCGGTGAAGTTAAAGAAATAGAACCAGCCCCAACTAATAATTCTTCAGCTTTGTTTGTGAGAGCCTCAGCCAAAATTTACCGACATTGGCAACAGAGAAACTTTCCTGAAAAAAGTTGTTGGGCATCCTAAGAGGAAAATTACAGCAGGTTTCATCTATTTAGACCACACTCTTGATTACTCTTTGCGCCTGGAGCGTCTCTGCGTGAGACAAATAAAGCTGTGGTTCATTTACCCGAAAATCGCTATAACCACCTGCTCGGCATTCCATAAATTCCCCATCTGTTCTAAATTCCTGCTCCATCTAAAAACTCTTCAATTACCAAATCACTATCGGATTTAATTTCGTTGCCTACACATACATCAGTAGTAGACAGATGTAAATTAGTTTCCAACTGCTCCACTTGTTTTTCTAGTTCCTTTACCCGTTCAAATAAAGCTCGGATCGCTTCAGCTTCTACATCGCGCAGCTGATTGTGAGCCAAAACATCGGCTTTTAACTTGTCTTGACGAGTGATACGTCCGGGAATTCCAACTACAGTAGTATTACTAGGTACATCGCGCAGCACTACAGAACCCGCCCCGATGCGAACGTTATCCCCAATTTGAATATTGCCCAATACCTTTGCACCTGCTCCCACGACTACATTGTTACCTAGAGTGGGATGACGTTTGCCGTTTTCTTTTCCTGTGCCGCCTAAAGTAACACCTTGATAGATCAAAGCGCGATCGCCCACAATCGCCGTTTCCCCAATCACTACTCCCATGCCATGATCGATAAATACACCCTTGCCAATTTTTGCTCCTGGGTGAATTTCAATGCCAGTCAAAAACCGACTGATCTGAGAAATCAAGCGCGGGATAAAAGGTATTCCCCTTTTATATAACCAGTGTGCTAGTCGATGGAACATCAGGGCTTGCAGCCCAGGATAACAGAACAAGACTTCCACCCAGTTACGGGCAGCAGGATCGCGCTCGTAAATTGTTCGCAAATCAGTTAGCAGCATACTCAACTCAAATTATGATTGCTTGGCAAGGCTATAGTGTTCGGAAGTTCCCTATGACTTAGAAATCAGATTTTTAAGGTAAATACCATTTTCCAGATAATTTTCCAGATATGGATTAGGGAATTATCTATGAATCTACGATAAACCGATAGTTTTATAGCTTTTAGGTGATTAGTGGGATGCTATCACATTTACTAATCAGAAAAAAGTTCATACTTCGCAAAATACAAAAAATTAATCGATTAACCGTAGTATAAGATTTTCCCAGCAATATTCCTAACAAGTAACCGATAGGCGAGCGTGAACTGGAACAAATTCTGACTTGTCTGCCGTGCAGGTGTGGTGCAGAGTCAGCACGGATTTATGCAGTTAGATTCCTCAAGTTTTGGGCGGTGACTTAATCCAGGTAAAGCCGATCGCATTAATTTAGTCAGTTCCATTAAAGGCGTGATTGCAGTGAAAAGAGTATTGGAAGCTGACTGGATCTGCCTTTAAAAGAAAATTTTAGCGGAGTCTACTTTTAGCGATTGGATACGCCTCCAGATCATAATCTCATTTTACAGCAGTTTTCTGTAAGGTGGGCATTGTTCACCACTATCTAAAATGCTTACTACATAGGCTTTGGCGGGCAATGCCCAACGCCAGTTGCTCCACTTGGGGAAACCCCAAGTGGAGCAACTGACTCCCCTACGATTTGTGGTCTAATCTAACAGTAGGGTTTTAGAGTGTATTAGGGCAAGACAAAAAAAGTTTGTATAGAAGAACAATTGAGAGCGGTAGGTGCTTGATGTTGTACCTACCACTCAACTAAATTATTTATCGGCATTATTTACGTACATCTGCCATAGCAAATTGCTCTGCAAACAGTTCTAATTGCTCTGGGCTGAAGGCATTGAGGTACTTGGGCGCGATCGCAGGAGTCAGAAATTCCAGCATCAGGCGGTTTTCAATCCAAAATTCGATGACATCAAATATGCCCTCACGGTTGCACGGTAATACTCGCCATCCTTCCCGTGCGCCAATTTGTTCAATTTCCTCTAAGCTGCTAGGAACAGAAATTGCTGCATGAACGGATGTGTAGTTAGAAGGATGCTCATTAATTTGGCATCCTGCTTGTCCTTGCCATGCATCTGGGATGAGTTCCGCACCCAAGGGGTAAAGTTCAATTAATGTACCAAATTCATCTCCTACTAGTACCATGTAACTATCGGGAACGGGAGGAAAACGAAGGGCTTTGCCGCGCAAAATTTCTGCTAACACACTAGCGACGTGTTGAGGATTTTTAACTGCAATTGAAATATGGTGAATCATAGTTGTTTAAACTTGTTGAACAGAGGTGTGTGTTGCTTTGTAGTGATACCTACAGTCCAACTATGTTCAGTTTCGGATTTTATAGCAACTAAGCCGACAGCAGGTACATTCTCACAATAACTCTGGCAAAGAAAATAGCCGTTGTCGATCTAATTCTTGCAACCGCTGCTTTTCGGCATAAAAGGCTTGGTAATAAGATTGCCACCGCTCTGGCTCCACTTGTGGATCGGTTTGCTGCCACAATTCCAAGAAGTGACGATAGCGCTTTTCTCTTAACACGCGTTCCATACAAGCGATCGCTGCTTGTACTACTTGGGGAGTGCGCAGAATTTCTTTTTGGCTTTTCTCGTTGAGATGAAACAGATGGGAAACTAACTCTATTTCTTCAGGAAACTCTAGAAATCTATCTTGCACTGTCGAGATTAGCTCTTGCTCCAAAGGAACAGATGAAATTTCTAAAATCTGTTGCCACAAAAATCGATGATGGGAAAGGCTAAATTGTAAATCTCGCTCTTCTAAGGCGTCAGTAATAAATTGACGTTGTTCGGGACAATGCAGGTAAATTCGCAATAACAAAGCCTCTGCTTGTTCTAAAAGACTCTTTTCTAGTGTTGGTGTAGTTTTTTTACTTTCCTGTGTAGATGATTGTGTGGTTATTCTAGGCTGTTTTGGACGAGGAAGATAGGCTGATTGAGAGCTATAGCTATTTTGCGGAGCAATTTGAGTGAGGAGATTTTCTACTCTTAGGGGTAAAAGTCTCGTATCTCCCAGAGCTAATATTTCTGCACAATGAGATACGTAGTAATTAAGCGTATCGCTATTTTCTATATTTTTCAGTAATTTTACTAACTGTTGAGATACTTGCTGAAAGTCAGTAGCCTGTTTCAAGTCCCGATTTTTAATTATTTGCTGAATTTGCCAATCTAGCCACAAAGGGGCGTTTGCTAACAGTTGGCGATAGTCTTCTGGGCTGCGTGCAAGCAAGTATTCATCAGCATCTTTACCATCAGGCAAATTCAGAATCTTGAGCTGTACTTCGCCCTTGTATGCTAAGTTGGCAATTTCTCCGATCGCTCTTTCGGCGGCAATAGTCCCGGCTTTGTCGGCATCGAAGTTAAGTATCAATTGTTTTGAGTCGCTGTAGCGCAACACCAAGCGCACTTGCTCTAAACTCAGAGCAGTACCGAGAGATGCGACAACGTTGTTAATTCCGGCTGCGTGGAGGGCGATCGCATCAAAGTATCCTTCTACCACCACCGCTTGATCGAGTTGAGAAATGCCAGCTTTAGCCTGATGAAGTGCAAATAAAGTTTTACCTTTCTGAAAAAGTTCAGTTTCCGGTGAATTGAGATACTTTGGTTGCTCCTCTCCCAAACTTCTACCACCAAAAGCGATCGCGCGTCCCATAATGTCATGAATTGGTATCATAATGCGATCGCGAAACACATCGTAATAACCAGTGCTTTCTTTGCGGGGTTTAATTAAACCAGCCTTCTCTACAAGCTGAACTGGATAGCGTTTATCTTCTACCAAATAGCGATAAAGGGTTTCCCAACCAGCAGGAGCATAACCTAAATTAAATTGCCCAATTGTTTCATCTGTAAGTTGGCGTTTTTCTCGCAGATATTCAAGAGCTAATTTTCCTTGACTTTGTTTGAGAGCGTGCTGATAAAATTGGGAAGCCGAAGCGAGAACTTCATAGAGTTGCGATCGCTCCGAGAGTTGCCTGGAAAATTCTTGTCTATGTTCGGGTTCTAGAGTTTGCACGGGTACTTGGTAGCGCCGTGCTAAGTCAAGCACTACTTCCGAAAATGAGTGCTTGTGTAAATCCATCAAAAACTTAATCGCGTTTCCTCCCGCTTGACAGCCAAAGCAATAATACATTTGCTTGCTGGAACTAACGGTGAAACTGGGAGTTTTTTCTTCGTGGAAGGGACATAAACCGACAAAATCTTTCCCCCGCCTGCGTAAAACAACGTGCTCCGAGATCACATCATAAATGTCAGCTCGTTGTTTTATTTCCTCTATAGTGTCTGGGTGTAAACGGGGAATACTCATACTAAGCCATTAGTCATTAATCATTCATCATTGGTCATTAAACTTTAGATCAATTGCTAATGACAAATAATAAAGGACTTCTAATGGCTATTATATTCTTGTTCCCAAGCCAAAAATAACTAGTAAGAAATATTACATTTATTTTACTTAAAGGAAATATTGAAAATGGGACGCATTTTTATTTCAGCAGCACACGGAGGCAAAGAAGCAGGAAAACTCGATCCAGGCTCGATCGCGGGTGGTACAACAGAAGCTAAGGAAATGATTTTGCTGCGCGATTTAATTGTAACGGAACTACGGGCGCGGAATGTTGGTGTTTTGGCAGTTCCCGATGATTTAAGTGCCAAACAAACTATCGAATGGATAAATTCTCGTGCTCGTCGAGGTGATGTAGCGATAGAAATTCATGCCGATGCAGCTAGCAGCCCGGATGTGCGCGGGGCTAGCGTTTTTTATATTGCCAACAACGATGAGCGCAAGATTAACGCCGATTTACTTTTGGTGGGATTGCTACGTCGTGTTCCCCAATTACCTAATCGTGGGGTTAAGCCAGATACTAATTCGGGTTTGGGCAGTTTGGCATTCTGTCGCCAGATCACCGTGCCTTCTTTATTGATGCAGGTTGGTTTTTTAACCAGCCCAGACGATCGCTCTTTGCTGCAATCTCGCCGTCGCGACTTTGCCATTGGCATTGCTGATGCACTAGCAGCTTGGAGTCGTACTATCGATCCTGGCTCCGGAGAAGAACAGGAACCGAAGTTTCCGCCCATTAATATCAACATCAACGGACAAAAGTACGCCGAGCAAGGGATACTCGTTAACGGTAATGCTTACATTCCGATTGACTTAGTAGATCGCTTGCGGATTGATCTGTCGAAATCATCTAATGTCCGTCGCATCACTTATCGACGAGTTGTTTATGTCAAAGCTATTGAACTGCGGGACTTTAATATTTCTGTTAGTTGGGATAATACGACTCGTACAGTTACCTTACGCTCCAATTTAGTAATTTGTCCTGGTCAAATCGATCGCATCATGTCGCCGGGTTATACTTCAGAAGTGCAGTTACAGATATTTCTCAAAAGCAACAATGAAAATGCTTTAGTACAGTTTCCTGAAATAGCGAAACTCTATCGAGAAGAAGCTGCCATTGAAGGAGTAAATTATGACATTGCCTTCTGCCAAATGTGTGTAGAAACTGGGTTTTTACGATTTGGCAATGACATCAAACCCGAACAAAATAATTTTGCAGGCTTAGGAACTATTGGCGGTGGTACACAAGCAGCGTCTTTTGAAAGTGCCAGAGTTGGTGTGAGGGCGCATATTCAACACTTAAAAGCTTACGCTAGTTTAGAACCTTTAGTACAGGAAGTCGTAGATCCACGCTTTCGCTTTGTTACACGCGGTGTTGCTCCCTTAATAGATCAGCTATCAGGACGCTGGTCAGCAGAGTTAGATTATGGTGATAAGATTATGGCGATGCTCAAACGCTTGTATGAATCGGCAGGATTTATGTGATCGGAAGGGAACAGGGTACAGGTTACAGGGAACAGATGAACAGGACAAGGTGACAGGGGGACACGGGGACATCGAGAATGGATCAGCATATTCTTTTCCCTTATCCTTTCCTTCTGCCCTCTACCATCTGCCATCTGCCTTCTTAACTACTAATGCATCAACAGTTCGACTAACTTACGAGTAATGGGAAATCTTGTTTGCCGCTCAAAGTGCAAAAACATTGGGCTAGGATTTGCTTCTAGGAAAAAGTATTCTCCGTCATGCCTACGACGCCAATCAATGGCTGTCCACTCTAGCATCAATGCTTGAGCAATATCTAAACATTGTTGTTGAACCGTAGCAGGCAATTCTATGGGAATTAACTCAGCTTCCACATCTTCTCGAAAGTCTAACTGGCTGCTGCGAATTTCAGCTGTATAAACTGACTTACCAATTACATAGCTACGAATATTAGTGCCTGGAACGTATTCTTGTATAGTTACAGGAGAAAAACTCAGAGCTAAACTCAATCGTTCTGGTTCTAGATGATCTGCTGTTACTAATTTGGTGTGTGCGCCTCCATATACAGGCTTAAATATTACTTTATCTAAGGATTGGATAAAATTAATCACTTCCTCTGGATCGTTACTAATCAGAGTTTGGGGAATTGTCACTCCTATTTGTTTCACCTTGCTCAGTTGGAGAGGTTTTTCTTTGTGAAATTGGTATGCCTGCCAAGAATTTACCCAACGTGGCTGACAAGATTGCATGAGCGATCGCAAAGTACTCATTGAATCATTGATGGCTATTTGCTGCTGATGGCGATCGTATAAAGGAGGCACAGAAACCCCAGAAAAATTCCGCCAGTAAACACTATGGATATCTTCAATTTCTAGCCTGCGCCCTTCTGGCAATATTAAATGTCCTGTTTGATTTGGTTTCCACGATATGCGTAATTGAGTTGGGAATAAAGACGTATCTAAATAATCTGCCATTACTCCCGCCTCCATCAGAGCATTTTTGATTGCTGAGGCATGGGCATCTTGAGCATTACCCAAAATTAAAATATTCATCTTAAAAAATTTAGAAAATATTTATTTAATAAAATTGCAGCATTTGATTTATCATGCTGCAATTTCATAGTCTGAAAAACACAAACCAGACATTTTATGAAGATTTTCAGCCCATATAACAGTGGAATTTAAACAAGGTCTTTGGAAAGAATTAAAATGGTTCAAAAGCAAAAACCACCGTGTTCAAACCAGGCCTTTGTGATAATTATGCCCCCTTCTTCACCTAAAGCTTTGGTACTAACTTGTCCCCCTCCTCCTTCTTCACCAAAAGCTTCGGTAGTCATTTCACCACCTTCTTCACCCAAGGCGAGGGTTGTAACTTCACCACCACCTTCCTCGCCCACTGCTAAAGTTGTAGCATCAGCACCACCAGAAACTTTCTCGGCTTCATCGTTACTGATGTCTTCAATTTCTAAATTCAAAGATTTGAGTTCCGAAATATCTAAATCAAATGGGTGTCGCATAAAAAAACTCCAAAAATGTAAATTAATCGATACATTACAAAGTATCTTGAATAGAGTTTATATTTACTTCCTAACACGGATTATAATCTAATACAAAAACATATATACTTCAGCTTAAAGCCGTTTAAGTTACATATATAAGAAATAAATATTTCCTTTTTACGAAGTATTGATATCTTAACAATTAAATACAGTCTAAAATACAGATTCCCAACTTCTTAAAGAAGTCGGGGATCTTAAATTTATGAAAGATTTCTTAACAATTGATAATGTTTATTGTAGTCCTAACCATTCTTTAATTTCTCGAACCAACCATTTACGTTCTGCATCAGCTAACTCAGGACTAAATGAACCAAACTTATATTTTTGTGTTCCAGCTTCAACAGTGACACACATCAAAGGTTTATTATTAGAAGAAATCGGTTCTCTATTAATATAAACATTATGAATAGCTGAAGTATTTCCCTGCTGTCGTCGATAGTGGTGACCAAATAATTTCCACACTATAAAAAAATAGTCATGGTTAAAATAAATGTACACTTCCCCAAAAGCAGGCAAAATCAACAAAGTTAGTGGAAATAAGCCAGCTATCCAATGAAGTAATAAAAAAGGATAAAGAACAAAACCTGAAGTTATCAGAAAACCATACCAAACAGTAACAAAAAATATTAAAAAAGAATCTGAAAATTGTAGCCCTCTAGCTGGAATTTTTATTTCTAATTGGCTGGCAGTTTTCTTAAGTTGAACTCGGCTACCGTGGGGTTGAGAAACTAAAAATGAGGATTGAGAAACAAGGCGACTGTTGAGAGCTTCTAAAGCTTGGGTAGCTGTTTTAAATCTTTGCTCAACATCTGGTTCTGTCATTCCTTCTAGCCAACGCACAAACTGAGGACTTAAGTTAGTGCGATCGCTAAACTGAATTCGCATATTTCGCTGTGGTAAATCAGCAGGTGCAGTACCTGTAACCAGATGAATTAAGGAGGCTCCTAAAGCGTAAATATCAGAAGCAGGAACTGCTCTACCACCAAATTGTTCTATAGGAGTATATCCGTAAGTACCAACTACTGTAAATGTGCCTCCTGGGGCAGTGGCTTTATCTTGTACCGCCCCAAAGTCAACCACATAAATTTGATTGTCTTCACCTAAAATCAAATTACTTGGTTTAATATCACGGTGGAGAACAGGTGGAATCAAGGAGTGCAAATAATTGAGAATTTCCAATACATCAGTAGCAAATTTTCGCACCTCTTGTTCAGAAAATTTTCTTCCTTGATTTAATAATTCTTTAAGAGATGAACCGGGAATAAATTCTTGAACTAAAGTAAACCAGAGAATGCGATCATCAATAGAAAAATAATCGCGGTACTTGGGAATGCAGGGATGGCTCAAGTTCTTGAGTACATCTGCTTCCCGCTCAAAAAGCTTGAGATCCTCCCATTGGAAGCGATCGCCAAAAGCTAAAAGCTTTACAATCACAGGTTCCTTTGGCTCAGTTGCTAAGTCTTCAGCTAACCATGTCTGACGCCCTGCATTTTGTCCTAATTTTTGCTTAAGTTGATAGCGCTCCTGTAATATTTGTCTTGCCTCCAGCATGGCAACTACTCCTGTAAAGGACGTAATTCTAATGTAATTCTTAAAACAGGAGTATGCTTGTATGCGCGATCGCCTTAACAAACGGTGATTTAATGATTCATGTTGGCAACGGGAGTATCTTGTAAATAACCTGCCGCAACACAGTCTTCAACTAATCTTTGAATAAAAGTCCATAATTTGGGCGCACCTGCTTCTACAGGAGCAATTCGCTTCATCACGCGATCGCGCGTCACACCTTCAAATAGTTAGGACTTAGGCAAAATCCCTCTCAAATCCTCTTGACTCCGTTCCCTAGCGTTCTCTGCGGTTTATTATTCCATAACTTGTGCGTAAATCCTGACAGTCAGTCTTATCAATCTCTATACTCAATCACCTCTCAAAAAACTTTTTTTAGGTTATTATGATAACGATTATCGTTAATGTATATGCTTACTTCCTCGATCCAGTCCAACTTAAGCTTGAACCTGCTTTGTACAAACATCTTGGCAACAGCAGTGCAAAAGCTACATCTAAGTATCAAGACTGCGATCAAATTAGTTACAGAAATAGGTTTCGTTTGTAATTCCACTCTTTGGCACAGCATAGTTTACCCGTGTGAGTTTCATTCACACATAGACACGCAATTGACTCAAGTTCACGAAATAGATCTCAAAAACCATGATTTATCAAACAGAAACACAAACCAACATTGAAATGCTCGATATTCCCAAGCGGGGAATGCCAGTTACTATAATTACAGGATTTTTGGGTAGTGGTAAAACCACGCTGCTCAATCAAATTCTCAAGAATAAGCAGAATTTAAAAGTTGCTGTTTTAGTTAATGAATTTGGTGATATTAATATAGACAGTCAGCTACTCATATCTATGGATGAGGATATGGTAGAACTGAGTAATGGCTGTATTTGTTGTACTATTAACGATGGATTAGTCGATGCTGTCTATCGAGTTTTAGAACGAGAAGACCGGATTGATTATCTTGTGATTGAAACTACTGGTGTTGCCGATCCTCTGCCAATTATCCTCACTTTTTTAGGGACAGAACTGAGAGATTTAACTAGGGTAGATTCTATCATCACTCTGGTAGATTCAGAAGCATTTACTCCTAACCATTACGAAAGTGAAGCAGCTTTAAAACAGATAACTTATGCGGATGTAGTTTTGCTAAATAAAACTGATCTTGCAACCCAAGAAAAGTTAAAAGAATTAGAAGCTTATATTCAGGATATTAAAGCTGGAGCAAGAATCCTGCATACTCAATATGGTCAAGTGCCATTGCCTTTAATTTTAGATGTGAATCTGACTCCAATAGATGAGTATACTTCCGAAATTGAGGAAGATACCCATGAACATCATCATCATGAACACACTCACGAGCATCACCATCATGAAGATACTCACGAGCATCACCACCACCATCACCATCATCATGGGCATCAGTCCAACCATTTAGAAAATGATGGATTTGTTTCTGTATCTTTCCAAAGCGATCGCCCCTTTGATGTCCAAAAATTTCAAACTTTTCTCACCGAACATTTGCCACAAAATATTTTTCGTGCTAAAGGAATACTTTGGTTCAGTGACAGTCCTTTACGGCACATTTTTCAACTGAGTGGGCCGCGCTATCAATTAGATGCAGATGAATGGAAAACTACACCTACAAATCAATTAGTTTTAATTGGACGAGATTTAGATACTAGCAAAATTTTATCACTTATCAATGAATGTTTGACATAATTAAAATAGTTGTTAATTCCTCGTAAAAATACTTGGAATTTAACAACTAGTAAATCTAAAGTTTCACCAGTAAAAACCTTCCAACAAAATCAAAACATGACTCTATCGATTCCTCCCGAACTAAATTCTGCATCAGAAGTATTGTCATCATTATCTACTCAGCAAACGCCAAAAGTAACAGAAGCTGAAATGATGCAAGCTGTGCGGACTTTGCTACTTGGCTTAGGAGAAGATCCAGAACGCGAAGGTTTAAAAGACACTCCTAAAAGAGTAGTCAAAGCTTTGCAGTTTCTCACCAAGGGATATCATGAATCTTTAGATGAACTGCTCAATGGTGCAGTCTTCACAGAAGATGCTAATGAAATGGTGCTAGTCCGGGATATCGATATTTTTAGTTCCTGCGAGCATCATATTCTGCCGATTATCGGTCGTGCTCATGTAGCATATATTCCGAATGGAAAAGTAATTGGATTATCCAAGATAGCCCGTATTTGTGAAATGTATGCGCGACGATTGCAAGTACAAGAGCGTCTTACCCTACAAATTGCAGATGCACTGCAAGGATTACTCAAACCTCAAGGGGTAGCAGTGGTACTGGAAGCAACTCATATGTGCATGGTAATGCGCGGCGTGCAGAAACCTGGTTCTTGGACTGTTACCAGCGCGATGCGAGGTGTGTTTGCAGACGATGCTCGCACTCGTGAGGAATTTATGAACTTAATTCTGCACAACACTAAATTTAGGTAACTTTCATTTTCTAAGCCACGCCTCGGTAGAACTAGCGCAATCCGATATCTATAACCGAGGCGATCGCTACCGATTGCTCTTCACTGGTGGAAGCAGCGAATTTGCTTTTGCGGACATTAACCAAGCAGAGCTAATTAATGACGAATAGCCGAGTAGTTAATTAACTTTTTACAACAATAGGAGTCTGCCAATGCCAATGAGTACAAAACAAGTATGTCATATACAACTAAATACAAAGCTCTTTTAACTTGATAATTACGACTTCCAAGTGCAGCCGATACACCTTCATGCACGTAGATATTTCTAATTCCGTATGCTATTGAAAAGATGTGCTTTGCCTGCAATGCATTATTATCTTTTATGAGTATAATTGCTGCTTCAATTAACTTTTGTGTTCCACCTGTAGTGTTATTTTTTAGATATGCAAGAAGATGATAAACTTCACGTCTCCATGCTTCTCTATGCAAAACTTTACCATACATCAACTGATTAAAATTTGACGTAATTGGATTAAAACCTAATGCTTCCAACGTACTTTCTTGATAAAAATCAACTTTGCTATGGAAATTCGTATCTTTAGGAATTACTTCAGAAGCTGTCTTAACTAAATGTTCAAAGGCAAACCATAAATCAGATATTTTGAGCATTAACATATAGCAGGCTCTTGTGTCTTCTTTAGTGATACGTAAATTATCATTAAACTCAATTTTCATTCCCCAAGTTATATTAAACCTCTTATCAAACCTGTCAAATTGGCTTAAGTTTTTATCTTGACTGATTTTTGATATTAGTAATTTTGCATTTTTACTATAGCTCTCAAAAAGAGCTTCTAAGATAGATTGGTTAACGTCGAAAAATACTTTCATTTAAGACTTAAACATTTTCTATTTGGATTTGCTCTATCATATAGCAATCCAAATGACATTGTGAGAAAATACGTAAATTTGATATTAGGAATAAAAGTTAAATTTTATTCAGACTTGGCACTTATAAATTGCGGCTACCCAGCTAAAAACCCTCTGCGTTGGTTATTTCAGCAAATACACGCAAGCGCGTTTTGATTGTGTCAAATTATACTTATATGATTATTTCTAAATTTCTGCGTCGCCAATTCAAGAGTTTTAATCTTGCCACCTACATATAACTTCTCGACTGCGTTCTCACTGATAGCTTGAGCAGTATAAAGACACAGTTGAGCGACAACCAACTACCTTGAACTTACCACTAGGATCTTTCACTTGTCCGCTCCAACGTCCTATTCGACCGCTGGAGCTACTCGAAGTATCTATCTACATAATCCACGCGCCGTTAGGAGATAAATTGCAAACGTCCCTAACCAATGACTAGTAGCATAACGATCGCTCGCAACATCTACCAGTCCAAACTGACGATGTAAAACAGCAATAGAACGAAGCCTATCGAGCCGAGAATCACTATCGGGTAAGCCAGAGATAATACCTTCAAGCATCCACGCTCGACTAAGGTTTAAACCCCGAAAATGAGATTGCAAATAGTCGTTGGGATTAGCTGCTTGTAAAGGCTGTAACAATTGTACAACTTCCTCTGTGAGTAATTGTGGAAGAAAATCAGTAAGCCAGTTCGTGAAATCTGCTGGTGAGAGAATGCGTCGCATCAAATCTGCTTCCGCAAGGCAGGGAGAAACAAAATCATAGCCCAACGGCTCAAATTGGAATGGATAATTTTTGTCGTCCAGATAAAATTGTCGTGCCTTATTGTCGATCAGATTCACAAGGTTTTCCTTGTTCTTGCTTCGTGCCCAATCGAGTGCTAGGCATAGCGGGAATGCAGTGTGAAAGTGCCCTCCTGTGCGATCGGGAAGTTCAAGTCTTTGTAGCCAGCGATGAAAGTTACTTGCAACCACTGTTTCTAAAGGCTCTAAGACAGATACCCATTCTTTCGCTTGGGCATCACTCCACTCGTCTAATTCCATCGCAAGTTGCAGTAGCCATGAAAACCCATAAGGGCACTCAAAAAATGGGCATCGCTGCAAATGGGCAATCTCTCCTTGAATTTTTTCTGAAGTAAGGGTTTGTTGCAGTGCTTCCCTTGCGGTCGTCTGAAATTCAGCTTCAGGAAAATAACGAGCTAACCGTGCAAGTAACCAATGTCCATGTACGGCTGAATGCCAATCCAGACAACCATAAAACGCTGGCGTCAATTCGCGTGGTGGCTTAATATCTTCATCGCTTTCAAACCAGAAAACGTTGTTGTGTGGATACTCCTGGTTGATGCAGTTCAGCACTAATTGAACAAACTTCGTTGCGATCGCTACATCAATCTCCATTGCTTTGAACTCCATAGTTTCTCAGCTGTAGTGTTGCAGCTTCTGTTTAAATATCTTGTCAATGACGAGATATAAGAATGACAGGTATTGATTTTTATGTTATGTCAAGTCCGGCTAATCACTTATCATTAAAATCTCCCCGCGTCTGGTGCGTCAGCCTAAACAGTAAGTCTTTAAGCAGACATGATATTATGCAAAATCGTCACTTAGAAGTGTGAACTCAATTCGTCTAGCATCCGATTAGCTCTAGCCTTATTCTAGAGATTGAGGAACTTCCAACTGACAAGGCGCACACAAGCCAAAAAACTCCAAGGTGTGATAGTAAATCTTAAACGACAGAGACTGACGTAATTGAGTTTCTAGTTCGCAAACAGGACAAGCCTCTACGGGGATTGACTTACCGCATTGCAGACATACAACATGGTGCTGATGTTGCTGCACCAAGCTATACTGAGACTCACCCTTAACTGAGGTACGACTTTGTACTAATCCCCTTAACTTCAATACTTCCAGCGCACGATAAACAGTTGCCAACCCCAAGCGTTGATGAGATGAGCGCAGTTGCACGTACAAATCCTGAGCAGAAATTGGGGACTCAAGTTTTTCTAGAAATTCCAAAATGCTCTGTTGATAGCGAGTTAGTCGAGATGTTACACCAATACTGCTCATACACAACAAAAGTAGGTAACGACTGAGAACTGGCTTTACAATTTTATCAAGGCTATGATTATGATAATAATTATCATAATCATAATCTGATTAAGATGGAAGACACTCAACCATCCTTACCTACTAAAACTGACTTAGCAATTATCGGTGCTGGGCCTCATGCTTTAACATTGGTAACCCACTTACTGCAAAAACGGCAAACTATGCGGGGTAAAATTTTGGTGTTTGACCCTAGTGGCAAGTGGATAAGTCGCTGGCAGCGCCAATTTGCTGCTTTAGAAATCCCCCATTTACGTTCTCCAGCTGTACATCATCCCGATCCCAACCCATTTGCGTTGCGTAAATTTGCTGAATCTCGTTCTAGTGAGTTATTTCCTCCCTACGACTTGCCGGGAACTCAGTTATTCCAAGATTTTTGTCAGGATGTAATTTGCCGCTTTTCATTGCAACAGCAGGTGATTCCCCTGGCTGTAACACGTATTCAACCTTTACCTCATCCCTTGCGCCCCCGTCTGCGCTTGTGGTTGCAAGATGGGCAATCAATTACGGCGCGGCGGGTAGTAATGGCAACGGGCAACGGGAAATTGCAAATTCCCGACTGGGTAACCCAGATAGAGCCGGAGTATCCACGCGATAGAATTTGCCACTCAACTTCAGTGGATTTACGTAAATTATGTCTAACAGGTGAAAGAGTATTAATTGTTGGTGGTGGTTTAACGAGCGGGCATTTAGCAGTGGGTGCTATTTCTCGTGGTGCGAAAGTCCACTTGATGATGCGGCGACAGTTACAACAAAAATTATTTGATGCCGAACCAGGTTGGTTAGGGCCAAAATATTTGAAAGGATTTTTTGCAGAACAAGATTACGAGAAGCGCTTGGCGATGATTTTGGAAGCTCGTAATGGCGGTTCTATGACACCAGCGATCGCTATGCAACTGCGACGAGAAGTACGCAACGGTAATCTTAGGATTGATGAAAACTGTCAAGTAATTCAGGCTGAGTGGATGGGTGAGACTTGGCGAGTCAAATGCAGTGATAGTAGTCAGCATGAGTATAGTAGAATTTGGCTTTCTACAGGCACTAAATTTGATGTTACATCTGAGGTCTTATTACAAGAAGTTTTGGAAGCATATCCAATTAAGATAGTTAAGGGATTGCCAGTTTTGGATGAATATTTGCGCGTTCCGGGTTGTGAATTATTCTTAATGGGTGGGTTAGCAACTTTACAAGTCGGGCCAACTGCGCGAAATTTATCTGGTGCGAGAATGGCGAGTGAGAAGATTGTTCCAGCAATTGTGAAGTCAACAATCGCGCTTTCGCATCCTAGAAGTGCATAAGGGATAGGGGATAGGTGACAGGGAACAGGGGACAGGGGATAGGTGACTAGGTATTGGGCATTAAGAAATTTGGCATTGCTGAATCGTGGTATGAATCCGGATACTCAGACACGATATATCGCGTCTGGTACAAAGATTTTGACATTACTTATCGCCAATGATTATTTATGAGTCTGATTTATGAGTAATCCAATTATTACTGTTGTTGCCGGCTTGGCTGGGTGTGGCAAAACTACCTGGATTTACCAACAGCTAGCTAATAAAGACGAGAAATTTCGCTTTAGTGATGAAAATATAGTGTATTTCAGTCCTGGTGTGGGCAATGTTCCTATCGATAAAACGCGCCTAGCGACGGAATTACCCAAAGTTAAAGTTTTTGGCGATGGACAAGAGGTTGAGTTTTTTAAGCACTTAGCAGTAGCAAATGTTGTCTATATTGAACTTGGCTTTTATTTAGAATTGAGTGCGATCGCGCAAATATTAGACAACCTAACTTATCACGCTGTTGCCCTTGTGCCGCCACACCTCCAAGATTCTGAGTACCATGTTTGGGCTGACGAGATAGTTATTGGTGCAGACACCCAAACTAGTTTTGCCCAAGCTAAATTATGGCGGGCATCCAGCACAGGTCAAGTGATAGACGAAGACAGTTTACACGAATTGTGGTACGAAATCACCCACGGAGCTTATGGAACAGTTACCCGTGCTAAGGGAATTTTTAATGTTCCTGACGGGCGATCGCTTTACGCTGATTTTGTGGCGGGTGTTCCTTCCACAGATTTTCTCGAATTAGATCTTCCTCGTCACTTGGATGGGATACCCCAAAGTTTCAGTGGTTTAGAAGTGCTGGGAAATAACTTAGATGAAGCTTCCTTGCGCCAAACATTGGAAGATTGCTGTTTATCTGAAGCTGCAATTTTGCATTACCAACAACAGGTAAAAGAAACTCTATTAGAGGAGACAAAAGCGTGAAAATAGCAGTCATATCCTGTATTCACGGCAATATCGAAGCCTTAGATGCCGTTTTGCTAGATATCGATCAACAAAAAGCTGAAAAAATCTTTTGTGTGGGTGATTTAGTTGGCTATGGCCCTTATCCTAATGAAGTAGTAGAAAAAATTCGCTCGTTAAATATTCCCACCTGTGTAGGTTGTTGGGATGAAGATATTGTTGAGGGCTTAAATGCTTGTGAGTGTAGTTATCCGTCATTAATAGCTGAAAAACGTGGCAAGTTAGCTCACGAGTGGACAAATAAAGAAATTAATTCAGAAAATCGCAATTTTTTAGCAGAATTACCCTATAGTTTACGTGAAGGCAATCTCACTTTTGTTCATGGTAGTCCCCATAGCAACCATGAATATTTATTGCCAGAAGTAGATGCTTTTTTAGCATTAGAAAGAGTTCTTTCTACAGGTGCAGATGTTCTATTTTGTGGACATACTCATGTACCTTATGTTCGTATATTAGATGCAGTCAACTTAAAAATTAGTATTAAAAGTAAAGGAAAAGAAGAACAGCAAAAAAAATTTTATGCTTCAATGAAGCAGATAGTCAACGTTGGTTCAGTCGGAGAACCACGGCATGGACGACCAAATGCAACTTATGTAATTTATGATATTAATACTCAAGAAGTAACACTCAGAGAAATACCCTATAATTACCAAAAAACTTGTGCAGCAATTATTGAAAAGGGCTTACCTGCAATTTTTGCTTGGCGTTTAGCGCATGGTTTGGAATATGCAGAAAGGGCTGACGATCCTACTCATATTTGTACTAGGTGATGGGTTAGTAGGAGCGGGTTTTGTTGATAATCTTGCCGTTCAAACGGATAATTTATCTTCTAAACCCGCCCGTACAGTAGTTAGTGGTTAGTAAGAACAAATTATTTTTTTATGACTAAATGGGCAATTTTAAGTGGAATTGAAGGTAATTTGGCAGCTTATAAAGCAGTAATGACAGATATTCAGCGTCAAATTCGTTCAATTGAAGCATTATATATTCTTGGCGATATAGTGGGGCCAACACGAGAATCTGAACAGTTGATAGAACTTGTACGTCAACCCCAATTTGGAGAATTAGAACCTTTGGTTTGCAAAGGATGGTGGGAAGAACAGTGTTTGATTTTGCATGGGCTTGGTGCAATCGGTGAACCCACTGAGTTGATGGCAAAATATGGAGTAGAAACCGTTAAATTGCTGTGGGAGTGTGTCTCACGTCAAACTGTGCAATGGATCAGAAGCCTTGATTTTGGGTTTTTTGAACTGGATTGTTTGTTAATTCATGGCACAACGGTATCTGTAGATGAGGAACTCACCCCAGAAACTTCTCCAATAATTATGTGCGATCGCCTCATGCGAATGCAAGCTCATAATTTATTTTGCGGTCGTTCTGGTTTAACTTTTCAATATCAACTGCAAGCAGGTTCCATCACCGCAAGAGTTACAACCCTTGATAGTAAAGCATCTCCCCAAACAGTCAACCTCACCCCACGTCAAATCATTGGGGTAGGCAACGTTGGAAAGACTCCAGGAGAAGCAACATATACTCTCTACAATCCCAGCACAAATCACGTAGAATTTCGGACTGTACGATATGGGACAAGTAAGGGTTTTAGACCCCTCTCAACTAGAAGATAATGATAAATCATATATTCTATTTCCTATTCCCCTAACCCTGTTACCGTGTTTGAGATATTTTTCACTACTTGATTTGGATACAAATAGCTACCAGCAGCTACAAAATTTTCATCTACAATTTGCACGCCAGGGCCAATATAAGAGCCAGCTCCCAAAAACACATTACTGCCAATTTTTACTTTTTTAACATACAACATTAAGTCTTGTTTTTTAGGTTTGATAACATGGGAATAAATACCGATTCTATGACCAAAAACTACATTATCACCTATTTCTAATAACGAGCGATCGGCAATTTCGAGATGGGGTGTCCAATAAACATTTTTACCAACTTTTGCTCCCCACAACCTTAGCCAGAAAGAAAAAGCACCAGGAATGAGGCGCAATCCAGCCTCTAATGCCGGAAAGGTAATATATATAATTTGTATTTGATGAGTGCCCCACCAAGGAGAGTAATTTTTACCTAGTAAATAGCTGATTCCTTCTTGAAGAGGGTAAAACTTTTCATGTATTTTGTATACTAACAAGGGAAATACATACAAAGAAAAAAACAAAGCAGCAACACTAAATATACTTGGTAGAAAGCAAATAAAGAGGAAAGATATGAATGCCATTAATATTACCAAAGCAGGAAATAAGGAGAGCAAAGTGCTTAGAATAGTCATACATTGCGAACGGTTTGGGAAGTATTTTGCCGGAGATATGTAGATAATTGCAATCAGGCTTAGTGTAGAGAGGTATTATTGGGTAAGTCTAGTGTAAAACGGCATTACATCTGCGAAACGACACGATCCGCCAAAAATATTCTTTTTGCCTGACAAACACTCACTGGGTGTAATACCAAACTTCCTTTTGAATACAGCAGCAAAGCTTCCTGTACGAATTAGTATGACACCAACTGACAACGATAAAATAAAAACAAATCGACCAAAGGCAGTCTTTATGGCAACCCAACTTGGTGCAACTAAATCGCCAACTGAACTGGTAATATCGTGGGAAGCATTGCCCGACGATTTTCAATTAGAGGATGAACCAGTGGAAAATACAGGTCAGCCAATTTTGGCTGGTGCTTTGCGTGAAAGTTTAGAAATCAGTGGTTTCATCCAACCCCAGATGTTGATTGCTTCCAATTTTGGTCTTTGCGCGACTGTAAATGGGCAATTTATTGTTAAAGCACCGGATTGGCTTTATGTTCCTTGCGTAAATCAAGTTTTAGGAGAACGCAAAAGCTACACCCCCAATTTAGAAGGGGATGTGCCTGCGGTGGTGATGGAATTTTTATCTGATAATCAGGGGGAAGAATATTCGGTAAAACGAACCTATCCACCAGGAAAATGGTTTTTTTACGAGCAAATTTTGCAGGCTCCCATATATGTAATTTTTGACCCTAAGGTTGGTTTGTTGGAATTTTATCAACTAGAAAATAGACGCTATGAACTAAAACTGCCAGATGAAAATGGTCGTCATTGGGTTGATTCAATGGGCTTATTTTTGGGAACTTGGCAAGGAACAAAAGAAGCCCGAACTGGTTATTGGTTGCGGTGGTGGGAGCGGACAGGTAATTTGTTACCGTGGGCAGTGGAATTGATTGAACAAGAACGCCAGCGCGCCGAACAAGAGCGTCAGCGCGCCGAACAAGAGCGTCAGCAAAAAGAAAAGCTCATAGCCTTTTTGCAATCTCAGGGCATTGATCCGAATAACTTGCCTATAGACTAAACATTATTAGTTGCTTTTCTTAACAATAGAACCAGAGGCTATCTTAGAGTAAGATTTAATTCTGTAATGTAATTGCTCGGCCTCATCAATGAGTTGTTCAATTCCAACTTCTTGAATGCCTTTAACGTAATTAATTTTGATTTCTTCCAGTAAATCTATCAGTAAAGTTTGAATTTCCTGAACATTGTGTTTTTTCTGTAACTCTTTTTCTAACGCCTCACGAAAATTACTACCTAAGCGGGAAGTAATCTCTGCTAAAACTGGATCTTCTATGACATTAATCAAATTTTTGTATGCGATTTGAGATACGGATTTTGACAAATTTTCTGTTAGTTGAGATGGGAAATTGTTCAAACCAGGAAAGTACTGCAATTGTTGCCAAGCTGGCAATTGGTTAAGAGTGCTAGTAATGCTATGGTGCAATAAGTCTTCAATGTCTGGTTGCACTTTTGGAAGAACATCATAAACACTAACATTAACTAGACGGGTAGTGAGTGCGTGAACTTCATTTGTATTATTGACCTGCACATAAGGTTGGCGAGACTCAGGATGAAACAACCAGGTGGTTACATCTCCGCGTTGAATCGATGCTTGGATTTGATCGATTACCTGAATACCTACCATTTCTGTCAATTCTGCGGCAAAGCTGATGACAAAATCACGTTGAGCTTCTGCTCTTACAGGTTCTAGATTTAATAAATCTGTTTGATAAAGACGAATTGTTACAGGAATTACTCGCAGCCATCGCCAAAATGGCAACAACAAGAAAATATCATACCAGCGTCGCAATAGCGCTCGAAACCAACCTATTTCAGGATGACGGCGTTTAATAAAGTGGATACGTGTTAATAAATCGAGAGCAAATACGATGACAAATGACAGGTCGAGTAGCCAAAAATAATCGACAAATTTTCCAAATCTATTAATATCTCGATAGAAATTGGTTTGAATTAAAGGGCGAATTTGAGAATTCCAAAAATTAATTTCTTGCTGCCAACCTCTACTCTGCAAGTAAGCCGAACTCCAAAAAGTTGTAAAAGCATCACGAGCAAAGTTTTCATCTGTTCTTTGTCGAAGTTCTTCTTTAACTTTTTCTAAAATTTTACTTTTATTCCCTACTGCAAATGGGTTATCTTCAATTATTTGCAGACTACTTTGGCGCATTTGTGCCAGTTGATTTTCTACTTGGGGTGATTGCAATCCAGTTGCCACAACCTGTGCTTCTAAAGCTTCTACCTGCTTTAGATAATTAACAGTTTCTGGATGAGGTTTTATACCCTTAATTGGATCGTAAAAACGGGTAAGTCCAGGGATAGTTTGTAGGTAAAAATCCCGTGCATATAGGTAGCTAGCGTTAAAAAAAAACTAACACCAAGTTGATTAGGGCGATAATCGCAATGAGGCGTTCTCGACAAAGATGTTGGCGTTCAAAATGAGGTGTATACTTTGCCATTGTCTAATCTGAGGAAATTGTAGTTAGATTTCTATTTCCATTTACTTCTGTAGTTTCTACGGGACGGTTTTGTATCCAAGCGAACAAAGCTCCACCCCCAAGTAAAATTAGGGTGATGCCTGTGACAATTTGAAGCATGATGCTATAACGCATAGTTATTATTGGTTGCGCAAATTTACTACTAAATACTATATGTGCGGGTTTAACATAAATATCTCTGATTTAGGGAATATCTTCGACATCAATTCGCCGTTCTGAACTCAATTAAACAAGATTGAAGTGTTCCATATGAATGTTCGTAGGTGGAACTCCAAGGTCATGTAAAGCTAATTCTACTTGATCCATCATCTTGGGCGATGCACAGATAAAGTATTGCCGTGTGGCGCGTCGTTTGGGTATGTATCGCTCCAAAAGTTCCTTGTCTACATAGCCTTTTTCTCCTGACCAGTCTTCGGGTGGTTCTCTTAGAACATGGATGATATTTAAGTCTAGCTTTTTCTTCAAATCTTCTAGTTCTTCGCGAAAGGTGACATCATCCCAAGTTTTGCTGGCATAAATTACTAAGTAGGGGCGATCATCTTTACGTTCGGCAGCAGTTACCAGCATACTGATTATCGGTGTAATGCCGATACCCCCAGCAATTAGAACAAAACCGGCTGAATCTTCATATCGATCTGTGGTAAATACTCCGTATGGCCCATCTAAAAAAGCTTTTGTTCCTGGTTTGACGTCTTTGATGGTGTTGGTAAAGTCTCCTAAAGCTTTGATACTGAACTCTATTTTCTCAGGGTGTTCTCCACTAGAAGACATGGAAAAGGGATGTTCTCGCATCCGAAATGGAGATATGTCGAGGGTAATCCAGGCAAATTGTCCGGGTTGGAAGCGAAAACCTTCGTGTCCTCTCGGTCTTAGTGCAAGTGTCCATACATTACCGCGTTCGGGTCGTACTTCCTCTACTAGATATGGTTTTTTGAGCATGAACCAAGGTTTCACCAGACGCACATAAACTAGCAACCACAGGGCGACGAGAGCGATCGCTGTCCACAATACAGCCTTCCAAAACAGTCCTAAGTAATTACCCACACCGATAGCGTGTCCTAATCCCAAACCAACTGTTAAGACTGCCAAAACTCCATGAGAAGTGCGCCAGGGTTCGTAAGGTATCTTCAGTTGCTGTCGCCAGATAGTAGTAACAACTAGTGCTATCAACGCCAAAGTTGCCGTAACGGCCATTCTAGCTCGCCACGGCGCTGTAAAAACGTTTAATAGTTGTAGTGTTTCTGGCTGGACTATGAACAAAATCAGCGGATGGATGAGAATGAATGCAAATGCTACCAACGAGATGTAGCGGTGAAACTGGAGGATAATATCAATACCGTAGGAAGCTTCTACACGATTAATACGGGCAGTAAGAGCAAATTGCAATGCCATCATAGCCAAAGCAATGAAACCCAAAGCAACCGAAAAGTCAGTCCAAACACCTCCTCCTGTTAGTGGGGGATAGATGAGCAGAATTAATAAGGGTAAGAGGGTGATGAACAAATATGCCCCAATCCAGCCAGCTGCAATGACAACCGGACTATGCATTAACAAACTTCTCATAAGCCACCTTTTTTAACTCTGTTGACGTGAAGCTTGGGCGCGTCTATTGATTTCTTGCCAATTGACGACGTTCCACCAATTATTCAAATATTCAGCGCGGCGATTTTGGTATCTGAGGTAATAGGCATGTTCCCAAACATCATTACCCATAATTGGATAAGAACCTTCCGTAATTGGGCTATCTTGATTAGGTGTACTTGTAATTTGCAACTGTCCTTGAGGATTGCGCACTAGCCAAACCCAACCACTACCAAAGCGATCGCCTCCCGCTTCATTAAACTGTTTTCTAAATTCCTCAAAACTGCCAAAGGTTTGGTTAATTTCTTGGGCAATTTCTCCTGTTGGTTCTACGCCACCTTGAGGACTCATAATTTGCCAGAATATTGTATGGTTAAGGTGACCGCCGCCATTGTTGCGTACTGTTGTGCGGATATCTTCAGGTACACTATTGAGATCGCGCAGCAATGCTTCTACGCTTCGATCTTGCAGTTGAGGATACTGGTTTAAGGCATTATTGAGATTCTCGACATAAGTTGCATGATGTCTGTCATGATGCAGTTTCATTGTTTCTGCATCAATAGCTTTCTCTAGGGCGTTATAGGGATAAGGTAATGGTGGCAACTGGGCAGGATTTGCACTAAGTTGGCGATCTAAAAAAGCAATGGGACGCGTATCTGTAACAGGTGCAGTCGTTTGTATGGGAGTAGCTGTAGTGTTTGTTGTGGGCGTCTCTGCTACCTGTTGAGGTTGACAAGCAAACAGGGTAGATACTAATAAAATACCTGTGAAAAACCAAATAATTGGTCGTAAAAAAAATGATTTCATCATACTTGAAATTTTTAATTATAAAATTGCTAGAAATATTACTTTTGTTCAAGCAAATTGAGCTACCAATCTCAGCAGAATTGAGTTAATAATTGCTAGGGCGATTGAACCTAATAAAGCACTCCAAAATCCATAACGTAACCTAAATCCTGGTACGAGCGCAGCTGCCAAGCCAAAAATGATGGCATTTAAAATAAAGAAAAACAATCCTATGGTTAGGATAATGAATGGTAAGAACAAAAGTGAGAATTGGCAGCAAAATAGCATTAAGAATACCAAAAACTATGGCAGTAATTGCTGCTTTGCCAAATCCATCTATTTCAATTCCCAAAAATGGTAGTCTAGAAATAATCAAAAAGCTCACAGCAGTGACTAACCAGGTAAGAATAAGACCTGCCATAATCATCCCTCCCTTTTTCAAGTAGTGATTAATTAGTAGAGGACAAATTGTATGTATAGCAATCCTATTTGAGTTGTAAAATTTTTGTGACAAACATCATTAGATCAGACCTAAAGAAAGATAATTCAAACACAATATCTCACTAATCATTTAGAACTGCTATATATTTAGTGTTGAAAGTAAATGTGATTAAAAAGTGACTAGAATCTAGAATTGCATGAGTAGAGAGTGAAGTAATTTTGCTGCGATCGCTAACGAGGCGATGGTTTTGTACCTGTGTAGGACACGCGATAAATTACGCCATTAGTATCGTCGGCGAATAACAGCGAACCATCTGGCGCTATGGCTAAACCAACCAGTCTACCAAACTGTGCCTTGGCATCTTTTGTCAAGAAACCTGTCATAGGCGTTAGACTATACCATTGCTGTAGCGATCGCATCTGACTAATGGAATAGTAGCTATCAATCTGGCTCACACTCAATGAGTGATTGAGGGCTGAAGTTACTTCGGTTTCTCAGTTATCCGACGTACAGCTAACAGATTGGGCTTTTATAGCGCTGCAATCTTTAATTAATATGGGTTAAATCAATTTTGAGTTTCGCAATTCTAACAAATTTACCTGAGTTTTTGTGTCAACTAATACATTGCTATTATCAATAGGCAAGCGATCGCCACTTACCCAAACTTCTTGAGGTTGAAATTGATAAATCCTGCGGGGTGAATCATCTAAATAATCTGCTATTGTTCGATTCACTTGTCTTCTTGCCCGATTTACAAGTAGCTTCATCACTTTTTCTGTTTCTTCTCGCTTTAGTTCAGATGCAGTTCCATACAAATACAATCCTTCTGGTGTGCCTTCTGAAACGCTCGAATTAAAAATAGCGATCGCGACTCTGCCATTGTTGTATATGTTCTGCGAATGCTTTGATACGATTGCCGAACTCCAATAGATATTCAAGTTATCATCATAGGCAAAAAACAAAGGCGATACCCAAGGAGAACCATCTGCACAACAAGTAGATAAAGTGCAATAAATATTATTTGCTATGATGCGAGATGCTTTGGCAATGACTTCTGGATTTTTAGAATCGATTGTGTTAACCCATCCGTTTGTAGCGCTTGCAGGTTCCATCATTGTTACTCGGTTCATATAACTAAAATGCGCTTTTTAGATCCCCAACTTTGGTGAGAAGTCGGGGATCTGTTTTTTGAGTGGATCGGCTCCGAAGAAACAGCGATCGCTCTCATAATATTAAGACAAATGCTAGCCTAGACCATGTAAAGGTGAGATATCTGAGGAGAAAGATTTTGGCAACTATCACTGATATTGGCACGCTGATTACAAGAGATCCTAAACTACGTGGTGGGCGTCCTATTATTGCAGGGACAGGTACATCAGTACGCCGTATAGCTGCTTTGTACAAGCAAGGTTACAGTGCAGAAGAAATTGCTGCTGATAAGGATCATCTAACACTAGTACAAGTTTATGCAGCACTGACGTACTATCACGCAAACCGAGAGGAAATTGAGGCTGATTTGGCAGAAGAAAAAGCGGAGTATGAGCGGTTAGCAGCACTACATGTAAAGAAGTCTCAGATTTAAAAATGAGCCTTATTCGTTTGTACCGCCTTCTGAAATTAATTACAGCTAAGTCAGCAGAGGATATGCGAAATCAGGTGGAATTTTTAAGTGCTTGGAGTGAAGAATAGAATAATTCAAAAGCGATCGCACTATCCTAAAGAAGACACTGAAGAAAACAAGTGCGATCGCCTATTCTGTATCACAGAGATTTCTCAATGAGCTTGCGTTTACTGCCAAACGTAGAGAAGAACAAACAAAATAATCCAGATCACATCAACAAAGTGCCAGAATAAGGAAGTGGCATTTACCCCAAAGTGTCCAGAATCGTAGTTACCTGGAATGAAAGAACGCACAAAAATAATTAGCTGCAACAAGATACCAGTAAGAACGTGCAAACCGTGGAAGCCAGTGAGTAGATAAAACATCCCGCCGAAAGCACCGGAAGTTAAGCTAAATTCGAGGCTATTCCATTCAACTGCTTGCCCAAACAAAAAGTAACTGCCCATAGCCATAGTCGCCAACAAATACAGGCGAAAACCCCAGAGATTATGGCGTTGGAGAGCGCGTTCTGCAAAGTAAATTACAAAGCTACTGGCAACGAGAACTGCTGTATTAATTGCAGGTGCTACAACTTCTAGCCCTTCAACACCGGGCGGCAACCAATTGGGAGTTGTGGTTTTGTAGACAATGTATCCTGCAAAAAAGCTGAGGAAAATTACACTTTCAGACAGCAAGAAGACAATGAAGCCAAACATTTTGTTGCCTTCTTCGTCGTGGCTATGCTCTGTTTGATGTAGCTGCAAATCCTCCGAAATGATATAACTGTCCATTAGTGAAGTTCTCCTTGTTAAGGGTTGTGAAAAGTGGTGCACGAATTTATTTAATGTAGACGCGTTAGCGGCTTGCCGCAGGCTACCACAAAGGACACAAAGGACACGAAGAAAAAAAAGAGAAAATAGCGCTAAGTAATTTTTGTAGGGTGGGCACTGCTTAACTTTCCTCAAACCCTTATTTTTACCTTGGGGACAGTGCCCACCTTACGGCTATTGAGAATGGTGCAAGATATTCAGTATGCAAATAGTAAGCTAGTGAGTTTTAGCTGTCAGTGGTTCGGATTTTCCATAACCATAGGGTTCGCTGACAACAACGGGAATTTCTTCAAAGTTCTCTACTGGAGGTGGTGAAGAGACTTCCCATTCTAATCCAATTGCCTGCCAAGGATTATCTGGTGCTTTCTCACCAATTGTCCAAGCTCCAATCATATTGAGAATAAAGGGCAGTGTGGACATTCCCAACAAGAATGCACCAACACTAGCAACAATATTCCAGAATTCATATCCTGCGTCTGGTGCGTAGGAAGCGACTCGACGCAACATACCCTGCAATCCTAATGGATGCATGGGGAAGAAGTTGAGGTTAGTACCGATGAATGCTAACCAGAAGTGCAGTTTGCCCAAGCCTTCGTAGTACATCCGTCCAGTCATTTTTGGGAACCAATGGTAGATGGCGGCATACATTCCCATCGTCACGGTTCCGTAAAGAACGTAGTGAAAGTGACCAACTACAAAGTAGGTATTGTTAACGTGAACATCGACAGGCACGGAAGAAAGCATTATACCTACGATACCAGCGAAGACAAATAATACCAATCCACCGAGAGCAAATAGCATCGGTGTGGTTAAGCGCATTCTACCGCCCCAAATCGTCGCCACCCAAGCAAAGACTTTAATCCCAGTCGGTACGGATACCAACATCGTTGTCAACATGAAAATCATCCGCATCCAGCCAGGAGTACCGCTGACGTACATATGGTGTACCCAAACGATCGCACTGACTACGGCAATCAAGAGTGACGATACGGCAACTACTTTATAACCAAATAGGGGTTTGCGGGCATAAACTGGGAAAATTTCCGAGAAAATGCCAAATATAGGCAGAATAATCACATAAACGGCAGGGTGGGAGTAGAACCAGAAGTAATGCTGGAACATGACTGGATTTCCACCGTTGGCTGGATCGAAAAAGCCTGTGCCAACTGTGAGATCGAGTAGCAGCATCACCGCGCCTGCTGTCAGTGCAGGTAGTCCAAAAAGTTGGATAATCTGAGCACTAAACACTGCCCAAACAAACAGAGGCATCCGGAAAAAGCTCATGCCTGGTGCGCGCATCTTGACAATGGTGGTAACAAAGTTTACTGCCCCCATAATCGAAGAGACACCGGATATTGCCACCGCCAACAGCCAAATTACTTGTCCGTTAATCAAGTTACCTGTGGGGTTTTGCAGACTGACTGGAGGATAAGACCACCAGCCAGCTTGTGCCGGGCCGCCAGGCACAAAAAAGCTTGCCATTAAGAGAATTCCCACTACAGGCACCATCCAAAAGGCGGCAGCGTTGAGGCGAGGAAAAGCCATGTCGCGTGCGCCAATCATCAGTGGTACGAGGTAATTAGCAAGACCAACCAATGACGGGAATGTCCACAGGAACAGCATGACTGTGCCGTGCATGGTGAACATACCATTATAAATGGTGCGATCAACTAGATCTGATTCAGGGGTCATTAACTCTCCCCGAATCACCATTGCAAAGATGCCACCGACAAGAAAGAATATGAACGAAGTCACCAGGTACTGAATGCCAATGACTTTGTGATCGGTGCTAAAGCTAAAGTATCGCTTCCAATTGTCTGGAATATCGTGATGAGATTGCTCATTGGCGATACCGATGCTTTCGATAGAAATGTTCGTCATCGCTTTGTTTCCTTTTAACCAGGATAATTAACCACAGGAGGTTCTGCTGGGGCAACTGTCGCCCAGCCTGTTGGGAATGATTGATTGACTACTTGGGCATACTCAGAAGCGGCTTGATTGGATGCAGGAGATGGTTTGTGAGTTGCAGCTTTGGCAAGCCATTGATGATAATCTTCTGGTGATTCAACCACTACATCCGCTTGCATGGTTGCAAAGTATGTACCGCTATATTGGGAATCTGTGAGTCGGTATTTGCCAGAGCGAATTGGGGTGAATTCAAAGTTAATAGTTTCGTTAGGAACTATATCTTGCTTGAGTCGAAAGGCAGGAACGTAGAAGCCGTGTAGAACATCCTCTGATTGCAATGCCAAACGTACTCTGCGATCGCTAGGTAAGTGTAGTTCGGTACTGGTGACATTTTTTTCTGGGTAATGGAAAACCCAAGCCCATTGTTTAGCAAGGACATCTATTTGTTCTACAGGCTCTGAATTTGACGCGACTTCAAAAGACGCAGAGAAACTATCCAAAATATTCCCCTTGTCTCCTTGTCTCCTTGTTCCCTTGTCCTCTATTGGTTCCGCATAAGCTGATTCCATTCCCATCGGCATATGCAAGTGCATTAGATGATTTGGCCCTTGAATTCCCATTTGTTCGTAGATTTGGTAGCTGTAACCGGCAATCCAAAACACGAGTAGAATTGGGATTGCTGTCCAGACAACTTCTAATGTCACATTACCCTCAATAGGAGGGCCATCGCAAATCTCGCCCTTTTTCGCCCGATGGAAAATAATAGAATACATTAGCGTTCCGGTGACTCCCAAAAAGATGAATGCACCTAGAGTTACCAAGAAGCTAAACAAGTCATCAACTAGTCGAGATTCAGCCGCAGCTTCTGGAGGTAGCCAAGAGTAAGCCTGCTTCCCGATCCAGAGACTAGTTGTAGTGAGCGCGATCGCACTCGTAATCAATGTCAAAATCTTTAATAATTTCTGGATTTTCATAGCAACAAATTCAGTTATCAGTTACCAGTTATCAGTTATCAGTAGTTCACTGTTGACTGTTAACTGTTTTCGGTTATTTGAGCATTGCGTTCAAATCTCTGCCTACTCGCAGCAATTGATCGGCGGTATTGTGTACCCCAAACTCGGCAGCTAGTTGCGCTCCCAATGTGCCGTGCACATACATTACAGCCATGATTGCCACTCCCACAAATAGATAGCTCATCTGTACTTGTCTATCTTCGTGTTTGCGCCAAAGGAAGCGTTGGAATCCACGCCAAACTGTCATCCCGACAATCAGCGCTAAGAGTAAAACACCACCTACACCATGCCAGAGCATTGTTTCCATTGCCTGCATTCCCCAGGCGCTCTTAACATCTAGTGGTGCTTCTGCCAGCATGATTTCGTAAAAGCCTGCACCAACTGTAAAAAAGGTGATAATGGCTGAAGCGAGCATATTGTACCAGCCAACATCAAAGAAGTTGGCACGTTCAACAGGGATTGCTAAAAACTTGAATACCCATTTCTCCAAGGGGAAAAATACACCGACAATATCAAAGAAAATTCCAATAATGAACAGCCCCAAGGTGAGGTGAACTAGGTTGGGATGAATGGGAAGAGAGTAAGGCAATCCATTTGCACCTAATTGTACTTTTAATTGCTCAATCAGTTCAGAGTTCATCGCAAAATACCATCCTTTACTGCTTCAACAACTGGTACTGTATGCAATCCATACACCCAAACAAGTTGATCGCCTAGATATACTTGCATACCAACGATGACAGCTAAAACTAACCCCATTCCCAAATATGCGATCGGTAACCTGTAGGGGTTGCGCAAGCGAATCACATAACGCCAAGCTGTAATAGCAGCAATTATTCCTGAAAGCGACCAGCCAATCAATGTATGCATACTCAATACTGATTTGGCTAGAGCATAAGGTTTTGCCAATCCAGCTTCAAATTGCCCAAAAATGATAGCGACGAAAATAGCGATGGTAGCGAGAAACATATTCCACCAACTCACCTCAAAAAGACGGTGATTGCTAGTAAAATAGCCAATTACATCACAGATAAAAGCAAACAAGACCATCGCAATTACAAAGTGGACAATGATGGGATGAATCGTATCTGGATATGGTAAATTGTGGTCGTTCAGACGCGTAAAAAACTCAAGCATAGTAGAATTCTCCTAAGCATATTTACGTGCAGCATATAAGCCTAATCTCAAAGATTCACATCCAATCCAAGCAACTCATAACCGATATCTATATCTAAATATCTGTGCAGCGGAATTCGGTTCAACTAAAATCAACTGGTTGTAGCATTGGATGAATTTGCTTCTATTTCTACATTAATTTTAACAATTAACACATTTTTATAATATTCTTTAACAAAAGTAAATAATGTATTTTTTAACCAAAATGTTAAATTCTAAATGTGAATAATAAACTATAATTTCAAGAATGTAATTCTAGTAACTTTTTATTACTAATAATTTGTATTTGCAGTTACAAAATATTTTTTAAAATGTAGACAATAAAACAGTTTAGAAAAAAATAATATGATATCTTGCTGCGACTAAATTAATATTGTGGTTTTAGTCTTTGTTTTTATTTCAAAACTTTTTCGATAGGATACTAATATAACCTATATTTTAGGCTGAGATATTTAAATCATGTAAAATTCCTGTGGATTAAGAAAAAACCAAGAGTCAGAAGTCAGGAGCCAGAAGAATTTACCAATTCTGCGTTAAATTTAATTGACAATAAATGTGATGCGATCGCTAAAAATATTTAGTTGCCACCAATAAATGCTAACTATTATTGGTTGCGGTAATCTTAACCGTAGTGACGATGCCATAGGCGTAATAATTGCCCAACGCCTACAGCAATATCTTGCCGCATATCCTCATTCCCATGTACAAGTCTATGACTGTGGTACTGCGGGCATGGAAGTGATGTTTCAAGCAAGAGGTAGCAAACAGTTAATAATTATTGATGCAAGTGCAACAGGTTCCGAAGCAGGTGCGGTATTTAAAGTTCCTGGAAAAGAACTAGAAGCACTGCCGGAACCCAGTTATAATTTGCATGATTTTCGTTGGGATCATGCTTTAGCCGCAGGTAGAAAAATCTTTGAGAATGACTTTCCCCAAGAGGTAATAGTTTACCTAATTGAAGCGGCAAATCTTGACTTTGGTTGGGAATTAAGCCCTGCTGTTAAACATTCTGCTGATTTAGTGTTTGCAGAAATAACAGCTATTATCGATAGATAGTGATTAGTAGGGGCGGGTTTAAAAGATAGATCGTCGGTTTAGCAGAGAAATCATAGGCAAAACCCGCCCGTACAGTAGTTAGTAGTAAATAACCTACTACTATAAATTCCTGTTCTCTGTTCCCCGTTCCCTGTTCCCTATTACCTATTCCCTTCTCGATAAACTGATAGCTCATCTACCCTCATTTCAAAAGGTATTCCTAAATTAGCGGGTGGACAAACCCTTATTTTCGCGCTGTTAATAATTTCACCCAGTACTGTTGCCATTGGTACTATTTTTTGTAAGACACGCCAGTTAGTAATTTGATCGGGGCATTCAATTACCAAAGTCATAGCATTGGCACAGGTAATTACATACCAACGGCAAATAGATAACAAATTTTGTATAGTGCGATCGCAAGCATCATAAAAATATGTGCTAATGGAATTCTCTAGCTGCTGACGCAATATAATATCCGCTGAGGTTAGTTGAGCCGGATGTGAATCATCATGATTTAAGCAATAATTTGTCATTTCTTTCTCTCTTGATTCCGCAGCTTATGTTGTATGAATTACGACATAAAGTATGCCCTTGTTTCTCAAAGATCTTGAGTTTCATTTCTATACATAGAACTGATTTCACATCCATAGTTGCGTGAAATCTTTCAAGTCGCGGGTGAGGAAACTCTAGTAACTTTTGGAAACTTTTCTGTATAACTGTTTATTGATAGCCTTTGATACCATAATTTAACTGAAAATAGTTAATTCCATAACTAATAAGGAAATTTCAGCCTTAAGCGCTAGACTTACTTTGTTTATACAAGCTGTGATAAACTCTTTATTCTCAAAGCCTAAATCATTGTTGAGAGTGAGTTTATCAAAATTAAAAATATTAAGTTTCTGTGGTGAACATAAACTTAGCTAGTAATTATACTCAGAAAATGTCCACAATCTCCAAAGCAATATCTCACGCTCCAGTTTTGTATCTCCAGCTAGATTTATAATAAACATAACTAATTAAAAAAAAGAATCTTTTGATACTATTAATCAGTAAAATCTAACTCTTTAAACTAACATTAATTAATTTCTAAACCAAGCTTAGATAATTATTCTCATTTTTTCCAAGAAAAGATTTCATATATTCTGCTATTAATTCTCGCAATCTGTACGTAAACTACTTTAGAATGACTCATTTTTGCTGTTGTATTGTTTATCTGTTATTGATAAAGTTAATATTGATAAGTCTTCTCAAATAAATAAATTAAAATGCCAAAAAAGAGAAATGGTGGATGCTGTCCACCATTCTCTAAAAACTTGCAACTACATTATCAATTATTAGGTAGTATCGCCTGCCTATTTAAGCTGTTAACTAACAGTTGCTAATTTCCGTTCGTCAGAGAATAGCTCTCTAGCTGATTTTTCTGGTTTTGGAACACCATAAAAACAAGCTTCTGCTTCAAGTTCGTCCACCAAATCCCAAGCTTCAATAGCTTTTTTAGAATCAGCACCACAGTTACTAGAAACTGAACGAGCATTCGATATCGCTTTTTGGAGTTCTTTTTGCAAGAATGCTAATTTGGGCTTTTCAAGGAAGTCACCTTTCATAATAATATCGGTGACGGAAAGAATACCAAGTAGTTCACCTTGGATAACAGGCGCACGCCAAACACCTGTATTAGCAAATAGCCGTGCTACATATTCCACATCAAGATCGGGATTGACTACTATGCAAGGCTTGCTCATAATTTCGTAGATATGTACCTGTTTGAGATCTTTCCCATGAGCAATCACCTTGGAGACAATATCAGTCTCGGTAACAATACCGTAAGCATCTCCATCGTGACGAGCTTCAACAATTAAGCATCGTAATCCTTTGAGCCTCATGAGTTTGACTGCTTCTGCTACAGTAGCCGAACCGCGAATGGTAGCTACATCTTGAGTCATGATGTGTTTGGCTCTCATAATTCCTGCTCCTTTCCCTTTTTGTAAGGAAATTGGTTCTATATTGCTGCAATTCTTCCCTTACTGCATATGCCTCCGGCATACACGCTTCATCGAAACTTAGGCTGAATTGCGAGAATTAGAGTCGCTATTTCAAAAAGCAATTACGAAACTTCAAATTATGTCGTTTCATGTCTTAATAAATCTGGCTTTGAGTGAGAGAAGAATTACGCATTTTCCCGTGATTTTTACCTTGAATATATCTTACATTTACTCACAATTTTTAGTTTAGCCAAGATTTATAACTACATTAATTACAGAGAATGTAACTGCTTTTCGCTGCTGAAGTTTAGGTTCTGAGGCAACAATTTAGCCTACATTTATATATTATCTTTGGAGAAAAGATGCACAAGGAGTTGGTTATAAAACTTTGCAAAATTCTCTAGAAAGTGAATATTAAAATAATCCAAAATATTTGTGTTTTTTGCTTTTAATAAGCTAAGAAAATCTTTTATGAATTTTATATTAGAGTAATAAACAACAAGCAAATTGCAATTAAATATCAATAATCAATAGAACTTAAAATACAGAACTCAGCCACAGAATAGCTCTATCCATAACAAAGAAATGAAAATATTTCTTTCTTCACATCTTGCACCTCGCCCCTAAAACGCCTGGTAGACGCCCAAAGGGCGGCTTCCCGTAGGGTACTTAAGTTCCAGGCTTATATTTAAAGTCAGTTTTAACTGACTTTAACTTTTAGCCAAGAAATTTATTTCTTGGCGACAAGAGCGTGGGTGCAAGATATGACTTTCTCTGTTTTCCGTTCCCCCAACTCTATTTTCAGGTGAGTTTGAATGTTAGTGGCGATCGCACTCATGTTGCTAAGAACAACTCATGCATTTGCTGTCACAGTTTTATTAAATTGGTATAGTTTTATTCAAAACAAGTTCCCCGACTTCTCAAAGAAGTCGGGGAACTGCATCTTTCAACATAACAACAGTATTATAATTTACGTGCTACTACGTGAAAAATATGCCAGTGTTTTTCTTCTCCTAGCGCTGTTTTACCTGGATGATCTTCTTCGTTTAATATTTCAATTTCAAAGCCTTCCAGCATCTGTTCTACTTGTTTGCGGGTATGATGAGTAATAGAAGTGTAAATAGCCCAAGAATCACGCTCTCCGAATAATTGACCAGCAAAGCGACCACCAGAACGTAAAGATGTAACAATTACTTTCCATAATTTCGGAAAAGATCCTGGTGGACAAAAAGGTAGTGAAAAACTAGCATTTACTAAATCTACCGATTCTGGTAAAGTTAAATTTTCAAAACGCAGAACGCGGGTTTGTAAAAGTTGTGAATCAATGTCAGGATGATTTAACAAACGAGTAATGGCTTCTTGTTGTCCATCAATTGCTAATACCCGCCAACCACGACGTAATAATTCGACAGTATCTCTTCCTTCTCCACACCCTAAGTCGACTGCGAAATAAGGCTTAGAAGTACCTATATTTTCTTTATCAAAAGAATCTAACGCTGTCAGTAGAGTGTCTCGTGGTGGACGCCCTTCAACAGCTTGATAGTAGGCTAGCCACTTGCGCTCAAAATCTTCATTTTCTGGTTTGTAATGTTTTGATTCTGACATAATTGATACATTTACAGCCGGAAATTATAAAAAATACTTGAATAAGTATAAACAAAATCTGAAAATAAACATAATGTATTATATAAAAATAATTTTCTTGTGATAGCATGAGCGTGTCAAAATTAGTAAATTTAGAATATGAAAGTCAGTGCTCGTAACGCTCTAAAAGCTACTGTTAAAAAAGTTGTACCAGGTTCCGTTAATACTGAAGTCACTTTAGAAATTGCACCAGGAGTAGAAGTTACCTCAGTTATCACAAAAGCCTCAGCTGACAGTCTTCAATTATCAGAAGGAAAAGAAGCTTATGCTGTTATTAAAGCAACAGATGTGATGGTTGCTGTTGATTAAAAATTGATTGTGTTGTACTCAAGACACAGATCTCCGACTTCTTTGAGAAGTCGGGGATCTTGTTTTTCACTATCTACTAACCAAAAAACCTAAAATTACCTCAATTAACTTATGGGTGATAGGAAAGCTATCAATCACCATTGCGGCACAAAGTAACATCATGTAGAGAATCGAATAAAGAAAAAGCGATCGCGCTAATTGTTTATCCTCTGAATTGTGTAAAAGTGCCCAAGCTTTTTTGATAAAAATAGCCCCCAGTATAAAGGTTGTGCTGCCATAAATTGCACCCATTACGTTGAGAGGTTCTAGTAATAAAAATGTGCTGGGAATCAGTAGTAAAGTGTACACCCATATTTGGCGAGCGGCGGTAATATTATCAGCAACTACTGGCAGCATCGGCACACCCACCTTGGCATAATCTTCGCTAATCATTAATGCCAGCGCCCAAAAATGAGGAGGTGTCCATAAAAAAACGATCGCAAATAAAAGCCATGCTGTCCAGCTTACACTATCTGTAACTGCTGCCCAACCCACTAACGTTGGAATTGCCCCAGCAGCCCCACCAATCACAATATTGAGAGATGTATGGCGTTTGAGTAAATGAGTATAGACGCCCACATAAAACAAAATACCGGACATTGCCAGCACAGCACTAAGCAAATTCACAAAGGCTGCCAGCAACGTGAAGGAAATACAAGCTAAGGCGATCGCAAATATTAAAGCATGAGTAGGCTGTACCCGCCCGGAAGGTAAAGGGCGGTGGCGCGTGCGTTCCATTTCATAATCAATGTCGCGATCATAAACGCAATTAAATGTCTGGGCACTAGCAGCAGCAAAAGTACCGCCAGCTAAGGTGAATAGTAGCAATATCAAATCTAATTTTCCCCTAGATGCAATAGACATACTAGCAGTTGTGGTAATCAGCAATAGGGGAATAATTCGGGGCTTTGTGAGTTGATAGTAACTCTGAACAATTTCTAAAAAATTCTGATAGCGGCGCGTGACAGTGTTCCCTATCATATTGTTACCAATGCCTCAATTTTGAAAAATATCTGATTACCCATTAACAATCTGGACGTAAACGCAGCAGGCAAATTTTCGATTAAGTATCAAGCGTTTATTTTCTACTTTGATAACAAAGGAACTATATTATTTAGCTATTGACTGTGCCAATGCCATTAATAAAATATGAACTGTCAATACATCAAAATATTGCTTACTTAATTATTTATAAAATAAAAATAAAAAAACGTTAAACCAATTACAAAAATAGGTTATATTTAAAGAAAGAAAGCTAAAATATAAAAAATAATTAATTATTTAAGGTTGTACTTTAACTGTAAGTGTATTGAGTTCTAAACATAGAAATAAGAAGTCATAGCTCTATAAAAGCTATAACTTCAAGATGAGCTAGAAAAAGAGAAAATGAAGGGGAGAAAAAATAAAAACTTTAGACAAGATAAGGTTCTTGATGGGTCTTAATTGTACAATTAGAACGTGGATAGGTTACGCAAAGTAAAGCGAAGCCTTTGGAAACCTGATCGTCATCAAGGAAGATTTGCTCAGATTGATCGATTTCACCTTCAACTACCTTACCGACGCAGCTAGAGCAAGAACCAGAGTGACAAGAGAATGGCAACTCAATTCCATTTTCCTCTGCTGCTTCTAGGATAGTAGTCTCTTCATCAACTTCGATTGTAGCGTCAAGATCTTCTTTTTTGTTGATTAATCTAACTTGGTAGGTTGCCATTTTTGTGTTCTCCTCAATAAAGTTGTTGATTGCTATTAGCCATTAACCATTAGCTATTAGCTATTAACTGCAAGGTACACCCGCAGACGAACAATCACTTGTTTTGAATGACTTGCCGCACCCACAGGTTTCAGTTGCATTGGGGTTGATAAACTTGAAGCCGCTTTCCATCACGCCATCAATAAAATCGATGACAATCCCTTCTAATAGAGGCGCACTTTCAGCATCAACATAAATGGTTATCTTACCTTGCTGGATCACTAGATCATCTGCTTTGGGCTTACTAGTGACATCCATTGCATATTCGTAACCACTGCAACCACCATCTTTAACAGAGATGCGGATGCCTTTAGTTGCGTCATTGGCATCGGGAGCAGAACCTGCTAAGAATGCTCGCAATCGAAATTCTGCTTTTTCTGTCAAAGTAACAGACATTTGACCTCCTGACTATTGAAAATTTGTCCTTTGTCATTCGTCATTTGTCCTTTGTTAGTAGTTGTCTATAGGTTTTTCCAATCAACTATCAACTATTAACTAATAACTAATAACCAATGACTAATGTACGGGCGGTTTTAGCTCGCAGAGAGTGAGGGCTAAACCCGCCCCTACTGACTAATGACTGTAGATTTTGATTGCAAGTATCTCCAAGGTGCATTATTACCACACACCGGGCAAGAGCGATCGCGATAAGAATGGCGCTTGGCAAATTCCATGCGAGCAAGATCTATTGTCAACAGTTGCGATAGGAGAGGTTGACTAAATCCAGTGATCAGCTTGATTGCTTCCAATGCTGACAGACAAGCGAGAGTTCCAGATACGGCACCTAACACTGAAAATCCGCGCCGATCCCAATCTGGTTTTTCGGGAAATAGGCAAGATAAACAAGGTGTCACACCGGGAATAATCGTAGTTAGATAAGCTTCCATCCCATCCATCGCTGCTTCCACCATTGGTTTACGCCAGCGCACGCAAGCTTCATTCAACAAATCGCGCTCCGTAAAATTATGGGCGCAGTCAAGCGCCATATCTGCAGATTGCACCAAAACATCCACATTCTCCGGGGTGACATATTCATGAACTGCTTCTACCTTGACATCAGGATTGATTGCTTCTAAAGTTTGCTTTGCCTTAAAAACCCTTGGCTTACCAACCCAATCATGCGTCATCAAAATTTGACGATTCATATCATCAAGTCGCAGATCGCCACCCCGAACTAGGATCAGCCGCCCAACGCCTGCTACTGCTAGGTAGAGCGCTGCCGTACCGCCTAATCCCCCCACACCTGTCACCAGAACAGTCGCTGACTTCAGGCGCTTTTGTGCAACTTCGCCAAAATTGGGGAGCATTATTTGGCGACGGTAACGTTCTAACTCGGTAGGCGTTAGGTCTATCACTTTTTACCTCCTAATCAGAAGTGATTTCTGTCAGCGTAATTACATTTTTAGGCTTCTGGTTAAACACTTTGAACAGCTTTTGTTCTTGAGGTGTAGATTCGATAAAAACCTGATAAGCCTTTTGCAGCGCCTCACAATATTTACTTAACTTATCTTCGAGACTAAGGTCAGTATAATTCTCATCAATTTCTTGAATATATTGGGAGAATTTTTTGAGAATATGCAGGCGATTTACATTCACAACCTTTTGGTCATAAGGTAATTGAAAAAAATCAAAATATTCCTCTGCTTCTGTGAGCTTTTGGAACTTATTCCAATCTTCGCTCATTTTTTTTGCTCCATTTGTTTCAGTTGTTGCTTTAATTCATCTAGCTGACAATAAATTTTATAAGTTGCAGTAGCAACATCCATAAGTTTTTCGTAATCTGTTGGCAGTCCCTCTGCTAAATCGTGCAGATCCATTTTCATTTGCCCTGCCTTGCTATTGAGGCGTTTGATTTGAGTTTTGAGTTCTTCAATTGTCATTTGATATTTACTAAGCATTGTGAATACAATAGTCAAATTCGTCATTTGTCATTCGCCATTAATTACTAATGACTAATGACCAATGACTAATGACTAATTAATTACAATCTTCCTACTTCCGGAAAACGTTGAGCTAATTCCATACCTTTTTGTACTAACTTTTCTCCTTCTTCTGCCACTTTTTCTAGCGATTCAAAACCAAAGCGATGAGCATCTCGCAATGTTTTTACAGCCAGTAATAAACGACCAGAAAAAACTAATGCCCAGCCAAAACCCTCATGGCTTAAATCAACTACAACCTGAGATAAAAGACCAGTTTCTTGTTCAATCCGGGCTGCAACAGCTCGATAAAATGCCATAATTCTTGCTACAGTAATCGGATCTACTTCACCCTCAACAGAAATTTCGCGTTTCTTTTGTTTAGTAACAACAAAAGGTTTGAGTATCAACTCATCCGACCAATTGCGATATACTCCATAGCTATCTTGTCCGCGGATTTGTTGCACGATCGCTTTCAAGAAAGGTGATTTTAAAACTTCTGTTGTCGCTGTTCCATTTACACTATTAGTTGCGCTCATACCGTTGCTTCCTCCTCTAATTCATCTTCAAAGCTGCGAGATTTTTGCTGTAGGGCTTTACGCAACCAAGGTGGAGGACTCCCCTGCAAAGTTCTGACTAGGTTTTCCAGAACATCAGTAATTTTTTCTTGCTCAGTTCGTGCTTTAACTGGAGTAACACCTTTCTTAATTAAACGTGCAGCAGCATTTCCGCCAATTGCTGATACATAAACAATTGTGCAGTCAACAAGTGCATTCAATTTAGGAACTAATTTATCTTCGTTCCCATCTTCTTTGAGATTTCCACCAAAGTTTAAAGTTTCTACAAACTGAAATCCCTCTGATGATATCTCATAAATATCAATAGTTTTAGCCCAGCCAAAATGAGCATTAATATGAACTCGGTCGTTAGTTGTGAAGGCTATTTTCATTTTCTTTCTCCTACATTAGGGGCTAGCCTTTGGTGATTGGGTACTGGGTATTGGGGATTGGGTATTAGGTACTGGGGATTGGGTATTAGGATCTCTTCTCTTTATTCCTAGTCTCCAGTCCCTAGCCCCTAATCCCTAATCCCTAGCCCCTAGTCCCTAATCCCTAGTCCCTAGCCCCTAGTCCCTAGCCCCCATTACCAATCACCGTAGATGTTAGTATCTTTGATACTTGCTTCCTCTGCTTCTAAAAAGAGGTTGCCAATGTCAAATAACATTTGGATCGTGCCTTTATAACCCACTTTGGTAAATTGACCATTACCTAAACGGTCAAAAATGGGAATTCCCTGGCGATAAAGAGGGATGCCAAGTCGTTTGGCGATCGCTGCGATGTGAGAGTTGCCAATTAGTAAGTCAGATCCTGCTGCAAGTTGCTCAAAATCTTCCAAATCACCGATAGTGACTTTATCAATGGGGAGTTTTTCTAGTAAAGGCGATCGCGTTGTCGTCACAGCTGCTTGTATTTCTGCCCCCATCGATTGCAAGAAACAAACTGTTGACCATAATAAATCTGGTTCCAACGCTAGAGACACTCGTTTGCGTCCAAAATAAAAGTGAGTGTCTAGCATGGCATCTTGTAACTGGCGACGTTGGCGGCGATATTTTTCTGGTACGCTACTACCGCTCAATTCCGCCAGAAATTGCAAAAATCTATCTGTTGGTTCTAACCCTGTCAGTTCTGTAAATACCTCAAAGGGCGTGCCGAAGCGATGTTGCAGAATTTTCGCTGCATTCCGCATACTTTCGCCCAATGCCAAGGTGAAAACAGAACTGCCAACTTTATGCAGTTGTACCAGAGTTGTGCCACCGCCTGTAATCGGACTGTAAGAATCATCTAAGTGACCATCCAAAGAAGCGGAAAGGTCAGGTACGATAATTGGTGTAAATCCAAAGGCGGTGACAATCTCTTTCACCTGTTGCACATCCCCTGGTGCAAAGGCAGAACTCATCAAAATAGTGATTTGCTGTGTCTTTTTCTCACCTGGTAGGGGAATCTCTTTGACTGTGCTTTCCACCGCAGCGGCAAAGCCATCTTGTAATGCACCTTTAAAATCTGGAGAGGAAACCAAGATAATTGGCAATTCATCCAATTCTGGATGACGTTTGCGAAAATCCTTGAGAATACCTTCCATATCATCCCCTCTGGTTTCCGTCAGTCCGGTCGTACACAAACCGATAATTTCTGGCTGTGACTTTTGCACCAGAGTTAAGATTGCCTCTTCAACATTCTCCTCACCACCTAAAATTGTGGTGACTTCGGTCATTGCTGTGGTCGAGAGGGGAATAGCCTCCCTAAAATGCCGCACCAATATCACTTTAGCGAAAGCAGTACACCCTTGGGAACCGTGGAGTAAAGGCATCATTCCTTTCAGCCCCAAAAAGGCAAGGGCTGCACCCAAAGTTTGACTTTGTTTGAGAGGATTAACTACAACTGGTTTATTGGGAACAACAACAGTCGCCATTAAACTTCCTCCTCGAAAGAAGCGGAGAGGGGGAGGTGAATTTCAGGCGACACGGAGACGCGCAGAAACGGAGACGCGGAGATATTCCCCGTGTCCCAGTGTCCCCGTGTCCCCGTGTCCTTATTTGCTGCGTCCTCTTCCCAAGGTGCAGGTTTACGTACTTGCTCCCACACGGGACTGTAAAGGGCTTCATCTAACTCACGTGCCATTTCTACCATCCCCACATAACCTGCATAGGCGTGATGGCGTTCCTGATTGATATCCAAAAAAGGAATCCGAGCTTTGAGAGCAGTGTATTGATTACGACCACCAGCAACTAACATCTCAGCTTTTGTTTCATTAATTACCCGCAGTATTTCTTGGGGGTTGCCCTTTTCCAGCGTAATGCCATCTTGACCCAGCAACTCTTTGATGCGGGCTTTATCTTCTTCCGTACTTTTTTTAGTACTGGTAGCAACAACTTCCATTCCTAAGTCTTTCGCTGCTGAGATAATTGACCAGCTCTTCACGCCCCCGGTATAAAGAACAACGCGCTTGCCTTTCAGACGGGCGCGATAGGGAGCTAGTTTTTCTTGCAGTGCCGCAGTTTCTTCAGCAATTAGCTTTTCCGTGCGTTCCTGTAGATCTGGGTCACCTAATTGCGCGGCAATGTTCCGCAGGCAACGGTTCATGTCCTCCACACCGTAGAAAGACTCCTCAATGTAGGGAATGCCGTAACGCTCCTTCATTTTTCTCGCCATGTTAATCAAGGCTTTGGAGCAAATCATAACGTTGAGCTTGGCGCGGTGGGCATAACAGATTTCTTCGTAGCGAGAATCACCTGTCATTTTTGCCAAAACACGGATGCCTAATTTCTTGAACAGTGGTAGCACATTCCACATTTCACCGGCGATATTATATTCACCGATGAGGTTGATATCATAGGGCGTAGTGTATTCAGGTTCAGCAGTACCGACAACGTGTTCCAACAATACTTCACCAGCAATGCGGTTACCAAGATTTTTACTACCTACAAAACCAGGAGAATTGACGGGAATAACAGGGACGCCAATTTTTTTGGCAGCAGCTTGGCAAACTGCATCCATATCTTCACCAATTAAAGCGGTGACACAGGTGGAATAAACAAATACTGCTGCTGGTTGATAGCGTTGGTGAATATCTAGGATAGCTTTGTAGAGCTTTTTTTCACCCCCAAAAATTACATCATTTTCACTTAAATCGGTAGTAAAGCCAAACTTGTAAAGTTGAGGGCCAGAAGAGAGACTACCACGACTACCCCAGGAATTGCCAGCGCAGGCGATCGGCCCGTGGACTAAATGAGCAGCATCAGTAATCGGTACTAGGGCAATCATTGCACCATCAAAGGAACAGCCCCCTTGAGCAGCCCCAGGTTGAGCTTGTTGTTTGCAAGTTTTATTTTTCTTATCTCCATGTGTATGCTGATTGTGCTCACATCCTGATTCAGAGAGCAGCTCATTGATTTTGCCTTGGGTGATTCTCATCTGTTTCCTCGCGCTGGATGAAATTTGTTATTTGTCCTTGGTCATTTGTCATTGGTCATTTGTTTTTGTTATTGGTCATTTGTAATTTGCTAATGACTAATAACTAATAACTAATGACTAATAACTAATTAGTAATCGATAATGAGTATTGAATAATGAGTAATATGTAACTACTAGCAAATGTATTTCGTGACATCTTCTCCACATTCATCGCTGAGGTAAGATAAGGCACGAAAACGTAATCCTACAAAATTGTCATATAACGGATTGAGCTTGCACAGCGCAGGAATATCAAATGTATACCCAAACATTTTAATACTCCGTTCAAAGGGGCAACAGCAAGGAATTATCTGGCAAATTAGATGAGCAAGACGATAGTTTTTTACCTGAATATTATCCACGAATCGACGCAATGGATATAGAATATCAAAACCACCAGATTTTTGATAGTTTGGTGGATGAAAATTAGGGTGATTGTGAGTGTGATTTACAGAAGCCATCTTTAGCAAATTGGGTAATAATTTCAAAGAAAGAAGGAATTGGGTATCGGGGATCGGGGATTGGGCATTGGGAATTGTATTTTTCCTATGCCCCTTGCCCTATTCCCTAGCTCCTAGCCCCTAGTCCCCAGTCCCTATTCCTTCATTAGCACGCTGCAAGTTGATGAGATTTTTAACGAATCAAGTCGAAGGAGATATCGGTCTTACCTGCAATATTGCTGCTGCGATCCAACTCATCAAGGATGGTGTTAACAACCCAGTTGAGTAGGTTCAGACCACCTTGGTAGCCAAGGGTGGGATAGCGGTGTAAGTGGTGGCGATCGAAGAGAGGATAACCAATCCGTACCATTGGAATCTTGGTATCGCGCCACAGGTACTTACCGTAGGAGTTACCGACGAAGAAATCTACAGGCTCAGTGAACAGTAAGCTGCGTAGATGCCATAAGTCTTTTTGAATCCAGACAGTTGCTTGCTTACCGAAGGGGCTAGCGCTGAGGATTGCTTCCATTTCTTTCTTGAATTCCTCGTCACCGTTGTTGCAGAGGATGTGTACTGGTTCAGCACCCAATTCTAACAAGAAACTGGTGACGCTATAGATTAAATCTGGGTCACCGTAGATAGCGAACTTCTTGCCATGAATCCACGCGTAGGAATCAGTCATGGCGTCAACTAAACGACCGCGCTCATCTTCTAATTCTTGAGGAATGGGCTTACCAGTCATTTCAGACAGAGTCATTAAGAACTCGTCAGTACCCTTGACACCAAATGGGCGCAGGACTTTGGTTTGTTGTTTCCACTTAGTCTCGATGTATTCACGAGTCTTAGTGGTGGTATAGCGTTGTAGAGCAACAGTTGCTTCAGCGTTGCAAGAATCAGCTGCGTCTTCCAGCTTTGTACCACCTGGGTACATATCATACTCACCAGTGTTGGGAGCATCTAAGTAGTCACTGTTGTCCGCTAAAATAGTGTAATCAATACCCATTAAGCCTAACATCCGCTTTAATTCGCGGTTGTTACCAACATAAGTATCAAAACCAGGGATAAAGTTAATTTTCCCGTTGGTTTTGTCCTTCTTCTTGCCTTCTGTCAAATTGGACAGAATCCCCTTCATCATGTTGTCATAGCCAGTGGTGTGGGAGCCAACGAAGCTAGGGGTGTGAGCAAAGGGTACGGGGAAGTCTTGGGGAATAGAACCAGCATTTTTAGCATTGGTGATAAAAGCACCCAAGTCATCACCGATAACTTCTGCCATACAAGTGGTGCAGACAGCAATCATCTTGGGCTTATAAAGTTGGTAAGAAACTTGCAAGCCTTCGATCATGTTGTTCAAACCACCGAACACGGCTGCATCTTCAGTCATAGAGGAAGATACAGCTGAGAATGGCTCTTTGTAGTGGCGGCTGAGGTGAGTACGGAAGTAAGCAACGCAACCTTGAGAACCTTGAACAAAAGGTAAGGTGCCTTCAAAACCGACAGCAGCAAAGATAGCGCCTACGGGTTGGCAACCTTTAGCAGGGTTGACAGTTAATGCTTGACGGGCAAAGTTCTTTTCACGGTACTCCCAGCCTTTTGTCCATTCAGAAACCCGTTGAACTTCTTCTGGTGAGTGTGCGCCTTCAAACTGCTCGTGCTTGTTCTTGAAGAGTTCTTGGTACTCTGGCTGTTGAAATAGTTGTACGTGATCTACGATTTTTTCGGGATTCTGTGGCATTTGTGTATCTCTCTGTTGCTTGCTGAATGGGTGATGGTGGGTAAGCGGTGTAGGGATAGCCGAGGGGTTGAATCCCGCAGGGAGTTACGAGTGGTGAATGATGAATAATGAATGAAACAAATTATTCCATCCAGCATTCAGCATTCATCATTCTTCCCTTTGTAGCTGGGGTATAAACCCCAGGCTATCCATCTATTTCCCTTTGAATTAGGCAGCGTTAGCCTTAGCTACGGACTTTTTCCAAGGAGCGCCAACTAAGCTCCAAGTGGGGCTGTTGAGAGCCAAATCCATGTCGCGAGCGAAGATGGCGAAGCCGTCATAACCGTGGTAAGGGCCGGAGTAATCCTTTTTGTGGTTTAATGGCTTTCAAGAGCTTAATGTTTGTAGTAAGCAGTGTTAATCATAAACATTGTTTGCTGATGACAAATAAATTTTTAGGCTAAATATAGGCTAATACCACAGCGATGCAAAATCAGGATAAAGACAAGTATCAGCAAGCCTTTGCAGACTTAGAGCTACTGTCATCTACCGACGGCAGTTTTCTTGGCTCAAGTCTGCAAGCAAAGCAACAAAGGGAGCATATGAGAGCAAAAGTACTGCAAGAATTAGAGAAGGTAAATCTGCGTTTGAAGTCTGCAAAGACAAAAGTAACAATTAGGGAATCGAACGGAAGTCTGCAATTACGGGCGACGTTACCAATTAAACCGGGAGATAAGGACACAAGACGAACTGGGAGGAAGCAATACAATCTCAGTTTGAATATTCCTGCTAATCTAGATGGACTCAAGACAGCAGAGGAGGAAGCTTACGAATTAGGTAAGTTAATTGCTCGTAAAACCTTTGAATGGAACGATAAATATTTAGCGAAGGAAGCAATTAAAAAAGATTTAAAAACAATAGGTGAGTTATTAGAAACATTTGCAGAAGAGTATTTTAAAACCCATAAACGTACGACTAAAAGTGAACATACTTTTTTCTATTATTTTTCTCGTACCCAGCGATATACTAATCCTCAAGATTTAGCAACTGCGGAAAATTTGATCAGTTCCATTGAACGAATTGATAAAGAATGGGCTAGATATAATGCAGCCAGAGCCATATCTGCATTTTGCCAGACATTCAATATAGCAATTGATTTGTCTAAATATTCTAGAATGCCTGATCGTAATTCTCGCAACATCCCGACAGATGCAGAAATATTATCAGGAATTAACAAATTTGAAGAATATCTCAATACCAGAGGCAGTCAAGTCAATCAAGATGTGAAAGATAGCTGGCAGCTTTGGCGCTGGACGTATGGAATGTTAGCAGTTTTTGGTTTACGTCCAAGGGAAATTTTTATTAATCCTGACATTGATTGGTGGTTAAGTCCAGAGAATGCAGACTTGACATGGAAGGTACATAAAGATTGTAAAACCGGGGAAAGACAAGCATTACCGTTACATAAAGAATGGATTGATGAGTTTGATTTAAGAAACCCTAAATATTTAGAAATGTTGGCAACAGCAATTAGTAAAAAAGATAAAAGTAATCATGCAGACATAACAGCATTAACACAACGAGTTAGTTGGTGGTTCCGTAAAATTGGATTAGATTTTAAACCTTATGATTTACGTCACGCCTGGGCAATTCGAGCCCATATTTTAGGAATACCAATTAAAGCGGCGGCTGATAATTTAGGGCATAGTGTACAAGTTCACACGCAAACTTATCAGCGTTGGTTCTCTTTGGATATGCGGAAGTTAGCGATTAATCAGGCTTTAACTAAGAGGAATGAAATTGAGGTGATTAGAGAGGAGAATGCTAGGTTGAGGATGGAGAATGAAAAATTGAAATTAGAGATTGAAAAGTTAAAAATGGAGTTACTTTATAAGCATAGTTAATAATTATAATGCGTAATTAATAGATGGTTACGAGTATTTTTTATTATAGAAAATCAAATCTATCTTTTGAGAAGCTAGATAAGATTCAAGAGCCTAGCTTATAGAAAAAATGCGTGTATCCAAATTCTCAATTCAGTAAACTCACCGCAAATTAAGTAAATTTACGGTGTTAATTTTGTAGTAATGCTAAATATCATTGTTTAAAATAGATAATAATTGAACAAAATATGGATGCTAAAACAAAAGCAGAAGCCACTGCGAGGATATAAGCATTGGTGGCGGAGGGGATAACAGTATCGATGGTCTAGCTATCATGGTTAATGATAATTTAGCTTCTTCTACTGAAGAAATAAATGATTTAAAAAAAGTATTAAACAGATTAGATACAAAATTTGTTTTTATACAGACAAAAACATCTAGCAAATTTGATTTGGGACATATAAGTAAGTTTATTCATGGGGTAAGAGACTTTTTCAAAGATAAGCCATCTAGAGCTACAGGTCAGGAAATTAAAGACTTGATAGAATTAAAAAAACATATTTATTCTTTAAGTTTGTATATGGAAGAAAATCCAGTTTGTTATATGTATTATGTTACTACTGGAAAATGATTTCATAGAATTTACACAACAATACAAACAAAACAAAAATCCTAAACCATTTAATCAACCTGTATTAAAACTAAAAACCTAATAATGGTAAACATGAATGTTTGCCCTGAAAAGCTAAAAATATAATATAGGTAATTAGAGTGAAATATGTTTAAACTCTGATTGGCTAGATTATATTGGTGAAATTGATCAAGATTTGATATTAAGTAGAGAATGATGAGGTTGAAAAAAAGCGATCGCCTGAATATGTTCTTGAAGAGCTTGCTTTTGTTCTGGAGTCATCGGTAAGTAAATACACTCGTCTTACTTATCCTGACTGATTTTCGCCCTCTTTGCAAAAAACTGGGATGCTCCCAGCGTTATATCAGTGAAACTGGATCAGCTTGGATCTTGGGTTTATTTGATCCGACTCTCAAAAATGAGGTATTTATTGCTGCAATAACTGGTGTGGAAATTATAGCAGCAATTACGAGGCGATCGCGCAGTGAAAGTATTAGCGCGACAATTTGATATAATTATCAATACTATTACTATCAATATAGAATGGGCACAAAGCCAATCTAACTCCCTTTAATGAGGAAGTCCTAATGGTACAAACTCCATCTAAACCCATAACGTTGGAAGAGTTTCTAAAACTACCAGAAACTAAACCTGCTAGCGAATATATTGACGGTAAAATTATTCAAAAACCAATGCCAAAAGGGAAGCATAGCGCAATTCAAACTGAGTTTTCTACTACCGTCAACGTAATTCTTAAACCTCAACGGATTGCACGGGCATTTTCAGAATTGCGTTGTACATTTGGTGGACGCTCAATAGTTCCAGATGTGTCTGTGTTTACATGGGAAAGAATAGCACGTGACGAAAACGGAGAAGTTTCCAACACTTTTCTGGTAGCTCCAGACTGGACAATTGAAATTTTATCTCCTGAACAAAGTCAGACAAAAGTGACGAAAAATATTCTTCATTGTTTGAATCATGGTACTCAAATGGGCTGGTTAATTGACCCAGATGAACAAACAATTTTTGTCTATCTACCAAAGCAGCAACCAGAAGTTTTTGACCAACCACAGCAAAAACTTCCAGTTCTATCATTTGCTAATAATTTAAATTTGAGTGTGGAGTCTGTCTTTGCTTGGTTATTAGAGTAAAAGCAATGCGATCGCCTTAATAGAACAAAGATAAAGTTGCTGGAGTAAAAAAAGTCCTTCCAGAGGCGATCGCTCTAGTAAGGAGCGTAACGCAATATAAACTGTAGTATACAATTATATAAAATTATGAACACTTATAAAAAACAGTTTAGCGATTAATTCAATTAAATACAAATGTACTAATACTGAAATAATCAACTATTTCAGATATTATGCGCTTCGCTAATGCTCTTGAAGGTGATTATCCACCAAAGGAATACAAAGTTGATCCCCATAACTTTACAGAAGACGATCTAGCAAAGCTGATTTTCTAATTTGTAAAAATGCTAGTGAAACTGAAATCGATTCTTTTCTCAGACACAATCTATCTTTATTATCTTTCACGTCGGCTTTCAATAGGTGGTGCAAGTATTCGTCATCAAAAAATTAATCCTCTTAGGATTAATCCAGCTATTAGCGATTATATTCATCTTATTGCAATGAATTTTGGATGAAATTCCATAATCGTAAAAAAATATAATGACTGAACAAGAACAACAAGCTTTGACTAGATTATTAACAGCCTTTAAACGACGACTTAGTTTGCAAATTTGTCTCTTTCAAGAAATAGTATTTGAATATGGTACAGTAGATGCGATCGTTGAAAATGATTTTTCGCAAGAGATAGTTGTACATGATTACGTTTTCTACTGTTTTACAAAGGCGTGTAAATCATTGATGGCTGTCTCATTACTACTTGATAATAGATTGCCTGAAGATGCGATGATTCTTTTACGCAGCGTTTATGAAAGCTATTTACACATTGTATATGTGCTTAAAAATCCTGAAAGGATAGATGACTTTGTACAAAAAAAGATTGGTCTTTATACAGGACGATTTAAACATCCTGTTTCTAAAAAAAGAAATAAGATGTCTAACCAAGTCATAAATTCTGAAACTGGTGAGATATCAAATTATGGTATAGGTATGTCAACTTTAGTGAACGGAAGTAATTATAAGTTTGATAAAGAAGTACATACAGTTATATTCCCATTTTTGAGTGAGCATACTCATCCCAATATGATTGCCTCTGGTAGCTATCGTAAAGATGATATTTATTACTCATACTGGCAAGCCTCGAATACTTTACAATCTACATTTTTTGCAGTTTATATAAGTACACTGATTCTTAGCGAAGCATTAACATTTGAAAAATTAGTGGAGGCAAAAGAAATTAAGTATCAATGTCGGCAAAGTATAAAACTTTGTGAGCAGTTTCTTGCTTTAGTAGAATGTCCAAATCCATTTGACTCATTTCCTAATAACGTACAAAGTAGGCTAGTTGAACTAGCGGAACATTTAAGTAAGCGTAGGTATACTTATTTAAAACCTTATCCTCAAAGAAAGCAGATAAGTATATAATTAAGGAATTATACAGGTGATCGCTTGATTTCAACCTTGGATTCCTTGATATAAAATCCCTATAATCTTATTTAATTCTTTGATGTAATAATTATTTAAATCAATAAATAAATAAGTACCTTCCAACTTCAAAAATTTCCAAATATCTCCAGTAGTAACCGCACCATAAATAGTTTTAATTTCATTTTCTTCTTGTTCATGAAATATTTGCGCTGCCAACATAGCTGCCATATATTGACCTAAGCCACCTTTAATATTTTCATTTTTAGCTTCAACAATAATCATGACAGGCGCATTAATGGTTAACTGTTCTTTAGAACGACTGATTACAAAATCACAATAACCATTCAATCCTCTCTCAGCATCAACATTAAAATCCATACCATAAAATAAACTAATTTGATAATTAGCCTTACGCCTTACCTCCTGCAATATAGGCGTAATAATCATTTCAGAGCGAGCTTTTTCTGTGTTAATTGCCAATGCTAACTCTGTTGTTTCTTCTAAAGTAGTTGTTAGTTTATCACTTATAGGTACAGGTTCAATATTTGCAAATAAATCATTTTCTTCATCTAGAAAAGTTTTATGAAATTTGCCCTGTGGCTCATAGTCTTAATTTATGTAAAAAGTGTGGTCGTCAATATGAGCCGGAAAAATGTGGTCGTTCTATGTGTAGTCCTTGGACACCACCAGAAAATGCTAAAGAGATTTATCGAGTTAATCACGGTGCAGCAATGTATATTGTGCGACCGGGGCTGGCGGAACTGTGGCTGTTTGATGAATTGATAAAGTTGGGATTGCAGCCCCAGTTGCGGCCTGGTGATGATGCTTATGATTTGCGCATTGAAGTTGCAGGTAAAGTTTTAGCGATAGATGTAAAAGATGCTCGTAGTGCAAAACAACTGGCACGCAGATTAAATACCGATACTATTCCGTCTGAACCAGCTTGGGATGAAGCCTATTTTGTTTTACCACCTTGGCGAGATTCTCAACACTACCGTCATGTGTTGCAAGTCAACCTAAAGCCTAATGTGCCAGTTTTATGGGCAACAGAGTTGCTAACTCGTATCAAAGGAGACATTGCTAAATGAAGGATTCAGGGTGGTACTCACAACTTTATCAAGACCAATTTAAGGAGACATGGCAGCAACTTCAGCGAGATCAGCCGCAAGATGTTTGGTTGAGGTTTGCGGATTTTGTACGTATCGAATTAGCTCTTTATGCTATTGAAACAAAATTTCCAGGCATATCTGCAAAGGATTTTGGATACTTGCTTCAAGGAATCCCTGTCAACTCCCTACAGCCAAAGAAAAAACTGATTAGCCGATTGCGGGGATATCTTCGGCATATTCGCAGTCAGGCAGTATGGCAAGATTTTTTAGACAAATATCTAAACGCTCCAGCTTTTTATAGAGTACGTGGATACGACCTTGATCAACAAGATAGACCAATTCATAGGGGTGTTTCATGTGCGCCTGATAGATTTAATGCCTATGGAAATTTTCTCCAAAATCCCGCTCCGCTCAAAAGACGCACTGAGTATAGACCTGCACCCGCAGGCGACTATATCATTATTGACAGCAATAATAAACCACGCTCAGTCCGAATTAATGAACAATTAGCAGAATGTGGGTTGCGTTCATTACACAACATTGATCTGACATTACGGCAGAGAATTTCTGCTAGAGCGATCGCCATCCCTTTTAATGATTTAATTAGCATTGCAGAAGAATTGGATCAAAAAATTGGCGGCAATTGGGTACATCGCGTACAGGATGCACTGAATGGTCTGCATAAGGTCACAAAATCAGGACTCAAAAAAGCAAACGAACTGCGTTTGAATGGCAAAGAACATTTACTAGGCCCTTGTGCAGCCGGAAAATCAACTGGCTTTGCGGTCGCGGCAATTTGGTTAGAGAGAATAGTTTTCTTTAAGCGATCGCCTTCATCTACTTGCTGTTGCAGACACGGTAAAAAACTTAGCCATCGCTAAATCTACATTTAGAGGGTATTGCTTGAAGCCAAGCTTTATTTAATTGCGATCGCTCTATCCCGTAAATTAATTTTATTAACACGCAATCATCAAGATTTCAGCAAAGCACAGGGATTGTTAATTGAGGATTGGGCAGTTTAATTAGTTTTTGAGTGCTAAGTGCGATCGCCTACAGTGGTAATTTTATTCCATCACATGAACAATTGATAAGGTTATCTAGAAAGTTTCAGTATAATTTGGTGATTGTACAGCAGCAGTTTCTGGGTATTCTCTTCATAAGCATACATTTGCTGAACTACACTGAAACTTAAAAAGTTTTAGAACTGCAAAAGCAAACAGCATCTAGTATTAATGAATATTTGGCAGATATTCACTTTTTAGCGCAATTAAACTTACCATGCTCTATTTTTAAGCAAATACTATGAACTCAGCTACAGTTGGCAATCATTTCGCATCTCCAAGGACAGGTGTAATAGGAAAATTAATTGCTAATTCCAATAATGAATATGATGTAGAGGTCAATAGCCAAGTCTTTAAGTTAAATCAGTCACAGTTTAACAAACTGATACAAGTTCCAGACACTATTCTTCACTTGTTAAACCAACCAGATGAAAGATTATTAGCGACTCATAAACAACTTGTGGATTCTTTTCTTGAAGCAGCTAGGATTTTATACTTCGATGGCAATATGGAATATGAAGTACTTCAAGCATGGCGGGAAAAGCTTGGATTTAAGTACTCTAATGATATATCTTCATTAACTGATCATGGCAACTCATTAGAGTATGGTGGCCTGTATCTGGGCGGAGATTGGAGGGATGACTACGATCCACGTTACTAAATTTTTTTAACTTCATCTTGGGAGGCGAGCTTATCTATCGTATCTCTCCAGTAATATAACAACGTACATTTATTTCAAATAACCTAAATAATTGTTTTTTTGGAATTTATGCGATCGCCCCATTTAATCTAAAAAACGTCATTTAAAATAGTTTTTTAATTAACAATTTTAATTTCACTAAAATTTAACCAAATCCCAAAAACCAGACCAGATAAGAGTTATATTCTCTTAAAGATAAAAAATATATTGTTCCTAAATAACCCTACAACCTGTATTTAGGCTAAAAGTAGACTCATTTTTCTCCCACTGCTAAAAAACCTTATCCTACTGGACATCTGCACACTATCGCCAAGTCCGGAGTAATCCCAAGAGTGCATTTGACGGAAGGGCAAGCCCATCTTCTGGAACACGTACTTCTCTTTGATACCAGAGGCGATCAAATCGGGTTTCTTCGCTTTCACGAACTCTTCAAATTCGTATGCGGTAACGTCGTCGTAGATGATAGTGGCGTTGTCGATGTAGTGGGTTGTGCGCTTATAGTCGTCGTTGTGAGCGAATTCGTAGCCAGTACCAATAACTTTGATCCCCAGGTCTTCAAAAGCGGGAACAACGTGACGAGGACGCAGACCGCCAACATACAGCATAACTGTATTGCCTTCAAGGCGAGGACGATACTTCTCGACGATCGCATTCATTGCCGATGTGTACTTAGCGATCACCTTCTCGGCATTTTCTTGGATCTTGGAGTCAAATTTAGCAGCAATCTCACGCAGAGATGCAGCAATCTTGGTCGGGCCAAAGAAGTTGAATTCCATCCAAGGCATACCATAGGCTTCTTCCAAGCTACGGCAGATGTAGTTCATCGAGCGGTAGCAGTGGATGAGAACTAACTTAGCTGCTGGCCCTTGGATCAACTCGTTAAGAGTACCATCACCAGACCACTGGGCAACAACACGCAAGCCCATTTCTTCTAACAACATCCGGCTTGCCCAAGCGTCACCACCGATGTTGTAGTCACCGATCAGTGCTACATCATAAGGGCCTGGCTCGAAGTCAATTTTGTTTTCTTTCTTAGCTTTGTCAAATTGGGGGAAGATCCAGTCACGGATAGCGTCGTTAGCGATGTGGTGACCAAGAGACTGGGAAACGCCACGGAAACCTTCACAACGCAGAGGTACTACGGGTTTACCAATCTGTTTGGCACTCTTCTTCGCAACAGCTTCGATGTCATCCCCGATTAAACCAATGGGACATTCAGATTGAATTGAGATACCACGGTTGAGGGGGAAGAGTTCTTCAATTTCTTCGATGAGTTTGGTGAGTTTTTTGTCACCACCAAAGACGATATCCCGCTCTTGGAAGTCGGAGGTGAAGTGCATAGTACCGAAGGAATCGACACCAGTTACACCAACGTAGTAGTTACGACGACCAGACCAAGACCAGTAACCACAACCAACAGGCCCGTGGCTGATGTGGATCATGTCCTTAATCGGGCCCCAAACCACACCCTTAGAACCTGCGTAGGCACAACCACGAGCGGTCATTACACCAGGAACAGATTTGATGTTAGACTTAACGCCGCAATCAGCCTTACCTTCTTCGTGGACGTTGAGGTGTTTTTCGCGCTTTTTGCGAGATTTTTCGGGATAGGCTTGGAGAACTTCTTTAATTAGTTCTTTGTGTTCTTCTACAATATTCTTGTTTTCTGGAGGTGTCATAGTCTGCCTCGATTACTCTTAACGGATCGGGAAATAGAAGGATAGAGAAGAGGAGGGGGAGGAGAAGGATGAAGGTTGAAGGCTGAAGGCTGAAATGAAGGGAGAATTTCATACTTCATACTTCACACTTCACACTTTCCTTATCTCCTGATTACGGCATCAGTTATTTGCTGGTAGCTTCAGCAGGCTTACCGATGATTTCTGCGTGCTTGGTATCGTCGTCGAGGATACCGTACTCAATCAACAATGCTTCTAGGTCGTCCATTTCCATTGGTGTGGGAATGGTGAGTTTATCGTTGTTGATGATCTTCTTAGCTAGTGCGCGGTATTCTTGAGATTGGTTGCTGTCGGGTGCGTACTCGTTAACGGTCATACGACGCAATTCTGCGTGTTGAACGATGTTGTCACGAGGTACGAAGTGAATCATCTGGGTGTTGAGTCTTTCAGCCAGGTTTTCGATCAATTCGGCTTCACGGTCAACTTTACGGCTGTTACAAATCAAACCACCCAAGCGCACACCACCAGAGTGAGCATACTTGAGAATACCGCGAGCGATGTTGTTAGCAGCGTACATCGCCATCATTTCACCGGAGGTAACGATGTAGATTTCTTGTGCTTTACCTTCACGGATAGGCATAGCGAAACCACCGCAGACAACGTCACCCAATACGTCGTAGGATACGAAGTCTAAGTCTTGGTAAGCACCGTTTTCTTCCAAGAAGTTGATAGCGGTGATGATACCACGACCAGCGCAACCTACACCAGGCTCAGGGCCACCAGACTCCACGCATTTCACGCCACGGAAACCGGTGAGCATTACTTCTTCTAGTTCTAAGTCTTCTACTGCGCCGCGCTCTGCGGCGAGGTGTAACACGGTGGTTTGAGCTTTGCTGTGCAGCATCAAACGGGTAGAGTCAGCTTTGGGGTCACAACCTACGATCATAATGCGCTGACCCATTTCTGCCATCGCAGCTAGGGTATTTTGGGAGGTGGTAGATTTACCGATACCGCCTTTACCGTAGAATGCGATCTGTCTGATATTCTCAGTCATGATTAATTTTTCTCCTGCTATTGGTTTAGTGGGTAATCGAGAATTTGTTTTAGAGGTTCACGTTGATTGGGTCAGCAGTGACCGCTTGATAGAACGTCGCCAGTGGTTATGGTGGCGATCGCTCTACCACAAAAATAGTTGGAATGTTCAGCATATTTGTCCTTTGTTATTTGCTAATGACCAATAACCAATGACTAGTAACTATTAACTAAACCGCTTCAACGACAATGTCTTGGCTGACGCGATCGCGCAATCTGGATTCGATCGCAATCTTGAGTGTGGCGGTGCTGCTTGAACAAGAACCACAAGCACCTTGGAGAATAACCTTGACGCGATCGCCTTCTACGTCGTACAGTTCTACATCTCCCCCGTCGGCAATCAAAACGGGTCTGACTTCTTCATCTAGTACTCTTTGAATAAGAGCAATTTTTTGCACTGATGTCAATTTGTTTACTGATGTCTGCCCATTGGTATTGGGGGAAGCACTGACAGGGGTAACTGCTTGTTGTTGCACGGATGCAATAATATCATCGATATTTGCCAAACAAGAACCGCATCCGCCACCTGCTTTGACGTAGTTTGTTACATCTTCGGCAGTAGTAAGGTTATTTTCAATAATTACGCGCCGGATTTTTGACTCGCTGATGCCAAAGCAGGTGCAAACTAGCGCTCCTTCGTCATCATCGTCATGAGCTTCTCGCTTGATACCCCGGTAATTATAAATAGCTGATAAGAGCGCTTCTTGTCCCATTACCGAGCAGTGCATCTTTGCTTCTGGCAGTCCGCCAAGATGGCTGGCAATATCTTTATTAGTAACTTTTAGAGCTTCATCTAAGGTTTTACCCTGAATTAGCTCGATTAGAGCTTCAGAAGAAGCGATCGCACTGGTACAACCAAAGGTTTGAAAGCGAGCGTCGAGGATTGTTTCGGTGTCTTGCTCAACTTTGAGGTGCAGTCTGAGAGCATCTCCGCAAGCAATGCTACCTACGTCACCAACAGCAACTTTAACTCCTGGTTCATCCTTGTCTTCTATTACTCCCTGATGTTTGGGATTGTAGAACAAGTCCAATACCTTATCTGTGTAGTCCCACATAGCCTATTTTGGATTTTAGATACTTCGACAAGCTCAGTACAAGTTTTGGATTTTGGATTGGGTATTGGGTATTGGGGATCGGGTATCGGGGGATTGGGAGAAATTTTCATTTACATTCCCCTTGTCTCCCCCTCCTCTTTCTAACCCCTAGTCCCTAGCCCCTAGCCCCTATTACTGCTTGCTCTTGCTCTTGCAGCCAAGCAGCTTCATCACTCTTAAAGGGTGAGAGGGCACGCAGATGCTCGACAATACCGGGCATTACCTCCAGCACAGTATCTATTTCAGCGTTTGTAGTGTAGCGAGAAAGGCTGAAGCGAATCGAGCCGTGCAAAATTGTGTAAGGTATACCCATTGACCGCAGCACGTGGGAAGGTTCTAGAGAGCCAGAGCTACAAGCAGAACCAGACGAAGCACAGATGCCGTGTTTGTTCAGGTGGAGGAGAATTGCTTCACCTTCGATATACTTGAAACCGATATTGGTGGTGTTGGGCAATCTCTGCGTAGAATGACCGTTAACTTCACAGTCGGGAATTGTGGCGATGATAGTTTGCTCTAGGCGATCGCGCAGTTTCTTTTCTCTAGCAGTTGCTTCTTCTATATGTAGCAATTCTAATTCTGCTGCTTTACCTAAACCGACAATTCCCGGTACATTTGGTGTTCCCGAACGGCGTCCGCGTTCTTGTCCGCCACCGATGAGCAGGGGACGGAATCTAACACCACGTCGCACATATAAGGCACCAATGCCTTTAGGTGCATGAATTTTATGACCGGACATGGTTAACATATCAATGGTGCTAGCCTTCATATTCATCGGTATTTTACCGACTGCTTGCACCGCATCGACGTGGAAGAGAGCACCATGCTCTTTCACTCGCATCCCAATTTGTTCAATTGGGAATACCACACCAGTTTCGTTGTTCGCATACATAATCGACACCAGGGCGGTGTTACCAGTCAGCGATGCTTCAAGTTCATTGAGATCCAACTGTCCCTGACTATTTACCGATAAATAAGTAACGGTGTAACCTTGATTTTCCAGTTGCTTGCATAAAGTCAGTACCGCAGGGTGTTCGACTTGAGTGGTGATGATGTGTCGCTTTTGCGGTTGTGCCAACAGTGCGGCTCGAATCGCGGCGTTATCTCCCTCCGTACCACCACTTGTAAAAATCACTTCTGATTCGTCGGCACCAAGTAGGGCTGCTACTTGTTCTCTTGCTTGGTTGACTACTTTGCCAACTTGTCCACCAAAGCTGTGCATACTAGAAGGATTGCCATAATAATCCGTCAAGTATGGCAGCATTGCCTCTACAACTTCTGGATCTACTTTAGTGGTGGCATTATTGTCGAGATAAATACAATTCTTTTGCATTGCTCCAATTCTCTATAACAAGAGCCAAAAACTTTAGATTTTTCTTTTAGCTAACAGTGCGATCAAGGCGAAGAAGAATAGGGAAGGGGAGAGTGAGGGAACAATTCATAAGTATTTCCTAGCCCCTAGTCCCTAGTCCCTAGCCCCTACATTTACGCCATTTGTTGCTGATGCTTTTGTAATTGTTCGGAAAATTTTTGGGAATATAGTTTATACCAATTCTCCCAATAATCTGGTTTTTTATTTAATTTTGCGACTAGGCGATTATAAGTGTTGAACCAGTTTTCCCAGTAATCAGTTGTGACTTTAACGCAGCCATTACCTGTTGGACAACTAGCTTTACACTGAGGCACGGTATAGATGCTATCAACGCAGTTTGTACAAAGATCGGGGTCAATCCAAAGACGATTGTCAACCATTTTGATTGCGCCGGTTGGACATACAGACTGACAAAGCTTACAGGAAATGCACTCGCTGGTTATTTGGTAAACCATGATGATCCTCCATAAAAGAGAGCAAATTGAGGATAGGGTATTGGGTAATGAGTGCTAGATAATTATTTGGTAATGATAGTAGTTAGTGGATAGTGGTTAGTGGAAATTTGACTAATTACCAACAACTATCTAATAACTACTAACTAATAACTACTAACAACTAACTACTTCCTGCACGTATTGCTGGTAATATTCCAGAGCGACTTTTTCTATCGCATCGTAGGTTTCCACTGTTTGTATGCCAGCAGCGTGCAATTTTTCCTTGGGGCATTCGCCAATCTTGGCAACTAATACGGCTTTGCAATCGGCGATCGCTTCGATGATGTTTTCAAGAGTAGCTGTCTCTCCATAGCCACCTTGGCAATAGTGGTCTATTCTGCGATGACCAACATACTGCACTTGTTTGCCATCCACTTCGTATACCTGGAATTCTTTGGCATGACCGAAGTGCTGATTTACTAATCCGCCGCCTTTTGTAGCTACTGCAACCATAATTTTCACGTTGTTTTGTACAGACACGCTATGGCTTGTCTCTACAGACTCTTTGGCTGCTTTGAGTTCTTCTCTAAATTTCTCAATACCTGCGTGAACTTCTTGACGCTTTTGCAAGTCATACTCTGGAGCCATTTCCAAGAATTTATCTTTAGTAAATTCTTGGCTGCGGTCTTCTCCCAATAATCCTACCGCATCGGCACGACACTGACGACAGTGGCGCATCATCTTCATGTTACCAGAGCATTTGTCTTGTACTGCTTTCAGTTCTCTGGGGGTAGGCCCGCGCTGACCAGTAAGTCCGAAGTGGGTACCGTGTTCTGGAGCAGAAATCAGCGGCATGATGTTGTGCAAAAATGCGCCTTTGGAGCGAATTACCTTGTTCACTTCTGCGAGGTGTTGGTCGTTAATCCCCGGAATCATCACGGAGTTCACTTTGCACAAAATATCGGCTTCTTGAAGGGCTTGCAATCCTTCCATCTGCTTTTCGTGCAGAATTTTTACTCCTTCAATGCCTCTGTAACGCTTGCGCTTGTAGTGAACCCAAGGATAGATCATTGCCCCGATTTCCGGGTCAACCATGTTAATAGTGATGGTGACGTGATCTATATTTAGTTGTTTAATGCGATCGATATATTCGGGAAGCATTAAACCGTTGGTTGATAAACAAAGCTTAATGTCAGGTGCTTTGTCTGCAATCAACTCAAAGGTACGAAAAGTCTTTTCTGGATTTGCTAATGGATCGCCTGGCCCTGCTATCCCCAAAACTGTCATTTGGGGAATTTTGCCTGCAATCACTAGTACTTTGTGTGCGGCTTCTTCCGGTGTTAGCAACTCGCTAACTACCCCTGGACGACTTTCGTTGGCACAGTCATATTTGCGATTGCAGTAGTTACATTGAATGTTGCAGGCAGGAGCTACCGCAACGTGCATCCTCGCATAATGATGATGGGCTTCTTCACTATAGCAGGGATGCTTGGCTATACGTTCTTGTAGTCTTTCGTCCACTTCCACGGTGGAACCACTGCTGCATGGGCCGCAACCTTTAGATTTTACTTCAGATCTGATTTCCGTAACTGGGGAGTTGACAATTCCTGTAGAAGGTGGTGTCATTGAATTTCGCTTTGCAAGGGGTCGGTGATGGGAATACTACTGTTTAATGAGCTAGGAATGGAAGCCGCGTCTGTTTTGAGCGCTGCCTACCGGGGTTCGGGGTAGGCTATAAACCCAAGTTTTCTCGGCTGGTGTGTGTCTGCACAAGATGTGGGTGGAAGACAACGCCTACAGCCGCGACTCCGATTTCACAGGGGCATGGTGCTATCTCATCCCTCCACTCACTCATCGCTCCTTGATTGGTGCGTCAAGTGATTGGCGATATATGTTTTATATCAGTCGTAGGAAATAAACCTTAACGTGCAACCAGGATAAGATTTATTAGATTTATTAAGTTTGTACTCAAAATATGAAATCCAGATTCCTAAAGGATTAAAAGAATTGGAAATTTTTTTTTGGGTAGGGGCACTAGTATTTTGGGGTAGAAGTACAAGTATTTATGGAGAAGGGGGCAAGTGTTTTTGTACTCAGATTCAAGCCAGTTCTGGTAAGGCTTTTAAATCAATTTACATTTTTTTTAGCTTGCAAAGCGTTGTACTCAAAGACCCCTCTCAAACCGCCTAGATTAATAATTTTGGAGCGCTTTTTACTTTTGGAAATCTGGAGTAGGTTACGGACTCTACCCCAGAAAATTGCGAAATTCAATTCTGTATCCAACATATCACTTTTTTTTTGATAGAAAATGCAATTTAATTTTTTTTAATTTTTGGAGAGTTAAATAGAACTTGGAATGAGAGAAGCCTTTATTTAAAGCACTTCAAGCAACCTTTACAGACAGAAAATGAGAATTTGTTGCAAAATCTAGGGATGAGGGACTGGGGACACTTGAAGAGGAAGGTGGGACACGGGGACAAGGAGAAGAATTCTCCCCTGAAGCCCTTCTGCTTTACTCCCCCACTCTCTCATACTCCATCCCATTCGTTCATACCAACTAAATACCAACTATTTATAGAATAATCTAAAAAAGGTTGAGCGATCGCATAAGTAGTCGTGCAAAATAAATTATCTATTTAGGCAAGAGGAGAACTCTTAACGGGAAACAGGGAAAAATTAAGGAATACAGCGATTTCAGTCGTGTTGCAAAATGGCTAAATATTTATGCATAGT
>NZ_AJLN01000142.1 GCF_000317285.1 Chlorogloeopsis fritschii PCC 6912 | reverse complement strand
CGCGCTAATAGGTACTTAAATCTTGTTTGTGCAATACCTTGTTATTAAATAAAACCGTCATCTTAAATATAAAAAAATACTAGTTTTTCTCTAAGTAGAATTAAAAGGTGATAAATTTTCATAAAAACTAAATTCACAAAAAATATAAAGAAATAGAAAAATTTTCTTTTTTATATTTCTTTATTTGTAATTAAATTGTGATTTTTAAATTAAAAAAGTAAACTAATCAAAATCAAGAGTTTTATTGATTAGCACTTCATATTAGTATGAAAGCCACTGCATTTTTTTCTATTCTTGTAGCTGGGGTTAGCTCTAGCATTATGGTAGATTGTATGCCAGCTGTCGCTGCTACTGTTAGTAATTTTCAGTTCCAGAATATTTTGGGAGGTGATACTATTGGTGATGCTTACGCACCTGATTTCTCATTTAGTTTGAGTGATAATGGTGCTGGTAGAGTTGTTTTTAAATTTTCCAATCAAGGCTCGTTTCCCCATGCTCTGAAGCAAGTTGCTTTTAGCGTAGACCCTACAATGTCTGGTATTTTATCTAATATATTAGTTAATGTGGACAATTCTGCTGGAGTAAATTTTCAGTTCAGCACTCAGAATTTATCGCAAAGCAATCACATTTTAGGATGGGATGGCACAACTTTTGGCGCAAGAACGCAAGGCGGTAATGCAAATTCCGTACAACCAACCGAAAGTTTGGGTATTCAATTCAATGGCAACTATGAAGATGTTCTTGCTGCCATTAACAGTGGTACACTGAAAGTTGGTATCCATGTCGGTAGCCTCCCAGGAGGGGCGAGTGACAGTTACGTCAATACTCCAGTTCCGGAACCTTGTACAATCCTTGGCACAGGTATGGCTTTTGGAATTGGCGGTTTGTTAAAGCGAAAATATGCTAAGAGGTGGAACCAACAAAAGGCAAGCGTTTAATTAGTAGAACTTACTGTTTCGGATCTTCAATATCTGGATGCCAGTATTTAAAGTTAATACTGGCATTAATAATACCATATTCATCAAAAAATCTTTGCCTTCTACAAAAAGCTCAACTCCAAAAGGTTTTGGTGAAAAATAAAAATACTAGTAGTATAATTTGCATTATAAAATTAGTTTATGACTTAACTCAAATGAAGTGATAGAGTTATATGTAGAAAGTGTATAAACTAGCAGCGATCGCACTACTATAAAATCTCTCTTTTTATCTCTTCCAAAGACAAATTTTTGCCTGCCTTATATATCATCCGCGTGCATTATTAATAATTTATAAGAACTCAGGATTGTTTTTAACTTTTTGTATTGCGTTCAAGCCAAGCAACTAAATCAGACACATTTGAAAAGTCTAAACATTCTTCACCTAAGCTTTCCAATTGCTCAGTAGATAATCCTTGGAGACGTTCAGTTATGACAGAATCTATCTTACCAAAGCGTCTGTTTACAAGACGTAATGTATATTTCAACGCTCCTCTTTGTTCTCCTCTTTGTTCTCCCTTCTGCAAAATATACTGATAAATCACTGATTCTTGCATAGTTGCCTCCCGTAGTAATTGCAGAATCAAATCTTTTTCAAACTTCAACCCTGCTAAAATTTCAGTGTAAGCAGCCGTATTTTGTCTAGTCTCGATATCTGGAATTTTAGCAATTTCCTGGGCAACCTGGGATAATAACGTTCGGGGTGAATCTGTTTGTGTTAGAGGTGCTAAAGGTAATAATGCTATCTGCGAGTACCTTACAAAGGTTGTCATATTCTGCCATCTAAAGGATTACGCTTGATTTTATTGATGATTTTATCTGAGATTGGGTTTTGAACGATATATCAAGTAACAGCGATCGCTCTACTGCAAAATCTCTCTAAAACTCTCTTGTGAAGCAGATATGTATATGACTTAGCAACTGGGCGTATTGAAGGCTTCGCTCATCTTCAACAAGACAAAAAGCGACTGAGAAAAGCATTGTGGATGGGCGGCGGTAAATTAAACCAATTTCACGATCGCGGTGATTGCTGGATAGTGGATTGAACAACTGCTGATGGTGTTCGCTATGGTAGTGCGATCGCTAAAACTGATTTGACTGTGATTAGTTCTGGCATTTGTCTGAGTGGGCGCGATCGCGATTTTGATTTGCAATCGTTAGTGGGTGTGAGGGAACAATTTGTGGGGCTAGAGCATTAGGAGCTAACATTGCTGGAAAGTGGGCTAGCTCTGGTTTTGACAAACTCACAGTCATTGATCGCGATCGCACTGAAGAACGCAACCTTTCCACTCAGCTTTACTATCGTTGTGATGTGGGAGCGTGTCTATTACTTAGAACGTTCTTGGTTATCCACGTCGAGTTCTTCGCGTCGGATTGTGTCAGTAGCTTCAGCAGTGTCAGTTTCTACAACTTTCTTGACTCGAACTTCTTCTCGTACCACAGCTTCTTTGTGGATGTCGGGTGTTTCTTCATAAATGTCCATGCGAGCTACCTCACCTTCTCGGAAGTCAGCTTGGCTTGGATCTACTGGTGTAGCATTTGTGGGATTTGTGCGCTCGATTACCACTCGCTCTTGTTCTACGGGTACTGCAACACGAGCAGTTTCGGTTTCTACGTGTTTACCAATGCTGACTTCTCCAGCTTTACGACGTTGTTTGTTCGCAACTAGCCGTTCTTCGTACAGCTTCAGATTTTGATGATCGCGATCGCTCATGTCGTATAATGACGGTTCCTGCTCGTAATTATAGGTAGTGCGATCGTAATCGTAAGTAGCTGGTTGATTTAGCTCAGAAGTGCCAGCCATTGGACGATATACGCCGCGGACTTGCTCTTCGTAGTCGTAATCAATTCTGTCTAAACTGTTATAGTCAGGCAAACTTTCTACTTGCTCTTTAGTCAGTCCAGAGGCATAAATTCGTCCGTCTGTGTAGCTAATATTGGCACGCCCAACTGGTAGCAAGACTTTTTTGCCAAAAATCCAGAAACCCGTGTCTACAACAAAATAGCGGAAACGACCAGTATTTTCGTCAACTAAGATATCAGATACTGAACCTACTTTGTCATTGTTCGCTCCATAAACATCAAAACTTTTGAGATTATCGATGTCAGAGCCGTATTCACGATAATCAGGGTATAAGTCTTCAAGTTTGACAAGCGCCATACAACTAACTCCTTTTTTTCTATATAGTTACTTTAATTTTGAAAATATGAACAATTTCTTCCTCTCTCTTTTGAAAGATTAAAATATAAATTTATTTATGACTATTGTCATAAATCTTGTTCAAATTTAGCTGGATTGAAATTATTTATGATTTAAATAGCAACGTTAATATTAGTCACGTTTTTATCAAATATTTCAAATTTAACTATTTTCAAACATAGAGTTAGATTTACTATCGTTTACATCTAAATCATCTTCAGAATGCTCTTGTTTGTTTCCTTGCCAAGGATTGAGTATATCTTTGACTAAAACTTCTTTGATCCAAATTTGCAGCACAATTACTAAAGGAACAGCCAGAAATACACCTAAAAATCCGAAAAAGCTACCGAAAATCACTACCGCTACTAAGGTAACTGCTGGCAACAAAGATACCTGACTTTCCATAATCAAAGGCACTACAACTAAGCTTTCAATTTGTTGAATTCCAAAGTATAAAGCGATGACTGCAACTGCCTTCCAAGGAGCAACGCCCAATGCCAAAAGAGCTGGTGGAATGACACTTAATGTTGGCCCTACATTTGGTATAAATTCTAACAGTCCTGCTAAAGCAGCATTTACTAATGGTAATGGCACCCCTAAAATCAACAATCCAACATAGCTTAACGTAGCAATAATTAACATTGTCAGGAGCGTGCCTTTGATCCAGCCAGTTAAAGAATTTGCACATTGATCTAGAATTTCATTTACTCTCCTGCGGTAGAAGGCAGGAAATAGTAGTATGAAGCCTTGTCGATATGGTGAGGGATTGGCTAAAAGCATAATTGTCAACACAAAAAATAGCAACAATCCCACAGCAACAGCCAGCGATCTGCTAACTAAGTAAAAGAAATTATTAAGCAGTTGATTTAACCAATTTTGTAAACCTTGAGTAAGATAACCAAGTCCACGAATATTTTCGACAAATTGCTCTGGAATAACACCTTGTAGCCAATTATTCCATAAACGTAATTGCTCTACTGTCAAAGGTAAAAGTCTAGTCAGTTGTTGTGATTGCTCGACAAGCTGCGGCACAATTAAAGTGAAAAAACCGACTAATAGAAATAGTACACAAATAACTGTGAGCGCAACTGCAAAGCCTCGCTTGATCCTAGCTCTTTGAAAAAATTGCACCAATTGATTTAATACTGTTGCTAAGACGACAGCCGCAAATACTACCAAAAGGATAGTGCGAATTTGCCAGAGGATATAAATAGAGATAACAAGAGCGAGAAAGCCGATTAATTGCCCGAAACGCACTATGCAGCCTCCAGGTTTTTGCAATTTCCAGCAATTGTGCTGATTTGAATGTTTTTAAAGTAGCTCTAATATCTTTGTTAAAAAAGCCTCTTCAAGACTGATTTTTCAATAACAATGATTTTTCCAACCTGAGATAGAATTTCCGAGCTTGATCGGACAGTACCTTAAAATAAACAACTGAAGGCAGTAACCCAACAAATGCAAGATCCACGTCCTAGTAATGTATTGATACGTGCCTTCGTATTGATTTTTGCCGCTTTAGGTATCTTTATGCTTGGTTCACTCATATTTAACATGAGCCGACAAGCAACAGAACAACCTGAAGAACTTAGAGAACCAGAAAACAGGTTGTTAATGTTACCAAGTCACTAGGTTTCTCAAGAGCGTAAACAAGTATACAAATGCTCTTTCCAACGGGACACATCTATTGACCAGACGACGGTGATGTTCGGTATTTTGTGCAACACGCCCAACTCATCAACTATTGTCGCACCTCGTGTAAGTTCGCTTGTAATTTCCACATCTACAAAGTATTTGCCTTGTCGCTTCACAATACCTGGATCGAGGGCAACTGCCATCGCCACAGGATCGGGTAACATCAAACCAGGAGCAGATTGAATGTTAATGCTGGCATCTAAAGCTGTTTTGTTGCACTCCATTGCCAAACGTGCTGTTTCTGTACCGAAGCTAGTAATTGCCTCTATTTCGGCAGCGGTTAAGGCTGCATCGTGGCGGCTTAACTCCCAACCCACCATCTCTATTTGCATCCCACTGTGAAAAACAATTTTAGCGGCTTCTGGATCTACCCAAATGTTATACTCAGCAGCTGGCGTAACATTACCAACTGTGTTAGCTGCACCACCCATAATCACACAACGCTGTACTAAAGAGGCAATTTCTGGGGCACGCAGAAGTGCGGTAGCTATATTAGTAAGTGGCCCTAATGTCACAAGCGTGATTTCACCAGGATAGGTTTTAATTGTGTCAATTATTACCTCTGTAGCGTGTGCTGGTTGAGCTTTACTCTTAGCCTCAGGGTAGTTTTTATTACCCATGCCATCATCACCGTGAAACCAATGTGCGTAACTACTTGCTCGCAATATTGGCTTAGAGCAGCCGATAAATATTGGTGTGGCAGCATTGCATACTTCGAGCGTGTACAGTGCATTTTTAACTCCCTGCTCCACAGGAACATTACCGCTAACAACTGTCACAGCTTCAACACGAATACCCGGCCAGCGATGTGCCATAATCAAAGCTACAGCATCATCAGAAGCGGTGTCTGTGTCGATTAAAAATTTACGCATATAGCTAAAAATTGATGAAAGTTTTACTACTTATCTCTCCACTCTGAACGTATAGAATTTGGGAGGAATTTAACCATTGAGAGTCAAAAGAACCCAAGTGAGTAGTAGTAATTAACGTCTGAAAGCGATCTTGAATAGTATCAAGTAATTGATTTTGACGCGATAAATCTAATTCTGCCAAAACATCATCAAGTAGTAGTAGTGGAGACTCTCCGACGACTTCTTCAATTAATTGCAACTCTGCTAGTTTTAAAGCTAGTACCAGCGTTCTTTGCTGTCCTTGAGAACCATATTGGCGAGCTGGTGTATTATTAATCGTCAACTCTACTTCGTCGCGGTGCGGCCCGACAAGAGTAGTACCTTGGCGCAACTCGGCGATCGCTCGTTGCTGAATTTTGGCTAAAAAAGCTTGCTGTACCTGCTCTGGTTGATTTTCCTCTAAAGGAACGTTTGGTGCATACTTTACTTGCAGAATTTCTGTACTGCCACTAATGTTAGCGTGCCAAGCTGTAGCAATTGGGGCTAGTCGCTGGATGGCTCGCTCCCGGCGTCTAATCACCCGCGTACCTGCGTTAGCTAATTGGGCATCCCATACGGCTAATTCAGATTGTACAGATGCTGTTGGGCGTATTTCTAAATTCTGCTTCAAAAAAGCATTACGCTGCCGCAGCACTTGGTTATACTGCTGCAAAATATGAGCGTAAATAGGTTCAAGTTGAATTAATAAAGTATCTAACCAATGACGGCGAACTTCAGGTAGCCCACGCACTAGTTCTAAATCTAAACTAGAAAACTGTACGGCATTAAGGACACCGAGAAAGTCCATTTGACGCCGGAGATTTTCGCTGTTGAGGGTAACGGTACGGCGTCCGTTGCGGCGTAGAGTTAAGCTGAGACTACTCATACCAGTTTGTCGCTTCAGGGAAGCACTAATTTGAGCTGTGTCTTCTCCTTCACGAATTAAATCGCGATCGCGCCCATGCCGATGCGATCGCAATGTTGCCAATAACTCCACCGCCTCTAGTAGGTTCGATTTTCCTTGAGCATTATTACCTACCAAAATCGTTTTTGGAGCAGTAAATTCAATTTGCTGCTCTTTATAGTTACGAAACTGGCGAAGTTGGAGGGTTTTGAGGTACATGCGAGGGGCTAGGGGCTAAAGGCTAGGGGCTAGGGGCTAAGGGCTAGAGGCTGGGTATCGGGAATTGGGCAATTCAATTTCGGATTTTAGAGAAAAGCGATTTTGGATTGGAATTTAATCCAAAATCTAAAATCTAAAATTCCTAATCCCTAATCCCTAGCCCCTAGTCCCCAGCCCCTAGACTGTTTTCTTGCCAATCAAACGGAAGAATATCTTCTCCCCTTCAATCCACAAAAACATTAAGGCACTAAAGCCAAGACAAACTCCTAATTCTGACAGACTCAGCACGTGAGTACCAAAGAAAGCACGCAGGGGAGGGACGTAAACTAACATTAACTGCAAAATTGTTGTTAAAATCACCGATCCCAGCACATAAGGATTGGATAGGGGATTCATCTCTATCGTCAAGCGCGAGTTAGAGCGAATCGCGATCGCGTGTCCCATTTGAGCAAGACACAGGGCAGTAAATACCATTGTTTTCCAACGCTGTGGATCGAGTCCTGGCGCTTGTACTGTTTGGACATGATAATACGCCCACTGCATCAGAATTATAGAAATGATCGCGAAGATAATCCCAATCCGAATCATGTAAGAACCCAAACCCCTCGCAAAAATGCTTTCGCGGGGACTAAAGGGTGGGCGCTTCATGACGTCGGGTTCCGGTGGTTCTACTGCTAGTGCTAAGGCTGGCAAACCGTCAGTCACAAGGTTCATCCACAGAATTTGCAGTGGTGTCAGAGGAACGCCTCCCAGTCCGAGGATGGGTGCAGCGGCAATGGTGAGGACTTCACCGATGTTACTACCCAGAATGTATTTGATAAAGCGACGGATATTTGTATATACAACCCTACCTTCTTTGGTAGCGGCGACAATGGTGGCAAAGTTATCATCCAGCAACACCATGTCGCTGGCTTCTTTACTAACGTCGGTGCCCGTGATGCCCATGGCAATCCCGATATCAGCTTGTTTGAGGGCTGGGGCATCGTTCACACCATCGCCTGTCATTGCCACAAATCTGCCCCGACGTTGTAATGCTTGTACAATCCGCAGTTTGTGTTCTGGGGCAACGCGGGCATAAATACTTACCAAGTCAACATTTTGCTCTAGATCTTGATCGCTCATTCTTTGCAAATCTTGACCTGTCAGAGCGCGATCGCCTTCATTTGCAATACCCAAATCTGTGGCGATCGCTCGTGCTGTTAACTGGTGATCGCCAGTAATCATAATTGGTCGAATGCCTGCTTCTCGGCACTCTTGTACGGCTGCTCTCACTTCTGGGCGCGGTGCATCAAGCATTCCCACCAATCCCAACCACACTAAATCTTGCTCATATGTCTCTTCTGAGCCTTCTGGTGGAACTTCTAAAAGTGGTCTGTAGGCAAATCCTAGCACCCGCAATCCTTTAGAAGCCATGCGGTCATTTTCTGCCAGAATCTGATCCCGTTGTTGTTGGCTTAAGGGAACTGTACCGTTACCTACAAAAATATGAGTGCAACGAGCCAAAATTAATTCTGGAGAGCCTTTAGTGAACATCAAGTAACCTTCGGAGTTCACCAAGTGAGCGATCGTGGGGTCAACATCTGTTATCGGTGATACACCAGTTTCTACTTGCTCAACTTTAGTAATTACGCTCATCCGCTTGCGTTCGGATGAAAACGGGAATTCGCCAACACGAGGTAATTTACTATCCCATTGGTCTTTTTCAATACCTCCCTTGCCTGCTAGTGTTACCAATGCTCCTTCGGTTGGATCTCCCAAAATTGTCCATTGTCCTTTTTCCTGTTGCAGTACCGAATCGTTACAAACGGCACAAGCGACTAACAAAGCTTGCAGTTCTGGATGATCTTGTGGTTCTACAGTAGCCTCTTGCAGTTTAAATTCACCCGTGGGAGCGTAACCTTCCCCTGTAACACGGAAACTTTTACCATCAGCAGCGGTGTAAACAGATTGCACTACCATCTTGTTCTGAGTCAGAGTACCAGTTTTATCAGAACAAATCGTAGTTACAGATCCGAGGGTTTCTACGGCTGGTAGCTTGCGGATTAAGGCATTGTGCCGCACCATCCTTTGGGTTCCTAATGCCAGAGTCACGGTAATCACGGCGGGCAAACCTTCTGGCACTACAGCCACTGCCATCGAGAGCGACACTTGCAATAGTTCCTGCAAGTTGCCACCACGCCACAAACCAAGGGCAACAACGATGGCGACTAAAACCAAAGAACCCGTTACCAGAACATTACCGAGTTGTGTCATCCGCTGTTGTAAGGGGGTAGGTTCATTTTCTACCGCCTGCAACATTGCGGCAATTTTCCCCAATTCTGTCTGCATTCCGGTGTTGGTGACTAAAACCTTAGCCCGCCCTTGGACGACTTCTGTACCTTGAAAAACCAAATTAATGCGATCGCCCAATCCTGTTTCGTCAGGCAATGTGATTTCTGCCTGTTTAACAACCGCTTCGGCTTCACCGGTAAGTGCCGACTCTCGCACTTGCAAGTTGGATGCTTCTAGCAAACGTCCATCTGCTGATATGTGTACCCCCGCTTCTAGGAGCATCACGTCTCCCGGCACCAAATCTTTTGCTACTACCTCCATTGGTTTGCCGTCGCGGATGACTCGCACGTTGGGAGAGGCAAGTTTTTTCAGGGCAGCGAGAGCTTTCTCAGCACGGCTTTCTTGGACGTAGCCAAGGATGCCATTAAGGATTACAATCGCTAGAATAGCGATGGTGTCTTTAAACGGCACCTCACCTGGTTTCAACTCGCCCGCCTGCCAAGCTAACAGGTCTAAAACCCCGGAAACTATAGCTACAGCGATCAGCATTAACAACATAATGTTTTTAAACTGATCTACCAAAATTTCCCAGGCGCTGCGCCCCCCAGTTTCCTCTAGTTCGTTTGGGCCATATTTTTGCAACCGTTGTTGTACTTCTTGAGGTGATAAGCCAGTGTCTGCATTACTAGAGAGCAGTTCTATAGATTTATCAACTTCTAAATTATGCCAAACGGCAGCTGAATCAGGCAGAGAATGAGCAGACATCGTATAGGTTACAGGAAATGGTTACCGAATTCGATCATAATTTAGTGAAGGCTGGAAAAACCATCTACTAAAGTTACATTAAAGATGTTACCAATCTGGGTGGATGTAGGTGTGATTCCTGACATCTATAATTTTTTCTACAGCAGTATTCATGAGTTTTTGCTGAAGTAAATGTATGTTATAGCACTTATTTATATTGATTATGACGAATTGAACTTTCAAGTTCAATTGCATAAGAAATACCACAATTGATTCCAGGCGTGCTCAACCTCTAAGGTAAAGTTAGTTTAATATGAGTTTTGCTCTTCCCAGTTTTTCACCTCGCCAAATGTTCGGGCAAAAGACTATTCGACCCATTGGTGCTGCTATCTTAAGTGGCATAGCTTTTTTTAAGGATAACCTCATTGCCATTGACTCTCCCAAAGGTTTTCTGCTGCAAATAGATCCTGCCTCAGATAACACTACAATCCTCAATGCTCACCAAACCAAAGAATTTACAGACATCACGGGTTTGGCAATTTGGGAAGATACGCTTTGGGTAACGCGCGACAAGAGTGTTTATGCGTGTAAATTAGGTTCTTTTGGTTTGGAGCATTTTGTCACCCTACCTTATACCGCTGATGGTATTGCTATTTGGGAATCAACTGTTTATGTCAGTTGCCAAAAATTGGGCTATATTTTGATTTTCGATCGCGATACGCGCAAAGAGATTACTAGATTTTATGCTCCGGGAGTGGGAGTGGAAAACTTGGCAGTGAGCGAGGAGACTCTTTGGGTTTGCGACAGCACCGAACAAACAGTTTATTGCCTTGACAGAGCGACTGGGGAAGTTCAATTTAGTGTACTAACGCCATTTGAGTCTCCCACAGGTATAGCAATACATACAGATGCAAGTACAGGAGAGCAAACTCTTTATCTCGCCTATGCTTCAGAAGAGCCTTACGTGCGAGATAACCCAAATGCAGATCCCAATCATGAGTTAGCATACCGCGATCGCACGTTTATTCATCCACTTCATTATCATTACGATCCACAGAAACACTACGCCCTCTCCAATGGCTATCTAATAGAAATGTCCTACGTAGAGGAAATTTCGCCGATTGAAGAGGTGTATTTACAACAAGTCGAGTGGAGAATTGCCCTGCCCAGTGACACCGATCGCCAAAAGGTAAAACACGTTGAACCAATTGGGTTGCCTTTCAAAGAAGAGTTGATAGATGGGCAACGGGTAGCAGTGTTTACATTTGATACTCTCACTCCCGGCGAACGACATATGTTTGGCTGGAAAGCTGTTTTAGAAGTCCGAGGTATCAAATATCGCTTTACTCCTAAAGACGTAGAAGAAGTTCCCGAACTATCGCCAGAATTTGCAAGCCGTTACTTAGTAGATAATGATGAATTGGCAATGGATACTGCCATTGTCCGTCGTGCGGCTGAGGAAGCAATTGGTACTGAAACCAATTTGCTGCGCAAAATGTATAGTATCCGTAACTATGTTTACGACCAATTATCTTATGGCATCAAACCCCATATAGATACTCCAGATAGAGTTTTAGAACGAGGAGTTGGTTCTTGTGGCGAGTATGTGGGCGTATTGCTAGCTTTATGCCGTTTAAATGGAATTGCTTGTCGCACTGTCGGTCGTTATAAATGTCCTCCTTACGCCGAACACCAGCACGTACCCCTACAACCAGATTACAATCACGTCTGGCTGGAATTTTACATACCGGGTTTTGGGTGGTTACCAATGGAATCTAACCCCGACGATATCGGCAATTATGGCCCTTATCCGACACGATTTTTTATGGGCTTGTGTTGGTATCACATTGAAATTGGTAAAGGTATCCCCTTTGAAACTTTAACAAGTAAAGGTGTACGGCTGACAAAAGAAGATATTTCGATTGGGGAGTTGGCGATTAATCATATTAGATTTACGATTTTGGGAGAATTACCCCCATTTTAAGGATTGGGGATTGGGTAAAGCGATTTTTGTAGGGTGGGCACTGCCTAAATTTCTTCAAATCCTTATTTTTACGTTGTGAAGACTGCCCACCTTACGCTGATTGAAAATAGTATGGAGAGAAGTCACAAAGCGCGACTTTTGCAAGAGGTCTAATATTTTTAGGTAGAGTTTTTCGTAAATTGGAGCAATCTTGAGATAGAAATAGAAACTTTACCTTTGATTGATGAAGCTTTAGCAGATATTCAATAAAAATTGGCTGTAGCCATATAAGTTCTTGATGGCACCGTAATTACTCTGAACAAATGGTAATAAAACTGATACGGTGAAAAATTTATGGTCAAAATTGGATATCATGCTTCCCACGAACAATTCAAACCCAGCGAACTTTTGAAATACGTGCAGATGGCAGAACAAGCAGGCTTTAGCCTTGCTCTGTCTTCCGATCATTTTCACCCTTGGAGTGAAGAACAAGGACAAAGCGGCTTTGCTTGGTCGTGGTTGGGTGCAGCAATGCAGGCAACTCCCAAGCTTTCTTATCGTGTTGTCTGTGCTCCTGGACAGCGCTACCATCCTGCGATCGTTGCTCAAGCAGCGGCAACCTTAGCAGAAATGTTTCCTAACCGCTTTTGGCTTACAGTAGGTAGTGGTCAGGCGCTCAATGAACAAATTACGGGAGGTAAATGGCCTTGCAAGAGCGATCGCAATGCCCGCCTCAAAGAGTGTGTTGATATCATCCGCACTCTTTGGGCTGGAGAAACCGTTACCCATCACGGTTTGGTTTGTGTGGAAGAAGCAAAGCTTTATACCCGTCCGCAAACCCTTCCTCTAATTATTGGTGCTGCTGTCACTGCAAAAACGGCAGAATGGTTGGGCAGTTGGGCAGATGGATTAATTACGATCTCTCACCCTCTAGAACAATTACAAAAAGTAGTTGATGCTTTTCGTCGTGGAGGTGGAGAAGGCAAGCCAATGATTTTGAAAGTACAGCTTTCTTACGATCGCGATGAGGAGGCAGCAACACAAAAAGCACATCAGCAGTGGCGCAACAACATTTTCAAAAATATCGTCATGACAGAACTGCGCACTCCCCAACAATTTGATGCTGCTGGAGAGTTTGTAAAACCAGAGGAACTATACGAACATATTCGCATTTCCGCTGACTGCAATCAGCATATTGAGTGGTTGCACAATTACATTGAATTGGGTTTTGATGAACTAATTCTGCACAACGTTAACCGGGAGCAACAACAGTTTATTGAAGTCTTTAGTGAAAAGGTTTTGCCAGCTGTGGTTGAAAAGTAAATTTTAGAACTTTTATGTTCAGTTGACATACTTAATAAGAACAGGCGATCCTCCTCATATATCAACAGCAGTGATAGATGGGAGAAACTAATAATGAGAATCTTGCTCATCGAAGATGATGAGGTTTTAGCCGATATTTTGTCGCGATCGCTCAACAAGCAAAATTATGTTGTAGATGTAGTCGCAGATGGGCAAAGTGGCTGGGAATATGCTGAAAGTACTAAATATGACCTGCTTTTAATGGATGTGGGACTACCAAAGCTGGATGGTATTACCTTGTGCCAGCGATTGCGTTCCAAAGGCTTTTTTACCCCGATTTTATTAATGACAGCTAAAGATGCCAGTAGCGATCGCATTCGCGGACTAGATGCAGGTGCAGATGATTATCTGATTAAACCTTTTGAGGTTGGCGAACTTCAAGCACGGGTAAGAGCGTTGTTGCGTCGGGGTGATGCTCCTCGTGCTCCAGTATTACAAGCAGGTGCACTACGGCTAGATCCAAGTATTTGTGAGGCTAAATACGAAAATAAAGTACTAGAATTAACGCCCAAAGAATACAGCTTGTTAGAATTATTTTTGCGAAATCCAGCACGAGTTTATAGTCGGGGTGATATTGTCGAGCATTTGTGGACATTTGACGATCCTCCCCAAGAAGAAAGTGTAAAGTCGCACATCAAAGGCTTGCGGCAAAAATTAAAAGCAGCAGGAGCAGTAGACTGGATTGAAAATGTCTACGGTGTAGGGTATCGACTGAAACCCCATTCTCAAGAAAAACCTCCAAATCGAGAAACATCTCAAATCTCAAACCCCCAAACTAAAAGTTCCAATCCCGATGTTGAACAGCAGTTCAACCAAGCAATGAGCGGCTTGTGGAACCAGTATCAAGGACTAATGGCAGAGCGGATACAGGTACTGCAACAAGCAGCAGGAGAATTGCAAACTGGAAAATTAGGTTCTGATTTACGCCACTCAGCAGGACGAGCAGCACACAAACTGGCTGGTGTGCTGGGAATGTTTAACAAAGAAACTGGCACCCAGATGGCGCGAGAAATAGAAAGAATTCTAGAAGGGGATGGTAAGTTATCAGCAGCCCAACAGCGTCAGCTACTGTCACTCATAGAGAAGTTAAACAACTTATTAAATCTGAAAGAACAGGGGAAAGAGGATGCGGGGAATATATTTAATAATTTCTCCGCGTCTTCCACTCCCCCACTCTCTGTTCTTCCTGACGCTCGTTTGCTACTTATCGATCCCGATCTGCAATTAGGCGCACAATTGCAACCATTAGTACAGGCTGCGGGTGTGTACTGGGAACAAATTACTAAGTTAGAGGATGCTAACTACCGCCTGCAAAATACATCACCCGATTTGGTGGTGCTAAGTATAGATGAGGCTGGGTGGCGGGAAGAAAGTTTGGCACTACTATTAGACTTAGCCAATCGTACCCCACCTGTAGGGGTACTAGTGCTTGCTGCTGTTGATGGACTAGTAGATCGCGTCACAGTAGCTCGCGCTGGAGCGCGTGGATTTCTGGCTAAACCTGTCACAGCTACTCAAATTTGGGAAACTGTATTACAGATATTACAGCGTAGCCGTTCTCAGATAGTGAATGTACTAGTTGTAGATGACGATCCAGTGATTTTGGCGGTACTGCGTCCGATGTTAGAACCTTGGGGTATACGGATGACAGGACTAGAAGATCCACTACGTTTTTGGGAGGTACTCCAAGCTGTCGTGCCGGATTTGTTAATTTTGGATGTGGAGATGCCTCAATTGAGAGGTATCGAGCTTTGTCAGGCAGTTCGCACCGATCCCAACTGGCAGGGATTGCCAATTTTGTTTCTTACTGCTCATCGGGATATGGAAACAGTACAACAGGTGTTTGCTGCCGGTGCAGATGATTATGTTGTCAAACCTGTAGTAGGTGCAGAATTACTAGCACGAATTACTCATCGCTTAGAACGCGCTCGCTTATTACAAGCTTTCTCAACAAAAGACTTGATTACAGGAGTTGCAAATCAGCCCCAATCAAATCGCGATTTGCAACAATTGATTGCCCATGCACAAAAACACAACCAATTGGTTTGCCTGGCGATATTTAATGTGGCTGACTTACGCCAAATAAATATTCAGTACGGTCATGAAGCAGGTAATCAAGTATTACAAAAATGGGGTCGCCTGTTTCAATTAGCATTTCGTGGTGGTGAAGTTTTAGGCTACTGGGGAAATGGAGAATTTGTGGTAGGTGTATCAGGTTTAACAAAGACCGAAATGAGCGATCGCCTCTCGGATGTTTTAACTACTCTCCGCCAACAAATATTCATCGCTGCCGATGGAACTCGCTACCAAGCTATATGTCACTTTGCTGTAGTTGAGTATCCTAACGATGGTTTAAATATTGCATCTTTGTATCAAGCTGCCAGTTCCATCCTGGGGATTGGTAAAAAAGAATAGAATTCAGAAGTCGGAAGTCAGAATTTAGGAGTGATAATGAGAAGAGAAACTGCAAAAACTTTTCAAGATTTGGTTGTTTGGCAGAAGGCACATCAATTTGTATTGTCTGTTTATAAATTTAGTAATGAATTTCCTAAAACAGAGATATACGGGTTCACTTCGCAATTAAGAAGAGCAGCTATTTCTATAGCAGCCAATGTCGCAGAAGAATTTGGTAAAAAAACAATTCCTGATAAATTGAGGTTTTTCAATATCGCGCAAGGTTCTTAGAAGAATGCCGTTATTACTTAATTCTGGCAAAAGACCTTGGGTATGGTGACAGCACACATTTAACATCTCTGTTGGAAGAAGTTAGCAGATTGCTGACAGCTTATTATGCTGCGATTCTGAATTCTGGCTTCTGACTTCTGCATTCTATAACCAAATTTATAAATTCGTAGTATTTATTTACATATTTTGCTGTAATCTATTTCAGTTTGTAACTATTTGCTTAACTGGAATAACTATTCCTTTAGACTGATTCTTGCAATGGGAAACTTTGGGGATCAGCACAAATGCATTTAATGAGTTTTCTTTGTCATGATGTTGTAGTTGCTGTTTCATTTGTAGCTTGTATTCTGGGTCTGGCTTTACTTTGGGATAACAAACAGCAAAATGATGAAGCTGAAGTAACAGAGCGAATTTTGTTTAGAATGAGCTTTGCGTACTGGCTTGTTTACTGTATTGCTTTCGGGATTGAAAAAATTGTTTTACCCCATTGGGAAGCAATACATATGACTTTAAGAATTACTACCGCTCTATCATATTTTTTAACATTTTCTTGTATCATCAGTCTGCCCCTGCATAAATTTGCTGTGCGTCATGTTCAGGAGTAGGTGTTAGTTAGTAGGTAGTAGCTAATAGCTAATGGTTAATGGCAATGAACAATTAACTTAACTGTACGGGTGGGTTTTAACAAGAATCTCTTTGTGACAACAAAAACTTACAATGAATCCGCCTCTACAAGTTAATAAATTATTGATTACTGTCGCATAGCGATCGCGATCGCTTCTTCAAGTTGATTTTGCGGCAAAGTGGTGAGGATAAATACCTCTTGAACTGTTTTGCCGTGACGAGCGATCGCTTTAAAACCTCCCCGAATGGGAACAGACACCCGCAATTGCAAGTTTGGGCAATGACCTTTCACTCGTCCAATTTGCCCTGGGGTTATGGTTTGAATTCCATCCTGCTTGCAGAGACGTTCGAGGATGGGGATCAAGCCAGGAATGTGGGTTGAGTGATTCCAAACTAATCTGCCATTTTTAGGAGAACTTGCCTTACGAGTGTCTGGGGTAGGTTTTTTCATATTATTTTAGTTATGCGGCTTCCAAAGGAGCCATTGTTAGACCGGCTCGACGTAACTGCTGATGGTAAAGTTCAGCTGGTTCTTGAGGGCCAATCCAGACAATGGCTTGGCCCTCGTAGTGTACTTGGTTAGTGAGTTCCCAAGCGCGATCGCTAGTCATACCCGGAATATACTTCATCAAGCATTCAGCTACGTGCTGAAAAGTATTAAAGTCATCATTCAAAACAATGACTTTGTAATTTGGATAGGTTTTGCGGGTAACTTGACTAGACCGTTCAGGAGCTACAGTTGGTGCCGTTGCCATCCCGTAAAAAGCTGCTGAAAGTCTGGTAACCATAAATACTTAACCCAAGTTTTTCCAAAACTACACTACAAATTATTAGTTTAGTCCATAGTCATTAGTCCTTTGTCATTAGTCATAAGTAAAAACAAATGACTAATGACTATAAACCAATGACTATTGACTAATTACTTCCAATCTTCCCAATTTTGGTTAAAAATCGAGGTATCAGGGAAAGCAGTGGGATTGCCATTTTTCTCTAGCAAACGCTGTAGGTTTTGAAGTTGGGGTTCTTGCCTGGGTAAATTATCTACAAGCTGATAAGGTGCGATATTATTTTTTAAGGCAAATGCCGCTGTAGTTCCTGCTGCTGCTCCAGAAGACCATTCAAAGGAATGTACCCGATATGCTGCCGCTGCAATATGACTGGTAGCTATGCTTTTACCTCCTACCAACAAATTATCTATTTTTTGCGGAATCATTGCTCTGAGTGCGATTTGGAAGGGGTAAGCTTGTCCAGCCCCACGCCTTTCACCTGCACGTTCTGTATTTCCAGGTGCTTCTGGCGGGCTTTTAGTCATACAAGGGTGGAAGTCAATTGCATAGTGACCAATACCCACAGCATCTGGGAAGATAGTAGAACGAGTCCGCCGAGCTACATTTTCTGGGCGCTTTTGTCCAGAAAGAACTGATAAGGCTTCCAAGCCAGCCAAGGCTGCTTTCAGGCGGCGGTACTCTCGTGCTGGCAGAGCCTCACGATAATACTCATCGTCGTAGTTGCGGCGAGAAATATCAATTTCCCAAATCGCAAAACCTTCAGGAGCGCCCCAACTTGGGCGTCCGATAATACGCCGTCCTTCGCGCATATACGGATACTTAGATAAGCCATGCGCTGTTCCCATCGGCGAATCTAACCCAGACAGAAAGCGATTGTTTGGTTGCGGCTTTTTAACACCATCTCCTAATTGGGAATCAGTAGTACCTGCCACTAGCCAGTAATAAAAACCCACAGCATTTTCTTCGCCTTTACGCAAAGCGTCTGTCCGCAGTCCGCCCATCCAACCGCCTGGTTTTAACTGTCCGGTAGCTTGGAGTTGTTGGCGAGTGTAAATAAGATTATCTTTGGCGGTTCCAGGACGGTAGTCATTACCCCAAGTCCAGTTTTGCATGGAAATATCGCCTGGGGTAGGAGCCGTAAAAGTTATACCCCCAAATTTCATTGTTTCTCCTTTGCGGGGACTCCAGATGCGGCGATAGGTAAAAACTAAAGGAAAGCTCGCCAACCGCGACAATTCATAACTGTAATAAGGTGCATAATTTGGATAAAAAGGAGGCATTTGTTGGGGCTGCGGTTGTTGGGTTGCCTCCATTGCAAAGGTATAAGTAAAGCCTTGAGTGCAGTAGGGATCGTTGTTGGCACTAGAAGCAGAAGGTTCTAAGTAAGAACGAGCATCAATACCCAGGCGGTAGGGAACATCAGCAAGGGCAATAATTTCCCCTGTTTCAGTGGTGTCTACAACATACCAGTTAGGGGTATTGCCTTTTTGTTTTTGTTTGGGAACCAAGCGGATGATGCTTTTGGTAAAGCGGGAAGAGTTCTGATAGCGATAGGCGTCTTCGATGCTTTGGGATAAAGTAAAGGTGTTTAGGGGTGGGGCATTGGGTGCTGGCTGGTGTTGGATTGCGATCGCGCTATTAATTATTTTGCGATCGGGACTAATATTCAATTCCTTAACAACTGTGTTCGGCAACCATTGCAGCTTGCCTCTACCTTCTTTTTCCGCATCTCTGAGCATCGATCTCAAAATTTCGTGCCCGTCGCGGGGCAGATAACAAGAATCGCTTACCCAGCAATCACCGGGGTTGAGCTTTCCATACTTGCGCTCAATCCGCTTTCGCAATTCCAAGTAACCGCGAGAGTAGTATAGCTTGGCGCGTTGAGTTGGTCGTTCATCGAGTGCAGAAGTTCCCTGAGAAGAAATTTGTCCTCCCAGCCAGTCAGTAATTTCTGTGAGGCAAACCGTTCTGCCTGCCAGCAAGCCTTCGTAGGCTGTAGCGGCACCAGAAAGTCCACCACCCACAACGAGAATGTCACAGTTTACCGTTTTGTCGGGTGTTCTTGGTGGTGCAGGAACCGCAGAGTAAGGTGCAATAAAACTAGAAATGAGAGTGAAACTAATTAAGGATGATAGACGAAAACTAACTAAGTACTTGCCCTTCATATATATGATTCCGTTCAACTCCTAGCTCATTTAAGGTTGCAATATCAGTCATCTATCTTGAAAATAGGGAATAGGAAAGAGATTTTCATTCCCTCGTTGTGTGATTTATTACATGACTGTCTGTCTTGAAAATAGGGAACAGGGAATAGGGAAAGAGATTTTCATTCCCTTATTGTGTGATTTATCACATAACCGTCTTGTGCCCTTGTATAGACAGCAGAAAAAGCAACCATACGGGTTTATAAACGTAAAAAGCTGAAATTTTTGCTTTTGCTAGGTACTTTATCAGTTCTTTGAGACGCTAACACCCTGAAAATGTTCTGTTCACGTTAATAAAGTGTAAAAAAGCTCACAGCCTGTAACATCAGGCGATCGCTCACCATGACATTGCTATAGAGACAACCCACAACACACAGTTGAAGCATAAAACATCTATTCAGTACAGCCCTCACTGTGCTGCTGCGATCGCTTTTTCCAGCTTTCCCATATATGTCAATCTTAAAAGCAAAAGTTATTAAGCGTCGTGGTAGAGGTGTTAGCACTCCGTTTGATCCATAACATGGTAATAGTGAATTTCTCTCAGGTACTATGACTAATCTCCAAGACTATAATCCCAGTGGCATCGGTCAAATCAATGGCAACCTCTTTGGTTTACCGTTTGATTACGAGTCTGCAAACTTAATTGTCTTTGGTGTGCCGTGGGAAGTCACCGTTTCTTATGGTGCAGGCACTGCCAAAGGGGCGCAGCGGGTTCTGGATGCTTCACCTCAACTAGATTTGTTCGATTTCGATCATCCTGATGGATGGAAACAGGGAATTTTTATGGTAGAAATTCCCCAAGACTTTCTAGAGAAGAATAAGTATTATCGTGCTTTAGCAGCAAAAATTATCGAGCGATTAGAGCAAGGACAACAACTAACAGACACACCAGATTTAGCACCTGTCCTCACAGAAATTAATCAAGCTTGTCAACAGGTTAATCAATGGCTGTTTGAACAGTGTCAGCAAGCAATGAACAATGGTAAGCGAGTTGCTGTCATTGGTGGCGATCACAGCTCACCATTAGGTTATTTCCAAGCATTAGCGACTAAATACACAAACTACGGCATTTTACACATCGACGCACACGCAGATTTACGCAATGCCTATGAGGGATTTGAATTTTCTCATGCATCCATTATGTTTAATGCGATGAAAATACCGCAGATTTCTAAATTAGTGCAGGTGGGTTTGCGTGATATTTCTCATGATGAAGTGCAAATGATTGGCGAATCAAACAGTAGAATTGTTGCTTATTACGATCCAGTGCTTAAACAAAAGCTTTACTCTGGAATAACATGGATTGAGTTATGTCGAGAAATTATCGGTCATTTGCCAGAGTATGTTTACATTAGCTTTGATGTAGATGGATTAGATCCAAAACTATGTCCAAATACAGGTACTCCTGTTCCTGGTGGCTTGGAATTGGAGCAAGCTTTTTGTCTGTTTCGTGAATTAGTAAATAGTGGTAGAAAAATAATCGGATTTGATGTTTGCGAAGTTGGTGACGCTGAGTGGGATGGTAATGTTGGTGCGCGGATTGTTTATAAATTGGCAAATTTGATGGATTTATCACAGCAAAAACATCAGGCTTAATTACGTGGCTCTCTTGCTTTGCAGCTATTAAGTAAACCTAACATTTATGATGTATTGGGTCGATGATATACGACCCAGCCTTATTATTCTTTAACTTTAAAGTGATAGGATTTGTTGCCGATTTTAATTTTGTCGAAAGTGTAGAAAAATCTTGCAGGATGATTTAGCTGTATCTGTTGATTTTGATTTATCTGAGTATCATATAAAACTATTCTAGTAGTGCATCCAGGCTAAAATGTTGTGAGTGCTAACATGACTGAATCAATTACTGATTTAAGAGGAGTAGGTTCGTTTAATTATAATGGAACAACGGTACTGTGTCGCTCAGATGTTTACTCAGTTGCTCATGTAATAAGTGATATGCGTGGAGCTAAAACCTGGCGAAGAAATGTAGTTGGTCAAAAAATTGAGTTAACAGATCAGTGTTTCATTATCTTTCGTTTACGCAGTCATCAATGGACACAAGTTATTGGTAGAGATAGAGCTGCGTTCAATCTTTTACGTTCAAGTAACTTAGATACAGAACAAACAGTCAAGAAAATGAGGGAAGCAGAGCAAAGTATTCATCTGAATGAGGACGATGCTGAAATACTGTCTGGGCTGTTAGATACCTATTCAATCTTTTATCAAGTCAGTGATACAGCCAATGCACTAAGATACAAATTATATTTCAATGGCAAGCTATTAGAGAAATTTAAGGCTGATGATTGGTACGATGTTCCTGAATTAGAATCCTATTTTCGTACTGTCAATATTGATAATATTGGGGATGTTAGAGAATGGGTGGATCGGTTCTTTAAGGAGCAAAATGTATATATTCCAGGTTGGAAGTTTACAGATTTTGCTGGTTATTTCTGTCATAAACCCGGTGATAAAATTCTGATAGAAGACCCAGATAGAGACTTTGAGAGACTTGACTTTATTAATTTGTAGAGGATAGCGCTTCTAGATGCGATCGCCAAGCATCGTCAGCCAAGAAATGAATTTCTTGGCTGAAAGCTAAAGTCTGATAAATCAGACTAGGTAAGGTTTTCAGTCAGTTTTAACTGACTTGAACTCTAAGCCTGGTAGACGCCCTCCGGGCGGCAACCTAACACTACGTCATAGTATGCCCAAAGCGATATACAATAGCGAGCAAAATTGGACATATTGAACGTCCTCGGAGCGCTCTGCTTATAATCTCGATTGAGGTTTGATGCAAAACAGTAAGAGTAACTCAAATGATTCCAAGCGAGGAAAAAGAGAGAGCCGATCGCCATAAGGCTCTGGTTCGAGAATTTATTGACGCGATCAACACACAAAACTGGAACAAGCTTGATGAAGTGGTTGCCATTGATTTCGTGCGACATAGCGATGCTGCTGGCAAACCTGGAATTTGTAATCGAGATCAACTAAAAGAGTTTCTTCGCCGTGAACTAGAAACATTTCCTGATGCATTTGAAAGTATCGAAGATATTCTTGCTGAAGGAGATAAAGTAGCAGTAAGGCAACGATTTGAGGGAACACAACTAGGCTGGATGGGATCTTATCCACCGAGCGGGAAAAAACTGAAAGCAGAGTATATTGCCATCTACCGCGTGCAGAACAATCAAATTTTGGAAGCGTGGGCAGAGTGGGATAATCTGAACGGACTAAGGCAACTTGGTCATGTATAAGCTATATAATTTGCATTCAAAATAAATCTGCACCGCTCCTACACAGTGCAGATTTAGGAATTTAGGCAAGTACTCAGAAATTGATGCGCGATCGCAACTCCCAACTACTGATACTCAATCTCAACCCAGTATCATCAATTGCCTAGCGACGAACTTGGTTAGGGATATCTTTGCCTGCATTGGCTGCACCTTCTCCTACGTCACGAGCTGTTTCCTTAGAGCCCTCTGCGTAGCCTGAACCAAATTCTTTAAAAGCTTCTCCTGATTGTTGCCCAATTCTTTGAAGTCTTTCCCCTGGATTGCCTTCTGTTTCGCGAGCTTCTCTATTCCATTGCCCTACTGTTTTTGGCCTTTGGGCATCATTTTGCTGTACCTTTTCGCGAACTTTCTCAGTCAAGTTTTGGCTATCATTGCCAAAAGCAACATTTGTTGTCAACAGCAAACAGCCTACTAGAATAATAGACAAAAAACGCTTTACTTGCAATCCCTGAAGCAAGGAATTGATGCTAGCGAACACTTTAGAAACTAAATTTGTCATGCCAATACTCCATTAGTTAATCTTGTATTTTTCCCGGTTTTGAGGTATTCTTGGCTCACTCCAAATAACAAATGGAGTTATAGGTTAGCGATAAGATATAGTAGAATTTCAACCTATTCTCAAGCCAATTAACTCTTTTGAGTACAAACTAAGATTAACTGGAAACAAAGTAATTATCCCTCTAACAAAAGTCAGAGCTTGGTTGTGGAAAATAAAGGCTTCTTTGGACAGTTGGTTAGAGCTTCAGCTCTGTCTTAGAGAATATCTCGCATTCGTAAGCTAAACCATTTTCGATTAAAGGGCACTCTCACGGTTACTTTAAAGTTGTGGTGACAAAAACAAGCTTATGTTCTTGTTGGGGTAGTTTAGGCGATCGCCTTTGACTATTTATAAGTTTTTTAACTGCCTAAAGTGGTGTCTGATGGTGGAAAGCTATTTTCCACGAACCATCTCGGTTGGCATCAGTACTACTCATAACTACTGTAACGTTTTAAATCCTGTGAACAGCTACGTAACCAAAAAGTGAAATAATAGTTGAAAACATTGATATGAATAGCTTTTAATATTTCTCAGAGATTTGCTCCTGAATTCTCATTCAGTGGGGTCTTATACCCTTACTACGGTCAGAGGCAGAGTACAGAAGTCAGAATTTCTTTCTGTTTTTTCTGATAAACCACTATCTGAAGGAGTCAATGATGTCTGCAAGGCTACCTTTGGTGATCGACTATGTGGATTGGCTAAAGTTTCTGCCCAATCCGCCCCTGCTAACCAGTTTTCAATCGGGTTGGAGTAGCATTCAGCTTGTCCATTCCTGTCAACCCCTAGTGGATTTACCCGAAGTATCTAACCCTCAACACATGATTGTTATTCCAATGGGGCATCAAGCAGTTGATTTGGAACTTGTCTTCGAGGGACGCAAGCAGGTAGTCTCGTATCGAGAAGAAGACTATGCAAGTGGCTGTATTGAATTATGTCCGGCTGATTTATCTTATGGACTCCGTTCTCACTCCACTGTTAAAACAATGGAATGGATTCACTGCTATCTAGAGCCTACATTTCTGGCTCAGATCGCTCCTGAATCGGTCAACCCCGATCATGTCGAACTTTTGCCTACACTGAAAACAGTTGATTTATTGATCCACCAGATCGGTCTAGCACTCAAGTCAAGTTTAGAAGTGGATGGGGTTGGTAGTCGTTTCTACGCTGATTCAATGGCGACGGCGCTGTCGGCTCATCTGCTGCGCCATTACTCCACCCGTAAACATCAGTTTCGAGAACACGAAGATGGATTGTCTAAACAAAAGTTAAAACAAGCCATTGATTATATCCAGGCGCATTTGGGTGAGGATTTATCACTGAGTGAAATTGCTCATGAACTTGGGATGAGCCAGTACTACTTCTGCCGCCTATTCAAGCGATCAACTGGAATGTCACCCCATCAATACTTAATTCAACAACGAGTAGAACGGGCAAAGCAGTTGCTAAAGTACCCAGAACAAACAATTACATTCGTAGCAATGGAGTGTGGCTTTGCAAATCAGAGTCATTTTGCCAAGTGTTTTCGCCAATGCACTGGGATGAACCCGAAACAGTTTCGTAACTCATAGCAAGATTTTGTTCTAAATCGCAAGAAAATGTGCGACTTAATTTCAGAAGTTAGCTAGAGTAATGCCAATAGTTATATAACTCAGTAACAGGGTGCTACCTCTTGTGCTCTCTCGTGGCTATTTCAATTGGAGCTGGCGGCATTCGTGCCTGGTAATTATAGCGGCACAGCAGGCAGAGCTAGCCGATCATCCTTGGACTTGGAATGACATCGCTACCTATCCCACACTTGTGTAGGGCATGACCCAATTTTTTGAGATTAGTCTGGGTTGCGATCGCATCAGCAAAATGTGGGATTATGGACTGAAATTAATGTGGCGTTTAAACTCTCCACAAAAAACTCCTTAATCACCCAATACGGTTCAATTAAGACTAAAAGCTGTCGTGAGGATAGGAAAAGCGCTCTCTTCAAATACAACGCTTGAATATGTTCTTTGTTTAATACTATTTTTTGTTATCTCAACAGATGATGTAATTCCTATCTGTCCCTCATTAATGTGTTGAAGGTGCTGTTCCCAAGCGATCCAGTTGCCCCAATCGCTCCGATCTTCCCGATCGCGTTCCCTATGAATTTTAGTAGATAATTCGATGCCAACATATGTATCAAGTAAGAGGTGTTTTATGGATGGAAAAATCAAAGCCATAATTCTGATTCAGAAAGTACTTCTCTATAGTGGTATATCTATATTCCTTATGTCTGTATATTCTCCTGATGCTAGTGCTGCAAATTATTACTTTCTTAAGGTGAAGCACAGTGGAAAGTGTCTTCATCAACAAGGTGGTACTTTGGGC
>NZ_AJLN01000141.1 GCF_000317285.1 Chlorogloeopsis fritschii PCC 6912 | reverse complement strand
CTGCACCTTGAGCGTGAGGAGGGACGAGTAACAAAACCCAAAAACTGTTTTTAGGATGCTATTTTAGGGCGAGTGAGTAGGAAGTTAAGGCTGAAAGCTGTCATGAGATATGGAGAGGTTCTATATAGCGGATGCTGGGCAACGTTACCCCCTATTCCCCAACATTTTTGATCGTAAGAGGAGAACTTTGAATCATGGTTAGTCAAAAAACGATTGAAATTGTCAAGGCAACTGCACCGATTATTAAAGAAAAAGGTGAAGAGATTACCAGGCGGATGTATCAAATTGCATTTGAGGAGCGGCCTGATTACAAACGCAGCTTTGAAACCACTTGGATGCAGCATCTAGATGGTGGCGGGCAAGCACACAAGTTAGCTGCGGCTGTTTATGCTTATGCGACTCATATTGACCGCTTAGATGAGTTGGCTAAGGCAGTAGAAACAATTGCCCATCGTCATGTAGAGACTCGCATACTTCCTGAGCAGTATCCGCTAATAGGTGAAAAGCTTTTGCAAGCCATGAAAGATGTTTTGCAAGATGCCGCTACTGATGAAGTTATTTCGGCGTGGGCTGAAGCTTATGATGCTTTGGCAAACATCTTTATTCAAAAAGAGAAGGCGATCTATAAACAAGAAGACCAAGAACTAACTAACCACTTGGCAACAGCTAACAACACTGTTGCATCAAACTGACCGAAGCCGCTACTCTTGTTGCAAAAGCGCTGGTAGTCGCTAAAGAGGAACACTATACAGAATTTCGAGTGATGGCAGTCGTGTTAGATCTGATTATGCTAGTTGTGGCATAGTTCGTCAAGTTGGATAATACTCGACCAGAAGACGTGCGATCGCTAAACTGCAAACCTTGCCTGCAAGTGAACAAGACGCGATCGCTAATTTATCGCTGGGCAAGATCAATATCTTTATCTTTAACTCGTAAGCTCAATCCTTGAGTTAACTGTAACTCAGTATCGTAAAGTAATTTTTAAATGTCTAAACAGGTGTCTGGTGGTGGAAAGCTAGCTTCCACAAACCTCCTCGGTTGACATAAGTACTGCTGATAACTACTGTAAACTGATCGCGACCCTGACGTTGTGCCGTAGCTGTATAGATGATAACGGCACTATCTTCCGTTAATTGTAAAACCTGAGGCTCATTTTCGATGTGCCAAAACAAGAATGGTGGTTGGTCTTTGTTTACCTCTATGGTAGTTCGTTTGTCCAATACTCCAAACGTCCCTACCGTAAGAGCATCGTTAGTAAGATAGCTTTGGATTAAGCCAACGTTTGCAGCAGAGCTAGCCTGCCAAAACTTTTCTTCAAGTGCCATTAACGTTTCTTTTAAATCCATCTGTAGCACCTTGTCGTTTTGTATGTGTAAATAAGTATTATCACTATGGTTATAGTTTAATTAGTTACTTTATTATGCTTCTCATTCTTTAGTTAATGTGATATTTTATGCTCTCTTATTTAATTTTTGCGGGTTTAGCTGCTTAGGTGCAAGACTTTAATGTAATAAATAACACAACGAGTAATGAAAAATCTTCTCCTTCTGTCCCCAGCATAGCTGCCTTGTTTCTTGATGAATCACTAAACTTTACACCTATTATTCAAATAGCCATCAGAATGATAATCTCTCCAATTAAATCTGATTTTCTTGGACAAGGAACAACCCTTGTAGAGTTATTACACCAAAGGGCAAAACACCACCCACATCGCAAAGCTTACATATTTCTTGAAGAAGGAGAAATACAAACCAGCTGTTTAACCTACCAAGAGTTAGAACATCAAGTACAGGCGATCGCAGCTCATCTGCAATCTATCTCTGCACCAGGCGATCGAGCTTTACTAATTTACCCATCAGGATTGAACTTTGTTGTCAGCTTTTTCGCCTGTCTCTATGCCGGAATTATCGCTGTTCCTGCTTATCCACCCAAACGCAACCAGAAACTATCCCGATTGCAAAACATTGTCCGGGATGCTCAAGCTACTTTGTTATTAACCACCGCAGATATTTTTCCACTCATTGCGCAAAAGGAATATGCATTCACACAGCTGCAATGGGTTTTAACCGATCGCATAACTACTAAGGCTGATGACTTTACGCCTATAACAATAGAACCTAATACTACCGCATTCTTACAGTACACCTCCGGCTCTACAGGCACTCCCAAAGGGGTGATAGTTTCCCACGGTAATTTAGCTCATAATTGTCATGTTATCCAACATAGCTATCAAGAGAGTGCTGAAGGTATAGTCTTAAACTGGCTGCCACTCTACCATGACATGGGGTTAGTGGGGGGAACGCTCCAACCGATAGTTGTGGGATTTCCGGTAATATTAATGTCACCGATGGCATTTCTGCAAGACCCGATCCGTTGGTTGAGGATAATTTCTACCTACAAAGTCACGGTAACAGTAAGTCCCAATTTCGCCTACGATCTTTGCATACAAAAATTTAAACCAGAGGAATTAACCAATCTTGACCTGAGTAGTTGGCAAATTGCTATCAATGGAGCTGAACCTGTACGAGCAGAAACGATCGCCTCTTTTATCAACACATTTGCTCCCTATGGATTTCGTCCCAGCACTTTCCGTCCTTCCTATGGGATGGCAGAAACAACTCTCTTGGTAACGGGTGCAACTAAGTTCAAATCGCCTGTAATTAAGGTTTGCGATGCCAAAGCTTTAGAGGAAAATCAGGTAATCAGTTGCACAAAAGAAACTCAAATTCCCCGTAAAATCGTTAGTTGTGGTCATCCTTGTCTTGGTCAAACTGTGGCGATCGTTAATCCTGTTTCCTTAACCCGATGTGCCACAGGGCAAATAGGAGAAATCTGGGTAACAGGTGAGAGTGTAGCACAAGGATATTGGCATCAAGAAGAACTGACAAAGCAAACATTTGGCGCTTATTTGGTAGATACAAAAGAAGGGCCCTTTTTGCGCACTGGGGATCTAGGATTTTGGGAAGATGAAGCAGGGTTATTTGTTACCGGACGCATTAAGGATATATTGATTATCCGGGGTCGAAATCATTATCCTCAAGATATTGAACAAACTGTAGAAACCAGTCACCCAGCACTAAATTTTCATAGCATTGCAGCTTTTTGTGTGGAAATAGATGGGGATAATCGCCTGATTGTCGCTTGTGAGGTGAAGCGGACTTATGTACGACACCTTCAAGTTCACAGCAAACAGGCAGAAGACATTCCCCCTTTCTCCCTGCCCCCTGCTCCCTTACCTCTTGTTGAGGAAGTAGCAAAAGCCATTAGAAAAGCGGTGTTGCGGGAACATGACTTGCAAGTTTATCAAGTCTTGTTACTTAAACCAGGAACTCTCCCGAAAACCTCCAGTGGTAAAGTGCAGCGTCTCGCCTGCCGTGAAGCTTTCTTAGCGGGTAATTTACCGTTAGTAGCTTCAGAATTGCTGGATATTTCTTTTCCAGAAGCACATCCCAAAAATTATTCTGTAGAGTCAATCCAAAGTTGGATATGTCAATGGTTAGCAACAAAATTATATATTTCCATCCAATCTGTTGATGGGAATGAATCCTTTGAAAGTTATGGTTTAGATTCCCTCACAGCTGCTACATTTATCCAAGACTTGGAAACCTGGTCAGGGTATTTGCTCAATATTTCTACACTCCAATCATTGGGAGCGAACGCCAACTTAGCAGAATATCTGGCGCAAGAACTCGCTCACGATCGCAGCCAGATCAGCGCGCAAATTCCCCCCGAATACTATCAAATTGAATGCTTTCCAGAATATGCCCAACTCCAGCAACGATTAACCCAAATTCAAACCTTAGAAATTCCCAATCCTTATTTTCAAGTGCAGGAATCCCTAACCAGGGATTGTACTCAAATTCAAGGACGAACACTAATTAACTATTCAACCTACAACTATCTAGGGTTATCAGGAGAGCCGAGAGTTTCCGCAGCAGCCAAAGCAGCAATAGATTGCTATGGTACATCAGTTTGTGCTAGTCGGTTGGCATCAGGTGAACGTCTTCTACATCAAGAACTAGAACAAGAACTAGCAGAGTTTATTGGCGTAGAAGACTGCATTGTGTATGTAAGCGGTCATGCCACCAATGTTACTACCATCGGTCACCTGTTTAATTCTCAGGATTTAATCCTTTACGATGCCTTGAGTCATAACAGTATTTTGCAGGGCTGTGCTTTATCAGGTGCTAAAACCGTGCCTTTTCCCCACAATGATTGGCAAGCTTTGGATAAGATTCTACAAGACCAACGCCAACATTATCGGCGAGTAGTCATTGTCATTGAAGGCGTTTACAGTATGGATGGGGATATCCCAGACTTACCTCGCTTTATTGAACTCAAGCAACGGCACAAAACCTTGCTCATGGTAGACGAAGCCCATTCCATTGGTGTATTAGGTCAATATGGACGGGGTATTGGTGAGTTCTTCGATGTAGGGCGAAATCAGGTAGATTTGTGGATGGGGACATTAAGTAAAGCTTTTGCCAGTTGTGGGGGATATATTGCTGGGTCAAAAGCTTTAATAAATTATTTGAAATATACTGCCCCTGGCTTTGTTTATAGTGTGGGATCGTCCCCTGCCAATACTGCTGCTGCTTTAGCATCTCTGCGGTTACTTAAATCAGAACCGGAACGAGTTAAAACTTTGCAAAAGCGATCGCAGCAATTTTTGCAACTAGCTCAAGCCCAAGGTTGGAACACAGCCACAAGTCAGAATTCTCCGATTATTCCCATTGTTGTGGGAAATTCTCTTGCTTGTATTCAGCTGTCTCATCACCTCTTCCAAGCCGGCATCAACGTTCAACCAATGATTTATCCTGCCGTAGCCAATGATGCTGCACGTCTGCGCTTTTTTATCAGTTGTTTGCATACAGAAGCACAAATTAATCAGGCGATCGCGGCTCTAGCAAATGCCAAATCTATTGGCTGTTAAAAAGGGCGTTGCTGATAATAATTATTGCTAGATATAGAAATTAAAAAATATGTATAGATGAGTCAATATACATTAGTAAATCTAGCAATAGTAGTAGCATAGTTCACAAAAGATGATATAGGTTTTCGATTGTTATTTATTTTTTTGAAACTAGAATCTTATGCGTAGTAAATATATATTCACCGCCCTGATTTGTCTGCTAGTTTTTGTCTGCCTAACTGTATTGCCTCTACAGGAAAAAAAGGCTTTTGCTCAAAAGAAAAACCCACAAATTACTTCAAATCAGCAGAGTAAAGTTAACCTCAATCCAAGTAAAAATCAAGAAATTGGTTTTGTTTATGAAGCTTTTTTGAGTCCTGATCAAGAACCAGGTGAAGAGGAAAATACACCGAAATTTATCCCGCCATCCTTTCGCTCTACAGCACCTTCTCTACCCAGAAATCAGCGAAAATCCAAGGGACATGGAGTTGTGAAATTTACTAAGGATCTGAGTAAAGCATTTGTTGATGTTCAAGTTGAAGGTGTAAATCCTCAAGAGATAGTCATGTTCCATATCCATTGCGGCAACCCAGACGTGCTTGGGCCGATCCTAGTTGACTTTGCTCTCTCTGGCAACATTCAACAGAACTTCGCTGATAATCGTTTTTCAGCAGAAGTAACAAATACAAATATTGAAAATACTGCAAATTCTGGACGTGATATTTTAGGAGCTTATCTCTTAGGATGTCCGATAGAATCAGGAAAATTGGATAAAGTAAAAACAATTGCTGGCATGGAGCAATTTGCAAGACGTAGCGAACTCTATTTTAATTTACATACAAAAGGTCAGACATTTTTTGGAGATATTCGGGGTAAATTAAATCCGGTACGATGAACGAACTGGAAACATCTATATCTTGGCTGGTGAAGAAACAGGAATTGTCATAAACCGCAATGGTAAATGGAGATATGACGAATGAGTAAGCCCAACTTTGCAGCAATGAGTAAAACTGAACTTAAACGTTATTTGTTAGAGCATCGGAATGATACCGAAGCTTTTCACGCTCTAATGGATAAAATTGACGCAGAACCTAATCCGAAATTCTACACCATAGATGAAGTTGGCGAACTTCAAAAACTAATAGAAGAGAAACGAGCTAAAGAGAATCCGTATCAGTAAGTAAATCGTTGTATTCCGATGCAGGGGCAAAGTCCCCGCGAGCATAGGGCGATCGCATAATTCATATTGTGATTCAGTAACGCCTGAAAAAGATGTATAAACACGTAATTATTACAGGTGGTTCTAGTGGTATTGGTAAAGCGATCGCCACTCTGCTGATTAAATCTGGTGCGAATGTCTGCATTATTTCCCGTAACCAAACTAAGCTCAACTCTACTCAAGCAGAACTCGAAACCTTAAAAATCCACCCCGAACAGCAAATATTAGCCATTTCCGCAGATGTATCTCAATGGGAACAAACCCAAAAAGCGATCGCCACAGCCATAGCTGAGTTAGGTGTACCAGATTTATTGATCGCCTCTGCTGGTATTGCCCATCCAGGATATTTTACAGAGTTAGAAGTTGCCATTTTTGAAGAAACAATGGCAATTAATTATTTTGGCACTCTTTACTGTATCAAAGCTGCTTTACCCGCCATGCTTCAACAGCAAAAAGGCCATATTGTCATCATTTCTTCAGGAGCAGGACTAATTGGTTTGTATGGCTATACACCATATAGCCCTAGTAAATTTGCGGTACGGGGATTAGCTGAATCATTGCGGGGTGAACTCAAAACCGCAGGTTTGCACATTTCTATAGTTTACCCACCAGATACCGATACACCCCAATTAGCAGCCGAAAATCAAACTAAACCACCCGAAACCAAACTAATTACACAATCAGCCCAAATTATGACAGCAGAGAAAGTGGCAATTGAGATTTTACAAGGAATCACCCGCAAAGCTTTTGCAATTACACCAGGACTAGAAATGTCTCTTTTGATGCGGCTACACAGTCTTTTTGCTCCCCTACTGCAATGGTATTTTGATAGTCTTGTCAGGAAAACACGCCACAATAAGAAACTACAAATTAATAACGAAATCAATTTTTATAGATGATCGGGATCAATATTTAATTCTCGCAACCTAGCGGCTAGTCGTTCCACACGTTGCTTTTCCTGTTCCGCACGCTGCTTCTCTTGTGCCGCCAATTCTTCTGGTGTCGGCACTAACTGCCCTTGTGCCGTAAAATAACGTAGTTGATTCTCTTGCACGCCTAAGTATAAATTTAACTGCTGACTCCATAACCAACCTTGGGGGTTCGGTTCTATGGCTTGATAATTCCCGTCTACTAAATGAAACCCTGCAAATTCTAAAGTATATGGATCGAACCAAACATACTCTGGTGTGCGAAATGTGTCTTGATAGATTTGTTTTTTTAAGCCTTTGTCTGTGGCTTTTGTAGATGACGATAGCAATTCGACAATGATATTCGGATACTTTCCGTCTTCTTGCCAAATCACCCAACTTTTCCGGGGTTTACGTTCGCATCCTAGCACGACAAAAAAGTCTGGGCCGCGAAATTCTTCTGATTTAAGTTGACGTTGACTGTAGTAGATTGTCAAATTTCCTGCCGCATAAAAGTCATTGCGGTTTTGCCACCACAATTCTAAGCATTGTAATAACAAAATAATCTGGCGTAGATGTAAATCGCTTTCCAATGGTGGTTCGTCACTGTAGATATCTCCTGGTGGAAATATTATATCTGTTGCTGATTCTAATTCTTGGGCAGGTGACATGACTTGATTGGGGCTAGGGGTGAGTTAAGTAGAAGGCAGAGGGCAGAAGGTAAAATGCTGTTTTCGTCTGCTTTCAGTGAAGTTGCCATTTTACATTTAATTATAGTTATTGCGATCGCTCTGTATTCAAAACTGTATTTGTTAGTCTGCCTTGTGGCATGAGTTTTCCACAAGTTTTAAGGTTGACACGCTACTACGTAGATTATAGTTTTTAACGTTAGCTGAACTGTATTGAATTATGAGTTATGAAAAAACCTTTTCAGTGCATATTTTTACTCTCAATGCAGGTGGGGGACATTACGCCACTTTAAAAGCTTTAAATGCGATCGCCGAACAACAAAAACGACCTTGGCACATTACAGTTACAGATATTGGTCAATTAACTGACTTGTTAGATCCCTACAAAAAGCTGTTTGGGGTAAATGCCAATGAAATGTATAACGATATGCTCAGTATGGATTGGACATGGTTTCATCCAGTGAGTATGTTTCTCGACAAGTTTTTTATTAACTTGTTGTACCCGCAAGCAGTCAAATTGGGAGAACAGCACTGGAATCAACAAAAAGCAATTGATTTAGTAATTTCTTTAGTTCCTCTACACAATCGAGCTATTTGGGAGAGCTTGCAACGAGTTAAACCCGGCACACTAATGGCGACAATTTTAACCGACTTTGCAGATTGTCCGCCCCATTTTTGGATCGAACCAAAAACCAAGAGTTATTTTATCTGCGGTACAGAACGAGCCACTAACCAAGCCCGTGCTTTAAGTGTATCAAAAGAGTATATTGTTCAAACTTCTGGATTAATTGTTCATCCCCGATTTTATCAACCAATTTCTAGCGATCGCCCTACCGAAAGACAGCGTTTAGGATTAGATCCAAATAAAATTACAGCGATCGTCTCATTTGGGGCTAAAGGTTGTGCAACCATACTAGATATAGCCCGCGATTTAGAGCGTATTAGTGACAAAGTGCAAGTAATTTTTCTCTGCGGTACTAATAAAAAACTGGCACAAGCATTACAAGAGCGTCCAACTCAGTTAAAGCAGCATATCCAAGGTTTTACCGAAGACGTACCAGATTTTATGAATCTAGCTGATTTTTTAATTGGTAAACCAGGTTCTATTAGTATCAGTGAAGCGATCATCATGAATTTACCTATGATTGTAGATCGTAATTATTCAACACTTATTAATGAAAAATATAATGCTGACTGGATTTTAGAGAAACAAGTTGGGATGGTAATTAAAAGTTTTAAGCAAATTGTTCCAGCCGTTGAAGAACTCTTAAAACCTGAAAATTGGCTGCGTTACAAAGCGAATGTTACAGCTATTCAGAACCGGGCTGTATTTGAGGTTCCTGATGTTTTGCAAGGTATTCTTGACAGATAAAATTCAAACTCTGCGTACCTTGGCGCTAACCTCCGCGTACCTTTGCGTTGAAAAAAGCTTATCTCACGTAGAGGCGCAGAGAGGAATCAAGATTGTAGTATAAATAGGTGAAAAGTGCTGTAATTTTATTGCAAGAATATTCTGCGTAATTTTTCCCGTTGTTCTGCAAATGTCGAGGGATAATTTTTGAGTACTGCTTCAATTCGTTGTTGATAAAAAATTTTTTCTTCTAGTAAATGCTTTAATTTTATCTGCAAATCCTGCTGGTTTCTAAAGCATTCACCCAATTGATATTTTTCTACAAAACTAATCGCTCCTCGGTCATTAGCTGCTGCTTGTCGGGGAAGCAGTAACGGCGTGTGAGCAAGCAAAGCCTCCAATAAAACACCTGCTGAAGGACGAGCTAAAATTACATCTACAGCAGACATCCATTCATGGAGATTATCTACATAACCAAGCGATCGCACTTGAGAATTTTGGTTTTTTTCAGCTATTTGCTCAATCTTTACACGCAGATTTTCATCTCGACCGCAAGCCACTATTATCACTAAAGAAGTCAGAGAAAAACCTTGTAAATATTTCAAATATTTTGTGCAAAAGTTACCGCCAAAACTCCCACTAATAATGAGAATACAGGAATCTACTGGGGATAATTCCAAGCGATCGCGGAGTTGTTTTTGCTCTCTAGTTGTAAAGTGTTTTGCTTCACGTAGGGGGCCAATTACCTGACAAGGAGCTTGGTTTTGGGGTTGGTAATCTTGATTGATATTTCGATAAATTCGATTTTGCGGATAGCAAAGTACAAAATCATAAAAGCATTTACTAATAAATCGAATCTGCTCTAAGATTTTGCTATAACGGGTTAATTCATGAGACCAATAAGTGAGTTGAAACGGAAAACTTTGTATAGCATTGGCTGTTTCTGGAAAATAACAAATATGGATGGCATTGGTCGAAACTAAATCTATAAAAACAGACAAATCTGTAATTACGAGAAAAAAAGGAATTTGTTTTTCTTTAGCCCAACTACCTAAGCATTTCCCAGCAGTATCGGCGGTACAAATCAGAATATCTGGCGCAATCTTATCCAAAGTCTGGTGCATGGCTGTAACTGAACTAACCTCGCCGATGGGCAATAAAATCAAGCGCATTAGATAATTTATTAATCCATCTGCCAGCCCAATTAAATTATGTCTAATGAAAAAATTCCAGGCGCTAACCCATGTTTTAGTTAAGAATTCACTTAATGGATCTTGCAGTAATTCTGTGATGGTATATCTGAGAGTTTCAATGTTAGCATCCTGTAAAATTTGCTCGGCCAGGATATTAGCCATGACTTCATGACCCATCCCTGACCTTTCGTAAACAATCAAAATTTTAGTTTTGGCATCAGACATGGAATTTTAGTATGAGAAGGCAGAAGGAAATATTTCTCTATAAAAAATTATGTTTCTTGCATTTCTGGCAAATTAGTCAAATCAGTAGGATCTAATCGCTCAGAAACTGGACAATACCATTGTTCAACCAATGCTAATTTACCCGTCAAAAACAAATCTCGACAGCGACGACGTTGTACTTTACCGCTTGTGGTTTTGGGGAGAGTGGCAGGTTTGATGAGAGCGATCGCATAAACTTCCACCAAATGCTGCATAATCATAGCTTGGCGAATCGCAGCAATGATATCTGCTATCTGCTCAGAATTTAACTTGCGCAGAGCATGACGATCTACCTCTTGAGCGATTACCAGTCTCTCCTCTCCTTCAACATCTACAGAAAAAGCAGCACTAGCATTAGCTGATAAAGCTGGATGGCTCTTTTCTGAAGTCTCTTCCAAAATTTGAGGATAGAAGTTGCGCCCCCAAAAAATCATCATGTCTTTGAGGCGACCGGTAATAAACAGTTGGTTATCATGAATAAAACCTAAATCTCCAGTTCTTAAAAAGGGGCCTTCACCACTATCTGCCAAGTAACCCTGGAAAGTTCGCTTAGTTTCTTCAGGTCGATGCCAATAACTGCTACTCAGTCCCAAACCTTGCACCCAAATTTCCCCTACACCATCAGACAAACAAGGAGTTAGAGTTTGGGGATTGACAATAATTACCCGATTTCCCGGCCAAGCACAGCCACAACTCACCACCGCCCGCGCTCCAGCTTGCCCTTTTGCTACCATTACCACGCGATTTTGTTGTAAAGCTTGCTCATCTACAAACTGAACGGTTGATGTTTTGTTGACTACACCGCCAGAAATCACTAAAGTTGCTTCCGCCATCCCATAAGATAGATAAAATGCTTCTCGCCGAAAGCCATAAGGTGCAAACTTTTCTGTAAAGCGTTCCAGAGTTTCAGGTCGTATTGGTTCAGCTCCATTCCCTGCAATTTGCCAATTACTTAAATCGAGGTCGGTGATTTCTTCTGGGTTAACCCTGTGTACGCAAATATCATAAGCAAAATTAGGGCCGCCACTGATTGTGGCTTTGTAGGTTGAAACCGCCTTCAGCCAACGAGAGGGATTTTGAAACACAGCGATTGGTGACATGAAAGCTGCAAAAGCTCCAGCATAAATCGTTTGCATCACACCAGCGACTAACCCCATATCATGAGTTAAAGGCAACCAACCCACTCCGCGAAAGTCCAGAGTCGGAAATGTTTGCTGAAAATTGGCGCAGTTTTGTAACACATTACCGTGAGTAATTACCACTGCTTTCGGAGTTCCCGTTGAGCCAGAGGTGTACTGAAAATAGGCGATCGCATCACGTTCAATCTTTGGTTCCTGCCAGTTTGCGGCATTAGCTAACAAAACTCGATCTGTAGCAATCCAAGACAGGTTTTTGCTGTCGGGTAATTGAGCCTGCCATGAATCCTGTAACTTATTTATCATTGCCGCAGAAGTCAGAGCTACATCCACTTGGCACTCTTGGACGCGAAAGCTAAAATCTGCCCATTCTTCGGCGTTTTGTGGTGGTCTTGTGGGTATGGCAATTACCCCTGCGTAGAAGCAGCCAAACAGAGCCGCAATAAATTCTAAACAGGCATTGAAAGGATAAACCAACAAGATGCGATCGCCAACAGAAGTTACAGACTGGAGACTAGCAGCAATAGCACGAGCCTGCTCGTCGAGATTTTGATATGTTAGACAACCAAACTCAATTTCCCCATCCTTAAGAAAAGTGAAAGCGCGATCGTGGGATTGTCTTTGAGCGCGATCGGCAAGGAGATCAACTAGAGATTTCAACGAAGAGGATAACACTTTACGTAACTTTTATACTAAGTGCAGGCAAAATAATGATAGTGCATCCTCATGCAAAAAGGCAGGTTAGCATTTTAACTACCTAATCTCCCTCATCTTCCCTGTATGTTGATTAATGTTGCATAGATAACAGTTACTTTGATGGCAGCGTTGGTGATTACCGCGAAGTCGAAGTAGTCGAAGTGTCAAAAGTCAAAAGAAGAAAATTGAGTGCTGGTAAATTTTCTGGCTTTTTGAGTTATGCGAATTAAATGTGGAGCAGTTTGCAAGGCGCAAGAAATTGGGTAGTGTGCAACTATGTTTCTGTACTAGCAATTTGGTTGATTAGCTTACGGATGTTGGTCATAACTTAGCTATTTTTACGCATAATTACACAAGACTTTTATTAATTTAAAGTATATAAAAGACATATTGATTTCTGATAGCAATTAGACAACTATTTCCAAATAGTAAAACAATATTTTTGCGTTTTGTATATATCGAACTATGCTTGTTATCTATTGCTTTATCTTTCTAAGTAAAAATCATGACTACAGAAATACAACAAATATCAGAGGCTCGAAAAAAGCTAGCAACTGCTTACCGTGCAGTTTACGCAATAGGAGTTCTAAGTCTTTTTCTCAGCATACTGTTCTTGATTGCTGGCAATCGATTTCCTGATTATCTGGTCTTGGTAATTGGCTTTTTATTTTTCGGTATACTCTATCTGGTTTTAGGTTTTTTTGTCCAACGTAAATCCAAAATTGCATTAAGTATTGCAGTAGGATTGATGTCGCTAAATGCATTAACTGGCATTTACAATATGATTCAAACCGGGAAACCGTTTGGCTTAATTGTTCCCATGATATTTTTAGGTCAGACTATAGAAGCATTTAAAGCAATAGAAGTATTAAAAAGTAAATCTTGACTTTTTATGCACAATAATGAAAAAACGAACCACATAGACGCTTTATACCAATTCTCTATGAACTTGCACTTAATGAGTACCAACTTCTTCCTTTGCGTCCTTTGTGTTCTTTGTGGTTAGTTTTTTAATATTAAGTGCATCTTTAAGGAGAATTGGTATTAGCAACTTCCCGCAGGGTAGGACGCAAAGGACACAAAGGCATAAGAGAGTTGTAGAGAGATTTTGCAGCAGTGCGATCGCTCAATTTCTGATTTTGTCTAAGGTTCAGATTGGGTATAGTATTTTTCTCTCCTTGTAGTGATTAAAGAGGAGTAATATAGCAACTTATCAGGTGTTTGCATTTCAACGGACAATACACCCTGCCTTCACGGTACTACCTATGACGCAGTTGAGGCCAGATTAGCAGACTATTGAGAATTAATATTAGAGATGTGGACGATAAGGTGGCAATGCCTGCACCTACAATCCCAAAAAATTTAGTTAAAACTAGTAACAACGGCAAATAAACTCCCAAAATGGCGATCGCATTTACTCGCAAAGGAAAACTAGGCTTGCCGATCGCATAAAAGGCGGGTTCTAAGGCACAATTTCCCATTGTGAAAATTTCTGCCGCCACTAAAAGTACTAAAATTCCATAAGCTGAAATAAATGTCTCGCCAAAGGCAAACTTCAGAACGATTCGACCTAAGCAGACGCTAATTATAAAAATTAGCACTCCAATACTGATGGCGATCGCAGTTGATTTCAGTAGCAAAGTTGCGAACAAGCGCCGTTTTTCCTGACTTTCTAACCGAGCCAATTCTGGATAGATAGATTGAGTCAAAATCTGAGCTATCTCCTTAAGCGGAGTAGACAACTCATAGCTTACCTGGAATAGTCCCGCGGCTGAGGGAGTAGCGAAAATTCCCACTACTAAGGGGCTGGCTTGTCGCATTACCATTGGCAGAGAAGAATCGAAGTTAGAGACAATGCAAAATTTCAACAAGCCAGGATGGTTTTGACTCAAGTTCATTAAAGACCAATTTATATTCTTGAGCAGATTTCTTTTCCAGGCTTCTCGCCAACCAACTAAAAACAATAGTAACCCTCCAGATGCCTGAGCAAGGAACCAAACTAGAAGATATCCCCACAGGGGAGCATTAAGGATGGTAGCTACCATCGCTCCCAACATAGAAATCAAGGTAGGAATGGTTATTTGGAAGGCTAACAAATCGAAGCGATTGTAAAGCTGTAATAAACCTTTCGGTGTGGCTGTGCTGGTAAACAGAATTATTAAGCTACACCACTGCACTTGAGTAATTATTGCCTGATTCCATCCTATATAGGAACTTATATAGGGGGCAATGATAACTGCGATCGCTAAACCAACTACCACCCCAATCAGATCGAGTAGGGTAGTAAACTTCAAAAGTTGTTGCAAAGCAATTTGATTGTTTCGTTCCAGACAAATAGTGCCGTAACGAATCACTGCTTGAGAAGATTGAAAGGTGGTTAAATCTGCAATTATTTGAATGTAGGTTTGGATGAGAACTAGCGTGCCGAAGCCTGTAGCACCGAGGTGATGAGTAACTATACTCAAATAACCTAAACTGGTTAATCCAGTCATCACCCGTCCTCCCAGCAGCCAAGTAGCATTTTTAATAGCTCTACTGAGGAAAATACTGTCGGCAAGCCATCGCTTCATCATTGCAAACTAGATATAGGTGAGCAATTACAAATCTGATATCTTGCACCATACGAGTGAGAGAGCCAGAGGCTCTATTTTTCGTTACCAGGTTGAACCTGGTAACGAGGATTTGTGGGCTGCTGCCTCCAGGCTGTTCAGACTGGTGCAAGATATAGCTGAGAAATTACAAACCAATATAGCTAATTTAAAGTTTAAAATTATACATGATTTTTTTTAGAAGAGTCCCCTTAGCCTGGCTGCAACTAACTCGCTACAAGTTACGCCTTGTTGTAGCGATTTTAGGTATTGCTTTTGCCGCAATTCTAATTTTTATGCAATTGGCCTTTTTAGATTCTCTCTATGAGAGCCAAACAGCACTACATACTCGTCTGGTGGCAGATTTGGTTTTAATTAACTCTCAAATGAAGACTTTGGCTAACACTACAGATTTCCCTCGGCAATATTTGTATCGCACGCTCAATTTCAGCGAAGTTGAATCTGTTAACTATGTGTATCACGGGCAGAATTCTTTTAAGTATGGCAATGTCAGTGGAGGAAAAGGAATTATTATCCTGGGTATTAATCCAGAAAATAGCCCTTTTAAAATTGCCAATTTCAATCGAGTTGCTCATTTGTTAAAGGCTAGGGGTGTTGTTGTATTTGATCGCAACTCTGATTTAAAAGAATATGGCAGTATCTTAGAGGATATAAAATCAGGAGAACCAATTGCAGCAGAAGTAGGCGATCGCCAAGTTTGGATTAACGGTTTAGTTAATTTTGCTGGTGCTTCCTTTGCCGATGATGGTAATTTAATTACCAGCAGTATGACTTTTAATTATTTGTTTCCTCACCGTTCTGCAAACAACATTACTATCGGGTTGGTAAATCTTAAGCCTGGTGTCAATAGAAAAGCGATCGCTAAAAAAATCAGCGCTCTACTGCCCGCGAGTGTGCGGGTGATGACAAAGCAAGAATTTATTAAATATGAAAAACATTATTGGGCTACCAGCGCGCCCATTGGATTTGTATTTAGTATGGGAGTCTTTGTTGGTTTTCTTGTCGGGGTGATTATTGTCTATCAAATTCTCTATGGCGAAGTCTCAGACCATTTACCAGATTACGCTGTTCTCAAAGCCAGAGGCTATAAACATCGTTATTTTTTAAATATTTTGTTTCAGGAAGCACTGATTTTAGCAGTCTTAGGTTATATTCCTGGACTGATAACTTCTCTAGGATTGTATGCAATTGTCAATGATGCCACGGCTTTGCCCATGAATATGACATTTCCACGAGCATTATTAGTACTTTTACTCACAATAATTATGTGCTTTACCTCCGGTGCTATTACTATGAATAAGCTGAGAGATGCCAATCCTGCTGATTTGTTTTAACAGTTAACAGTTATCAGTTAGCAGTTATAAATTTCATCGCTGGGGTTGAAGTTCCCCTACAGCTTTAAGACTTTTCACTATTCACTGTTTTTAATAATTAATTTCTAAATATTGTGTCTGCTCAAACAGTTATTTCTATCCAAAATCTAAATTATTTTTTTGGAGAAGATTCTCTCCAAAAGCAAGTTTTATTTGACATTAATCTGGCAGTTAAAGCGAAAGAATTCTTGATTTTGACCGGGCCTTCAGGTTCGGGTAAAAGCACATTGCTCAGTTTAATTGGTTGTCTGCGTTCTGTTCAACAAGGAAGTCTAAAGATTTTAGGACAGGAACTTAATGGTGCTACTAGAGAGCAATTAGTCCAAATGCGTCGGAATTTTGGTTATATTACCCAATCAAGTAATTTATTAGATTTCTTAACAGTTCAACAGAATATTCAAATGTCATTGGAACTGCAACCGGGCTTTTCCCCGAAAGCAGCTCGTGCTAAAACAGCAGCTATATTAGAGTCCGTAGGATTGAGCGAGAAACTGGATGCTTATCCGAAAAATCTTTCTGGGGGGCAGCGACAACGAGTAGCGATCGCTAGTGCTTTGGTAACTCAACCTAAGTTGGTACTCGCCGATGAACCTACAGCAGCTCTTGATAAGACAGCAGGGCGCAATGTGGTAGCCCTAATGCACCGATTAGCCAAAGAACATAACAGTGCTGTTCTCATGGTGACTCACGATAATCGCATACTTGATTTGGCAGATCGGATTGTTCATGTTGAAGATGGTAAATTGGGTTTAGCTTTAAACCAAGAGCTTTCGCTGGTGTTACCTGGTTTTAATGAAGCTTCGCTAGAAAAAGCTACTACTACACCAACAGTTTTGACTTACCAATCAGAAGAAATCATTGTTCACCAGGGTGAGCCAGCCAGTAAGTTTTATATCATTCTGGAAGGGGAAGTTGAAATTATTCAAGAATTTGCCGATCAACCCCCTCGCCTTTTAAATCATCTCAGTCGTGGAGATTACTTTGGTGAAGTCGGTTTGCTGCGAGGTGGACAACGTACAGCTACAGTACGTGTTGCTAAAAACTCAGAAGTCAAAGTGATGGTGATTGAGGAAGAATTGTTCCAGCTTTTGTTGACTAACTCGGAATTAACTAATGCAGATATTGTTCGTCGCTTGCATCAGCGCGTGATGACAAATCATCTTTCAAAAGCCTTACCTAAAGTCGATCCATTTCAGATTGTAGCAATTGCCTCTCAAGCTAAAGTAATTAAATACAAAGCCAATTCAATTATTGTTCAAAAAGGTGAACTCGCCGATCAAATCTACTTGATATTAGAGGGAGAAGCTGAAGTATTTGTGAGCGATCGCCGATCATCTAAGCTTAAATCAGGTGAATATTTTGGTAATGCACAGTTGATTGATGGGCAAAACTATCCTTTTACCGTTAAAGCCGCAGCCAATACTGATGTTGAAGTTATGGTAATTGATCGAGAAAGTTTCTGTAGTTTGATTTTAAAATCCAATACAAATCAGGATATCGTCGCTTCTGTACTACGGCATCAATTGATGAATTTTTGATTCGACAATGAGCGAGGTTATCACTCATGGCTATGGTAAACAGACAATTCCAAGCCCTGCCATCTGACGAATATGCTCGTCAAATGCAATCACTTCCATAATTTTCAGCCGATGAGCCATTACTAGAATAGAGCAATCAGTATAGCTCCAGGCTTTGTCATCATATTGGCAAAAGGCTTCCCATGTTGCAAAGTCATCAGCTTCAGATAGGGCAAGATAACGATGTTCTTCTCTCAAAAGATGTCCGATTTGAATTGAATGGTGAATTGAAACTCTCGCTCGAATCCAGGTTACGGTTTCATCAAATATAGTTGATAAAATTACCCAGCGAGTATGGGGATGCTGAAGAAAGTAATTTTTGACAGCTGAATGATGGCGTTCAGATTGAATGAAGAATGCAATCAGGGCAGAGGTGTCAACAATAATTTCGGTTGGCACTGGCTTCAATACAAAACGTCATCGATATGCTCGGCATAATTAGTGAGCGGCTTGCCCTGCTCATCTTGCCCAACAATATATTCGGCGGCGGGTAGGGACACTTGCAACGTACCACAAAGCTTCCAGGTGTGAGTCTGAGTAATATCATAGGGCTGTTGTGCTGAGATATATGCTTCAACAGCTTGCAAAATGATATTCTGCAATGGCTGTCCAGTTTCTTGCAGTTTGGACAGCAGTGAATCTGGAATTTCTACTGTTAGGGTAGCCATGAGCGAGGTTATGCGCCGGAATCTTTATGAATTCTATCTTACTGGCTATGGCTCATTTTTTCCAAAACAAAGCGATCGCTCCCATGAACCTGATAAAATAATTAATCTCACCGAACTTGAATTGATGCTCTTACTTGTAGCTTATTGAGAGTTCTCACCCGTTCGCTGTCATGGGGATGGAGGCGAATTTTCACTTTCACGATCCTCACATCTGCTTTGGCAGAGGGATCGTCATTAACAATTTCTGGACGATCAATTTGCAATCCAATGCGATCGACAACTCCTTTAATTTCTCCAGTGAATCCGCCATACTCGCTAACTATTGTTGCTTCCTGACCTATCTTCACGTATTGAATATCGCTTTCGTAAACTTCCGAGACAACATACATCTGCTGTGTCTGTCCAATGTCAACAATACCACCACTACCCACAACTTCACCGACTTTAGCGTTAATACTCAAGATTTGCCCTGCCACGGGTGCTTTTACATAGCTAGATTCCAAATCAACTTCTGCTTTTCGTAATTGAGACAAAGACTCATTCAATTCTGCTTTGGCTACTAAGATATCCGTTGGCTTAACATGATTAAGACTTGCCAGCGTTGCTTGAGATGCTTTCACACGTTCCTTGCCCGTGCTAACTTGTTCGCTCAGGTTTGCTTTTGCTTCTTGCAATCTTTGTTTCTCAATCTCTACTTGCAAACGTCTAGTTTCAGTGTCGGCGATGGAAACAGCTCCTTCTTGCAGCAAACTCTTGTATCGTTCATAGTCATTTTTGGCTTTGTGTAGTTCCACTTCTTGACGGGCAATCACAGCTTTTTGTATCTTGATGCCCTCAACTAATTGAGCTTCCATTTCTGCAACTTTCTTGCGTTGGGCTTCAATTTGTCCAAACTCCTCCCCTGCCTGCACTTGGGCTAAACGCGATCGCGCCACATTCACTTTCGCTTTGGCATTTTCTACAACCGCTTGATACTGATTCAAGTTGTCCATAATTGCAATGATTTCGCCTGCTCTAATGCGATCGCCTTCGTTCACAAGCAGTTTTGCCAGACGCTGGTTAGAGACTGGAGCAGACAGATGAATAATATCTCCTTGAGGTTCTAAGCGTCCTAAAGCTGTGACACGATTTATAGTCTGTTTATGACTTGAGGAGTCTTGTTGGGTGTTCTGGTTGATGCTTAAGTATCTACGTGAATTAAGAGCAACAATAATACTAATAATAACAACAATAGATAAAATTGAACCGATCAATTTCATGTTCAGTATCAATTTAGCTTGCCTGGGTTCAATTTTGGTCATTATCTTTACTAATTAAATATTTGATTACAAAATGTTGATTTTAGAGAACGCGATGCTATTTGTAAAAGAGCGAATATTTTAATTTTTTTTAATAATTAAACTGCTAGGAAGAAATATTTAATACTTCTTGAACATCCTCTTACATCGTTTTCATCAGAAATTTCCAGTTAAAATCCTGAACTTGCCTCATACAATTTTTAACTTGAGTAAATATCAGACATGACGTGCAACCTTTTTTATTAGTATTCCCAAAAAAGAAAATACCTTATACATCGCCTTTGTATAGCAATGGAGAAATATTTGGTTACTGAGGCTGGAAGGCAAGTGGATAGTTTTTATTAGGCTTTCACAGCGATCGCTTTCGTACCCCGTGTCAGTTGATCGATCCAGCCAACATATTCTGTTTGCACGCTTACAAATCCAGCCGCCCTCATCCACTCATCTACACTTTCTGCGGCATAGGCTTTTGAATAAGGTTCTTTGAAGATTTTGATCAGCCAGTTAGCATGACGAAGCCTTTTTTGATTCCCATCTAGAACTATTACTTGTCCTCCTGGTTTAATGAGACGGAAGCATTCTCGCAGAATTAATTGGGAAATTTTGGGTGGTGTTTCGTGCAACAAAAAGGAAACTGTCACTAAATCAAAAGCAACTTCTTCTAAACCAGTATTCTCGGCTAGCCCATGCTGCCACTGGATATTTAGCCCTGCTTGCCGTGCTTTGTAATCTGCTACGACTAGCATATAGGGGGACAAGTCCAATCCGATCGCTACTGCTTGGGGAAAAGCTTGCTTTAACATTAATGTTGTCGAACCTGTACCGCAACCGAGATCGAGAATCTTAGTGGGCTGACACTCAATTGCTGCAATTAACTGCTGGCGAATCCAAGCTTCATTTGGTGGTGAAGCAAATGCTGCTACTGGATCGTAGGTTATAGCTGCAACCCTATTTAGGTAGCCGTTTTCAATACCGTGAAAATTCTGACTGCTGTAGTAGTGTGGATAAACTAGCTCTGGTTTTCGGAAGCGATCGCTCTGGTGCTGCCAATCAATAGTTTCGTAGAATAGCAGTCTGTCCTCTCCAATCAAGAGGCGAACAATCGACTTTAACAAAAGCTTCCCCATCAAATTCTGAGTTATTGACACAGCAACTTCATCCCGTTACAAGCTTTCGTCGGAAAAGAAATTTATGATAGAAGAATTTTTAACTGAGCAGGAACTTAAAGAAAAGTAGTTATATTTATATACAGGCGTAATATTCAATTATTACCTCGAACAGATGTTGATAGATCATGAAAAGATTACCGTATTAAGTAACCATCTATTAATCAAAAAACAGTGCATAAAATTTCAAACCAGAGTATCCAACAGTCTATTCAGCACTCATTGTTAGCACAGAAGCACGGTGATTTAGTATTTACTTGTGGAAAATCTCTGCAAAAACACGAAAATCAAACAATACAAGAATATGGTTCTTTTATTGAAGAATATAGTCAAATTATACAGCAATACGCCCAGGAATCGCTAATGTATTCCCAGCTATTAATATATGCTCAAAACTCAACCATGATATACTCAAAAGCTGTAGAGGCGCACGCAAAAGCAGCAAAAGCATATGGCATGGCAATGAGAATGTACAAACAGGTAGTTGAGATGATAATTAAAGGGGTGTGAAAAACATTTCTCTTGGTAATAGCAATGTCGAAATTACAACCTACTCAATTGAGTTCTGCTAATACTGGATTGAACCTAAAGTTTATCAAGCAAAATTTTTCTACTTTGATAAAAGTTATATCTATATTTCTCATTGCAAGTGCTATAGGGTTGGAACTTGGGAATATTTATATCTTAATTACCAATAGCAAACTACCAAGCAGCCTGAATCCCATTTTTTGGATAGAGCGTTTTGCCGTTACTATCCATTTTCTTGAGGCAATCATAGCAGCTTTTTTTGCACCTTCCAGAAAAAAGATGCCCGTACAATATGGCATTTATACTTTTTTTGTGGGCACAGTTGGTTTGTTAGAACTGTTTCAAGAAGAATTTAGAACTAAGTAGAAGGTAGAGGAGGCAGTAGACGCGTAGCGGATAGAAGTAGGTAGGTAAAATACTGGTTCCGTCTGCTGTTTAGAAGATGACATTTTACATTTAATTATGTCCACCTACTTAAGAGGAAAATTAGAGAACATTGCTCAAGTTCTTTGCAGTCCATTTTTATACATCTGTATACTTCTTTTCAAGAAAAATCGCTAAATTCTAGTCTCACTTCTGCTAAATAATTGTCAGAATTTAAATAATAACGACGGAAAATATGCTGCTTGTAATTCAGATTGTTGTCTGCGTTATTTTAGTGATTTTTGTGGGTACTTGGCTTTCGCAGAGTGCCGATATTCTTGCTGAAAAGACGGGTTTAGGGCGTAGTTGGGTAGGCGCAATTTTGCTGGCTGGTGCAACTTCCTTGCCAGAGTTGGCAGTTGGGATCAGCGCTGTCGTTGTATTTAATGCTCCGGATTTAGCAGCGGGCGGTATCTTTGGCAGTTGTTTGTTTAACTTGTTTATTTTGGCACTGTTAGATATTTTTACCGGGCCGAGTCCATTGTTGCAACGGGCACAGATCAGCCATGCCTTAGCCGCAGGTTTGGGATCTATACTACTAGGTGTTGCAGCAGCCGGAATCTTACTAGCTCAAAGCAACAACAATTTGATTTTTGGTTGGGTTGGTAGTCCGAGTATTGTGCTAATCGTGCTATATCTAGTCAGTGCAAGAATTATCGCCCGATTTGAATTGCGACGCCGCACAGAAGTACTGGAACGAGAAGTAGTTCAATACGAACACATTAAGCGCCAGCAGGCATTTTTGATTTTTGCTACTCTTTCAGTGGCAATTGTGGTATTGGGAGTGTGGCTGGCATCATTGGGCGATCGCGTTGCCACAGTTACGGGATTGGGACAAAGTTTTATTGGAGCATTATTACTGGCAGCAACAACTTCATTACCAGAAGTCGTCGCCGGATTGGCAGCGATTCGACTTAATGCTGTAGATCTAGCAGTTTCTAATGTTTTTGGCTCAAATATTTTTAATATGGCAATTTTGGGCGTCTACGATTTGGCATACTTCCGAGGAAATTTATGGTCGAATGTCAGTTCTGTGCATATTTTTACTGCTGTTGTCGCGATGATGATGACTTCTGTGGCAATTGTTGGGTTAATTTACCGTGCTGCCCGCCCGTCAAGATTGTACATTACTTGGGATGGGTTGGCACTAATTTTGCTGTATATTAGCGGGATGTATATTATTTATCGCAGTTAACGCGACTCTAACTTAGCTACTCGCTCCTCTAATGTGTTAACTTGTTGCTTCAATTCCACTACTAAAGTTGCCAGTCTATCAAACATTTTGTCTCGTTCTTGTTGGGAAAGATTTCGCCTAGAAGGCTGTGTCTGGCGTGGAGTTAATGTTGTGGTTGGAGAGGGAGCACGGGGTTGCCCTCGCTGAGATTGCAACTGATTTACTTGTGCCTCTAAACGACGAAAGTCTGCTTCCAAATTACTAAGGCGAGATTCCACTTGCTGTGATGCGGCAGGGTGCGACAATAAACTCCCCCAGATAATTATTGCTGTCAACACGCCGACAAATATTAATGCCCCTATTTTTCTCATTACTAACTCCAATAATGAGTTAAGAAGATTGAATTCCTAACTCATTATTCTTAAATTCTGGAAAAACCCTGGGGTGGAATGGCACACTTGAGCAAATAACTGTGTATTCCACCCTCAATCTAATTATCAGGTTGCAAATTTGCAAACAACCTCTGCCAATCGATAGAATTAGCGTTATTTTCTCCCTCTTTCACTTCCAAAGTAACGTTACGCGCTTGTGGTTCTTTTAACACTTGCACGCAGATTTCTGCCACATCCTCACGACTGATTTTTCCTCTGATATTATCGCCTTGCTCAAAGGTTAACTCTTTGCCTCCTGATTCCTCAGTTAATGCACACGGTCTGATAATTGTATAGGGAATGCCACTTGCTCTTAAACTATCTTCGCCCTTTAATTTCCATGTTAGAATTCCTCCTAATTGGTCATTTAATCTCACAGCTGGTGGTTCTTCATCTAAATTAATTCCCACACGTCCAGGGCGAGTAACACCTGCGGAACTGACAAGGATAAATTGAGGTACAGATGTGCCTCCATAGGCTTTAATTGATTCTATTTGCAGGGTAAAACCACCAGGTGAAAACTTTGGATTTAATGCTCCATCGTATTCAAACTTGCTCAACATTAATTGAAAGGAGGAAATTTTACTAGCATCAATTGGTGGACAATCTTTTAAAGTTTTAGCCCGAAAGACAGGAATCAAATCAGCAAAGGGAATACGAATATCCATCCAGGTATTTGCTTCGGTGTCGAAAGAATAGCTGTAGCCAACACCATCCCATCTTTCATCAGTACGCAGAAAGAATTTATAGCGCTGTCCATCTCCTTTCAGACGCAATTCTATACCTTTGTAACCAGATAAATTAAAGGGTGGAGAGAAATTTTTAGTTCTTACAGAAGCAAATCCTCCAGAGTTGGCAGTAGAAACATTGCCAGCAAATAAAGCTGTTCCTTCTACCAATTGAATATTACTTTCGCTCACACCACCCATGACAACATCATCAACTGCACCCCAAATATTTTTTATTTCTGTAGATGGATTAGTAAAATCAAATAATACTTTTTCGCCTGTTTTTGGCAAATATTTTGCTGCCGCTTCTACCAAATTTTTCACACCTTGATATTCCACATTTTCTGGGGTGTCGCCCACTATTTCTGGTTGGTAAAATTTGACGCCTTGATAGTATTTAGCCCGTTCAGGCGTATCTCCTTCTACGGGTTGTACCCGTACTGCCGTACAACAAACTACAGCTTGGATGTTAGCCATTACTAGGGGTGTCAAAGTTTCTGGCTTAGTGATATCTCCAACTACTAAATCAACATTATCGCCAAGTATTGAGCGTGCCTTGTCAATATCACGGACAAGCGATCGCACTCTATAACCTCGTTCAACTAATCGCCGCACGACGCGCTTACCGACACCACCCGTTGCACCTGCTACTAGTATTACACCCACTTGTTTTGCTCCATCTGGTTTGTCTTGATTATTCTTGGCACTGCCTTGAAATAACTCTTGTATCCAGTTGAGGAAAGGTATAACCTCAAAGTAGGTAAGAGTTTGGATAAATCTACCTAAGTCCCATTGTGAGCGATTTTTGTCAGTCATAATTGTATTTTTCCCTGCTCCCCGTTCCCTGTCCCCTTTTATTGTAGATTTTTACTTCGCAAACGGAGACTTTCAAAAGTGTAGTAAATAGCAGGTATAGCCAGGAGTATTAAATTAAATTGTGTCAACTCTTTGTTATACCACCGATTTTGAAATAGCAAAATTGAACCGGAGATAAAAAATACTATGATTAACACAATATCTTGACGTCGAAAGAGTTGGGGGCGCGTAAAAGGTAAAGCGCATAAACTAATTGCTGCGATGATTAAAATAACGCCAATTAAATTGAGTGGATTGTTAAACATATCTAATACAAAAAGGTGTGATAAGAGGTATAAATTAAAGATTCACAATTCTGTTTTTCATCTTCATACCTAGTCCCTAGCCTCCAGTCCCTAGACCCTTTATTTATTTTTTTATTCCGCGTAAACGAATACATTCTGCTGCTGAAAAAATACCTGCTCCTGCTAGTAAGAATTGGCTGATTGGTATTTCTTGACTTCCATAAGACCGATATTCTTGAAATAAAAGCAAGATACCGCAAAGGCAAAATACAACAGCGAAAACAGCATCATAATCCCGCGCTAGCCTTGGATAAGAAGAACGGAGAAAAAATAAGCCAACTCCAAAAGCTGCAAGACCAATACCTAATAAAACAATCCAGGTAGCTGCTTTAAATAAAAATAATCCTGCCGCACCAACAAAAGGTAAAAATCTAGCTACAGACAGAGTTTGGTTTATCCAAGCTGGTGACGTGATTTGAGGTGAATTTGGGGAACTATCTGTAGCACTAGAAGGAGATAATGGCGATGATTGGGAGTAGGTGTTAGCAAACTGCGGTGCGGTTGATTGTGTATATACATCAGGAGTAGATGGTTGCGTTGCTGGTAGGGGATAAAGCAATTGCTGGAGATCTTGCAATATTTCTGTGGCAGATTGATAGCGATCGCGCCAGTGATAGCGGATCATCTTCTGTACAACAGCTGCTAATCTAGGGGAAATCTGGGCTTGATTTGGCCAGATAATTTCTCCAGTTTGAGGATGTTCCTGTAATTGAGTTGGTAACATTCCCGTCAAAGCTTGGATAGCAATCATCCCAACAGCATAAATATCACTGTTTGGGCGTGGTTTGCCTTGAGCTTGTTCTGCGCTCATATAACCAGGAGTACCAATTGCCACAGTCGCAGTCATTTGGCTGGGAGATGCAGCTAGTTGGGAACGCATTTGTTTAACCGCACCAAAATCAATTAAAACCAACTTGCCGTCAGAGTCGCGTCTAATCAAATTATCGGGTTTGATATCACGATGAATCACACCGTAGCCGTGAACAAACTCCAAAACACCCAAAACATCTTGTAACATTTGGATGACTTGACTTTCCGCCCAAGGTTGCCCAACTCGCATTTCCGCACTGAGTGGATGTCCAACAATTAACTCTTGCACCAAGCAAAATTCTTCGCTTTCTTCAAAATAAGCCAAAAGACGGGGTATTTGGTCGTGATTGCCCAATTGTTCCAGTATTTCTGCTTCACTATTAAACAAGCGCCTAGCAGTTTGTAGGTAATATGGATCGGAACTGCTGGGCTTCAATACCTTCAGAACACACTTGGGGTTGCCTGGGCGGCGGGTGTCTTCAGCGATATAAGTTTCACCAAATCCTCCAGCACTCAGAACTTGGATAACTTTGTAACGACTGTCTAGTAGCTTTCCTAACATGGTGTGGCTGTGCAAGTGTTTTTATTAATCTTGCCACACGATGATAAAACGTTTGTTAGCGTAAGTGTGCTAGTGTAATTTAAGTTTAAGTGTTAATTATTAATCGTAATTAACTATAAACCAGTACCCAGTCTCCATTATCAGCCCTAAACTTATAGGCAAGTTGAACAACTCAAGGCTGGTAAAATATGCTTCAGTTTCAACCTCCAGGCTTTGGACATAAAGTCATCAACTCCTCACTTGGGTCGATAGTTTACTATACCCAAACAACAGAACCGTGGTGTATTGCTGAGACTGAAGATTTACCACCGCTCATTTTTCTTCACTGCTTTGGTGGTGGTTCTTCTGCTTATGAATGGTCAAAAGTTTATCCTGCTTTTGCCGTCACACACCGCATCTTAGCACCAGATTTAATTGGTTGGGGAGATTCTGCTCATCCGGTGCGAGACTATCAAATTAGCGATTATTTGACAACCATCACAGAATTTATTAGGCACACTTGTTCTCCACCAGTAACGGTGGTAGCATCTTCCCTGACAGCGGCTTTTATGATTCGCCTCGCTGTTGCCCAACCTTTTTTATTCAAAGCCCTGTATTTAGTTTGTCCCTCTGGTTTTGATGACTTTGGGCAAGGTGCGGGGCGCAGGCTTCCCCTCCAGGTAATCAACACACCCTTACTGGATAATTTGATTTATGCCCTCGGTGCTGAGAATGAATTAGCAGTCAATAACTTTTTGCAAAGTTTTCTGTTTGCCAAGCCTGATCGAGTTTCCCCAGAGATGGTAGAGGCTTATTTATTCTCTGCCCAACAGCCAAATGCCAAGTTTGCGGCATTAGCATTTTTGCGGGGTGATCTCTACTTTGATTTAAGCTTGTATATTCAGCAACTTACTATACCTACAGTAATCTTCTGGGGCGAGAAAGCCCAATTTACCAATGTGAAGCTAGGAAGGCGGCTGGCAAAATTAAATCCAACTGCAATTCGAGATTTTCATGCGATCGCAGATACGGGAGTGCTGCCACATTTAGAAATGCCAGAAGCTGTAATTGGCTTATTGCAACGCTATTTAGGAAGCGATACCAAATCCGGTTAAATTTTAGTCCGCGCAGGCGGAGTATGTTTGTTTAGCCGCGACTTCCAGTCGCCAGGCGAATAGAGTGGTTGCCAAGACCAATTTCGGATGAAAACAATAAAGTTGAGTAATGATGAAATTATTGCCTAAACATCGCCCAAGCCAAAAACCTCTCGGTATAGTATAACGCTAGTTGATTGCTGACACCATTAAAAACAGCATCAAAAGCGTGTTCTGCCCAAGGTATTTCTAACAAAATTGCGGTGTTCCCAGATTTATGTAAACGTTCATACATTTGTCTGCCAAATCGTACTTGTACTAAATGGTCGCGACTGCCGTAAATTAATAGAGTTGGAGGTACAGGACGTGTTGCATAATTGATTGGCGAAGCAATTTGATATTGATTGGGAAATTCTTGTGGCGAACCACCAATAAATGTTTTTAAAACAGCGCGAGTATTAATCGGATCTGGAAAAGGCGGTTCATTATATCCTTCAATTAAATTAACAGGCCCGTAATAGTTAACCACAGCCCGAATTGGAGGTGCATCTGGTTGGTACGCTGCTAGCATTGCCAGGTGTGCGCCAGCAGAACGTCCTAACAATACCATACGTTCTGGATCTGCTTCATATTCTGCGGCGTATTGCCGAATAAAATTGATGGCTGTAAGCACATCCTCTAGCTGTGCTGGAAATCGATGCTCAGGTGCGTGTCGATAATCAATCGCAAATACAGTATATCCACGAGCTGCCATATATTGATTAAACTCAGAATTAGCGCGAGGATTACCACTTTGCCAAGCTCCGCCATACATTACTATAAGTGCAGGGTATTTCCCCACCTTTGGAGGTTGGTAAATTTCCATTTTTAAGGGCACTCCCTGGGGAGTAGCAAAAAGAATATCTGATTTGTGGCGTATTTTACTGAGTGGAATACCTCGAAAAGTATTAACTAGCATAAAGGGATAAGGTTGCATATTTGCGCTGACTTTGAGGGGAACTTGCTTGAGATAATCCGCACCTAAACCTTGTTCCATTGCTTTTGTCATCTGCATCTGAGTTATTGGAATATTTATTAGTACCCAGCTACAAATTAATAAGCCAAGCAAGCTGAAAATAAAAGCTAAACGCTTGAGTTGATGACGACGAATGTAGAAAAAAGCAAACACCAAAGATACTAAATTTAATATAAATAACCACGGGCTAACTTCTGGCGCTCCTACTCCTAGCACGAGTAAAGACATATTCGGAGCAGGAACAATAATCCAAGCACTGAGAAATAGTCCTGAAACACTCAACACTAATATCAGAAATGATAAAAATAATTTAGGTTTAGAAAACATAATCATGTGAAAATAAAACAGTAGATGCACGTATGGATCGGTGCTTGCCAGGAAATAACTTTCAAAGGCTGCAAAGCTAAAGTCAGTTAAAACTAACTGCAAATCTTACCTAGTCAGTTTTAACTGACTTAAACTATAAGCCTGGTACTTCAGTACCAGGCATTTTAGGGGCGAGGCGCAAGATATGAATTTATACATTATCCCTTGCAGATTTTATGATGTTGCCGGAAATGATATCCAAATCTAACGATAGAATTTCCAAACTTTATATAAAACCCTCATTCCTTGTGGAAGCGTTGCAGTAAATTGCGTGCCGTTTGTAGCAGTAAAGACTCTATTTGTTCAGCTCTTTGTCGTTCTTGTTCAGCCCGTTGTCGTTCTTGATCGGCTCTTTGTCTTTCCTTTTCGGCTCTTTGCCCTTCCCGATATGCAATTTCATCTGTTGTAGGCAGCAATTCTCCTTGTAATGTTGCCCAGCGCAACCAAGTTGCATGAATTCCTTTATAGCTTCCTTGCCACAACTGCAATGCCAACCTTAAACAGCTACTAATTAATTGATTGTCTTCATTTAATACCAAAGGTTGGTAAAGCCCACCACTGAGAGAGAAACCAGCCCAATCATCAGGATTAAAAGGATCAAACCAAAAATATTCTGTAACGCGGAGTTGGTTTTGATAAATCAGCTTTTTCTCACTCTTATCGATTGAGGCAGTATTCTCAGATAATAATTCAATCACTACATCTGGTGCTTTGCCTTCTTCCCATACCACCCAACTGCGACGTTCTCCTTTTGGTACTCCTAAAACCGCAAAAAAATCTGGCCCTTTAAAGTTGAGACTGTGCAGTATAGAATCGCTGATATAGACGGCTTTGTCAATTTGTATATGTTCTTTTTCTGGCTTTGCATAAGGTAGTAATGGGCGCGAGGGCATCTCTGTTGTAGCAACTGCCATTTTGTGCCGCACTTGCGCCATATTGTAGTAGACATACATATTGCCACCTACAAACCCATCCTCTCTTTCTTCCAGCCAAGGCATTAAGACATCAATCAGCAAATCCATTTGCAACCTATGCCGTTGGCTTTCCATTTGCTTACCATCATCGTAGGGTAGTTCTGTCTGAGTTGGGGGTAATGGCACATACGGTTCAGTAGGGGTATTTTCTAACATGGCTGCTCACCTGTTGCCGCACCTTGACAGACATTGTACTTATGTTAGTTGATTAGACGCACTAGGCAACTTTTTCATTGCTAGGGCAGGTTACTGAAGAGTATTCTCAACGGCAGTCTTCTCTTGTTTGGAAATGTCTACGGTAAACAGTTGGGGGAACAAAAGCCCAGAACGCTTTTTATATTCATCAAAATCAGGATAGCGAGATAGAGATTTGTCTTTCTTGAGCATATTGGGAATAAAAACTGTGCTGATAAATACTCCAAGAATCGCGAATGGCAGCCAGTGTTGAGTCAGCATGGCAAAAGCGGTATAAATAAATATTTCTCCCAAATAATTTGTATTGCGACAACGAGCAAATAATCCTTCGGTAATTAGTCCCGGTTGGTACTTAAGAGTGTAATATTTTTGAGCATCGCTAGCAAAGTGTAGAAAAACACCAAAAATATTCAAAGAAATGGCTGCTGCTACTAATGGTAGTGGTGGTATATTGCCACTACTAATGAGAATAAAAGGTGCTATCCAATATAAGTTCACTAGAGTAAATATAAAAATACCTTGTAAGATAGAAACTTCTTGCTCCCACTTTTTGTCTGGAAACAGACTATCTTTTAGTAGCCAAAGAAAACCGTAAGTACTGTGAAGTGCTAAATATACCCAAGCCCCAAGAGTAAAGTTTTGGTAGACTAACATAAGTCCCAAGATAAAGAAGAAAGTTAGCCCTTTGCTGAGATTGATAGCGTGTTTTGCTTTCATGATTTGACTTGAAAGAAGATTTAGGGTTAACTGACATTATCACTAACTATTCGCAACAATTGCAACTATAGTCATCCTATTTGAATTGGAAAAATTTAGAGATACAGATCCCCGACTTCTTTAGAGAAGTCGGGGATCTTGTTTTTGACTCAGCAAATTCTTTGAAAAAGGCGATCGCACCCAGTAAACCTAGTTGTGTCAAAAAACTAGCAAGATTATGTAAGTACTCCATTGTTGATAGAATAAAGTAGCAACAAACCACCAAAGTAGATACTGATGACAATTGTGGAATCTACTCCCATCCGGTAGATAGTTTGGTTATCTCGCTCCAGTAATCCCCATAGAAAAACACAAGTCAGGACAATAGCCAAGGCACCCATAAACATAGACGGGCGATCCATGGCTGCAAAAATAGTTCCTTCGCGATAGAAAATATCTGCAATGAAAAACAGAGATACAGTGAGGGCATTGGAGCCGAAAATATTAGAAATAGCTAAATCAAATGCACCTAAGCGCACAGCACTAATAGTAGTAATCGCTTCTGGTAAGGAAGTGGCAAGGGCAAGCAAAGTAGCTCCGATAAAGCTGCTTCCCATTGCTGTTTGCTCCCCAAGAGCATCTCCGATTTGTGCCAAAATCCATCCTGCTATTAAAACAAAAAAGCTGTTCACAGCAAAATATAAAAAAATTTTTTTGAGCGACAACTGATGCAGTTGTTCTTGCCGTCTTTGTTGTGTTGATTCTGCTGCTGGCTGATGGGGTAAAGTTACCGCCCGCCAGTAATCTTGCCTTTCATATCTCTGGATTGTATATAGCGAGATTAGGTACGCACCGAATACAATTACTGACCATAACCCAATTCCAAACAGCGACACCAATTCTCCTACAGCATTTGCAGCTAAGACTAAGCCAAGGAGTGTCACCAGGATGACGCCACCCAGCATTAGCACTGGTTGGGGAGCAAAGAAGGTAAGCGCACCTTTGACCATTACCAGATCAATTAAGGCTAGAATAGCCATCTGCATCCCTATCTCTCCCAACAGGTTGTTAGCAGCTAAAGGTGCATTACCGATCGCTGATGCTGTTGTTGTAGTTCCAATTTCCGGCAATGAGGCTGCCCCACCCAACAATAATGCGCCAATAAATGCTCGCCCCCAACCAGTGCGATCGGCAATCGTATCGGCGTAGATAGATAAGCGCGCACCACTGAAACAAACAACACCACCTGCCAAGGCAAATATGACGAGGTTGATCCAAACAGGATAGTTGGCAAAATTAAACATCATGCTAAATCCCGAATGGCTCTTAGTACCTGCTCCATTTCCTGAGGCGTGTTATATACTCCTGGTGTCAGACGAGCATGAGAAGGTGAGTAAGGTGTATCGCTGGCGATGATATTGCGCTGCCGGAGTTGCCGCACCACCTGCACGGGGCTGAGATTATCTACATCAAAACAGACAATACCGGAGGAAAGGTTTTCTGACATAGGCGTATAAAGGGTTACGTGCTGCATATTAGCTAGCCCTTCCTTTAACTGACGGCAAAGACTATGGATACGCTCTTGCACTCTTGATTTACCAAGTTGTTGATGAAATCTAAAAGCCTCTGCTTGCGCCCACTGATGCTCAAACGGCTTAAATCCACCTGGTGTCATTCTCCCTCCCCAGTCGCCTGTACGCGTGAAAGTAGGAATCGTCGGTGAGATAGCAGCTTGAGATCTGGGATTACCCCAAATTACCCCAGTACCACGAGGCGCAAATAGCCATTTATGGGTTCCTGCAGTGAAGAAATCACAATTCAAGTCGCCCATGGTTGCGTTTTCCACGCCCAAACCATGCACTCCATCAACAAATAAAAGTACGCGATCGCTTTCGGTGCGATTAGCATTAATTTCTGCTAATCTATCAGCAATTCGACGCACGGGAACTTTTAAACCAGTGCTGGAATGTACCCACGTTGCCGTTACTAAGCGGGTTTCTGAACGGATAGCGTTAGTGAGCGTATCGACAATTTCATCTTCTGAAACCTTTTGAATATTTTGGTAGAGGGGTATTTCTCGCACTCTTGCTCCTGCACGTGCCGCCTTGTAGCGCAATGACTCGTGGGTGGAGTAATAGTCAAATTCAGTAGTTAGCATCTCCTGATTTTCACGGATTTGCAAACCGTTGATTACTAGTGCAGTTCCCATTGTCGTGCTGTCAGTGAGGGCAATATCGCTAGATTTCGCACCCATATAGTTTGCGGCTGTATTCCGAACCTCCTGTGTAAGTTGGGAATTGTTCTGTTCTAAATACAGTGTTGGGTTTTGATTTAGCTCGCGTTGGTGTTTTTCTATTACTTCTTGAACTGGTATTGGGTGGGAAGTTAGCAGTAAGCCTGCCATGTGGATGTAGTTTGGATCTAAATTGAATTGAGCGCGTACTTTTTCCCAATCATCTTCACTTCCAGCCTCATCCTCCGTTACTTTCGTATTAGTTGCCATTAACTTATTGCTACAGCTGGCAACGCTTAATAAGGCACTGGAAACTGCTCCCAAACCTGAGTAAATCAGAAAATCTCTGCGGTGTAAAGACATTTATACCTTTTTGCAAATAACCATGATAATGGCGTGTGGAAGTGCTGTAGCAAAACTCAAAACAGTTAGTAGTTAATAGCTAATGGCTAATAGCTATTAGCAGCATTTAAAATGCTTTCATATTTTATTTGAATTGAGATAATGACAAATTAATTAGACTTTTTATTAGTAAAACGGGAAAACCAAGTAGTTTTTAGTGGTTTTTGGGGATGATAGTCGTGACAATTCTTTGCTTCGTCTGTTAATGCGATAGTGGGATTAACAGCGCACTTGAGATATTTATTATTTGAGAAATAACGGCAGTTTTGACAAGAATGTTGTTGTAAATTATTTAGTCGATTAAACTGATGAAAGAGCTTAAATTTCTGAGAAGCAATTACCCCTGCCATTGCTAAAAATATAATAGGAGCCACAATCATTGCTGGATCGGGAGTAGATGCTCCATTTAAATTTTCTCTATTCAGTATTTCTCCATTAGGCTTTTCTACGTTCAGGTTTGCTTGAGTTAGTTTTGTTTCATTAAAATTTGTCAGAGAATGATAATTGCTTTGTACTGGTGTAGATTCTCCTAAAAGATGGTTAACAGACATATCATTTCCCTCTCACTCATAATTACCTATTTACTGTTATTTAGTTGATTATTGATACGAAAATACTCAGATTAGCAAGGTATGTTAAAAACTAAAGCTTGTAAGCTAATTATGACAAAACTATAATCAATTCCATCTACATTCAGTGTGGAAAACGAATGTGAATAGAAAGTGACAGCAACACAATAATTTTATTCTGTAAGGTTTTTGAGTGAATAAAATAAGATATTAAGGTTGCAGAGACTGCAACCTTCCTAAGATAGAATTCTGTAATTTATAGTTGCGATCGCTTAGTTAATTCCGCAAGAAGCCTTACGTCTCAGCGTGAAAATAATTTTGCGTAATGCCAAAACCTTTGTAGAGACGAGATATATCGCGTCTCTACACCGCCTGTATTTGTATCAGAGTTTTGTGAAATGATACGAGGTGAGAAAGACATTGTATATCTACCATGTCTGCAATTGCTAGCTCAACCCTAACAACCTCGCCCCTTGATAAAACAGCGTACTCACAACCCATGCCCAGATTAAACCGTAGGTAACTGATAGAAGGGTAAACCGGATACTCTTAGATTCGCTGCGGATAGTAGCGACTGTTGCCAAACAAGGGGTGTAAAGCAGACAAAAGAGCATGAAACTGTAAGCTTGAATTGGTGAAATTGTCTGAGCTAGGGTTGCCTGAACAGCATTAGGATCGGTGAGATTGTAAATGGTTGCTAGAGAACCGACTAAAATTTCCTTGGCAATGAACCCAAAAATCAAAGCAACAGTTAACTCCTTAGGTATACCAGCCGGATTTAGAATAGGGGCGAAAAATTCTCCAATGCGAGTGGCATAGCTGACGTTCTCATTACCTGGTAAATGGGTTAGCAACCAGACGCCTAACACGCCGATCGCAATCAATCCACCTGCTCGCTGCAAGAATCCTTTCACCGCATCCCAACCCGTAACCATGCCAACCAAAAGTGGGATGGTTACTAGCATCCCGATTGGGTTTGCCGTACCTTGAGGTAGATTGCTCAACAGCCAAACACCAGCCACCCCTGCTGTAATAAATCCTGTCGCCCGTTGCAGGAAGTGCTTCAATTCACCCCATCCTCGCAGCAAGATTTGCTGGAGTGTGGGAAAGCGATAGGGAGGCAGTTCAATCACAAATGGCTCCCGGTTTTGAAAATGCCCTTTCATTATTAATCCAGTTAGCAGTGCTACTAGGAAACTGAACAGGTAAAGTGAGAATAGTACTAATGGCCCCCAAGTGCGATCAAAGAGGGCATCAATAATAAACACAAATACTGTTAACCGTGCCGAACAGAGGGCAAAGGGAACAATCAAAATTGTTAGCAAGCGCAATGCCCGCGATCGCATCACTCGCGTTCCCATAATTGCCGGGATATTACACCCAAACCCCATAATCAGCAACACAAAGCTACGCCCATCCATGCCAAAGCGATACATCAGGGAATCCATCATGTAGGCTGCTCTGGAGAAGTAACCGCTATCTTCCACGATCGCCATCATGAAGAAAAATGTGATGACTAAGGGAATAAATGATGCCACCGTAGCTAATCCACCATAAAGCCCATCTACCAGAAAACCCCGCCAAAACTCTGATAAATTGACTGTCACCGGAGCAATAGCTACCTCCTGCAACCATCCCGTTATCGCATCGGCTACATCCTGTAATGGCAATCCCACCAGCCAAACAAACTCAAACATCAAATAAATAGACAGGAAGAACAACGGTAGCCCTAGTAGCGGATGCAGCAATACTGCATCTAAACGTTCTGTCAACGTCTTGAATAAGCGCGAGGGCATTTCCACCGTGTCTGCTAGAACTTCCTGAATTTGCGATTCTGGTATCGAGGGATGGGCTTCAATCTGGCGTTTTAGTTCTATGGGGGCAATGGGAACTCGTTCTTGTGCTAATTCCTGAGTAATTTTGTGGAGGGCGATCGCATAGCCACTACCATACTTAGCACTTACCAGTACCACAGGCATTTCTAGCTTTTCTGCTAGTTTGTGCTCATCTATTTTGATGCCAAAATGTTTCGCCTCATCTGCCATGTTCAGAATCACTACAGCTGGCATTCCCAAGGCTTTCACTTGCAAGGGTAGACGAATCTGGCGATCAATCTGAGCAGCATTAAGAATCACTAATACCAAATCTACTGGATAGGTTTCAAAAAAGCTTTGCACGACTCGCTCATCTTCAGAGTAACCCTCCAAGTCATAGATTCCTGGCAGATCGACGAACTCCACCTTTTGTCCATCTAGTTCGACTTCTGCCTCCAGCAAGTCAACTGTCACACCAGGCCAATTACCTACAAAGGCTCCTGCCTTTGTAATACGATTAAACAATGTGGATTTACCTACATTGGGCATCCCCATGACAGCGACTCGCTTTACTCCAGGCTTCGATGTCAGCGAGGCGATTCCTGAATTAGAACTATGACAATGTGCCATTCCACACCTCTTTTTTCTCAGTCCTGTACGTTCACAATAATTCCATCTGCTTCATGCCGCCGCATTGCCACTTCTGTAGTTAATCCCACTCGCACGTGTAGTGGCCCATTCAACCATGCTTTGCGCAGTACCTTTACCTGCTGTCCAATTTTGAAGCCCATTGCTTCTAGTCGTCTCAACAACCCAGGTTCGTTCGCGTCTATGGAAGCGATGGTAGCTGTTTTGCCGGGTTTCAGCACCGATAGTTTCACACTCATGGCATTTCTTGTTCACAAACAAATCAATGATGGGATGTTTCACTGGCAACATTAAGCTGACTGTGGTACTTAATCTAAATACCATTAAGAATTAATATCAATAAATACCGTAATTACAAATTCATTTGTTTGTATTGAACATTCCTCAAAGCAGCATTTGTTTTCATATTTTCTGTTCCCCCAACCCCGTTCCCTTTTATTAATTAGTGTTATTATTTACTTTTGTTTTCTCCGCTGATTAAGTTATGCCAAGGCTTGTATAAATATCTATGTAAAAATATGTAAAAATTATGATTGACAAATCCTATTCATTTAATAAATTGTGCAAATTGCTAAAGTAAAAGTATTTATATTTACCTGAAATTTATTTGCACACCAGTCATGAACGTGCTTTGCTTTAATTGCTATCAGGCAAAACAAGACTAGGGTAATTGTCAATTTAGTACACAAGCTTTTAGGTTAGCTGAGAATAATTTTTAATATAGTTGAGTTTGGATGCAAAAAAACTGAATTTTTTATTAAAAAATATTTTTTACGAATACATTACAAACCGAAAATACTCTGAGAAAAGAGAGCGCTAATTTTGGCAAAAAGCGTCTGTAAATGCTTCTATCTTTAAAAATGATTGCATTTAATAGAAATTAATTACTAACACTATTAAATAGATTTATATTCACAGTTGCGTGCTTTCTCTCATCATGCCGTGAATTAGTTAGTCAGTGGAATATTTAAATCCATCACGGATAAATTCTCAGCCATCAAATCACCGCAAAACAGCCAGGGAAATGATGATGACGATCGCCTCCAAGTCAAAAACAAGTAAGCTAGCAACCCTTCAGAAGCCACAAATCAATGCTGGAATCAATTATCATATAGTGCATACAATTCCAGGACGGGTGAGATTTCGGGTTCCCTTGCTAGCTGATAACCCTGACTATGCTGATAATTTGCTTCATTTACTTGAATCAGATAGCCGAGTGATTGGAGTACGCCTCAATCGACAAGCAGCTTCTATTGCTATTAGTTATCAGATATCTCCTAGTTGTGCCGGAAATGACTTCATGCCAGCGTATCTAGGGTGCTTGATTCAAGAGGCAAGGCAAAATAAAAGGGAACAGGGAACAGGTGACAGGGAACAGGGGCTTTGGAATGAAGTTTTAGATTCCCATCGGAGAACAGATAAAATTCAAAAGCCAAAAACCAAAGCAGAGAAAAAAGAAGATAGTGAAATTAAATTGCCTGCTTTCGCTGCTATTTTGGCTTTACTAGGCTTAGGATTTCCAATCCCCAGAGCAATCATCGCTGCAACTGTGGGATTTGCCGCTTTACCCATCGCCAAACGTGCTTATGCCAGCATCTTAACAGAACGGAAATTAAATATAGATTGCCTAGATTTGATTGCGATCGCCTTAACTTCTCTTCAAGGTAATTTACTCACGCCAGCTTTGGTAATGACACTGCATGAAATTGGGGATACAATCCGCGATCGCACAGCACGAGTCACCCACAATCGCGCCGCAGATTTACTCGAATCTTTGGGGCATTATGCTTGGGTAGAACAACCAAATGGACAGAAAAAACACATTCAAGCAACCGAAGTTAAACCTGGAGATACAGTCATAGTTTATCCGGGCGAGCAAATTCCTGTAGACGGTAAAATCCTGCATGGTACAGCTTTGCTCGATCAACAAAAACTTACTGGTGAATCTATGCCAGTTGTGCGTAAACCAGGACAATCGGTTTATGCCTCAACTTTAGTTCGTGAAGGAGAAATTTACATCATAGCCGAACGTGTAGGCATTGCTACCCGTGCTGGAGCAAGTATTGAGTTAGTGCAACAGGCTCCCGTTCACGATACAAGAATGGGGAATTACGCTGCCACCGTTGCTGACAAAGCAATAGTACCTGCACTAATTTTTGCTGGTATTGTCTTGGCTGCAACTCGGAATCCTGCAAGAGCCGCATCTATTCTCACTCTCGACTTTGTTACCGGCATTCGCGTTTGTGTGCCTACAACTTTCTTAGCAGCGTTGCATCATGCCACCAGGCACGGAGTTCTGATTCGCAGCGGACACGCTTTAGAAAAATTGGCACAAGTAGATACTTTAGTCTTTGATAAGACAGGCACCTTAACCAAAGGAGATATCGAGGTTGTGCAGGTGGAAACAGTCGCAGGCAGAATGTCTGCGCGTAGGGTGTTAGAATTGGCAGCCGCTGCCGAACAACGCCTTACTCACCCCGTTGCTGAAGCAGTGGTGCGCTATGCCGAAAAACAAGGTGTAGAAGTTCTGCCACGTCAGGAATGGACGTATGAAATTGGTTTGGGTGTGCAGGCTGAGATTGATGGCAAACAAGTTGTAGTGGGGAGCGATCGCTTTTTACATCAGTGTGGCATTCCCCTTGACTGTCTTTATGAACCACATCCTTGCAACGAGGCAGATTGTCCTTATCACCTCAATTGCCGCATTTCTGCCCATGATTCTTTGCTGTATGTTGGAGTTGATCGCGAATTTCAAGGAGTAATTTCTTACACAGATCCACTCCGTCTAGAAAGCTCGGCAGTCATCCAAAAACTGCAAACAGCATACGGTATGGAAATTCATCTGTTAACCGGAGATAGCCAGCAAAGGGCGATCGCTGTTGCCCGCGAACTTGACATTCCTTTGTCGAGAGTCCACGCCGAAGCATTTCCAGAACAAAAAGCCGCAATTATACGCAAATTACATGAATCAGGTAAAATAGTAGCATTTACGGGTGATGGCTTAAATGATTCCGTGGCTCTTTCTTATGCTGATGTTTCCATCTCCTTTGGTGATGGTTCTGAGGTGGCGAGAGAAACTGCTGATGTTGTGCTGATGGATAATAACTTAACCAGTTTTTTAGAGGCAATAGCGATCGCCCGCCAAACCAAAGCAGTGATTCAGCAAAATATCGGTTTGGCAGTCATTCCAAACCTAGCAGCTTTAGGACTAGCAACAACAGTAGGATTACACCCACTAGCAGCTACAGTTGTTCACAATGGTTCGGCGATCGCTGCTGGATTAAATGGTTTGCGTCCCCTGATGCACCAAGATCCACCAAGAATTAAAAGGGAACAAGGTTGGGGGAAATCCCCATAATTAAAATTAGGAGTTTTATAAGAACTTATTTTTTCAAGACACGTAGTGCGAGAAAAAGAGGTTGAGATGGGTGTAGCAAAGCGTCGTATCGGTCTTGAGCAAGAGTTTTTTCTGGTTGATGAGGCTGGTTATCTTAGCAATCGCGCTGATGAATTTTTGCAGGGTTGTCACTTAATGGCGCAAGCACAAGGTTTAAATCCAAATTACTTTGTGCCGGAGTTCGTCAAAAGTATGGTAGAAATTAACACACCTCCTGCCGATACTGGTACAGAACTAGCAAGAGAATATCTCAAAAATCTCAAATTGGCACTTGCTGTGGCGCGACAGATGAATTTGCGGCTTTACCCTCTGTCTAGCTATCCTTTGCATATTATGCCAGTGATGCGCGATCGCCCAAATTACCATATCCAAGCGCGGACTATTGGCTATGATAAATTTTTGCACGCCGGGAAATGTACTGGTACACACCTGCATTTGGAAGTCCCACCTGGAGTAATCGATCCTCGTGTTGCAGTATCTTACAACTCGACATCAGCACAGCGAGAGGAACTACTGAATATCTACAATTTAGCTACAGCTTGCGACTCAGCACTTATTTCCCTGACGCGGGCTTGTCCCTTTTATGAAGGAGGTGCGATCGGGCTAGCCTCGCATACAATTCGTTATCGAGGTAGCCAAACCTTTGGCTGGGAAGGAGTTTACACTCATTTACAGCCAGTGGGTGGACTCATGCCTTATGCCGAGAGTGTGGAGGATTTAGTTGAACAGCAATTTGCTCGTTACTATGCTTGGTTACAAGCAATGGAAAAAGCTGGAATTGAACCTCATCTGTTTCTAGAAGCGGGAGGAAGTTTACTCAAGTCAGCTTGGAATCCAGTCCGACTCAACAAAGTCGGCACTGTGGAAATAAGATGTATAGATAGTAACTATCCAACGGTAATTCTAGCTGTAATTGTACTGCTTGAGAATGCGGCGAATCGAGTTAGGCGCGATCGCATAACAGTTAGACCAACTAGAGGAATGCAGATATTTGAATTAGTAGGCGATCGCCTTTATGTACCAGATTTTGAATACCTAAATGGTGAATTGCTCTATACCTCAGCTACAGAGGGAGTCAAAAATCCCAAAGTTAAGGCTTACGTCGATTCAATTTTGCAGTTTGCGATGGGGGAGGCGATCGCAGATGCTGGCGAAGGAGCGAATTTTTTGGCAAAACTGAGCCAAGACCTCGATCGCTATCAGACAATAGAAGCCACTATATTGCAAGAGTTTACCCCAACAACTGCTCAATTGACCTTAGATGCTGGTTTGCGTTTAGTGCGTGAGTGTTGTGACAAGCTAGAAGCACAGGTTTCATGGATAGACACACAAACTCCCTTAGCAGCGTTGGATGCTATTGACTTACTTTGAATTGATCTTTAATACCAATTTTTTAAGGCACACTTAAGACACCTTGAATGGTTTGCAATAATTCCTTAATGGTGTAGGGCTTTGATAAAAATGCTTGCACATTAATCCCACTAGCTTCTAAAAGCTTCTGGTTGGAGGCAAGCCCACTAAAGGCAATAATTTTGATCGATGGATTCATTTTTTGCAGAATGCGAATTGCTTGGAATCCATCTATAGACGGCATTTGTATATCTATCAACACTAAGGTGATTTCATTTTGATGTTGGGCATAGAGTGAGAAGGCTCCAGTCCCATCACTGGCAATCAGAACTCTGTAATTGAAATCTTCTAGCGAGGTTTTGGTAATCTCTCGAATGTATGCTTCGTCATCCACAACTAGAATTAATTCGCCGTTTCCTCTCACCGTCTGTGAGTCATCAGTTTCCTGTGTTACCAATGTGTCAATGGCGCTCAAGTATACCTGAAATTGGCTGCCTTTACCCACCTCACTATATACTTTGACAAAACCACCGTGATTTTTGATGATACCAATTAAAGTGGAAAGCCCCAATCCTGTGCCTTTACCCGGTTCTTTGGTTGTGAAAAAGGGTTCAAAAATTCGCTCTAATAACTCTGGTGCCATACCGCATCCTGTATCCGATACGGTGATCAGCACGTAGTTACCCTCTTTTGCCTCCAAATTCATCCTGGTATAGTTTTCATCCACGTGGAAATTTTGAGCAGAAATACTGAGAGTTCCCCCATTAGGCATAGCATCACGAGCATTTACACACAGGTTCATCAACACCTGATGTATTTGCGTAGGATCTGCCAAAACTGTCCAAAGATTTGGCGTTGGTATATGAATGCAGATTTCAATTGATTTAGGAAATGTACTTTTGATAACCTGCTCAATTTCTTTTAACAGGTGTCTTGGTTGGAGAGGAACGCGCTTTCCTTCTGCTCCCCGTGCAAACGCTGTAATTTGCTTGACGAGTTCGGCACCACGTTTAGAATTATCTTCTAAGATTGTCAGCAGTTGCCGATTTTTTTCGTCCAGATTGGGAAATTTAAGTGGCAGCAGTTGAGCTACTGTCAAAATGGGCGTGAGTATGTTATTCAAGTCATGGGCAATACCGCTTGCTAGAGTACCCAAGCTCTCTAGCCGCTGTGCTCGATAAAACTGGGCTTGGAGTTGTTTTTTCTCGGTGATATTAGTATCAACAGAGAGAATGGATTTTGGTTTTCCTGCTTCATCCCGCATTAGTGTCCAGCTAGTTTCGACGACAATCTCTTGCCCCGATTTTGTGATTTTATTTAGCTCGCCATGCCATTCTCCTTGCTCAACAACAGTTTTGAGAGCCTCTTCCACAGATGGTGATATTTGTTTGTATAAAAAATCGCAACAATTTTTACCAAGTACTTCTGCTGCCTGCCAACCGTAAAGCCGTTCCGCACCAGAGTTCCAGTATAAGACGCGACATTCTAAATCGCGGACAAAAATGGCATCGGTAGTAACATCAAGCAGGGCTGCCTGTTCTTTGATTTTCTCTTGGGCAAGTTTGCGATCGGTAATATTGCGGCTAATGGTTGCCAGACCAATTAGCTGGTCGTTCGTGTCTTTGATGCAAACAACACTGTAAAGCATCCATAATGCTTCCCCCGTCTGGAAATGACGGAAACGAATTTCTACTTCCGCTCGTCCCTCACGCAAAACACGCGGGAAAAATTCATTGATGATAAAGTCCTGATCTTCAGGAAAGAAAAATTCCCTGACTGGGATTTCGCTATATTGGCGGGTATCATTCAGCCCGACCATTTGCATACCTGTTGGGTTGACATAGAACGGCACAAAATTCATGTCACACATACCGATAAAATCCGTGCTGTTATCGGCCAGGGAAACAAATTTGCGGATCTCAAGCTCTGCTTGTCGCTGCTCAATCAAGTCAGCAGCCTGACGCGCCAGCAAATCCAGAAAACGCAGTTCGCGATCGCTTGATCGGTGGTGCTTGTGCCAGTGGGTTGAAACCATTCCAATCGGTTTGCCAGACCGAGAGATGAGTGGGGTTGATTGCGCACAAAGGTATCCAGCGTTGAGATGCATTCGCAGATGACTATCCGGATCGTCACTCTCCGGAACATCGAAATTAATGAACGATCGCTCGCCGCTTGCCAGCGCAATACCACAGGACGTGTTGAAACGGGTGTCAACCCTATACAAATGCTCGATCATTGTTTGGTCAAAGCCCTGCGTGGCAAGTAGCATCAGTTCTTGCGTCGCTTCATCCAGAATTTGCAAACTACCGCCATCCGCCCGCATCAGCGCGATCGCAGCTGTCACAATCTCATTGTAAAGCACTTGAATGTTGTCTTCAGAAATCAGTCGTGCGCTCAGTTTATGCAACAGTTGCGTATCTTTGAGGTCTGCTGCCACGGCTGCTTCGACGCGGGCGCGTTCGAGACGCGGGAAAGTGCGATTCGCCAATTCGCGCACCAACTCAATTTCGTCCTTGCGCCAAGTGCGCGGAACTATATCATGAATGGAGAACAGGTATTTCCACTCGCCATCCTTGTGGAACGGCACGGTGATGAACGACAGCGCCCCAATCGCACCGTTGGCTTGGGCGTTTGTGACTGGGTTGGTTTGCGTGTTGTTGCTAACGATGGTTTCGCCGGCATGAACGCGGCGCAAGAAATCCTCACTTACCTGTTCTGAAAGGCAAATCCTCTCTGGCACGCGCGGCACGCCTTCTACATTCCAGCAACCGAGATACACCACCTCATCGCAAGATTCGTCTACTTCGCAGAAGTTGCAGGTAGTCACGTTTAGATATGCGCCAATTTTCGCACCTAGGGTTTGGATGATCTCTTCGACAGACGACAGACGCGAAAAATCTTCAGCGATTTCGACTAAAAAGGCACTGTTTGCTTCGCGGCGTTTGCGAGCGGTGATTTCGTTGTAAAGAATGGCGACGTGGCGTTTTTCCGGTTCATCAATGCGAAACGCATACACGTCATACCAACGACCCCACTCTGCGGCACATTGCTCAAACCGCACTGGCTCACCTGTCAGCCCGACTTGTCCGTAAATTTGATACCAGTGTTCTTCGAGTTCGGGCGCGATTTCTCGAATGGTTTTGCCGCTCAATGCCACTTCGCTTGACAGTCCAGTTAACCTCTCGAATTGCGGATTGACTTCAAGCATCCGATAATCAACTGGCTCACCGTTTTCATTCAAAATTATTTCGGCGATCCCATATCCTTCATCCATCGAATTGAACAAGGTGCGATATTTTGCTTCCGATTGACGCAAGGTGGCTTCTGCCCGTTGACGTTCACCGATTTCCTGTTGCAGGAGCCGATTGGTCTGCTCTAGAGAAGCAGTTCGTTCTTCGACTCGCTTTTCTAATTGATCGTGGGTAGCCTGCAACCTTTGTTCCATCTGCTTGCGAAGGCTGATGTCGCGCAGCAGCCAGCGCCAGCCTACTTGCTGACCCTGTTCGTCATCTATACTACTCACAGCAACCATCGTGGCGAAAGGATCTCCTTTGTGTGGCTTCAGGTAAACTTCCCAGTTCTGCACCTTCTGCAACTGTGCTAATTGAGTCCGAAAAGCCTTGCGTTCTGGCTTGGTAATAAAGATGAGCAGTGGTTTGCCGATCAGATGCCCCTGTTTTACACAAAGCAAGGTAGCTGCTGCACGGTTTGCCTCTCGGATATTTCCCCAAATGTCAGTTACTAAATACCCGTCTGGAGCAAACTCGAACAAATCTTGGTAACGCTGACGTTCTAACTCTATAACTTGACGACTTTCAATCAGTTCTTCATTCTGCTGGCGCAATTCCTCTTCAGTGATTTTTAATTCTTCTAAAGCTGTTTGCAATTCCTCGTTAACTTGCTGGAGTTCGCTAGTTCGTCCTTGTACTCGTCTTTCTAACTCCTCGTAAGCTTGTTGCAATACTTGGTAAGCCTGCTGACAAGCAGTGAGATCTTGGAATATATTAATTTTCATTCACTTACCTTCCTCCAGGCTTTACCTGAATAACAAAGCAACTAAACTAAGCATCGAGAATAGTTTGGTATTTATCGAAGCCAAGGAACCTAATCAGTAGTCGAACGCAAACAAACGTAAATGCCTAGCAGTGAAATTTTTTAATTTATTTAAAATCTTACAAAAAATTATAATTTTAACTAGAACCGCTTTTCATTTTCAAATATAGAAACAAATTTTGAGGAAATTGTGAGGAACTTGTGGAGATTGATTGACTCTCCCCGACTGAAAAAGTGCGGGGATTCAAACTGTTGCTACGGGGAGGGCTGTTCGCCCTTGGCGTTCCCGAAGGGTAGCCACTCCCCGTAGCTTTTTACAGTTATTCTTCCAGAGAAATACTCTCTGTGGGACAGTCAAAAGTCCCCTATAGGTCTTGGCTAAATCTAAATTTAGCTGTTCCTTTACCTTTAAAAGTACGTTGGCGCTACCATTGCAATCCGCATTGACCTCAATGCCTTTTGCAGTTACGAATAGACCGCGCTTAACTCGTTTACCAGATGAGTTCCACCCTTCTGACTTGTTGCCAAATACAGGTAAAACATCACCATCTAAAAAACTGCTTTGGCTGGTGTAGCTCTCCTCAGTTTCCACAAATTCAATGCCGTATATTTGGCAAAGTTGAAATATCCTTTCCTTTAACTTAGCGGTAGGGATTTGGACGAAAGTCTGATTGTTTTGAGAACCAAGATTAACACCATTTTTAATTTCTTTATTCCATCCAAAGACAATATTACCAATTCCATTTTGGATGCAGTAGTTAACTATAATCCTAGCTGCTTTATTCACTGCATACCGCATTTGACGATTACGCTTTTCAGTGATGTGGGCTAATCGTTTTCATCTACTAGTTAATGTCACAGTTAATGATTCTGCTGCCAAAGTTGCTCATAGATTCAAGGGTAGATTGTCTCACGATCTAAGAATTGAGTTCGAGTGGTTGAAAAGACTTCCTTCGACTTGGACACCCAGCTATTTCGTTGCGAGCGTGGGTAATGTATCTACTGCCATTGTCAAACAATACATTCAGTCACAAACTGGTAAGTGACTGGTAGCTTGAAAGCTACAATTGCGCTTCATCCCTGGCATAAATTTATGCACAGGGTTTTCGCGCTTATTTTCTATAAAAATGCCAACATTACAACTTCATAATATGTAAAAATACTTGAATAAAATCATTTTATACTTAAGCTAGACGGGAATCTCTTCATCACTCGTTGTTGTGCCGGAAGGTGGGTTATGGCAAGTTTTAGCATTTCTGGAAACATCGTAGACGTTCTCCACAAAATCATATTTCCGGGAACAGTCTCGATCGACAACGGACACATCCAAGCGATCGCTCATGAAAATAGGCAAGACTACGACCAATATATACTGCCTGGTTTTATTGATGCCCACGTTCATATCGAAAGTTCTATGCTCGTACCAACTGAATTCGCCCGTTTGGCAACGGTACATGGTACAGTAGCAGCAGTTTCCGATCCTCACGAAATTGCCAATGTTCTGGGGTTAGCAGGTATTCGTTTTATGCTTGCCAATGCTGCCCAAACACCTTTTACAATTGTTTTTGGTGCGTCTTCTTGCGTTCCTGCAACTGGGTTTGAAACAGCAGGAGCAGAACTAACAGCCAAAGAAATTCGCGAACTATTTGAGCAGGATGGCATCTCTTACCTCAGCGAAGTGATGAACTTTCCCGGCGTTTTAAATCGCACAACAGAGGTGATGGAAAAAATTCGGGTTGCCCAAGAATTAGGGCATCCAGTTGATGGACATGCACCGGGATTGCGTGGTGAGGCAGCACATAACTATGCTAATGCTAAAATTACTACCGACCACGAATGCTGCACGTTGGCGGAAGCTTTAGATAAACTTGCATTCGGGATGAAAATTATCATTCGTGAGGGTTCGGCAGCTAAAAATTTTGATACACTACACAGTTTGATTGATTCCCACCCAGATAAATGCATGTTTTGTAGCGATGACAAGCATCCTAATGATTTAGTCAAAGGGCATATCAACGAACTGGTGCGGCGTGCTGTGGCATTAGGACATGATGTCATGAATGTGCTGAAAATTGCCTGTGTTAATCCTGTTTGGCACTACAAAATAAATGTGGGATTGCTGCAAGTTGGCGATCCTGCCGATTTAATTGTGGTAAAAAATTTACAAGACTTTACCGTATTATCTACCTATTGCAAAGGGATTTTAGCAGCAGAAGCGGGACAAGCTATGCTTGCATCTATGCCTGTTACACCGATAAATCACTTTCTCGCAACCCCCAAACAAGTGGCAGATTTTCGCATTCCCGAAGATGGCTCAACAGTGCGCGTTATGACAGCAGTTGACGGACAGTTAATCACAACTGAAAAGCATCTACCTGCCCATATGCAAAATGGCGAAGTAACCGCAGATATAGAACATGATGTTCTCAAAATTACCGTTGTCAACCGTTACCAAAATACTCCACCCGCCGTAGCATTAATTCAGAATTTTGGACTTCACAGGGGAGCGATCGCCTCTAGTGTTGCTCATGATTCCCACAATATCGTGGCTGTTGGTACAACTGATGAGGAACTCTGTGCGGCGGTGAATGCGGTGATTAACGCTAAAGGAGGTATTGCTGTAGCACAAAGCAATACTGTCCAAGTGCTTGAGTTACCTGTAGCTGGGTTGATGAGTGATGCAGACGGCTACATAGTTGCAAAACAGTATGCTCAAATGGATGCTTGGGCAAAACATCTCGGTTCTCAACTCTTAGCACCATTTATGACGCTTTCGTTCATGGCGCTGCTGGTAATTCCCGATTTAAAATTGAGCGATCGCGGGTTGTTTAGTGGCAAAGATTTCCAGTTTGTTTCTCTGTGGATTAAGTGATACCAAGTCCGGTTAATCAGTTATCATTAGAATTTCTCCCTCCGGCCACCTCTAACACTGCATAGTTCAAAGTTCATTTACTGTTTCTGTAATTTGATAATTACTAATTGCTTCTCCCGTAATTTCTGCATAAAGTACATCGGGGTCAAAATCTGCACCGTTTTCCCAGTAAATTGTTCCCCATTCAGGGTTGATTTTTACTTGTTTGAAATAGTTAATATCTTTTAGTGGTGCAAAAACACCTGTAAAGGAAATTAATTTACTAATATCAATAATTCCTTGTTTGTCATCTTCAAATTTGAGGTATAGTTGATAACCCTCTCTCGGTTCAACTGCAATAATATCTTTGAGCACGATTTACTCCAGTGGTTCAATTTTTTCTAGAGGATTGTTGAGTCTAGCTTTGTCCCAGTTGTCCATCAATTCTCTTTTATGCAAGTTTGCCCATTCAACTACAGGTGATAATAATCTGGAAGATAGTTTACCTTCTAATATTGATAATGTTTCGATATCAATAATCGCTTTTTGTTGATTATAGCGAACGTGGAAATGTGGTGGTGGATGGTCGTTATAATACATGGTGATAATAATTCCTAGAAAACGGCTAATTTCTGGCATTACATCACCTTGGCTAAAAGATTTTCTGCTTCTTTGACAAGAATTTCACATGATTCGAGTTTGGGTAGTAGGTGTCGCGAATAGGGTTTTTCTGACCACTAGCCACTACTCCCTTAAGTCAAATCTCTTCTAATCCGAGTTAACGCCTGTTGTAACCCTTCACTATGAATCCAACCGACAAATCCACCGTAAATCATTCTGTCATTCCTATCCCCTAAAAAAACATGGTCAACACCAACGAGGTTTTTCCAAGTTTTTACTACTGTCCCATCTCTGAGCCTCATGATGGGATTAGAACTCTTAAAATCTCTGTGGTGTGCGCGAGTCATGCCAGGAACATTCTCTAAAATAGCGATCGCTTCTTTAGCATCATCTGTTGTACTAGCACTAACTACCGTTGCACAACCGCATCCGTCAGTTACAGTCATCTTGAGCCTATCTTTCATGTCGCCGTCAAACAGCAACAAAGACTCAATCTCCTCTAGCAATTTACCATGTGGCTCATTTTGTCGGCGCTGACAATAAATTGCTGTGATCAAATCTTCTAAACTGACTTTCGCCAAAGCATCAGTAATCAAACCTGTCAGTCCCAAAACAGCAATTCCACCCAACATCCCTGCTGGGCCACCTAGCAAAGCTAAAGCCGCTGTAATGGCTGCTGCACCTGTTAAACCTGTGGTTGCCATAACCATTACTAAAATAATCCCAGGTAATCCCAACGCTGCAATTTTTTTGACAACTTCATCCATAGATTTTTTATACCATTTCACAAAAATCCTGATACAAATATAAACATTGATTTGAGGCTGCAAAGCTAATCGCTCTTAGTACCAATACCATCGCAGAGAGTGCGATCGCCATCTTGTCACAGTGCATTATAAAAACCTGTGCGAGCAATCGTGAAGCGTGTCCGTAGACGCGGTGCGGCTACTTACAGAAGTCGCTACACGCAAGAGCGTAGGTACAGCTTCCCGTAAGGGTAGGACTCTCGCAAAATCGTTCCTCTAGCCTACAGGAAGCAAGCTACGCCATGACATCTATTCTTCTGCTTTTTGTCTGAGAAACTGAATTAAGTCGTCAGATAACCATAAACCAGCATCTTGTATAGCTTGAATTGGTTGTGAAATCTCAGAAATTAAACCTTGTTTCTTGGCCAAGACGAGCATTCCTAAAGTTCCCATAAATGGAATGTTTAAGGTTTTAGCTACCCGTCTAGCAGCAGCATCATCAATAATTGCTCGATAACCAGTATTTTCTAGAGCAAAGCTCAAAACTTCAGATTCCCCACGATCTAATCCCCAAGCTAGAATTTAAAGATGAGACACTGGTGAGGGTAAATCTTTTTGCCCAAGAAGATATAGGTAATTGTCTTGATGCTGTATCAGTTTTTCCCGCTTCGACAATTTCATCCCAAACACCTGATGGCACAATAATTTCAGTGAATAGTTCTGGCAGCAAGTAGGCAAACTGACTTTTAAATAAGACAATTAAAGGAGAAGTATTAATTACAACTTTATTCATCTAGAGCAGCAAGTTCTTCCGCTAATTCTTGAGTAGTGTATTGAAAAGGAGAAACTTGATAGCGAGCGAGAATATTAATAAATTCTGCTCTGTTTAAGCCGGCGATTTCTGCTGCTTTCCCTTGAGATATCTCTCCCATTTCATACCATTTGACAGCAGCAGCTATCCTCATTTCTTGAGCAAATTCATCAGGGTCTTTTCTGAGAGCAGAAAAAACGCTATCTGGAAATTCGATAGATACGGTTTTCATAATGTATTTGTTGTTGGTCGCTGAATTGATTATAGAAATCAAGACCATGCGATCGCAGTAGCAGTAATTGATTTCTGGCTGCAAAGCTAATCGCTCTTAGTACCAATGCCATCGCAGAGAGTGCGATCGCTTATATTGGGATTTGATTGTAAATAAGAACGTAGCCTAGTGCAACTTTGGATGATTAAATCATTTAATTCCAAATGCATCTAAATTTATGAAGTTTAGGTTAGAAATGGGTGATTGCAGAAAATAACTCATAGCCGTGCTTGAAAGGTAATGTCTCACCAATAGATATGTCCGAAAACTCCAAAGCCAATAATAATTCAGCCATCATTTTTTCCAAAAGATACTTCCTCGTACCATATTTTCAATGCTAATGCTGTTAGCATTTCTTGTCTTTTATCAATTGCTTGTGAATTCCATTCATGAAAACTTATTAAGTCTTCAACAGCCCTATTAATTGCAGTATTACTTCCAATAGTAGGCTTTTTAGAAATACATTGTGTCAGAAGTAAATTCGATTGTTGATAAGCTCCTTTTTTGACTTTAAATGAACTATTTTGAATAGAAGCATTGAGAGGTTGTTCTATCAAAGCTAAATTACCTAATTTATAGATATATGATTCAATTTCATCTGGTTTATCAAAAGTTCTAACAGGTTCAGAATTTAAATCTTGTGGTAAAATATGCTCAATTTCTATTGAACTCTGAGTAAAAGTTGTAAAATTTTTATATTCATCATTGTCCCTGTAAGCTATAAGTTGTACATACTGATAAATTTTTGCTAATATATACTTTGTTTTTTTATTAGCATTTGATGTTGGCTTTTTATTTGTTCCCCTTGAATTAAAGTCTAATTGACTTGCTTCATTAAACTTTTTCTCAAAAGATTTCTTGAGATTTTCTTTACGTGCACCAAGATTGTTGTCTATAAAAACTTTTAAATTAGATAATTGCTCTTCTTTGTCTTTGCTTTTTACTATTTTACGGATTTCTTGACCCCAATTAATAAATATTTTTTCTAATTCACTGATTGAATTGTTAGGAAAACTATAAATAAAGATAAAGTTTTCAATATGGAGACACAATTGAGTAAATGTTTCCATCGGCAGATCCCGTGCTGCTAATAGCATATATAAATGTTGTTTAAGATTAGGGCTTAAATACTTAATATTAGCTAAATGCGGATTATCAGAATTATCAGCAGGATTTTTTCTTTCAACTAATAATTTATAAGCTTTAGCAGCCTTTAGTAACTCCTCTACAAACTCAAATGGTTTTTCTTCATATTTACAAGTAGTCTTATTTTCCAGTAACCATTGATATTCTTTGGTTTGGACATTGTCTCTTTCAACATCATATTGAGTTAGAATAAAGTATCTTAGAAAATCCATAGGCTTTTCTTTGACTGAATCTAATTCATTTTTTATTTCTTTCCAAGAATTACTAATTTTTGAGAAATCTTCTTTTTCAACTTGTTTAAACAAAAGATTCTTGAGTAAATCCATAGAATCTAATCCAACACCTCTATTATTTATGGTTTCAAAAACTCTTAAGGCGTGGTTAATATCTGTTGTTTCAACTCTAACCAACTTTACTTTTTTAATAAAATGAGCATAAAATCTTTTTATTTGAATTTCATTGTCTTTGAACTTGTCCTTAATAAAATCTTCTATTGTTTGATAAGCTGAGATCAAATTAATTGTAGATTCAGTTTTATTATTTTTTTGATTTTCTATCCCTTCTATATTGATTTCATCTTTAGCAAATTCTTCCAAAATATTTTTACTATCTGGATATTGAGGATTAATCCTGTATCGTGATTGGTCTTGACCTTGTGCATTTGTATACTCTGAAAAAATTAATTTTTTAATCGCATCAAACTTTTGATGTTCTGGCAACTTAGTTATATAATTTTTAATAGCACAAAAGAAAATATAAGAAGTTGTTAATCTTTGTTGCCCATCAATTACCTGATACACATTGTCTGTATCATCAGAACTAGGACAAATTACAATACTGCCCAGAAAATATTCATCGGATTCTATATTGGAAGAGGCAGGAAATTCACTATATACATCATTTAAAAGCTCCAATACTTGTTTTTCTTTCCAAATATATTCTCTTTGATAATTAGGAATAATATAAAAATCTTCAAAAATTTTTTCTATAGTTAGATTTTTGGAATCAATTGTTTTTTGGCTCATGGTATATATCCTGCTTTTTTTATTTATAGACAAGTGATAATTAGGTGGATAAATTTGTATAAGGCAACAGCATCGAATAATTGATCTGCTTTCTTAAGTCGGATTTCGCCTGAAATCAATTTAGGTAATAGTGTGTCTCGGATAGTAGTTATATTTTGGAATTGCTCACTATTAGCTGAAAATTTTACCTTCATTGTCACCACAGATACTTGGCCTCACAACTCCCCTAATTTCTGCAAACACGAGCCACTAATAAATACTTCCTCAAGTAAAATTTATGCTCATATAATTTAATGCCTAGTTTAAACCTTCACTAGCCGTAAATCATTCTGTCATTGCAATCTGACCTCTGACCAATCATTGCTGGTGAGATAGACACAGCACCGTAGGCGATCATCTAAAAAAATATTTCTGGATGTAATAATGTCATCACATTCAGAAATATCTCAATTTTTCTACCAAATATTACTTACATATTGGTATTACTTTACTCTACAGTGACTGATTTTGCTAAGTTTCGCGGCTGATCGACATCTAAACCGCGACGGGCAGCAATGTGATAAGCCAATAGTTGTAGTGGAATTACTGTCACGATGGGAGATAGCAATTCATCTACCGCAGAGACAGGGATGAGATCTTTAAAGATTTCTGCTGCTTCTCCGTCTTTAACAGGAGTTACACCAATTAATCGAGAATCGCGAGCTTTGGCTTCTTGGGCATTAGAGATAACTTTTTCGTAGACACTACCAGGCATAGCGATCGCTACTACTGGTACTTTTGCATCTAATAGAGCAATGGGCCCGTGCTTCATTTCTCCGGCTGGATAGCCTTCAGCGTGAATATAGCTAATTTCCTTTAATTTCAAAGCTCCTTCCAAGGCGATCGGGAAGTTTATCCCCCTACCCACAAAGATAAAATCTGTAGTTTCGGCAAAGTCATGTGCTAATTGCTCGGTTAAATGTTCTTGACTTTCTAAAGTCGCCTCAATTTCTTTAGGTATATGCTGCAAGCCTTTGAGAATATCCTCTAGTGTGTCTGAGGAAACTGTTTGACGGCGATAAGCTAAATCCAAAGCCAAAGCATAAAACGACATCAGTTGGGCGATAAAAGTTTTCGTTGCCGCCACACCAATTTCAATCCCAGCCAAGGTATTAATGATATGCGGTACCATATGCCCCAAAGTACTTTCTGGACGATTGGTAATGCCTAACAGCCGCGCATGATATTTTGGTTCTTTTCCTTGACGACGTTCTTTTTCCATTGCCAAAGCTGCCAAAGTATCGGCAGTTTCACCGGATTGGGTAACGCCAATAGTGAGGGTATTGGGTGTTAAGGGTGATGGAGCATAACGAAACTCAGAGGCATACTGCACCTGAGTAGGAATTTGCGCCACTTGTTCTAGTAAATATTTACCTACCAATGCTGCGTGCCAACTAGTACCGCAAGCGACAATTTGAATTTGCTCTAAATCTGCGTACAATTCGGCTGGCAAACCTAAATTAATTGGAGAATTATTATTAGCACTAGCTGCATTCCAATCAGTATTGAAGTAAGCTTCCAAGCAAGCCCTGACTACTCCTGGTTGCTCATAGATTTCCTTGAGCATAAAATGCTTGAATCCTTGCTTTTCTACCATCATTGGATTCAAGCTGAGTAAGCGGGGATGTTTTTTCAACCTCTGCCCAGCAAAGTTGTAAATCTCAATACCCAAAGGAGTCAGACGTGCCATTTCGCTATTTTCTAGAGGTAGCACCGCACGGGTATGAGAAATAATTGCGGGCGTATCAGAGGCACAGAAAAACTCACCTTGTCCGAAACCAACTACCAAAGGAGCTTGTTGGCGCACGACGATCAGTTCATCAGGGTAGTCAGCACAAATAACAGCGATCGCAAATGCCCCCTGGAGTTCGTTTACCGCTTTTCTCACTGCTTCTAAGAAATGAAAGTCAGTGTTATTTGGTTCGCGGGCAATTTCTTCTTTTAGAAGTTGAGCGATTAAGTGAGGTATAACTTCTGTATCCGTGTCAGAGCGAAACTGATGTCCACTAGCTTTGAGTTGTTCGCGTAGCTCACGATAGTTTTCGATAATTCCATTCTGCACCACTGCCACACGCATTGCTGTATCCATGTGGGGATGAGCGTTGTATTCTTCTGGTTTCCCATGAGTTGCCCAGCGAGTATGGCCAATGCCAATTGTAGCAGGGGTTTGTAGATGTTCTAACTTGGAACGCAGATTATGTAATTTACCCTTGGCGCGGACGCAGTGAATTTCTTCTTCCCATATCGTCGCTATGCCAGCAGAATCGTAACCTCGATACTCCAGTTTTTCTAGCCCAGATAACAAAATTTCTGTTGCCGCTTGAGTGCCAATATAGCCAACGATACCGCACATAGCCCACACCACCTTATTCTCAGAATAATTAAATTCCAGTATAGTGGTTAGCACAAAATCTGGCCTTGGCAAAGTAGGCAAAGAAAGAAAAAAAGGAGCAGATCGCTCCTTTGAATGCTAGGAAATGCTATTACTTTTCGACTTTTACAAAAAATAATTATTTTGTAGGGTGGACTTACTGACCACCAATTATGAACTGAATGGCCAGAAATGACCTCCCTACAATGTTAAAGGAACTTGCTATTTCAAAACTGAGTACTTTTTTCCTCAGCACATTCTACAAAAACCGCCTTGAAGGAGCGCAGTCAATGATGTGGGCAGATTTCCCAACTTGAGAAAACAGCCCAACAAGTCTGCTGCACTTTAAACAAGCGTGTTCGACCTAGTAAGCTAGACCCATACTGCGAGTGGTTTCAGCTCCCAAGTAAACCCGGATGCTCAAAAAGTCGGTAGGACAAGCTGTTTCACACCGCTTGCAACCCACACAATCTTCTGTACGGGGGGAAGAAGCAATTTGCTGGGCTTTACAGCCATCCCAGGGAACCATTTCCAACACGTCTGTTGGACAAGCGCGGACGCACTGGGTGCAGCCAATGCAGGTATCGTAGATTTTTACTGTATGAGACATTAAAAAGGCTCCTTTCCGAGTGTTCTTCTCTGCGAAAGAATCATAATCAAGGCTTAGTTTACCGCAGTGGCTTGGCTGTCGTAATCAAAAGGCTACATAACTTCAAACAACGTAATAAGAAAGGGGTTATTAAGTCCGGGTTTAAATCGATGTGCCTTTATCTGTTCCCTGTTTCCCGTTCCCTTTAATTCCCACTGACTCACTTCCTTCATATAAGCTTTTGCTATTTTTTACAAAATATTAGCAAATCGTTAACTATAACATAAATTCCAAATGCTAAGGCAAGCAAGTGCGCTACCATCCTAAAATAATGTAAATGAGATTACAAAAGCTTATGGAGCCAGATTCTTTACCAACCGAGGTGATTTTGACGCACCCACGACAGTCCCTCGGTAGCGTGCAACTTGACTGGATGCCACAACCAGGAAATTATCTTGACCTTGAAGGCAAAACCTACGCTGTTTTAGAGCGCAGCCACCGTTACCAGTTTAGAGCAGGGCGCTATCGTTTGCAGAAAGTAGCCTTATATGTGCAAACTGCCAAACGACCAGAAGAGAAAACTTGGGTCAACGGACGTTGGGTGATCGGCGATGCTAACTGCCGCTACAACGCCCATTCAGAAATTATTCGCTGTGCTGTTAACCCAGAAGGGCCGTGTAACTCTTGCCGCTTCTACGAAAAGCTAAGAGCTACAACTGAGGAGTTAGCAACTGAAGATTACAATTACTGACTTCTTACTCATATTAACTTCCTAATACTTCTCCTATTGTTACTCGTGCACCATTAACGAAATCCCAACCTGACTGGGGACGTTTGCCAGGTAGCTGAACTTCTCGCAACAACAACAATCCCTCTCCAGTTTGCACGATCGCTCCCATTCCCTTGGCGATGCTTACTACTTCCCCTGCTCTGCCCGATGCTATTGATAAATCCGGTAATTTACGAGAAAATTCTTGTATTTCTGGTGGTAGTTCTTGCCAGTAAGCAGAACCAAGGGGAGCACAGACGCTGATTTTCAGGGGTTGATTGCGAAAGGAGGCAGTACAGTTGGGGTAAAAGCCTCTGATTTGATTGTGTAATTGTATGGCGCTCTTTGACCAATCCAACTGATAATCCTCTTTTTTAATCAAAGGCGCGTAAGTGGCTTCTGAATTCTGTTGAGGAATTGGCTCAATTTCTCCACGTTCTAGCTTTAGCAAAGTCTCTACCAGTAAATCTGCACCTATTAGTGCCAATTTTTCTGCCAAGTCTTGGGCATTTTCCATCAAAGTTATTGGTGTTGTAGCTTTCAAAAGCATCGCACCAGTATCCATCCCCTCATCCATTAACATAGTGGTGATGCCTGTTTCCTTCTCTGCGTTATACAAACACCACTGAATTGGGGCTGCACCACGATATTTGGGCAAAATTGAGCCATGCACGTTCACACAACCCAACTTGGGCATATCTAAAATTTCTTGAGAGAGAATTTGCCCGTAGGCGACAACTACAAATACATCCGCACCTGTTGCTCTGAGTTGACTTAAAGTTTCGACATCTTTTTTCACTCGTTGAGGTTGCCATACAGGCAAATTGTGAGCTGTGGCAATGGTTTTTATCGGTGGAGGTGTAAGTTGGTTTCCTCTTCCCCGACGTTTATCTGGCTGGGTAACCACTGCCAATACCTCAAAGTTGGAATGCTTCAGCAACTTCTCTAGGGTAGGAACTGCAAATTGGGGAGTACCAAAGAAAACGACTTTCATGATTGTCAGGGATCAATAATCAAGAATCTACAAGATGCTTTTAATCGCATCTTTTGAGCAAGTAAGTAGAACAACCAAATTAAACCTAAAATGCGCCCTATAAGATCCCCGACTTCTAGTAAGAAGTCGGGGATCTGTGTTTTTAGTTTATTTATGTTGACTTACTTATCTTGCACAATAGCAATTTAAGTACAGTCATGGGGATCGCTGATGTCACTAAATTTGTTAGTTCCGATTTGCTTTCGTGCAGCACTCTGCTGTATCTACAGCCTGCTGACGACCATCTCTAATAGCTTGATTCTCTGGTGATACAATAGTTTTGTTTTTGTGAAAATTTGCAACCTTAAAGCTTGCTGGAGTTATAATAAGTTAACTGGATTTTTGTCCAGTATAAATTGTATTCCTAGTAACCAAACTATACTCTTTGGCTTTGTCTAACGGCGGGTCATTTCGCGTCTGCTAAATTAATATAATTTTTATATTTATTGGAAAGCCAGCAAAAATTGCCGAGTTTCCAAGCTAGTAGTGCGTTTCAATTATAGCTGCAACTGAAGATTATGTTCTTGCAGTTCAATTGACAAGCGTTTCCTATCGCTAGATGTGAGCCGCGAATATTTGAGTTAGCTTGGTTGGTGGTTTGGCCAAGTGTTATAACTGACACCGCATTTTACCTTATTGGTATTTTGTGGGGTGACAGCAGAATATCAACAGGCAATGCCTGATAGCTAAAGCCATGTACTAGGCTACTTAATACCCTTCTGTAGTCTGAAGTACTACAAATTAATGTTGGAATTAATACCTGAATTCCGAACTGGCTCAGTAGTGGCAAAAATTATTGCTCAGGGACAAAACCCTAGTTAATTTCAGTCATAAAGAGACTAGCAATTTATGCTAGAATTTCTGAGAAAAAGTGTAAAATATAATACATTGCCTAAAATAGTGCCAAGTGGGAAGGTTTGATCTGGTGAAATCAGTTAGTTCTTTGTTATACCTATAGTCAAAGTCTAAATTCCTTTCCGTATTGACCTCACTCCTCACACAGCAACCACCCTCTAGAGAGTCAACAAATGCTTAAACATCTTTTGCTGTCGGGATGGTTTCGCGCCCAACCATTCTCAAGGTACATTGCCTTTGTGATGCTTATTGCACCCCTTGTAGCTGCATCTGCTCACTCTACTTCAGCACAATCACAAGTAGCTAAAAATACTTCTATAAATAATGAGTTGGACTCTGTATCTATTGAAGCAGGTAATGCTGATAGCTTGACTTCAACTCAAATATTAAAAGTAGCTCCAATCAATCCTTGGACGGACAAATCTAGCTCTGTGTTGGTGTCTAAAGCCGCTGTTGAGAATCCGCAAATTATCCAAGTAGATCAAAATGAGTCTTGGGCAGCAGAAGATGATTCTCTGTCGGTGGTGGAAATACCAGAGCACCAATTATTGGCAGCAGTGGACTTGGCACCAACACCAGGGCAATCTGGTAATTTTACAAAGGGGCTTTCTAGCGATCAACTAGACATATTGCGGAGAATAAAAACTGCTAAATTCAAGTCTTCAACTCCAGAAGCTAGCCATACATCAACTAATGTATCCACTACTGAGTCTTCAGAAGTAACTAAATATGTACCTGTAGCGAGGGAAACTCAGCCTCGATTTAAGGATGTAAATGTTATCGATCAATCCGAGCCAAGCGAACAAGCACAGCAAGATCCGATCGGCAGTTCCTATCCTATTCCTTGGGATTGGATTTTAAATACTCATGAGTTGGTTAGTTCTGGGGGTGGATCTGGAGTCCGTTATTACCGCAGCGTACCTGTGGTTTCTCCAGATGGGAGGTATGCTGTTTACAGTCGCGTCCAACTAGAAGTTAAACCTGAACTTTACAATAGCCGTGTCAGCAGTGTTTTATTTGTAGAAGACAGGCAAACCGGGAAATTGCGGGTGGTATCTTCAACTTCTCCCAATATGGATACTCTCTTGAATGTCAAGACAACTTCAGATTTGAACGGGGAAGGAACTATTGGCGTTCTAGTTCCCGTTAGTTGGTCAGAGAAAGGCGAACGCTTCTTGGCGCGTAAATTTGAAGCAGTGTTCAATACATCTGATGCGAGCGATCGCGCAGTGATTTGGGATCGCCATAGCGATCGCATCGACACCGTTACTCCTGCCCATAATGAAAACGAGCATGAAAAAATAGCAGTGCTTTTGGGTTGGAGTGAAGCCCAACCTGGCAATGTGCTATTTCGGGCTGGAGAACTGGGCGAAGAACAATGGCCTGTACTGGCAGTTTCTCATGATGGTCAAACTGTAATTGCAAACGATGTAGATCGACCTGTGACTTTCGGCAAAAAAGCCGCACAAGTTTGGGGAACTCCACCAGTTGCCTATAGATAGTTAATACTTGAATTAGTCTCGTTGTAGTTATAGCTACAACGAGACTAAATATAGTTTTGACGGCGACAATAAAGCAAAAACTATATTAAATAAGCTTAAGAATACAACTCCTTAATTAAAAATTATCAGTAAATGTACTGCTGTTGTCTGTAAGTTCTAAATCATCCGTAGTTTCTTTGACCCTACGTATGGGTACATTGGCGATTAGGGCGGTAGTGCGTTGATTGCTTTCTAAAGAGAATTCTAAGCCTTCTGTGTCTATCTCTACATAGCGACTGACAATGTTTAAGATTTCTTGCCGCATTTTTTCTATCATCTGGGGGCTTAAGTCAGCGCGATCGTGAGCAATCACCAACTGTAAGCGACGTTTCACTTGATTGCGACTAGTGTCAGTAGTGCGAAAAAAAAGTTTTTCTAGAAGTTCAAGGATCATTGCTGCTTAGTTTGCACAGATGGGAATGGGAAAAAGAGTTAAATGATTTTTGTCCACAACAATCTGCGGATACGAGAAAAGATGTTGTCATTATTGGCGTCAACTTCAATAAAATCGACTGCTTCTCCTTCCAATCTGCGAGCAATGTTCTCAAAAGCCGTAGCAGCTAAAGAAGGGCTTTCTGATAGTACCAAAGGTTCGCCACGATTGGTAGACACAATCACGCGCTCATCGTCGGGAATTACCCCAATCAGAGGAATTGCTAAAAGTTCTTGAACATCTTGAACAGACATCATGTCATTTGCCCGCACCATTGCAGGCTTAATGCGGTTAATAATTAAATGAATTTTTTTAATGCCTTGTGCTTCTAGCAATCCGACGACGCGATCGGCATCCCGTACTGAAGCAATTTCTGGCGTGGTAACAATTAATGCTTCTTTAGCCGAGGCGATCGCATTTTTAAATCCCATTTCAATCCCTGCGGGGCTATCAATGATTACGTATTGATATTTTTGTGCCAGTGCATTTACTAATAACTTAATTTGGTCGGGACTAACAGCATCTTTTGTGCGATTTTGGGCAGCAGGTAATAACACTAGATTCGGCAGCCGCTTATCTTTCACCAAAGCTTGTTCTAAGCGACACTCTCTTGCTAAGACTTCTACCGCCGTATAAACAATGCGGTTTTCTAGTCCTAGTAGTAAATCCAAATTTCTCAAGCCAAAATCGGCATCAACTAATGCCACTTGCCGCCCCATTTTAGCTAAAGCCATGCCTAGATTTGCCGAGCTGGTGGTCTTACCCACGCCTCCTTTCCCAGAGGTAATGACAATAATTCGGGTCATGATGTTAGAATGCGGTTGATGATGTTTCTGGAAATATAAATTAACAATAGAGCTTTATGGCTCTTGATTCATCTTGTTAAATTGGGTTTTAGAAAAATCAGTAGCCTTAGCGATGCGAATTCCTTGAGGTGTAATATATGCCACTTCTGGATGAAACTGCATCAGTGATTTTTCTGGTGCCCTAGCGACAGCATCTGCAATTCGCAACTGGGTTGGTTCCATTTGCAAAGCCATAATTAGACACTTGCGATTGCCTCCAGCACCAGCATGAGCGACTCCACGGAGACGTCCCCATACGAGAATATCTCCATCTGCAACTACGATACCACCTGGATTTAGATCTCCTAAGATAATTACGCTACCAGGATGACGTATTTCGACTCCGGAACGTACCGTCTTTTCTAAATAAAGGGCTTCTGTATGGGTAACTTTAGCGACTTGTGATTGCGAATCAAGAAGATTTTCTCGCTGTACTTGTTCTACAGAATAGCCAGCAGTAGCAGCAGCGATGGCTGTTTGGCGACGACTGGTAGAAACAGATTTTAGCTGCATATGCATTTCGCTTAAAGTTTGAGCGAGTTCTTGCAGCTGTCTGCTATCTAGGAGGCGATCGCTTGCCACTAGATGCACCGGAATATGAGTTCGTGGTTTGAGGCGATCGCTGGTGTTTAGTCGGAGCTTGAGGTGTTGCCACATCTGTGCCCAGTTGTTTTCGGAAGCAGGTACTTGGGATTCTGTGGGCAAAATTAATAAAAGTTTTCCCTCCTCTGTTTTGATTTGGATGTGGATATTCTTATCTAGCGTTTGTTCTAGTAAAGATAGCTCAGATAAATCTAAATCGAAAACTGTAGAATCTGAATCTGCATCTGCAACCGAAGATAACTCTGGCTCGGCTGCCACAGAATTTGACTCTAAATCGGCAGAGGCAGAAATTGACTTGAGATAGAGGATAACAGAATTTACTTCTGCTTCCGGGAGGACAGAATCTGAATTGACATTAATAACGTTAGAATCTACATCTACATCAGCATGATGAGATATTGATTCTGCATGATTAAAAGCAGAGTTTGATTCTATATCGGGGATCGCAGAATCAGAAGTCATGCATCACCAGCCAAAAGATGGAAACCGAGCAATTACCAATATTAAAGTATTTATTTGTGTAACTGCATTTTGGAAAGTTGCAAATTATTACCCAGTCTTTATATTTAATCTTTGATAAATTGTTGCCAAAGCACTAGTATCACCAACGTTACCTGGAAACAGCACCACTGGTAAATTAGGAAATTGGGGATGATTTTCTGGAGTCCGCACCATTGAACAACCGGGTAAAATTTGACCTAGTAATCGTGCAGAAGTTAAGTTCAGACCAGTACTCAAGACATCGTTAGAGGTGATACCACCTTTACTGATTAAAAATCCTATATCAGATGGCAAACCCCGGACAACATCCATCAAGAAGCCTGAAACTTTCGCTCCAAACTGCAAACGTGTGTTGACATCCTCAAAAGTGAGTTCTTTGCGGCTAGTATAAATCACTGGTGTTTTACCAGTGTTGTGTGCCGTATGAATACTTTGAAGAACATCGGTTAGCAGTGTAGCAGATTGGTCGGTCTGATTGAGCAAATGAGCTACATCAATTTCAATACCCACCACACCTTCTGCTTGCAACAGTGTTTCTAACTGCTGAGTTGTTTTTTTGACATGAGAACCAACAATAACTGCACCTGGTTTGCCACCACGTACATACTCTGCCATATTTTCGGGGGCAATGGGTTGGGGAGGTAGCCCAGCCAAAGCAGTTAAGATACTGGCAGCACTGCGAAATAAAAAGCGTTTCCCCTGACTTGCTGCTGATAGTAGATCTAGCGCAAAGCGATCGAGATCGGCTTGAGTTTCGGCATCGACAACACAGCATTGGTTGTCATGGAGATGTATCAAGCGTTCTTGACTACCAGCACGAATATCTGCTAGTAAAAATCTTTCTACAGAATCAGCCTTGATCTGTCCTTGGGTTTTTTCTTCTACATACTGCGGCAAGTAGCTGTGGTGGTAACCAAATACCGAATCACGAGCAAACTCGGTTTCGTGAACTGGGGTTGGTACACCGTCAATGATGAGATAATGTATGCTGTCACGAGTGATCCGTCCCCCTTCTAAAAAATGCCGGAACGAGAAAATGAGCATCAAAGGGGCCTAGTTCTTGGGCGATGACATCGGTTTCAATTGGATAATGTCCACGCAAAGTTGAATCAGAACGACTGACAATGAGAAAATCCTGAATACTTTCGGCAGCTAAAGCAATTTTCAGGTTGTGACAAACTTCTCTGGTTACAGATGCAGCCGATTCTGGAGGTAGCGCCCTGGTATTTGTCAGTACGAAAAAAATTGGTGATTCATCCTGCAACCCCATGCGTAAAGTATCCACATCCCAGCGCATTAGTAGCAAACAGCTGTGGACTGTTTGAGAACCCGTAGGATCGTCATCCAGAACAATTACTTTTGGTTTAGCGGTCATCTTTATTGTCTACCGGGCGACTGTAATTTTCTTACCAGGGTTTGTACATCAAGGTCAATCTGCAACAATTTATTTAAGAATTGAGTGTATTCATCTACCTGGGCATTGGCTTCTAAGGCTTGCAGATTGGCTAGATTATTGACAAGTAACTCTTGGTTATCAGTAGGCAGCTTTTTCCGATCTCGTACCATTCGCTCGATTTTTAGAGCTTGTACTAAATCTTCTCTCAACAGTTGCAGGGCAGCGATCGCTGTTTCTCTGTCAGGTATATTAATTTCCGATTGCCGAGATAATATCACTTGGTCATAATTATCTACTGCTTGAATAATGGCATGATACTTATCAACTTCATTCAAAAGCATTTTTAGGGTTTTAGAGTAGGCAAGCCGTCGCCACAGCCAACGCCCAACAATCACTGCAATAGATATTGCAATCAACAAACCAATCCCCAAAAAAATAGCAGAGCCAATTGTTGGCAAAATAATTAACGCATACACTAACCCGACAATTATTAAAGTCAACAGCAGCGTTTCTCTAACTTCTTTCATCAAAAATCCCAATCGCTGCTCGCGATTTTCCATAATAGAAGGGCGGAGAACATGATTTGGATTGACTCCTGTCAATCTTCTTAATTCTCCTTTTGTGATTTCCAAGCCTATTAAATCCGGCTGCACGGAAGATACTCCTATGGAAGCTCCGGTAGTGTATCTATCGTATTTTAAGACTTTTGATCGGCTAGCGAGTTTTCTGTCAAAAAAAGATGTAAAGCACGCCGAACATAACACTCCCATGACTCGATTGTGGGTTGAAAGATGAGTGCATAAAGCATAATTCCGCTCATTACGTCGAAGACTAAACCGGGATCTAGATTTGCCTGAACTTCATTTCTTGCTTTTGCCCGTTCTAAAACAATTGCAAATGCTTGCCGTCGAGGTTGGAGATATTTTGCCCAGTAAATTTGAGCGAACTGAGAATTGCTGGATGCACTGCTAATAATCATGGCTACTGTTTTTCGCCCAAGAGGACTAAGGGTAATTTGAGCCGAGTTCTCAATTAACGCCTCTATGTCACCCCAAAGACTGCCTGTATTCGGGATGACAACCTCCTCCCGAACACTCTCGATCGCATCGGCAACTAATTCCTCTTTGCAGCTATAGCGTCGGTAAATAGTTGTTTTGCCAACACCCGCACGAGATGCGATCGCCTCAATGCTCATACTATCAAACCCAAATTCTGCAAGTAACTCCAAAGTCGCTTGCAATATCGCTTGATGAGATTGAGTACTACGGGGTCTTCCCTGCTTTTTGTTACTCTGGTTCATAGATGCTAGTATAATTTACGAAACAGTAGCGTATCGTAATACTCGTTCAAGAACGAGGAAAGCATGATCAATCTTTCAACTCAGTCAACCCTCCCCCTACCTCCTGGGCGATTAGGTTTACCTGCGATCGGGGAATCGATTAGCTATTTGCGCGATCCAGCAGGCTTTATTGCCAAACGACAACAGCAGCATGGCAACATCTTTAAAACCCATCTTTTTGCTCGCCCAACCATCGTTTTGATCGGGGCAGATGCGGCGCGGTTTCTCTTCTCCAATGACGGGCAAAAATTGGAGATGACAAATACGCCGAATTTTGAAATTCTACTCGGTGCAAAATCAATTGGCGTGCAGACAGGAGCGGCTCACCAAATCCTGCGCCGTCAACTGTTTCAGGCTTTCCAGCCAAGAGCCTTAGAAAATTATGCGATCGCAATGGAAGCAGTAACCCGGCGTTACTTGCAAAAGTGGGAGCAAATGGGAACGCTGACTTGGTATGAAGAGTTGAAAAAATACACCCTCGATATTGCTTGTCGTTTATTTGTAGGTGTGAGTACTGCTGCAGATGAATCGTTAGAAAAAGTTTACGAAGCTTGGAGCGAGGGGCTGTTGACGATTCCAGTTCGGTTTCCGGGTAGCAAGTTTGATCGGGCAGTGCGAGCGCGGGAAGAACTGCTTGCCCGATTTGATAGCTTAATCGATGAACGTCAACAGCATCCTTCAAGCGAGAAAGATGTTTTGAGTATTTTGTTGGTTGCCAAAGACGAAGCCGGAAATTCACTCAGCCGAGCAGCCATCAAAGACAATATTCTGGGAATGTTGATCGCGGGACATGAAACACTAACGTCGGCATTAACTTCTCTGTGTTTGCTACTGGCTCAACATCCCAAGGTACTCGAAGCCGTGCGTACAGAACAAGCACAACTAGGATTTCCAACTCAATTGACTCAAGAAACCTTGAAGCAAATGATTTACCTAGAGCAAGTACTGAAAGAGGTGTTACGAATTGCACCACCTGTAGTTCGGAGCGGCTCGCGAAAAGTGCTGGAGTCTTGTGAATTCGGTGGGTATTTAATTCCACAAGGTTGGGATGTGTATTATCAAATACCGGAAACTCATCAAGATAGTCAGATTTACACACACCCAGAGCAATTCGATCCGGATCGATTCTCACCAGAGCGAACGCAAGATAAGCAAAAACTTTTCAGTCATATTCCATTTGGTGGGGGTATACGAGAATGCTTGGGTAAAGAATTTGCCAGATTAGAAATGAAACTCTTTGCTGCTTTGTTAGTTCGCGATTACAAATGGGAGTTAGTACCTGGACAAAACCTGGAGCGAGTTGTATTGCCGTTTTCTCGTCCTCGCGATGGGTTGAAGGTAAAGTTTAGTCGGCGCTAAATGTGTACAAGACTTCAGTTGTACGATAACTGTTGCCCGACTTGTTGCCGAATCGGAATTTCAATAATAAATTCCGCTCCCCTTCCTGGTGCTGAGTTGCACAACAACTTACCACCGTGCTTTTTGGTGACAATCTGGTAACTGATGGATAAACCCAATCCTGTCCCTTTACCCACAGGTTTGGTAGTAAAAAAGTTTGAATTCGGCTTCATCCAAGCGCGAGAAGTTCCGCAAACTGAGAACAATTTCTTTGATACGTTCCGATCCCACCTGCATCGAGTTCAAAACTTTCGGCAAGTCTTCACTCAAAAAGTCAAAATCTGTAGCTTCGATTTCTGCTTGAATTTCTAAGGGTGGATTGGGGATATATTTTTGATATGCCTCTAGCAGTCTAAGTAAATTTTGAGCGTACTCAAAAACATAGGCAAGATTGGCATGAATGAAGTTGACTGGATTGTTAATTTCGTGGGCAACTCCTGCCACCAATTGACCTAAACTGGACATTTTTTCACTTTGCACCAGTTGAAATTGGGTTTCTTGGAGTTGTTTGAATGCCTGTTCTAAATCTTGTGCTTGTTTCCTCAGTCTTGCTTCCGATTGCCGCAGTGCCTTTTCTGCCTGTTTGCGATCGCTTACATTCCGCACAATAAAAATAAATTGTTCGGTTGTAAAGGGAATTAATCGTCCTTCATAGTGTTCTTTATGATTAGGCATCACCAAGGAATACTCAATACTGACTAGAGATTGAGTTTGCTGGGCTTGTACAATTACTCGGTTGAGTTTTTCTCCAATGGAGGGAGGGAAAATATCTACCAACCGCTTGCCCAAAAATTCCTCTGGTAGTACATACAGATCGGAAGTTTGATTACCTGCTTTGTAATCCAAGACAGTAGTATCTATTGCTATCCGAAAGAATAAATCGGGAAAGGCATTCAAAATTGCTTCTAATTCTGAGGTTTTTTCTTGCAGTTGTACGGTTCTTTCTTCAACTTTGGCTTCTAACTGTTCATTAGCCTCGATTTGCTCTTTTAATAGTTGCTTAACTTGTTGAATTAGCTGGTTGAGAGAGAAGGCTAATACACCTACTTCATCTTGAGTGGTGACGGGCGCTTGTAAATCAAAGTTAGAGTCTTGGGTGGCTTGCTGGGCTACATTTGTCACAGCTTGGATCGGACGAGCGATCGCCCGACTGGTGTATGAAGCTAATAGGGCAGCGATCGCAATTGATAGTAGTAGACTAATGAAAATAATCTGCGATCGGAGTTTGATAGTAGCTCTGAAGATAGTCTCTGCCTGCTCAAACTCTTCAAAGGTGATCTTCATCAGCTGATTCAAGTCTTCAGAGAAGGCATCAAGCTGAAAGTCTGAGTCTGTACTTAAATTCAAAAACTGTGTTTGAATTTGCTCGGTGCTTATCTCCCCTACCTGGGAACGACGCGACGCTACTTGCTGCAAAAGTTTTTTTACCTGCTGCAAGTAGACTTCAAAATGATCGTAGGTTTGCAAAACACGGTTGACTGCCTCTCTCTCTTCATCAGGATCATCGTCATCGTCGATATTCCCATTCACAGACTTGAATTCAGACCATACCTGTTTAGCTTTAGCCGAATACTCTAAATATTGAGTGTACTTTTTCTGCCAAAGCGGTGACTCTTTTGGTAAAGCAATTAGCTGTTGCTGGTGCAATTGTGTTTCTAGAACATTACTGTACAAGCGATTGAGTAGATTTAACTCTTCAACAGCATCTTCTTCTAGCTTCAGCGCTTGCTTCTGGTAGTAATCGGCGATCGTAAATCCGGCGGTTGTGCCCAAAACTGCTACACCCAAGGCAAGTCCATACCCCAAGGCTATCTTTTGACCAACCTTGAGGTAACTTAACCATTGCCCTAACCAGACTACAGAGATTTTTGAGGTTTTGGGTGAGCGAGCCATAGATTTAGTAAGAATTCACAAAAAAAGCAGCGATAACAGCGAGTTAATGAAGAAATTTCAGACTGTCTCTATGGCTAAGTTTCCCAAGAATCAATTGGTGTTAACACCTGAGCATTAATTCCTAGATATCTTTACTCTTTCTTAAACCAAAACCTGGAAACATGAAAAAATCTCGAACTACGAAAGCACTGATCAAATCAAGGATACAAACCTCTATCTAGCAACGCCTGAGCAACACGTCCTACCCCCAAAGTATAAGCTGCTAATCTTAGGCTCATCTGCCGTTTCTTAGCATGGTGGATCACTTGCTGATATGCCTGCACCATTAAGTTTTCCAATTCCCGGTTCACTCGTTCTTCGTCCCAAAATAGGTAGGAAAGTCCTTGTACCCACTCCAGATAACTCACCACTACGCCGCCAGCATTCGTTAGTATATCCGGCAGTATCGTTACACCCCGTGCCTCTAAGGCTTGGCTTGCCTCCAGAGTCACCGGGCCATTAGCTGCCTCTGCTACTATCTTTGCTTGCACCTGATCCACATTTTCTTCTGAGATCTGGTTTTCCAAAGCAGCGGGAATCAAAACGTCGCAGGGTAAAGTTAGTAACTCATCATTGCTAATTGCTAATGCTTGCGGGAAACCAACCACGCTCCCCCGATTTTTGGCAGCATAGGCTTTCAAAGCCGGGATATCAAGACCGACTTCCGAATAAACTCCTCCAGCACTGTTAGAAACAGCCACTACTATGGCTCCTGCTTGGTGCAGTAATAAAGCTGCTGCATTACCAACATTACCAAAGCCTTGGATGGCTACTCTCGTTCCCTCTAGTGACTGACCGAGTTCTGCCAGTGCCTCCCTGACAATAATCATTGTGCCGCGTCCGGTTGCCATTTCCCGTCCTCGCGAACCACCGATAGAAAGAGGCTTACCAGTTACAACTCCCGGTACCGCATGACCAACATTTACCGAGTAAGTGTCCATCATCCACGCCATTTCACGGGCTGAAGTACCCATATCTGGTGCAGGAATGTCTACTGACGGGCCAATATTGTCTATTAATTCACTCGTATAACGCCGCGTAATTCGTTCTAGTTCGCCTACACTGTAACTTTTGGGATCTATGGCAATACCTCCTTTTGCGCCACCGTAGGGAATGCCCAAGAGCGCACATTTCCAAGTCATCAGCATTGCCAATGCCGAGACTTCCCGTAAAGTCACTGCCGGATGGTAACGAATACCACCTTTGTAGGGGCCTAAAACATCACAGTGTTGGACTCGATGCCCTGCTAAAACTTGGATTTCTCCATTATCTCGTTTGACAGGAAGAGACACCGTGACTACCTTGCGCGGACGACTGAGAATTTCTAATAAACCTTGATCGAGCTTTAGTTCTCGCGCTGCCGCATCTAGATAGCTGCAAGCTTGATCGAACGGGCAAATAAATGCTGGAGAAGGAGCTTCCAGCGGTTGTAGGGATGTTGAAATCATAAAGCATTCTCCAATCGCGCTATTGATGCGAACCGGATTATACGCCTAGCCTATCCTTTATTTTTGGAAAAAATATAATTTTTGTAGTTTTTGTTACAAAATTTTCTAACCGTAGTTTTTTTGCTAACTCTAATGATAGTAATATAAGGAAAACCAGAGATACACACAGATGAACACAGATAAAAAACATACTTTTAGTCTGTGTTCCTTTTTTATTATCAGAGCTTATAGATAGGTCCTCGACTTTTTAGAAAAGTCGGGGATCTGAACACCTGTGACTTGTCAAAATAGTAGTTTGCCAGGCAAATTTGCTCTACTCTAGTCGGAGGCTGATATCTTGCACCCGATGATTGGGGGAGCCAGAGGCTCTAGTTTTCGTTACCAGGTTCAACCTGGTAACGAGGGTATGTGAAAATACAGAAGATTTAATAACTATTTTGTTGCTAAAAATACCTCAGAAGTAAAGTTACCATGTAGCCCATAGGGAATATGATGCTTAAGATGCAGCCTAGCTATTGGCCCCTGATTAAAATCACGTGCATCTAAAATTACCACATCGGAACGATGATGAGCAGCATCGTAAACCAGAGCTAGAACCCAACCATCATCTTCGTGTTGAGAATTGGTACGGGGTACAAACACTGGTTCGCTGGCAAAGCCTTGGGGTGCAGCACTCCAAAGTTGACGTTCTCCCGACTCTAAATCTATTTTCAAAAATGCTTGCAAGGGAGCGTTACCACTAGGAGCATGAGCCGCACCTAGATATAAATAACGATGCGATCGTCCAACTTTTTGAAGATGCAAACTGGGAAACTCACAACAACGGCTTTCTATTAACTTTTGCCGCACTGTTTTATGATCTAGATTAAGATTAAATCGCCACAGTTGTCCTGGTTTGAGGGCATCAAAATCAACTTTACGAAAATCACTTTCCGGCTCTACTTCTGGTAATGATTCATAACAAATAGAGTCAATAATAATTTCGTTATCTTGCTCAAAAGCATTGGCATGATGGAAGACAAAACCTGATTGAGTTTCAAGAATCTGTACTTTTTTTTCTTTGGGTTGCCGGGGAATAATAATAATTCGAGTCGGTTGATGATGTTGAAACTTAATACATTCCCCTGCGCCGCTCATTCCCAAGACAAAAGAAATGGGATTAAAATTGACAGGATTTTGAAAGAATATGCAGTAATTAGGAGTAATAGCAAAATCGTGGATAAAGGCAAAACCTGGGACACTATGAGCGTGCTTTCTAACAATTTTGCCAGTTGTGTCTAGTTCAAAAATGGTAATTGTAGTAGATAGTCCGGGCTTGATGGAAAAGTTAACTAAGCAAGGAGCACCGTTATCTAATTGGCAACTGGGATCGAAGCGTGGATGAGCACCAAAAGCTTCCCCCTCTGATAAAATATTGTCGAAGTATTCTTTGCCCAATGTTTCAAGTGTGTGGGGATCGAGTCGATGGGGTTCAGCAGCTTCCCAAAGAGCTAGCAGTTTGTCTCCCCAGTAAATTACATTTGTGTTGGCAATGTTTTTGAGGTTGAAGTCGAAGGCATTAGCCAGCCAACCACCTGGTTTTTGCGTTCCAAAGACACCACGGTAAAGAATTTTTCCTGCTTTTTGTTCTGCCAAATACCCTGCTGTGCGAACAAAGCGGTTGCGGAAGTGGGCACGACCGTTTAAGAATGTAATGCGGCTAATCATTCCATCACCATCAAATGGGTGATGAATTGGCTGTCCATTTATATCTAGCAAGCCAGGGCCATTTCTGAACAGTGTACCGTTAAGTTCAGGCGGAATTTGCCCTTCTATATCATCTATCCAATAATCAAACTCTTGTTTGAGAGACTGATATCCTCCCTGCCATTCGTTAGGATTGTAAGATTTTTCAGGAAAATTTGAGGCGTTTTCTTGAACTTTAAACGTCTGCATATCGATAGTTGGATTTGAAATGTTGGAAGAATTAAAGGTGAGTGGTTAGTAGATAGTGATTTGTAGTTAGTAGGAAATAACTAACTTTTGTATGGGCGGGTTTAAAAAGTAGAAAAATTCCAAATTAACAACCTATGGGCACACTCACTGCCCTGTTAACAATTCTAGTTTCTGTACTTATCAACTGTTTCTGATTCTAGCTCTCGCAGCATCAACTCTGGCATGAAATCGGGTACAAAAGCTTCTTCCTTATCCTTTAATACTGCTGGTGGTAGATTTTTCGGTGTTTCGGTTTGAGAGTTGGCAGCAGGTAGCCAATTTAGAAATGGCAGTGGTAACAACGTGCTGAGGTTGGTAACAAGCACCAAAAGCCAGAGTTTATCAAAATTGGTTTCGGTTACTCCCAACAAATGCATCAATCCTGCACCTAATTCGTAGGAAAGTAATCCTGCCAAGTTAGTTACTGACATCAACAGAGCAAATAATGTTGCTTCTACTCCCGATGGGCAAAGCCTTGCTGCTAGTACTAGCACGGGCATATAGGCAATTTGCCCCATTACGGTAAGAATAAGACTGTCGCCTAAACTAAACCAGTGATCGTCGATACCCAAAGCACGGTTTGTATGAGTAACTAACAGCAACATCGTCATTCCTAAGGCTGCTGAGAGAACAGTACTCCAACCAAAGATGACGCGAAAAGGTACTGTTTTGAGGAAACGTTGGAAGATCCAGATACCTACTAAAGAAGCAATACTTGTTACTAGGCGCACTCGTCCTAAAAATTCTGGTTCAAAGTGCAGCTCGTTTGTGGTGAAGAAGAAAAAAGCTGATTCAGCTGTTGGTGTGGCTTGCCAGATGAAGAGAAATGCTGTCGGCAGCCAAATTGCTTTTTGAGTAACCGCTTGACGTAGTTGCCCAAGTTGATGCTTGATGCTTTGAAAGTTAGTGTTATGACTATCGTTAAAATCTTTGCTAACAGGAGATTCAGCAATTAACCATGCTACTGCGGAGACAATGAGGGGAAAAGAGGCGGTAATCCAAAATACGGTGCGATTGCTGAAATGCTCTAAAAGCAAACCGCTAAAGTAAGCGGTGATTAAACCACCAAAGGCTGAAGCACCCCAGCATAAAGATTGTAGGGAACCTGCTTCTGCTTGAGATTCTGCTCTTGCTCTTTCGACAACTAATGAGTCAACAATCACATCACTGACAGCAACAGACAAGGAACCAAAAGCGATCGCTACTGTTGCTGCTAAAGGAGTGTGAACAATTGTTGCAAGGCTCACCCAGGATACTGCTCCCAGTACACCCGATAAGACTAAGTATGGACGCCGTCTATAACCCAATATGGGAAAGCCATCTGAAATAAAACCAAACAGTGGCTTAATAATCCAAGGTAGAGCGACAATGCCGAATAGTGCGGAGACTTGAGCTGGAGATAGCCCTAATTCATCTTTAAGGAAAAAGCTGACGGCTAGGCGCGCCAACCCCAAAATGCCTTGGACAAAGTAAACGGTGAGAATGGCGATTAGTTCGGCAGTTGGTTCGTTACCGAAAAAAACCTTCTCCTTTACCGAGTCTTTGACCTTAGACAAGCCAGAGGAAGAAATCAGCATTGATAAACAAATTTTAAGTTTTATCGACTTTTATTATGATATCGATTTTCTCATGGTCAGGTGTAAGGAGCGATCGCTTGTCAGAATTTGTTTATCTGTCAAGTCAGTCACATGGATCGGTTAAAGGTATGATTACAGCGAGCACCAAAGTGTTCCCACAGCTTATACCGTTTTGGATTTTGGATTGGAAATCGCTTCTGTTTCTGGGTTTAGTGAATCCATGTTTGACATCTTGCACTGTTCTCAACACGAGCCAGAGGCTCTAATTCTCGTTACCAGGTTCAACCTGGTAACGAAGGTTTACGAGGGTTTGGAGGCTGCACCTGGTGGCTGTTGCATAACAAATCGGATTTTGCAAGAAGCGATCGCGCATCTGTAAACCTAATCTATGTTTAATGCCTTATAGACGTTTTTAGTTTTATGCAATACTGCCGCGCTTGCGTGCTTCTTTGTAAGAAGTTCCCACATTCCTTAAGCCAGCTTTAATCATTTGTCGTTCCAGCAGAGCAAAGAAACGTGTTCTATCACCACCACGCACCACTGCCTGATTATGTGCTTCGGCTATAGCTACCGGATAACCATATCCTTTTTGCACTTGTGCCAGCATTAATCCCAGTGATTCATTAAATAAAAGTGTATTTTCTGCTACCCATGCAGGTACTTCTATTCGAGCAATTTCTGCACCAACGTGAACATAACAAAAGTAAACTTGTTCACCTTGGTATAAGTCGAGAATACGGGCATTGCTACGCCACAGAGGGCTGCGTTGCCCTGGTTTAAGTTGTGTTGCCCAAAGGGTAGCATCCCGCAGTGGTTCAAATACCTTACAAGGCACTTTGTTATCCATTTGATTTGGACAAAAACTCATGCAGTCGGGTGTGGGATGGGGACAAGCTAAAAGACGCAAAAAGTTTATTCCTTCTATATTGCGAGAAGCACTCAGATAGCCCATGAGGGGAATTTGAGCATCACGCATTTGCCGCCAAGCTTCGAGGATAGGGGGTAAGATGCGATCGCGTGCATCAAAAGGTAATTGTTCTAAAAACCAGTAAATTAATGAACCATCCACCATTGCGAGGGTAGGGATTCGGGATGGAGAAGAAGACGCGCAGAGGGAAGAATTCTCCTTGTCCTCTTTCCCCGTGTTCTCTGCTACGCTACACGCTAGTTCTGCCAATACCATGGCTTCACTGGCAGTACGGCGATAACTCATCCACTCTTCAGTTCTAATTCCCCACTGACGAGAAACGTATAAATCCTCTGGACGATAAAATACCTCTGGCAAACTATCTAAAAGCGGGTGTTTATTTTGTCCGTAGTGCAAGACGACTCTGCCAATGTTGAGGAGGTAGCAATAAGCAATTTCGTGGTGGTTGGGAGCAATTTGGGAACCGTCGGTAGCGATGATAGTGTGAATTTTGGGAGGAACAGGAATATCAATGCAGGTATTGAGTGGTTCTAGGGGAGTTGCATTGGCAAAGAGAATGCGATCGCGCCATTTTTCCTGTTGCTGTACTAATTCTGTTTGTGAATCATAAGCTTTGCAGAGATATTGCTGGGCTAATTCTAAACGTTGGCGGCTAGCAGCAGCTTCTAGCGTAAGATGTTGGCTCAAACCCTGCATTTGGCGGGCGAGTTTGTTAAGGTCAAGCATAGAATTTATTTGTTAGTAGGTAGTAGTTAGTAGGGGCGGGTTTTACTGATTATCTTTCGCTTCAAACCGAGGATTTATCTTTTAAACCCGCCCGTACAGTAGTTAGTAGTTAGTAGGTAGTAGTTAGTAATAGGTAGTTGCTAATTAAGAGTTTATTTTTACTTTTTCACCACTAACCACTAACCACTATCCATTCTGAAAAATCTTTAGCAAACTCAGAAAGTGATAGTAGCTGGATGCGCGGATCGTTTTGGGCTGTTACCTTTTCTGATGGAGTATTGTAACCCCAATCTGCAAGAAATAGTTTCACCTCTTGCAAGTCTGTTTGCTTATCTACTACCTGCAATGTTTTCAATCTGTCTTCTACAAACCATACTGCATCTGCTGCGATATTGTGTAATTTAATTAATTCTCGTAATATTTCGTACTTGGGACGCTTCACTTCTTTCCCAAAAATTACTTCTGGTGTTAGATAAACTTCTTCTTGTCGCAACAGTTTTTGTACGAAACGTCCTTCTTTTGTAGTAATAATATATAGCTTAGTGAGACTAGCAACAGTTGCTTTAATTTTATCAATCACACCCGGATAAAATCTATGCAGGCTCAACCATCCCTCTAAATCTGTAGCTATCCACTCATCCCGCAGCTTATCTAATTTTGTACCAATTTCTTTGGCATTCAGATTTTCTGTTTGTAAGATTTCTTGAACAATACTTCCCCATTTCTGAAGAATTTTTTCTTCTGCAATTCCTGCTAACAAAGCCCTAATTAAAATAGGCATTTCCCAACCCGTTTCAATTACAGGTCTAAGCCGATAAAATTTAGAAGCTAAATCATCTGGTGGAGTCTCGTTAACTGGCAACCATACTTGACAATATGTACGCCATGCCACCTCAAAATATTCAATTAGTCCGTCGCAAATTACACCGTCAAAATCCAGGGCGAGAATTTTAGGATTATTTACGTTCATCGTTTTGATTCTGAAACTGCTTTTTCAGATTACTTTATCAAGTTACATCCAATCAGTAATTATTGTTAGTCTTTATCCAAAAACTAGGATAAGGTGTAGAGACGCGAAATTACCCTACGGGAACCCCTGCGGTGTACGCGTCTCTACAAACCCCAATCACCCTTTACTCCTTCATTCCCTGTAGCTGCTTAATTCTTAAAACACCATGTTGGGGACTAAAGAGTAATGCCAACACAAATAACCCTGATACTACTAATACAATTGCCGGGCCAGAAGGTAAATTATAAAAGTAGCTAATATACATACCGCTAATACTAGAAATTACGCCAATTACCGCTCCTAAAATCATCACTTGATGCAAACGTTTAACTAATAAATAGGCGGTTGCACCTGGTGTAATTAATAGTGATAGTACCAAGATGACACCAACTGCTTTCATGCTGGCGACAATTGTTAAAGCAATCAACAGCATGAGTCCAAAGTTGAGCCGATTTACTGGTAAACCTGCTGCTTGAGCGCCTAAAGGATCAAAGGTATAAAATAACAATTCTTTATATAATAAAAAAACTACTATTAAGACTATGGCAGCAATAATGGCAGTGTCGCGCACATCTTGTATTGTAACGCCGAGAATATTACCAAATAAGAAGTGATTGAGGTCAATTTTATTTTCTTTTTGAATTGCAGTAATTAGCGTAATACCAAGAGCAAAGAATGCTGAAAAAACTATTCCCATAGCCGCGTCTTCTTTGATGGGCGATCGCGTTCTGATTACGGCAATGCATATGGTACTCACCACGCCCGCGATAAACGCCCCAATAAAAATATTAGCCCCCAACAGAAAAGCGATCGCTAGTCCCGGCAAAACCGAGTGACTAATGGCATCACCCAACAAAGCTAGCCGCTGCACCATTAAGTAGCTACCAACAACCGCACACAACAAGCCTACTAAGATGGCAATGACAAGCGATCGCTGCATAAAGCCGTATTGTAAAGGCTCAATTAACGCTTCTAACATAGTTTGTTCTTTGTTGATTGTTAATTGCTAATTGTTAATTGCGATTAACCATTAACCATTAACTATTAACTAATTACGCTGCCTCTTTCCAAAACATTACATTACCACCGTAGGCAGTAGACAAGTTTTCTTCAGTTAATACCTGCTGTCGGGAACCTGTAGCGATTAAGTCACGATTTAATAAAATTAACTCATCAAAATGAGAAATAGATTCTCCTAAGTCATGGTTGACAACAAGGACTATTTTTCCGGCGGCAGTAAGTTCATCAAAGACTTCAAAAATTACTGACTGAGTTTTCTGATCTATTCCTACAAATGGTTCATCAAAGCAAAAAATTTCCGCTTCCTGTGCTAATGCACGCGCTAAAAATACGCGTTGTTGCTGCCCCCCCGAAAGTTGTCCAATTGGGCGGTTACGGTACTCGCTCATGCCTACCCGTTGTAGTGCAGCTTTGGCTACTTGGCGACTAACTACACTAAAATTACGCAACCATCCTGTTTTCTTTACCCTTCCCATCATCACCACATCCCAAACAGTGGCGGGGTAAGTCCAATCTATTTGGCTGCGCTGCGGTACATAGGCAACTTTTTCAAGTTGCTGCATCAAAGGCTTTCCTTGATATAGCACCATACCCCGACTGGGAACTAATCCCAGCATCGCTTTCATGAGTGTACTTTTACCAGCGCCATTGGGGCCGAAAATTCCTGTTAGTTTCCCTGGTTTAATAATGCAGTTAACATCTCGCAGCGCTTCTACTTCACGATAATGCACTCCTAAATGGGCAATGTAAATTGCTTCTGTTGCATGTGTATTAGTAGGCTTACTTACGGGAACTGGCATTTCAAGTTTTTTCTGGAATGGAATTGAGTTTGGCTGAAAAAATAAGGTTTTCACAATAGTGTTTTCATACTGATTGGCTTCAGTTTACTATAAAAATGAAAGAAAAATGAAAACATCTATAGCCGGGAGTAATCTTTTTTATAAATGAAACTAATACCGAAGGCAGAGACTACTATTGCCAATCAGCGGAAGTCAAAAGTCTTTTTTGCTCTTGCTTTTGACAAGCTATTTGTGGGAGTACTTTTGGGGTTTGCGTTATTTGGCTGTTCGGGATCGAACTCTTCTAGAGCAACTATAGATGGCAAGCCGCAAGTTGTAGCAACTAGTACCATTATTACCGATCTAACAGAAGAAGTTGGAGGAGACGAAATTCAGCTGACAGGAATTCTCCAACCAGGTACTGATCCGCACGTTTATGAACCCACGCCAAAAGACAGCAGGGTTTTGGAAGAAGCAGACTTGATTTTGTATAACGGCTACAACTTGGAACCCGGATTAATCAAGTTAATGAATGCATCTGGCACAAAGGCGCGGAAAATAGCAGTAGGGGAAGCAGCAAAACCTTTACAACTGGATAAGGGCAAAGGCGAAGTAGTTCCAGATCCGCACGTTTGGGGTGACGTGAAGAATGCGATCGCTATGGTAAACACAATTCGGGATGCTTTGATTGAGTTATCACCGGAAGATAAAGAAGAATTTACCCAAAGAGCGCAGCAACTAACCACAGAATTAAAGCAATTGGATAGCTGGGTTACTCAACAAATCCAAACGATTCCACCCCAGAGACGCAAACTTGTGACAACTCACGATGCCTTTCAATATTATGGACGCGCTTATGGAATACCAATTGCAGGTACGCTTATCGGCATTAGTACCGAAGAACAACCAAGCGCCCAAACTGTGCAGAGATTGGTAGAGTCAATTAAAAAAATTGCTGTTCCGGCAATTTTTGCAGAAACAACTATTAACCCAGCTTTAATTAAGACAGTTGCCGAAGAAGCAGGTGTGAAATTAGCACCACGTCAACTTTATTCTGATTCGATTGGTGTGCCTGGAAGTGAGGCTGATTCTTATATCAAAATGATTGAGTCTAATACGCGGACAATTGTTGAGGCACTAGGGGGAAAGTATACGCCGTTTCAAGCTAGTAAATAAATTAAAATGAATCTAACTTATTTTTTGACACAATAGATGCTATATCTTCTCTAGAGTTTTTGATTTCGTCCAACGCTCATGCTGATTGGTGTAATACAGAAATTTGTGCTTTCTCACCCAACCAACCTGTGGCTTAGAATTTGTATTTGAGTTTTTCTAATATCATTTTGGCATAATTACTAATTCCGACACTTTAATTTAACCTTCATAGAAAAAATTTAAGGTGCGTTACACTGCGTTAATGCACCCTAATAGACTGAAACGACTAATTTAGTGCATTATATTTTGTAGATTGGGTCGAGTTTACGAGACCCAACATCCCGATTCATTTTGGGTTGCGCTGCGCTTAAACGCCAGGTGCTTTATGCCGGGAAACCCTTACTTTCAGAAGCCACTTCGTGTCTACGGCAGTCGCTACCTTCGGAAGTCGCTTCGCGCCTACAAGTCGGCACTAGACGCGTTCGCCGTTAGGCGTTGCGTTAGCTAGCGGCTTCCCGGAGGGTAGCCGCCCAACGCGCTGCCTCACCACCGCACTGGCTCCCCAACCTACACCTAATACACCGTTTTAGCCTTGTCGCGCCACTACTTTATTCACCAATCTACTAACTAACTACAACAGCAGACGATTCCAAACTCGCCACTAATTCCACATTGAATTCTGCCTCAAAAACTCCTTTTTTGTAATCTAAATTCCAGAGTTCTAAGCCGCAGTCATCATCAGGGCGAGATGGATAAATTCGCATTTTTAATTGTCGCGATTCTGGATAAAATTCACATTTCAGTTGTGTTATCGCTCCAATTTGTCGCCGATCTAAAGCAACTGCCAATCTTAAGATGGCACTCAATTGGCTGACAAGCTGTCGGTGTTCTTTGTGCAGGAGATTGCGGAAATTTTCGTGCTTTTTCTTGGGCGGTGATTTGCGATGATAACGCGCTAAGTTGGCAATGATTTCGATTTCGGTTTCGGTATAGCCGAGTAATTCGCCATTGCGAATCAGATAGTAAGAGTGTTTGTGATGAGAATCATGACTGACATAGTGACCACAGTTGTGTAATATGGCGGCAGCCCAAAGCAGTTGCCTTTCTTCTGCACCCCAGTTGTGCAAAATACTTTGTGTTTGGTCAAATATACTGAGAGCGAAGATAGCCACGCGATCGCTGTGTTCTAAATTGACTTGATATTTTTTGGCACTTTTGAGAACACTGCGTTGGCGCACTGAACTTTGGTAGCGCAAACGGTCTTCTATTAAACTGTGAGTGAGCATCCAGTCTACGATCACTCCTTCCCGAAGCGATCGCTCACACACCGTTAACGATTCTACTCCCAACAGACTCATTGCTTCCTGTAATATTACTGCGCCTGCCAGTATAACTTCTGACCGCTTTTCTGGCATACCAGGAACTGTCGCCCGTTCGGAGTTAGTCATTTTCCGTAAGCGATTAACCGATTCTCGCAAATCTTTGAGGGTAAACTGATAGCCGTTGAGAGTATTGGGAACAAAGCCCAATTTCTCTCTGGCATGGATTGTAGCCATAGTTTCGATAGTACCGGAAGTTCCTACCAACCGAGGATATTCACCAAAGTGTAAGTTCGCCAATATCTCTTCTACAGAACGTTCCAACATTCCGCGTGCATAGGCTTGCAGGTATTGAAATTCGGCGTTGCTGACGGGATCTGTCGAGATCAATTCATTAGTGAGTCGAACTGCACCAATTTTGGTACTGGTAAGGGTTCGCTCCTCATAACTGTCGCCCAAAATTAATTCTGTGGAACCACCACCAATATCAATAATTACGTGGGGCTGGTTGTTAAATTCCATCCCCGACAGCACACCCAGGTAAATCCGCCGTGCTTCTTCTTGCCCAGAAATCAAGTCAACGCTCAAACCCAACTCGACTTCTACCTGGTGTAAAAATTCTTTACCATTGGGAGCTTCTCGCACAGCGCTAGTTGCCACAGCAATGATTGTCTCGGCGTTGAGAGTTTTAGCTACTTCTTGGAAACGCCGCAAGCAGGCGATCGCTCTTTCAATCACTTCTGGTTTTAAACATCCAGTGACGAGATCGCGATCGCCCAGTCTCACAGTTTCTTTTTCTCTGCCGATAATGCTGAATGCTGGCAGTGTTGGTTCAATCTGCACAATTACCATGTGCAGAGAATTTGTTCCCAAGTCGATAGCAGCGATAATTCGCTGTTGCTTGCCTGTTTGAGTTGGTATACTCCCCCAGTTAGCAGAAACTAAATTCACCATCTATTTTGTTCTCTCTATTCAGGATGGTAGGAGCCGACAACGCCGATTAAACGGCACGAGTATTGTGAAACAAATTTGTCTCAGATAGAAAGCCGGATAACTTTACCTGAGCGATAGAATTCACCCTGCTACTTGCAACTAAGAGGACTATTTAGATTGATTCCAAGTTGCCAGTTTAGATTTTGCTTTTATAAATATCAAATAACAAATATCAAATAAAATTATTCTAGATTATGTAAAGATGTGTTAACTAAGGATTGGTGATAGGGTATTGGGTATCGGGTACTAAAGAGGACAAGGAGACAAGCAGGGGAGCACCAAGAGCAGAGGAGAACAACCAGCTACTAACCACTAACAAATGACTGACTAATGACCAATGACAAATGACCAATGACTAAATAATTATGCTAACTACACCAGAATCCAAACAGGAACCAACATGGCTTGCGATCGCCCGGCTTTTACGGTGGCATAAGCCAGAAGGGCGATTAATATTAATGATTCCTGCCCTTTGGGCTGTGTTTTTGGCAGCGGCGGGAAAACCACCTTTACCTTTAGTTGGCGTGATTGTTTTGGGAACTCTCGCCACAAGTGCTGCTGGCTGTGTAGTCAATGATTTATGGGATAGAGATATAGATCCAGAAGTAGAAAGAACACGCGATCGCCCTCTTGCTTCCCGTGCGCTGTCTGTAAAAGTTGGTATCGCTGTTGCGCTGGTAGCACTTGGATGTGCGGCGGTTCTTGCTTTCTATCTTAACCCACTCTCATTTTGGCTATCTGTGGCGGCAGTTCCGGTGATTTTGCTTTATCCAGGTGCTAAACGCGTATTTCCCGTACCGCAGTTGGTGCTTTCCATCGCCTGGGGTTTTGCCGTGTTAATTAGCTGGAGTGCTGTGACGCAGAACCTTTCCCTCCCAACTTGGCTACTTTGGGGCGCAACAGTACTGTGGACGCTAGGATTTGATACCGTCTATGCTATGAGCGATCGCGATGACGACAAGCGCATTGGTGTCAATTCCAGTGCCCTATTTTTTGGCGATTATGCTCCTGTGGCAATAGGCATTTTCTTTAGTGGTACCGTCTTTTTTCTCGCCTGGCTAGGAATTGCCATTCACCTTCATCTAGCCTTCTGGATCGGTATTGCTATAGCTACTATTGGCTGGATTTGGCAGTTTGTTCGCTTAACTCAAAAAGACTTGCCTAATTCTGCTTATGGTGAAATTTTCCGGCAAAATGTTTGGATTGGTTTTATCGTCTTGGCTGGGATGATTATCGGCAGTTTTTCAATCTAACGCATTTTTCCACTTTTCCCTGTTCCCTTTTAATAGTACATACTTTGACGAATAGAGCCTGATGCTGCAACATACTGTAGCATCCGAGATTGTAATTGTTGATATTGCTGCTTTAACAAATTTTTACTCAACTGTAGATAAGATGAAGCTGGTAAACTCTGGCTCTGTTCTACCCATTTTTTCAGCATTTGCCTTTGATCTAAAGCTATGTAACTACTCAAAACGTTAGCGCAGAAATTTGGTGCTTCTAGAGTAAAGAAAATCAAAGGATAGCGTTCATTTTCAGCTAAAGAACTCACTATTTTATGATTGTGAGAATTTTTCATATCTAAGTAACAAGGTAGCCACTTAGGGCCAAATTCTTGACTGTAAAGTAAAGTTACCCATAGCAGCATTGGGTGAGGAGATGTGACAAAAATAAACTGATTGCAACGCATGGAAGAATTATATTTGCTGATATTTTGCAGAGACATCATCAGCAATAGTCCTGTTACAGAACCTTGTTCGGTATCTACTAGCTGGGGAAAAACTATTTCCTGAATCGGTTTATCCTTAGGCCACATCAACTTTTTACAAGCTTGTTTTACAGGTAGCAACTCAGAATGTACAGATGAGGAGGATGGAAAAGCAGGGGAGGCAGGTATCGCAACTTGAGGAGTACTGGCAGATGGTTGTAGTGTAGATGGCAAAGAAAGTTTTTCCTTAGCTCCATCCGTGGTTATGCTTTCTAAGATTTTGAGAACTTCACCTAGATTTTGGGGGCGATCGCTTGCTGATTTTGCCAAACAAGCCATGATTAAATCATTGAGTTTCTCTGGCAATTTGAGATTGGGATTAACATCGGCGATCGTCAGTGGTGGTTGAAAGTGATGAGCTTTATACCAAGCGCCAAAAAAGTCTGTTTCTGGTTGCCAAGGTTTTTGTCCCGTAAGCATCTCAAACATCATTACCCCCAGGCTATAAATATCAGAACGACTATCTAGTTCATTGCCGTCCAATTGTTCTGGAGAGCAGTAGGGTAAAGTGCCATGAAAGCTTTTACTAGTAACTATTGTTGTTTGCGTAGTTAAAAATTTAGCAATTCCAAAATCTAGAATTTTGACTAACTGACCTAATATCGGATCAGGTACAACTAATATATTAACTGGCTTAATGTCTCTGTGTATAAGCGGATAAATTTTACCGTCTATATTAATACCTTGATGAGCGCATTGCAATCCCAAACAAATTTGACGGCAAACAGCAATAAATATTGGCAAAGGTGTCGGAATCAAATCTTTGAGACTCTTGCCGCATAAATACTCCATTACATAGAAAGGTTTACCATTTTCACTGACACCATAATCTGTTACCCTCACTATATGCAGGCTCTGTTGACTTAATGCTGCACAAATGCGAGCTTCGCGGGCAAAGTCCTGTTGCATCTTACCTTCTGAAAAAGTTTGAGACAGGAATTTGATTGCAACTGATATTCCTCCTAACAAAGTATCTTCTGCTAGAAAAACTTCTCCCATGCCTCCTCTACCAATTATTTTTTTTAATTGATAACGTTTGGCAAGCAACCCTGGATTGCTTGTAGAGTTATATGAACTGATATTCACTATTTCAACCTCTACGATATCTACAAGGCTAAAAATTAAATTTTATAAATAAATATAAAACATTCCAAACAAATAATATACTTTTAAAAATCTTTATTAGAATAATGTGAAAATAAATTAGAAAAAATATCAACCAATTTATCAAACCACGTTTTACCAACTAATTTATCTTGTTGTTCTGCCAGACTTTGCATAATTTTTGATTTCATGTTTTCATATTCTGTCTTTAATATAATTTTGCTTTCATTGAAAGAAACTACAGAATCTATTTTGTGCTTCATTTCCAAATAATCTAACAATTGCTGGCGTTGAATAGCAGTTAAAGATAAAGTAATTACATTGGCGCAATAGTTGGGTTCTTCTAAGGTAAAAAAGAGTAGATGATAGTAACCAATATCTGCTAAACACTTTACTATACTTTGTCCTTGATTATCTTTTAAATCCAAAAAATAAGATAACCATCTTGTCAATTGAACTTGTGCATTTGACAATACAGTAATCCACAGAACTACTGGATAAAGGTTTTTTTGGAAAATAAATTCTACGCAATTATTGTTATTTAAAAAACTATTTATCTCCTTTTGAGGTAACATAGCCCAAAAAGTTGGTATAAAACCTTGTTGTGTGTAAAGTAAATGTGGAAAACAAATTGAAGATATTGGCTTATTTTTAGGCCATTGCTTTTGCAAACAAATTTTTTCTGAGAATGAAGTTACAGGTACTAACTGTACTAGATCTTTACCTGGATAAATATTGTTGATGTCAGAAATATTTCTATTATACTGGTGCTGAACAGATTCTAAGGTTGTTAATATCTGATTAATATTCTGAGGTCGATTGCTTACTTCTTTTGCCAAACAACTAATGACTAAATTTTTTAGTTCCTGTGGTATTTTGATCTGGGGTGCAACTTCCTCAAATGGAGGCGGTGTTTCAAAACGATGAGCTTGATACCAATCACCAAAAGAATGACTTTTCATTTGGAACGGATGTTTGCCAGTTAACATTTCAAACATCAACACACCCAAACTATAAATATCAGAGCGCACATCTAATAGCTTGCGTCCTTCCATATGTTCTGGAGAACAATAAGGTAAACTACCAATAAAAGACTCTGTTATAGTCATTCCAGAGCGTTCGGTTAAAAACTTGGCAATGCCGAAATCTAGAATTTTTACAATCTTCTCTTTTTGGTTATTTTTAGTGTCTTCACTTAAAAATATATTTTCTGGCTTAATATCTCGATGAACAACTGGAAAAATTTCTCCTTTGAGATTAACTCCTTGGTGAGCACATTGTAAACCTAAACAAATTTGATGACAAATTACTAAAAAACTTGATAAATTTAATCGTTCAAACTTAAGAATATGCTTGAGATTTTTTCCTTGCAAATATTCCATTACATAAAAAGGAACTTTATCTTCAGTTACACCATAACTTAATACTCGAACAATATGTGTACTTTTGCGACCTAATTGAGCACCAATAAAAATTTCTCTAGCAAATCTTTGAGACATTTGCTGGTTTACTAAATTCATAGACAAAAGTTTAACCGCAACTGGTATATTACCTTTAGCTGAATCTTCTGCTAGGTAAACTTTACCCATCCCTCCTTTACCAATTAAATCTTTGATTAAATAGCGATTGTTTAGAAATTTGCCAATATAACTGTCTAACTCTATTTTTGGTAAATTATTCTCATTAATACCATTTTGTGACATAAATATTTTCTATTCTCCAATTATTAAGCCAAAAAATAAATATTTCATACTTAATTTTAACTAGAAAAAATCAATAATTATTGAAAGTTAATAAACTAATTTAAAAATAAATAAAAAATAATTATAATCTTTTGCTCAAGCCCTCTTAAAAAAGATATAAATGCTTGTAAACCCTATTTAACACAATTATTAATTAATAAGTATGAGAAAAACCACTGAAACTCAATAAGACATGAATAAGTCTTATTGATAAAGTCAGTGAATATACGACTTTTAAAAGTAAGGTACGTAGAAATACTATAAACCCATTGTGCTTTGCCCAGAAAAATTGGTTCTTTAGTAGTTAGTATGTATAGCTAATAGTTGAAATGTTACCTAACACTCTCTAACTGTTCTACAATTGGTTTCTGGTTGCTATCTGCACTAACAAGTCTGGCGATTGTATTTTTTTCAGAAGTCATGGCTGCACGCAATTAGATACCTCATTCTAATGCGGATATTTATAGACAATGCTCCCTATTAGTTCTTAATCCTGCCCGATTGTTGGAAACGTAGATATTAACACCTTGAAATATTTTGGAATATATTAAGCTAGCGTTGTAAATTTGGAACTAAACGAAGACGACGCAATAATCTGAATACTGGAGATTCTATCTTGAGTTTAAAGGCTAATATTTGGGTACGTTGAAGGACATTAAAATTATTGTCGCTGACAAGGATTAATGAGCGCTGCCCATTAGGTAATTTAGAACCAAAAGTTAAACCTTCAATATTGTCTAACAAAACATCAATTTTTCTCAAATCTAACAGCAAATTTTTCTGAACAGGTTTGATTTTTTTGGTATCTACAGCTAAAAGACTGCTGATATGATGAATGTCAGAGGCTCCTGTCAAGTTAAATTGGAACAGCGCAATATAAAATCCTAAGCCAGTAAAATGTCGCTCTAAACTTAGAAAGCTTCCTTGATTATCTAGGGCTAATAAATCAGCGAATCCACCCATAAATTTGCGAGAAAAATTCAAAAATGGAGCAACGGGTTCTGTTAAGTAAAGAAATTCTTTTTCTGGTTGATTGGTAAGCAAGTTATATTGCACAATCCGGCAAGGACTATTAGTGTTTGGCTTTACTTCTGAACCATCTTGAATGAGAGCATTTTCTGTGGCTGCAAACAAATGCTTTTCGTTGGGTGTGATGGTAAGGCTTTCAAAAGCTAAATTGTTGCGGATACCCTGCTTGTTATTTTGATGTGGCAAAAATTTATTCGGTATGGGTAATGTTGCGATTTCTCTTCCTGAAGCAAGAGAAAACTCTTTGATAAATGGATTGATTAATTGATTATTGTCACCTTCAGAAGAAATAAATACAGTTGCTTTCTTAGTTAAAGCAATACCTTCTGGATCGACACTACCAGCAGTAAAATTTGTACCAGCTTTATTTAATAATGGGGTAACAGCAACAGGAATAACATTACCATCTTTGAGTGAGCCTTTGCTCAAATCAATTTTTAGGGTATAAATGCGAGCAGTAGATTTGTTACTGCGGTCATCAGATATAGCATAATAAAGGTCATTTTTAGCATCATAAGTAATACCAGATAACCCTCCTACTTCGGTATTTTGAAATGTCAAACCAGTAGGCAAAGTGGCAGAACCAATAAAATCTATATCTGTGATTTCAACAGGACATGAGATTAAATTGCTCAATAATATACTGATGATTAAAACTAAGATAAAAACATAAAAAATACGTGGCAATCTCCATATTTTTTTAATTAAGTACATCGGTAAGTATGACGCTAAAATCTAAAAGTCAACAACACAATATCATGGCTAATCGCTATCAGCCATTAGTTAAACGAATTTGTTTTCATATGTAGTCAGAACTTACGCACGACTCAGAAAGAATCAAACCGCAGAGGCACAGAGAACACGGAGGAGTAAAAATTAGAGAGTAGTCCTAACGCACTGAAAATCTAGGATGGTGCAGTGCTTGGCGACAATACACCCTACAAAACTTGGTATTAGTCTCAAGAAGAACTTATATCAAGTCCGTCTAATTAGTTATAATCAACACTCGTGAAAGCTCTCTGCGTCTGGTGCGTGAGCTTTAATCATAACTGTTTTGACGAACATAATATTAGAACAGATCTGACTGCTGTTCCCGTGTTTTAATAACTGAGTTATTTTTAACCTTACTCATGGCTCAATCGTAAAGAACTTTGTCGCAAACATCCGGAAGACGGCTTTGCGAAGAGTATTCTAATTCCTCATTTCTAATTTCTGCTTGGAAAAATTTAACTAACCAGTCTTTGACGCTGCGGGTAGCGCGGCAGTCATCTTCGTTGTAACGCTGGATGACTTCTAGCAAGCTACGATCGCCTGTTTTTAACCACCGATCGTACCAGTAAATGCACTTAGCACCACTCGCTTCTGGATCGCGCCACTCAAAACCCAACCAACGAGCGATCGCTTTTAAGGCATAACTTTCTACTGGCAAGGCTACACTTTGAGTTAATTTTTCGTATATATCTACAAACCGATTCAGTATTGGCTGTACAGAAGCATGGGAAGTACGGTAAAGCTTCGCCAGCCGCTTAACTGCATCAGATTCGTAAACACAAAAATGATAAATTGGCGCATCCGGATACTGCCACATCAAATCCAAAAATTGCTGCCAAATCAATTCTTCGTCTTCTGGTTTTTCTGCAAGCAAAGAATAAAAATCTTCCGTATTTGCTTGTCTATCAACAACTAAAATCCCCAACAAGTAATCCAAATTTAAGTCTGGCTGCGCTTCAATATCAAAGTAAAGCTCAATTGGGGTTGTAAATTTATTATTCTGAGTTGATAGCGTTGGCAGTAACCTTTGTTCGTGGCTATGACTTTGCAAATCATCCCTCATCGCCGGAATTGTTGAGTGGTATAAGCTATCTGGCAAATAGGGTAAAATCAGGGGACGATTTTGTAGTACAGATTGAGCTTGCAATACAAGTTTGCAGGCAACTTCGCTGTCAAAACCAGGCAGATTTTCCAGTGCCGTTGGATTAGCTTGGGCGAGAGATTCTACTGTAGTAATACCCAATGCCTGTAATTGAGTGTAGCGAACAGGTGTAATTCCTGGTACGAGAGAGAGGTGTTTCTGAGATTGAGCGATCGCATAACAACTGCTGTACCAATGGCAAAGATTGCAGCGTTGCCGACTCATAAACAAGTCTGGTGCTGTCACCTCCTCCAAAGTTTGAATCAACTCCTGGAGAATACTATGCATCTGCGGTTTCCATCTCAGCAGATCCACAGAATAATGCCCCTCTTTGCCACGCAAAACTAACGAAGCTGTTTGTGGTTCCGCTTGCTGGGCGATCGCCAATACTTGGGCGTGAAATGTCGCTACAACTTGATATTCTTGCTTCGGACGTTTTCCCAGTTCAATATTCACCGGAACGTACATCCAATCTCCAAAACAGGAATTTCCAGGCAGCTTTACCAGTAAATCTGGACGACTTAATAAAGTGTATTTATCAGATTGAAAGGAGGAAGATGACACAGGTAAACTCTCCGCGTCTTTGCGTCTTTGCATCTGGGCGTCTTCCCCCGTATCCACCTCTACCGTCTCAGTTAACTGCAACTGAATATCCGAGTATTTAGCTAGCAACACACCTTGATAAATGCACTCTACTCCCTGCTGCATCAACTCCAGAGTCGCCGCCTTTCCCCTTTGCCAATCTCCCAGTTTATAATCTGGGCGACGAGAATTCCACTGCTCCAAAACACCTTTCTGATGGACGATTTTGTCTTGTTGCAGTTTCAGGAGCAAATCATTAGCAGCATCTGTTTGGCTGAAGTCGCCGTGGATATCTAAATAAGAGCGGCGCTTACAACGTTGAAATTGCAGCAGAAGTTCAGCATTTATTAACATTCCTCTAAGCTAACAAGAATTAGCCCTATTTGGAAGTAACCCAGCTAACGAAAATTGATGTTAATAAAGGTACACTCTTTTTTGGGCAGATGGAAGACAGTATTTTTTTATTTCGCTATTCCCTGTGCGATCGCCGATCTTGTAGCGACTGTCTTGAAAGTCAAGCGATCGTTCGCCAAAAAATCAAGCAGAGGGAGCCAGGTGAAAAATCTCAAACGAGAAAAAAATACCATGAAAAGATCAGCCAGTCAGGTGATCGCTGTGGCTGAAGAAAGATTGCTTCAGGTTGGGTTGAGGAACGTAGACACCGGAGGTGGCTTCGTGTCCTTTGTGTTCTTTGTGGTACCCTTCGGGAAGCCGCTGTCGCGTCTACGTTTTTCGTTACTGCTCGCTTCATTACATGATGGTTGTAGAGGTATATAGATGAGGATAACTGTTGAGGAGTTGTTGCAGCGTTATGCTGCTGGGGAAAGAGATTTTGTGGGAATTGTGCTAGTACCTTGTGCTAACTTGAGTGATGCTAATTTGAGTAGTGCTAACTTGAGTAAAGCTAGTTTGAGAGAGATTGACCTAAGTAGAGCCAATTTGGAGAGAGCTAATTTGGAGGAGACTGACTTGTCTTTCTCCAGTTTGGTAAAAGCTAATCTCAGGCAAGCTAACCTGAAAGGAGCCTTGCTGCAAGAAACTGCTTTGGCTGACACCATTTTCGAGGAAGCTAATCTTAGAAATGCTGAAATTGCTTTGTGTTCTATGGTAAGAACCAATTTCAGAGGAGCTGTTTTGGACAATACCTCTTTTACTGAGTGTATATGCCGAGATACTATCTGGTGTGACGGCGGAATTATTAACGATCCGATTAACTAGCGATAAGTCTGCTTCAGGTGTTGCTAGGAGAAAAACAGTGCGATCGCTCTCTGTTGTAGGTTAGATTGAGGAACGTAAACACCTATTTATCCCTATTCCTAAAATCAATTAAAGTTTGCAAATAAGCATCCGGCATTCCAATATCAAAAAGCTTTCCTTTCACAACATATCCTGTTATTCCTTCGGCTTGACGCAATTTATCCAGACAGGTTGTGAGTTGAAATTCTCCCCTTTCTCTAAAGTTATTACTAATATTTTCTCCCAGTAAATCAAATATTTTCGGCGTCAGTACATATAACCCAAATATACATAAAAACTCATCTTCTGCTATACCTTCAACACGTAAATGCTGGCGTGCATATTCAACAGTAGGTTTTTCGGATACTTGCGTTAGTGAAATAATTGAGTTTTTCTGTTGCCAAACCCCTGTGATGCACCCGGCTTTATAAAGCATATCTGCTGGCATTGTCGTTAAACCAACAACACTTTGATTAACTTGTTTATAAATTTCTAATACCTGACGCGCACAAGATACTTTTGTATCAGATGAGTAAATATGGTCGCCCAATAGCAGCAAAAATGGTTCATTATTTACCCAATCTTTAGCGCAGTATACAGCATGACCATAGCCTAGCTGTTCTTTTTGAACCAAAAATTTAATCTTGTCACCCATGTCCACCAGATATTTGCTGTATTTCTGATTTTCTGGCGAAAGTTTCTCAAAAAGTTCTGCTTTGGGTGGAAATTTAAATAAGTCTATAAAAGTTCTTTTATCTTCTGGCTGGATGACAATTCCAACTTCTTCAATGCCAGCACTAAAAGCTTCTTCTATGATTAGCTGAATGGCAGGTTTTGCTCTGCCATCTTTATCAATAATTGGAAAAAGTTCTTTTTTAACAACTTTCGTAGCAGGAAATAACCGAGTGCCAAAACCCGCAGCCGGAATTACAGCTTTTCTAACTTGTTTTTTCTGCATAAATCGTTAATTCTAAACATTGCATCTGTGGAAAATCTCGTTCAAGAATTTCAATTAATTTTTGTTGATTTTCTTTGTTTTTAACAATAAACTGTGCTGTGCCATCTCCTTGGGAACCAACGCCTTTGCCACCCAAAATATAAGGTTGAATCGGTTCATAATTTAGCAGTTGATGCAGAATTGGTGCAGTTAATTCTTGAGGGCAAGCCGGAATCAGATGCTTGTCAAATTCTGCTTGTGCTTGCTTCATCAAAATACCAATTTGTTGAGCATCACCTGCTTGCAAGGCACGAACAGCAGCTTGGGTGATTTGATAGCTGACAGAACCGAGATATTTCTGAACATTTGCTTGTATTTCGTTACGGGCGAAGGGATAACACTCATTTAGTTTTCTGAGAATTTCCTGAGTATTTTTGCTGGCACCAAGATCCACAATCACAAAAAACAAATCTGTTGGAACACTAAGTTCGATGATATCAGTGCGATCGCCATCAAAGATCATAGCAATGGGACGATTACCATAAGCACAAGCTTGATCCATCCGCCCGCAACGAGAAGGGGTGGTAATTTCTCCTAGATAGGCAAACTCCATCTCCTCCCGGATCGACATTTTTAAGTCATAAACCAGATTAAATGCCCTCGCGACCAGAACGCAAACAGCTGCACTTGATGACAAACCTTTTTGAATTGGTAAATCTGTTCGGTAATTATCAATTTCTAGCCCGCCCACACATTTATCTGACTTGACAAGAAATTGGTAGGCAACACCAGCAGCATAGCTGAAAAACCCACCCTTTTCGGCTTCGGCAACCAAAACCTGTTTTTCCATCGGTAGAGTTAAGGTTTTGCGGCTGCCACCACTAAGACAGGCACTCAGAATCAGTAGATTTGAATGTGGCTTCACTTCGGCATACAGCCCCTGATTCGTACCCACCAGTAGCGTGCAACCTACTTCTAACTCTGAGTTGAGACTGCGATAGCCTCCCGCCCAATCACTATGTTCACCAAACAGACACAGGCGCCCTGGAACAAAAATTTTCATATATGTTTTTTATCTTACTCCAGAATCTTCACACGCTTAGTAATATATTGCTATGGTTATGAGCAAGTTCTTATACCGTCTTGTACTAAGGGTTGAGCTAGGATAGCCATATATCTTACTTTTGAAACAGATACTTGTTGCTTGGTTATACTAGGGTCAGTTGAGAAACTGTCACTCACCTAAGTCCTCTTTTTATCTCAGAAAAGATATCCTTAATTTTGTGCAAGGAGTGATACCACTTCACCAGATGTTTGCCACAAGTTATTTTCGCGATAGACTGTAAATTAAGGATTATTGCGAACTTCAAATGTTGCATCAAACAAGTGAATTGGTTCATATTTATACTAAATGCGCTTGAGTTAGCAAAATTCTCAAGCGCATTTACGTATTAGCCATTCATACTTGATTTTTTGATTGCTTGCCATTTGTTATTAATTCTTAAACAATGACAAATGACAAACAGCATACACATGACTCAGCCCAAGACAAAGTTAATCAGCTTACCAGGCACCACTATCACCTTTTTAACCTCCTTGCCTTCAAGATAACGTTGTCCAACCTCAGATTCACGGGCATACTTCTCTAAATCAACTTTGCTTGCTTGTGCAGGAACTTGAATTGCACCACGAGTTTTACCCATAATTTGAATTACTAAGGTGATTTCATCGGCAACCAATGCTGATGGATCGTATTGAGGCCAGGTTTCAGTATGGACTGAGTTGGTGTTGCCCAGCAAATGCCACAACTCATCGGCGATATGGGGTGCAAAAGGTGCTAGCAAAACGACTAAAGTCCGAATACCTTCTGCATAGACTGACGAATCTTTGCAGGTGGCATCATTCAGGGCGTTACTTAATTTCATCAATTCAGAAATAGCGGTGTTGAATTGATATTCGTCCTCAACGTCTTCGCTGACTTCCTTAATAGCAATGTGAATTGCCCGTCGCAAGTCTTTCTCTGCTTTTGTCAATTCGCCTTTACTGTCGCTATTAATCGCCTGACTACCAACAGCCACAAACTCCGTCACCAAGCGCCAAACTCGGTTCAAAAAGCGGAATTGCCCTTCTACATCCGCTTCATCCCATTCCAAATCTTTTTCTGGTGGTGCTTTAAACAGAATAAACATCCGGGCTGTATCTACACCATATTTGGCAATTACGTCTTCTGGTGCTACACCGTTGCCCTTTGACTTAGACATAGTGGCGTAGATACGTTCTAGTGGTTCACCAGTCTGGGGATCGCGGGGATTGGCAGGAGCGACTAAATGAGAAGGAACCCATTTATCTTTACCAGATTTATTGGGATTGAAGTAAGTTAAACCCTGCACCATGCCTTGAGTTAACAGGCGTTGGAAGGGTTCATCAAAGTTCAACAAACCTCTATCGCGCAATACTTTAGTAAAGAACCGCGAATACAACAAGTGCAAAATCGCGTGTTCGATTCCACCTACGTATTGATCTACGGGCATCCAGTCGTTTACTTTGCCAGGCTCGAAAACCTGCTGTTCATTCTTAGCATCAGTAAAGCGCAAGAAATACCACGAGGAATCAATAAACGTATCCATCGTGTCAGTTTCCCGCTTGGCTGGCGTACCGCAAGTAGGGCAAGGTACATTTACCCAGCTTTCCAAGTTAGCCAAAGGTGAGCCACCACGTCCAGTAAATTCCACATCTTCTGGCAACTTCACAGGCAAATCTTCATCTGGAACTGGCACTGCACCACAGTTAGGACAGTGAATAATGGGAATGGGTGCGCCCCAGTAACGTTGCCGCGAAATCAACCAGTCTCGCAGGCGATACTGTACTCGTTCTTTGCCAAAGCCTTGTTTTTCGGCGTATTCCACAACTGCTTTTTTGCCATCAGTGGAATTCATGCCGTCAAACTGGCTAGAATTCACCATAATTCCTGGTTCAGTGTATGCTTCTGTCAAAGATGCATCTGCATCGCCGCCTTCAGGCACAATTACTACCTTAATCGGCAAATTCTGCTCTTTAGCAAACTTGAAATCTCGCGCATCGTGGGCAGGTACACCCATAACTGCACCAGTACCGTACTCATACAGCACGTAGTCAGCAATCCAGATCGGAATTTCTTCACCCGTAAATGGGTTAATTGCCTTACCACCCGTGGGAATACCCCGTTTGGGCTTATCTTCGGCAGTGCGTTCCAACTCGCTTTCGTTGGTAACTTCTTCTACAAATGCTTCTACTGCTGCTTGCTGTTTGGGTGTTGTCACCAGCTTTGTCAAGGGATGTTCTGGTGCTAAGACGACGTAGCTAACGCCGTAAACTGTATCTGGACGTGTAGTATACACACCGATTTTTTCCGATCTGCCAACTATGGGAAATTCCAAGTAAGCGCCTGTGGATTTGCCAATCCAATTAGCTTGCATTAATTTGACACGTTCCGGCCAGCCTGGCAACTTATCCAAGTCATTCAATAATTCTTCGGCATATTCGGTAATCTTGAAAAACCACTGCCGCAATAATTTCCGTTCGACTTTAGCACCACTGCGCCAGGAACGTCCTTCGTTGTCAACTTGTTCGTTTGCCAATACAGTTTGATCGATAGGATCCCAGTTGACTGCTGCTTCCTTTTGATAGGCTAATCCCGCTTGATAAAACTGCAAGAAAATCCACTGTGTCCACTTGTAATAATCTGGTGAACAAGTAGCAACTTCACAGTTCCAATCAATGGACAAACCAAGGCGCTTTAATTGCTGCCGCATCTGCTCAATATTTTGATATGTCCATTTCGCTGGCGGCACACCCCGATCGATCGCGGCATTTTCTGCGGGCAAGCCAAAGGCATCCCAACCCATCGGATGCAGTACCCGATACCCTTGCATACGCTTGAGACGGGCAATCACATCGGTAATTGTGTAATTACGGACGTGCCCCATATGCAGGCTGCCCGATGGATAGGGAAACATGGACAGGGCATAATATTTGGGCTGCTTTGTGTCTGTGGGAGTGTGATCTAAGCCAAATTCAGCCCATGTTGTTTGCCATTTTTCCTCAATCGATGCTGGGTTATATCGGGAATCCACCAAAAATTCTCCTACTGGATCTGTAATCTTGTCTGCCTCCATATTTTAGATGGTAAGCAAAGGAATTTAAGTTGGATAAAAAAGGCAATGATTAAATTCAAAAAAAACTTGTCTGGATTGTTACGAGTGTTTGTCTACGGCACCCTTAAACCAGGTGAAGCAAACTATCAAAGCTACTGTGATGGTAAGGTTGCAAATGCTACTAAAGCCTTTACATTCGGTCAATTGTTTGATTTACCAGCAGGTTACCCAGCGATGACACTGGGCAATACCGCTGTCTACGGGTATTTACTTGAGTTCTCTTCTTCAGATGTGTTGTTTGATTTAGACGAACTCGAAGATTACCATCCTGCCAGATCTACTTCCGAAAATTTATACAATCGTCAGCAAATAGAAATATACGATTTGCAAGGACGATCGCTTGGTTGGGCTTGGGTATACTTAATGACACCAAATCTTGTTGGCAAATTAGGAGGAATCCTTCTGCCTGATGGCTGGTGGAGTAGCGATCGCAAATAGAGACGTGCCATGACACGTCTCTACAATAAATTTTTTAAATTTGCTGAATTTGTTACGAATTATGAAAACTTGTAGGGTTCATAATTCTGTATTAATAATTTTTAACTTTTTACCTGTTTGCATACTCAATTGTAATCGTTTTCCAAATCCCTAAATTTAAGTTGCTTTTGTTGATTGACTGGATTTTCTGGAGATGCTTCTGCGGCTTTGGGAATAGCCATGATCGGGTTATTAATAGCAAGCATTAATGGTGCAGTAACAGACTCAGTTTTTGGTTGTGTCTGTTCTGCCGATGGTTTGATAGCCAATTGCGGTGCTGTTAATTCACTACCCGGTAACAAGCTAGATACAGCACCGATGATAGTAGCAGCTATAGCAGCACCTCCCCAAGCCCAGGCCAGCCGCTCGCGGCGATGCAAACGACTCATCACTTGTTGAACTGTTTTCTCTAATGGCTGCTGTGACTGCGGTAATGGCATAGTCCGCAAGCCTTGACGCAGTTTCAAGAGTCTGGCGTACAAGCGTTGAACATCTGGATCATTTGCCAGCAATTGTTCCACTTGCTTGCGTTCTGCGGCTGTTACCTCTCCATCGAGATAAGCACTCAATAACTCGAAGCGATCGCGCTTCACCATATCTATCGCACCCGTTGAATCATTGGTATGCTCTTCCTTCTTGCCTGACAAATCATTGAATTGCAAACAAGAATGGTCGTTAAAGTGATAATCAGTAGTCATCTTAACATTATTACCAATTTATGCACGGGTAAAAAGAGCAAACTAGTTTGATGAAATTAATCATTCTTTCTCCTGCTGGTAATGCTTGCCGGCATTTTCTTTAAAAATCTTAATGGATTATAAAATTTTGCCATAGACCAAAGGATGGGTACATTAAACTTTAGGTATCTAGATAATTTTGCAACTGAGTTTGCAATCTGGCTCTGGCTCTAGCGATTCTCGACTTGACTGTTCCCAAGGAAACTCCAGTGATTTCGGCTATTTCTTCATATGCCATACCTTCAATTTCTCTTAGAACAATGGTTGTGCGAAATACCTCTGGCAAATCCGCGATCGCTTCTCTCAATTGTTCATAAAACTCTCTAGTCGTTAATTCTTCCTCTGGTCCAGGAGTGTCTCCGGCAATTTCCCAATCCATTTCGCCATCGTCTACCGAACGGGGAGCATCTAGAGATAGGGGACTAACAACCCGCTTGCGTTTGCGCAACTCGTCATAAAACAGATTAGTGGCAATGCGACTTAACCAGCCCCGAAATTTAGATGGTTCTTGTAATCGGTTAATATTCCGATACACTCGAATCCAGACTTCTTGAGCCAAATCGGCTCTGTCAGCCCAATCAGGAGCAAGATGGTATAAAACCCTGTCTACTTGGGATTGATAGCGGCGCAACAATTCTGCGAAAGCAGCACGATCGGGGCGCAATCCTGCTTGACAGCGCAAAATCAGGTCGTGGTTAGAAAGTTTGTCAACTTGCACTAATGCTTCTGGAAGTGTTGCATCAACCGTTGACCAGGATACAGTAATCGATTGACTCATAGATCGTACTGGCTTTAAATCATCCCTATCTATTAGACATACTCAACAGGGGCAGGTTCCTTGTGGAAGTGACGGATTTCTGACTGGAACACTGTATACTTTGCAAGATACATATTTAGGGTAGACAGTAACGTTACTTATACTGATGCTACAAATAGTAACTGGCTAATTACTATTGGCTAAAACGCAATGATGATGTATTAAACAAAGTGTAGTTACCAGCCGAGGAAAGTTAAAAATACAGTTCCCAAGCTATTATGTCACCTGCAATCAAGTCTTACTTTGAAGTTTTTGAAGGAAATTGCCTTAGTTTTGGCTTAAACCTAACGGCAAAGTGGTTGGTGAGAATTGCCGAAGCGATCGCTTCGTGACAAAAATAACCGCTATTTTTGTGGCAACCTGACCACAATAGTTGGCGATGATTCCTGTCGTTGCTGATAACTAGCACCACTATCAGGTTGATTGGGTATGCGAACTTGTAAAAACAAATTGAGGGAAAATGTGATTGTTATCGCTAGTAATAATTTTTCCAACATGGTCTTTCTCCCGCCCACACCATACTAATGATTGAATGCTGCACCTGTTGGGTTCCAGGAGAATGACTGAATTTCACCTGGATTTTTCAAATCTAGAGGTTGGCAAAAATCTGTATAGCCCTAGTTTGCCCACGAGTAGAAACAAATAGATGATGGAACTAATAAAAGTTTGTAAATTTTTGGTGATCGGATCATCAAGCAATCCAAAAAATTTTTCAGCGTTTGGCTAACTGTAAATACACAACGCGCACACCTGTTTCCTAAAAGGTAGAGTATCTTAGGTAAAAGTGTTGGCAGATTGCTCAGTTCACAGGGAGTTTGGAGAAAATAAACAATGGTGATGGCAAGAAATGAATCTGTAGCGCGTATAGCAATGCTGCTTTGTTTTGGCACAGCAATTTTGTCTCTTGCTGTCCATTGGCACATTTCTGCTTCTATGACGCCTTCTGCTAGTTCAGAGACTCAAGGGGGTGGTGCAGCCAGGGCAGCAGACATAGTTAAAACACCAAGGAGCTTGATCCAAGATGGCACAGACAAAAGCAATGCCTCTCACCCCATTAAGTCGCTCTTAGCTAAAGTTTCAACTCCTAAGGCTCCTTTATTTCCTGCGTCTGCTCCCCAGACAAAAGTAGTAGTTGATTTAAGCGATCGCCGTGTTTATGTTTACCGTTTAGGTCAGGTGATCGCCAGTTATCCAACTGGTATTGGTAAAAAAGGCTGGGAAACACCTACAGGTACTTTCGAGATTTCGCAAAAGCGCCTCAACCCTGCTTGGCGTCATCCGATCACGGGCAAAGTATTTCCAGCAGGAGCTGACAGTCCTCTTGGAGATAGATGGATTGGTTTCTGGTCAGATGGACGCAATCAAATTGGGTTTCACGGCACTCCAGATGATGAGCTAGTGGGTTCTGCTGTATCTCATGGCTGCTTACGTATGCGTAATCCTGATGTTCGCTTATTATACAAACAGGTAGATTTGGGGACACCAGTAGAAGTACGGAATTAGTTACTGGTTTTTAATGATTATTAATTTTTAAAATAAAGAATTCAGGATATAAACTTAGAATTCAGCAATCTTGTTAGTGAAATCTAAAGCCTCTGTCTGAAAAATAGGGACGCTTAGGCTAGGGGCTAGGAGCTAGGAAATAAGCACCAGGAGCAGGGGGGAAGAGGTGAAGAATTTTTTCCCGTGTCCTCTTCCTATTCCTCCAACCCTGTCTTATAGCCTAAGAGTGTGATTTTTGCTCAAAATTAGGTGCATAAACTTGGAGCAATGTGCTAACTTGACGCAAAATTTCGTTGCCAGTGTTTTTACCCAATGCCTGCCGTTCTGGGAAGAAATTTGGTCGATCTAAGTAACGAGCGATCGCTTCATTTACTTGCTGGGCAATCAATTCTTCAAGTTCTGCTTGAGCGCGTTGACGCTGGTAGTTAGCACCTTCTTCTGTCGTTGCATACAAAGGCGGCAGGCGGTTGAGGGCGTAAGCGGCAATATCTCCAACATCTAGCGAACTGTCACTGGTAGCTTCAATTTCAGCTACACGAGCGATCGCCTCCGTCAGTACCAATTCTTCCATCACGTTAATAAACTGTTTGCGTGGTACCGCCACCACCTCACCAGTTAATAGCGCTCCCATCAACCGATCCAGTGCCATGTACTCTTCGATGGAGAGTTCACTTGCGTTATCACAAATGCGCCCGACTTCTGCTTCCATGGCTGGTGTAAGATAACCATCCTGGAGAGCTTGTTCTACAATTTTTTCTATACTCATAACGCTCATCTTTTATAAACCACCCAAGCGAGGTAGGGACGGTACCGATCCAATTTATTCTGCCCAATTACGAGCAGAATATAAACAAAAATTTACTACTTAAATTCTTGATATCGCCAGGGTACAGGATCGACGGATTGGCCGTTGACATATAATCCCCAGTGCAAATGGGGACCTGTAGAAGCACCTGTGGAACCCACAGTGCCAATTAATTTACCGGGTTGAACAAAATCGCCTTCTTTGACATTAATGCGACTCAAGTGCATAAAAATACTTGTCACTCCTTGACCGTGGTCGATGCCAACAACGTTACCATGAACCCGGAAACCCTGGGATACCGTTCCTACCAAAGCAACTCGCCCAGCCGCTGGGGCAACAACAGGTGAACCTGCTGCACCAGCGTAGTCAATGCCACGATGGTAGTAATCATTTGCAAATTTACCATTATAGTAGCGACGTACACCATAAATTGTCGTAATTCTACCTGCATTTGGCTTGCCAAACATCCCATTCCAATACTTTTTTGGTGTTTGTAAAGCTTTAAATTCGGCTACGCGCTTGAGTTCGTACTCTGTAGCCTTTACTCCTGCTTTACCTGGAGGTAAAGTGATGCGTTGTACAGGAAATTTGCGATTCTGTACTAGTACCGCCAAGTTCCGTACCTTACCATCTCCTGAAACTCGAATTGTTCTGGTTCCAGGTTTTTCTAAAGGTGTTGTGGGGATAAAAGCCCTGTACTGATTAGGAGCAATCTCAAAGGCTGGATAAGATTTATTTCCAGTTGTAACTTTGGGATTAGCACCTGATCCCGAATTATCCACATTAATAAAAACCGACAGCGTATCTCCCAACTTAGGATTAGAGGGATTTATCTTTACCTGTAAAGCATCTGCAGGTAATGCTAAAGCAATGGGGAAAGCAGCAAACATTCCACCTACGACAATTTTGGCAAGAAGTTTGCTTTTCACATTTGGTACAACTGAATATAGTAAATTCTTGCCAGAATTACTAGCACGATTTTCGGTAATCATAGAAGAAGCTTAAACAAATCAAAACTTTACTGCTCAAAAACAGACTAAAGCATCGTATATTAGTTCCCCCAACTGCACTATAATGATTCAAAAATTAATTTTTTGCAAAGCTTTATATATGTTTGTCAATAATTAAAAAACTATTTTATTTTTGTTTAATGGTACTAATTTGTTTTTATATCTCAGTTGCATTATCCAAATTCTAAAGGTCACTATTGTTTGTGATTTGGGATGCTCGGTTTGTCAAGGAAGTAATTAGATTGTTATATGCAAAAAGCAATATGTGTGTTATTGTAAGTCGTCTAATATTTTTTATACTATTTACCAGCTTTTTACAGAGAAATCTACTGCTTAATATATATTAGTATGCGATGCGATATTTGGTTGAGCCGCAGCGTGGCTTTAGCAATCAACTTGCAAGCATATTACATAAATTCTTAATGAGTTACAGATAGGTACAGTCTAAATGCCAGAATCCCAAAGTTCATTTGAAAACAACCTCAGTAATTTGAAAGCATGGATGACACGAATTAAGAGTACCTCAGGAAGCTTGAGTACAGATGATGTTTTGGCAACACTAGAAAATATGGCCATATGGGCTGCAACTTTGGAAGCTGCATTAACTAGAGCTTGTCAACTAGCTTCATCGAGCGAGAGCGATCGCGAAGCCATCCAGTTGTATCAACGTCTGATCGAGCAAGCAACTCCTAATGTACGCAAGCTTTACGATTCTCTTTAAGTGTAGATTTTTGTAGAGACGTGCCTGGTATGTCTCTACAGATTTAAAAAAGACTAACAATGGCAATTTGGTATTAAACATCAATGACAAAATAGTATTAATATCAATACCTTCGCCAAAATCCAACACCCCAGAAAGGTGTCGCTATAAGATTAGCCCATGCAGGTGGTGAGACAGCGCTCTTGGGAAGGTAACACGAGCGCAGGCGACTGCGTAGACGCCTGAAAGGCGGCTTCTCGTAGAGTACCCGAAGGGGCTTTGTTTGTTTAGCCCCAGGCTTCCAGCCTGTGGGCGTTTTTGAATATACTAAAATTTTCTTTATACAAAGTATAAATTCATACTTTTAAACCAAGCAAATTATCACTTGGCGAGTAATTTGATGAAAATAGGGGCTATAACTCTCAAAAATACGTTGTTACAATCAACTGTATGCTGAAGTTAATAGGTCTTAATATTTCTTTGAAAAACTTGTGCAAGAAGATTTTAGGCTAATAGTCGATTTAGTGTCAGTTCTCGCCGTGGCAGCCTGTGGAGGATTGCTAGCGGCACTGTTACGACAACCTGTTTTACTTGGGTATCTGATCGGTGGTATGGTGATTGGCCCTGCCGGTTTGGGACTAATTAAAGAATTAATTCAAGTAGAGACTCTGGCACAGTTCGGCGTTGCCTTTCTATTATTTGCTTTGGGGGTAGAGTTCTCCTTTGCGGAACTTAAAAAAGTCCAGGCGATCGCTCTTGGTGGGGGTGGTTTACAAATTACCCTGACAATTCTGGTTACTGTTTTGGTGTGTGGAGTAACGGGAGCTTGGGGAGCCTTACCAGCTAAGGGCGTGTTTTTGGGGGCGATTTTGTCTTTGTCTTCGACGGCGGTTGTGCTCAAGTGTTTGATGGAGCGCAATGAAACGGAAACGCCGCACGGACAAGTAATGTTAGGTATTTTAGTGGTGCAGGATTTAGCCTTGGGACTGATGCTCGCTGTCTTGCCGGCTCTGCATCAACCAGGAGAAGCAATTGGCATTGCAGTTCTAACCGCCTTAGCCCGAATTGGTTTATTTGCTGCGGGTGCAGTGATCGCTGGTAAGTGGCTGATTCCGCCTTTGTTGCGATTGCTAGCCCGCACGGAAAGCCGAGAGTTGTTTTTATTGGGAGTAGTGGCACTGTGTTTGGGGATTGCCCTCCTGACGGAGTATTTAGGGCTGTCGATTGAAATGGGGGCGTTTGTTGCGGGTTTGATGATTTCGGAAGTAGAGTATGCCGATCAAACTCTAACTTACGTGGAACCTCTGCGAGACATCTTTGCCAGTTTATTTTTTGCCTCGATCGGGATGTTAATCGATCCGCTGTTTTTGTGGAATCATCTGGAATTGATTCTGGGGCTAGTAGCGCTGGTATTTATTGGTAAATTTTTGATTATTACGCCATTAGTAAAGTTATTCCGCTATCCTCTGAAAACTGCGTTAATTGCTGGGTTTGGGCTGGCTCAAATCGGGGAATTTTCCTTTGTACTTGCCAGTGAGGGGCAAGCACTGGGGCTAGTTTCTCGACAAATATATTTAATGATTTTAGGAACCACAGCAGTAACATTGGTACTTACCCCCTTTGTGCTGCGGTTGGTGCCGATTGTATTTGATTGGGCTGAATCAATGCCTTGGCTGAAGCCTTATTTAAGTGGGGAAGGTAAGCCACTAGAAGTTGCCGACGAACTACCGATTAAAGATCATGTGGTAGTTTGCGGCTATGGGCGAGTAGGCAAAAACTTAGTCAAGTTGTTACAGCAGCATAACCTACCTGTGGTGGTGATAGACCAATCTGAAAGCAGAATTCAGCAGTTGCGCGAAGCTGGTGTACCTTATGTTTACGGGAATTGTGTGAGTTTTCACGTTCTAGAAACTGCTGGTGTCAATCAAGCTAAAGGAATGGCGATCGCACTTCCCGATCCAATGAGTATTCGTCTTAGCCTCAAACGTGCCTTAGAATTATCTCCCGAACTAGATATAGTTGTTCGTGCCATTAACGATAAAAATATTGAAGTACTTTACCAATTAGGGGCGCGGGAAGTCGTACAGCCAGAGTTTGAAGCCAGTTTGGAAATGGCAACATACATTTTAACTGTTGTCGGATTTTCAAATACTGTAGTGCAACGAGAAATGCAACAAATCCGCAATCGCCATTATCTCGATTTGCAACCAGAACAGTCAGCCTCTCAAGTTTCTCGCCACCTGCGCCAAGCTACTCAAGATTTGAACAGCCGTTGGTATCCTTTGCCAGATGGTTCACCCTTAATTGGCATGAGTTTAGAAGAAGCGGATATGCGATATTTAACGGGAGTGAGCTTGATGGCTATTCGCCGCACTAATGGCGAAGAAATCGATTATCCGAGTACTGGTACTAAGTTAGAAAAAGGCGATCGCCTGTTAGTGGTGGGTTCTGACGAGGAACTGGCTGCTTTAAATGAATTTGCCTTGGGTAGAGCAGCCGTTCCCACAGACAACAGCGCTTGTCAGTGGGTGACACTCAATGCTGATTGTCCTGTGCTTGGTAAACACCTAGCAGATTTGGATGTCTTCCAACAACTGGGTGTACAGGTGCAGGCGATCCGCCGAGATGGCAAGTTTATCCGCTTTCCAGATAGCAAAATCAGCTTGCAAGTCCGCGATCAATTACTATTGTGCGGTAGCTTGCCAAGTCTTAATCAACTAGAACAGCTGCTTGCACCAAAAACCGAACAACCACTCTCTATCCCAGTAGTCAAAGCTTCTGAAGCGGATGCTCTGAAAGATTATTTACCTACAGATAGTGTGTGGGATTAGTAATTTTAAGAAGGCAGGAGGCAGGAGGCAGAAGGGAAGTAAGGTAATTAATTGTTCTGTTCCCTGTAACCTGTTCCCTGCCTTGGTGTACGCACCTCAGCAAGGGCTAGTTATTGATTATTTGTAATTTTTATGTAAGCGATCGCTTGCTTCCAAATCAGAGTCTGCTGGCTGTGTTCATCAACAAGGCAGATGCTATGGTGATCTTGCCAAATCACTTTTCCTGTTAACGTCTCGTTAGTTAAGAGTTTGATGTCAGTAGGTAATGCTTGTTTAATCAGATGTTGTAATTGCCTATTACTGGGCAGTGAGGTGTCAAATTCCGTAATCATAGTCATTAGTAATTACTCATGAAGTCATTAGCCACTGACGCATGACTAATGGGACTAGAAGAAAACACAAATATAATCCATCAATTTTGGAAATGGCAATCGAATTTACTAAGTATCACGGTTTGGGTAATGATTTCATCTTGATTGACAATCGCTCGTCATCCACTCCCTTACTGACTCCAGAGCAAGCACAGAAATTGTGCGATCGCCACTTTGGTATCGGCGCTGATGGTGTTATTTTTGCCTTACCTGGGGAAAATGGCACTGACTACACGATGCGGATTTTTAACTCTGATGGTTCGGAACCAGAGATGTGTGGCAATGGCATTCGCTGCCTAGCTGCTTTTTTGGCTGACTTAGAGGGGAATTCACGGCAAAGTGATCAATATCGTATTCATACTCTCGCTGGTGCGATCGTTCCCCAACTCATCAGCGACGAGCAAGTCAAAGTAGATATGGGTATACCTAAGCTACTTGCTAGTGAAATTCCGACAACTTTGTGTGCCGCAAGTGAAAAAGTAATTAATCAGCCACTAGAGGTAGCAGGGAAAACTTGGGAAGTTACTTGCGTGAGTATGGGTAATCCCCACTGTATTACTTTTGTGGAAGATGTAGCAGCGATTCCTCTGGACACTATTGGTTCCCAATTTGAACATCACCCTGTTTTTCCTCAGCGCACAAATACTGAGTTTATTCAAGTAGTACGCCGAGACTACTTGAAAATGCGAGTCTGGGAGCGCGGTGCTGGAATTACTCTCGCTTGCGGTACTGGTGCATGTGCGTCATTAGTTGCTGGAGTGTTAACAGACAGATGCGATCGCACTGCAACAGTAGAACTCCCTGGAGGCTGTCTGCAAATTGAATGGTCAGAAATCGACCAACATATTTACATGACCGGGCCTGCCACGCAAGTTTTTCAGGGAAGATATGAAATATAGGGTGATGTAGTTAATTAGTGGTTGGTTACTCCTGTTAACCACCACTGACAGCAGTTCCTATTCTTCCACTACCTCTCTCACACTCTAAAAATATCTGTGCTTGTTGAGTGCGATCGCCAATTTTATATGCTTCTATGCAGTGGGATAATAAACCAGCGCTATCCCAGCCCAAAACAGCACGGATGAGAACCAGCAACTTCTGTAAGTCCGAGAATAACGATAGATTCAGAAATCTTAAGTTGTAGGCAAAAAATTCTGCTAAATTCTCAAACTCTTCCCTATTGATGACAACATCAACAGTACAGCGTTGTTTAATCAGCACATTTGTCAGTAATCCCACGTTCAGTGTTTTAAATTTAACTAGAAAAATATTCATGGCGGTTATAGACCGCTTATTAACTAGATTTTTTACGAAAAAAGAAAAAACTTTATCGTTTCTTCCTAACAATGAATATATTAGTATTGGTAATTTAAGTCAAATTTAAAACATTGTTAAGGGCTAAAAAGCTTTTAAAAGGGCTTTTTTACGTGTAAATACTGAGTCATATTTTTATTAGCTTACAAAAATTGCGAATAGTCTTTTATCTCAGTGGATTTACCGTGTAAAAAATTACTTTTAGCTATGAAATTTAAATATAGATAGGCAAGATAATAATCTATATGAGTAGCCGTGTTTACCTGATTCAAGGTGAGATGCGATCTGTTGCGTTTACGTTCTGCTTTGCTGCACTCGGCATGAAAAAAGATTTATCCTCAGGACTTAGGCAAAATACTTCTCTAACTCTTACTTGTCTGTGTTTCCTGTGCCTCTAAGTTCTGATCCTGCAAATATGGAACACCTTAATTTTTGTAAGCCGATGCATTCACAATGCGAGCCGATGCATTCACAATGTGAGCCGATACATTAACAATGCGAGCCGATGCATTAATAATGCGAGTTGATGCATTAATAATGCGAGCCGATGCATTAATAATGCGAGCCAATACATTAATAATGTGAGTCGATACATTAATAATGCAAGCGGATGCATTAATACCGATTCAAAAAATGTTTGCAACACATCCTGATGTAGAGACGTGCCACGGCACGTCTCTACAATGTCTATTTGTCGCATTCTTTTTTCAAATTGGTATAACAGGTTGTGTTTATATGGCAATATGGTTTCACCATAATAGCTTTCTTGTAAAATGGGCTTCTAGCCCTTCCGGTGCGGACAAGATGTCCACACCACAAGATTTATATTTGTGTAATTTTCTGGCATCTTTTTGACTCCTCAAACAATACGGTTTAGGTACCCAACACCCATAAGGGTGTCGCTACACGGACAAAGCCTGCAAAGGCAGGCTTTGTTTGTATAGCCTCAGACTTTAGCCTGTGGGCTTATAATAATTAGTCATCTTTTAATAATCTTCGCAAAAATATTTTTACTTCTATTTTGGCTTTTGATGAAATCTCAAAAAGTGTGTTAAAAATTTGGTCATTTGAATTGTAAGGCGATGGTTGGCGAAATTGTGTATTGACATTCAAAAAATAAAAATAGTTGCTCTAACTGATAACTTGCACCACTCTCAATAACAGTAAGGTGGAGAGAAGTCACAAGATGCCGGAGGTTTCCTCCGTAAGCGTTGCTCCTCCACAAGGAGGCTCAGAACTTCGGAGCACTGTCCACAACGTAAAAATAAGGGTTTGAGGAAAGTTAGGTAGTGCCCACCTACAAAAATAGCAATCAAGCAACTGGTGCGAGATGTGAATCTAACACACTTAAAGAAATTCAAACTATATAAATTAGCAGGATAGTTTTATGACAGTGGCAGTCCTACAAGAAGATTTACAATTTATAGCGCAAATTTTGCAAGAACAACTGCGGGCAGAAATTCCTTCTGGTGAATTTTTCCAAGTGAAGTGTGCGGTGAAAAACGATCAGATCCTAATCTTAGTTCAACATCCAGAAGCTGTAGCAGCTGATACTGAAATCATTTTCGCGGTGCTTGAGGAAGCGCTATATTCGCTACCAACCCAACGGGAGCAGCAGGTGGAACTCTTTTTGAGAATAGCTGGCGTAAAATTGCCTTACACAAAACGTTCCTTAATATGGAGCAATCCTGAAGTACAGTCAGTGGGGGAAGAGTCTAAAGTTGAGCAAGTAGAAGAAATAAAAATATTGCACGAACAAGAGGAGATGGACATTTCTCCGGCAATTTCCACTGCCCACTCCCAGCTGGATCAACCGTGGTTACCCTCTAGTAATCCCGATCGCGAGCCAATACAGCTGCAATTTCCTCCAATCACAGATATTCCTACAGATATTCCTGTTAATGAACAGCAGGAAGAGCTATTTGATCCAATGGCAGGCGCGTCTGATGTTTCCTCATATACAAAGCTCAAACAAAAAAGACAAGTCCAGACTATTGTGTTAGGTGTATCTGCGATCGCAATGGCAGCTTTAGGTGGGGGAGCTTACTTGTTGACTCGCCCTTGTGTAATCTCTGAGTGTAAAGAAATACAAACAGCAAAAAATTTACAAAACTCATTTCGCCAATTAATCCGCAGCGTTAAATCTGAGCAAGAATTGACAAATATCCAGCAACAACTTTTGACAGCAAGTGTAGAATTAGAAGTTATTCCTAGTTGGTCGCCACGTCATCAAGAAGCAGAAACACTGGCAGCAAATTTGTCTGGAAACTCACAAATGATTGCTCAAGTTGTCAATGCTTTTCAGACTGGTTCATCGGCCATACAAAAAAGTCAAACTCCAGCTAAAACTATAGAAGAATTAAAAGCGCGAGGCAAGCAATGGCGACAGGCGATCGCTCCATTAGAGGCTATTAATGCCAATCATGAATTATATAGCTTGGTACAGCCAAAATTAGCCGTTTATCGCACCAAACTGCAAGCGCTGAATCAGCAATTGCTAGTAGAAGAAAAGTGGCTCAAACAATTAGCAACTGCAAAAGATACAGCTTACGCAACAACACAACGGGAAGCCACAGCTAAATCGCTACTAGAGTTGCAAAAAGTTCAATCTCACTGGCAAATGGCAGTTAATACTTTAACTTCCATTCCTCAATCTAGCTCCATATATCCAGAAGCACAAAAACTGTTAGCAGAATATAAACCCAAACTAGCAACTGTACGCGATCGCGCTACTAAACAACTACTAACAGCCAAAAGTTATCAGCAAGCCGTGAACGCTGCCAAAATCGCTAAACAAAGCGAGAAACAAAATCAATGGCAGGTAGCAGTATCTCAGTGGAAGCAGGCTTTAGCTATCGTCAAGCAAATCAATCAAGATAGTTTGTACTACAATCAAGCTCAAAGTTTAATCGAACCTTATTCAAACTCCCTTAGCCAGGCAGAAGAAAAACTCGAAGCTGCCAACTTTTTCCAGCAAATTCGCGCCGACTTAGAAAAAACCTGTGGCGGTGCCATTCGAGTCTGTTCCTTTACCGTCACAGAGCGAGAAATCCTTGTCCGCATTACTCCAGAATATGAACAAGCACTGAATATCAGCTTGAATCAAAGGGATCAAAATAGTGTTGCCACTGTTACAAGCCACTTACAAAGTTTACAGCAAGCTCTAGAAGTAATTGGTGATAACGCAAAATTGGCAGTGATTGTCTTTGATGCCCAAGGCAATCAAATTCACAGCCATATGCCAGGAGGTTAAGTACAGAAGTGGAGTTTTTTTCCCGTTTTCCCCTATCTTCGGCTTTTCCTGCTTGCTTAGGAAAGTTGAGGAATCAGAGGTACGGAAGAAAAATCATCTCCATTCACCTGGAAGCGGGAAATCTCTTGGTGCAGCCCTTGGGCAACTTGATTAAGTTGGGCGATCGCATGATTAATTTCCCGCAAGGAATCCGCTGTTTGTACCGAAGTACTACTCAACTGTGTCATTGCTTCACTAATTTGCAGCGCTCCCTGAGACTGGATTTCCATACCTTGATTGACTTCTTCAAATCGTGGTGTTAGATGTTGTACTTGCTCAATTATTTGTGTGGTTTGAGAACTGATACGGGCAACATCTTCTACTGTTCGCCCCACTTCTTTAGCAAATTTATCCATCTCCATCACACCAGTAGACACCGAAGACTGCATCTGCTTCACCATTTGCTCAATATCCAGGGTGGCGACGGCGGTTTGATCTGCCAGTCGGCGGATTTCTCTGGCAACTACAGCAAAGCCCAAACCATACTCTCCGGCTTTTTCGGCTTCAATGGCGGCATTTAACGACAGTAAATTGGTTTGGTCTGCCACTTTAGTAATAGTGATGACGATATTATTAATGTTGTTTGCCTTTTCACTGATTACCCCAAGTCTGGCAGCAATCGAGTTGGTGGCTTCTGTCAATTGGCGTATCGTCATTTCCATCTGCAATAAATCTTTTTGACTCTTTGTGGCTGCTGTGGTTGTAGCTTGTGACATCACTGCTACCTCCTCCATTGTTTTCACTAATTCTTTAGAAGTAGTGGATATTTCTCTAGCAGCAGCAGCAACTTCCTTTGTTGAAGCTACTTGCTCTGTGATGGTAGCTTCTAATTGTTTGCCCGATGTGGCTATTTGCATGGTTGAGGTAATGATCTGAGCGCCGGATTTTTGTACTTGGCGGATCAGGGCGTTCAGATTTTTGATCATGGTTTTGCAAGCATTGAACAGACGGCTAATCTCATCCTTGCCACTGGAGTCACCATTAACTTGAGCCGTTAAGTTACCCATCGAAATTTGTTCGGCAACTTTAACTACACAGATGATCTGATTGGCAATTTGGCGGGAAAACATAATACCTAATGCGATCGCTGTCAATGGGCCAATCAGCATCCCGATCGCAACCCAGAAGGTGCTTTGAGATACATCTTTGTTTGCTGCTTTTGTGATGTCGGCTGCAAATTCCTGGTTTTCTTGCAGAACAGTCAGAAGTGAATCTTCAGCTTTTTTATAGAGGGGAATTTCTTCGTTTCTCATGTATTCACTCATCTCAGCGTAGATTGCCAAGGCTGTTTTCACCCTTGCCATCTCAGAGGAATTTTCTTTTTCCTGTTGCATTAATTCAATTTGATATTTCCAAGGATGAAAGATGCCGACACTAGTATATTTTTCTTGCAACTGCCTCAAGTACTGGTGAGCTTGCTTCCAGGCATCCCACGTCAGACGAAATTTCTTATAGATTTCCTCCTCTTGTTTGTTATTTACAGGAGTCGCCTCATATTGCCGAAACCCTTCCTCAATTTGCTCCCAAGCCGCTTTGATGCGACTTAATTCTTCTTGTCTTTGCTGTAGAGTAATTGTTGGATTCATCAGCAATCGTTCCGCTGATTGAACTTGAGTTTCTCCCTCATTAACTTTCCATAAACCATCTACACTTGGCAGATTAATTATTGATAGGGTATTAATATGATTCGATAAGCGAGAAGTACCACTCCATCCCACCACTGCAACAATTAATAGCAGTAAACCCATAAATAAAAAAGCGCTAATCATTCGCCACTGAAAACTTAGGTTCTTAAACATATGATTTATGAATCCTGTAAGCTGTTTGATAGGCAATTTTACATATTGCTTGATATTTAGAATTCCCAAAAAACACATAATTCTACAGCTTACAGAGCAAAAAGTTACGCAATTTCACGTAGATTTTGCCAGTTCGGTTTGCGATCGCTTGCTTGTATTACTGACAAACTGGAACAAATCGCGTGTTGAGGAGTAACCCAGCTTCCGCATCTCCCTATCTAATTAACTGAGCGGCGGAATTAAAAAATAAACGGCTCAGTCCCTTAGTTAATAAAATGATTGTCAGCAAGTTGGCAAAAGCGATCGCAAACATAAACAAAATTTGGTAGGATACGGCATCAAGCGCACTTACCCCACTCAGCAATTGCCCGGCGACAAACCCCGGTATAGTAACCATGCCAACGATCGCCATTTGATTGAGCGTGGGAATTAAGCCAGCGCGAATAGCTTCTTTGCGATACCGTGCCACTGCAAGCTCTGGAGTTGCCCCCAAACTCAAATGGGTTTCTATTTCTACCTGGCTATTATTCATGGTGCTGACAAATCTTTCTCCGGCGATCGCTGCTGCATTCATCGCATTACCCAAGACTATTCCAGCTAGGGGGATCAAATATTGTGGTTCGTACCATCTATTTGGTTGAATAATCGCAAGATTGGTATAAAGCACCGTTACAACGGTACTGACTAAAATTGAACCCCACACTAAAGGCAAAACTTGCGGTATTTTTTGAGTGATGCGATTTCGTGCGACGATAGCTGTAATCGTCACCAGTATCCCTAAAAACGCCAAAATAATCCAAGCGTTGTCAAAAGCAAAGATGAAATCTAAAACGTATCCCAGTACCGCTAGTTGTAGGATGGTTCTTCCAGCAGCTAAAACTAAGTTAAGTTCTAGCCCGATTCTTTCCCAAGCCGATAAACCAATGGCTATAACTATTAATGCGGTAGCACTAGCCAAATCAACAAAATCCAGTTTAATTAGTTCCTGCATAAATTTTTTGCTTGGTTAGTTGTTATTTGGTAGTAATTTTTGACTAACTACTAACTACTGTACGGGAGGCAGCGCTTTGCGGAGCCAGTGCGGTGGTGAGGCAACGCGCCCTTGGGGGTTCCCCTACTAACCATTTTTTGCAGAAATTGCCAGTATACTAGGAACTTTAATTACAGGAATTGGATCTTTTGTTGATATTGTCTTTTACCCAGTTAGCAATAGCATACTAAGATTCAGAATGCAAAATTTAACTGAGCTTCTAAAGAATTTATGACAAATCAGTGAAAAATTTTTCATCACCAAAAATGAAAATCTCTTTCCCTATACCCTGTCACTTGTTACCTATCCCCTGTCCCCTGTCCCCTATTTTCAAGACAGATGTGTGATGGTGTAAATTCTGCCACTCTATTAGTAGCAGCAGTAAAAACTCTTGGTGTAGTCTATTAGAACATTTAGCAGTAGCTATTTGATTCGCAATTTATCAGCAAATATCCTGCATAGGCTTCTATTTCTGACATAAAATCACGAACTCATGATTAAAAGTGAAATTTCCATCCCTGCATTTGATATTAAACAGCAATACACCACTATTGAAGCAGAAGTGAGTGCAGCTGTATTGGAGGTTCTAGCTTCGGGTCGTTATATTGGTGGTTCAATAGTAGAGGGCTTTGAACAAAAGTTTGCTGCTTATACAGGTGTAAGTGAATGTGTTGCCTGTAATTCTGGTACTGACGCACTATATTTAGCTCTCAGAGCTTTTAACATTGGCAAGGGTGATGAAGTTATTACAACGCCTTTCACTTTTATCGCCACATCCGAAGTCATCAGTGCAGTAGGTGCAAAACCTGTATTTGTTGATATTAATGCCACTACATTTAATTTTGATTTACAACAAGTAGCCGCAGCAATTACACCTAACACCAAGGCAATTATCCCAGTTCATTTGTTCGGACAACCTGTGGATATGACTGCATTGATGAGTATAGCTGAAGCTCACAATCTTGTCGTAATTGAAGATTGCGCCCAATCAACAGGGGCAAGTTGGAATGGGCAAAAGTTAGGCAGTATCGGACATATCGGTTGTTTTAGCTTCTACCCTACCAAAAATCTTGGTGGTTGCGGCGATGGTGGAGCAATAACAACTAACGATCCACAAATAGCTGCCAAGTTACGGATACTCAAGGAGCATGGTCAAAAAACTCGTTATATATATGAAGATATTGGTATAAACAGCCGTTTGGATGCAATCCAAGCGGCTATTCTGCAAATAAAACTACGGTATTTGGATATTTGGAATCGGCAACGACAAGCGATCGCATCCCGCTATCATCAGTTTATCAATCAAGTTCCCGGTATCATTGCACCCCAGGAATTAGCTGGAGGTGAAGGAGTTTGGAACCAGTATACAATTCGCGTCCTAAACGAGAAGCGCGATAGCTTACGCTCTCAACTACAAGAACGAGGCGTAAATACAATGATTTACTATCCTCGTCCTTTGCATTTACAGCCTGTGTATGCAAGCCTGGGATATCAAACAGGACAATTGCCAATAGCAGAACAAGCCTCACAAGAGGTTCTTTCCTTGCCCATGTTCCCCGAACTTTCTCTTGAAGAGCAAGATCAGGTGATTTATAGCCTTAAGGATTGCTTGAGTTAGAGAGATTGGGGATTGGGGATTGGGAAAAGGACACGGGGATACGGAGAATCGTGAATCGCGTTCTTGCTCCCTGTCACCTGTCACCTGTTCCCTGTCCCCTATCCCTAGCCCCTAACCTCTACACGAGTTGCTAGAGCTTCCACCAAACCGCGAACAGCAGCAATCATTGCCACTTCACTATTGAGTTGATTGATGGCAGAACCAACACCAACACCAGCAGCACCAGCAGCGATCGCCAATGGTGCGGTGACATTAGAAATTCCAGAAGCACACAATACTGGCACTGAAACTGCACGGGAAATTTCATAAGCTGCTGCCAACGTGGGAGCAGCTTTTTCAATTAAGCCCAAACTGCCAGGGTGAGTGGGGTTGCTGCTAGTACCGCCTTCGGTTTGAATGATATCTGCACCAGCTTTCACCAGTTCTTCTGCTAACTGTACCTGTCGATCCAGTGTCAGGATATGGGGAACAGTGACAGATAGGGTAATTTCTGGTAGCAAAGCGCGGGTTTGATAAGTCAGTGTTAAAACTTCCTCAGTTTCAAATCTCCGCCCTTGCGCATAAAAAGAATCGAAATTACCGATTTCAATTAATTCTGCACCATTCTCTACAGCTTGAACAAATTTTTCTGGTTCGACTGCCGACACACAAATAGGAATATTTGTCAACCTTTTAGCTAATTTTACGAGGGCTGGATCGGCAGCGATATCGACAAAAGTAGCACCACCGTGGTGTGCGGCTTTGACGGTGGCAGCAACGCTGTTGGTGTCAAAGTTATTCAAACCGCTGATAACTTTGAGGGCGCAGCGGTTAGCAAATGCATATTGGAGAGTAGGATGCATTGTCATGGATTCTGTGACCAATCTACGAAAATCGCAAATAACGATTATTCTACCGTTCTCCTTTACCTCTTAGCTCGACTTTATCCATTTACCCAAAGGGCGATCGCGTACACCTAAATCCATATTTTCTCGTATTTTAAGTTCATACTGGCAAAAACGAATGACAATTTAATCTTGGTTTAGCAAACCACTAGGGCAACAATAATGTTGTTAAGATTTTATGTCTCAGAAAGTGAAGGTGTAATGATTTGTGAAGTGCTAGTTGGTTGACTAGTTACAGTAACTTCTCTGTGAAAATTTTTATTTACGTAGTAGGTAGCTCCTCGATACATTAATTTCTGAGTTACTCGTACTGCAGATATTTCCATCGGCTTGGGATTGGGATCGACACGATAAACAACCCCACGGTAAATCATGTTCTGAACTGGCTGAAATGCGTTTTCTGCCTTATTGCTTCCAGATTTTGTTGGATCGTATTCGTAGCTCGCGCCGCGATAGTAAAGTTTCATAACTTTGATTAACCTCTTAAATCCACGCTTATAAGCCAAATTTGACTCCAGCTTGAGCTACAAGCTTATAATTAGCTTTTACGGAAATCTTTGCCAATAAAAAAGCGGAATTAAGAAAATTTTCGCTTGAGGGCGATGGTGCAACGGAGGCGATTGCTTCTAAGTATTTGTAGCTTGAGCGAAACCGAGCAATTTAAACCCGCCCTTGCTACTAAAATTCTTTTCTAGAATGCGTTTATTTTATAGCGACAAGAGAAAAATACCATCTGCCGCCAGAGAGTTTCGCGCAGTGGTCTTCTATTTGTAGACTTGTTCTATCGATTCCATGAAAGAGAGTGACAACCATGAGCACAAATAAACTGTCATCACGTCTTTATCCAAGCCGCATTGATCTTCCTGCCGATGCACGCACCAAAATTGTTGAACTTCTCAACCAAACTTTGGCTGCTACTCTGGATCTAAAAACTCAGGTAAAGCAGGCGCACTGGAATGTGAAAGGAGCCGACTTCTATCAACTGCATGAAATGTTTGATGAAATGGCAGATGAACTAGAAGAATATATCGATATGGTTGCAGAAAGAGTAACAGCTTTGGGTGGCTATGCTTGCGGTACCGCTCGCATGGCAGCTGCTAGCTCCATACTGCCAGAATATCCGACTGAGATTTTAGAGGGCATGGAACACGTCACCGCATTAGCAGAGCGCTTTGCACCCTATGCTAAACACATCAGAGAAGCGATCGATACAACCGATGAATTAGGCGATGCAGACACTGCCGATTTATATACCGAAGTTTCTCGCACTATCGACAAGCGACTGTGGTTCTTAGAAGCTCATTTGCAACCAGCAGAAATCAAATCAGAAAATGGTTCTACAGCTGCTAAGAGTCAACAGAAAGTAGGTGTGAGATAAATAAAGGTAATACTTAAGTAATTTCCAGGGCATAATATTACATCAGTTGAACACAAGTAGTTCGCCAAGAAATAAATTTCAAACGGCTAAAAGCTAAAGTCAGTGAAAACTGACTAGGTAAGATTTTCAGTCAGTGCAAACTGACTTGAAGTATAAGCCTGGAACTGAAGTTCCAGGCGTTTTATTGTCGTTATAGGTTCACTTCAGGCTAAAGGGCGGCTTCCCGTAGGGTAGCCTGAGGCTATCATAATCAAGCCTATAAAGGCAGGCTTTGTCTGTATAGCCACATCTTTTGTCGGCTACTTATGCCCTTGCCATTGCCATTTGGCGACAAGATTCAGCACAACGGCGACACATATCAGCGCAAGCTTTCATTTGAGCATCATCACCCATGCGATCGCAATCTTGAGCGCAACGTTCACATACTTCAGCACAAACGCCGCAGGTACGTGCATGAAGCTCAGAAGTGCGAAGCATAAAATTAGCGCTGGTTTCACAAATTTCAGCGCAGTCTAGTAGTAACCGGATATGAGATTGTTCTGCGTGATTGCCGCCTTTTTGTAAGCAGTATGTCACCGTATTCATGCAGATGCTATGACAGTCTAAGCAGTTTTGAATGCACTCCTGCATTCCTTGATTAACTTGGTTCAAAGTGAGTTGTTGTATAGCCATAATCTCAACTTCTCCAATTGCTTAGGTTGACAGGCAAAATTGCCTTTAGCATCACCTTAAAAAGTTACAAGTATGTTTGCCTCTCACTAATGGAGTAATAAAATTTCTACCGATTGAATAATCGGAATTTCATGCCAATTTCATTTTTGTATGCATAAGTAAGTCAAAACACATTAACTAAAACCACAGATCCCCCACTTCTTAAAGAAGTGGGGGATCTTGCAGCTTAACTTATTTATTTTTTTGTTGTTTAAATCACGTATAAAAATTATATAAATAATTAATTAAAGATACCTACACCAAATTAAAAATAAATCAGAACTTTTTCAAATTAATTAAAAAGAGAATATTCTCTAACAAACTAAAAGCTAAGATTTCATTTGAATTTCATTTTGATATGAAATACTAAACATTCAATACATTCAATGCAGTTATTTAGCTCTAATAACAAGCTAGTCGCTATAAATACAATTCACCACCAAGTATGAAAAAAAGTTTTTCCCTACACCCCACACCATTTTTCATGACAGTTATTCTGACAGAACATTACAGTTGACACTCCAGCTAACTGGAGATTTCAGAATAGAGAAGGAACGTTATGAGTATTGATGTTAAGCCTATGACTATTTCTTGGAAAACTGGATTTTTTGCATTTGCTTCTGTAGCGATCGCTCTAACAGGTGGCGTGTTAACAGCCTGTTCTACAAATACTCCCCAAAGCCAAAGCCAGATACCAAATACCACTACCACTGCCACTGATGCTAGCGGCAAGCAACAGATGAACCATGACGGTATGCATCACGGTCACGATATGAACCATAGCATGGTAATGGATTTAGGTTCAGCTGATGTTAATTATGATTTGCGCTTTATTGATGCCATGATTCCCCATCATCAAGGAGCAGTAGAAATGGCACAGGAAGCACAGCAAAAATCAAAACGCCCTGAAATCAAAAAGCTAGCCGACGAAATCATCAAAGCCCAGAACCAAGAAATTACTCAGATGAAACAGTGGCGTACAGCTTGGTATCCCAAAGCAGGAGATAAACCAATGGCTTACGATACCCAACAAAGAAAGACAGTAGAGATGTCATCACAGCAAATGCAAGACATGATGATGAGTACAAACTTGGGTGCTGCCGATCAAGAATTTGACTTGCGCTTTATCAATGCAATGATTCCTCACCATGAAGGTGCTGTGACTATGGCTAAAGATACCTTGCAAAAGTCTCAGCGTTCTGAAATTAAGCAATTGGCTCAAAATATTATCAGTTCACAAGATACAGAAATTAACCAAATGAAACAATGGCGAAAAGCTTGGTATAACCAGTAAACCCAAGTACATAGCCGACACTTTAAAAGGTGTTGCTACACAGACAAAGCCTGCAAAGGCAGGCTTGGTTATGATAGCCTCAGGCTACCCTACGGGAAACTGCCCTGTAGGCTTAAGTGAAGTTTATTGAGTTCTAGAGTGATTTTGAGAGCGATCGCAACTCAATTTCATCTTAATTTCATTTCTCAGTGAAACATTAGTAGAAGAGCCTTTTTAAATCCAATACCTTCGCCAAAATCCAACACCCTAGAAGGGTGTCGCTATACAAACCAAGGCTGCCTCCGCAGCCTGTAAGGATTTCAGCCCACGGAAGTGGGCTTTGTTTGTGTAGCCCCAGGCTTCCAGCCTGTGGGCGTTTGTACTCAAGGAATTTTGAAGCGTGATGTCTAACTCTGTGCGTTCCCAACCACCCACATTTATTAGTTGTGTTTCTGGTACAGTAGCAAGCCTGCTTTTACTAGCGACTCCCACAATTGTTCTGGCACACGCCGGGCATGGAGATGAATTTCATCAAGGAAACCAAGCCACTCAAACTACTAACTCAATTCAAGTTGATGCCCAAACAGCGGAACGGTTGGGAATTAAAACTGAGCCAGTCAAACGTCAGCGCCTCGCAGTTGGCATTAAAACCACCGGGCAAATTGAAACTCTCCCTAGCCAAAAAGTAGAAGTAACAACTCCTATTTCTGGAGCGAAAGTAGTTGAGTTATTGGTAGAACCTGGTGTATCAGTAAAAAAAGGTCAACCCCTTGCTGTTTTAACTAGTCCTGATTTAGTGACACTGCGAGTTGAATCACAAGAAAAACTAGCACAAGCTCAAGCTGACTTACAACAAGCACAAGCAGACTTAAGATTAGCTCAACAAAACTACGATCGCTATCAACAAATAGCCGCAGCAGAAATCGCTCAAGCCCAAAGCCAAGTCTCATTTGCCCAAGAAAAGTACGACAAAGACAAGCAGTTAACCGATGCTGGTGCTTTACCTCGTCGCAATGCCCTTGAATCGCAAACTCAATTAGCCCAAGCAAAAGCCGAACTAGCAAAAGCCAATAGTCGCCGCGATGTCATCGAGGCAGAAAATCAACTCAAACGCGCTCAAGCAGGAGTAGAAGTAGCAAAAAAACGTATAAGCCTCAGTAATACTATTTATGAAACGCGCCTGCAACAATTGGGAAATAGCGCTAATGCTAAAGGACTGGTGACGGTAACATCTCCCATTTCCGGTAAAGTTGCTGACAGAGAAGTAACAATCGGTCAATCCTTTGAGGATGCAGGTGGCAAGCTCATGACAATCGTGAACGATAGTCGAGTTTTTGCCACAGCTAATATTTATGAAAAAGATTTAGATCAAGTAAAAACTGGTCAGAGAATTAGGCTAAAAGTCGCTAGTATGCCTGAGCGTACCTTTTCTGGACGAATTTCCCGAATTGGTGCAGTAGTAGAAGCAGAAACGCGAGTTGTACCAGTACAAGCAGAAATTAATAATACAGGTGGGCAACTCAAACCCGGAATGTTTGCAGAGCTTGAAATTCTTACAAATCAAGCATCAGGCGCTCAGTTGGTGATTCCGAGTTCAGCTGTAGTTGATGTGAATGGTAAAAAAACTGTCTACGTGCAAAATGGTAATGCTTACCAGCCGATTGAAGTCAGCTTAGGGCAAACTTCCGGAGACTTAATTGAGGTAAAGACTGGTTTATTTGAGGGAGATTTGATTGTTACTCAGCGTGCGCCCCAACTTTATGCACAATCATTGCGGGGTGGTGCTAAGACAACAGATCAAACAAAAGAAACTCCTGCACAGGCGACTGAAGTTAAAACATCTAGCTTACCAGTACCGCTGTGGTTGCTAGGAGTAGGTGGAGGAAGTGCGATCGCTACCATTGCTTTCATGGCTGGTGTTTACATCACAAGTCGTCGCAATCAGTCGCAGCAGTTAGTGCTAGTAGGCAGTTCGTCGGAGTTAGATACTTCTGCTCGTGATACAGAAACTCATCACATTGCAAATAATTCGACCACAGATGGACACCGATAAACAAGGATAGGCAGTCTTTTAAATTGAACTAAATATGTTAAATGCTATTCTCAAGTGGTCGATTATCCAACGCTGGATAGTGGTGCTAGGAGCTATTGTTGTTACTTTCTTGGGTGTGTATAACCTTACCCAGATGCCCCTAGATGTCTTTCCTGATTTTGCCCCACCCCAAGTAGAAATTCAAACCGAAGCTCCAGGGCTTGCTCCGGAAGAAGTCGAGTCTTTAATTACTTTACCAATAGAAAGCGCAGTCAATGGTACGCCGGGAGTAGAAACGGTGCGTTCTTCCTCGGCTGTTGGTATTTCTGTTGTGAAGGTGATTTTTAAATGGGGAACTAATGTTTATCAAGCGCGGCAATTAGTAACAGAACGGTTGCAACAGGCGCTGCAAAAACTGCCAGAAGGCGTGGAAAATCCGCAAATTTCTCCGATTTCTTCTCCTATTGGTACGGTTGTGCAATATGCTTTCACTACCGAAACAACCCCAATGATGGAAGTGCGGCGTTTGGTTGATCGAGATATTACCAACCGACTGCTAGCTGTACCGGGTGTTTCTCAGGTGATTGCCTATGGTGGTGATGTTCGCCAGTATCAGGTTTTAGTCGATCCAGCCAAGCTCAAG
>NZ_AJLN01000140.1 GCF_000317285.1 Chlorogloeopsis fritschii PCC 6912 | reverse complement strand
ACGAGCTATCGAAAAGGCAATGGAGGAAGTTAAAGCTGGTTTGCCCAAAGATGTCAAAGTTACAGAAACTTTTCGTCAAAATAATTTTATCGATGCAGCAATTGAAAATGTTACTAGTTCTCTACGTGATGGTACTATCATCGTTTCGATTATCTTGCTGATGTTTTTGATGAACTGGCGCACTGCCATTATTACCCTCAGCGCCATTCCTCTATCAGTTTTGATTGGGATGATGATTTTGGGTTGGTTTGGTCAAGGTATTAATACTATGACACTAGGGGGTTTGGCTGTCGCAATTGGTTCGGTAGTAGATGATTCTATTGTGGATATGGAAAATTGCTACCGAGGTTTGCGCAAGAACCAAGCAGCAAGCAATCCAGTACATCCCTTCAAAGTTGTCTATGATACTTCTGTAGAAGTAAGAGTTAGTGTAATTTTTTCTACTGTAATAATTGCCGTTGTCTTTGCACCGATTTTCTCATTGACAGGCGTGGAAGGGCGGATATTTGCACCGATAGGGGTTGCTTACTTAGTGTCAATTTTTGCTTCTACCTTTGTAGCAATGACCCTTTCCCCTGCGTTGTGCGCGATTTTATTAGCAAATAGACAGTTACCAGCAGATGATACTTGGGTGAGTGCTTTGTCGCAAAGACTCTATCGACCGATGTTAAATTTTTCGATCAGCTTCCCCACAATTATTTTGGCAGTGGCGGGGGCATCTTTAGTAGCATCTTTGGTTATTCTCCCAAGTTTAGGAAGAGTATTTTTGCCTGAGTTCCAAGAACCATCTTTGGTAAACGCAGTCTTGCTTTATCCAGGCAGTTCTTTAGAAGCAACCAATCAAGTTGGATTTGTGATGCAGGATGCTCTCAAAAATGATAAACGATTTAAATCAGTGCAGTTAAGATCCGGACGCGCTCCTGGTGATGCAGATGCAGGTGGAGTTAACTTAGGGCATTTAGATGTAGAACTAAGCGCAGAGGGATTGAAAGATAGGGAAGGAAGTATTGAGAAACTGCGAGCCGAATTTGCGAAGATACCCGGAGTTGCACCTAATATCGGCGGTTTTATTTCTCACCGCATGGATGAAGTATTATCCGGGGTAAGGAGTGCGATCGCGATCAAAATTTTCGGCCCCGATTTGGAAGAATTACGCCGTTTGGGGGCAGAAGTTCAAGCAGCAGTAACTAATATTTCTGGACTTGTAGACTTACAACTCGAACCCCAAGTCCCAATTAAACAGTTGCAAATTAATTTTAACCGAGAAGCAGCAGCTCGCTATGGCTTAACTGTAGGTAATTTGACTGAGATGGTAGAAACTGCTCTCAATGGCAGAGTAGTATCTCAGGTTCTCAAAGAGCAGCAGTTGTTTGACTTGGTGGTTTGGTTAAAAGAAGATGCTCGTAATAATTTAGATATTATCCGCAATTTACTAGTAGATACTCCTACAGGTCAAAAAATTCCTCTCGCTCAAGTCGCCAGTATAGACTACGGAACTGGCCCCAACACAATTAACCGGGAAAATGTTTCTCGCCTCATTGTAGTGTCTGCAAACGTATCAGGTCGAGACTTAGGTTCTGTAGTAGATGAAATTCAAGCTCAAGTCAAAAACTCAGTAAAACTACCCACAGGTTACTTTATTCAATACGGCGGTCAGTTTGAATCAGAACAAAGAGCCACTCAGAATTTACTGGTATTTGGAGGACTGGCAATTGTCATCATTAGTATATTAATGTACTTTGCTGTCAATTCGGTGGCAGCGATGTTGATGATTATGATTAACTTACCTCTGGCTGTAGTAGGGGGAATATTTTCCATAGCGATCGCTGGTGGAATCATCTCTGTAGCTTCATTAGTCGGCTTTATTACCCTTTTTGGCGTCGCGACACGCAACGGCTTGCTGCTAGTAGACAATTACAACAACAAGCTGGCACAGGGAATGACTTTACGGGAAGTAATTTTTGAGGGATCGATGGAGCGCTTGGTTGCAATTTTAATGACAGCTCTCACCTCCGCTTTGGGAATGGTGCCTCTAGTCATCGGTACGGGTGCGGGTAAAGAAATTTTACAACCTTTGGCAGTGGTAGTACTGGGAGGATTGTTTACCTCTACTGCTTTAACATTATTAGTTTTACCTGCTTTATACGCCAAGTTCGGCAAGTTGTTAATGCCAAAACAGCCATCCTAAATTGACCATCTCATATCTTGAAATTTATTTCCCTCAGCGTTCATTTGCGTTTAAAAATATCACACAAATCAATATTTTTAAATTAAAATCTATTGTAAAATTGTGCCTGATGTACTCAGTACCAGATATTAAAATCATTAGCAATAATTTTAGTTGATTCTCCATTTACTGGAGAGTTTAAACTAGAAGAACGGATTTGGAAATACGAGCAATATCAAATCATCATTATTCACAAAAAATTAGTGTGGGATTTTGAAAATGAAAAAACATTTATCTAACTGGATGAATAAATTCTCTCGCCCCTTTGTTGTAGTAATAATTACTACTGGAATTTTAGCAACTTCTTATGCAACAGTTGCTGAGTTGAGCAAAGCAGATAATATTAAATTGAGCAATAATCTACAAACAGTAGCCAGTAATTCTCAATTAATTTCCACCACAAGCATCTGGGATCAAGAAACTGAATCTTACTCAGGTAAGCGAGAAATTACAGTTTATCGTAGTCCGGCTTGTGGCTGCTGTGGAGGCTGGATTGAGCATATGCAAAAGCACGGGTTTAAAATTAAAGCAGATATCAAAACTGACGAGATGGAGGCAATTAAGCAAAAGTACAACTTGCCTCAAGATTTAGCATCTTGTCACACGGCAATTATTGACGGTTATGTCATGGAAGGACACATACCAGCCGATGATATTAAACGTTTTCTCAAACAAAAGCCTAAGTTTGTGGGTTTAGCCGTACCGGGGATGCCTGTAGGAACGCCAGGGATGGAATCAGGTAATAGAAAACAGCCGTTTTCAATTGTAGCGTTTGATAAAAAAGGTGAAGTGGAAGTTTTTAAAGAGTATCAAAATTACTAAGTTCGAGTTTCCAATTCTTTTGCTAAAAACTGCGTTTCACCTTATCTAAATTAAAATTAAATTGTTCAGATGAAGAATCGTTCAATGCAATATCTGAATTTCAGTTTTGTACTCTTGGCAAGTATCGGACTAATTTTTTTTGGCGCTTGTAGTAATAACAATCAAACTGCTAGTACAGATAAAAATTCTATTTCTATATCACCAACTGCTTCTGCTTCACCTGCGGCTAAAACAAATAACGAACATGGTGCATCAAAAGGCGGTCAAGTTGTAGAAACAGGAGCTTATCATTTAGAATTTGTACCTGAAAAAGATGCTAATGGAACTCACATGGATTTGTATCTGCTTAGAGGAGACAATCACGAAACAGTTCCTAACGCTAAAGTAACAGCTCAAGTTCAGCTGCCTGATGGCACACAAAAGAACGTCCCTTTCACTTATGATGCTAAGGACAAACACTATACAGGCTTGTTATCAGAAAAAGCAACTGGACAGTATCAAGTGAAAGTTACTGCTGATGTTGGCGGTAAAAAGATAGATGGTCGTTTTAGTTTCAATAAATAGTATATAAAAATTGGCGTTGCTGAATTTATCTCACGCAGAGGAGGACACTTCCGTGCGGGGGTTTCCCCCGTTGAGGAAAGTGTCCGTCACACGGAGGCGCAGAGAGGAAGAGTTTGAAGATGCTTCTATTTAGCAATGCCTAAAAATTTATTTTGATTTTAAAGGTAGTGTGCTGTGTGATCGCATTGTAAACAAATAATATTTCATCTTGATTTCATGCGGAAATGAAAAACTAACTATATGGGCTGTTGTGAAAGGAATAACTCAAATAGATAAAGCCTAATAAGTAAAGTTTTGTTGCTGTTGTTTGACTCTCCAGTTAAGTAGAGAGTTGACAATTAAAGTTAAGAAGTAAAGGACAAAATTAGAGAAAAAGATAACTAGTTCTTCACAAGTTACTCACAATATATAGTTAACGTCGATGATATAAACAAAATATTTAATTTTTAAAAGAGGTTTAGAGATGAAAAGCAGAAATTTGATTTATGGTCTGATAGGATTATTAAGCAGTGGTGCTCTCGCAGGATTATTAATAACAAATAACACGCAAGCTCAATCTCCAAATCCACAACATAATATTCATCACCCATCTACTCAAACTACTCCTCGGCAAAGAGGGATGATGATGGGTGCAGTCGATCAACATTTCATCGAAATGATGATTCCCCACCACGAAGATGCAATAGAAATGGCTAAGTTGGCTTTAAGCCGCGCTAAACGTCCCGAAGTTAAAAAACTAGCTCAAGCTATTATCAAAGACCAAAATCGTGAAATTGAACAGATGCGTTCTTGGTACAAGAAATGGTATGGCAAAGAAGTGCCTGCTACGCCAATGGCTGATATGGGGATGATGAGAATGCACCAAGGAATGATGAGAATGTCTATGCATCCAGATATGCAGATGCATATGGATACTCTGAAGAATGCCTCTGACTTTGATCGAGAATTTATTCGTGAGATGATTCCGCATCACCAAATGGCGGTAATGATGTCACGTATGGTTGTTAACAGTGGAACACATCCCGAACTTCGCAACTTAGCTCAATCCATTATTAAAACTCAAACGGCTGAAATCGCACAGATGCAGCAATGGTATCAAGCTTGGTATCAGCCTACTCCTAGATCGAGTCAGCAGTGAGTTTGAAAAAAGGAGCAGACATTATGACAAAACGTCAAATCGAGATATTCACGGCTAATTGTCCTTTTTGTGACGAGACTGTTCGTTTGGTGCAAGAGCTAGCTTGCCCCAGTTGTGAAGTATTGGTTTATAATCTCAGTTCCGGACAACAGCAGTCGATTTATCTAGCCAAAGCGCAACAGTATGGGGTTCAGGCAGTACCAGCGATTGCCATCAACGGAGTGCTGATGCTGACGGGCAAACCAACTCAACAGCAGCTTGAAGCTGTAGGCGTGGGACAAAACTAGAAACAGAAGATGGCTAAAGATCCCATCTGCGGCATGGTAATTCCAAAAGCTACTGCACTAAGCTCAACTTTATGTAAGTTTCGTACATTACTAATCAGCTACAACTTGTAGAGAAATTTTTTATGAGGGTGCTACTTGTAGAAGATGAGCCGGATTTAGGTGCTGCGATTAAGCGAGTTTTAAATCAAGAAAAGTACGTGGTTGACTGGGTAACTGATGGTACTGATGCTTGGGCTTATTTAGAAAATAGCTGGGCGCAATATACGCTAGCGATTGTTGATTGGATGTTACCAGGAATGTCAGGATTGGAGTTATGTCAACGGCTACGTAAAAATAAAAATCCTCTGCCTGTTTTGATGCTAACGGCTAAAGACAGAATGGAAGATAAAGTTACTGGGCTGGATGCGGGTGCAGATGACTATTTAGTAAAGCCATTTGGGATGGCAGAGTTACTAGCGCGATTGCGGGCGTTACAGAGGCGATCGCCTCACTTTCAACCGAAGCAATTAACTTTAGGTAATCTGACTCTTGATTACGGCAATAGTACCGTTACGAGTCACCCTGCCCATCCAGACAAACAGGCAATAACCCTAACAAATAAAGAATTTCAGTTACTAGAGTATTTGATGAAGCACCCAAACCAAATTGTCACCACAGAACAAATTCGCAATCAACTTTGGGAAGTAAGTGCAGAACCTGTTAGTAATGTAGTAGCAGCCCAAGTGCGTTTGCTGCGCCGCAAATTAGCAAATAGTGGCTGTGGCAACCCAATTGAAACGTTGCATGGGATGGGGTATCGTCTCAATCTCACCGATGAATCAAAATAAACTGTTTCAGAACACCCGCCTTCGTTTAGCTTTATGGTATGCGATCGTCATGGCTTTAATTTTAAGCCTGTGCGGATTTGGTGTTTACGAAGCGATATCCCATGCTCATTGGATGACTTTAGATCGAGAACTAGAGTCGGTGGCGGGAACTCTCCATGACACGATTGAACTGAAACTACAACAACCTGGAAACTTGGAACCAGTAATTCAGCAGCTTTTGCCAGATATTTGTGTGATTGGTAAAAGCTGCACTCCAGAAAAGTCGAGTTCTAAACGTCATATTTTGAATGCCATTAGCCAAGGCTACTACTATGTACGTTTTTTTGATAATTCAGGGCAGCTGATTGCCATCGCAGGTACTGAACAACAAGAGCTACCCTCAGTTTTTAATCCTAAATCTTGGCAAACTCTTACAGATAACAAAGGCAATCTTTACCATCAAATTTCTTTTGTACTACACACTCAAGACAACAGAAATTGGGGCTATATCCAAGTCGGGCGAAGTCTGAAAGACTTTAGTGAATATCTAGATGCTGTGAAATTAATTTTAGCGTTGGGATTGCCGATCGCAATGGTTCTGATTGCGATCGCTAGTTGGTGGTTAGCAGGATTAGCAATGCAACCGATTTATCAATCCTACAGACAAATTCAACAATTCACGGCGGATGCAGCGCATGAGTTACGCACTCCTTTAGCAGCAACAGGTGCGACAGTAGAATCAGCACTTTTGATGCCGCAACTAGATGAAACAGAGGCGCGGGAGATTTTACAAACTATACTGCGTCAAAATCAGCGGCTGACTACTTTAGTTGCAGATTTGTTATTGCTGGCTCGCTTAGACAGACAATCGCTAAAAACACGACAAGAAATTTGTTGTTTAAATGAAATTGTCAGCGACTTAATTGAGGAATTTGCAGCAATGGCGTTGGCTGCGAAAATCACACTCACATCTTCTATCCGGGTGCATCAACCTCTAAATGTTGTAGGTAATAGCGAGCAGCTTTATCGTCTAATTTCCAACTTAATCGTCAATGGAATTCAATACACGCCAGCAGGGGGAATGGTAACTGTGATTTTAGATCGCAGTGACAATTATGCCGTGATTCAAGTTGAAGATACAGGTATTGGTATCCCCCAGCAGGAACTTTCTCGCGTTTTTAATCGCTTTTATCGAGTCATGAGCGATCGCTCTCGCAGTACTGGTGGTTCTGGCTTAGGTTTAGCGATCGCTCAAGCAATTGTTCAAGCACATAACGGCAGTTTGAACGTACAAAGTAAATTAGATAAAGGTAGTATTTTTACAATAAAATTACCTTTTTATCCCGCTCCACCATCAAGAAATTGGCTCAGTGCCTTCACTAAGACTTGATTCTGCTCATCAGTACCAACAGTGATGCGTAATTTATCATCCAATCCTGGTTGCTGAAAGTAACGCACTAAAATCAAGCGTTCCTTCAGCTTTTGATAGAGATATTCTGCATTCCCCTTTGGTGGCTGTGCCAACAAAAAATTGGTTTGAGAATCCCAAACACGAAAACCTAATTGTCTTAAATCTTTTGCTAGCTGAGTTCGCGATGCTTTAATCTTGGCTACACAAGTATTTTTATATTCTTGATCGGCGATCGCAGCTGCCCCAACGGCACAAGCGATCGCATCAATGTTATAGCTATCCTTCACCTTAAACAATCCATTCAGCAGCTTCGGATTCGCTACCCCAAACCCCAACCGCAATCCTGCTAATGAGTAGCCCTTAGAAAGTGTGCGAATCGCGATCGCATTTTCGTATTCCTGAACCAAAGCTAATGCATCTTCTTCGGCAAAATCTACGTATGCTTCGTCAATTACCAAAACCCCAGATAACTGAGTTGCTAGTTCTCGCAGATCCTCGATTGGCACCACGTGCCCCGAAGGACTATTGGGGGAGGCAATAAATGTTACAGCACCATTAACCGCAATCAGTTCTTTCAGAGGTAAGCTATAGTCTTCGTTGTAGGGAATTTCAACAACATCCGCAGCCTGCATTCCTGCTAATGTCTGGTATAACACGTAGGTAGGCACCGGATAGACTACCTTCCGCCCAGGTTCCGTACAGGCTCGAATCACCAAGTTCAACAATTCGTCACTGCCATTCCCCACAATAATCCAATCATTGGGAACTCCTAAAACTTTACTCGCGGCTTGCCGGAAATCCTCTCCAAACGGTTGTGGATATCGCCGCAACCATTCCCCATCAATATTTTGTAGCACAGCTAGTGCCGCCGGAGAGGGAGGATAGGGGTTCTCGTTGCTGTTGAGTTTGATAATCTGCGTACCCCGCTTGGGTTGCTCACCGGGGACATAACTAGCCATTGCATTAATATTGGAGCGGAAATAATTGGTCATTACTCAGTTTTGGAGCAGAATTAAACTTGTTTGGGTGGAAAGATGATGTAGATTTAAATCTAACAATTCTTGACAATATCGTTTTTTGCTCTCTACATCAAATTTAGAGTGTCAAGATGCTAGATATATGCAATCTTAGGTTAGGTGGAAGGGAGACATTCAATATCTAAAATCATCAACTATTGAGCAGTTTTTGTAGGGTGGGCACTGCCTAACTTTCCTCAAACCCTTATTTTTATTTGTAGACAGTGCCCACCTTACTATGTGTGCTTATTATTTATAGCTACCTTAATTTTCATCCAACAAGGCATAGTAGATTACCGCTTAGGAATCATCCTTGGTGTTTCTAAGTTTATAGCTGCGATAATTGGAAGTCGTATTCCTCTTAAATTAAGTAATAAATAAGTAATAAATAGTTACAGCGTATTTACCTAATAAGGAAGTCAAAATAAATAAACTAAGAACACAGATCCCTGACTTCTTAGAGAAGTCGGGGATCTAACAAATTAGCAACTCTTATTATAAATTCTTTACAACTTTTTGATATTCGCTCTCTATAGTTAAATCAACATATGAAATTACAGGGATAAGTAGCCCAGCACAAATAATATCAAAGTGTTCGAGCTTCATATTTGCCCCATTTCATCTAAATTTACAACTAGCAATAGTCTCTTTAACCGGAAAGGTGGATGAACTGATGGTATATGTATTTAACTGAGAACAAAAGCGATTGGTGAGAATGTTTGCCCACAAGTATTGACGTACAAAATGAACAACCTTTTTATCGCACTTTATTGTGCCAAGGAGAACTTATATGTTGAGGAATACAAATGAATTGCTTGTAGATAATTCAGAGCATAAAAATAAATCACTGGTTCAAAAATATCTACAAAACCCTTTCTCAATTGCATGGTCAAGGTTGGCTGCTCTAATTAAACCTGCCCCCAGTATGCAACCAGAAGACGATACTGCTGAAGAACATAGAACAGACAATATCCGAGAGCAATATTTGTACCGTCCCTTCACAGACCGCATAGATCCATCGCTTTACTATACCATCTTCTCTCCTCACCAACGCTTTTAAGTTGAGATGGCAGAAATTGAACAACGCCACAAACTCTACATTCTTACTTAATTGCTAATGATGGTGTAGTCAAAAGCTAATAAAGGCATTTTAGGCTGTATAATCCACTAAAAAGGCGCTGAAGCGCCTTTCATTTTGTCTGGCTTTAAAATTTGCCTACTTATCCAATCTTAAATCTTCACTGTAATAAATATTACTAGAATTTCCTAGCAAAAAGATAAGCGATCGCTCATTCTCTAGAACTTGATATATTGCAAACATCCCTGACAACATTGAGAAATTGCCGCATCACTGGTGTTTGTGCCTCTGGTTGCCATACTATAGCTGTTTCTACTAAGGGTGTTGCTTGAGCGATCGCTCGATACACTACACCTGTACGTTGGAGATTTTGCAAAGAAGACGGCACAATTGCAATCCCCATCCCAGCAGACACTAGTCCAATAATTGTTTGCATTTGGATCGCTTCTTGCGCAACTTTGGGTGTAAAGTTACCTTGCTGGCACAGAGCAATAATTTTGTCATAAAGTCCTATTCCTAAATAACGGGGAAATAAAATAAACTGTTCGTCGGCAAGCGATCGCACTGCTATTTGTTCTTGTTTTGCCAAAGGATGAATTACAGGTAAAGCAACAACAAGATTTTCTTGCTGAATACACTCCCAACAAAGGCTGTCATCTTCCAAAGGCAAATGTGCAAAGCCAACTTGAATGCGATGATTGCGTAAAGCGTTTTCTTGTTCTGTTGTTGTTAACTCCTGCAATATCAATTCCACCTCTGGAAACTGTTGATGAAAAGCCTCTAGGATATTAGGTAAAACATCATAAGTGACAGAACTGATAAACCCTACCCGTAATTGTCCTCTTTCTCCCCTACCCGTACTGCGCGTTAACTCAATTGCCTGTTCAAGTTGCACTAAAAGTTGATAAGCTTCACGCAAAAATACTCTTCCTGCCTCTGTTAGTTGTACTTGACGCTTAGTTTTGCGATCAAACAACTCCACCCCTAATTCTGTTTCCAGTTGTTGAATTTGCTGACTCAAAGGTGGTTGCGCTATGTGCAATCGTTCCGCCGCTCGACTGAAGTGTAATTCTTCCGCTACGGCAATAAAGTAACGCAGGTGTCGCAGTTCCATAAATTTGATATTTTAAAAGTTTCAATTACTAAAATATATATATTCGATATCTGAAAAATCTCTACCTACGATCGCGAAGATCTTAGTACACCAGAAAAATTTGTCTTCCCAAGTTTGGCACCTTCAAAGTTAGCATCTGTAATGTCAGCACCACGAAAAGATGTGGCAAAAGTGCTTGTTATCTCTTTGACAGACTGCTTCAGGGATATCATCAACAGTGTGATCGCTCCTAAAGCCACAATACTCCAGAGCAATCCCCAGACATAGTTTTGAGTACTCAGGTAGGCGCTTGCTACTGCTACAACTAAGAAAGTAAATCCATAAGTCGCTACCGCACCCGCAACTCCAACTGCAACAGCCACCAATCCCCTGGTAGAGTAAAAACCCACAACTGCTATTACTATCGCCACAAAAACCAACGTCATAACTGCACTTTGGGGATTCTTCAGCGTTGCGGCATTTCCGTGCAAATAAAATAAAGCTAGTAATGCTGCCGATGTTGCACCTGAAACTGCTGTCGCAATGCGCTTGATAAGAGATTTGTTGCTAGTCATGCCCCTAATTGCCGAACTTGCTCCCACCAAACCTAAACTGAAGAACAAAGCCAGAGTATAAACCCAAGCTGGTTCTTCTGGAGTTACGCCAACAGCGCTAAAAATTAGTTGGCTAACAGCATGAAATGTTGCGATCACCACAACTACTGCAACAGATACTATTAAAATTAAATGTTCAACAGTTTGACCAGCCTTAACTTGTTTAAAATTAGCCCCCCGCAATAAGGCATAACTAAAATCACAGCCTCGAATATCTGAACCACTAAAGTCTGCACCAATCAGATTCTGTCTTTGAAAGGAACGATTTCGCAAATCCTGATTAGCAAAATTGAGAGGGCTTTGATTCTTCATAATTAAGAAGGCACAAAAACATTAATAGAACGACAATAAAATTAGTTGTTTAGTGCATAATTTTGTTCTTGCATAGCAATTTTGGCAACACATGAAACAATATTTGTTAAGTGCTGGCACGGCCCTACTATTGTTACCATTCATACTTTATAGTGCATTACACTTTTTACGCCCACCCCAGACAGAGAAGGAGCAAGTATTGTTTCGTGGCATTGTCTACAAGCGCCATGCCCGCTCCATACCACGTCCTATCATTATCCATATTGTCAGTGTTGACTTGAATGCACCTGGAGTGAAACCACTAGTTACTCCTGGAATGCCACCTAGTAGTGATAGAGAAACTAGCGCTCGCACAACTTCAGAGTTTTTGCGTGAATTCAAACTGCAATTGGCAGTTAATGGTAGCTACTTCCATCATTTTGAGGAAAAAACTCCTTGGGATTATTACCCTCGCAGTGGCGATCGCTCTCATCCTCTAGGCGAAGTTATCTCGAATGGATATCGCTATTCTGTAACTGAGGGAGGCTGGCGAGTTTTGTGCTTTTCTCAAAACAACCGCGCTCAAATTTTCGACAGTGGCAAGTGTCCCGTAGATACAATCCAAGGTATTGCAGGTAGCAAAATTTTCATCGATCGCGGTAAACCGAAAGCCGAGTTTTTCCAAACACCCAATGATAAACCGTATCCGCGTATGGCTGCAGCTATTGATCGAGAAGGTAAAAAACTCTGGCTAATTACTGTTGATGGCAAACAGCCCCTTTACAGTGAGGGGGTAAAGATGAGCGAATTGACTGAGATTGCTATGGAGCTAGGTGCATATACAGCACTTAACCTAGATGGCGGTGGTTCAACTACACTAGTGATGGCAGCCACTCAGGGAGCAAAAGTGTTAAACGCTCCCATACATACTAAATTACCTATGCGCGAGCGCCCAGTGGCCAATCATTTGGGTTTTTATGCCAATCCTTTGGATTGAGTAGCAAAATTGATACAAAGCTTAAAAAATCTTGCATAGCAAGGAGAGTCGTAGACTAGACTAGAACCACAGGGTAAAAATTAGAGGAAATTATGATGAGCGATCGCGACTACACTTTAATCATCGATAAAAGCGGTAGTATGTCCACTCCCGACCAAGTGGGTGGTAAAAGTAGATGGGAGATTGCTCAGGAGTCTACTCTTGCCCTAGCAAGGAAATGTGAACAATTTGACCCCGATGGTATTACTGTTTACGTATTTTCTGGTAGATTTAAACGCTACGATGATGTAACTTCAGCCAAAGTAGAGCAAATATTTCGCGAAAACGATCCTGCTGGCACAACCAATTTAGCAGGTGTACTGCAAGATGCTATTAATAATTATTTCCAACGTAAAGCTGCTGGTAAAACTAAGCCAAACGGAGAAACAATTTTAGTGATTACCGATGGTGAGCCTGACGATCGCAAAGCGGTTTTTGAGGTAATCATCAATGCAACTCAAAAAATGGAACGCGATGAAGAATTAGGAATTTCAATCATTCAAGTAGGTTCTGATTCGCAAGCAACTAAGTTTCTCAAAGCTTTGGACGATCAAATGCAAAGTGTTGGTGCCAAATTTGATATCTGCGATACACTAACTCTTGATGATATGGAAGAGATGAGCCTTTCTGAAGTATTAATGAATGCAGTAACTGATTAATTTAGTGCATAGTCCATAATTTCAAGGTTGTGTCCATTGACTAATGACTCTAATTATTGGAGAAATTACAAATGCTGGAAAATCGTGATTATACGCTAATTATCGATAAAAGTGGCAGCATGGCAACACCAGATCAAAAAGGTGGTAGAACCAGATGGGTAACAGCTCAAGAATCAACCTTTGCTTTGGCAAGTAAATGCGAACAATTTGATCCAGATGGGATTACTGTGTATGTGTTCTCTGGTAGATTTAAGCGCTATGAGAATGTGACATCAAGCAAAGTTTCACAAATTTTCCAAGAAAATGATCCTGCTGGTAGCACAGATTTGGCAGGAGTATTAAAACACGCAACTGATAATTACTTCCAACGGAAAGCTGCTGGTCAAACAAAGCCGAATGGTGAAACAATTTTAGTAGTTACTGATGGTGAACCAGATGACCGTAAGGCAGTTATGAAGGTGATAATTGAAGCTTCTCGCCGTATGGATCGCGATGAAGAGCTAGCCATTTCTTTCATTCAAGTTGGTACAGATCAACAAGCTACTCGCTTTTTGAAAGTATTGGATGATGAACTGCAAAGTGCTGGCGCAAAATTCGATATTTGTGACACTTTGACTATGGAAGATATGGAAGATATGAGTTTGTCAGAAGTATTGCTTAATGCAATCAATGATTAATTTTTCTCCTCAATAAATTCAATTTCAAATAAATTTTTAAGTTCAATTTTTGCCACAAATTGAGGAGGAAAACTGAATTTATAATAAATTTGAGGATTTAATATGGATTCTATTGATAAGTTGTTAGCCGAACTGAAAGCTGAATATAAAGAAGGCAAAAACGAACAGAAACAGTCAAAGCCAACTCAACCTACACCATCTATTCAATCACCACAGAAATCAGCATCGTTGATAGACAACCTATTAGCGGAAGTAAAAGCTGATTTTCAGGAGCGGGAGCACGCTGAAGAGTTGAGACGACAGCAGGAGCTAGAACAAGAAAGAATTCAACAAGAACAAATTAAAGCCAAGCAACTGCAAGATTTGAGTAAATTTGCTCAAAGTTGGCTAGCAAAATTAGATCTATTCTCGCCAGAAGGACTTTGGTTTGAAAGGTTTGCTGAAAGATATTCCTCAAAATTAGAGGCAGCGATAGATTATTTAAAAGATAAGGAATCAATTAAGTAGCCCTTGTTGAACTGTCTACAAAAAAGAACGTGAAGGTGAAATAGAACAGGAAATCTAAATCATTTCAAGACAGGTAACGTAAACCAAAAACTCGCCCCTGCTTGTGGGTTATTGTTCACACCTATTTCCCCACCATGGGCGTTAATTATTCGTTTGCACAAATACAATCCTAATCCCAAACTGACAGAATTGCGATTGTTACTACCCCGGAAGTAAAGATCAAACAGCTTGTCACTCTGTTGTGGATTCAAGCCTACACCGTTATCAGAAACTGTACAGCAGATTTTATCACCTTCAACTCTGGCATTAATAATGATGCTCAACCCCGGTGGATTGTGTTTAACAGCATTGACAATTAAGTTAGAGAACACTCGCCATAGTTGCGTTTGATCGGCATTAACTAAGGGTAAATCTGCTGTGACTAAATTTGTGAGATGAGCTTGGTTTTCCGTAAGTATAGGTTGCAAGTCGGCGATCGCATCTTCTACAACTGTATGTAGTTCTACTGGTTGAAGTTGCAAGCCCACACCTTGTACTTCGCTGACATGAGCTTCCATTAACGAATTAATTAAATTTAGCTGGCGTTCGCTGCTTTGCACCATCCGTTCTAAAATTGTGCGGGGAACAGTGATTTTGTCTTCTGAACGTGAGAGTAAATTCTTTAGCACCATTAACGTACCCAGTACCGGATTGCGTAAATCATGGGAAACCGCATGGAAAAAGACTCGCAGTGCTTCCTCGGTGCGCTTGCGATCGCTAATATCCAAAATTACTCCAACCAACCCACCAAGAGAACCATCTGCCTTTGAGAAGGTTGCCTTATAAAAAATCACATCATGCTTCTTGCCATCTTTGTAGACTAAAGAACCTTCATAACTTTGAACGCCACGCTGCTCAAATAATGCAACATCTGCTTGATGGTATTGCTCGGCAAGTTCTTGAGGTGCTAAATCATATACAGTCTTACCGAGAATCTGTTCTTTGCTCAAACCCAAAGCTTCCTCGAAAGCTTGGTTGCAGCCAATATATAAACCTTGGGTATTTTTATAAAAAACTGGAGCGGGAATAGTATCAATTAAAACTTGCAAAAAATCCAACTGTTCTTGTAAAGCTGCCTCTGCTTGCTTGCGTTTGGTAATATCTTCTATTAGTCCTTCGTAGTACAGCAGTTTTCCATTTTCATCACGCACGGCGTAAGCTTTTTCCGAAATCCAAACTATGCTGCCGTCTCGGCGATAAATCTGAGACTCAAATTCTGACACGCTACCATACTGTTCGATTAAGCGTACAAACTCTGCACGCCGCTGTGGATCTACGTAGAGTTGATGTTCAATATCAGTAAAATTCTCCGTTACCTCTTCCGGTAAAGAGTATCCATAAATATGTGCTAATGCAGGATTGGCAGTAATGTAACGTCCGTCAGGAGAGCTTTGGAAAATCCCCTCAACTGCGTTTTCAAATATACTACGGTATTTAACTTCTGCGACTCTCAGTTTCTGATATGCAGACTCTAATTCTCGACGTGCGTAAAACTCAGAGCGTTGCAGGCGATCGTACAAGAAAACACTAATGTCACATATAGTACATAACCAGAATAAATATAAAATTAAGGTTACATTATATAATTCTGGGTGATTTGGAAGTGGTAATTGTAACCCAAGTGCTGTATTAACACCAAAATAGTAAAGTAATAAACCTAGCTGAGACAAAAAGTGAAGAATCCAGCATACTGGCATGAATGTAGCTTGGCTGACAAATAAAAGTGACCAAGCTAGGGTATCGGGTAGTGCGAAACCTTTAAGAGTAGTGAAAATCTGTGGCACTATACCGATCGCCCAAGACGATCCCAAAAATAATATACCTGGATAAGAACGACCGAACTTAGTTTTGCGCAAAGCCAAGCAGATAGCAAGACTCAGCAGCATGACAAAATCCATGACCAGAACCTGAGTTCTTAATGTCTCTGGTAGGTTTTGAAATTCCTTAAGAGGGAAGAAAAAGTTATAAATATCACGTAGTGTAAACGTAAAAACACAGATAAGCGCTAGCCATAACCATAAGCGTAACCTCTGCCACAAAAAGCCATTACGCCAATGTTGGTATTCATTGGCAACGTCATTTTTTGTCAGATTTTTATCACCGTAAACAGCTTTTTTAAGCCAATCTTTTGCTATTTTGAACACGGTCTTCATTAACTTCTGACCAAATCTTCCCATAATCGAGAAGGTGTTTGCATCTTCACAACTGCTGACACACCCTTAAGTTTAATTGTGAATTCTCAACAACACAAATAGTGCTCTTCCGAAAGTAAGAGAATATCGATTTTTATTACTGAGCAGGTAGTAGAAGGGAATCAAGATTGATTATGAGCGATCGCTAACGGCAGGGTGTAGTTCATGGGCGTTGCTGAATCGCGGTATGAATTTGATTTGTAGAGACGCGATATATCGCGTCTGGGCAGGGGTTTTGGCATTACGAAAAATTATTTTCATAGCCTAAATCAGCAACGCCAGTTCATGCATTATCACTCAAGGCTTTACACTTGCGATCGCTTTTAAGCAACAAAAGTAAGCAATGAAAAATTTGACCCAGCTTTTAATCCTTATCTATAAGAGTTGGCGAGCCAATGCGGTGCAACTTCCTTGCTCGGTCGTGGCTTGAGCCACTAGAAAATTGACTCACAGAAGCAGTAAATTCTAATTTCAATCTTTTCTCACAAATTTCTGAATCTAAAAGAAATTCTTTTAAAGATATTAAATCAGAATTGCCGCCTGCTTATCGATATCGACCACATATCGCTTCTTTGATGGCAGAGATTGAACCTGTAGATAAATTAACTATATTTACAACAAAGGAATTAAAGGCTAGAAAGAAACTCTCCATCGGGCATGATAGTTTCGATATAAGAAGCTTCAGCTCCGAACAGATTAACTTTAGTACCTTGGAAGTTAACTCTAATACACATAGCGTGGTAGAGGCTAGCACACCTCAAATCAGTCCCTCTAAAGTCAATATCAATCAAATTAGCTCCTTCCAAATTGGCTCCAAAGTTAGCTCCCCTGAAATCACAACCGATGAAACTACTTCTGTTAAAATCAACTCCACTCAAGTTAGCATCCCTGAAATTGACATTGCTAAAATAAGCTTCGGACATATTGACGGGGTACATCCAAGTACCATGCAAGTCGATTCCCGACAAATCAGCATTATGCATGATAATGCCCTGGAAGTTATCTTGCCACTCTTTATAGAAGCGTTGGCGCAATTGTTGAGCATCAATAATTTGTTTAGTGGAGTCAGTTCTTATACTGCCATCGGGCATGATGGTGGAAACAAAAATAGTACGTTCATCAATTTTGATGTCAGTCAAATTGGCATGGCTCAAGTTAGTATCAATCAATTTGGTATTTCTCAAGTCAGCACTGCTCAAGTCAGCCCCAGTCAAATTAGTACAAATCAAGTTTGCATTGCTCAAATCGGCTTGGAGGAGATTGGCATGACTCAAGTTGGAATTAATCAGAAAACTGGGCAAATAGCTTTGTCCCAAATTAGCACTATTGAAGTTGGCATTAATGAAATAGATGCTTCCGAAACTAGACTCTTCCAGATTAGCAGCACTAAAATCGGTATCCAGAAAACAGGGATAGCTAATACGGATTTTTCTCAAATCAGCACCAGCAAAGTTTCGTTCCCCAGTTTCATAACGCTTGATGATTTCTGACCGTAAAGCATTCAGTCTGAGAATTTCTTCAAATTCGTCCATAATACTAAACTTACATAAAAGTCATACAGTTAAAATCAATAGCGTAAATTCCTGAAAAACAGTCGCGAGTGCTTGCAACTAACAGTTTTTAAACACAATATACTTCAAGGGTTACAGCAATTATGTATCCTACCTACATCAGCGATCGCCGTTGGATGTCGGGTTATTTGGGTCAGACGACATTAAGTAGTCTTTTAAGAAAAAAATTCCGAAAAAATTGAGTTAGTTAGCTAATATACCTTACACCAGAAGGCTTTCAGCAGCCATTACCGCATACCTTGATTGCTCGGTCGGGGCGATCGCAGTTTTCTCCCCCAGCTTCCCCAGCCACCCCAGCCCCCCCAGCTTCGACTGTGCAATAGAGATACACGCCATTAGCTCTCAAAACCATTATTATCGCTGGGCTGTGATAATCAAAGTAAGAAATCTCGTACTGCAGTTTCTTAATTTCGGTTTTTTTAAGAGCATTTTTACTATCTGCAACAAGCCAACGTTCACCTATGCATTCGTAAAAAACTTTACTCATCACTCATAACTTTTGATGGAATCGCCAAGGGCAGGGTAAACCAAAAAGTTACCCCTTGCTTGCGGTTGCTATTGACGCCAATTTCACCACCATGCGCTTTAATAATTTGCTTGCAAAGATACATTCTTAAGCCAATTTCTGTGGAGCAACAGGCTTGCGGCTCGCGTACATATAAATCGAACAGGCGATCGCACTCTAGCTTATTGAGGGGAGTACCGTTATCTTGAATGGTACAGCGAATCATTTCTGCTTCCACTTTGGCAGAAAGTTTTAGTTTTACTCCTGGTGGATTCTTTTGCAAGCTGTGAGTAAACAAATTCACAAATACTTTCTGTAACTGTAATGGATCGGCAAAAACTAACGGTAAATCTTGAGGAAGCAATTTGTGGCAAGAAGCTTGGTTCTGCTTGAGCATTGGCTCCACATCTTTGAGAATTACCTCTGTGAGTTTGTTAAATTTGACTGGTTCTCGATGCAGAATAATTCCCTGTGATTCACTAGAATGAATTTCTAGCAAAGAGTCAATCATCCGCAGTTGGCGATCGTTACCCTCAATCATCCGCTCAATAATTGAACTAGGAACGGGAATAGAAGAAAGGGGAGGATTGGGAGAGGAGCCAGTGCGTTGCGAGCAGCGCTGCGGGAGGGTTTCCCTCCGCAGGCGACTGCGAGGTTCCCTCCGTTGTAGCACCTGGCGTGGGGAGAGGGGGGGAGTGGGGGAGAAATTTTCATTTACATTCCCCTTGTCTGGGTGTCTCCATGTCCCCGCGTCCTCTTCATTTCCCGCGTCCCCGCGTCCCCGCGTCCTCTTCCTAGCCCCTAGTCCCCAGTCCCTAGTCCCTAATCCCTGATTGAGCAGGTTCTGCAGCACCATCAAATTGCCCATCACAGAAGTCCGCAAATCATGGGAAACTGTGTGCAACACCACATCTTTAACTCGATGGATTTCTTGCAACTCTTGCATTTTTTGTCGTAACTGCGCAGTACGCTCTTCTACCTGATGTTCTAAATTTGTGTTCAGTTGTTCTAATTTTTGGTAAAGTTGTGCTTGTTGAATGGCGATGCTCAGTTGCTCTGACATTTGCTGGAGCAAATCTATTTCCATTGGTTGCCAATGACGTGGTTTGCCGCAAGAGTTTGCAATTAATGCCCCAAAAAATTCCTTGCCGAGCATGATTGGTACAGCTAAGGTAGCCCTTGTTTGGAATTTTTGATAGAGTGCTGCTAGCTTGGGAGACACTACCATTTGGGTAATATCTTCAACTACACGCACTTTATCGTTCATTAGTAGCGTTTTCAATTCTTGCAAAATCGCTTCATCTGTTTCCCAACCCAAGACTGATGGATATTTAGGATTGACGGATTCAGCAAGAATTCTAGATTTGACATGACTATCATTAACAGCAATAAATACTCTATCTGTCTGTAAAAATTGCCGAACTTCGTTGACAGTAGTTTGGAGAATTTGATCGAGATTGAGTGATTTGCGAATTTGTACTAGTGTTTGTGCCAAGAGGCGATCGCGTTGAGAAGATAGGCGTAATAATTCTTCTGCGTGCTTGCGTTCAGTAATATCATTGGTGACACAAAGCATACAAGCTTCGCCACCAAGGGTGATAATATCCGCAGAAAATAGCACTACTCTTGACTCACCTGATTTAGTATAAAATTCAGTTTCTAGATTGCGAATAAATCCCTGCTGTTGTAACAAACTTTGAATTCTGTCACCATCGTCAGGATTTTTATAAATATTTAGCTCGCCGGGAGTACGGCTAATTACTTCTTCTCGGCGAAAACCTGTGATTTGCAGAAAGGCGTCGTTGACATCAACATAGCGTCCATCTTTAAGTTTGAGAATAGTAATTGGAATTGGACTAGAACGAAAGGCTTTAGAAAATTTTTCTTCAGACTCTCTCAGAGCAAGTTCTGCTTGTTTGCGTTCAGTGATGTCTTGACTAATGGCAAGTATACACGGAGTTCCATCTAAGTCAATGATTTCGGCGGAAACTTGCACTAGAATTAGCTCGCCAGACTTTTTACGAAATGTAAATTCCTGATTGCGAATTACCCCTTTTAGCTGTAACTCTTGTAATAGTTTTGTGCGATCGCTTTCATTCACCCAAATATTCAATTCAAAAGCAGTACGACCAATTGCTTCTGAGCGTTCGTAACCGCTCAGTTGTACAAAACTATCGTTAACTTCTATGTAGCGTCCTTCTTGAAGCGTACTGATCGTGATTGGATTAGGACTGCAACGAAAAGCTTTAGCAAACTTTTGAGCGAGACTTTGCTGTGCGAGTTCTGCTTGTTTGCGTTCAGTAATATCTCGGACAATTGCCAGTACTTCGTCCTTACCACTTTTTACCAACCGTGCCTCATAATCTCGCATTCCCAAAGGCGTTGGCAGCTGGTATTCGCAAGTTTGTAAACTCTCAGTATCCAAAGTTTTAGCGATCGCCTCTTGGCAAATTAAAGCCACGTGCGGGGGTAATAAATCCTGTACGCGTTTGCCAAGTACTTCTGCTTTAGGAATGGTGACATTTGCACCTTCATCTTTACAGTCTAAATATTCACCATTACGGCTAATGCGAAACATCAGATCGGGAATAGCATCCAAAATTGCTTTATAGCGTGCCTCACTCTCTCGCAATTTTTCCTCTGTTAGCTTCCGATCTGTAATATCCATTAACAGCCCATCCCAAATAGTATCGCCGTTAGGTTGTCTTTCTGGACGGGAAGCACCTTGAATCCATTTAAGTTTACCGCTCAAAGTCACGATTCGACCTTCCCAACGCCAAGGCTCCCCTGTAAGATAAGAACTATTAACCGATTCTGCAAAGGCTTTTACATCTTCTGGATGAAGAAGTTTGTACAACACCTGAAAATCTTTTTGTACCAATTCTGGTTCTATTTCGTACAACTCTCGGCAGCCTGAGCTAACATAAACCACTCTTTGAGAACCATCTTGCTGCTGTAGAAATTGAAAAATTATTCCCGGTATATTAGCAGCAATTTTTTCCAGTGGCGGCAATGCTCTTGACTGAGAATCAGATGTATACAGCGCTTTCACAGTTTCATCCACTTTTTGACTCTATATATAAGCAACTGATAAATTGGGACAAGTTATTTATGAGCATTTTGGCAGTTTTTACCGTCTTTGCATTACCGCCAGCAGAATTAAAAGTGTCCCTGTTTTTAGGTTAGATGCTTCTAGGTGCGATCGTATTCACCCAAACGGGTGAGCTAGACGCATGAAAATTATTTCAGTAATCACTGGTTGTACAACTTCATCCCACAAAAAGTAGCTATTTTTCTGTTTTGAAGAATTCAGAATTGGTGAATTCAGAATATTCTGGCTTCTGACTTCTGACTTTTGAATTCTGTTTTGGTAAATTAAAATTGGAAAGAACTTTGGCGATATATACACCAGGGATTACAAATTAACCTAATCCAAGATTGCTGTAGGGGAAAAATGTAGAAAGTTGCTATCAATACCAATAATTTTTCTCTTAAATAAACTACCCAAAGACATTAGCATGGTTGCTGAAAACCCTTCCCATCTGTGTAATTTGCATATATCATTTGTGACAGTTTTGGTGGTTCATCGCCTATATGAAAAGCACGGACACGTTCCTCTATGATCTTATCTGTATGAGTTACTCGCTCAAATTGTCGCTTGTGTTCCGCCCAAGATTCTACAACCGCAGTTTCTACAAATCGACCAGGATCGGATAAATCTTGATACAAGCCCCAATAAATTGCGCCATCACGTAGACGAATTGTTCTCAGCGTCTTCATAGCTTTGGTAAACTCGTCGGCGTTGACTGGGTCGATGCGATACTCTAGGGTAATTAGAACCGGGCCGTCATTTGGGCAAGGTTCAAAAGCGATCGCTGGTTGATCCCAGTGCAAAGATGAGCGCAAGTCTAATTTTTCGGCACAGCGAAGGCGATAACGGGCTGTCAATATTGCAGCAATCATCAAACCGACGCTAGCACTATCAAGGGCAATTGAAATACTTGTGTTTTGGGCGACTGTACCCCATAACAAACTGCCCAAAGTCAAGCTTCCTTGAAAAACTAGCAATTGCACGGCTAAAGCTCGTGCTCGCACCCATGTGGGAACGGCTGTTTGTGCTGCTACACTCAAACTCACCATCACGCTGAGGGAAGCAATTCCCACTAGCATCATCAAGGCACACACTAGGGGAACATTACGGAGGTAAGCAAGCACCAGCATCATTACTCCCATCAGCAAAGATGATAAGGCAACGAGTTGATCAATAGAGAGCCGTTGCCTCAGCTTGGGTAAAATAAAGGCTCCGCTCAAGCCACCAATGCCCCAAAAACCAAGTATAATACCATACCCTAGTGCATCTAACTGTAATTCTTGTCGTCCCAATAGTGGCAACAGAGCAAATAAGGCGCTGGCAAAGAAAATATAGGCTGATGTGCGAATCAACACAGCCTGTAAAGGCGGAGCATAACGCACGTAACGAATTCCGGCTTGCATGGCTCCCAAGAACCGTTCTGCAGGTAAGGCGCTTCTATGAGGTATGCGCTGCCAGCGATATATTACTAATATTACCCCGATAAAAGAAGCAGCATTAAGCAGGAAAACTGCTCCAGTGCCAACCGCGGCAATGATTATGCCTGCCAAAGCCGGGCCAATCGAGCGCGATAAATTGATTACTATACCGCTGAGAGTTATGGCTTGCGGCAAATCATCTGGTGCTACCAATTCTGGAGTAATAGCCTGCCATACGGGCATATTAATGGAACTGCCAATACTCAAGGCAAAAGTCAACGCTAGAAGTATCCAAGGATTGATGATATTCGCCAGGGTTAATAATCCTAGTACTGTTGCTACCACCAACATCCAAGTTTGCGTCCATAGTAGTAACTTGCGACGATCAACCACATCAGCGATCGCCCCAGCTGGTAATGCTAGTAAAAAAAAAGGCAAGCTCGCAGCTGCCTGCATGAGGGCTACCAAAAAAGGTGAGTCAGGAGCCAAAGTAGTCATTAACCAAGCTGCCCCAACATCATGCATCCAGGTGCCAATAGTTGATACCGCCGATGCCAACCACAAAGCACGAAATACTGGCTGCCGCAGGGGATTCCACATTGATGTAGATACTGCTGGTGCGGTCATAAGAGGAGGGAAAAGAGGGTGTAAAGACAGTGCCTTGCGCCTGCCCTGGGGAGTAGGAAAAAAATATATACTTTTTGAGATATAAAAATAATAGAACGGAAAGCAACTCCGTGTGTGTTAAATTAATGTCAGCATTTCCAAATATTAATTTCCGGGAAGCCACTCTCCAAGAAGATTCTCTAATTGCTCAACACTTTTATCAATTATGGCGAGATAATAACGTTTCGGCTGAATTTATCCGCTCCAACTGGCTAGAGGTGATTCTTGAATTTATCAGCAAAGCTCGTCAAGATTTATACTACAAAGCCTTTGTTGCAGAGCTTGATGGTAAAGTAGTCGGCTCTGCTAGTTGTCAACTGTTTGCTGGTCTTTATCCTATGCCATTTACGGAAGATTACCGCAAATATGGTTATATTTGGGGTGTTTATGTTGAGCCACCTTACCGCAGTCAGGGAATTGCCACACAGCTTACAAGCATGACAATTGAGTATCTCAAAGCGATCGCCTGTACGCGAGCAATCCTCCACGCCTCGCCATCAGGCAAACCAGTCTACGAGCGTCTTGGTTTCTTGCCAAATAATGAAATGCGGTTAGATATGTAGGATAGTGGATAGCAGGGGCGGCTTTTGCTGATTACCTTTCGGTTGAAACAGACAATTTATCTTTTAAACCCGCACGGCAGTCGCTACAACGCGCTTAACCCGCAAGGGCGCGCTGCCTCACGTACAGTAGTTAGTGGATAGTGCTTGGTGTTAACTAATGACCAATAACCAATGACTAATGACTAATAACTGTTGACTCTTGACTCATCAATGGTTGCGCCGATCGCAAAACCACATCCAACAGCCCTGGAAACAATACCTCTAGATCTTCCCGCCTTAAAGAATTTATATGTTGTGTCCCTTCTTTACGTGTCCACACTACGCCCGACTCCCTTAAAATTTTAAAGTGATTGGACATAGTAGACTTGGCGATCGCAAAATCAAAATCAGCACAGCATTGCTCTCCCTTAGCCGCTAACTGCCGGACAATCTCCAACCGCACAGGATCGCCTAAGGCATACAACACTCCTGTCAAATAAATATTTTTTCGCTCTGGGTGATATAAGAATCTCATACTTGCATTATCTCATAAAGTAGATTATATTTTAATTATTCGATTATATCGAACTAACGAATAAAGGGAGGGCAAATATGTCATCCGTTACGAATGTGACAGAAGCCACGTTCAAACAAGAAGTCCTCGAAAGCGAAGTTCCGGTATTGGTAGACTTTTGGGCACCGTGGTGTGGCCCTTGTCGCATGGTGGCTCCGGTGGTGGATGAGGTGGCTACCGAGTACGTAGGACAGGTAAAAGTGGTGAAACTGAACACAGATCAAAATCCCACTGTTGCCAGTCATTACGGGATTCGTAGCATTCCCACACTGATGGTGTTTAAAGGTGGGCGGCAAGTCGATACGGTTGTGGGTGCAGTACCAAAAACAACCTTAGCTAAAACTCTAGCACAGCATCTGTCTTGAAAATAGGGGCTAGGGGCTAGGGACTAGGAAAGATAGTTTTGATTTCCTCGTTGTGTGATGTCTCACATGACTACCTAGTTTGAAACTAAGGTGGGTACGTAACTTACCTGTTCTACTGAAGTTGTAACACAGAAGCAACAAGTGTAAAGCATGAACTAACCAAATCAAATTTACCCTTGTTGCTCTATTTCTTCTTCTTTCCTTGGTATGGACTTAAAACTAGATAATAAATCTGCGCTGGTAAGCGGCTCAACCGCAGGAATTGGTTTTGCAATTGCCCAAATGCTAGTGCAAGAGGGTACATCAGTAGCCACTAACCGTGCTGCTTTGCGGGCAGATTGTGGTGTTGTGCGCTCAATAGTTTAGGCCAGAGTAATTCTTTTAAAAAATCAGGAGAAAAATCCATGATAGAACTCTACTACTGGACAACGCCTAACGGTCACAAAATTACAATGTTCCTTGAGGAAGCCGAACTTCCCTACACCATTATTCCCGTAAATATTGGTGCAGGCGACCAATTTAAGCCAGAATTTCTCAAGATTTCACCCAACAATCGCATCCCTGCAATTCTTGACAAAGAACCTGCTGATGGGAGCGAACCAATTTCAGTTTTCGAGTCTGGTGCAATTTTGCTGTATTTAGCAGAAAAAACAGGCAAGCTGATTCCAAGCAACACACGAGAACGCGTAGAAGTTCTCCAATGGTTATTTTGGCAAATGGGAGGCTTAGGGCCAATGGCGGGGCAGAACCACCACTTCAGCCAATATGCGCCTGAAAAAATCCCTTATGCCATCAACCGCTATGTGAACGAGACAGGGCGATTGTACGCTGTACTGAACAAACGACTGAGCGATCGCGAATTTGTGGCTGGTAATAATTATTCAATTGCCGATATCGCCGCTTATCCGTGGCTTGTACCTCATGAGCGCCAAGGGCAAAATTTAGATGATTTTCCCAACCTTAAGCGTTGGTTTGAGGCAATTAAAGCACGTCCGGCAACAATCCGCGCCTATGAAAAAGCAGAAGCATTCAAAAATCAGGCGCTCGATCCCGAAAAATCACGAGAATTGTTGTTTAACCAATCGGCGAATACAGTGAAACGTTAATAAAGGCGATTGGGGATAGTAGTCTATCGCATAAGTTTTGAATTGTTCGTAGTAAGCGATGCACGCGCTCTTAGAGTAAAGGACTAAAGTCCTTACTACGAACTTGTTTCACCTGCTCAATATTGCAAGTACTCACTTCCATCTAAATCAAAAGTAAATTTTTTGGCAATCAACTATGAACACTGACATTAATTTATTTACTCCCTACAAACTTGGCGACATCGAACTAAACAACCGCATTGTGATGGCTCCCCTTACCCGCAACCGTGCAGGTAAAGGCAACGTACCCAACGAACTCAATGCAGAATACTACGCTCAACGTGCATCCGCAGGACTAATTATTTCTGAAGCCACTCAAGTTTCACCCCAAGGACAAGGATATCCTTTTACACCAGGTATTCATTCACCCGAACAAATAGCAGGATGGAAGCTAGTTACAAATGCTGTGCATCAGCAGGGAGGAAGAATTTACCTGCAACTGTGGCACGTAGGGCGCATTTCTCACCCAGATTTGCAACCAGACGGAGCCTTACCTGTAGCACCTTCTGCTATTCCAGCCCAAGGGCAAGCTTCAACATATGAGGGGATGAAACCCTTTGTCACACCTCGTGCTCTAGAAACCGAAGAAATTCCAGGGATAGTGGAACAGTACCGCCGGGGTGCAGAAAATGCCCTAGCCGCCGGATTTGATGGCGTAGAAATTCATGGTGCCAATGGTTATTTAATCGATCAATTTCTCCGCGATGGTACTAATCACCGTACAGATGAGTACGGGGGTTCGATAGAAAATCGTGCCCGATTGCTGTTGGAGATAACAGAAGCAGTAACTGGTGTTTGGGGTGCGAAGCGAGTAGGAGTACGCCTTTCTCCTAGTGGAACCTTTAATGATATGTCTGACTCCAATCCCCTAGCGACATTTGGTTACGCAGCAGAAGCACTCAATCAATTTGATTTGGCATATTTGCATATCTATGAGGCAACAGAGGCAGATATCAGACATGGCGGAACAATCGTACCTACCAGTCACATCCGAGAACGCTACAAAGGTACATTGATGGTTAACGGAGACTATACCTTAGAAAAAGGCAATACTGTCTTGGCAAGAGGAGAAGCAGATTTAGTGTCATTTGGCAGACTGTTTATAGCCAATCCAGATTTACCGCAACGCTTTGCTCTTAATGCACCTCTGAATCAGCCCGATCCATCGACTTTTTATGGGGGAACAGAGAAAGGTTATACCGATTACCCAACGTTTGAACTACAGCAACTGCGTTAACTAAACAGCTTGATTATCTACTTGGGAAGGGTAAAAGTATTTATGTGTATTCTCTTCCCAGATTCATCGATAGCTTAGGTAAAAGCGATCGCCTATTTATTCCAAAAACAGGGGAATTGCATGAATCCGAACCGCGTTTGAATCCCGGTCGTTTGCCATTTTCCTACAATGTCTTTGTAGATAAATTGGACAATCCATATCAGGATTAGGAAGTCTTTATGCTAATAGGGGATTGGGTATCAGTTATCCTTCGCTGTCCCCTATCCCCTATCCCCTACAAATACTCCTGCAAAAAATCAAAAGGATCTTCTTCCCACGATGGCTCTGGTACAATCAAACCCAATATAGTGTTAATATCCGTTTCAATTTGGTCAACATCTTTCCTGTCAAAGATTTCTGTTAAAGCTTTCCAATCACGCTCTTTAAAAGGTATTAATAAGCAACTATGTAACTCTTCTAATTGATTATTGGAATTATTATCTTGGGATTTGATAGCTTGCCAGTAAATACTGCTTTTCACGGTTTATAAAATATCAAATATACTAGTTTTGTCTAAATTAATTTACTTTAATGTATAGTTATGAGCAGAAACAGGTGGCTATATAAAAATAATTAGAAATTTGTTATATTTTTTGCTAAACCAATTTATAGTAGCTACATTATTAAATAAGTACATTTTTAATTTTGTTATACCGAAATCTTGACTAACATAGTGTTTCAATAAAGTAAGTATAAAGCTACAGAAATAATCTAATTGTATAGAAAAGCTCAAAAAGTTAACAAGTAGAATTGCTGAATTACGCACAAAAGAGGCAGGGGAGCAGAGGAGCATGGGCGCAGAGGAGGAAAGTGGAAAATTCTTCTCCTTGTCCCCGTGTCCCCTTGTCCTTCCTTCTGCCTCTTTGCAGTCGCCACCCTACCCTACGGGTTCTCCTTTAGGAGTACGGGAAGCCCTTCGGGTTCGCCAGTCACCTGCGCTCGTGTTACCCTCCCGCAGTGCTGGACTCACCGCCCACTCTCCGAGAAGCCAGGCTACGCCTGTCTACCGGGCGTCTACAACGGAGGGGAACCTCCCGAAGTTCTGAGCCTCCTCCGGAGGAGCTTCGCTTACGGAGGAAGCCTCCGCACCCTGCGGGAAGCCGCTCCGCGTCTACAGACTTCTCTCCACACGGCGCTGCTCTCTGCCTCCTGGCTTCTGCCTTCTTACTGTGGCTCAACTAATTCTGCATCAAACACTTCTGCAAAAGACTCCACTATCGTTGCACGCACTAAATCGCAAGTAATATCTGGTATCCACTCAGTCAAACTAGCTACAGGCTTATCCGAAATACCACAGGGAACAATTCTTTCAAAGCCAGTCATATCAGGACAAACATTTAATGAAAATCCGTGCATTGTAATCCAGCGACTGACTTTTATGCCAATAGCAGCTACTTTACGTCCTTCCACCCAAACGCCAGTCAAGCCAGATATACGCTCTCCTCGTAATCCATAAGTATATAATGTATTGATAATAACTTGCTCTAATTGCCGTAAATACCAGTGCAGGTCTTTGTAATAACGTTGTAAATTTAAAATTGGATACCCCACTAACTGACCAGGGCAATGGTAAGTAACTTCACCGCCTCGTTCAATTCTATGTACTTCATAGATGTTGTGGTCAATATCAAATTTGAGAAATTCGGAATTTGCTCCTTGCCCTAAAGTATATACGGGGGGGTGTTCCAGCAAAATGAACACATCATCCAAGCTCTTGTCTTTGATGCGTTCGGCAACGAGCGATCGCTGCCAGTTTAAAGCATCTATGTAAGGTGTCAAGCCTTGGTTATATAACAAACACTGATGAGAGTATGAAGTATTACTACGGAACATTGCAAAAAATAATTGTTGTGTCACAATATTGGTATCAGAAATTACATAATTTTTGGCAAATAACCTCAAGCTATGCAAAGGATTTTAAAGGAAAGTAAAGGGAAGCAGTTTTGTAAAATACAAAATGCTAGTTTGAATATATAACCTCAATGGTGTTGGGAGGAATTCTCTGCAAGAGCTATCACGCCAATAAAAAAGCATGAAGCAGTGGCTGATGGTGTCTAATCAGTTGTTCGCATCTAAGACGGGATAAAACTTACAACCAGACACGTGTTGTCTATGAACAGAAAAGCAAATCCACCCCACTTGGAGGAGTAAAGCTGATGATATCTGCGTGCGTGTATAAATGCCTTTGTTGCAGTTGCAGCAATTGCAGAGATTCTCAAGCCAGTTATTTAAAGTTGGCTGAGGATAAGTACACTAATAGCAGGATGTAGGAATTTTCCGATTTAGCCCGGCGGCAGTGATAGACCTTACCGCAATTCCTTTTCTCCAAACCAAATACACATCAAAACATTGAGCGGGAGAGTTTACATGAAGCTTGTCATCCACGGCAAAAATATTGAAATCACCGATGCAATCAGGGATTATGTGCATCAAAAAATTGAAAAGGCAGTGAATCATTTTCAGAACATCACAAATGAAGTGGATGTGCACTTGAGCGTAGCTCGCAATCCCCGGATTAATCCCAAGCAATCGGCAGAAGTCACTATTTATGCTAACGGAAGTGTCATCCGTGCCGAGGAGAGCAGCGAGAATTTGTACGCCAGTATCGATTTGGTAGCGGATAAAATAGCTCGTCAACTGCGTAAATACAAAGAACGGCGTCATGAGAAGAAAACTCATGCCCAAACTACCATTGAAGGAGTTGTTCAACAAACAGTTGTCAAAGATTTAATAGGCGATCGCACGCCCGAATTGCCGGAAGAAGTGGTTCGCACAAAATATTTTTCCATGCCGCCAATGAGCGTTGCCGAAGCTTTAGAGCAGCTGCAACTGGTAGATCACGATTTTTATATGTTCCGGAATTCAGAAACTGGTGAAATTAACGTTATTTATGAACGCAATCATGGTGGATATGGTGTGATTCAACCCCGCAATGGCAATGGACATACCAACAACAAAAACGGCAAGACAGCTCACGCCCACACTGGCACGCCGGAACAGCCGCACTTGCATAAATAGAGATTGGGGGCTAGAGGCTAGGGGCTAGGGGCTAGGGGCTAGGAAAATCAAGAGTCAAAAGATAAATCATGACTTTTGCCTTTTGACTTTATAAATTATCCCCCTCATCTCTACTCATTAATCCCTAGTCCCTAGCTAGCCCCTAGTCCCTTTAGCGCCTCCTCGACGTGAGCTTTAAAGTTCAACATTGAGTCAAATACATATTGCACAACTCCATTTTTATCTATCACATAGGTTACGCGACCGGGAATCAAACCAAAAGCTGTGGTAGCACCGTATAGCTTCCGTACTTTGTCGCCTTTGTCGCTCAACAAAGTGAATGGTAGTTGGTATTTAGCAGCAAATTTTTGATGAGATTCCGGTGAATCACCACTAATGCCAATAATTTCTGCGCCAGCAGATTGAAATACTTCATAGCGATCGCGAAAAGCACAAGATTCCACCGTACATCCGGGTGTGTCATCCTTGGGGTAAAAATAAAGGACAACTGGTTTGCCGCGAAAATCTTTCAGGCTAACAGATGTACCATTTTGGGAGGGAAGAGTAAAATCAGGCGCAGTATCCCCAACTTTTACAGACATAAGCAATTTCAGCTAGTGCAACATTACTTTACAAAATTTTAACTTGTGTATTGGTCTAAAATTTTCCTTGATCGTCTGTCTTAAGAGAGGTAATTTATAATCTCCAACGTAAAATTCCATTTATGCGCCTCACCTCTCTTGATGTGTTTCGCGGCATTACCATTGCTGGCATGATTCTTGTCAACATGGCTAGTATTGCCGATCCCAATGTCTATCCTCCACTACTCCACGCCCAATGGCACGGTTGGACACCAACTGACTTAGTATTTCCCTTCTTTCTGTTTATAGTTGGTGTAGCGATGAGTTTTTCCTTCTCTAAATACACTGACAACAAAGCAGAGGGGGAAACTCCCCATCCGCCTTACGGGCGCATCTTACGCCGTGCTGCCATCCTCTTTGCTTTAGGATTACTCCTCAGTGGCTTTTGGAATCAGGGAATTTGGACTTTTGATTTCAGCAGTATCCGGATTATGGGAGTGTTGCAGCGCATCAGCCTTACCTACCTGCTGGCAAGTTTGGCAGTTCTAAACCTACCGCGCAAAGGGCAATGGATACTGGCAGCAGTGCTACTCATCGGTTACTGGGTGGCGATGATGTATGTGCCTGTTCCCGGTTACGGTGCTGGTGTGCTGACAAGAGAAGGTAACTTTGGTGCTTATATAGATCGCTTGATTATTCCCAAGGCACATCTGTACAAAGGCGATGGCTTCAACTTCATGGGAGATCCAGAGGGGCTTTTTAGCACAATTCCAGCTATTGTTAGTGTCTTAGTTGGTTACTTTACTGGGGAGTGGATACGTCGTAAAAAAGAGATAAATTCCGAAACTAGCATGGATTTAGTTTTATTTGGTCTTAGCTGTCTAGTTATCGGTGGAATTTGGGATTTAGCGTTTCCAATTAATAAAAAGCTCTGGACTAGTTCCTACGTAGTATTTACTACTGGTTGGGCTTTATTGTTACTTGCGGCTTGTTATGAATTAATAGAAGTGCGACGAGTGCGGCGTTGGGGTAAAGCTTTTGAAGTCTTGGGATTAAATGCCATATCTATATTCGTCGCATCTGTACTGCTGATTAAAATTTTGGTTAGAACCACTGTTGGAACTGGAGAAAAGGCTCCTAGCACTTACAATTGGATTTACCAAAATCTGTTCGCATCTTGGGCTGGTGCGTTCAACGGTTCGCTGTTATTTGCGATCGCGACTGTGCTGTTTTGGTTAGCAGTTGCCTATGCAATGTATCGCCAACGCTGGTTTATTAAAGTTTAAATTTGCTTTTATTGCCCAGTCTATTGCGAGCGATCGCTTATTCTATTCTTCTGCATTAAAGTCTACTTGATCGTAAATATCCGCCAGCAAAATTTGGCAAGGAACCGAGGCTAGAGATAAAGCTATATCTCCATCTTCATATTCAGAAAATATCCATTTATTGTTGTCAGCCTTGCAATATTGCTCAAGGTGCATCGTGTACTGGTCAATAAGAATATATTCCTTAAAGGTGGGAATGGTGCGGTAAGCTGCAAATTTTTCATCGCGATCGTAGCTTTTAGTAGATTTTGACAGCACCTCAGCAATCATCACTGGGTTAGTGATAGTATCTCTCCTTTCTTCTGTAAATTGCAGTTCACCAGCAACAACCATGACATCAGGATAAGTATGAATGCGCTTATTTGGAATCCAAAGACGCTGATCTGCGACAAAAACTCGATAAGGCTGACGCTTGAGAGCAAAATTTAGCGTGGAATAAAAGTTGCCAGCAATTTGGTTGTGATTGGGTGTTCCGCCTGCCATTAAAATAATTTGTCCATCAATATATTCGTGGCGCTCCTCTGAATTAACCTCTAGTTCTAGGTATTCTTCAGGTGAATAGTAGCGTTGTTCTTGTGCAATAGTCATGACATTTCAACCTCCAAGATTATAAGCTACTGACTGATCCAAAAAGTATAGTAAAGCCCTCTTGGGTAAAGTGTCTGTCATGGGTTAATACCTCAATAATTCCTAATTGCTTCATAGTTTGCATAGAAATGCAATCTGTGAGACTGTATGCTTTGTCAGCACGTTGTTTATATAGTTCAAGTCCAGCTATAAATGTGTTATGGCTTTGTGGAATAACCTGAACATAATCATTTTCTAAGATATCTTGAACTTTTTGAATAGCGCCTTGCCGCATTTTTATATCGTAGGCTGAGAAGAAGTTAAGAAACTCAGTTAATACTTCATCCGTAGTCACTATACGAGATGAGACAAGATTTTTGTTAAAGCTTTTTACGGCTAAATGCCATTCATCTCTAGGATTTAATAAAGCAGCCCAGTAAAATGTATCTGCAAAAACCGTTCTCATGGTTCTTGTTTTGGTTTTCCGTAGAGATAATGATCAATTTGTGCTGCACCATCTGTTGGTAGTTGGGCAATAATCTCTTCTGGTAATTCGTTGGTAAAATCTTCAAACATTTCCCAAATAGGTTTACTTTTTTGCTGAAGTTGCTGTTCGCTTGAGTCTACTGTTAATTGACTGGCAGTCTTTGAGTTAGTATCTAGTTGATTTCGTCTTGCTTTAGCAAACAGTAAAAAATCTAAAACTTCTTCTATCAAGTTTTCTGATGCTTCTTCTATTTCTCTGAGTAATTGTTCTTTTGCAGTCATATTCTTACCCCATTTCATCAGAGGTTGACTAAATCGTACCTTTGCGAATCATCTCAAAACCATATACATAAATATCTGCAAACTTATAGCGTTGCTCCTTTTCACGCCATTCGGCAAGACCAATTTCGCTCAGTAAATTAACGAAGTCATCAAATGGGGATATGATATCTTGTACTGATTTCTGCCATACAGTTTGTAATTCTTCTTTTGACAATAGTGCTGAGATATCCTTGAGAGAATCAAAAAATTTACTTAAATAAGGATATTCTTCTTTGATAGCATTGCAGCGTTCTTCTGATGCTTTCCTTAAGCCAATTTCTAAGGATTTTCCTCTAAGCAAGCGGTCTGTAGGCGGCTTTATCGATGTTTGTCCTTTATAACTTAACTCTTGGTCTTTTGCTCCTTTAAGCAATATACTTAAACTTCTGGGAAAAGTAGTACCACTGGAGTCTGTTAAACGTTCGTAGACCCATCTAGATACATATTTAGCTTTGTCACCACGTCTTCGACGGCTTCCCCACAGCAATTCCAAGGCTCGTTCAACCGCCTCTTCACTAGCTTGATCAATACTCTCAACTGGGGAAAATCTATCAACCAAATTCTTAAATTTTGTTGATTGAATTGCTTGACGAAATGCTAATCGCAAAAAGTCAATTCTAGTCCACTGCAAGAGAATATCACGTCCGTTAAAATGACTTTTATTGTCAAAATTCACACGATTCCAAATGTCTTCTCTTAAGAAGATTTTAAATCGAATTGCTGTCAATCGACGCGCATCACAAGACTGGATAAACTGGAACAAACCTACTAAAGCTTGCTGTCTAACTTCACTTTCTTCAGGAAAATCTTCATCTAAATCATCATAAAGAAACCACATTATTTGAGATTGTTTTCGAGCTTTTTCATCAATAATATCTATTGCATCTTTGACTATAAGTTGTAACTGAGGTTCAGTAGATAATTGCACCAATGCTTGAGTGTGTTCATACTGCCACCTCTCTTTAGAGAGACTATTTATAATTGCTTTTAAATCACTAAATTTTTTACCTTGTTGACCTCTAGGAAAACTAAAATAATCTTCTTGAAAAGTTCTCAAAAGTAAATAACCTCTCCAAAACGCTTCCCAAGACCCTCCTCCTTTTTGTAAACTTTTATGAATTACTCTAAATTCATCACGAGATGGGCGGCTCTTATAAAATCTACCGTGACCTGAAAAGCAAACTGTATTATCTAACCGACCACGAGCTAATTTTTGAGCAACCTCACTATGTTTTAGCAGAAGCCAATAGAGAGCAGTTTTACCAGTTCCTTTTCGACCTCTAATCAGACACGTAGTATCATCTAAAAATCTTTCAAAATCAGTAGTACGCTGAAATAGTGACCTGAAATTTTTTTGGTTTTGATCGGCAGCATTTACTTCAGGGAATTGAAGATTTTCAATTATTTCCCAGCGATTATCTGTACTAGTTAAAACGGTTCTTCGTTTTAAATCATCTGTTTCTTCATCAATTAAATTAGCAATTCTAGTGTAGTAATCTGCCAATGCTGGTACAGGATAGTTATCTGCCAAAGCAATTAGCGAAAGATAAGGGACTACCAGTGGCCCTGCGACTTCAGACTGAGGCTCTTCTTCTAACTCACCATCATTTGTTTCATCTTCATTCCTTTCATCATTTTCATCTGTTATTTTATTAATCTTTTCATGCAAAGACTTCCAAATCTTTTTAACTTTAGCCATCCCAATTTCAGTAACATCAGGAACTGGTGTGAAAACGAAGTTGATTGATAGATTTTTTAAGACTTGAAGCGATTGTAGAAGCAAATCAATTCCTTGCCGATTTTGCTCATTAGGAAATAGGAATATAATCACTTCATCTGCCGCCTGAAGCAATGAAAAAGCTCCCCATTGATTAATTCCAGTTCGTGAATCAACCAAGAGAATATCAGGCTTCAACTGTTCTTGAATTTCACGACTAAAAATAGACCAAAGATTATCACCCGTATCAATAATGGTAGTAGCTCGCAGGTCATCAACTTTAGAAATATAATTAAGGTCTAGACAACCAGCAGGAACAACAAATAATCTTCCTGTAGCATTAGGTATTCTAACTTCGCCAAATATTTCAGCAACTGAAATACTAGGCTCCAATCCCTCCGGCAAGTAGGAACGCTCATAGAAATAATCAACAATCCCATGTTCTGGTTGCGGATTTAGATTGAATGCTGTACTTAATCCAGGTGCTTCTAAATCTAAATCAACAGCCACAACCTTGCGACCTCGCATCGCAAGAATCCAAGCGACGTGAGTTAATGCAGTAGTTCGACCTACCCCTCCTTTAAAGGAATAAAACGTCACTGTCCGAGGCACACGGGGTTCTCGCACTTGTGCTTGAGATTGATTTTGAGGGTTTGCTGCCTGTAAAGCTAAATCTTGCCAAGTGTATACCGAGGCTTCATTCGCAACCTGTGGACGCGAAATATTAAGAGATTCGGCTTCTTGAAGCGTATATAAGGAGAGAAAACCAGGAGATAAATGAGGAACCTGTGATTTGTTGAGGAAACTCAGGACTTGCTCTTTGCGCTGAGGTATGGATAAACCAACAAAGCGATCGCTTACAATTGTCAGACTCAATAAGCCTGATGTAGAAATAATCACATCAAGCCACTCTTGTGAATTCTTGATATACTGCTCTGTCATTAGTTGCTTAAGCAATCCTTGACCAAGCTCCTGCATTTTCATCCCCCTTAAAGTTGAGTGGCTTGCTTTAGTAACCACTTTCTGAGGCGCTGATATGTCTCAAACCAGCGTTTGTAAGTTGCATCATTAGGCTCATTGCAACAATAGCGCATATCTATGAAATGTTGGCTGTTAGAGTCTGTTCAACGAATTTTATGAGAACCACCGTATCAATCACCCCAAAATTTCTACTTCTTCAACAGGATTGAGTTGATCGAGAATTCTCCAAATTTCCTGTAACATTGGCTCTAACCCTGCACCCGTAACTCCTGAAATCAAAAAGACTGGGGCATGGGAAAGATGATTCAGCTGTGTCGCCAACGCTTCTAAATCTACACTTTCCCTATCTACCGCATCAATTTTATTCAATGCCAAAACTTGCGATCGCTCTGCCAAACCCCTGCCATAGGCTTGCAATTCTTGCTGGATTGTATTGTAATCTCTGATAACATCATCGCTGGTGGCATCAATCAAATGCAGCAATACTCGCGTGCGCTCAATATGGCGTAAAAAATCATGCCCCAGCCCAGTTCCTTGAGAAGCGCCTTCAATTAATCCGGGAATGTCAGCGAAAACTGTACCATCACCTGTAGGCTTGCGTACCACCCCTAAATTTGGTACTAAGGTAGTGAAGGGGTAATCAGCGATTTTTGGACGTGCTGCTGATAAAGCTGAAATTAATGTAGATTTTCCGGCATTGGGTAGCCCAATAATTCCCACTTCTGCCAAAAGTTTCAATTCTAAACGCAGTTGTTTAATTTCTCCTGGCAGCCCTGGCAAGGCATATTCGGGAGCGCGGTTGCGATTGCTCAAAAAATGCTGATTTCCTAATCCACCCTTACCGCCAGCCGCAATTAGCAAAGTCTGCCCAGGTTCTACTAAATCCCCTAATAAATCGCCTGTTTGTGCGTCATAAACAACAGTACCGCAGGGAACTTCAATAATCAAATCCTTGCCATTTGCCCCAGTGCGGTTATTTGGCCCACCACGACCACCATTGTCTGCCTTAAACTTATGATTATATCTGAAGTCAAGTAAGGTTTGCAAGTTCTCATCCGCACGGAAATATATTGAACCACCTTTTCCCCCATTGCCACCAGAAGGGCCACCTGCTGGCACATACTTCTCCCGTCGGAAAGCGACAATACCATCGCCTCCCTTGCCTGCTTCAACTTCAATTTCTGCTTGATCGATGAATTGCATAATAAGTCAATAGTCATTAGTCATTGGTCATTAGTCATTGGTCATTAGCCATTGGTGAATTGCCAATTGAGTCAAGGTTATGAATTTAATTGGGCAGCTAATTTTTCCGCCAGTTGATACACCCGCAATTCTTGGAACCTCTTGCTCGACATTCTCCTCCTTTACAAAGGACTAATAACTAATGACTAATGACTAATAACTAAATATATTCTGAAACATCCTCTCCACAATCATCTGCCAGATAGGAGAGGGCACGAAAACGTAAACTTACGAGTTGTTCATAAAGCGGGTTGAGTTTACATAAGGGCGGTATATGAACTACTTTGCGTCCAAATAACTTGATATCCCGCTCAAAAGGGCACTGAGAGGGAATCATTTTGCACAAAAAGCGGGCTACTCTAGGATCTTGAATGTCTAATCCGTCTAGCCACTCGCGTAAAGGATGTAATGCATCAAGTTGGGGCTTTGTGGGTGCAAAAACAGGAGTTTGTGTTTTTCCTGTTAGCTGTGGCAAAGTATGGCGTAAGGCTTCCAGTAAATTTTCTGGCGCTCCTAACGCTTTACATAACTGGTGCAGCAGATAGTCTTCACTCTTGGAGTAAGTACCGTCTGCGATCGCTACCATGACTGCCGTGCGTAAGAAGTTTTCTGCTGCTGGTGTGCCTACACCCAAGATTGCAGCTAACTCTTCTGGTTCAATGGCATCAAACGATTCCAAGTTGACCCCAGGGGCTAATTCATCCTGAGTAAGACTCGTAATCATTTGTCTTTCTTGGTCATCAAAGTCACCATCTGCCCAAGCAATAGTCAGTAATCCACGCAGCCAAGCGGCAATTTGTTCGCTGCTATAGGGAGATTGAACAGCACTCGTCATAAACTCACGCCTCTAGCTTTTCCCAAGTCCATACTAGCCGACGCTTACTTCACATAATGTTATTTGTTTTATTAAATCTTTTGATTAACCATGAATAATTGCGTACACGAAGAGGGGGCAGGGGACAGAGAACAGGGGACAAGGGGACAAGGAGAATCGTCGTGAATCACGTTCTTTCCCCTCTGCCACTGGTGCTCCTCTGCTCCCCCACTCCCTCCTTGGTGGTGTCCAAAGTTCATAGAGACTATTTTTTGCTCTTGTGCTAATATTATTGAGATTTTTTTTAATTAATCTCCTAAAAAGGGGATTTTTAATGATAAAAAATAAAATTGACCTTGGTGTAATTCAAGAGACGCTATTAATTCCCCTCTGGGCTAGAGCTACTGAATTAGAGCAAGTTGATCCGATTCTAGTAGACTCTAAATCGGCTGAGATTGTTGCAGCGCTTGATTACGATTTTGAGAAATTTGCTCATGCAAAGAACTCTCAAATAGGTGCTTGTTTGCGGGGAATGATCATTGACAACTGGACACGTAATTTCCTTCAACAGCATCCTCAATCGTCAGTTGTTGAAATTGGTGCAGGATTGAATACACGCTTTGAGCGAGTAGATAACAACCAAGTGCGCTGGTTTGATTTAGACTTGCCGGATGTGATGGCTTTGCGGAAGCAGTTTTTTCAAGAAACGGAACGGCGTCAGTTTATCACTGCTTCTTGTCTGGATACAGACTGGTTTGAGCGCATTAAAGCCGCTGGTACACAACCCTGTATGTTTATAGCGGAAGGTGTGTTGATGTATCTTAACGAACGACAAGTACGACAGCTTTTTAGCAATCTCTTACAAGAGTTTCCTGGTTCGTGGTTTGCCTTTGACTCCATATCACCGCTTTTTGTCAAGAATCAGAAGTACCACGATGCAATAAAACACGTGTCAGCAAAGTTCGATTGGGGAATTTCAGATATTCGTGAGATAAAAAATTGGGACTCTCGCTATCACATTATGGAGGTTTGTACTTTTAAAGATTTGCCAGCACAATATTTAAAACGTTTTTCCTTACTTAATCGTTTATTATTTTCGTATATTCCCCCTTTACGAAATACTTATCGTTTAGCATTAGTTAAACTTGGTTAACTTCAAGAAAAATAATTTATTTTAGGATATACATAATGTTTAACTTTGGTATTGAACATGAAGTTGCCTTTCTCAATTCAGAAGGAAAGTTTGTTGATTTTTCTCGTGCAAAATTTGCTGATTTTAATCAAATTATCGAGCAACTTCCCATATATCCCAATGACCACCTCCAATTAAGAATTGGAGACGCTGGGATTAGAAAAAAAAGATGGTATATTGAAGGATTTGAAAGATTTACAGATTCTGAAAAAATTGTAGATTGTACTCCCAAAGGTATTGAAATTAGAACAACAATACATTCTAGTATTCAAAGCACAATTGATGAGTTGACAGAAAGTTTTTACTTGCTGTGTAAAATATCTGGACAATTTGGGTTTTCGCCAGTATTAATTAGTTTTAATCCGTGTAAAACAGTTTTTGAGCCTGAACCGCCATTAAATGATTATGAAATTAAGCAAATACAACAGGCTCATCCGGAAGAACAAACAGCTAACATTTACATGGTGACTTATGGGCCGGATTTAAATTTATCAATGGCAGGTTTATCAAATGAAAGTTTGATTGATATTGGTAAAAAATTAACTTATTACAGTCCTTATATTGTTCCTTTTAGTTATAGTTCACCATTTTATCAAGACAGTTTGTGGGAAGGACTATCGGTGAGAACTTTTGTCAGAACAGGAAAAAGAGCAGCAGCAATGGTTTTTGTAGAAAAGCCAGAACAAATGATTAAATCTACGCCTTCACTGACAAAAATAGCACGTCTGCCAGCGGAAGTAGGTCGGATAGAATTTAAGGCATTTGATAGTTGTGATGATTTTTCAATTTATGCTGGTTTATTAGCTTTATTAAAAGGTCTAATTTTAGATGAATCACTTTCTGGTAGAGCAATAATACCAGATGCCGAAAAGCACCAACTTTCAGCACAACAAGGATTTGATAATCAAGATATCTATGCGATCGCCTCACAAGTTTTACAAGCTGCTGAAGTTGCCCTTGGAGACGATCCAGATGTAAATTTGCTAGCACCATTAAAAGTGATGCTCGAAAAACGAGAAACAAAAGCTCATCAACTTATTCGTGATTTCAACAAGCTGGGTTCAATCGAACAAGTACTGAAGAATACTTACTCTGCATTGGCATGATTGACGATTACATCCAAGCCACAATGGCTCAAATCCAAATTCCAGGAGTCTCTGTTGCAGTAGTGCAGGAAGGCGAACCTGTTTTAGTCAAGGGCTATGGATGGGCAAATCTTGAACACTCGGTTACGGCAACTGAACGCACAGTTTACGAAATCGCCTCTGTTGGCAAAACATTTACTGCCACACTCATAATGATGTTGGTTGAGGAGGGAGTAATTTCGCTCGATGATGCGATCGCAAATTACCTCGACAATATACCTCCAGCGTGGCAGCCCGTTACAATCAAGCATATTCTGTCTCACCAATCTGGAATTCCCAGTTATACTGATGCCAAAAACTACTGGGAAATTACCCGTCTGGATTTATCCAAATCAGAAATTTTGGCTTTAGTTACTGACTTACCCCTCAAGTTCCAACCGGGTGAATTAAGTGCCTATGACAACACAGGCTATTATCTACTAGGTTTAATGCTGGAAAATATGACGGGGCAATCCTATGGAGATTTATTGCGCGATCGCATTTTTACTCCTTTGGGCATGAATGCAACCGTAATGAATCATCCCAGAGATATTGTGCCGCACCGTGCTGCTGGTTACCGTTGGCTCAATGGTAAGCTTGTTAACAAACCCTACTACAGTCCTTCAGTTACCTATTCAGCTGGAGGACAACTCTCCAGTGTGGAAGATATGGTGAAGTGGGAACAAGCTCTTTACAATGCAACTGTATTGAGGCAATCAACCCTCGATTTAATGTGGACTCCTCATCCTCCAAACCTTGGTAATGATTGGAACAAACTCAAATATGTGGCAGGTTTAGGTTGGTGGATAATTAATTATGGCGATCGCCGAGTAGTCGCTCATAATGGTTCGATTCTAGGTTTCGCAAGCAATATTACCCGCTTTATCGATGACAAAATTACCGTGATTTTGTTCTGTAATTTAGATAGAGTAACGCGACCGGATGCAATTGCTAAAGAAATTGCTGGATATTACTGTCCATCTCTTGCAAGATTTGCACTTCAGCCTTCATTCGAGATGGATTAAGTTTTCATACCACAAAGAAATTATGCGATCGCTACGGTTGTGTACCGCCGAAAATTTTTAAGTTAACATCCAGAATAATTCCTCAATCCTAACTCTATGACAACAGATGCTTTTGAAAAAACCAGTTGGGGCTGGCAAGTTTTACAATTTCGGCAAAAAGTCGGGGAATGGCTGGAATATCAGTTGTCTGGCTTCAACCAAACTTTACCAGAATTACCTGCTGGATGGTCATTAGATTCTTGGGTGATATCGCTGCTGAAGTTTCTATTTTGGCTTTTAGTAGCCTTATTCTTGGCTTGGGTAGGTTGGCGGCTATGGCAAGAATTTAGTCCTTATTTGTATTCCAAGCTGGCTGCAATGGGCAATTTTAATACTTCTGCTTCAAAAGCGACAGACAATGAACTGTCAGTAGCAAAATTTTTGAGGCGATCGCAAGAATTATATCGTCAGGGAAACTACCGAGAAGCTTGCCGTTATCTCTATTTTGCAATGTTGCAACAGTTGCACGAAAAAGGCATTCTCCCCCACAAGGCAAGTCGTACCGATGGCGAATATTTGCAATTGTTGCAATTATCTCGTACTCAAATTCAACCTTACGAAACCTTGATTACTACTCATGAACAATTATGTTTTGGTGATGCTGAGATTCACTCTGAAAATTACGAGCAGTGCCGCCAAGCATATGGGGAAATTGCTAATAGCTAATTGCTAATAGTTAATTGTCCTCTTACTATGAGCTATTAGCCATTAGCCTTTTGATATGAAATTCTCAAACCGCCTCGTCTGGTTGATAGCGATCGCTTTCGGAGTCATAATTTTACTTACCTTGATCGCCGCTCCCAATGGTAGCAAAATCAATAGTGGTTCCACCTACAACCGTGCTCCCGATGGCTATGGTGCTTGGTATGCTTTTATGCAAGACCGTGGAACTACTATCAAACGCTGGCAAAAGCCTTTTCAGGAATTACAAACAGAAAAACGTCCCGTAACTCTCCTAAAAATATACAGCCAGTTAAGCGAGCCTATTTTTTTGTCTGAAGAAAAAGAATGGGTAAAAGCTGGTAATACTTTAGTTGTCTTGGGTGTGCGCGAAAGGGTTAGTGCAGCCGAATTTAGCACTATGCAAAAATCACCCTCAGGTGATGTCAAAATTGAAACGCGGCGAAGAAAGTCGTCTTTATCGAAGGACAAAATTTCTTTGGGCGATCGCTTTGGCGCTGTGGTTTGGGAAGAAAAGCAAGGTAATGGAAAAGTTATTTTTTCTACTACTCCTTATTTAGCTGCTAATGCTTACCAAGATTATTTAAGTAATTTCGAGTATTTAGCTGATTTAGTTAATCAAAAAGGTAACTTACTATTTGTGGATGAATACATCCACGGTTATAAAGATGCTGATGTCAGAAAGAGTGAAGGCAAAGGTGACATATTTAGTTATTTGGCTCAAACTCCATTATTTCCAGCATTTATACAAATAGGTGTTTTGCTAGCGGTGTTAGTTTGGGCACACAATCGTCGCTTTGGTAGTGTGGCAACTTTAGATACTCCTGAGCTTGATAACAGCACAGCTTACATCCAAGCCCTAGCAGCAGTACTGCAAAAAGCTGAATCCACAGACTTTGTAGTTGAAATGGTAGGTAAAGAGGAACAACTGCAACTTCAAAAAGCTCTGGGATTGGGATCGCAACTGTTGGATCGCCAAACTTTAATTAATGCTTGGCAACAACGAACAGGCGCTACTAGAGCAGAATTAAATGCAGTTTTACAACAGCAAGATCGGAAACGTCGCCTCAGTGAACGAGAATTGATTGGCTGGTTGCAGAAATGGCAAACCCTGAGGGTGAAAGGGAACAGGTGACAGGTGACAGGGGACAGGGATTAGGAAGAAATTTTAATACCGAATACCCAATCCCCGATCCTTAATCCCCAATCACCAGTACCCAGTACCTTTTTAGTGTACGCAATTCATGAAGCCTATTATTATCTAACTATAATCAGTATAAATAACAACATGAGCGAAAGCATTTCTGTATTTAATCGCCTCAGCCAAGGGCTGAACCGAGTTATTGTCGGGCAATCTATCCTAATACAACAGCTACTTGTAGCGCTGTTGGCAGGTGGACACGTAATTTTGGAAGGAGTGCCAGGAACTGGTAAAACATTGCTAGTGAAAGTGCTAGCACAGTTAATTCAAGCAGAATTTCGTCGCATTCAACTCACGCCTGATGTTTTGCCTGCGGATATTACTGGTACGAATATTTTTGATTTAAATAGCCGTGATTTTACTTTGAAAAAGGGGCCAATATTTACTGAAGTTTTATTAGCAGACGAAATTAACCGCACTCCTCCCAAAACCCAGGCGGCACTACTGGAAGCGATGGAAGAAATGCAGGTAACGCTAGATGGTGAAAGTTTGCCTTTACCAGATTTATTTTGGGTGATTGCAACCCAAAACCCTTTGGAATTTGAGGGTACTTATCCTTTGCCAGAAGCACAACTAGATAGGTTTCTATTCAAGTTGGTGGTAGATTATCCTGATGAAGCATCGGAAAAGCAAATGTTACTAAATCGCCAAGCGGGTTTTGCAGCGCGACGCTTGGATATTGCTCGTCTCAAATCAGTGGCAACGGTAGCAGAAATTTTGCAGGCGCGGCAAGAAGTCAAACAAGTGAAAGTTTCGGAAGCAATTATTGATTATTTGCTGGGATTGGTAAGAGTATCGCGACAGTATCCAGATTTAGCATTGGGTGCATCACCTCGTGCCGCTGGTGCATGGTTTGTGACGGCACAAGCAACAGCATACTTGGCAGGGCGGGATTTTGTCACTCCAGATGATATCAAAGCAGTTGCACCACCGTTGTTGCGTCATCGCCTGCTTTTGAAACCTGAGGCGCTCTTGGATAATTTGCAAATGGATGGTGTTATTGCATCAATACTAAATAAAGTACCAGTACCAAGGTGAGCTTGATGGGAAAGTCTCTGTTGAAAATGCGTAAGTCTAAAAAAATAATTGTAATAACAACAGTAAGATTTTTCTAAAACTAGGTGAGGAAAATAGCTATGAAGATTGCACTAGGAGCAGATTTTTACGGGTTTGAACTGAAGGAGGCACTCAAGCAACATCTACTAAAAAAAGGAATAGAAGTAGAAGATTTAGGTATTAGCGATCGCACTGCCACGACGCCTTATTATGAGACTGCAACTGTGGTAGCTCAAAGGGTAGGAAAGCAACAAGCAGAACGAGGTATTTTAGTATGTGGCACTGGAATGGGAATGGCTATTATCGCCAACAAGCACCCTGGTGTTTATGCAGCTGTGTGCGAAAATCCTAATGCCGCTGAAAAATCTCGCTCGATCAATAATTCTAATATCCTTACTTTGGGAGGGTTCATTACTTCACCAGAATCCGCTTTGGAAATTGTTGATACTTGGTTGAAAACCGAGTTTACTCAGGGATGGGAACCAAGTATTCAAGAATGGTTACAAAACTCGATGCATGATATTGCCGACTTAGAGAAGCAACAGTTTGGGAAAGAATAAATGCGATCGCTAATATTTCTTTTTTTCTACTGCTGGTTTTCTTTATCTTCCCCATCTTCCAAGAAATGATACCCTCTAAAAAAGTTTATTTATTGTTGATTTTAGGAATTGCGATCGCCTCTATTTTCGCAATTTTTTTCAGTATTCCTACTAGTATCGCTATCACTTTACTATTTGATGCCGTAGTTCTGGCATTAATGGTTGTGGATGGTTTACGAGTACGTAGCGATCGCGTTGGGGTGGTGCGCGAATTACTGCCACGATTGTCTGTAGGGCGAGATAATTTGGTTGTGCTGCGAGTTACATCGGGAAAAAGCAAGGCAGTAGTTCAAATCCGCGATTACTATCCAGCTGGGTTTGGCGTATCTGATACAACTCTACGCGCTACACTTCCCAAACAAAGCACCCAAGAATTATCCTATACTGTTCGCCCAACCCAACGTGGAGAGTTTGCTTGGGGAGATATTCAGGTGCGACAACTCGGCGCTTGGGGATTAGCTTGGAGTGATTGGAAGATTCCCCAAAGTTTGAAAGTTAGGGTTTATCCAGATTTGGTAGGGTTGCGATCGCTTTCTATTCGTCTAACATTGCAATCTTCTGGTTCAATTCGCCAATTTCGTCGTTTGGGTATCGGCACAGAGTTTGCCGAATTGCGCAACTATCGAACTGGAGATGATTTGCGGTTCATTGATTGGAAAGCTACAGCACGTCGGGTAGGTGCTTCTAGCAATGCGCCTCCATTAGTGAGGGTACTGGAACCAGAACAAGAGCAAACTTTACTGATTTTGCTGGATCGCGGACGATTGATGACAGCAAAAGTACATAATTTGCAACGGTTTGACTGGGGTTTAAATACAACTTTATCTTTAGCTTTGGCTGGGTTACATCGAGGCGATCGCGTTGGGGTAGGTGTATTTGATCGGCAAATGCATACATGGATTACTCCAGAACGCGGACAACAGCATTTAGGTACTTTAATCGATCGCCTGACACCAATTCAACCAGTGCTTTTAGAATCTGATTATATGGGTGCTGTGACTCATGTTGTCCAGCAGCAAAGCCGCAGGGCACTTGTAGTCATTATCACTGACATAGTAGATGTCACTGCTTCCAGCGAACTCCTTGCCGCACTTTCTAGGCTTACTCCCCGTTATTTGCCGTTTGCTGTCACCTTGCGCGATCCGCAAGTGGATCTTCTAGCACATACCCCCCTTTCTCTAGAGGGGAACTCAGTAGATGTTACCGCTGCTTACAGGCGTGCAGTCGCCCTAGATTTATTAGCACAACGACAAGTGGCATTTGCACAACTCAAGCAAAAAGGTGTATTAGTACTCGATGCACCAGCAAATCAGATTGCAGATCAATTGGTAGAGAAATATTTGCAGCTTAAGGCACGAAATCAATTATAAATTTAGTCATTGGTTATTTGTCATTTGTCATTGGTCATTAGTCATTCATTATTCTCCGTGTCTCCTTGTCCCCTTGTCTCTCCATCCCCTGCTTCCAAAGGAAAGGTTGCTATGCCTCCAAATTTTACTACTCAAAATCTTACCCAACAGCTTAATATTGGTAACATTGTCAGTCTTGGCAGCTACTTATATCGTTCTCGCTTTAAACAATATTTCCAACTAGCATTAATTGCTCATTTATGGTTGTTTGTTCCTATTTATGGATGGGCAAAGTTTTATGCAACTGCCGGACTGATATCACGCTTGATTTTTAGCGATATTATTGGTCAAAAAGAAAGTATTAGGAGTGCAAAGTTTCATGTTAATAAGCACTTTTGGCAGTTTTTACTTACCGTTATCTTAAGTATATTGATATGCTTACTACAATTTCTGATTTTTTATATTCTGTGTTCTCTTGCATCAGGAATAATTTATCTAATATTAGCAACAATTTTTGGATTAATTTCTCAACCAATTAATCAAGTCAACCCTTTTAGTAATCTATTATTTACAATAATTATTATCCCAACAGTAATAGCTGTATATTTAAGTCCTCTATGGTTTTACTCACGTTTTTTTCTTACTGATTTACCTTTAGCAATAGAGGATAAGATAAATTCTATTCAAGCCATGAAGTTGAGTAGGCAACTAACTAAAGGTTTAACGCTGCGTATTATTGCTATTATATTAATCGCATTTTTTATTACTCTGCCTATCCAAATTTTACTGTGGTTAATTTTAAGTTTTGGATTTAGCATTATCTTGGGGAGAATATCTGATCTATTATTTACACAATCAGGAAATAATAATGATTTTATAATTAGCAGCATTGTGCTAATTGCTTTAAATTTAATTAACGGAATTATCCTCATGCCGTTTTGGCAATCAGTTAAATCCGTTGTTTACTACGATATTATTTGTCGCCGAGAAGGCTATGATTTGATATTGCGCGATCGCAGTATAGAACAAACATCTTAATTTGATTACTGCTGCATTGAAGGTACAGGAAAAATTTTGCTAAATATAGGAATGCGTGGGTTACGATTAGTAACAGATTTTTTTGTATTAGCAGCTAAATCTTTATTGGAAGAATCAGATTGATTACCTAATTGAGGTTGCACATTTTGCTCTGTAGCAACATCATTTTGAGAAGATATTGATATCACATTATTATCATTTTTATCTCGATTTAACTCTCTCACATTTTGAGCATAAGAAGGCATTGCAATTGCAGCAGAACTAACTATTAAAACAAGTGTTATTAGATGGTGATTAAATTGATGCATATAAATGATTTTTAAAAAATTTCAAAATTAACAGGAAGGTTGTGAGAGAGCACTCTTGCTCTAATTGTCGTTACCAGGTTCAACCTGGTAACAAGGATTTGTGGGCTGGTAACTCAAGGCTGTTTGGACTTGTGCAAGATGTGACATGAGAAGTTTATGGAATTCGAGTGCTGCATTCCACAAAATATATATGTGCGTTGCCAATTCAACTTTCAACTTTTACTGAATCAAATCAAAGTGGCTAATGAAGTGGGATTTTTATTTATGCCCAGTTACATCATTCAATGATGCTTTATTTCTCAGCTGATAAAAACTGATTTGATAGATGCACCTGTAAAGGGGACTAGTGAATAGGGACTAGGGACTAGAGACTAGGAATAAAGAAACTTTAATACCCGATACCCAATACCTAACTATTTAAAATTTATCTTTTTACAAAGAGTATATACAATAGAGAAATTTCGGAAATATATAATTTCTCTTACACTGTTCTAAAAAGCTTGTGTTTTAGATGATTTAGTCAACTATTAAAAATAAACTATAAACTATTTATAAAGTTTCAACAAAGAAACATTTTGTGGGTTCATTACATAAATTAAATTCTGCAATATTTATTGGTTAATCAACTTTTACTTAAAAACTAAAGCTAGTCCGCAAAACACCCATAGTAATTGGATCGCTATCTGGAGTATGTCTGGGTTCCCAGATATGAATTATCCCCGGTGTGATACTGATATTATCTGTTACTTGGAAGCGATAAAAAGCTTCGATATGATATGTGGTTCCTGGTTGCCCGCCAGCACGCCCTAAACCTGTATTGATGAAGTCAGGGACATTGTTTCCTACAGGCAGATCGCTATTTGTGATTTTTGGGGGTTGTCCGAAATAAATTCCACCTAAATTACCCTTGCCAAACAAATCGGGGAAATTGAGATACACCATGTAATTAGTTGTCTCTACAGTTCCCGATCTGCCCGGAATATAAGAATTTGTGTAACCAAACCACCCACCCAAAGTAACGCGGGATGAAATTTGCCAATTCATAGAAGCGCCAAGGGCATTTGTTTGTAGCGGTTCTGATTTTCCTGTTGCGGGATTCGTCGCGGTTAAGCAATCATCACCTGCAAAACTAAGCAAACATCCATCTGATGAATAATTATTAACGTAATATAAACTCAGATCCAAAACGTCAGATGGTGTCAGTAATAATTGCACAGCACCGGTTGTGTGACCGTCAAATAAACCACTGCGTTTTCCAGGATTTCCAGGAGTATTACTAGAATAAATTGCCTGTAAGCTAGCCCTTTTAGCAAATTGCCAATCAACAGCAATACCACCTTTACCAAATCCAATGTCTAAAATCGGATTTCTTTGTGCAAACCATGATAATGGCCCTGTAGCAGCACTCTCATACCGATTCGGGCCTCGAAAAGCAGTGGTCATACTGACGCCTTCTGTTCCTATCATTACAGCTAAATTATCAGTAACCAACCAGTGATAATTGAGATCGCTTACGATTAATTGACCATCAGTAGGATATTCGTAACTAAGAAAAACATCATTGCTAAGTCTGGGTTCTGTTGAACCGTCGGCAGCTAAAAGACCAGTAAATAGGTAACTGCGGGGACTGATTTGAGTAGTTAAAAATAGCAGGTGTTGATAGATAAGATTAGTGTTTGTACCTGCATCATCTGTATCTTTTTTCCCATCTCTTGGGGAAATATCAGCACGATTTTGGGTACGCCCTTGAATACCAATTATTGATAAACCACTGAGTTTAGTAGTTGTCGAAAATTGATTGGCTTCTATTTTGGCAGTGCGAGCTTCTAAATTATCGACTCGACTTCGCAAAGTTGCTAATTCAGCAGCAAAGTCTTCTTGTAATTTTTGTAGAGTTGTTAAATCTTCGTGGCGAATTACATCACTGGTAGCTGTAGCGATGAGTTCATTCACCCGATCTAGACAAGCATTTAATCCGGCTGCAAATTCGTAACGAGTTAAAGCACGCTTGCCACGATACGTCCTATTTGGATAACCCACAATGCAGCCATAGCGTTTTACTAATGATTGCAATGCACCAAAAGCCCAGTCTGTAGGTTGCACGTCCCTGAGTTGAGAAACCGATGTAACTTGTGCCATCGGATCGTCAAGAACATTAGAGGATATTTCTGTTTGTTCCTCCAACTGTTCTGTGGGAATGGCGATCGCTGTTGTTGGTAGTCCGGTGACTCCTACTACTAATAAAAACGCAATGACCCAGGCTTGACCAATGTTCAACTTTTTACACTCTACCTTACATAGCATCAATGGAAGAGCTTATAAAAGTTGCCTTAATCCTGACATTCGTAAATTTACGCAATTTGTAAAAAACAACACTTTTATTTTTCTGGGCAATATTGGAAGATGGCGAGTATAAAAGAAAAATCACTTTAGTTATAGTTAAATCTACTGATAAAAGTATGGTCGATCGCTCCATCCATCCAGCGCCAAAACCATATCGACAGAATAAACAAAATCAATCTTCTGCCAAAACTACGAAGAAGCACATAGTCAAAAAATTACAAAAAAACTTGAAGAAGAGGCAGGGGAAAATTCCCACACAGAATTCCCAAAAAGGTACTACCCCGGTTGTACACCAAAAGAGTAAGGCAAAGTCAACTTTTGCTCCCAGGGGAAGTCATCTGGCATCAACACTAGCGATCGCAGCTTTGCTTGGCAGTCTTGGTTTAATTGCAGCCTTTGCCTGGGTAAGCATTGAATTAATCTTAAATCCCGACAAAGTAACTTGGCTAAATCGGCTTTTACCTGCATGGGTGAAATCCTTCAATAGCGCACAACAGCCTCAAAGCTTGGGCGAAATTCAAATTCACCTTACAAAAAAAGGGTGGATGGCAGGAGAAATTGTACCCTTAGCTGCAAATCCAACAGAAACTTTTGTTCTGCCAGTTCTCAAAGGGCGTGCCAATTGTCAGTCAAACTGTAAAGATGTAGTTGAACTCAGAGTTTATCAGCGATCGCACAACGTAGAACTACAATCCAAACCAGAAAAATACTACAATTTGATGGCTCAGTTACCTGTAACTGGGCTAGAAGAATCGTTTGTACTCAGCCCCTTAGTCAATGCTAATTCTGAGCGCCAAGGTTCAAGCACGCTCTTACCTATCAGTGAAGTGGGGCGCTTTGAAGGTGAGACACCATCCTCAGGTATTTGGTTTTATTTGCAGGGTAAGCGTGCTTCAGGAACTCATGCGATCGCTTACGGCTACATCGTTCACTACAATCCCGAACGCAGCCACCTCCAACTCATGTTGTCTTGGACAAGTCCCTCTGGGCAACTACCCCAATGGCAACAAGTAACTGGCAGTAGTACCAAAGAATTAGTTGTGGATCAAACAGTAGGCTTTGAACCTCAGCTACGTGTTTATCAAGCCAAGCCAATCGAGTTTATCCTCAACCCCGTTCAATTAGAAGAAGTTTCCCTGCAATCTCCTGCTCTCAATGATTCTACCTACCAAAATGCCCTGCTTCTTGCTCGCAGTGGATTGTGGACACCAGCGTGGGAATGGTTGCAATCGATAACCAAACAACGCCAAGGGAAAATTCCTGCGGCAGCGCAAGCACAAATCGATGTGATTCGCTTGCACTCTCAACTCACCAAAACTCAAGCCGATACAACTTGGATCAGCCCCAGCCAACAAGTCTTAGCAGATTTAATCGATGGACGTTGGCAAAAAGCTTTGCAGGTGTTTGAGGCATCTCCGCAGAATGCCCAAGAAATTGCCACTGTACTCAAGGCGGATGCAGGCAGGTTGTGGAGTCGCGTTGAAGCAGCACTGCAAGTCAATCCTCATCGAACAGAGGTGCAAGCTTGGGGTGCCTTAATTTTAGCAGTTCAGCATGGACACGAACGTGCCAATTCCTTCCTTAAAGAACAAACCAAACTTTCCCAAGAGTCTTTTGCATACATCCAAAGTCTACTTGCACAACAGTTGAAAATTAACCCCACTCACCCCAGCCGGATTATTGGCTCGGTGCGGGCGATCGCACCAGTACATCTCACCGAATGGTGGCAACCCAATTTTGTCGAGACACAAAAAACAGAAAAACAAGCTTGGTATCAAGTGGAGGTGACAGCTTTTCATAACGGTAAACGCTGGCTGTATTCTCCCTTTGCAAATTTAAACTTCACCAAAACTTCCTCAACAAAGTTTTTCTGGGAAAGTTTGGGATTAAATTCCGATCCTGAAATCGAGATCGTTGTCTGGCTTGCCAATGGAGAACAGCAAATAGTTACAGCTACAGTTAAAGGTGTACGCTTACGCAACACGCAATTGCAGCTATTAGTTGCTGTGGATGACAAAATTCCTCAAGATGGTAGCAACGCCATGCAACCCCCTCCTTTAGCACTTACATCAGAAGCGCTAGAGTGGGTGCAGCCTTCTGCGATCACTCTCGAACAGCTATACCAACAAAATGGACTGCGGGTAAAGGTTATACTCCCAACGGTGTGGCGTTTATTACAAGCTTCTGGACAACTGCCACCCGGTGAAATACCAAGCTTCTCCCAAATGTTGCAAAAGTTAGGCTACTGGCCAGTGCAAGAAATTGATTTAACAGGTAACGGTAAGCCGGAAACGGTGCTTACTATTTCGGCAGAAGCAATACAATCATTGCATCCAACCTCAGATGAAGATGGGGAGCAACAAAATCAATCTCGTCCGAGAACGCTCATCTTATCTGATACTGGTAAAATAATATATACAGATTTCAGCAATAACTCTGTACAGTTTTTGACAGCGATCGCCAAGCTTTCAACAACAGACTCTTTATCACTCTTAGTAGAGAACGCTAATTTTTACAAACTCAAGCGCTGGTCAGAAAAAAATCAGCGCTTTGAGTAGTAGCCATCTGAAGCGATTTTTGTATTACCTGTATTATCTATTCAGCTATTCTTCCTTGACTGTGCTGGCTATACGCTGCAATTTCAGGTTTTGCAACTGCTGTAACAGGCAGTCAATTTCTGCTTGTAAGTGTAGCAATTTGACCTGCTGATCCGCCTGATAAAAACACTTATCTAACTTTGTTGCCAGGGCTGTTTGAGACTCGAAATCAGAAACACTAGATTTAGACATTGCTTATTAAATTCAAAAATTAACTCACACCTTAAGTGATATTATAATAAACGATTTTGAAGATTTATTAAAAAATTATATAATTTCTATTTGCCACTGTAATATGTTGCAGCCTGTACACTAAATGACTACCAAGGAGATGATTTTTGTTCCCCCAGAAAACAACAATCTTGTGTAGGAGTAGTTAATAAAACGTAGCGCAAAGCTTTCCACAGAAGCACCTAAAAAGATAAACTGGCATTCTACATTAATTACTAGGGACTGGTAAAAAAGTCAAAAGTCAAAAATACTTTTCTTTTTTATTTTCTAGCCCTTAATCTCTAGTAACTAAACAAAACACTTTAATAAGCTTTAAAATCCCGTGACTTTGAGCCTGTCTGCTGTTAAACCTCATCGCCAACCCTGGCCTGGACTTATAGAGCAATATCGTGAATACTTGCCTGTCAGCGATCAAACGCCGATTGTGACTTTGTTGGAAGGTAACACTCCTTTGATCCCAATTCCCGCGATCGCAGAACGTATCGGCAGACAAGTACGTGTCTTCGTCAAATACGACGGTCTTAACCCCACTGGTAGCTTCAAAGACCGAGGAATGACGATGGCAATTTCTAAAGCCAAGGAAGCTGGCGCAAAAGCTGTGATTTGTGCAAGTACTGGCAACACCTCGGCGGCGGCAGCAGCTTATGCTAGACGTGGAGGAATGCGTGCCTTTGTATTGATCCCCGATGGTTATGTGGCGTTGGGTAAGCTGGCACAGGCGTTGCTGTATGGTGCAGAGGTATTGGCAATCAAAGGGAATTTTGACCAAGCTCTGGAAATTGTCCGGGAAATGGCTGAAAGTTATCCAGTGACTTTGGTGAATTCAGTTAATCCTTTTCGCTTAGAAGGACAAAAAACAGCGGCTTTTGAAATAGTCGATACCTTAGGGAATGCTCCCGACTGGCTGTGCATCCCAGTGGGTAATGCGGGAAACATCAGCGCATATTGGATGGGATTTTGTCAATATCATCAAGTTGGCAAGTGCGATCGCTTACCTCGGATGATGGGCTTTCAAGCTGCTGGTGCATCTCCTTTGGTTACGGGTAAGCCAGTACCACATCCAGAAACCATAGCCACTGCCATTAGAATTGGTAACCCTGCTAGCTGGGAAAAAGCCGTTGCAGTCAAATCAGCAAGTATGGGGAATTTTCATTCTGTCACTGATGCAGAAATTTTGGATGCCTATCGACTACTGGCATCAGAAGAAGGCATTTTTTGCGAACCAGCTAGCGCTGCTTCAGTTGCAGGTTTGTTGCAGGTGAAGGATCAAATTCCCACAGGTGCAACCGTAGTTTGCGTCCTCACAGGCAACGGTTTAAAAGACCCAGATACAGCCATTAAACACAGTCAAAGCCAATTTAAACAAGGTATTGAGGCAGAAATTAAAGCTGTAGCCGAGGCAATGGGATTGTGATATCCTCCCGGCAGTCCACAAATCCTCGTTACCAGGTTCAACCTGGTAACGAGAACTAGAGTATTCTGGCTCTTCTTAATGGAGCAAGGCTCTCATGGGCATGAAAAATCGACCACCGATAAACACAGATACACACAGATACATACAGATGAGTTACGGGTGTGCTCCGTTAGCTCTCTTTTTCTCTAGCCCCTAGCCTCTAGCCCCTAACCCCTATTTTCAAGTTAGATACTTAATAAACAGTAAGTAAATATCAAGCTATTGACATCTTGAAATGGTTTGGCCTATTTTTGGACAAATCTTTATCGATTAGACTTATCGCTTAAGAAATTCCTCATATTTTCAGACTTCAGTACAATAGGAGCTGGAAATTTATGCAGGTTCTTGTTAAGCGATAACTCAATATAAATAACCTTAAACAAAGATTGAGCAGCTCTTACTTGCGCAAGTTAAGTCAAGCTTTACTTCGGTTTCACGCCAGTTCATATTGGATCGGTGCGTGAGCTTCTACTAGCTTTGATGGAAACAGAAGAGGAAAATGATAATTTTCGATCCTAGTGCTTTAAGTGCCATTAGCTATGCTCAGAATGTAGCTGAAGTACGCAGCGTTAGCACGCAAAATCAATTTAGCTTGAGTATGAGAGAAGGTAAAAACTCGTGGCTAGGAAATAGCAGGGCTATTGCAGCCCCTAGTCTTACAGCCCAAGCAGATGATAGTAAATGTGGTTCGGGGAAACCACGCGATAAATATACGTGGCCGTTCGCCTGCGATAGCATTTGGAATATGCCGATTGGCTCGAATGCTAAATATGTTGATGCCCATATTGGCTCAAAAGGTGTTGGAGTTGACACTGATTGGTTTATTGTAGGCAAAGAAACAGATCCAGTTGTGCCAACCTATATGCCCGGAGCTTGGGGCGAAGGTCGCTGCACGGGGAAAACTCCCCAACACCAGGCACAGTGGCATCCCGAAGCGGCAGAGCATTTGCATATTCCTAAAGATCTGATTATTCCAGATGCAAGACACAATTTTACTCCAAATAACTCCTCTGCCGTTCTCAAACCCGATGGTAGAACCCTAGTCTCTTTTAACGTGACGGCTCGTTGTCAAGAGGGCGGCCCATTTTACGGTAGTTGGTTTGGAAAAACCGACATCTACGGAGATGGCATTGATGGTGGACATGGTGGCTCCGGGATGTCAAGTATTGGCGGTAGTATTCGCAAAGGCGAGTTGTTCAATGACACAGCTATTCGTCACGCACTCAAACTTGTGATTTGGGGCAAGTGGATGCACTACAATCCTTCATCACCAACACCTGGTCATCGTTGGCCTGCTCGTGCCGCTGATGCGGGTGCACCAAAACAATATCAGGGTTCTAACCCAGCTTTAGTCATGGGTTCGTTGCTGGCAATTCCACCGAACGTGAATATGAAAAGCTTGGGACTAACCACCAAAGCGGGTAAAAAGATTTTCCAGGCGATGCAGAACTACGGTGCTTATGTCGTTGACGATTCCGGTTTTGACTATAACTATATCTGTATTGAGCATGATGCCGAGCAGGAGTACAAGGCAGTTACCGGATATTACTTCAATGACGATAAAGCACTCCAAGCCGATCTCACCAAAATAATTGGTGTTTTGAAAGTTGTGGACAACAATGGGCCAAATAGCATCGGTGGTGGGGGTAAACCTCGCCGTCCTTTAGCTCCACCAATTGGAAATTAAGGCTTTATCTTACCTTCTGCCTCTGTCGCACGCTCCCGTGTCAAGCTATCAATTGCATCACCCAATGCGGTGGTAAGGTTTTTGCGGGTTTGGGCGTGATTGTCTTGCTCTATTTTCAAAGCTTGTTGCAGGCGATCGCGTTCTTTTATGACACTAATAAGTTTGGCTTTCAATTCTTCCACAGTTTTAATTTGGGCTATTTCTTTTTGCAGTGCAGTTTTAGCTGTAGCCTCATTGAATCGTTCTTCTTCAACACCTTGTAAACGCTCAATTTCTGTTTTCAAAGACGCGATCGTTTGTTTAAAGAACTCAGCATCTGTGCGGCGCTGTTCTGCTTCTGTGTTGTAAAGTTTACGCCATTTTTCCGCACTTTCCCATCCAGCATGACGTTCTTGCTGTAACTGTGCTACCTGCTGTTGCAATGTCTGAATTTCCGTTAACCACTGTTGCGTTAATTCTTGAGTCATAAATGTAAATGGGGAAGATGGGGGATAAGGGGACAAGCAGGGGAGCACCAGGAGCAGAGGAGAACAACTAGCTACTAACTACTGTACGGGCGGGTTTAGAAGATAAATTGTCGGTTTTAACCCAAAGATCATCAATAAAACCCGCACGGCAGTCGCTACAACGGAGGGAACCTCCGCAACGCGCTGCCTCCCCTACTAACCACTAATCAATGACCAATGACTAATGTAGTAATTATTGTTACTTATAGCAAAAATATACTTGAAAATTTCCCAGACGAGAGTAGAATGTTTGCGATTTAGTAACAAAAATGCGATCGCTCTTATGTCAAAGCCACTCTCTCGCTTTTACACAATTGAACCTGAAGTTAGAGCACCCACCTTGAGGCGGTTGCGTTACCTGAGTCGGCTACTGGATAAAGCTGTTATTATTCCTGGAACGAACCTTGGTATCGGTTTAGATCCGATTATAGGATTAATACCTATTGGTGGTGATTTTCTGGGGGTTATGCTTTCTGCCTACATTATCTTGGAAGCAGCACGCTTAGGTACGCCAGCAGCAACTTTGGGCAGAATGGTTGTTAATATCATCATTGATGGTTTGGTGGGTGCTTTCCCCGTGCTAGGAGATTTATTTGATTTTGCTTGGACAGCAAACGAATACAATATCAAACTGCTAGAAGAATACTTAAAGTTTCCAAGCCAAAGAAAAAGTGCAGATGGGTGGTTTATCTTTGTAGTCTTGATTGGATTATTGCTTGTCTCCATTGTATTAGTTGCATTGCCTGTGCTACTAATTAGACTGCTGTGGGGAGTTTTAACTGGCAATTAAAAGAGTGATTGACAAAAAGAATGAACGATTGGTGGCAAGTAACTTTTCCAAAAGGGCGGCAAAGTCTAACAATTATTGATGCTCATGGTTATCCTGTACAAATTGCCTATGGCGAAATAGGTACTGGTAAACCTCTAATTTTCTTACATGGTATGGGTAGCTGGAGCTACAATTGGCGTCACAGCATTCAGCCATTATCTAAATACTTTCGGGTGATTTGTTTTGATGCCAAAGGTTACGGTTTTTCTGAAAAACCTGTCTCTCGTCGAGAACAAAGCGGTCATCAAGTGATAGAGTTAGAGCGAATAATTCGGGAATTAACTGATGAACCCGTAGCAATTGTGGCAGAGTCTTTAGGTGGTTTAGTTACTCTTGCCTTTGCTCAAAAAAATCCGCAGTTAATAGGGCGGTTAGTAGTAGTAAACGTACCTATTTTTGCTGAACGCTTGCCTCATTGGGGAATGTCACTACTTGCTCATACTCCACTGGAAATAGTGCAAACAATTGATACGTTGCGTTTAGCATATCTGTTAGCACCATTTGTTAGAGAAGTGATGGCAATAGAACGGCGTGGAGTGCTATTCGATCCGTCAATATTGACTCAAGAAGATGTTTATTGGATCACTTATCCGTTTATTGAATTTCCGGGCACTCTTACCAAAGTAGCTGAAGAGATACAAATAGCTGCACGAGAAATTGAGAATTTTCAAGCAAATAAACCAAATTTACTCAGCAATATCCAAAATAATCTTGGTGCCATTCAATGTCCCACATTAGTTTTGTGGGGTGAACAAGATAGTTGGTTTCCTGCTAGTCATGGTGAAAAATTGCATCAATGTCTTCCGAATTCTAAGTTACAAATTCTATCTAACTGCTGTCACGATGCTTCAATGGGAGCTTCTCAAGAAGTAAATACAGCTATTTTTAAGTTTTTGCAGGAGACAGAATTCTAGATATTAAGATCCCCGACTTTTGGTCAGAAGTCGGGGCTCTGTGTTTTTAGTTTATTTATGTTGACTGAACTTTAAGACAGCCATTCTAAAACAGCTTCTTCCTTAGTGTTGGTATTGCGTGATGGAGTTTCACGAGTAAACTTCATGTGAATTGAACGTGTTTGTTCGCCATCAGCAGCAACAGCCATAATTGGATAGTCAATCAAGCCATCCTGGAAGGACATCTGGAAGCGGAAGGTACCATCTGGATTGAGCTTAATCGGACGACCACCAATTGTTACAGTTGCATCAGGTTCGGTTGCACCGTAGACAATCAACTCAGCATCAGCAATTAACCAGAACTGGCGCGGACGCATTGGTACGGCGGAGGCAGAGAAGCCAACACCAGACATACCAACACCAGACATGGTTAAACCAGATACGGTAGGTACAGCCCACATTCCCACACCAGATGGGAAAACGTAGGAACTGATCGCTTGTTCTGGAACCATTGAGCCAGGAACGTGCTGCATCGAACCAAATAGTGAACCAGCAACCCGCATTGCTTCCACAGACTCTGCCATGCCAAAGATTTGGTCGTAAATGGCATTGCCGTTTGCAGTAGCAGCAACTTTCTTGGCAGGTGGAACTAGTTCGTAGAAGGTCTTTCCGCGTAATTCTTCATCAAAATTGACGGTAAGGAAGACATCTTCAATCCAGTCAGATGGATACACAGGAGGAACGTGTACGGGAGCAGAACGGGCTAGGACTAACCAACGACCATCTGCGCAACGGTAGCCGATGTCGATAACATAATCGCGATCGCTCACCGGAACTGGTAAATACCATTCCCGCGCTAGCTCATCGCAAGGATACTCTTGAATGCTATGAGGACTTTGATAATCAAAGCTGATGTCAGTCACATCGTAAATCCGCAGCGCCAGCTGTTGTCCTCCCTGACGACGCAGTTCTTCTTTGTGTTCGTTAGGAACATCCCAATAGGTATAAGCCCACTGTGGATCGCGAGGCATCAACACAATCCGGCTTTCACCATAACCAGCAGGTAAGTCGCCTATTCCTTCATCTACATCAGCAAGAGTACCGCCATTACGATCTTCCTGACCCAATTCAAATTTTGCTGCTTCCACGGTTTCCTGTGCCTCCATTAAGCGAGATTGGCTAATAGAAACTTTGCTGCGCTCTACGTCTTGAATCGCTGCCAGCAATTGAGATTTACGCATTCGGCTGTAGCGAGAGACTCCATATTCGCTGGCAACTCTACGTAGTTGCCGCAATGTCATCTCTTCTAGCGGTGGGCGTTCTTTTGCCATGAATTTGGCCTCCAGTCGTTTGAAAGGTAAATGATATACCTCTTGTTAAAAGTCGTGATTGAATCTAGAATCCACTTCAGCTGTTTGATATGTGACCCCTGTTCTACTTAGTTATTTTGTTTTTAGTGTGTTTTGTTTTAAATTGCGGGCTAACCCCTTTCAATTTTTTGGTTTTGGTTATGCCAAGGTCAGCACTTTTTGTTTTTTTGAGAGTAGAGGAGCCTTTTGTTAAAAAATACTAACCATTAACCTCCGGGTGGAATCAAGGGGGTATGAGACCTGTTTTTAAGGCTTCCACGAATTTTTAAACTCTTCCGGGATCGAAATGTCAAAATATCATGACAAAAATAGCAAAAACGGCTCTTTTACAAGTCAAAAACAGGCAGCAATGTCATAGTTTTATGACATTACGAGAAGCTTAAAACAAAATGAACTGCCAACGAAATTCTTTTCATTGGCAGTTCAGGCTAATAAGGCTTGTAGAGCAACTCTAAATGTCCTCAGTCAAGATTTTGGAATTTAACTAGGTGTACCCCAGCCATCCGTTGAAAATCTGGAAACAACCTCATCAATATCTGTTCCATCCGGGGAAATCTCGCCAAGTATTGGGTAAAGTCTGCTGGAATGTATAGCGAACGATGCAATTTATACCTTGAATCCCACGTCTCTATTTGCTGGATGTTCTGAATTCCCCACTGAAATTTAGCACTTGTATGCTTGACTGCATCAAATCTGTGTCGAACTGCTAGCAGAAGTTGGGAGATTGCATCAAATACAATCCAAGAACCTGGAAAATGTTCTGCTAATGTTGCAAACAAAGCCTTTACCTGTTGCTCAGAAAAAAAAAGTAAGACTCCTTCTGCAATGAACAAGATTGGCTCATTTGTGGAGGCTTTGACTGACTCTATCCAATCTGTTTCAAACACTGAAGCGGAAATGAACTGACGGCGATCGCTTTCCTCAAAAAACTTTCTTCTTACTGTCATCGCATCTGGTAAATCTAAATCAAACCAGCGCAACTTTCCATCATCCAATCGCTCAAATCGAGTATTTAAACCCGCGCCAATTTCTAAAACAGGAGTTTGAGGATGCGTCTGTAGAAGTTCGCTAACTATGCGATCAAACGCTTTACCTCGAATACATACTGTAGTTTGAGAGCTTTTCTCCTGAAAGAATTTCTGGAAGTCATAGTCAATCTGAGTGAGGATCTGAGCAGCTCTTGGATCGGTCAGAATGGGATCGAGTTGGTTGATCTCAACCGCTCGCGCCCATAGCGTTATTAGCAAGGTTTCTTGGATAGTACCTAAGTTGAGAGTTGTTGCATTCATGATCATTCTCTATTGTTGTTAAATTAGCCAACTAGCTCACCACGAAGCTTTTGCTTGGCTCCCTTGTAATATGTCAGGATTATCTAAACTTCTCTTCTTGATGTTTCGCGATGCGGCAAAGGCGAGCGCTAACACTTTAAATTTATGAATTACCGTAGATAAAGTAAATTTATCTGTTCTCTTTAACCTTTTCAAAAAAACAATTGGTGCTGTAAAAATAGACCAAGGAAAGCCGTCAGACACAATTGACTTAATATTATGTTCTCCATAGCATAGTTTTAACCCTTGATAACCACTATTCCATCTATATATTTGTTCAATCCAAGCTTTTTTAGGTGGCTTATCCATTGTTATTTCTGTCAGGCTAGGAGTTCTGTTCGTAGAAACAACATTTGTGAATATTTCAGCTACAAATCCTGCATATTTGGCTAGGATAGTCAGATGAGTGTCTTCAATTCTTGTCCCTGGATACCTTTGAGAAATTACAACTATCAAACTGACAAGCGCGTCAATTCTTCCGACTATACCTCCTCCTGTCATAGACTTACAGCCGCTGTATTTACCATGAACAGTATCTAGAAAAAATTGCAGAGGAGGCACTTCCTTATTAAAGTTAGGCAGGAGAACTTTACTTCCATCTATAGCTCCTTTTTGATAAACAGCAAATCTGCTTCTTGCTCCCAGAATATCTATTTCTGATTGTTTTTGTAATTTGCTGACT
>NZ_AJLN01000139.1 GCF_000317285.1 Chlorogloeopsis fritschii PCC 6912 | reverse complement strand
AAATTTGTGTAATGATTTTGGGGATAGTATATGGTAGATAATTTTCGGCTCCTTTTGCCGCAGCTACAATTCCTATTACTCTTGTGTTGTCAAAAGTATTGTTAGTTATCCTCTGAATCCATTCTCGGTAAGATAAAACACTTTTGATGTCTTCTCTCAATCTTCTATCTTGTTTTTCACGTAATGAAACTTTTTCTTCTGAAATGTTACTTGATAATCCATAGGTGACAAATTGCTTGAGATTACTTAAAAGCATTGCTTGATTCTCCTTGCATTAACACAGGTTTTTTGTGATTATTTAACCTTGCCGTATTGCTGAGAAAAGCCTAGATTGTTTTTTTATTAAACAATTGAAGCTTTATGATCGAGTGGTTGAAGCGAGATTTGATAAGGATGATATTCAAGTAATTGAACGTTGTAAGGATCTTTAATTTGATACACCACACCACGCCACTCAACATTTCGCGTCAATAAGGCTAATACTGTTGCAAGTGCAGAAACTAATTGCGCCAGTGGAATTGCCAGCAAAATTTTCGTGATCAATTGAAACGAAAAGCTCTTCGTCGGTTCGCCATATTCCCCAACCACTCGCCGCACACCTTGCTCTAAGAGTGTAAGCAAAAGAGCCATTGCCAGAATATAGCCGACGCATCCACCCCCTACCCAACCTGCAACAGCAATGTTGCCACTGACTAAGGAAATTAGCAGTAGTCCGATTGCTATTACAAGAGCAAATGTGGGTGCTAATACCTGGGCAAAAAATAGCATCCATTTTGGGTGATAGAGGCGTGGCATGAGTAATTGGCGTTTAATGAAGCGCAAGCATTGTCCTAAATCGCATTCCTCGCGATTGATCATCATAACTGTAGGCACAAATTTCACTTTTAAGCCGATTTTCTGCAAAGCTCTGTGAACTGGGGCATCAACGGAAATGCTTTGCGTCCATGTCTTTAAAAGTTGCGATCGCCGCAATACGGAAAGCTTCATTGCCATAGAGCCTCCCCAAGCGTATCTGTAAATATACATGGAGACAACAGATGCCGAATTATATGCATATCGAACCAGTGAACCCCACTGTTTGGTATGCGGTGTATACCAACGGTTGCCTGTAGTAGCTCCGATCCGCTCGTCCATAAGTGGTGCAACTAGTTCGCGCAGCCAGTTCCTATGGGCGATGACATCAGCATCTATCAAAGCCACTACCTGATAAGAATCATCTAGTGCAGATATGGCTTGAACTAGCGCACTGCATTTAAGACTGCAAGTGTTGTGCCGAGCAACTAAAGGGCTGACTTGGACGTGCGTGACGTGCATTGCTCTGGCTTGTTGGATCGTTTCGTTGACGATATGCCAGGCTGGATCTTCCTGACTATCAACGACAATGTGCAAGTCGTATTGTGGATAGTTCTGGTAGAGCAGGGCACGCACACAGTTGGCTAAGAATGGATCGGCACCTCGCAGGGAAAGGATAACTGCCGCTTTGGGTAACAACTTATCTTGGATAGACTTTGAGCTTGGCAAACTCAGTGATGATACAAAAGCCAGTGCATAACGCGTCTGCAAAATCACCAAAACTGCCAAAATTCCAAAAATAGCGATCGCTAACTCATTCATCGATTTACCTCAAACGAATTAACTCTGCTTGGATACCTCACCAAATAGCTTTCGCTTCGTTTCCTTGTAATATGTCAGGGTTTTGTGAATTCCTCTTCTTGATGTTTCGCGATGCGGCAAAGGCGATCGCTAACACTTTAAATTTATGAATTACCGTAGATAAAGTAAATTTATCTGTTCTCTTTAACCTTTTCAAAAAATCAATTGGTGCTGTAAAAATAGACCAAGGAAAGTCGTCAGACACTATTGACTTAATATTATGTTCTCCATAGCATAACTCCAATCCTTGATGCCCAGCATTCCATCTAGACACTTGTTCAATCCAAGCTTTTTTAGGTGGCTTATCCATTGTTATTTCTGTCAGGCTAGGAGTTCTGTTCGTAGAAACAACATTTGTGAATATTTCAGCTGCAAATCCTGCATATTTGGCTAGGATAGTCAGATGAGTGTCTTCACTTCTTGTCCCTGGATACCTTTGAGAAATTACAACTATCAAACTGACAAGCGCATCAATTCTTCCGACTATGCCTCCTCCTTGCATCCACTGATAGCCGCTGTATTTACCATGAACAGTATCTAGAAAAAATTGCAGAGGAGGAACTTCCTCATTGAAGTTAGGTAGGAGAACTTCACTCCCATCTACAATACCTTTTTGGTAAACAGCACATCTATTTCTTGTACTAAGAATATCTATTTTAGAATCATTATTAAGTTTATGTATC
>NZ_AJLN01000138.1 GCF_000317285.1 Chlorogloeopsis fritschii PCC 6912 | reverse complement strand
AGATTTGTGTAATGATTTTGGGGATAGTATATGGTAGATAATTTTCGGCTCCTTTTGCCGCAGCTACAATTCCTATCACTCTTGTGTTGTCAAAAGTATTGTTAGTTATCCTCTGAATCCATTCTCGGTAAGATAAAACACTTTTGATGTCTTCTTTCAATCTTCTATCTTGTTTTTCACGTAATGAAAGTTTTTCTTCTACAATGTTACTTGATAATCCAGATTTTACAAGTGGTTTGAGATTGTTTAAAAGCATTTTTTGTCTTCCTCATACATCAAATATTAATGAATGCAGGGTTTTTTTCATATTTCACTTTGCCGTATTCCAGCTTTATAATCCGGTCTGCAATGTGAAAATATCGGTCATCGTGGCTAATAACTAGTACTGTTTTGCCTCTACTTTTTAGCTCTGGTAAAAGTTGCGTATAGAAGATATCCTTAAAGACAGGATCTTGGTCTGAAGCCCACTCGTCAAACATATAAATTGGACGATCTTCTAAGTAGGTAGTGAGCAAAGCGAGGCGTTTACGCTGTCCTTGAGAAAGGTTTGTGGTAGAAAGCACACCATTGTTGACCTTCACTTTATGGTCAAGTTGTAGTTGAGCAAGGTAGTTTTGAGTTTGAGCATCTAGGTCGTTACTATCCAAACCCAGCAAACGCTCAAAAAGATAGAAGTCAGAAAATACTACTGAAAATTGCTGGCGATACCACTCTCTGTTGTAGTTATCAATAAACTTACCATCTAAATAAATTTCTCCAGTTTCAGGAATATAAAGACCAGAAATTAATTTAGCTAGAGTGGACTTACCGCTACCATTTCCTCCGACAATAAAAACTAATTCTCCCGGATTGAATTTTAAGTTAATAGGCCCAAGAATAAAGTTTGTTTCCTCTCGTTCTTGATAATAGCTATGGGTAACATTAACTAGTTCTAGGCATTGCCAAAATTTCTCTGATGGAAACGCTGCAACGGAGGTAGTTTCGTTTGAATTGGCAGGCAATGAAAGACCCAGAGATTCCACTTTTTTTAATGCTACTAAGGCTCTGGTTACAGTAGGCAGTGTACTCATGATGTGCTCCAAAGGTGACATCATGTAGATGATAGTCAGGGCATAGGCAGATAGAATTGTGGGATGGATCTTTGTTAAAGAAGGTAGGATGAATAAAAGCAAACCGATCGCAACAAAAAATAGAATTTGTCCCCAACTGGCAGCGGCTGCAAAAACACTCATCCCGATAATGTTATGACGGCGGTATGATAGGGCAGTGGTACGAAGATCTTCTTTGAGAAATGATTGCCGTCGCTGGCGGTGCAGCTTAAGTTCCTTTGTGCCTTGAGTTATGGCACAAAAGTGGTTAAATAACCTATCTTCCTGTTCGCGAGCTAATTTCAGCAAAGACATGGCTTTCGTCATTGGTAGTAAATAGCTGAGTATTCCCACCAAAAGAAAGCAAAGACCGACAACGAACACAGTCCTAGAGAGCCATCCAAGATAGATCAGGCAGGCAATCACAATAGCTGTGTTGATACAGAAAAAGGGAGTAATAAGAACTGTGTTGGAGATAGTTCGGATATCTTCAGTCAGGGTAGCTAAAAGACGATAAGCGCCGATTTGTTCTAACTGGCGTAAAGGAGAAGCAAGGATACGGCGGCTTAATAGCATCCGCAGGTCGAGAATAGCCTTTTCTGAAAGATAGATGAGTAAAACTTGAGAAGCCAAATTAGCAATCAGCCGCACCAGACACAGAGCGGCAAAACTCCAAATGAGCGTAGTAGTTGACGGTTGGTTCTGACTTAATGTGGCATTAATTAGGGCAATTAAACCCGCAGCAGTGCCGCCACTAAGGATGCCAGCCAAGATGGCAAGGGTGAGCAGAAGAGCGGAAGTGCGTAACAGAAGGCGGAAAAGGTTCATAGTTCCTCTTCAAAAGCCAAAGGATTTAACTCGCAACTAGGATTGAGGCACCAAAGCGATCGCTAACTAGGGCGAAACAGAGCAGCGAACAAGCCAAATAGCTAAGGTGAACTTCTTGCCTAAATACCTATTTGGAGTGTCAAAAATTGATTTGTGCAATAAATCTAGATAATTGAAGCTTTACGATCAATTAGTTGGAGCGAGATTTGATAAGGATGGTATTCAATTAATCGAATGTTGTAAGGAGCTTTGATTTGATAGACCACGCCCCGCCACTCGAATTTTTGCTTCAATATGGCTAATACAGTAGCAACTGTAGAAACTATTTGCGCCAGTGGAATTGCCAGCAGAAATTTCGCTATGAATTGAAACGAAAAGTACCTTGTCGTTTCGTCATACCCCCGAACTACCTGCTGCACACTTTGCTCTAATATTGTTAGCAGTAAACCCATTGTTAGGATATAGCCAACAAATCCACTAGCAAACAAAGCTGCGGCATTAAAGTCACCTTGAAGTAAGCTGTAAGGCAGCAACACTATTGCCAATACAAGAGGTAACGTTGTTATTAATGCATGGATCATGCTTAGAATCCAACAGGGATGATACAGCCGTGTCGTAAGTAATTGGCGTGTCATAAAGCGCAAGCAACCACTTAACTGGCACTCCTCACGATTTACTATCATCACTGTGGGCACAAATTTCAGCTTCAAGCCTAATTCCTTCAATGCCTTGCCTATTAAGGCATCAGTAGAGAGTGCTTGTGTCCATTTCTCTAGCAGTTGCGCTTGGTGCAAAACAGAAAGTTTGATTGCCATTGAGCCTCCCCAAGCAGCATTGTAGACATACATAGAGACAACTCCTGCCGAATTCCAAACGGATCGAACTAGCGAACCCCACTGGCTACCGTGCGGTACATACCACCGATTTCCTGTAGTAACTCCGATCTCCTCGTCAGCTAAAGGTGCAACCAATTCACGCAGCCAATCAGAATGGGGAACGACATCAGCATCTATGATTGCAACTACTTTATAAGAATCGTCTAGTTCTTGGATCGCTTGAACTAAAGCACTATTTTTGAGGCTGCAAGTAGAGTGTCGAAGGACTAAAGGGCTGACTTGAATATGCGTTGCTTGCGATTGACAAATCGTATCGTTAACTATTTTCCAAGCAGGATCTTCCTGGCTATCAACAACAATATGTACTTTATACTCCGGGTAGTTCTGGTTAAGTAGACCGTGAATACAGTCAGCTAAAAACGGATCTGCTCCTCGCAGGGAAAGGACAACTGCAGCTTTGGGCAACTGGTCATTTTCTATATTCTGTTGGTTTGGTGAATAGAACAAAGATACAAATTTTGCCGTGGGAAATATCTGGATAAGCACTAAAATAGCCAAAATGCCAACAATAATAAGTGCTAATAAGTTCATTGATTTACCTCCACCTCATTAACTCTGCTCGGATAAGTCACTAATGCGAATGACCCAAAGGAAAATTCTTGCAGCAAGACGCTTACTTTTGATTCTGTAGTCCATCGGCGTAACACTTCTGCTTCTTCCTCACGATTTGCATCATCAAGCAAGATTAGTGCATCATCACAAAGGTGCTGTCCAAGAACAGGCAACAGTCCATACCGACCACCAGGTGTTTGATTACTAGGAGGGCCGTCACAAATAACCAGGCGGAAATTATTCGGTAGGCTAGTGAATGGAGGATTGTACCAACAAAAGCCTCCAAAGTCTTGCAACGGTGATAGATAGAGATTGACTCCCGAAATTTGATAGCGTTCCAGCACGGTATTCACGCGTGTATACCATTCGGGGATATGCTCTAACGACCAAATCTCAACACCGCGCCGACCTGCAAGTAGCCCCAACAGAATAGTTGTGAGTCCGCTACCGCACTCTAGAATAGGGCCAGGAGTCTTTGCAGCCTGCTTCGCTACTTCCTCTAGGTAATCAAGGTTGGCAGCAAAATGATTATTGCCCCAGCCTGTTAGCAATCCAGCAAGCATTTTGCGAGTTGGCATCTTACTTGGTGGGAGGTTGGCAATCTCTAGTACCAACTCATGGAACGTGGGTGTAAACCATGCTTCTTTGTACAACTTCACTTGAGAATTGATGAACCTGAAACGCCAAGCTGTGGCTGTGAGCGTATTTGCGATCAGATCAGAGATAGAGGAGTTCCTAAGCAGTTTTGTCATGACTTGAAAATATAGATTTATCAAGATCTATCTCAATTGAGTTTGAGATTTTTTATGAGCAGATGAGCAGTTTAAATTAGATGAAATCCCAATCTAAAATTCTTGGTATTGGGTACTGGAAAATTGTGACAAAATTTGGCATGGCTTAAAAAGCCTCTTCCATAATTTTTCCGCTTTCAATCCAATTACCAGTCCCAATCCCTTTTACGCACGTTTATATTGATTATTGGCAAAATTTTCTGCACGCATTTGGTTGAGTTTAGCTACAGCAATCCAACGATAAACTGCATCTACAAATTGTGGAGTAATTTGTCCAATCGCAAACATTACTTTGGTCAAAAATTCTGCGATCGCACTTTCATTGATAATTACCTCAGCTTTATTTTTCTTAATAGCTCTGATTACTGAATTTGCTACGTCTTGAGGTGTAGAAATACCTGCTAATGTGGGAGCAGGCAAGCCACTATCAACAGTCATGCCAGTTTCAGAAATATATCCTGGGCATATCGCCGAGAAATTTATACCAGTACGGACTAATTCTTGGCGCAGAGAATCAGTCCACATAATTAAACCAGCTTTGCTTGCTGAGTAGATACTGTTGTAAGGAACTCCTTTTTTACCAGCTAGAGAAGAAATATTAACAATATGACCACTACCACGCTCTAACATACTTGGCAGTAACAAACGGGTTAACTCCATCGCAGCCAGTAGATTTGTTGTCAATACTGATTGGAGATCCTTGAGAGAATAATTAGCGAAAGATTGATAAATTTCTACTCCAGTATTATTAATTAAAATATCAACTGGACTGACTGTGTTATTAATATGCTGTACTAGCCCTGACAAATGTTCAACGTTTGTGATATCAAAGGTAAAACCGATAAATTGACCACCCAAAGCCTTGACTTCATCACGTGTTTTATTCAGCCCAGGCTTGGAGCGAGAAATGCCAATTATGGTTGCTTGTTCTTTTGCTAGAGCATGAGCAATATGAACTCCTAGACCACGTGAAGCACCAGTTAAAAGTACTGTTTTATTTGTGATAATTGTCATGATTGATAACCTGCCTAAGTTTAGATAGAATGTGAAACTAATTTTGTCCAATAGAAAATTGGATACTACTGATTTATAAGTTCCTTGTGGAACAGATAAATTGTGTATACCAATGCAGTATGGATTGGATCTAAACTATTCAAATTGTGTTAAGCTTTAAAGCCAAAAATGAAAGTGGCCCATACCACTTTGAAAAAATTAGCTTTTTACATTTCTCAAGCTTTGTTCGCTTCAGTTGTATTGATACGCATATTATGCTGTCTAGATACTTGATTGCAACTCATATGCAACACTCTTACAATCCAGATTCGATCATGACAATGCTTTTATCCCAATTGGCATTGCTGAGTGAGTTTTGGGTGTTCTGATTGTAAAAGGGTACTGGTGATTAGGGACTGGGAAAAATTCTTTCCTAGTCCCTAGCCCCTATCTATACGGCAATTATCGTTTTCTTAAAAATACGTTTGTCGCAAATTTTCTGCATTTACGTTTGCTCCTTGAAGGTTAGCGCTACTTAAGTCTGCTTCCCTCAAGTTTGCGTCATGTAAATTTGCACCACTCAGATTAGCCTGACAAAGTTTAGCCTTAGAAAGGTTTGCCCCTAGCAAGTTGCTTCCACTCAGGTTCGCTCGCTGCAAATTAGCTTCAATCAAACTTGCATGGCTGAGATTTGCTCCCTCTAAATTCACTTCTACTAAAGTGGCACTCAAAATCGCACTAGCTAAGTTTGCTCCCTGAAAACAGGCTTGAGTTGCATTGGCTCTACTCAAGTTAGCAGCACTGAGATTAGCTCCACTCAAAGTCATCCCTACAAGATTTGCTTCACCTAATTTGGCTCCTCCCAAATTCGCTCCAATCAAGTCAGCCTCACTTAGGTTAACTTGCATGAGATTGGCACCGCTTAAGTTTGCTCCGATTAAATTTGTCTGACTTAAATCTGCTCCTCTCAAATTAGCACCACTGAGATTAGCACCAATTAATTTGCTACCTCTAAGATTGATTCCCTGTAAATCAACTTGATATAAACTTGCCCCATTTAAGGTAATACCAGGAAAATTCCGTTCTCCAACTGCATATAGCTCTAAAAACTCATCTGTATTCATTATTACCTACCTATTGATGAATACTGCCATCGGGCATGATTGCTCCTCGCAGATTGGTACCCCGCAAATTAGCACGGGTTAAATTAGCTGTGCTGAGATTGGCTTCCTGTAAATCTGCGCCATAAAGATTAGCTCCCTGCAAATTAGCACCCTGGAGATTAGACTGCATCAAGTTAACGCCAGCCAGAATAGCGCCTTGCAAAATCGCACCTGATAAGTTTGCTTTCTGTAATACCGCACCACTCAAAACAGCTTCACTCAAGTTGGCTTCACTCAAATTGGCTCTACTTAAAGAAGCTCCGCTCAGGTTAGCAACGATCAAAGTTGCACCCTTGAGGTTAGCTTCATCCAGGTTAGCCACCACTAAGAATGCACCACTTAAATTTGCTCCACTGAGAATTGCCTGAGCGAGGTTAGCGCGAATCAAATTGGCTCCACTTAATTTTGCCTGAGCCAGGTTAATTCCACTCAAATTTGTACTGCTAAAATCGCGATCGCCAGCAGCATAAAGTCCCAATAAATCATCCGCATCCATAACTTAGTAATTCCAAATCTTAACAACAGATACGGCGCTGACAACTTGAGTTTTACTTGTGTGACTTTCTTCACAAGTTCCTCATGTTGTTTTTCTACAACTTTAGGTGGGACAAGTGAAAAAGGAAATTTATCTCACTTCCATTTTCACCCAATTGGTTGATATACAAGCAGGATTCTTAAAATCTGTTTACGAGCAATTTTCGGAAATATTGAGACTGGTAGCAATCTTCTAACTATGGTTCTCACTCCAAACAAACAGTCAACCAAACCGCCACCCTTAGAGTCGATCGCATCTCCCAACTTCAAGGGTAGGAAAAAGCTGACAATTTGGGTTGCTGGTGTAGCGGCGATCGCTTGTGTTGGTTTGGCTAGTGTTTATGTCATTACCCAAAAGGAAACACCCAAAGTTACGCCAGTTCCTACCCCAAGCGTAGCAGAACAAACAAAAGTCACTGCCTTAGGACGACTGGAGCCACAAGGAGAGGTAATAAAATTATCAGTTGCCAATGCCCAGGATAGTCGCGTAGACAAATTGCTTGTCAGTGAAGGTGACAAAGTCAAAGCCGGACAAGTAATTGCCATTCTCCAGGGCATGGATAAAAAACAGGCGGCATTAGCTGAAGCAAAACAATACCTAACTGTGCAGCGAGCTAAACTTACTCAACTCAAGGCAGGAGAGGCAAAAGCGGCAGAAATAGCAGCCCAAGAGGCGAATATTGCTCGCATAGAAGCCCAACTTCGCACTCAAACAGCCGAGAAACAAGCAGCCATAGCTCGTGCCCAAGCAGAGTTGCGTAACGCCGAAATTGACTATCAACGCTACGAGTCGCTCCATAAGGAGGGAGCAATTGAAACATATAAACGCGATGAACGCCGCAAGAGTTGGGAAACCGCACAAGCAACTCTCTCAGAAGCTAATGCTCAACTAGCAAACACTGTCTCCACATTACAAAAGCAGATCCGGCAAGAAAAAGCCATGCTTGAGAAACTACGGGAAGTGCGTCCTGTAGATATAGAAGTAGCTCAAGCTGAGGTAGACTACGCTGCTACCCAAGTTACTAAAGCTCAAGCTGAGTTAAATGATAATTATGTACGCGTTCCAGTCGCAGGTCAAATCCTCAAAATTAATACCCGTGTTGGAGAACAAGTAAACACCAGCCAAGGAATTGTAGAACTGGGACGCACTCAGCAAATGTACGCCGTTGCCGAAGTTTATGAAACCGATGTCGGTAAACTGCAAGTCGGACAACGGGCAAGCATAGTCAGCGAACATGGCGGATTTACAGGTACTTTGCACGGCAAGATTGAGTATGTTGGTTTGCAAATTAAAAAGCAAGATGTACTCGCATCCGATCCCGCTGCCGACAAAGATGCTCGTGTCGTAGAGGTAAAAGTCCGCCTCGATCCGCAAGACACTCCTAAAGTCGCTGGGCTGACTAACTTGCAAGTCCGCATCACTTTCGACCTCAATTCCACCAATAGTCGTAACGTTTCTAAATCCACACAGTAGAAGACATGAAACTACTGAATGCCAAAACTTTATTAGGCAACTTGTTTGTCGATCCGCCTTTAGGTTGGGCGCAACTACGCCATCAAAAACTGCGCCTGATAGTAGCTCTAGCTGGAATTGCCTTTGCCGATATTCTGATATTTATGCAGTTGGGGTTCAAAGCCCTGTTGCTTGATGGTTCTACTCTCGTCCACAAAAATCTGCGTGGCGACTTAGTTTTAGTCAGCCAACGAACTAAATCTCTACTTGAAGGGCAAGCGTTTTCTCGGCGGCATTTGTACCAAGCTGCGGCTGTCGAAGGAGTTGCTTCAGCCAGCCCTTTATACTTTTCTTTTGGTGGATGGGTTAACCCTTGGAAAAAGGAAGTAAACAACATTGCTGTCATCGCTTTCGATCCTGCCCAGCCTGTTTTCAACTTACCAGATATTAATCAACAGCTAAACCAAATCAAACTGCAGAATGTAGTCCTGTTTGATAGCAAATCTCAACCCGACTTGGGGCCTATAGCTGAGTCCTTCACTCAAGGACAAAACATTACCACTGAGATATCAGGTCGTAGAGTTAAAGTTGGTGGTATTTTTACTCTTGGTAGCAGTATTTTTACTAGGGGCCATGTTGTTACTAGTGACTGGAATTATTTGCGTTTATTTGGTGCCGACAGCATCGATAAAATTCATGTCGGAGTTTTGACTCTCAAGCCTGGGGCAGACACTCAAAACGTCATAAAAAATATTCAGATACGTTTACCTAGCGATATTAAAGCCATCACTCGTCAAGAATTTATAGACCAAGAGCAGGCATACTGGGCAGCTGATCCAGCGGGTGTGATTTTTAATTTTGGTACGATTATGGGCTTTATTGTTGGGGTGGTAATTGTTTATCAAATTTTGTATTCAGACGTAAACAATCATTTATCAGAATATGCCACTCTCAAGGCAATGGGCTATACCGACATGAGTCTGTTAGTTGTTGTTTTTCAAGAAGCAATTATTCTTGCTTTGTTGGGGTTTATTCCTGGATTTGCTTGTTCGATTGGTATGTATGGGCTACTCGGAAATCTAACTCGCATCCCAATTTTGATGCGATTGGATGTGGCGTTACAGGTATTTACGATCACTGTTGTTATGTGTTTAGTGTCGGCGGGTGTTGCCATGCGGAGGTTGCAGTCTGCCGATCCAGCAGATGTGTTTTAAGTGGGTTAATTGTTAATTGTTAATTGATTATTTCGATTTTTACAAGCCATTAGCTATTAACCATTAACAAAAAATCAAAAATTTGCCCAATATATTGATATGTCTCAACAACTATCTACTGAACCTGTTGTCAGTGTTCGCCATCTTAACCACTCGTTTGGCAAGGGAGCTTTGCGAAAACCTGTGTTAGTTGATGTCAATTTAGATATTTACCCTGGTGAAATTGTGATCCTCACAGGCCCCTCAGGAAGTGGTAAAACAACATTACTCACTTTGATTGCTGCATTGCGTTCTGTACAGGAAGGAAGCGTCAAAGTATTAGGTCAAGAATTATACGGTGCAAGTAAAAAGCAACTGGTACAAGTTCGCAAGCAAATAGGTTTTATTTTCCAAGCACACAACTTGCTAGAGTGTTTAACAGCACAACAAAATGTGCGGATGTCTCTGCGTTTGCATCATGAAATGCCTATGCAAGAGCGTATTGCTAGGTCTATTGAGATGTTACAAGCGACAGGTATGGGAGAGCGTTTAGATTATTATCCCGATAGTCTCTCTGGCGGTCAAAAACAACGTGTAGCGATCGCTCGTGCTTTGGTGAGCGAACCCCAATTAGTACTGGCAGACGAACCAACAGCGGCACTGGATAGCAAATCTGGGCGTGATGTAGTAGAAATTATGCAACAGTTGGCACAGGAGCAGGGAAGCACAATTTTGTTAGTCACTCATGACAACCGCATCCTAGATATTGCCGATCGCATTTTACATATGGAAGATGGGCGTTTAGCAAGAGATACAGCATTGCGGGCTTAGATTGCTAGAAGTGCGATCGCTGATATAGATTTATGAACGTTAATCCTTAAAAAATGAACGTTAGAATTTATCGTAAATATAAATTAAATGCCTTTATGACGGCGGATTTAACATCACTGACTTTTTCTAATTATTTAGCAGTACTAGCACAGGCTGCAAATGCGTACAGAGG
>NZ_AJLN01000137.1 GCF_000317285.1 Chlorogloeopsis fritschii PCC 6912 | reverse complement strand
AGAATACAACGAACGTCCTTCTACTACTGTAGTAGTGGATGCGTTGCTACAAGCAGAAAAAGCAGCCAAGCAACAACGACTGACATATCCTTTTGCATCTTTACTCGGTCAATGGCGGTTATGCTTTGCCACTGGAACTCGTAAAGTTAGAAAGCGAGGGGGAATAATTCTGGGTAAGGGTTTTTATTGGCCCAAATTTACTCCAGCCTTTATTGCTTTTAGTGCTGCAACACCAATTACAGAAGAAATTCCAGCGAAAGGGGAAATTAACAACCAGATTCAATTAGGCCCAGGGTTGTTAAAACTAACAGGCCCAGCTCAATATTTAGGTAAGAAAAATTTACTAGCGTTTGACTTTACCCATATGCAAGTTAGCTTGTTTAACCGTGTTGTGTATAGTGGGCAAATTCGCGGCAAAGCCCAGACTGGGAATTTTTACAACCAATCTATAGCTAAACTGCCGTTTTTTGCATTTTTTGCGGTGGCAGAAGACTTGATTGCAGCTCGCGGGCGTGGAGGTGGGTTGGCACTTTGGATTCGAGAAAAATAATTATGTCTGTCTGGAATGCTGTTTATCTGTCCTTCTAGCTTGAAAGAGGGTTGAGGGGTGTAGGAGAAAAAACCTCTTTCATCTTTGGCGGGTGAAACTTGTTTCATCGGAACTGTCTTCTTCAATCTCCTAATTCAAAAGCGCTATACTAAAGCACGCCACACTGCTAAATCAGCGTGTGGTTTTACATTTATAACCCCATCCCCATGCTCAGTCCTAGTGCGATCGCGACTGTCTTCGCACGGGCAAGTAGGGGCATTCTTTGTGGTTGTCCTTGAGGGTTGGTGCGTTAACTTAGATGACAAGCACAATTTTGACTACTTTCAACTCAGAGGAACAATTATGCATATGAAACCGGAAAAACCTAAATTTCCGCCAAAGCCGCAAGAAACGGATTCTCGTCCTCAAAAGCCTAAACCGTGGAAACCACAGGAGGGAGAACCCCAAGCTTGTCAACACATCAAAATTATTGACTGCAACAAGCCAACCAGTCGAGTTTTTTATGAGTGCTATCACTGTCAGCAGGGATTATTGACAGAGTGTGTGAAACAGCCGCCAGTTCAAGAAATGGATGTAGTTTGTCCCAACTGCGGTAGAACGGCAATCAAGCTGCTAGCAAAAGAGGTGTTGTCAACAACGGCGATCCCATCACCTTGGAGGTAATCCCCAACGGCGATCGCTAATTATTCTTTGGATGGATAAATTAATGGCAACTTTTTCAATAAAATTCGCTGACATCATGGAATTAAGACTGCCATGCTGTCAAATTGTGATTTTCTAATTTTATGAGTTGCTTTCGTCGTCTTCGGCTCGTTGCTGTCATTTCTACCATTGCTGCAATGGTGGTTTTGGGATGGTTTACGCTCGCTCAAATGCCAGTGCAAGCCCAATCTAGAGCAACAGCTGCCATTACACTAGATGGTCGCCGATTGTTTGAAGTCAATGAAGCAGGACAATTTAGTGCTGAAAATCGTGCTGCTGACGCTAATTTAATTTTAAGAGAAGCTGTCCGCTCCAGTGAACCTGTGAAGGTGGAGATTTTACAAACAAATCAATTACCCGTAATTTTGGTGAACAGTCGTCACCTGCTGACAGTGACGCGACAAGACACTCCTCCTGGCAGAAGCACACAGGAACAAGCCAAAATTTGGGTGCAACGGATTACTGAAGCTGTTCGGCAAGGACAAGAAGAACGAAGATTAAGTTATTTTTGGCGGGCAATATTATTAGCAGTTTTGTTTGTGCTGGGTGCGATCGCTCTCCATTTAGCTTTGGGTTGGGTTTGGCGCTATTGGTTGCGGCGGTTGCTTCCCCAAGAAGCCAATCATCCCGACACAGGAGCGCAACCTAAAGGAATTGAATTATTTCTGCAATTAACGCTCGTTCTTGTACGTGCGTTTTTGTGGATCGGAACGGCAATATACATTACTGACTTATTTCCTTTGACGCGAGAGTGGAGCCAGCGTGCCGTCAGCATTCTCTGGATGAGCCTAACATCTCCAGTTATTTCCATTGGCGAAAGCTCTTATTCTGTCATCAATATTATTATCCTGATTGGTCTGTTTGTGGGAGTATTGGCGATTGCTGGCGCAGTGACGAATTTAGTGCGATCGCGTGTACTGCGCATTACTAATATCAGCCGAGGTGTTCAAGAATCGATAGCGGTTGCGATCAATTACAGTCTGATTTTTATCGGTACAGTTGTGCTGCTGCAAATTTGGGGTTTAGACATCACTTCGCTAGCAATCGTAGCCAGTGTTTTAGGTGTGGCGATCGGCTTTGGCTTGCAGGGAGTGGCAAAGGAGTTAGTCAGCGGTTTTGTAGTTACTTTTGAGCGTGCTATTGAAGTTGGAGATTTTGTGGAAATTGGCAAATATATGGGAACAGTGGAGCGATTAAATGCCCGCAGTACTCATATCCGCACTCTAGACGACATAGTAGTGATTGTGCCCAACTCTCGGTTGTTAGATACAGAAGTAGTGAATTGGAGTCATCGCGGCTCCACTTCTCGTCTAGTATTACCAGTGCGCGTGGCTTATGGTGCAAGTATAAGTGTGGTACGTTCTGCCCTACTAGAAGCAGCCCGTGAAAGTTCTGATGTCTTAAAAAAACCAGCACCTCTTGTTTGGTTTCAAGGGTATGGCGAAGATTTTTTAAATTTTCAGTTGTTAGTTTGGATTTCCAAACCCCGAAAGCAGTTTCAAATTAAGAGTGATTTATATTTTAAAATTGATGAAATTCTCCGGCAGCACAATATTAATATTCCCTATCCTCAACGCTCTCTACATTTGCGCTCTGGCAGTTTACCGTTGGAACTTTCACCACAGTTAGAAAATTCCTTATCTCATCTTTCTGAAGGTTTGATTGCTTGGTTAAAAACCCAGTTGCAAACACATAATTCTAATGGTTTTACTAATCAATCTTCTCAATCGACAAAAACTTCAACAGATAAAAATACTTCAGATTAACTTTCTTTCGTATCACTCTAGGATAGGAGTAGCAAATGGCACAAGGTAATCTGGGATGCAATGAATTGATCGGTAGCCAACACTGCATAATAATATAGTTATATTGCTTAGTCTATATGAAAGCTGACCATAAGCATCATCCTTGTGCTCATCAGTAGCCTTATAGTAATGGTGAGACTTCCCAAGGTTGGAAACTAGTAAGTCCTAACACCTGATTGGGAGTATTCTATGGAAACTGTGCTCATCTCGCTCCTACCTTATATCATCGGCAGTGCGATCGTGCCTTTGCAAATCATCATCGGTTTGTTGCTGCTGAAAAGCCCCAATCAGGGATTATTCAAGGCTATAGCTTATGTCGCTGGAATGACGATCACACGTCTGTTACAAGGATTGATTTTTGGTTTGGTTCTGTCCGGATCTTCGGCACTGACTGAGGAAAGTAGCGCTAAGAATTCGATCATCTCAACATTGCTCCTAGTGCTTGGCATTCTTTTACTGATCACCGCCTATAAAAAATGGCGTAGAGAGGACGATCCGGATGATTCACCGCCCAAAGTGTTAACCATGATTGACAGCTTAACTCCACTCAGGGCTTTTGGAATTGGGCTTGGACTACCGTTGATTGCAGCGAAGTTGTGGGTTTTTACCCTGAGCGCACTGGCTACGATCGCGGCAGCGCAGTTGGGTCAGCTATCTAGCACTATCGTATACTTACTCTTCATTTTGCTAGCTGAATCCTTACTGCTGATCCCGATCTTGGCTCGTATCCTCATACCCGAACGCTCGAAATATTTACTCACCGAGCTTTCAGCCTGGTTGACCAAAAATAGCCGTCCAATCACCATTGTTGTTTCGCTTGTTTTTGGTCTGTTTTTCTTACACTCCGGTATCAGTGGGTTAGTTTCGTAGGGCAGCGCACTATCATGAATGAGAAGCAACAGATTGCATAGAATGCGATCGCTATCTCAGTAAGCCTGAGGAAGTTTGGTTAGCAAAGTTTCTGTTCATCAATTCTGTATTTGAGTTCGCCCGTACAGCACGGAACATTCCAAATCGGCACAGCCCTGTACCAAACGCCAAACGCATCAGCAAAAATGTCGGCACCTCGCGCACAGATTTAATGAAACCAGACAGCCCAAAACGCAGGAATCCGCTCGGACGAGCCACCCCTTGCCAAATTGAATCTAACCAGGAAGGAAGTGTTTCTTGTGTCCAGTCTGCCGTAATTACCTCCCCCTCGACTAATTTAGTTGCTGCTAAAAGCTCAGAAAATCCCTCAATGCTAGAAAAAGCTGGATGAGACCACTGATCTAAGAGTTGTTGCATCACTGGTTTTTCCCAGAAATTTAGCGGCTTTTGGCGATCGTCCCTCTGGTTCCAGTCAGCTACAACCAATATTCCACCGGGCTTTAGCACCCGCATTAATTCTCTTGCAAAAACGGCTTTATCAGGCATATGGGGGCCTGCTTCGATTGACCAAACCACATCAAAACTGGCATCTGGAAACGACAATGCCATTGCATCATCGACTGCAAACTGGACGTTTAGCCCTTGGGGCGTTAGTTCTTGGGCACGTTTCACCTGCTGTGGGCTGATGGTAATCCCTGTGACAGCAAACCCATAATCTCGTGCTAAAATCCGGCTACTGCCCCCAATACCACAGCCAACATCTAAGACAGTAGTACCAGGTGGTAATTTATCTAAACGACCCCATTTAACCATTTCATGGACAAAGTCAGATTTAGCAGCTAAAAAATCTTTCCTTCTTGGCGGCGAACCGTAGTGACCAAGGTGAATGTGTTCCCCCCAATAAAACTCTAGGATGCCGTCAAGCGTCCATTCGTCATAGGAATTAGCGACTGTAGCTGAGGATTGATACTTGCGTGCAGTTATGAAATATGCCGCAATTCCAATTAGCAAAACCAGAAGAGAACCAATTATAAAATAAAGTAATAGAGTTGACATTGTTGTGAAAGCTTGACTATGTAGCTAACAGTTGATAGATGTTGGTTTGTTTAATTGGTCATACGCAATTTGTACCGTGAATAGTCTAGTCACTAACTCACTGGGGATTCCTAATTAAATCTATGGGGATGCAGGAACAACCTGGAGACTTGGAGCAGAATAGATGGAGACAAACACCACGTCTTGTGAACCCTCATTGACTGCCCCGTGAACCTGCGATGGTTCAGCAACATCAATTTGTCCTGCGGAAATAATTTTCTTTTGTCCGTTGCCGAGATAGTAGGTTAATTCTCCCCTGACCACAATCCAGGTATCTTGTCCATCGGGGTGAGTATGTGCAGGCACTTCTTGACCGGGACGTACACCCCAGACAGCAATGCTAGAATATGGTGTGATCGCTATTTCTGTGACGGTGGCTTTCTCCGGCGAAAACCGTACCAATTGTTCAACATCAAATATGCGCTGGTTAGGGGCGGTAATGATATCAGCCATCGTCATTTCCATCAGAGTTACGGCTACCAACTTAGTATATTAGACATTGATGATTAAAAATATGAGTTAAGCGATCGCTTTTAACTCTGCATCAGAAGCACTTAAAATCTAATCTCGGTACTTTACCTGAAAATTAGACCACATTACGAAACCCTCGACTTGACAGTCCAACTGTTCTAGCCACTCTACCAGTTCGTGGTTGCTATTGTGTAACATGGTGTATTCTTGCTCATCTTTGACTAAAGTTAGTCCGGTTTGGGGATTTTCAATGCGCGTGTCGATGTTGCGATTGAAACGTTGATCTAAGGCTTGCGCTAACTGTAAGGCTTTGGCTTTTGCCACTTCAAAACTGAGTAGAGTTAAATCTTGTTCCTTAACTTTCTGCTGTAATTGCTCAATGTTGCTATACTTTTGCCGTCCGAGTGTACCTTGAGTTGGGATCAAAAGTGCTGCCAAGCCATCGCTCAAGCCTTGGTTATTGAGAGCAAAATAATTCCAATCACCGTAGGCATACACAATTAATTCGCCGTTGTTATTAGGTAAAACTAGTTCTGGATGCAAGCCAAGATCGAGGACATGGACAGCGATCGCTTCAGTCGGGCGAGCAGGAGGTATGATACTTGCGGGAGTAAAAATCCAAATCAGAAAGATACAAGTAACTGCTATCAAAGTAAATGTAACAATGCGGCGGATATGCATAGTTAGCGCAAATGCTATTGAGCATCATTCGTGCAGCTGCACCCTTTCGAGCGACAGCTACGTTTAGCTGAATCATATTGAACTATAGGCGATCAAACTAATTTGCTCTTATTCCTTCTGGCATAAACCTATTATTTACAAGCAAAACTCTTGACAGAGATATCATATTTTTACTTTTGCTACACCTAATAGTAACAGTTTTGTTAATTAGTCAATCTTAAAAAAGATGCTCTCTTTGAAGAGTGTAATTTCTGGCATTGTGAATATGCCAGCGCAACAAAAGATACCAAAGAATTCTAGAACCAAATGTTTCAAAAGGTGGTCGATATGGATTTTGAGAAAAGACTTATACAAGATCTAGCATCTGAGACAAATTTGAATCAAGCTACCCAAAGTGAGATCAAAGCAGATGATATCAGACTTGATGGAGCTAATGTACCTGAAACAGGCCTTTTTGCTACTGGGGCTGCTATTGGTTTTATCCTGATGTGGACAGGATTTTTAGCGATTTTTTCTAAAATGAGGACATTAAGAGAAGAATTAGGAGAAGATAATAAGTTTTTCTTTTCATTATGTCAATCACAGCAACACCCTTGTAAAACCTGCCAATATTTTTCACATAATTATCACCTTCAATGTGCAGTACAACCTTCTCTTGTTTTGACTGAAGAAGCTAGAAATTGCACTGACTTTCATCCCAAGCGTAGTAGGTTATTCAACAAGCACAACTAAGGGTATGTATAAGAGGGGACAGGTGACAGGGTTAAAAATCTTTTTTTCTCTTTCCCAGGCTGGCAGCCCAAGAAAGCATGAATTGAGGCTCTGCCTCATAAACAGGAGGCGGAGCCTCACAGTTTTCATTACCATGCTCTGCATAGTAATGAGAAAAAATTTTTCTTCCCTAGCCTCAGTGCCCCTATTCTCACTAGTCAAGAGGGTCAAAACGGTTTACTAAAATTGATACTAAAATCATCGGTAATCCTATCAGCAAGCAAATTAACCATTGATTCAAATTCAATGGGGCAGTGTAAAACAAAGTATTCATCACGTTCCACTGACTGAATATGATCTGCAAAATTATCGTACAAGCAATGCCAATTCCAATCGCTGAAGCATCGGTAACTGGTTGCTTAATGCCGCGAAGTCGATTGAAGGCAGCAATTCCTAATTGACTAATACTTAAAAGATAAAAAATTCTTCCTGCTACTAAAGCTTGAATTGCCATTGTGCGAGCTAAAGCGATATTTCCTGTGGTTTGTTCAATCCATTCAAAGACGCCAAAAATCAAGATCCAGTTAAAAACAGAAATTGCCAGGATGCGCTTGACTAAACTTTTAGAAAGTAACGGTTCGCGGGGGTTGCGCGGTGGTTTTTGCATTACTCGTTCCGACTTCGGCTCAAAAGCCAAGGGTACAGTCATGGTAATGGAATTAACCATATTCAGCCACAGAACTTGTAAAGATAAAATTGGCAATGCTCTAGCAAGCAGTACACTAATCAAAATCGTCATCGACTCGCCGCCGTTAACAGGCAAGATAAAGGCGATCGCTTTGAGTAAATTTCGATAAACAGTGCGCCCTTCCTCAACCGCAGCTTCGATGGAAGCAAAGTTATCATCGGTTAAAATCATGTCCGAGGCTTCTTTTGCCACTTCTGTACCAGCACCCCCCATCGCGATGCCGATATCTGCTTGTCTGAGAGCTGGTGCGTCATTGACACCATCCCCCGTCATCGCAACAACCTCTCCTTTGGATTGAAGGGCTTCAACAATACGAAGTTTCTGTTCCGGCACAACACGGGCAAACACTACCCCATCTTCTATTGCTGTGGCAAGTTCTGAATTACCCATTTGGGCAAGTTCACTTCCAGTAAAAGCAAGAACTCGACCATTTTTATTAAAGCCCATCCGTTCAGCTATTGCCCGTGCGGTGACAGCATGATCGCCTGTAATCATTTTGACTTGGATACCAGCTTCTTGACAGGCTTGTACCGCTTTGATTGCTTCTATTCGGGGTGGATCGATCATCCCCTGCAATCCCAAGAAAATCAAATCTGTTTCGATATCTGCATGAGCGAGCGAATCTTGAGAAGTTGGTACAGTTTTCTGAGCAAAAGCCAATACCCGTAATCCTTGATGAGCCATTGCATCAACTTCTTGATGTACGGTTTCTGGATCTATAGGGGCAAGATTTCCTTGAGCATCCAACATCTGCTGACAACGTTTGAGAATAGCTTCTACCGAACCCTTAACGTAGATAATTCTTTGTCCTCTATGATTTGTTGATGGCGAAACTTCGTGCAAAGTTGCCATGTACTGAAACTCAGACTCAAAGGGGATGACATCCAGCCTGGGCATTTCTTGTTCTAAGTTGCTGTAGGTAAGCCCAACTTTATTAGCTACAGCTATTAATGCTCCCTCTGTAGGATCGCCAATAACTTTCCATTGCCCTTCTTCATTTTCCAGATGGGAATCATTGCATAACAACCCGGCTTTGAGACATTCTTCTAAAGCAGGAGTATGATTACAATTGACTGGTTGTTCATTTTGTAGAATTTCTCCTTGGGGAGCATAACCTGCACCAGTGACAGTATAATTCTCACCTCCGGCATAGATTGCCTGTACAGTCATCTGGTTTTCAGTTAAAGTACCAGTTTTATCAGAACAGATGACTGTAGCACCGCCGAGAGTTTCAACTGCTGGCAATTTGCGAACGATCGCGTGACGCCTTGCCATGCGGGAAACCCCGATTGCCAATGTTACTGTTACTACTGCTGGTAACCCTTCTGGAATCGCACTGACAGCGAAGGCGACAGCAGCTTCAAACATTTCTGGCCAGGAATTGCCATATCCCAAACCAACTGCAAATGTCAGCGCAGCGATCGCCAAAATAATGTACAGTAAAGTGCGGCTAAATTTATCAAATTTGCGGGTGAGCGGGGTTTTCAGGCTGGTTCCTTGTTCAATCAGCTGGGAGATGCGCCCGGTTTCTGTAGTTTCTCCAATCGCAACTACAATCCCCATGCCAGTACCAAATGTGACAAAGCTACCAGCATAAGCCATGTTTGTGCGTTCTGCTAAGGGTGCATCTGCATCAAGGGTTTGCGTGTTTTTCTCTACAGCAACTGACTCACCCGTCAGCCCTGACTCATTAATTTGTAAATTTCGTGCTTGGATCAGGCGCAAATCGGCTGGTACTTTATCTCCAGAAGCAAGTAGCACCAAATCCCCAGGTACTAACTCTTGGGATGGAACTTGCACCTTCCTGCCGTTGCGAATGATAGTTGCATTCGTTTGCACCGACGAAGCTAAAGCAGCGATCGCACTTTCAGCCTTTGATTCTTGAATAAAACCAATAATAGCGTTAATCAGGGTGACACCCCAAATTACCCCAGCATTTACCCATTGCCCTAGCAATGCCTTAATTGCACCAGCAATCAGCAAAATGTACAGCAACGGTTGGTGAAATTGCAACAAAAATCTTACCAATGGGCTTTTTCCAGGTTTGCTCTTGAGTTCGTTAGAGCCGAAACGTTCCCGTCGTTTTGCTACCTCTTGTGAATTCAAACCTGTTTGCAGATTTGTATCTAGATGTTGAGCTACCTTGGATACAGGTAAATTGTGCCATTGATGCGACTGCATTATTTCTTTAGCTGTTGCTGTCATTTTGTTCGCCTCAAAATTTCCCATAGGCATGACAAATAAGACAATTAGCTAATTATTTTTTAGCTAATCATTCAAAATGATTGGAAATAAATGTGATGCAAAAGTGACGGTAGTTTTTGTAGGCGATCGCAATTTTGTTTTTAAGGTAAACTCAAGACTGATAACTAGCACCCTTCTCACTCCGCTTAAGCGTAAGGTGGACACTGTTCACAACTTAAAAATAAGGATTTGAAGAAAGTTAGACACCCCCCATCCTACAAAAATTTTAATCAAGCAACTGGTGCAAGATGTGAACAGACATACTTTTGTAGAATAGGCGTCTTGCCCATTCTATATTTGGGTGAATGAATAGCTTTGGCGATTCAAGTAGAATGTTTTTTGTATTTAGTTTTATTAGTTATATTATGTTTGAGAGAGTTTTAATTGCCACAGATTTTTCGGACGGTTTACATCGTCTAGCAAATTTTGTTTCCAGTTTGGCACTGGCAGGGATAAAGCAAATTGTTTTCCTGCACGTTGTTCCCTTATGGGAAAAAGGCATTATTCCGCAAGTCGATAGTGAGAAAGTAGAACAAGCTCAAACCCGCTTCAAAGAAGTTGTTGGCACAAACCCTACTGATATAGAAGTTAAAATAGAAGTCCAATCAGGAAAGCCTGTTGAAACAATTCTTAAAGTTGCCAAAACCTATCAGTCCCAATTGATTGTACTGGGTTCTCAAAGTCGCAGCGTACTTACAGAAAAGCTGGTGGGTAGTACAATGGCTGAGTTATCTCGCCAATCAAAGATTCCTTTTTTGGTACTGCGTCCTCAGTTAATTGCTGCTTATACTTCCGAGGAATTAACACTCCGTTGTCAGCACCTATTCCGCTCTTTGCTACTTCCTTACAATGGTACTCAAGCAGCGAATCGTCTGGTTCAACAGGTAAAGGATTTAGCTCAACACCAATCTGGTAGATTTATTCAACAGTGCAAGCTCTGCTGGGTATTAGAAAATACTGGTCGTCGAGATATACCAAAGAAAATCCTACCACAGCAAGCTAACGAAACCCTATCTCAGATTAAAGCTGATTTGGAGGGAGTAAATTTACAAGTGGAGACAGAAGTTCGGGAAGGGCACTCTGTTACCGAGATTTTAGAGGCAGCTGCAATGGCTGATATTAGCGCGATCGCTGTTTCTTCAGCAACGATAGGTAAACTTCAGGAATGGTTGGTTTCCAGTTTTGCGGCGGAAGTATTGCGTCATAGCTGGTATCCTGTACTCTTTTTTCCTTAACAAATCGCTTATCCAACAGATGGGCTTACCCTGGACTTACTCTAAAGCCTCATTATTAGCTTAATACCTTGGTGCATGAAGTTGTCCAAACCGAGACAACGTGATGAAAGCAAAGGCAAGTCCCCCTAAACTTACCACAGCAAATAATACAATCATGAATAAGTCAAGTGGTTGTCCAAATAGGGGGGAAAGCAATCCACCAAGAAATACTGAAGTACCGAGGGTTCCCATATGGATCAAAATGACTGGAACTAGCAGATCGCCCAAGGGTTGCTCACGCAAAAATAAAACTGCCCCAATCGCCAACAATGGCAAGAAAAACGCTAGATCCAAAACCAAGACGCTGCTGGTGTCAGGTGGAGTGCCATAGCCAATAGCTGATACGATTTGAGCTAGCCAAACCACCAAGAAAAGTGCAGCCAAACACAATAAAAATACAGCGATGGTTTTGCGTGGGATTCGCCGCTCTTTGACTCCTTGGAAGAAATTTAAATCAACACTGGCAAAGAAAATAATAATGGTATAAATTGTTAAACCAACAATAGCAACATAACCCAGAAAGAACCAATTGTAGGTTCGGTCAAACGCATATAAGGCATAACCATATAATTAAGTGTCCAGTCAAGCCGAGCCAGACAAGCCAAGCTCGATTAGCTCCCCTTGCGATCGCACTGCTGCGATCGCCCTCTATCTGAGCATATGAATACAGGAAGTATGATTTACTACAGATGAGGATTGTAGCATTGGTAGCGCTTTTGAATTTCTTCAATAGCCTGGTAAAAATGGGTATACTCAGCTTTTAATTGCAGTTGCCACAAGCGGGGAACAAGCTGAAGACTGCCGACTACTGCTAAAGTGCGAGCGGCAAAGCTATCAAGACAAGTGTTTGTGGGCAATGGCTCAAAGATTGCCTCTATTGCCGACTCACTGCCAATCGCCCCTAGCGCCTCAACAATTGTCTCCAATACAGGATCATACGCACAACCTCCGCTAGGCTTTAACAAAGCCTGGCGTAGTGCTGCTACTGCTGATTCTCCACCGATGGTTCCTAATGCGTAAGCAGCCTGATCGCAAACTGCATAGTCTTTATCCTGTAACAAGATTTCAATCAGTGCTGTTTCTGCTAACTCTCCACTGATTTGCCTTAAGGCAGAAACAATCATTTCTCGCACCTGAGAGTTTTCATCTTTCAATGCCCTAATCAGTACTGGAATGGTTGAATCTTTGCCAATTGATGCTAATCCATGAGCAGCACCTTCACGAACTTCAGGCTTTTCATCGCCCAAAGCTTGAACCAGTAGTGGAATCACTGATTCATCACCGACTTTCCCCAAAGCAGAAGCAGCATTTTTGCGAACCCAAGGCTCTTCGTCTTGTAGTGCTTGGATTAGTGGCTGTTTCGCTTGCTTGCTACCAATCTCAGCTAACAAATTAGCAGCGTACCCACGTACCTCAGAGTTTTTGTTATGTAACGCTTCGAGCAAAACAGGAACTACTGATTCTCCAGCGATTTTCCCTAACACTAAAGAAACTCTCCGACGCACCTCAGAATCTTCATCGTAGAAAGCTTCAAGTATTGCAGCACAGATAGATTCTCTATCACTATCTGCCAATCTAAAAACAGTTTCTGAATGCTGTTGAGAGCCTTCGGATAGTATAATTTTTGCCAGTCCAAAAACAGCCTGGGAGCGAACTCCAGCATCTTTATCTTTTAGTGCTTTTAGCCAATCTGCCAAAGCCAAATCTTCAGGAATTCCTTTTATAGCAAAAGCAGCATTCCTACGAATATTTGCGTCTTCACTTTGCAATGCTTGAGACAAATATGCTAATGCCTTATCGCTATCAAATTTTACTAATGCCTCAGTAACTGTTCGACAAACCCAACTATCTGGATCGCACAAAGCATGGACTAATACCTCTACTGCCAACTCTCCACCAATTTCTCCCAAAGCAGCAGCAGCACTCTCGCGAACGTAACTATCCCGATCGTCTAAAGCGTAAATTAATGCTTCCATTGCCGATTTGCTACGAATCTCTCCTAATGAATTAGCCGACAAACAACGAATTTCATAGTCCTCATCTTTTAAGGCTTCAATCAACGCTACCAAGGCTGACTCATTACCACGAGCTTTTCCTAAAGCCTCAACTGTGGTTTTACGAACTGGTTTGCGTTCATCCCGCAACACCTCAATTAATAAAGCGATCGCTGATTCTCCACCAATTTCAGCTAATGCAAGAGCGGCTCTCTCGCTACAGCTTTCATAGTATCCAGCCTCATTTAACAATTCTGTCTCTGGCTCTTCATCTATTTCCCCTTTTGCCCACAATTCATAAGCAACTATTGCACGAACGTAACGCTCCTCACTTTTGAGTACCCTTTCTAAAAACGGTATCGCCGCTTCTGATTTTGTTTTTCCCAACAACTCAACCTTAAGTATTTCAGGTATTTTCAAATCAGCAATCCAACTGATGGTTTGCTCCTGTAATTCTGACTTAACTGCTCCTGCTAGCCTCGCACCAAGAATTAAATCTACTTCCAGCGCCAACCGCACTACCCGCAGTGCTTGAGCTTCGTCATCTACTAAGGGCAACATTAAAGCTATAGGTTCTGTCCACTGAAGATGATTAAGGTAATCCCGTTTCAGTTGTTTGTCACTTAGTTCAGAAAGCTGAGAGAGAATAGATTTATAGTTGTATTCTTCTTCTGGCATTGATTTAGCGACATTCAGAGTGCCGCCAGCAAAGAAAGTATTGCTATTATTTTCTTTCTAATTTCTGGAAGTTGGTAGCTTAACGCAGGTCTAAGTAGAACAACCAAATAAAACGTAAAATGTGCTCTGTAAGATCCCCGACTTTTCTAAAAAGTCGGGGATCTATGTTTTGGGTTTATTTATGTTGACTTACTTATTTCTTTACTACCGTATGCGTTTATGCAATTGTTCTGCTTTTTCTAGTAGTTGGTCGCCCTGAACTTCAGCAATACTTTTAATGTAATTAAGCTTAATATCTTCTAGCATATCTATCAAGAGTGATTGTATTTCTTGAATATTATCTTTTTTCTGTAATTCTCTTTCTAATGCATCTTTTAAATTTGTGCGCAAACGGGTAGTAATTTCTGCTCCCACAGGATCTTTTAAAGCATAAATGAGGTTTTTATAAGTAATTTTAAATAAAGATTTTGCCAGTTTTCTTGATAGTTGTAGACGGCGTAAACCCGGAAGATGCTGAAAGCGTCGATAGCCTGGAAGTTGATTGAGAGTAGTTGCAATGCTGTGTTGTACCAAGTCTTCAATTTCAGGCTGGACTTGGGGAAGCACATCACGAACACCGATATCAAATAGATGGGAAGCTATAGCCGTTACTTCATTTTTGTCATTGACTTGCACATATTCTTGGGGTGGTTGTTTAGGTGGTTTGGGATGAAATAACCAGTCGATAAAATCTCCCCGTTGTATTGAAGCTTGCATTTGGTCAATAATCAAAATGCCTATCATCTCCGTCATTTCTACTGCAAAGCTGACAACTAAATCTCGTTGCACTTCTACCCGTACAGGTTCAATATTCAACAACCCGACATGATAAAGACGGGCTGATACAGGAATTATTCGCAACCATCGCCAAAAAGGTAAGAGTAATAACAGATCGTACCAACGTCTCAAGATGACTTCTAGCCAAGTTAATTCAGGATAACGGTGATGGATAGTTAGGATACGGGCGAGAAAATCCCAAGTAAAAATTAGTACAAATGGCAGATCGAGCAGCCAGAAATAGCTAAAATTCGTGCCAATTCTGTTAACACCTCGATAGTAGTTGGATTGAATCAAAGGACGAATTTGAGTATTCCAAAATGCTATTTCTTGTTGCCAACCTCTTTGAGTCAGGTAAGGCTGACTCCAAAATCTAGTAAAGGCATCACTAGCAAATATCTCACCTGTCTGTACTCGTATTTCTTGTTTTATAGTTTCTAACTTGCTGCTTTTGTTCGCTCCAGCAAAAGGATTTTCGTCGATGAGTTTTTGACTAAGTAGACGCTGCTGTGCAAGTAAACTTTCAACTTGAGGTGATTGCAAGCCATTTGTGATAATTTGCGCTGACAATACCTCTACCTGTTGGAGATAATTCTCAGTTGCGGGATGAGGTTTTATTCCCTTAATTGGGTCATAGAATTGGGTGAGACTGGGAATATTTAAAAGGTAAAAATCTCGCACCCATAGATAGGTAAAGTCAAAAAATACTAGTCCTAAATTAAGTAACGCAAGGATGGCGATGAGTCGTTCTCGCACCCGGTAGCGACGGTCAAAGTAGGGTTTAAATTTTGGCATTGTTAGTCTCTACTTTGTCGCAACTTGGATAAATTGGGTGGCAAAGTTGCTTGCTCCAATAGCGGGTTTAACCTTTGAGCAATGCGGTTAGCTATAATCCGATGTCCTGCTTGATTAGGATGAATTCGATCATATAAATAACGCGGGTTGTTTAAACTAGCTAAAACTTCAGGAATTAAATAAGCTTGAGTATCCTTCGCCACTCGTTCATACAATGTTTTGTAATCTCCATTAAAAGGTTCCACATTCATGCCAACAAGAATCGCGATCGCTCCTTGTTGTCTCCGCTTCCCGTAAGGCGTTCCCGTAGGGTAGCGGCTGGCGTCACGTGGCATGAACTGGCAAACTCGAAGGGCTTCCCCTAAGGGTAGGATGCTAAGGGGAAGAGAAAAAATCAGTTTATAAGGCGTTGCTGAATCGCGGTATGAATTTGATGTGTAGAGACGCGATATATCGCGTCTGGGCAGGGGTTTTGGCATTACGAAAAATTATTTTCATAGCCTAAATCAGCAACGCCGTTTATAAAATTAGGCTATTGCATTGTCGAGCAGATCTAATTTCCCTTTTACTATGCAATAACCTTTTCAAAAATCAAACTTAAGGACTAAATCAATCTAGGGATGCAGCAGATTTTTCCAGATGCTGTTGCCAAGCTTGTTGTTTCACTTCAACATCGCCCTGAGTAACAGCTGCATCCCAACGGGTAATATCACCTTCACGCCAAAACTTTAAATCCACAACAGCCTTGCCAATTTCTACTTGACGGAGGGTGATATCGGGTAACCATTCTGGTAAGTATGGATCGACATAAAGTTGATTTTTGGGAGCATCAGCTTGCAAACCCAGCATCGCTTGCAGAAGATGAAAAACGGATGCAGCTGCCCAAGCTTGTGGTACATTCGCTTCTAGATAGGGAACTGGAAACGCTCCTGGTTCTACCTCAATACCAGCAAAGAGTTCTGGTAAGCGATAGCTAGCAAAATATTTTGCTGCATCAAAAATTCCGTGAGCAACCTGGGCTACCTCTTTAGCAAAGCCATAGCGTTTAAACCCCAAGGCAATAATGCCGTTATCATGGGGCCAAATTGAACCCAAGTGGTAAGAAAAAGGATTGTACGCAGGATTTTGAGTGGATACTGTGCGAATGCCCCAGCCACTCCACATCTGTGGTTGCAAAAGTCTTTTCACCACACGTTCTGCTCGTTCAGAACTAACAATACCACTCCAAAGACAATGACCAACATTTGAAGCAATAGTACGAACAGGTTGTTTATCAGGATCGAGGGCTAGGGCATAAAAGCCTAAATCTTCGCACCAAAACTTCTCTTCAAAACGTGCTTGCAGTTGGGTGGCTTTGGTGCGTAGTTCTGTAGCGTAGTTTTGTTCTCCTAAAAAATCAAAAGCTTCTGCCATGCGCATATATGCATCAAAAGCGTAACCTTGGAGTTCGCACAATGCCTTGGGAGCATTCACTTGGCTACCATCAGGATAGACGATCGCATCGCCAGAATCTTTCCAACTTTGATTGTCGAGTCCATCTTTTGAGCGCTTTTGATACTCCTGCAAACCGTCATTATCCAAATCGCCATACTTTTCTATCCATTCCAAGCAACGCATAGCCACATCTCGATAGTCTTGCAACATCGAGTCATCTCCCAGCCATTTCCAGGCTTCATGCAGGGCGATCAAAAATAAAGGGGCGGTATCGGCTGCACCGTAATAGGGGGTGTGCGGTATTTTCTTGAAATACGCCAATTCACCCATGCGAACCTCGTGCAGAATTTTACCTGGTTCGGCATCTCGCCAATCATCCCATTCTTGAGCTTGGAGTTCGGCAAGTTTTTGCAACGTTCCCCTCACAAAACCAGGATGCACAATCATATTTTGCAGGCTAACGATCAAACTATCACGACCAAACAAAGTAACGAACTTGGGTACACCTGCCGCAGGTATCCAAGTATCCTCGGTAAATTTGTAGTCATACAGTCGCAATGCTCCCAAATCTTCGACTGATTGGCGATAAAGCCTAGTAACATCTTCATCGGAGCAGGTAACATCGGTAACTACATCTCGCCAAAGTTGTTGAACTTTGTCCAACCCCGGTTCAATGGCTTGTTGGTAAGATAAGTCTGCTGGTTTACGAACGTGTTTGTTGTCTGCCAGGGTGTAAAGGCAGCAAGTATTCCAAGTTGCACCAGGTTCTAGGGTAATCTCAAAAATAATCCGCCCATTACCATAATGGGGTTGTACAGGACAGTTAGCTAAACGATAACTGAGACACTGGAAAAAATCACCGTTGGTATAGGTTGTTACCAGTTCACTTTGTTTTTTATTCCATTGCGTTTCAATGTGTCCGCGACGGACAATTTTTTGAGATTCAACCTCAAAAATATCAGCAAAGTCTGAGCGCAGGGCAATTTCTAGATTGAAATGAACTTTTTTACATCCGTAGTTGGTAAGCTGCAACTCTTCACGAATACCCTCGCTAGCCACCCGACTCATAATTAGTGACAAAGTACCCTTGGCATAAGATCCATCATCAGTTACAAATTCTGGGTTGATGAGATAAACGCGAGCTGCATAGTAAGCCGTTGTTGTAGAAGACAGACGTATCCAATTTTTACCGTTTAAGTAGCAGGTATAGTAGCTCAAGAATCGAGTATCATCCGAAAAAATGCCTTGGCTAGTTTCAGGATTAATATTGCCACTTAAATCAGTCACCATAAAGGTTCTGCCGTGGTTAATTGTTAAATTTGGAGCGCCAACATTTATTCTCATAATTTGACTTGATTCAACAAATTCTAAAGTTGTGATTGTAAAAACAGAACTAAACGTCCAATAATTCGCTTCCACAACGGCCGAGTACGCCAGTCTGTCATACTAATTAGTTGGCTACGCTCAATGCCAGTGTGAAAAATTCCCTTGATATGTTGCACCATTTGCGGCTCGGCAGTAGAAATATTCAGTTCATCATTGTGGAAGAAACTGCGGGGATCGAAGTTAGCACTGCCGGTACTCACCCATTTATCGTCCACTAGTAAACACTTACCATGCAGCATACTGGGCTGATGCTCGTAAATTTTGATGCCTGCTCGTAGTAAGCCGCCGTAAAGCTCACCGGAGGCGTAGTAAACTAATTTCTTATCATTGTGCGGCCCGCAGGTAAGAATACGCACGTCAATTCCCCTTTTTTTCGCTGCGATTAGGGCTTGACGTGACTGATGATCGGGCAAAAAATAAGGACTAGCAATCCAAACTTTCTCTTTGGCTGCAAAAATAGCCGTAGTAAACAAAGCTCTGATTGAAGAAGAAAGATTAGAAGGGGCATCACCCGGAGTTACCAGAATCATTGTTGCCCCTGGTGGATCGGGATGAAAATTTTCTGCACCCAAGTCTACTGTGCCGCGAGCTGCCGCCCAGTGCTGCATAAACATTCCTTCCAAAACCGATACTACAGCACCTTCTAAGCAGAACTCAAAGTCAAACCAAGGAGCTGTATCGCCAAATTTCTTTTGTCCATCCCAAAAGTCTGAAATTCCAGCACCACCAATCAAAGCAACTTTTCCATCAATTAGCAGTAGCTTGCGGTGAGTGCGCCCAGCATAATCAAAGGGAGCTTTCCAGCTAAAAGATTTGAAGAAGCGAACCTCTACACCAGCCGCCTCTAATCGTTTCCAATACTTTGCGGGTAATTTTTTCGTACCGTAATGATCGACAACCAGCTGCACTTCAACACCAGCAGCAGCCCTTTCGGCTACGGCAGCAGCAAAATCATTGGCACGACGCCCCGGAGTCATGAAAAATGTCTCAAAGTGAATGCATCGCTTGGCACTTTGAATCGCCTCTAACCGTGCCGATTGAATCTCGTTAGCTTCAAACCAAAAGCCGATTACGTCACCAGTGGTGCCTAAAGAATTAGATAAACTACCTAAAGCAACAGCAAAACGGTGTTCATCTGGACTGGGAACATTAATAGCCCTGTAATCGATGTAGTCGCGGAAGGCTCCTCGAAAATAAAAAACGACGATAAAGAGAAACCCAGCGATGAGGGCGATCGCGCCTAGCCACCCCAAAGCGGTAGCAACTAGCTCCATTGTGAAATACTGTCAGCTATTTTCTATAAATTATGATTTCTTCAACTACCACTGGTTTGTCACCCTGTTGGTAGAGTAAGGCGGTGAGGATGAGCCAAACAACCTCACCACCGACAATGAGAATTCCCATTCGTTCCGACTTCAACCACTGCGTGGGTAGACGCTTCACGCTTTTTGGTACGTATGTCTCAAGCTAAACACAGCTTTTTCTCAATATATTAAGGAGTAGTCGGAGCCGCTGGTGGTGTTGCACCTGGTGTTGTAGCTGGTGGTACTGGTGTTGTACCCGCTGGTGGTACTGGTGTTGTACCTGCTGGTGGTGTTGTTGTTGGAGTTTCGGCAGCAGGCTCGCAGGCACCTATTAGTAGGCTTAGTCCAACCGCTGAAGCTAGAAAACCAAATTTTTTGTTCATAACTCCTCTTTGAGAATAAAAGTATAAAGCAAGGTGATGACTAGTTGAGGATGAGCGAAAAAATTGAAGATTTTGCTTTATCCTGAGTTATTTATTATTTATTTACATCCGCCAAAGGTCGTAGTACCCAGTTTTTAATTCAAAATTCCATGCCGAATAAATCGAGGAAATACAAAATTGCAAATCCTGTAAAGAACAACCCTGATAAAACCATAAAGATTAAGGAAAACCAGCCAGGGCGAAGTGCTTGCGGAAGTTGTACCCGATTCAAATACAGGGTCAAAAAGACGACAACGGGGGTATGTACTGTAGTAACAACACCGCCAACCGAGAGAATGTCTACTGGATCGCGCACTAGAAAGAAAACAATCAGTGGCAAAATAGCAGTTACCCAAATTGCATAACTATTTTTCAGCCATTCTTTATTTGAGAGCTTAGAGAATATCCACTGCTGAAGATGATTGCCGTTATGTCCATTCTCTACTTGAGACTGATGCAGTTGTGGCTCCATGAGAATCTGCGTAGCATCAGCGAACATTCTTCCCCACCCATCTTGGTTACTCAAGATAGTTCCTGCTAAAGCGATTGTCACACCAATAATTAATAGCCAGTAACCAAATACTCCCCAAACTTCTGAGAGCAGCCGCGTCAGATCCTCTGCTACCTGGATACCTTCCGGAATAATTCCTTCAGGAGCTAAAAGTTCTGCACCTAAAATCATAAAGGCAACAATTACCAAGCCTCCCCCAATTACCCCGATCGCTGCTGTGGTACTCATAATTCGTATCCACTTTTTTAAGCGAGAATTGAGACGCTGTTGATAATCCTCGTCTAAATATTCACGATTGGAGTGGCCATTATTTCCAGGCTGATGATTATTATTGTCTTCCTCTACAGGGCCGCCATATTCCCGTGCCGCTACCCAGTAAGAAAACCACATAATCCCCGCTGCTCCCGCGAGGATAAAGCCTACCCAAGGTATTATAAATTCAAAGTCTAAGTCTTCTGGAAGACCGGGAACTATACCCCCTCCTAACTGCTCAACTGGTGGAAAAACTCGTACTGCGGTAATTATTGCCACTGCAACCAGCACACCTGCCATGATCGAAGTTGACAGTTCAACCACTTTGTAACGCCCTGAAATCACCAGGATTAATGAAAGAATAATTGTGATGGTGGCATAGAGTGCTTGATTACCCGGAAAGGCTATCATTAAGGCACTTCCGGTAAGGGCGGCAATTCCAGCAACTGTGACTACGGCAGCAACTAGTTGTGGTAAAAAAATTAACCAAATTGCCCAATTTTTTGGCCCTGGCAGGTCGCGGTAGCCTTCCAGAATAGTCTTACCCGTAACAACAGTATACCAGCCGACTTCTCGAATCATTATCCACATCAAGAAGATGACGATTAGCGCCATCCACAGCAAGCCATACTCGTAACGCGAACCAATTCTTGGGGTAAACAGCACCGAACCGGAACCCACAGAAGAAATCATCCAAATCAAACCAGGGCCGTACCATTTAAAGCGGTTCCATCCCTGTGGAGGTTTGGGAGAGTGCGATCGCATTCGCACTTGTTGGCGTTCCCTAAGTTGTGTCATGGTTGCAGCATCCAAGGAATCGTTTTACTAGCTTAAAAAAGGCAGGAGGCAGAAGGCAGAGGGCAGAAGGAGGAATATTGTGTCCGCTTAAAGACTTATCATTAAGGCTGACGCGGGGACACGGAGACAAAAAGACGCGGAGAAATTTTAATCGTAATTGATTAGCCGAACTTGATATAAGAATTTCATGCCCTCTTTGTGTGATTTGATCGCACAACGAATCTGTGAAAACTTCTTTTCCCTAGTCCCTAGCCTCTAGTCCCTAACCCCTATTCTCAGGTGAGATTGACTTTTTGCAGATATGCCATGAGCTTATTAACATCAGCACCTTGGCAACGATAACCGATATAGCCGTCTGGACGAATCAGGTAAAGGCTTTCACTAGAAGCGCCATAACGTCGATGACACTCGCCTTGGGGATCGAGGAGTGTTGAACCTTGCCACTGTAATTCTTCTGCTATTTTTGTGCTAACTAGCACTATATGCACGGTAATGATATCAGGAAATTTACCTTCAATTTCCTGAGCAATTTGAGCCAATTTGGGATATTTGGGAAGCTTACTACCAAACAAAAGCAGATGATGTTGAGTATTAATTAATACCTTATATAAACGCTGTTGTCCCTTATCCGTTTGCACCAATACATCAGGAGCGCGAGCCCCTTTCAGGGGAGCTACGCTAACGCCTGCTTTTGGACTTCTGCTCAACCAAGGCAGTGGATAGTCTTCTTGCACAATTGGACTATTGCGATAATTCACATTTAACTCAGACAAAGTGTTGGTAATGCGTCGTTGAACTGGAGCAAAACTGGTAGTAACACCAGCTAGAAGCCGACGTAGAAACTTGATCGCGGGATTGCTTTGAACTACTGCTCGTGTAGCCCATTCTGTGCTGAGTAATAAAAACTTGGAGACTGGCTCGCGTTCGGCTTGGTATGAGTCGAGTAAATCTATTGGTGCTTGATTTTTAATCACTAACGCCAACTTCCAAGCTAAATTGTAGGCATCTTGCAAACCAGTATTCATACCTTGACCGCCGACTGGGCTATGGGATGCTAAAGCGTCACCCGCAACAAACACGCGTCCCGCCCGACATTTATCAACGATCCGCTGCCGAATACCGAAACTGCTTGTCCACACAGGATCGCTTAAAATAGCCTGCAAACCAGAGCGTTCAGTTGTTAATTGCTGAAATAGCTGTAAATCAGGATTTTCGGGTAATTCAGTATCTGGTGGGAGATTGGCAATGAGCCGCCAATTGTTTTCTCCTGGTAGGGGAAAGGCTGCTAATACGCCACTAGAACTGAAAAAAACCTGTATATTGTTGGTTGACAAATTCCAATCACTCTTAATATCCGCTAGGACAAACAAAGCTTGGACATCTATGCCTTGATAGTTCAAACCAGCTGCCTTGCGAACGTTACTATGCGCACCATCACAACCGATTAACCAAGCGGCTCGACAGCGTTCTTCTCGTCCATCCGCATGGCGCAGTATAGCAGTTACACCTTCTGCATCCTGTTCCAAAGTCGTAAAAGTTACAGGACGTTCGATTTTTACACCGAAGCTTTCCACTAGTTGTGCAAGGATGCGTTCTGTTTCCGATTGTGGCAAGCTAAGAACGAATGGGAAGAAAGAGTCTATTTTGTCTATGCTGAGATGGGCAATGCGTTTGCCGTCATCATGGATATTTGCTCCGTATAGCTTGCGACCATGTTTAATTGCTTCTTCAGCAATACCTAGATTGTCAAAGATTTCCAGAGTCCGGGCAAAAACTGCAAGTGCTTTACTAGTTGTGGAGGGTTGTGGTTGCTGGTCAATCAGCCGTGGTTTGATGCCATGCCGAGCTAATTGCGCAGCTAAAAGCAGGCCTGTTGGCCCCGCTCCTACGATTAATACATCAAGTGACATAAATTACCTCCCTGATGTGAATTGTAAGTAAATTAGCTTAGACGCATGGCAAAGACTTGCTTTGAGACATTGCCCCTACTAACGCCGTAAAAATAACTGCGTAATGTAGTAACTGTTTCCATCTCGCCAAACTCCCACACCCGTTTCCGTAAAGTATGGACGCATAATATTCGCTCGATGTCCTGGGCTTTCCAACCAACCATCAACTGCGATTTTTACAGGTTGAGTGAGATTGGTTCCTTTGAATAGATTTTCTCCCACTACCCAGTAAGAAATTCCTCCAGCACGTACTCGCGTTTCTACTGTACTGCCATCAGCCCCTGTATGACTAAAAAAGTTTTTTCTGCCATTTGTCGGCTGTAGTTCCGGGCAACCTCTGCTAGCCTTTCGTTATTTTGGAGAGGCTTAAGTCCGTTCTTTTCACGTACTTGGTTAATGCTTTGGCGAACTCCTGCCTCAATTTCTCCGATTTTAGCGGTTTGGACGGGAATTGACGGTTTTGCAGGTTGCTTTGTTGGTATTTCCACTCTTGGCAAGGGTGGTAAATATTCTAGCGCTCGTTCGCATCCTGTTGCCACTGTCGCCAAAAGTGCGATCGCTACTCCTGCCAACCAATATTTTCTAAAAGTAGCCATTAGTCATGATGTCAAAACTTATGAGTTAAGAGTCAACGCTCAAAAGTAATTAGTTCCCTTGTGTCAGCTTACATTTCCACCTCATGATTTGACTTACTTGTCTTATTTCATACCCTCCGATAAATATCGCACTCTTCTACGTGATGACTTGCGTTGTGGCTTCCAAAAAGCCATGATATTTTCTAGAGCGTAGAATGTGCCGCTCACAAATCTTTCAGGCCCAGTTTCAGCTTCTCTACTTCCTAAACTGCGTAATCCGTTGAGATCCAGATAGCTAAATACTACTTTTGAGAAAAAGGGAACCAAGCAAAACAAGAATACTTCTGTCGTCTGGTTTATGAGATTCAAACCTGAATGTCCGATAATCCAAATAATTGGATAGCAAATCCATGTTGCTGTAAAGAAGGTAGTTAATCTGTCATAAAATCGTGGTAGCCCGTGTTCCTCATAACCCTTAGTTTTGGCACGTAAAGGCCCCCAAATACCCCATAAAATGATTAAAAAAGCGACAGTGCCATTGATGTACCACAAGTATCTTACCCACGGCACAGCCGATAGATCGGCAATCAAGCCAGACAAGATGACAATGACTTGTGTAGCCATTAAAGAAAAGATGAGCGTCCAGTCTTTTTTAGACTGATAATGCATAGCAGTCCAAGACAGAGCCAACAGCAGCAACGGTGTGGTAACAACCCAGTCTAAGTAGCGAGCAAAGAAAACAGTGTGACCTTCAAATGCAACATACCGACCTTGTTCTATACCAATACCTGGTAAAGCCATCGACATATAAGCTAATCCAGACCATATGGGTATAAAAGTAGCAACAAAATATTCTAGTCTGGGGAGACCACGAGGATTTCTACCTAAAGATATGAAGTAGATTGCTCCAATTGCCATGCCTGCAACATAAAGCCAATGCCAAAAATTTTGCCAATCCATTACTTACCTCAAGAATTATTTTGATGAAATGAGCAGCTAAAATTTAAAAATTTACTCAGGCAAGAGCAAAATGTATTTTTTTTAGGCATAATACTTTTTGCTTTCTTTAAATTAATAGGATTTGCTATTATATCGTGCTTCTATCTTTCGAGGTAATTGAGCATTTTTGTCATTCGTAATTTTCCATACAAGAGTGGTTTAACTAAATGTTTTACCTCCTTTATAAATGCTCAAGTTCTTAAGCAAAGTACTTTATTTTATTCATTTTTGGCTAGAAATTTGTGCTTGTGTATGAGCAAAATAGAAAAGTAAACAGCAATCTAATTCTTTACATACTGCTAGTATTAAGAGTTCATTTTTTATCTTTAATTCACTTGATTTTTGCATCCACTTCTAGCTTTAGCAACAAATGTGAACCAAAAGTGACAAGAAGCCAGGTAAGCAGAAGATAGTTCCAATGAAACAAGTTTCATTCCTTCAGGGTAAGATAAACCGCAAAGAAGTACGGCGAGAAAACTAGAGTGGGAGAGTGGGTGACAAGGGGACGAGGGGAGTAATAAACATTTCCCCCAACCCTATTAATAATGACCAATGACAAATGACTAATAACTAATGCTGTCCTTTCATTTCTTCGATATCAAATAAGCTAATCAACACTCCTGCGATCGGAATTGATAGAAATACTCCTACTAACCCTGCAACTGTTGCGCCAACCAATAATGCAAAAAACATGAAGACTGGATTCATGTTGATTGAGCCTTGCATAATTCGTGGCATGAGTAAATTTTCTTCTACCTGCTGGAGCAAAATGCAACCAACCAATACTTGCAGACTTAACCAAATTCCTTGAGGTAAGATAATTAGACAAACAAGGGTAATTCCAATTGTGGCTCCAATCCCAGGGATTAAATCAAATGCACCTGCAATTGCAGCTAAAATTAAAGCATAGGGTAATTGCAAAATTATAAATATAATAAATGTCGAAACCCCAAAGAATATAGATAATAGTAACCGCCCCCAAAAGAAACCTAAAAAATTGCGTTGAATTGCTACAGTTATATTTTCACGGGTATGAACTGGAAAAATTTTCAGAAGAAATTTCCAGATTCTTTTCCCATCTAGCAGCATAAAAAAAGCCACAACAGCTATGATAATTAAATCAATAAAGTTAGTTAATAAAATTTGAGCAGTTGTAAAACCAGTTCCAATCATCGCTAAAGCTTGATTGCGTAATTCTTCTTCAAAAGCATTCAAATCTACTTGTAAATTCCACTTAGCTAGAATATTTTGTAATTGTTCTAACTGTGAAATTGCAAATTCTATAAGTTGTGGAGCTTGCTCAAGTAATTGTTGTGCTTGAGATAAGATAGAAAAACCTAGCGTAGCTATCAAACCCCCCAAAATTATCAAGCTCAATAAAAAAACAATAATAACTGCAATACTGTGGGGTAAAAACCGCTCAACCCACTTGACAGGATAATTCAGTAAAAATGCTAAAATAGCAGCAAATATAAAAATCACCAAAACTTGTTCAAAATAAGCCAAAACCTGGACAATTGCCCAGCCAAGAGCAAACAATAACAAATAGCGAACTAGCTTGCCATTACTCAATTGTTCCCAGAATCTGTTTATGTTTAACTCATTTGGCTCATTCATGATTGCTTGAAGTTAATTTCCTAATAAAGTTAATTAGTTAAGGTCGTTATTAGTCATTGGCCATTGGTCATTATTCATTAGTAGGGGTTAGTTTATTTAGATATTTAGTCAGAAAGCTGGTAAAATTCTTCTACCTGTGGTGACGGTTTCTTTGGGAAGATTTTTGTAATTGTTGTTGCTCGTGCGAGATATGTACAGCATAATCAGACGGTACAATAGGAGAGCCGCGTTGTTTAGCATAAACCTTGGTAAATTCTGCTCCTAAAAACAGAATGTGAGCAGCATAAAATATCCAAGTAATTATAATTACAAAGGAACCAGCTACTCCATAGGCAGAACCAAAATTAGTTTGGCTGAGAAATAATCTAAAGAAAAATTGCCCTATTAAAAAGAGAAGTGCGGTAATAGCTGCACCAACAACAGTATCGCGCCAGGCAATTTCGGCATCGGGGAGAATGGTATACATCAGAACAAATACTAGTGTTGTTGTTCCAAAAGAAACTAAAAAGCTAATTATTTGCCACAAGTAACCAAAACCTGGTACTAATTCATTCAAAAAATTAACTAATGCTATCAATATTGTGTTGCCTATAAAAGAAACTAGTAACAACAATGCAATTGCTAATACCATCGCAAAAGACAACAGGCGTTTGCGTAAAAAATGTATGACGTGCCGTTTTGGATCTGCCTTCACCTCCCAAATTCTATCCAGTGCATCTTGAATTTGGGTAAAAACTCCAGTGGCACCAAATATCAAAAATCCGAGATTAAATAAAAGCCGAAATCTTCCCCCTGTTGCATCAGCTCTAAAATTAGCGATCGCTGTTGCAATTAATTGTGCGCTTTCCTCACCCACCAGCGCCGATAGTTGACTAATAAGCTGTTCCTTCGCTGCGGTTTCTCCAAAAATTGTCCCCACAATCATAATCACGATTACCATCAGTGGAGCGAGGGAGAATACCGTGAAATAAGCTAAAGAAGAAGCTAAAAGAGATACTTCATTAAATTGCCATTCAGAAGCAATTTCTTTTAGTAGTCGCCAAACTTTTCTAAAAAACGACATATTTTATAATTGAAAATTCTAAATAAAAATGGTCAACAAAAATTTACTTAGATGGTTCATAATTGTCTTTGTGGTGATTGTAGATTGGTAATTGCTCGCGAAATCTGATTGTATAAATTTCAGTTGGCATTTCAATTTTTGCTTGCTGCAATGCCTCTTTAATTGCTTGAGCAATCAAAGAAGTTGTTTCTAAAAAAGGTAATCTGCGGGAGTTAACCCAACATCGCACTTCAATATTGACTGTACTAGCAGCCAACTCTCGGATTAAAATTTCTGGTTTTGGTTCTGCTTCAACTCCTTCTACTTGTAAAACAGCATTGTTAATAATTTGTTTGGCTGTTGTAATATCCGCGCTATAACCAATGCCAACCATAATTGAATTGCGGCGAGTGGTAGAAAAGGTATTATTGGTAATGATGGCGCTAAAAACTTCTTGATTGGGAATATAGACGACACGCCCATCGTAGGTTTTTATTGTTGTAGCTCGCAGTTGAATTTGGCTAACAGTACCTTCAAACTCTTTAATGGCAATTTGATCCCCTAGTCGAAATGGACGGGAGGCAAGCAGAATAATTCCAGAAAAGTAGTTACTCAAAATATCACGCAAGCTAAAACCAATGGCAACACTTGTTAAACCTAGCGTTCCCAGCAAGGTGGTAAAGTCGAGTCCCAAAACTCCCAAGGCAACAATTGTACCTATTACCCATATAATGCCGTATACCAAGCGACTTACCAGGATTTTTGAGTTGTGATCTACTTCCCACTGTCGCGATCCAAATAGGGTAAGACGGCGTACACTCATAGCAATTACCCAAGTTGCAATCACAGCTAACAGTGCACCCAAAAAAGATGGTAGGTTGTCTATGGTATCTCGCTGAAACTGACGCACGGTAAAAAATAGGCGTTGTCCGACATCAATTGCTAGGGGTGGTTGCTCAAATGCCTGGTTTAATTGAGAAGCCCACTGCTGGGCAAGCGCTTCGACTGGCAAGTTAAAATCTTGAGCATCCTGTTGGGTGACAGTCATTAAAACCCGGTTGCTCACTTGCAAAGTAGCGATACCCCGTGATGGATCTGGCACAACATTCACATCTCTACCAATTCGAGGTTGTGCCAAAATACCTGCAATACGACGGTTGATGATCTGCGCCCGTTCAGTAGCACTAACATCTCCAACGCTACCAACTTGAAATACAGGTTGCCCCCTGACAACAATATCGGCAAAGAACAATCCATCTGGTGACAATGCCTCAGTTTCAGTGGTTTGAGGTGTAACGGGTACAGATGGAACTTCCTGTGTTAATCCTGCTCTAATAGGTAGTAGCAATATACTCGTTAATACTACTATAACCGTGAAAGTAGTAAATCTGCGTTGAGCGCGAGTTAATCGAGTAGCCACTATCTTTAGTAACGCAATATGGCGGCTATGGGTTTATCTCCAGGTACTTGCTCTGGACTAACAGCAAAGACTGTACCACCATTGAGAAGTGTATGCAGCGCAGCAAAATCCATCAAGTCCTCGTCACCTGTTTCTGGTTCGGGATGTACTTGTACCCGATTTGTGCTGGGATTAAAAAGTCCCCACTTTTGCTGCCCGACTGGTACAAATAAAGACTCTACTCTTTGGTAGTAAGCAGCGGTAACTACCTCCTGAATGCTACTAGCAGTTTTTCCTGTTCCTAGTAAAGCTTGATAGCTAGCAATTGCTTCCTGCTGTGCTTCTTCAAAGTAAGGTTGCACGATTTGCCATGCCTGCGCGTGTAATTCCTCTGCTTTGAGTTCGTCTGGATTGCCAGTGATGCCTTCATCAATGAGATTGGGATAGGAGTTGGCTTGCTTATAGATGGGTAGAAGGTAGTCAACACCTGCTAATACCAAAGGCGATCGCTGATTTTTTAGCAACTCTTGCAAACCGTCATCTACCTTGCGGAAGTAGCGCAGTATGTTTTCTTTGCTATCGTCATTGCCAGCGCCATGCCCGTGAAATATGGCAGCGCGATCGCCACTACCTTGGGGTGTACGTGTGTGGAACTGGAGACTTTTTTCGGGATCGTCATACTTTAGTGCCTCGGCAATACTAGTGGGTACGTTTTCTAACTCTACTTCGCTAACACTGTAGCGAGTGCTTTGAAATAATCTCACCTGATTTTGACTCAGCGCTAGGATATAAAACAGCCCATCGCCTGTCAGCAAGGAGATTAAAGGTTTAAGATGAAATCGGTCAGTAACAACGACTAATTCTTGAAAATCAACAGGCACACAGTAATAACTAAAAAAGTTGTTAGAAATGAACATTGCCAGTCCATCACTTTGATGCTGCCAAAACTCGTATTCATCTAACTCTTGGGCTGGCTGCAACAAGTCTCTAGCATCTTGAGGACGAAGCCCACTCTCCACCAACTTTTCCTCAGCTTCTCGAATTAAATTCTTAAAACGAATCGGGTTTTGTAACGTGTCTGCCGCTCTTCGATAAGTCGGCATATAGATGGAAACACAAGTGTTATTTGATTGTGCGGTTAAAATTGCTAATTCATCAATGGAAAATAAGTTCATAATTCACCTGGTAATAGGGGCTAGGGGCTTTGTCTTTGCCCCATTTTTGTAATAGTCGAAGTATGGTGCTCTGGTGTTATTCCGCCCAGAACTAAAGTTCTAGGCTAATAGCCTAAGTTCACTCAAGTGGACTGTTTTTGTTGAGTCTACTTCAGTAGACTTTAGCTGTTAGGTGTGAGAATTTATTCTCTGGCGCTATAGCAACGAAGCGAGAGATTTAAAAGATGTGGATAACGACAGGTGCTAGGGAAGAGAAGATTTGATAAATTCTTTAGTGTGATTAAATCACTGGGCGAAAAATCAGTATGAGCCTCTACTAGCAGCGAATGTCTACGGTAAGCTATGCGATCGCTCACAACACAAGGTATTGATATTTACATCGGTTTACTGTAAGGTGGGCATTGCTCACCAATATCTAAAATGTTTACTACATGGGCTTTGACGGGCAATGCCCACCCTACGATTGGTCTATGCGATCGCTCGCAACAGAAATATTAGGATTTAAGTTGAAATCCTAGTTCAGCAAGCACTCTGCGATGGCGCTTTTATTAGCTGTAATATTATGTCAGAAAAATTACTCCTCAAGCTGACCAAGCTTCTCGGAAGTCTGCATACAGCGTTAGTCCACCGTCTATAAACAGGGTTTGTCCGGTGATGTATGCTGCTTCATCTGATGCTAAAAATGCTACTGCTGCTGCCATTTCCTCTGAAGTACCAGCACGCCCCATCGGGATGTGGCTTTCTACAATGGCTTTCTTTTCGGGGTCTTCAGTCCAAGCTTCGTTGATAGGTGTAACTGTTGCTCCTGGTGCGATCGCGTTAACACGAATACCTCGGTTTGCGTATTCAAGTGCTAGGGTTTTGGTGAGATTTTCCATTCCTCCTTTACTGATGGAATAGCTGACATACATTGGTCTGGGTATAATTTCGTGAACGCTGGAAACATTGATAATTATCCCTGCATGATTCTGAGAAAGGAGGTGCTTAATAGTTTCACGGGCACAGAGGTAAGCACCCCGGAGGTTTACTGCCAGTACTTGATCGAACTCACTGGTTTTAATTTCGTGGGAGGGGCTTTCAATTTGAATACCGGCATTGTTAACCAAAATATCTAAACTGCCGAATTTTTCAACTACTGTGTTTACCATGTCGATGATATCTTCTTCACTAGAGACATCACCTTGAACTAGTAGAGACTTGACACCGCAATTTTCAATATCGCCACACGCCTTTTGCATTGCCATGTCTTCCGTTTCTTCGGCACCAGCAGGACTTTTGCGGTAATTTATGGCGATGTTGCAACCTTCTTGAGCAAGACGAATGGCGATCGCTTGTCCTATACCTGAACTTGCTCCAGTAATCAAAGCATTCTTGCCTTTTAATCCTTTCATTGCACTTTTCCTTATATTAATTCTGTGTTTTTTAACTTATATCAATCGTTTGTAGTAGTTTATTTCACACCTGTTGAGGCATTCATCTGTCTGATGGAAAATTAAATTTCTGGCTGTGAGGTTAAATTTCGGGGAATTTGCTTTGGAACAACCCATAAATAAAGAGTTCGGCCATTCCTGCGTACTGCCCGCTGTGGTTTCCATTCGCCCATATCAAAGCTGTGGGAAACAATGCGAGTGCCTGGTTTTAGTTCTTTTAATAGTTTCGGTCGCAATCTTAAATTGACATTTGGTAATAAGTAGAGTGTTACTACCGTGGCATCACCTAAATCAGTTTGAAACAAGTCTTGTTGTCTAAACTCTACGCGATCGCTCACTCCTGCTTTTTGAGCATTAACACGGCTTTCTTGTACAAGACGAGGGTTAATTTCCACGCCCACAGCACGACGAGCATTGTATTTGTTGACAGCAGTAATGGGAATTCGCCCATCACCGCTACCCAAGTCATAAACCACATCATTGCTGGTGATTTGCGCTAATTCCAGCATGGCTTCTACTAATCTTTGTGGAGTTGGCACATAAGGTACATCTGCCCGTCTTCGTTGAGCTTGAATTACAGAAGTAGGCGCTTGTGCCTCTGCTTCAAAATTGCGTTCCAAGGTGCATCCAACAGAACCAAATACAGTACCAACGACCGTAATAAGTAACAGTAGAATTTGCCTGTATATCATGGTTTTGATATTTTATCAACAAACATCAAGAAAGAATATTTGTACCTTGGATGTACGCGTTGACCAAGAAAGGCAGGAGGCAGAAGGCAGAAGGAATGTCAACAAAACTTCTGTTCACGGCTGAAAGGAATAAGGGTATCAAGTTCCCTATGAGCAAGGCTCAGAGGCTCCCCCGAATGGAGGGGTCTGAATCCCCTTCTGAATGGAACCTTCTGCTCTCTACCTCCTGATTTCTTCAATTGAATTTTTAACTGCTTACCTCTTCCCTACAACGTATAATTTTTAGCTCAACAGGGCTGTTACTACTTCTTAGGTTTGGCTCGATTGGGGCCACCTGCCCAAGGTGGTGGCCCTTCAGGTGAACGAATTTCGATCGCAGATCCATCTGCTCTGGTAATCCTAAAAGCATCAAATTCACCAGCTCTACCCATTTCACCCGTGACGGTAACTTGCTCACCTTGTTTAAGGTTAACTTCACGCCACCAACGCGGCCCGGCATCGACAATGACTTGTCCACTGCCATCATCAAGGATGAAATCATTACCAACTATGCTCTGAACCTTTCCAGATATGGTGATGCCTTGAGGTGTTCCTAAGTCACCAATTCTAGTAGTCTGTGTTTGCGTCTGTGCTTGCACCAATTTAGGAATTGATGGCACAATGATTGTTGCAATCATCATCAAAGGCAGAAAAATTTTTGGGTTCATGATTATAACCTCTTAACTAGTAAGCTCAATCAACGATTGAATTGCTAGAAGTTGTAGCTAACACCGAGCACTAACCCAACATTAGTGTTATTGAATCAAGCTTCATGGACACAATGATTGCTCTTGGGATTTGATTGCAGAGATATTTGCAATCAGGGTTTGTATACTTACACTTAATGATGATGGAGCGCAAATGTGATTAAAATGTGATAAGTAGGGAACAGGGTTGGGGGAACAGGGAACGGGGACAAGGAGAGTAATAAACAACCAACTACTAACTACTGTACGGGCGGGTTTTGTTGATAATCTTGCCGTTCAAACTGATAATTTATCTTCTAAACCCGCCCCTACTAACTACTAACCACTAACCACTAACCACTAACTAATGACGACCTTAACTAGTTAACTTTATTTGTATTCACAATCTTAAAATCCATCTTGCTACATTCAAATAAATTAAAACTCCCAAGACATCAACAGCAGTGGTAATAAAAGGAGCTGACATCAAAGCGGGATCTAACTTCAAAGAATGAAACAAAAAAGGTAAGGCAGCACCAGATAGCGAAGCAATGAGCGAAATCGCAAATAAACTGATGCCCACGGCAATTGCTACTGCTAAGTTTCCTTGAAGGACGAAAGCCCATACCGTAACTACTATTCCTAACATTGCCCCTAACAAAGCACCAGCGATCGCTTCTTTGCGGATGACGCTCAAAGTCTCTCGCATACGTATTTCCTGCGTATTCAAACCCCGAATCACCACTGTAGAAGATTGCGCTCCCACATTACCACCAGTGTCAATCAACAATGGAATAAACGCAGCTAAGGTAACTACCTGCTCTAAAACATCTTCTTGATTGCGAATGACTGCGGAGGTAAGAGTATTAGTCAATAAAAGAATCAGCAGCCACGATACCCGTCTGCGGGCAACCGTGAATAAATTAGTTTGAAAATAGTTGTCAGCGCCAGATTCAAGCCCCCCCAAGGCATATATATCCTCGGTGGTTTCTTGTTCTAGGATGTCAAGAACATCATCAACAGTAACAATACCTACTAATCTTTTCTCGGTATCCACGACAGGCACTGCCACAAAGTCATAACGCTGAATCGTGCGGGCAACTTCCTCTTGGTCGGTATCGGTATGAACGTATACCACATCTGTTGTCATGATATTACCAATGAATTCTTCTAGTTGAGCTTTAATTAAATCCCGTAATGAGAGAGTTCCACTCAAGCGACGAGCATCATCAGTGACATAGAGGTAGTAAATTAATTCACTCACATCTGCCAGGCTGCGAATTCTCTCTAGAGCCTGGGCAACGGTCATATTTTCTTTCAACGATAGGTATTCTGGCGTCATGATTCGCCCCGCAGTATTGGGTTTGTAACCCAAAAGCAGAGCAGTTGCATCGCGTTCGGCAGGAGTTAGTTGTTGTAAGAGTTGCCGGACAACTTTTGCTGGTAGTTCGTCAAATAGCCGCGCCCGATCGTCGGGTGACATCCGATCAACAATATCCAATACATCTTGACGCTTAAATTCTTCCAGAAGTGCTTGCTGTACATTGGAATCAAGGTATTCATAAACCTCGATCGCCTCTTTTTTAGAAAGCAACCGAAAAGCGATCGCCTGCATCGCTTCTGGTAAGTTGCCAATCACTTCGGCAATATCTACTGGTTGAACAGGAACCAACAAAGCTTTAGCTCCTTCATAGTTCTGTTGAGCCAGCAATGTTTCCAATTGTGCTTGTACTAGCTCCTGCAATTCACGTCGGGAGCTAGTCGGTTGGTATGAAGGGGGAGTTTGTCCAGTCACAGCAGCTCCTTTTCATCCTAATCCAATCTCAAGTCTTGGGTTGTATTAATACCAATAGAAATATTTTGATTAAAAGTGATATGCAGAGACAGCTTAACAAGCAAATGTGACTGAATAGTGATGGAAGCTAGGGATTAGGGACTAGGGGCTAGGGACTAGAGACAAAGAAGAGAGCAGGGGGAGAGGTGCAGCAGGGGAGGCAGTGCGCCCTTGCGGGTTAAGAGACTTGTAGCAACTGCCGTGGAGAAAGGGGAGAATCGTTATTCACTTTACTCCCCCAGCTTCCCCAACTTCAAGAGCTTCCCCATCTCTCCTTGTCACCGTGTCCCCGCATCCCCGTGTCCTCTTCTTCCCAATCCCCTATTGACTGGGCACTACGACAGTTAAACCTCCTGGAATGCAATTTACTTCTACAGGAGTAGTTTCAATTAAGTTACCGTCTAAAACTACCTTTTGTGGAGGTTCAGTTCTAACCTTTACAGATTTTGCTCGCAAGTGCTGAATATCATTACGGTTGGTAGTATTACCAGTAAAGCCTGTGATTAAAAGATGGTAAGCGGCAAATAAAGCATTTGTTCGATTGGTAGGGGCAACGATTGTAACATCTAGTAAACCATCATCCAAAATTACACCTGCCGCTCCATGAGCCAGGAAGGAAGTTACAGGAGCAGCATTAGCGATCGTGACAGCTACAGATTGCAAACACATGGTTTGATTTTCAGTCTCAATTTGAGTTTCAAATGCCTTTAAATTCCAAAATTGCTTGATTCCGCCTTGGATATATGCCAAAACTCCAAAAAGCTTTTTTAGGTGGCGTTTTGCTTGCTCAATACTTTCTGCCTCATAACCAATACCTGCAAGTAAAACCATAGGTTTGCCGTTGCAAAGCGCTATATCTACTCTTCGGTTTATGCCCGTTAAAATAGTTTGGCAGGCAACTGTAATATCACTGGAAATACCCAAAGCTCTAGCAAAAGAATTGGCAGTCCCTGTGGGAATTATGCCCAAAGGAATTTCGGTATTCATTAAGGCTTCGGCAGCAGCTGAAATGGTGCCATCACCTCCAGCGACAAGAATCATGGATGCGCCCTCTGCAATAGCTCTGCGGACTAACTCAGCAGCACCAATCTCTTTATTGTGAATAGGGCAAATATCTAAGTTAATAGCAGGCTCTAAAATGTCTCGAATTGTAACTAGTTGTTCGACTGGGTCGCCTTGACCCGAAGATGGATTAAAAATCAAAGAGGCTTTTGAAGTCATAGGTTAAATACCCATATTCAAATTTTGCATCAGTTTCAACAGTCTGGAGATAGAGTTATCAAACCTTTGTTACCAGCTTGAACTGTTGCTACTATTTGATAATCACGCGATCGCCATCTGATTGTTCACAACCATTAGCCTGAACTTTCACCTTGAAAAAAGTCATATAAATTACTCACCAAGGGTTTTAAATATTTTAGTTACAGATTTGGTGGGTAGAAATCAGAGTAATACCAAGTAAATCTAAAGCTCTTTTTTGCGCATGAGTGAGTTCAGTAATTTTGTCAAAAAGTCGCTCAAGTTTGATTTTTAACAATCGTCCCTAAATCAACTAATAAATTTTGAAAACAGTATTGATGTTACTTTCGTTTCGATAATTTTCTGGAGCCTACAATCAAATTTTAAGCATTCTAGCATCCATAATCAACTTGTTGCTCTTTGATGAGGGCAAGAACAACTTCTATTTTTGGATCAATTTCGTATCCTTGAAACAGGTTTAGCACCTCTGGCACTTTTTCTAAAGGAAAATACCAGTACTTATCTTTCCTAGATAAGCGCCATCCTGGAATCAACTTTGCTTTATGTTGATATTTTTCTATCTCATCTTTTGGTGTACAAACTACAATACGTTCCCCTCTCAACTCAATTCGCCGCACAATTTTTTCGTTACTACTAATTCTTGGCTTCAGATTTCGATGGTTGAAACTGTTGGCTGCTTCTGGCGCAACAGAGCGGGAACATCTCCAATCACTGGATACACATTTAGGCCACCCCATCTGTAGGGCATCAAAACAGATAGTATGAAGGATAAGCTGACAGTCAAGCATTTGCATCCCATGTTTGTTTGCCTCCCTCAATCCCGTTTGGATGATAGAGGAATTGATAAACTTGATCGTCTGATGGCATTGAACACAAACAAGATGGTGATGCTCACAAAAAGCGGTATTAAGTTCGTAATATTTGCGTATTTGTGCTAATTTGACTTCCCGTACAATTCCTATTCGCGTCATAAATTTGAGATTGCGATACACCGTACTCAAATTCATTTTTTCTCCACGTTCTATTATTAACCTATGCAGTTCCTCTACAGTTAAAGGATGAATAGTTGGTAAATTTTGAAACACTTGAACAATTAATAGACGTTGAGGAGTAAGCCGATAACCTTGAGCATTTAATTTTGTTTTCAAGGAATCTAAAGTATACATAAGCACAGCTACTCTCAGAAAAACTTTCATTTAGTGCTGGTATAAATTGTGTAATATAATACAAAGCTGTTTTCAGCCAACTATAGTTAAATGCAAGTATTAATGAAACACTGACTCTGACTGTATATGCCACAAATTTGCATAGATACCATTCAGTGCTAATAAGTCTTCGTGTTATCTTTTAACAAGAAGTTAGATGTAGACAATTTTAATCGCTCTTATGTTATTGGTCTATCCAAAAAAGGCAAATTTTTATCCCAAAAGTGCAAATTATTGGCTAAAGATAAAGGTTGAGCAGCGAGCGCTAGTCAGCATTTATGATTGTTGAAAATTTATTAGTTTTTCCCAGTTAGTTTTGTGCTTTGGGTTTCTCTATATCTAAGCTATGGGTGGTGGCGATCGGCAAAGCATAACTTTAAAAGCATATTGCGATCGCATGATTTACAGACGAAGAGAATTAAGGTGTATTGACAAGGTATCTTTCTAAATCGTCAAGAATGGCGTTAATGGCAAAAATATCTGATTGATGCCAATGTGAACCGACGAAATAAACTTGATTGCGTTGAATAACTTTGAGTTTGCTCCACAAAGAACTTTGTTTAAGCTTCTCTAACGTCTTCTTATCATCTTCCCTTTCCCAAGATGCAAAAAAGAGAATATCCCCATCAATATCAGATATTGTTTCTTTAGATATATTTTCTATATAGAAGAAATCTCCTCTTTGTGATTTGGGACGTTGTAGACCAATATCCTTCAAAACTGAGCCAGAAGGATGCTTTTCTCCATAAGACATAAGACCAAATTCCGTATTCTGAAGATGCATTGGCGATCGACACTTTCATTGTTTCACGGCGATTCTGCTTGGGAGAGGCTGCGTCAACGCCTAAAGCCTGTTGAAGTTTTTCAATTCTTTGCCAATATTCATCCATCAGTTGTTTACTAACTTCTTGTTTACCTAAAACTTTAGCAAGCTCCTCTAATTGCTCCTTCCAGGAAGGGGGAGGATAGGGCATATTGAGTACCACCGTAGGTGCAATGTAAGATAGCTGTTTGTAAATACCTTCTACTCTAGAGCTACACACAATTAAGTCTGGTTTGAGCCGTAAAATCTTTTCGATATTCGGGCTATTGTAATCTCCAACAGATTCTAGTTGATCTAGTTTACCCTTAAGATATTTGGGCTGCGGAAATCCTGGAACAAATGTTGATGCAATAGGACGGATACCTAATGCCAAAGTATTTTCTAAACCATCAAGAGTCACAACCCGTTGAGGGTTACGAGGAATGCAGGTGCTACCCATTATATGTTGCACCGTTCGACAATCCTCAACAGGCTGTTTATAGCTAGTAAGACTGGTATCATTAGTTGTTTTGCAAGCCGAAACCAGTATTGCTGTGAGGACACCCAAAAGCAGTAAATGGGTGAAGTAACGCCAAGAAATACTCGTGAACATCTAGCAACTTAAAACTTCCATGAAATCGTTCCTTGAACGGTAAAAGGAGTGCCGGGCATAACAAATGTTCCAGATCCAAATCGACTTGTATAGTAATCTACATCAAAGATATTACGGAAATTCAAGGCGGCGCGGAATTGCTCACGTTCATAGAAAATTGCAGCATCGGTGCGGAAGTAACTAGGTAGCTCTAAAGTATTAGCTAAATCTGCTACTCTTTCACCAACATAGTAGAAGCCTAAACCAAATCCCAGTCCTTGCAAATCACCTTGTTGGATTCTGTAGGTTGTCCATAGGTTGAATGAGTGTTCGGGAGCAGAAAACAGCCGATTTCCTTCTGGAATGGCATTATCTTTGGTAACTCTAGCATCAGTGTAGGCATACCCTCCAATAATGGGTAG
>NZ_AJLN01000136.1 GCF_000317285.1 Chlorogloeopsis fritschii PCC 6912 | reverse complement strand
GTTATTCGTATGGCTTTAATCCATGATTTTGGAGAAATCTATGCTGGTGATTTTACTCCACATGACGAAATTGAAGTAAATCAAAAATATCAACTCGAAAGACAGTCTATTTTGCAAGTACTAAGTAAACTTAATGGCGGCTCAGAATGGATTGCTCTATGGGAAGAATACGAACAGGGAGAGACTATTGAAGCGCAATTTGTTCGCCAACTTGACCAACTAGAAATGATTTTACAAGCAAGCGTCTACGAACACCAAGAATTAGCTAATCTATCAGAGTTTTTTGCATCTGCTAATCAGAAATTTACGGCACCACAACTAAAAGCTATATTTGAAACTTTAGAAGATTTAAGAGATAACTGGAATTCGAGATAAGTTCAACTTAATACTTTCGTGGTTTTTTATAATTAGGAGGAGAGAAATAGCCGAGCATTTTGCGGTGCAGAAAGCGATAGCGCCTACTAAGACGCAATAGCAAGCGCCTCTTGACACAGTAATAGTATGAAATTTCACGTAAAACGTAATAGATAAATTGTACGTTTGTTACCAAATAACGTTTCCACAATCTCCGCGGTTCTTGGAGTAGTCGAAAGAGCCATTCCAAGCCTAATTTTTGCATCCAGACAGGCGCTCGCCGCTTTTTACCTGCAATCACATCGAAACTGCCGCCAACTCCAATAGCCAAATTGACTCCCAAAGCTGACCAATATTCTGCCAAAAAAAACTCCTGCTTGGGTACTCCCATTCCAACTAAAAGAATTTGAGTACCGCTTTGACGAATTGCATGTATGCGTTCAGGTACTTCAGCAGGAGAGAAATAACCATCATTGAAACCGCATATTTCAAGTCGAGGATACTTTAGTTGAAGGTTTGCTGCTGCCAGTTGGATCGCATCTTTGCTAGCTCCCAGCAGGTAGAGCCGGAATTTTTTGCTTTCGGATAGTTTTGCGATAGAGTCGATGAGGTCAATTCCTGTGATTCGCTCTGGTAAAGGACGGGAAAATAATCGTGATACCCACACCAAAGGTTGACCATCAGCCACAACTAACGCTGCCTGATTAACGAACTGCTGTAATCGAGGCTCTGAAGCCATCATAATCAAGATAGCGGTATTGATTGTACAAACGTAACCTTTAGTACCTAATTGTATAGACTGAGTTACGTAATCTAAAACCTCTTCAGTTGTTACAGGATCAAACCAGCCGTTGAGAATTTGCACTCTATTCACTGTTGTAACCCTATTTACATTAGCTATAACAGGAGCAAGTAAACAGTTATGTTAGTGACGAAATGCTATTTACGGTTCTAGGTTAGAGAGCATTAGCAAACCGTCTATAAAAAACTTTGTAGCCCAGCTTGGATAAGATAATCGAGTATATTTACCCCAAATGGGGTGTGACCCCTTGATTGCACCACGGATGTTTATGTCAGAAGTACTGATGTCTTGGTAAGACATTACATATCGCAAGCTTTTGGTAGCGGCATGATAGAACTGCTGCTCCCCCGTTATTTGGAAAATCTTGAGCCATATAATAGCCATTTGGCAGTTGCCTGTTAGACAACAGTAGTTTCCATGCGCTCTACCTTCAGTATCAATCTGACCCGGAATGAACCCGTCATCTCGTAAGTGTTCAATTACTGCCTCTGCTCCTTTAATGGCAGCATCAATATACTTCTGTTCCCTAAGTAGAATGCCCGACTCTAAAAGACCTCGAATAGTATAGGCGATCGTGTGAGTAAAGGGTATATCTTCCCGTCTAAAAGCACATTGCTCAAACCATCCATTTCGCTGCTGACTTAATGCCCAGTCTAGGTTAGCCAGTGCAACTTTCTCCCCTTCAAGACTTGGGCTAAAAGCATTAAACCTGAGAAGAGACCATGCCACACGCGTATTGTATACGTGTGGAATGCCAAAGTGTGTGTTACGAGTCCAACGGTGCTCTGAATCAGCAACCTTAATTAGCCAATCTCTAGCCTTTTGAGCTGCCTGTAGAAAATGTAAATCTTGCGACTCTTCAAATGCTCTAACTAACCCCAACAGTACCTGACCTGTGTCAAAAACTATCCCTTCAGTACCGTAGCGTGGATCGGAAATTGAACCATCAGCGTTCTGCACTTGGCAAAGCCATTTAGAGATTGCTACTGCTCGGTTGTATGAATCATCATCTTTTAACTGTCTAGCCAAGTCAAAGAATGTTACAGCAATATAACCAGATATCTCGCGGTAGGAAGCTCGCCATCCACCTTTGAGTGAATATCCCCAACTCATCCCATGATTTGGATTAACAGTATGAGCTAGCTTGAGCCAATTAACAGCTGCCTCCAAATGCTCTTGAAGACTGTGAACAACTTGATCTGTAACAAACAAGTCGTTAAAAATACTCTTTGCAAAACATTTAAGTAAGTTAACTTGCTTGATGTATACAATTCCACGAGAACTTTCTAAAGTATGACCAGGATTAAATGTTTTTACTCCCATTTAACTGCCTGCTTATTTATGGAGTAACATTTTATTTACTGTGTAAGGTTTTTGTTTTAATTACAACTAAAGCCTTACTGTAAAGGGTATGATAATTTTTGCAAGAGTTGATAAATACTACCTACTGACTACAATTCATTTTTGTACTAGTTATATCCAATAGAGTGCGAAAAATGTCTAACTGGCTATCCACTAATTACGACATATGGTAGTTGACAAATTACAACATATATAAAAACTGTAAAAGCATAGGCAATTAGAAGCAACAGGTAGCCTGGTTTCTAGTTGGGTACAGTTATTTGCTGCTACCTTGCTATCTATCATATACTTTTTTCAATTATCATCACAAACCTATCTAAAATTTACTCAGACCGGAAAAGTCGTAAAAGAAAATCAAGATTAGAATTGGAATCATATTCAACAATTGGTTCTCCAAATTTAAATAAACGCATTGTTTGATTGCCAACTAATTTAATTGTTGAGCCTTCAACTTTTAACATAGTTCCTTCTTTTAAACCAACAACATAAACATCAGGATTGACAACTAAAAATTCTCTAATTCTAGCTTCCCTTGTTTCTCCATTGTGATGGGGAATCACTTCATCCGTATAGTGAGGATTTATCTGAAAAGGAACTAGATTTAATCCGCTAAAACTTATCGGCTCAATGATTGGCATATCGTTGGTAGTTTTGATTGTCGGACAAGCGATATTTGAGCCTGCACTCCAGCCAATATAAGGTATTTTGTTATTTATGATTTCTTTGATTATGTCAATTATTGCGGTTTTATGTAGCCAATAAGCTAGGTGAAAGGTATTGCCACCACCAATAACTATGGCTTCTGCTTGTTTGATTACTTGATGATAATTATCAGTTCGATGAATAGCTTCAATCTCATAACCTATATCTTTAAAGACTTTTCCTACTTTTTCGGTATATGCATCAAAAGTTAACGTTACACCTGCAAAGGGTATAAACAAGACTTTTTTGACAGATGCTCCTAAAAAGTTCTGAATTTCCTGACGAGCATATAAGAGATAATCTTCACCAACGTTGGTTGAATTACTTAGTAATAATAATCTTTTGTGCATAAGTCTTTCTAACTGAACACTATTACTTCTCTATTTGTAACTGCGCTCTTACCACTTGCAACTCTATCGGGAGACACGGAGATTGAGCTTCTCAGTTTTCCTTGTGTCTTCTCCTCTTCCTACCTATCACAAAACTGCAACCTGAGCATTTTTTGTAAATAAATAATAATCCTCATTATTTCCTCATTTTTTCTACATATGCTGGACATAAAAGCTTGAAATCATTCCCCAATCATTACAAACCTTCAAAAGTGTTATTTGTGTAATTTATTTGGGAAATATAGCTTTAATCCCAAATGAAGATAGAACAAACATTAAATTGCTGCAATCAAACAATATTTGAAAAATGCATTTATTTTTACAAAAAATTTCCAAGAAAACATTGCTTGGTTTAGCTGTGATGCTTGCTTTGTTAGCTCTCGGCTGTACTGTTCAATCTAACAAGGCTATGAGTGAGCAAGAAAATTTAGATAGCAAATACAATAAACAAAACCTCAGAATAGGAGTGTTACCAACTCAAAGTCAGGCAGAACAACAACGGATGATTAAACCGTTGGATGAATACCTAGAAAAAGCACTCGGACAACAGGTGGATTTCCAAATTGCTAAGGATTATAAACAAGTAGTTGATTGGTTAGTAGAAGAGAAAATAGATATGGCTTATGTAGGAGCCGTGTCTTACTTTGAAGCATTGGAGCGGGGTGCAGAAGTTGAACCGTTAGTTGCTCCCATTGATAAATATACAGGGCGACCTTGGTATAGAGCCGCAATTATCGTCAACAAAAATAGCACAATCAAGACGCTACAAGACTTGAAGGGTAAGCGAGTTGCATTTGTCAGTAAATCGTCTACATCTGGCTATCTGATGCCACTGGCAGCCTTGACAAAGCTAGGGATTAAACCTGAGCGTGACTTTACCCAAGTCATCTTTCCTGGAACTCACGCCAAAACCGAAGCAATGCTCGAAGATGGGCTTGTTGATGCAGTTGCCACTAACATTCCTTCTTACATCAAACGGCAGACAATTGGCAGACTGACTCCTGAAAACTCTAGAATCCTTTGGGAATCCGCTCCTGTTCCCCATTCACCAATGCTGGTTTCCAAAAAACTATCCCCTATAGTGATTAAAGAGTTAAAACGAGCATTCCTTAACACTCCCGCAGGCATGGAAGATATCGTCGGCACTCAAGCAGCCGGTTACACCTTGGTTGTGGCATCAGATTATGCACCGATTGAGCAACTGCGGGTACAACTTAATCTCAATTCTCAGGGGGCAAAATGAATATTTCTACTAAATTTATAGGCACTTCTGCTTTTGTGGTTGGGTTAATCGCTGTTGTCTTAGGTGGGAGTACAATCTGGCGTAACCAAATGGAAGAGTCTGCCCACATGAAGTTAGAGCAAGCCAGCCGTACTATTGAATTAGCTTGGAAGGTACAGGCGGTTGTAGGACATGAAGTCCACGCACTTAAAGACTATGTATTGGTTAAAACTCAGCATTCAGATATACAAAAGTATCAAACAAATGTTTTGAAAGAGCTTGAGGAGTTGGAAAAACTAATGCCCCAATCTCCTGAGCTAGAGAATATTCGTCGCCGTCATGAATTTCTTGTTCGCTTGGGAACACAACTGACAAATTTGGCAACTGTCACGTCTGAGACATCTATGGCAGATTCTCAACAAGACTTTCGGGCAATTAATGCTTTTGACAGAGATATTGACTTTTTTTTAGATGAGTTGATCGAAGATTCCCATCAGCAAAAGCACCTGGTTGAGCAAGAATTACATCAACTTCAGCAAGTTTCGCATTTATTATCCTATGGAATTGTACTTATCATCCTGGTTATTTCTGCTAGTAAGTTCTTCTTCATCTTGCGTCCAGTGATTCAATCCTTGCACAAATTACAGGTAGGAGCTACAGCAATTGGCACTGGTGATTTGAAATACCGTCTGAACATTCAAAGTGGTGATGAAATTGAGCAAGTCTCTAATGAATTTAATCGTATGGCAGACAAACTTGCTGAATCTTACAGTATTTTGGTTGAGCGCAGTCAGGAATTGAGTAAAGTCAACGACAGCTTAGAGAGTGAAATTACTGAACGCAAAGAAGCGGAAGCAGAACTCCAGAAAATCTTACACGAACTCCAGCAAACTCAAGCTCAACTAATTCAAACCGAGAAAATGTCTAGCCTTGGTCAACTTGTAGCAGGAGTGGCGCATGAAATTAACAATCCCGTTAACTTTATTCACGGTAATATTGGTCATGTAAATGAATATACTAAAGGCTTGCTGGAACTATTATGCCTTTACCAACAAGAGTACCCGAACCCCAAACAGAAAATTCAAGAAAAGGCTGAGGATATTGAGTTAGATTTTCTTATTGACGATATGCCCAAGATACTGAGTTCCATGAAAATGGGAACTCAACGAATTAAGGATATTGTCCTGTCTTTACGTAACTTCTCCCGCTTGGATGAAGCAGAGATGAAAGCAGTTGATATTCACGAAGGTATTGACAGTACCCTGCTGATTTTACAAAATCGTCTCAAAGCTAGACCAGATCATTCAGCGATTGAAATTATTAAGGATTATGGCAACTTACCTCTAGTAGAGTGCTATCCGGGGCAATTGAATCAGGTGTTTATGAACATTATTAGTAATGCTATTGATGCCTTGGATAGCTACAACCAGAAGCACTCCCACCTAGAGATTAGCAATAACTCTAGCAAAATTACAATTCGTACCGAGCTTGTGAATAATAGCAGAGTGGTGGTGCTAATTGCCGATAATGGTTCGGGTATGACTCAAGAAGTGAAGCGCAAGCTGTTCGATCCATTTTTTACTACTAAACCTGTAGGTCAAGGAACAGGATTAGGTTTATCGATTAGCTACAAAATTATTGTAGAAAAACACGCAGGCGTGCTGCGGTGTGAGTCTGAATTGGGGGAAGGAACCGAGTTTTGGATAGAAATTCCGTTGTGTCAAAAAAAGCATCAAGAGTCGCTACATAACACCATCTCTCTCTAAAATTGTTACAGTGGCAGGTTAGGGAGATGGCAGAGATTAATAAACCGCTGAACTTATTTGAGTATGAAAAGCGAGCCGCTGATTGTCTATCTCAGATAGCTTGGGATTACTACTCTAGTGGTGCTTGGGATGAAATCACTTTGCGGGATAACCGAACTGCTTTTACCAAAATTAAACTACGCCCGCGTGTAATGGTGGATGTGAGCGATCGCCTTTTGGCAACCACAGTGTTGAATCAACCCCTACAAATGCCACTGTTGATTGCGCCGATGGCATTTCAATGTCTTGCCCATCGAGAGGGAGAACTAGCAACAGCAACTGCTGCATCAAAGGCAGGTGTGGGCATGGTGTTGAGTACGCTGTCTACTCAGAGTATGGAAGATGTGGCTGATGCCTATCATCCGCACAACCCAACTGCACCCTTGTGGTTTCAGCTATATATCCATCGCGATCGCGGATTAACTCGTGCGTTGGTAGAGCGTGCTTATGCCGCAGGTTACAATGGACTGTGCGTAACTGTAGATGCACCTGTGCTTGGACGTCGGGAACGAGATACGCGCAACCAATTTACTCTACCACCAGGTTTACAACTCGGTAACCTGACTAACTTATCGGGACTTAGTATTCCTATTCAGCAGGGAGAATCTGGGCTATTTACTTATTTTGCCCAGCAGCTAGATGCGGCGGTAACTTGGCAAGATTTGGAATGGTTGCAATCTTTGTGCCCCCTGCCATTAGCAATTAAAGGGATTTTACGGGGTGATGATGCTGCTCGTGCTGTTGAGTGTGGTGTCAAGGCAATAATAGTTTCTAATCACGGTGGACGTCAATTAGATGGAGCGATCGCTTCATTAGACGCCTTGGCTGAAGTGATAGCAGCTGTAGATGGGCGTGCTGAGGTGCTTTTAGACGGTGGTATTCGTAGAGGTACTGATATTCTCAAAGCGATCGCGTTAGGGGCTAAAGCTGTATTAATAGGTCGTCCAGTGTTGTGGGGATTAGCCTTAGCTGGAGAGGCGGGTGTAGCTGATGTGATTGAAATTTTACGCGATGAGCTAGACGTGGCAATGGCATTAAGCGGTTGTGCGAAATTAGCAGACATTGATACTAGTTTATTGAGATTGAGCATCAAAAGTTAATAGTCAAAAGGCTATTAGCTATTAGTTATTAGCCGCTAAATATTTTTGTTTATGAACCATGTAGATATTACTAGATAAATAGATGTTATTAATACCCTTACGCCTGCGCACAAGCTCTTGTTCCATCTAGCTTCTAATTATGTTTATATTCTCTTGCTGTAAGAGACAATGCATCAACATTATTACATTATTAATATTGATGCTCAGTTTTCGTAATTTTGAAGATAATTGTATTTAGTAGCTGAGTGACATGAGAGTTATTGTAGTCTTCTCTGGTTGGTTCACTTACTGATTTCCCTTAACATTTACCCATGACTGTTCTCTCCGAGTCTAGCCCTTGGAGAGTTTTTTTTATGCTCTCAACAAGCCAAAATAAACAAAACATAGAACCCCGAATTTTAGAGAAGTCGGGGAGCTTCCAGAATAAAAATTTAAATGAAAAAACTTAGCAAATTTAAATTGAATACAATACAAGCAACAGAAAATTTTTACTATGAAATATAAACAATTGGCAGTTTATAATTTATTTTCATATTAAATTTAATGTATTACAGCCAATTAAGAATTATCTACTCATATTCATGCTTAATTGCAATTGTTGTAGGGTGGGCACTGCCCATAACGTAAAAATAAGGGCTTGAGGAAAGTTAAGCAGTGCTCACCTTACGGAGAGCGGTGCAAGATCTCAGCATACAAACTCTGTAGATTCGCATCTAGCAACAGTCTCAACAGCCACCAGGCAAAGCCTTCAACCAAATCCTCGTTACCAGGTTGAACCTGGTAACGAGAACTAGAGCCAACCTGGTAACGAGAACTAGAGCCTCTGGCTCTCTTAATCTGCTTAAAATTTTGGAGGCAGAATTACCTTGTCAACTACGTGAATAACACCATTTTTAGCCGGAATATCCGCCTGAGTGACTCTGGCACTGTTTACAGTGAGTGCATTCTTAGCACTGTCTACTTTAACTTTGACAGGAGAACCCTCAACTGTTTTTACGTCTCCAGATGTAAACTGACTGGATGTGACTTGCCCCGGTACAACATGGTAAGCAAGAAGCCTGACTAACTTTTGCTTATTTTCTGGTCTGAGGAGGTTTTCTACAGTACCTTGTGGTAGAGCATCAAAAGCAGCATCAGTAGGTGCAAATACAGTATAAGGGCCTTTTGCAGACAATTGTTTGGTTAAGCCTGCTGCTGCGACTGCTTTTGTTAAAGTCTTGAAAGATCCTTGGCTGGCTGGTGACTGAGCGAGTTCTGCAAAAGTTTGGTTTGCAGTTGTGCCAGCCGGAATTTCCATTGCGGGTGCAGTTTTAGCTGGAGAAGGTTGAACAATGGGTGAGCTAGTTTCTATTGGTGTTTGTGCAATCGAAGGAGTAGTTGTATTATCCACCGTTGGTTGACTACAAGCAGATAAAGCAAAAAGGCTACCTACACCAACAATACTCAACAAAATTTTTCGGAAATTACCTTTGCTTGCTTTCATAATTCTCTCAAAATCAAGCTAAATAAGTAGCCCTGAATGAACTGGGTACAGAATAAGCAAGGAAGCACCAGGAGGATGGGCAACAGAGGGGAGGCTATTAACTCACATTTACTCACCTTGTTTTTTATCATATCCTTCTGCCTACCTGCTTCTACCCGCTACGCGCCCACAGACTCCTGCCCCTTGCTTTTTTTGTAATTAATTCTGTCTAAGTACTTACGTCTTGCTTTACAAAAACTAATAATATCAGGAAAAATTTCCTCAATCTGACGACATAGTTTTCCAAACCTTATCAAGTATTGGTAGCTGGCTTCTCTCTTTTTGGTGGAACTACTTCAAAATTAAAAGTAGCAACGTGGCGATCGCCAATGTAGACTTCGATAGTATGTTTACCCAATGGATCGCCAGGAGCGATCGTCCAAGAATTTTTTATCACTCCATCTTTAGCAGAATCTTTGCGTTTTGTTTGTGCTGCGGTGCCGTCTGCTGATAATGAAAAGTTTTCGGTGTTGGTTGTACCCCAGGTTTCGGGAGGTTCTGGTAGTTGTAGTACTTCTCGCCACGTTACTTCGCCTTTATAGTCTTTAAGGTGAAGACGCCAACCATATTTAACTCCTTCTAGCAGTGGCACTTTTTTTGTTGGGATCAATGTAACTTTTCCACCCTTTTCTTGCCTGAGAACTCCAAACTCGGCTTTGGTAACAGTAATGTGTTTTGCAGTGGTAGCAGGAGAAGATTTTGTGGTGTTGCTCGCCCATGTCTCAGGAATGTTGACTGTTACACCAGCGATCGCTGGAGATATCAACCAGGAAAAAGCTAGGAAAAAGCTAGAAACCCAAATTCTCGATTGCATAGTTTTTCTAATATTAAAGTGATATTTATTGATGCATGATAAAAATCCTTTTTCAGATACACTACTAACAGTTTTGCTGTATCAAAAAAAATTCTTATAAAACCGCTGATTATAATTGTATTTTTCTAGAAATCTTCCGGTTTTTCAGGTTAGTAATATGAATAAATTAAACTTCCTAAAATGGGATGGGTAGTATCCACTCATAAACTCCATCGTTATCAGTAAGATTAGTGATTGGGTACTAGGGGCTAGCCCCTAGCCCATAAGACAGTTCTTCTTCTGACACAAAACTTTATAGCTCCATCAAAACAAATATTACAGTTCATATAATGGAACGGCATAATTTTTTATGAGAAAGCGATGGAAAGCTACTTAATTAGCACTAAAGATTTATCAAAAGAAGATATGGAGGATATGTACTTGCTCATCAGCACTCACTTTCAGGGTGTGAAGCGAAATATTTTTGATGGAGATTTAGCAAATAAAAACTGGGTTATTCTCTTCAAAGATGAAAAATTAGAAAAATTGCAAGGTTTTTCTACGCTTTTAATTTACAAAACTAAATTTGAGGGTGAAAGTCTCAATGTTGTTTACTCCGGGGATACTATTATAGACCCTAGTGCTTGGTCAAGCTCGATACTGTCTCGTGCTTGGATTGCCTCAGTCAATAAGCTTCGTCATGAATACTGTCAAGGAAAACTTTATTGGCTGCTAATTTCCAGTGGCTATCGTACCTATCGTTTTTTGCCAATTTTTTGGCAGGAATTTTACCCACGATACGATACACCAACACCAGAATATATTTCGCGCTTGCTAGAATTTTTGGCGTGCGATCGCTTCGGTAGGTACTACGATCAACAAGCTGGAGTAGTTCGCTTTCCCCATCCTCAAATTCTGCGTGAGTCACTGCAAGGCATTCCCCCCGAAAGACTGCAAGATCCCCACATCCAGTTCTTTGAGATGCGTAACCCCAATCATCTTCAAGGAGACGAGTTGGTTTGCCTAACAGAAATTAGTGAAGAGAACCTTACCCGTGCTGGCAGGCGGATGTGGTTTGCAGATGATTCGGCAACACAAATATGTAAAGATAAACCAAGATTAGCTTCTACAGTTCCCTAATCATTATTTAATAGAACAGTTTTTTGAGATTGGGAATTATATAATCAGCCGATTCTGCTCTAGTTAAATTATTAAGATGAATGTTAACTCGCAGTCTGTTAACTCGAATCGCCATACCAAAAATTTTAATAATCCAGAGCGTTTTATCGAGGGGTGGTACTGGGCTATTCCTTCCCATAAGCTGCGTGTGAATCAGGTAAAATCTCTGACTTTATTAGGTAGAGAACTAGCTATTTACCGTGGCAAAGATGGCAAAGCAGTTACTTTTGATGCCTACTGTCCGCACATGGGCGCTCACCTTGCTGAAGGTAAAGTCGAGGATAATGCACTCCGTTGCTTTTTCCACAACTGGAAGTTTGATGCTGATGGCAGTTGTGTTGATGTTCCTTGTTTGGGAGAAACACTTCCCATCAAGCTAAAAACTTGGCCTACTGCCGAAAAGTATGGAATGATTTGGATTTGGACTGGCAAAACTCCACAACAACCCCTACCCTTTGTTCCAGAATTGGCAGACGCAGAATGCGATGCCGCCTTTGGTGCGCGTTTTGTTAAAAACTGTCACCCCAACGTCGTGATGATTAACGCAATTGATGCCCATCACTTCAATACAGTTCATAACTTCCCAGTAGATATAGTTTTTGAAAGACAAGAGGTAAATGAAAACGCCATTATTTTTAGCAACACCACACGCGGAGGTGATAATTCTTTATTCTTAAAATTAATCCGCCCCTTCTACAAAAATGCTGTTACCTATAGTATGTGCTATTGGTATGGCAGCACTGGTACGGTAACTGTAGGCCCCGATTTTTTGCATTTCCACATCATGTTTGCTCTGCGCCTTTTAGAAGGGGGAAAAACTGAAGGTCAAACTATACTAATTACTCAAAAACGTCCAGGTATTCACGGTTGGTTATTGAATAGAATATTACTTTGGCTAACTAATTTAGTAGGCAACTACTTCGCCAAAGGTGACACCAGAATTTTCCAAACCATCAAGTTTGACTTAAAAACCCCGATTAAGGCAGACTTATCCATCCTTCAGTTTATCCAACACGTTGAGAAACAGAAAGCCCTTGCTTGGGGAAACTGGCAGCTAGTGATGGCGAGATGGGGTGACGGGGAGACTTGGAGAGAGGGAAAAGTAAGGGAGATGAATGATTGAGTAGGGAACGGGGAACAGGGAGAGCAATTGTACAGACGTGATTAATCGCGTCTCTAATCAATGACCAATGACTAATGACCAATGACCAATCATAAAATTGCCGGATTTGATTTACCTCATGCACATACACAAGACAAGTTGCGTCGCGTGCTATTTTCAGCACTCGAAAGTAGGTTAGGGAAAACAGACGCGGAGAATCTATCAAAAACATTCTCCATGTCCCCACCTCCCCACCTCCCCTTGTCCTCTTACTGGGATGCTAAACATTTTGGTTTAGATAAAGTCAGTATTTTTAAAGAAGCCTGTATAGAAGAACAAGCAGAGATTTTGCATCTCTGTAGTTATGGATTGTTGGCGGAAGCCTACTTTATCGAACAAGCGGGCGTAGGTTACATGGCAAAAATGGTAACGCTGGCAGAAACTACTGAGGAGCGGATGCTGTACGCTCTTTTCAGTAGTGATGAAGTTACACATCTGGCGCAGATTAGTGAATTTATAGATACTTCAGAACTTGTAGGAACGGATGATCCATTCTTGCGCTTGCTTGGTGATTTAGTTGAAAGCTCTGACAAATCAGTGCTGTTGTTTATACTGCAAGTTGTACTAGAAGGATGGGGTTTAAGCCATTACCGCAGTCTCGCCAAAGATTGTCACAGTTCAGATTTAAGCGCGGTGTTGTGTGGATTTCTGCAAGACGAGAGTCGCCATCACAGTACGGGCGTGACTTTGTTTGATCGGGTAGCTGTGACTAAATCCAGCCAACAAACGATGATTGAAACGCTAGCATTATTTTTACAGATGGTGCAAGTGGGGCCTCAAAGTGTGGTAGCAGCAATTGAAAAAGTAAAAGGTTATCTCTCCTTAGCACAGAAAGTCAAGATTTTTGAAGAACTAGAAACAGAAATTCACAGTGGTACTCGTTTGCAACTTTTGCGATCGCTTATGCGTTCCCCAAATACAGAAGTTATAGTCGAAGAACTATCTTGCCGGGGAGCATTTCAGCCTTTCCCAGCAAACAAATGTGTATTTTAGTTGAAAGCAGAGGGCAGGAGGCAGATGGCAGAAGGTGCAAAAAATGAATTCAAACAAAACACACTGTTTAGAAAATCAAAATATCTATAAAAAACTCCAAATTAATCACACTCGCAACAAACAGCAAGATCATACTAAATTACTAGACGAGGCTGCTGCAAGTTTCTGTTATGAAAGTTGCAAGGATGAATATTGGAATCCGGAGGAATTTTCCTTACTTTATGGCACTCCTTTATGGGAACAAGCTAGTCCAACTCAAAGAATTATCCTAAACCAGCTTTACTGGGTAGCTTATTATTCACAGATTATCTCTGCTGAAATTGCCACGATCTACTTTAATCAAACTAGCGCTGCCGGGCTTTATGCCCAAGAAGATTTCCGCTTGGTATGCGATACACTCGATTTAGAATCTTCTCAAGAACGTGCCCACATCAACGCTTTTCGGATAGTCGCCAATCAAGTAGAAATAGCTTTGTTTGGTAAGCGTGTCTTCAGCTACACAATGCGCGGCCCATTTACTGAGACAATGGTGTTTGCTGATACTAATATTTGGAAGCGTCGCTGGAAAAAACTGCAATTGCAAGCCTTCGGACTTTTATCCTCAGATAATACCTTCTTAGCTTGCCAATACTTCACCGTGCGTGGAGTGCGCACACTCAACGGTAAATTAGTACAGCACAAACTCAGTAACTACTATCAAAAGCATCCCAACCAGGAAACTGCTCCGATTCCTGCCAAGATTTCCTACTATCATTTCATGGATGAAAGCTTTCATTTCAATAGTTCGACGATTATCTCCCATGATGTGATTCACTGTCTGAAACCACCGACGTCATTTGAGAAACTAGTAGCAAACTTGGGTATACGTGGTTGTCAACAAGACCATTATCATTTTTCTGTGGCTATTAATGGGATTTTTTGGTATGACCCTGCATTGTACTCAGCAGTCTATCAGATTTTGCGATCGCCTGTTTTTAATATGAGTGATGCTGAAGCCAAAGACATGATGCGCCAGTGCTTTACCCAAGAAACAGAAGGGCTGCACCGTAGCTACAAAACCCACACTGAAGCGATGGAATCTTATAAAGTCTACCTTGAGAAGCTTGACTATCTTTGGGAAAATAACCGACAAATGTCAATCATGGCAGCCAATTCTATTCCCAAATATCTGGGAATTCAAAAGCAGGCTTTTGCTAATTTTTTACGTTCTTAACCCTAAACCTGAAGAATAAGCCGGGGGCATAATGAACACAAAAACAAAAATCGCTTTTAGCTGTTATTTTGTAGCTATTCTTTGTATTGCTTGTATTGCCCTAACTTACCTATTTACACCTCATTTATTACCTTATCAAGAACAAGCAGTTGGTGTAAATTGGTCAGAAATTGAACATGGTTTTCAAATGCAGTTTTTATCTTTGATGAAGGTATCGGGAGGAGGATATTTATCTGTTGCTGCTGCCTTGGCAGTATTATTATTTATCCCCTTTAAAAAGGGAGAAAATTGGGCACGTTGGGCTATTCCAGCAATTGGCATACCTGCAATTACATTAGTGAATTATGCAGGTTTAATTATAATTTGGAATACACCAGGACGACCACCAGTTTTTTTAGGGCTGATAATTGACGTTTTTTTCATTACAGGTTTAATCCTGTCGGCTGGCATGAATACAGTAACAGCAGTTAAACTTTCTGAAAAAGTTGAAACACAATTGTAAATGTTTGTAGGGGCTAGGGCAAAATGAACCAGTTTCAAAATCAAAATACACAACCCCTATCAAAGATGAAAATCTTCAACAATTGGGATGTTGTTGCTAAAGGCTGGTACATTGCTTGTCCTAGTCGAGAATTGCCAACAGGTAAGGCAAAATCTGTAGATATTTATGAACAGAGAATTGTCATTTTTCGTGGAGAAGACAGCAAAGTTAGAGCATTAGATGCCTATTGTCCGCATTTAGGAACTGATTTGGGAATTGGACGAGTTGAGGGTAATCTAATTCGCTGCTTTTTCCATCATTGGGCATTTGATGGTGAAGGAAAATGCCAGCATATTCCTTGTCAATCAGATATTCCCGAAAAAGCTAAACTACAAGCTTATGCCACTGAGGAAAAATATGATTTTATTTGGGTGTATCCAGATGTAAATCCTCCTCATGGTGTTGCTGAATTTGATGAACTGAAAGGTAAATCTCTTTTGACAATTCATGACAAAGCCTTTGAAAGGAATTGTCATCACCATATTTGCATGATGAATGGTATCGATGCTCAACATCTGCAAACCGTACATAAATTAAATATAAAAATGGAATTATTTTTACAACAAAATGAATTGAATCAAATTATTGATTTTACCCTCAGAGGACAATTTTCTAATACTACGCCTAGAGAAAGACTGGGACAAAAAATTCTTGGAAATAATTACGAATACACAATGAGATATGCCGATGGCTGTATTGGACTTTTAACTATCATGAAAAATGTGCGGTTAGTTCCGCCATTACACATGATTTACGCCTACACTCCTATTAAAGATGGTAGAACTCGAATTCAACCTATTTATGTAACTGAAAAAAGAACAGGAATTTGGGGTTGGTTTGTCAGTAGAATACTACTATTACTTACTAAGCTAGCTTATTATTTTTTGCGAGATGAAGATGGCATGATTTATGACAACATTCGTTATAATCCTAATGCGATTATTAGTATTGACAAACCATTGATTAAATATATGAATTATGTAAATAGTTTAGAAACATCTATCTGGTCAAAAAAATTTGATACTTAGAAATACGAAATTAATTAAAAATTCACTTTGAGTCGCATCAAATCCATAGATTGATTACAAAATTCAATTTTATGTTAATAACAACCACAGATAAAAACAGATGCACACGGATGATTTATCTGTGTTTATCTGTGTCCATCTGTGGTCGATTTATAAAATATGATTGAACCTCGTTAACAGGCTCCAAAATGATATTCAGAACCCCCAAAATTATTAATTTTTTAATTCATGAATAAACAACACTGTATTATTTACTTCCCAGAAACAGATTATCAACCGATCGCATTAGAAAAGCATCAGCAACTTTCTGAACATCTCACTGTAGAAAATTCTCCAGTTTTATTTGGTTGTCGTACTGGAATTTGTGGTACTTGCCTGGTAATGATAGCTGGTGATATTCCACCACCTAGTAAAGAAGAACAAGAAATTTTAGATATATTTGCATCGGCAAATAAACAAGCAAGACTTGCCTGCCAAGTCGAATTGACTAGCGATATTGAGATTAGGCTTTGTGGGGAACAAAAGTGAAATTTGAGGATTTTTGGTACATTGTTGCTTTGAGTAAACAGTTAAAATCAAATACAGTTTTGCAACGTACAGTTTTAGATGAGTGGTTAGTGATTTTTCGCGGGGATGATGGTAAACCTGTTGCATTACGCGATCGCTGCATTCACAGAAATAGCCGTCTTTCTCAAGGTAAAGTCTGTCAAGGAAAAATCCAATGTCCTTACCACGGTTGGATATACGACAAAACTGGCAAGGTGATAGCTGTACCCTCTGAAGGAGAAAATTTCCAAGTAACGCAAGCGCGCCGGGCTTTGCAATATGACACCAGAGAACAAGATGGATATATTTACGTGCGTCTAGCACAATACCCAACTGAGGAATTTGAACCTTTCCAAATGCCTTTCTATCAACAGCCGGCATGGGAGACGGTGCGCGTAATTAACCGCTTCCGCAATAACGTTACTAACTGTGTCGAAAACTTCATAGATATTCCCCATACCGCCAGCGTTCATCCTGGGGTTTTTCGCACACCTCGCCAACAAAAGCTAGAAATGACTGTAGAAAGACGGAATGGTTGTGTATTTGCACAATACCGTAATGAAACTACTAATCTCGGTTGGTTTACGCGCTTTCTCAACAGTAAAGGTTACGAGATTCGTCATACTGATAGCTTTCATATGCCGAATATCACTAGTGTTGAGTATGACATGAAACCACACAGACGGCTATTTATCACCAGCCAATCAGTTCCTGAAACAGAAGACTCAACTTTGGTTTACACTGATGTAACTTTTAACTATGGCATTTGGAACAAACTTGCAAGACTCTTTGTCCATTGGACTGCTCAATATATTATTCATCAAGATGTGAAGGCTTTGGGTATTCAATGGGAGGCGATCGCCAAGTACGGCAGCCATTTTGCTAACACGCCCGCTGACACCATCCACATTTTTGTTGAATCTATCCGCAACAAAATTGCTGTTGGAGAAGATCCCAGAACCCTACCAGATAAGTCTGTAGATCTGAAATTTTGGGTATAGCAGACAAACCAAATCTTGCTTAGACTTTAGAAAAAGAAGTGGCAGAGCCACTTCTAAGTAATTCCCAGGTAGAACCTGAAAGATAGTATAACGGGCAGAAAATATTCAAATAGTATAAAGTAACACTTATTAACTTATATGTTAGTTTTTGCCGTCTTTGTCATCTTGTTAACTCTTACTGTAGCAAACAATAAAAGACTCACTATATTTTTAAGCAAGAGTCGTGAAGACTGGATTTTAGATACTATTGGTTTGTGTTTTCAAGGAATAATAGTTCCTGTTTTTCAAATCACTTTTGTATATCAATTATATCAGTTTTTAATACCAAATTTTCAGGGAGAATTGAAACTGAATTTTCTTGCTAGTTTTATCATCAGCTTTGTTTTTGTAGATTACTTATATTACTGGAATCATCGCCTATTTCATACTAAATGGCTGTGGTCTATTCATCAAATCCATCATACAGTAACCTCACTAGATGTTTTAGGAACTTCTCGCAATACTTTGTGGACGAGTTTTTTTATTGTTTACTTGTGGATTCACTCGTTATTTATTTATTTACTACAAGATCCTAGCTGGTATATTTTGGGTGTCAGTTTAACTTCAGCTTTAGATTTATGGCGTCATAGTAAAATTTCACCACAACCACAATCATTTTTATATCAACTGTTATCACCCTGGTTAATTTTACCTTTGGATCATGCTTGGCATCATGCCAGTGATCATATTCCTGGTAATTATGGGGCAAACTGGAAAATTTGGGACAGGTTACATAGAACTTATCACGCACCTGAACAAGCACCATCTTCTTTAGGTATTCAATCTCATCTTTCCTTAACTAAAAAACTATTTTTTCCTTTTTAATTGACAAGCGATCGCTTAGATGGTTATCAATTTGAGTTGAGTTGTTTTCTTTCCGGAAAAGTGAGAATTGAGCGCCACGGTTTAACTGACAAAACTGACTAATCAGTAGGCTTTAGAACAGATACCGATTTTTCTGCAGCAAGCTGTAATTGGTGATAAGGCACAACCTTAGTATCATCAAGGGGAAATCACACAGCAAATGTGGCTAGTGTTATCTAATATTCTACAATGCCCCTATCAAGGTTTAATGAAGCGAATGTATCTCGAAACAAGATCCATAATGAGGATATTAATTGCTAAACACCCTATGGGAGCAACGTCGCTAAAGTCACCAGTCCGCGATCAGCCTTGCTTTCCTAAGGAAGAATTTAAGCACAGCCTCTTCCCTAGAAATAATATCGACAGTACCCTCCATTCCTAGTCGGATCGCACATTGATGTTTGCTTTGACCTAGAGAAAGACTTTCTGGCTCAATCGTTATCTCGTAGAATGCATTAATAGCAGATGTTTTTTGCTTAGTGGCTGTTATGGGGGTGGTGGTAGTACCATTTCCTTGCGGTACGATTGCATCTGGAGCAATTGTCTTCACTTTACCCTTGAGAGTGCCATAATCTGGATAAGGACAGGCAGAAACCCGCATCTGTACGTTTTGTCCTTGTTTCAACTTGTTTCTATCTTGAAGCCCTACCATCGCCTTCACCTCCACAGGAGCATTGCTGGGAACAATTTGGGCAATCTCCCCCCCCGCAGCTACAGTTTGACCAGGGTTTCGCAGGTTGAGCTTGGAGATGATGCCGTCGGCTGTGGCTGTAATCACTGTCTGGCTAAGATCTATATTAACTTGTTGAAATTCATGGGTATCGCGCTCTAGCTGTTTTTGGATTTCAATCCGTTGCCCGATCAGAGCAAGACGTTCTTTATCTAACGTCGCGATCGCGGCTTGTCCCGCAGCTTTTTCTTGGGCAAGACGCTCAGATGCGATCGCAACTTCTGCATGACTGGGATTGAGGGCGGCTCGAACGCGCTGCAATTTGGCTTTAGCTGCCTCAAGAGCTGATGAGTGCTGGCGAACGGCTAATTGTGCTTCCTCAAATTGGTCTTGCGACAAAGCTCCCACTTTGGCTACACCTTCGTACCTGTTTCGTTTGGTTTGGGCTGCCCTAAAACCAGCCATCGCGGCTTTGACGTTTGCCTGGGCTTCTTCGACATCAGCAGTAGTAATAATTTGCTTGTCCCGATAGTCTCGGCTGCGGTGCGAGAGTTCAAATTCAGCAGCAGCAACAATACGCTCAATTCGGTCAGTTTCGGCTCCCCTTTGGCGAGCGATCGCGCTAATTTGGGCGTCGATTTGAACTAGTTGTAATCGTCTTTGTTGAATATTGCTTTGCAGTTGGCTCTTTTTGGTTTGCAGTTTTGAGTTGTCAATCATGGCAATCACATCCCCTTTTTTGACAACCTGTTTTTCTGCAACAAAGACGCGCATCACCTGACCCTCTGTGGCAGCTTGAACTAGTCGCAATTCACCAGCAGGACGAACGGTAGCCTGTCCTTTGACTGTCACCTTATATCTAGTCACAGAGGCAATCGGAATGGCTAGTCCTACAGCACAGACAATAACTAGTGCGCCTACAGTAGTCCAACGACCAATTGGTGGAAGAAATTCATTGTCTTGAATTGGAGGCAGGTAGTCTGAGTTGGAATGACTAAGCATGATAATTTTATTTGCTAATTGCAGTAGATTTGCCATTAGAGGGAAAATTGGAAGATTGGGGTAAACCATTTGTTAATGGATCAACTCCATCTAAGAAGTCTAAGTGTTCGCCACAGCAAAGGCGCAGAGTTGCCGGAGTACCTTGAATTTTCAAACGTCCTTCTTCTAGCAGTACAATCCAATCAGCTCTTCCAATAACTTTGGGGCGATGACTAATCAGAATTGTGGTTTTGCCTAGTCGGTGAGACAGCAGTCTATCTAGCACTTGGGCTTCACTGACTGGGTCGAGAGCGCCAGTCGATTCATCTAAAATTAGTATGGGTGGATCGGTAACAATGGCTCTGGCGATCGCTAATCTCTGCTTTTGACCGCCAGAGAGATTCGCGCCAAATTCACCTAAAACAGTTTGATACTTGTCGGGTAATTTACTGATAAACTCATCTGCACCAGCAATCTCGCAAGCTGTGACAATTTGTTCAAACTGAATTTGGGGATAGCTAAAGCGGAAGTTTTCAATAATTGAGCGACTCCAGAAATGAGGTTCTTGAGGAACTAACACTACCTGTTGTCGCAGACATTCCAAAGAAAGGTCTTGCTGATTGTAGATTCCATAGCGGATATTGCCAGATTGAAGCGAATATAAGCCAGCCATGATTTTGGCGAGGGTGCTTTTACCACAGCCGGATTTACCAATTAAGGCAATGGTTTGACCACCTGGGATAGTGAGGGAAAAATCTTGCAACAGGTCAACTCTACCTGCATGGTGGAAATTGAGATCAGTGCAAGTAATATCTGCATTGCCAGGAATTTCTGTCCAAGGTTTTTTGAAATCTTTTTCGTCTTCTGGAGTAGCATCAATCACCTCTGTCAGACGTTGGATGACAATCTGGGCAGTAATAAACTCATCAACTAAGCCGATGACTGAACTCAAAAAGCCAAGAAAGTTGCCACTCATACCGCTAAAGGCAAGCAACTGACCGATGCTTAAGGTGCGATTAATTACCAAGTAGCTGCCTAACCAAAGTAAGGCAACACTAGTGCAACTGGAAAAAATACTAGTGATTGTGCCACTGTAAAGGCCCAGTTTCATCGTACTCCAGCCCAAGTTAGCCAACCGACCGTAATTTGTTTGATACTCTTGCCAAGCTTGGGGTGTGGCTTGGGTAGTTTTTAGCACCTGGACACCGCGAAAAGTTTCGACGAGAAAGCCTTGGTTTTCTGTACCTAAAACGATTTGGCTACGGGTTTTGGTACGTAAGGCAGGGAGAAACAGCAGGTTGACTCCTGTGACGATCGCAAAGGCAGCCAGGGAAGCTAAAGTTAGCCCCCAACTATAGAAGAGCATAAAACCCAAAGAAACCAAGGCGATAAAGAATTGGCTGGGTAAACCCAAGACAACTTCGGAAACTAGCTCATTGATGCGATCGACATCGGCAATGCGGCTGACTACTTCCCCACTGCGTCGCCCTTCAAAATACGAGAGAGGCAAGCGCAACAGTTGTCGCCCGTATTCTAGAATTAGTCCTAATTGCAGCCGTTGACCAAAGTGACCGATTAAGTGAGACTGGACTAAAGCGATCGCACTGCTAAATAAATTCATAGCGATCGTTCCAATTGCCACCACAGTTAACAGTTGGGTATCTCCCCGCACCAGCACATCATCGGTGAGAAGTTGCATCATCAAGGGAGAAACAAGGGAAAGCAGTCCGATGGCAATATTGATAGCAATGGCTTGAGCAAGAATGGCGCGATAGGGCAAAACTCGCTTCAGATAACGTCCAAAACCACCAACTTTATCTTCCGGTTGCTCGTAAAAGCGGCTGTCATCTGGCATCAGCAGCAGCATCACACCATTACCCCAACCCTCGACTAATTCCTTACGAGTGAGGTAGCGGATGCCTACAGCAGGATCAGCAATTACATACTTTTTCCCTTTTTGCCCGTACAAAACGACCCAGTGGTAGCCTTTCCAGTGAATGATGGCGGGTAGGGGAGCTTGATTGAGTCTGTCAATGAGTTGAGGAGTAGCTTTGACTTGGCGAGCATTAAATCCTATTGTTTCTGCTCCCCGTCGTAACCCTAACAGAGATGTTCCTCGCGCTCCCGTACCGATTGCTTCGCGGAGCCGACTAATAGCAAGGGTGCGTCCGTAGTATTTGGCAATTGTAGCAAGGCAAGCCGCACCACAGTCTTCTTCACTGTGTTGGAGGACAGTTTGATAGCGCATAGCGTTTTACCTGATTATTTGCAACAAATTTCCCCCGCCTGTCTACTTAAGGAGGGTTAATGTGCAACTGCTAGTTGAAATGTATGGCAGAGGAGAGGAAGCGCGATTCAGAGCAAATGCCCCAATCGCGCTGGATGTTCAGTTATTCAGATCTGAATTCTGATGTTTACTTCTGCTGCAAAGCTGAATGTTATAAAACATTATTCAGCCTTAGCGATCGCCTTCCCTATATTCAGGCAACGACTATCTGAATTGGGCCGACAACCCTCTTGCCGTCTTTTTTATCTGTGAACTGAATAAAATAGTTACCCGGTTTCTGTGAACCAAAATTGACGAAACTATTACTAGAAACATTCGCTTTTCCTACAGTAGTAGTTCCGATTTTTGTGCGGCGCTTGAGCGCAGCTGTGAACACACCATCATCGCCGCGGCTTGTGAGGGAACCTATCCTAAGACTAACTCTGGGATCTGCCGCAGTAACTGCAAACTGTCTTGAATCTAGAGCAAAGTCAAAATTGATATTACTGTTAATAACACTGGCTCCTCCCTCGATGACAGATGCTTCTGCGGAATTTAATTCGGTAAACAGTTGTTCATTCTGAAATTCATTCATCTTCTTTCTCCTTACAATTTACAAGTTTTCTGCTGTTGATAGCCAAATTGACTGTTATCGGCAACAAATAATGTGAAATTTAAACAATCCATTTGTTTGTTACTTTTAACGGTATATTTGGTAATCACACTTTAATATTCCAATATTGGACTCTCAGTAAAAATTGATTAGATAAACCAAAGACAATTTGGGTAACTAGCTTATTGATGTGTTCACATCAGCAATGCGATCAAGTAGTTGCGATCGCGACATTTTTAACAGAGAACTGAGATATTAAACAGCCTCAGAAATGGATGAATATTCAGAGGCTGTTTACTATCTAAGCAAAAATCCTATAACGGACAGAGAAGTCAAATCTATGCTATGCGTTTGAGAGAACTAATGTTGTCATGAAAACCCCACTGTTTCAACTGATGTGCATTATATTCTGCGCCTTTTCTTCCGCCTGATAGTGTTAAGTATTTACCTTCGCGGTTTATGTTCTGCCAAAATCTCCATGTTTCGCCCGCTGTAATCTTAATAGAGGAGGTCTTGTCGTTGAAATCGTAATAACGGAGGTCGTTATGCCCTTTATAAAACGTCAGCTTTCGCCCTTGATATCCTGCATCTTGGTATAAATATGCAGCACCTCCACTATATGTAGTAGCAAGCTCATTATCAAGTTCCTGAAACAGTTGTTCATTCTGAAATTCTTTCATCTTTTTTCTCCTTGCAATTTACAGTTGTTCTGCTGTCGATAACCAAATAGATTGTTATCATTAAAAAACAAATTGTCAGATTAACAATCTATTGCTTAACTTGCAATTAATTCTTGTTGATTAATTTCAAGTTAATTTCACTTTAGACGATTAATGATTAACTATGAAACTGAGAAATAGATGACTTTATATTGACTTATTACTGATTTCTAAAATATCTTTTTTAATTTTTTATTGAAAGAAAAATTAAAACTAATAAATGATTGAGTTGTTATTGAATTATTACTGCCTACACAACTCCTATCTTTCCTAGATGTATAGATTTAGGTTGTATTTTTGAATACAAAAGCTTACCGAGAAAAAGAATTAAGTATTGCTATGTCGTTTATTGTATGTGCTTATTATTACAAATAAGGAGAACTCAAATTTCTTATTTAATACTGAGTTATCACTGACTTGCAAAATAACTTTGCTTGCTGTTTTAAAATGTGCATAGCTTTATATACAATCAGCCATGCCACGCAAAAGAGGACTTAGAGTTCATAATGAATGCATTCAACAAGTTAAATCTGCTCTTGAGCATAGTTGTTTTGCAACTCTAATAGACCTAGCAGAAGCAGTAGGAATTGCTCTAGCCACTGTCCAAAGCTTTCTGAAAGGCAAACCTGTTTCTAGAGAGAATTTTTTTAAAATCTGTGAAGCGTTAGGTCTATCATGGGAGGATGTTGCTGACTTCTATGACAATACTATTGACCCCACTCCCGAACCACCCCTACAAAAGTTTATTGTCAGTATTAGGGATCTCAGTAATCAAGCTGCACCATCTTGTGCTCAACAATTACATGAAGCTTTGGAGACAGATGGACAAGCAGCATTAATAGCTGATAGCTGGTTACAATGTAGCGACGAAGAACTAGAGCAATACGAGTGTTTCCTGCTGCTAGTTTCCAAAGACTCAGTAGCAGACATCATTATGAAAGAAGTAAAACGGGTTCGGCAGTTGTGTAATGCTCAACCCAACAAAATTCTTTTACTTATTCACATTAAAGAATCAATATCTTTACCGCTTAACCATCCTCTACATAAAGAGCTTCAAGGCATTGAACATTTAGAGTGGCAATCATCAACTGATTCTCAAACCCTGGTAGTAAAAATTATAGAATTGCTGGAGAGTAAATCAATATTTACAAATGATTTGAAAGATTTAGTAAATAACGTATCTAGGCTTGAACTTACAAGTAATTGGTTACTAACTTATGTTGGTGAAAATCCATTGTATAAGTTAAATGATTTTATTATTGACTTGAAAAACAAAGAAAATCGTCGAATTCAGTCTGGATATTCTTACTGTGGTGTAGGCCCCACTCGAATGTGGAATCATGCCTGCTCTGACCCTGCTTACCATATGCTAAATAATATTCAAAGATTTCCTCAATATGCCAGAAAACTTGCTCATTTAGTTGATAAGGAGCGCTATAACTTCGTTAGTCTTGGCGTGGGTGAGGGAACTAAGGATAAAGGTATTATCTTGGATTTCTTCAACGAAGATGGCAAAACTCAGCCCCGTGACAATTTTTTATATGTACCAGTTGATATGAGTCGTGAAATGTTAAGAGTAGCTGTTGGAAAAGTTCAAGAGTTACCAGTTCATCGTCGCATAGCTATTCAACGGGACATTGAAACTCAAGATGGTATGACAGAGATTGCTCAAATTGCCCAAATATTTGGACAAGAACAACCCATAATGTATGGGTTTATTGGTAACACCATCGCTAATGTTGAGAAACCGAAGCAAGTTCTTGATAACATTGTGCGAGTAATGAGAGATGATGATCTACTACTTTTTGAGGTTCAGATTATTGACCCTTACAAACTAGAGCCAAGAAATTTCCAGAGAACAATAAGTTCTATTCAAGCAGAGTATGAAAATATCTCATTTCGGAAGTTTGCATTTAGCGCTCTTCTACAGAACGCTTTTCTAAACCTGACTCCGATTGAGAGGGATGATTTCTATACAGTTGAGGTATCCTCGAACGATTGGCAGAATTATGGTCAGGTAATACAAATCGATTGTTTCTTTGAAAATAAAAGCACCAGACCACTTCACATGATACTTGCAGAGGAGGAAAATATAATATTAAATCCACAAGAAAAAATCCGCCTTTATCGGTCTCGAAAGTTTCTTCAAAGCACTCTTCACAACTTCATTAAAACAAGCAACCTCAGCATTCTTGGGGAGGAAATGTATTTACATGAAGAGAAAGGCACTGGTTTTATAGTAATGATGCTCCAACGGCAAAAGTAATTGTTTAAGTGGGACGAGCCACAGTCACTTTCCTCATAGTCAACTTCGTGCAATAATTAAGAATATTTCTTATTTAAATAAGAGATAGTTGTAGCTTACTGCGATGTCTATTACAAAAGCGATCGCTATGATTAGCACTATTTCACAATAAAGTATACTGGGCTCAACCATAAACATTCCATCCATTACAGGTTTTGCCTTTTGGATCATTTCAAAAAGCGCTTCAGTACTAACCATATATTAGCTAAATGATGAAAAAAGTTATCATTAAACCATGACAAAAATTTTTACAGACACAGATTGGGATGAACTGTGTGAACAAAATTCTTATCAATCACAGGGTTTTGAAGTTATCGAGCAAAGAAAGATTCCAGATATCTGTAATACCTATGACTGGTGTGCACAGTTACGGGGTGGATTATCTCTTTCTATACATGAGGTAGAGTTGATTAACGATCTTGTATGCATTCGCGATCGCTTGGATGATTATCAATTTGGGTTGAGTTTTTTTCTTTCTGGAAAAGTGAGAATTGAGCGCCACGGTTTAACTGACAAAACTGACGAATCAGTAGGCAAATATTATTCAGAATGTAACTTCGATATCAAAGAAACTGAATGGTGGAAAGCCGGAGAGAAGTTTTCAAGAATTTATCTGAAAATCGAACCACAGCAATTTTTTCAAAGTTTTGGCGAAGAAGATTTAGAACAAATACCAATTTTCCTACGGCAAGCTGTAATTGGTGGTAAGATACAACCTTATTATTATCAAGGGGAAATCACACAGCAAATGTGGCTAGTGTTGTGTAATATTCTACAATGCCCCTATCAAGGTTTAATGAAGCGAATGTATCTCGAAAGTCAGGCAATGGAATTGATTACGCTGTATTTCCAGCAATTCCAAGAGCAGGAGATACACGATCGCAGCTTTCCAGCGAGGAAGTTGAGAGATGTTGACAGAATTTACCAAGCTAAGGATATTTTGCTGAGTAATTTAGAAAATCCACCCAGCCTAATAGAGTTAGCGCGAGAAGTAGGGCTAAATGAATTCAAATTAAAACGTGGGTTTCGTCAAGTTTTTGGGACATCTGCGTTCAAATATTTGCACGACTATCGACTGGAAAAAGCCAGACAACTTTTAGCGTTAGGAGAAATGAAGGTTGAAGAAGTGGCATTGAGGGTAGGTTTTGACAGTCGCAGTTACTTTGCCTCAGCTTTCCGTAAAAAATTTGGCTTGAATCCCAAACAATATTTTCAACATTGCCAAAAATCCCTCTAGCGTTCAGAAAAAATCCCTCTAGCGTTCAAATAGAAAATCTGAATCCCCTATGATACATACACCGCCAGATTAGTTAGGAAATTTTCTTAATACTGCAAGTGGTGTGAGGGAGTGTAGGTGGATAAATGAAATTAGATAAATTGTTTCAAAGCCTGCTGCTAACAAGTGCGATCGCTTTTTTGTTCAGTACTGCTGCCAAAGGAGAGAATGTTTCACAAGTCAACAAAAACATTCCTCAACTGAGCGAAGTTGAGCTTCCTGCAACTAGCGCTCAAATATTGGTACAACAATCCGCACCAACCGATACTCAGAACCAAGGCGGTATTGTGCTAATTACGGGAGTAAAAGCTAATCCTACAGATCGGGGTGTGGAAGTAATTTTACAGACTTCTGTTGGTGAAAAACTACAAATCACAAATCGTAGTGAAGGGAATAACTTTATTGCTGATATTCCTGGTGCTCAACTGCGTTTACCCAATGGCGATGCTTTTACATTTCGTTCCCAAAAACCAGTTGAGGGTATTGCTGAGATCGCAGTTATAAATCTGAATGCCAATACTATCCGCGTAACAGTGACTGGTGAAGCAGGGTTGCCAACAGTTGAGTTATTTGACAGCGATGAGGGTTTAATTTTTGGTTTGACACCTGCGGCAACTGCTATGCAGCCAGCAAGTGAAACACCACAAGAAGAACCATCGGTGCAGCAGGATGAGCCGATTGAGTTGGTGGTGACGGGGGAACAAGACAGTTATCGCGTACCAGATACTTCGGTGGGAACGAGAACCGATACGCCATTGCGAGATATTCCCCAATCGATTCAGGTAGTACCACAGGAAGTATTGCGCGATCGCAACGCCAGAAACATCACAGACGGATTGGAAAACGTTAGCGGTATAACCGCAATTGGAACTGCCTCCGGTGGTGGAACTAGAGATTATTTTTCTATCCGAGGCTTCGAGGCTTATGGCGCTCTTGTAAACGGACTCCCCGATCCACAAATTACTTCAGATGGCAGCTTTATCAATGTGGAAAGACTAGAAGTGTTAAAGGGGCCTGCCTCGGTTTTGTATGGAGAAAGTGGATTTGGTGGCATCGGTGGCACTGTCAATTTTGTTACTAAACAGCCATTGCCCGATCCTTTCTACGAAATAAGTGCGACCATTGGTAGTTTTAATGATTACCAGGGAGTAATTGATTTTTCAGGGCCATTTAATGATTCTAAAACGGCTCTCTACCGCTTTATTGCTGGCTATCGGAGCAACGAAAGTTTTATTGACTTTAACACAGCCAGAACGCTTTCTATTGCTCCCAGCTTGAGTTTTAGCTTAAGTAAAAATACTGACTTGGCTGTAGAAGGTGATGTCAACATTTTAGAACGGAATGGGCAGCAACCTGAAGGATTACCAGCAGTAGGGACAGTGCTACCAAACCCCAACGGCAGAATACGTCGCAGTTTTAGCCCAGCAGGGCCAGTAGCAGACAACCTAACCATTAATGGTAGAGTTGGATATCGCTTCGAGCATCGATTTAATGAAAACTTGAGACTGCGCAACGCATTTCGCTATACCTTTTATGATGATGACCTCAACGACTCACCTGATATTGGCCCGACTGATTTAGCAGATGATAATCGCACGCTGAATCGCGAAGCTTACCTTGGTAAACAATTTTACGATACTTATTATCTAGATACAAACCTGCTGGGTAAATTCAGAACAGGCTCAATTGACCATCAACTTCTTTTCGGCTTCGACTTGAGGCGAAATATCACAGATGTCACATTTGAATTTGGAATTCCTGTCGCCCCGGTAGATATTTTCAATCCAGTTTACAACCAAACCGCTGTTCCTACTGGTATTCTTAGCTCAGATAGCCTTACAACTAGAGATACGCTTGGTATTTACCTCCAAGATCAAATTACCCTAGCAGAGAACTTGAAGTTTTTACTAGGTGGACGGGTGGATATATTTGAGGAGCGCAAAACCGATCGACTTACGAATGAGGAAACTAGCCAATCAGACACTGCATTTAGTCCACGGGTGGGGATTGTTTACCAACCTATTGCGCCCATTTCCCTGTATGCTAGTTACGCGCGATCGTTTGCTCCTACAATCGGTATATCTGCTACTGGAGAAGCATTCCAGCCAGAACGGGGAACCCAGTATGAAGTGGGCATTAAAGCAGATGTGAACGAGCGACTTTCGGCAACCCTTGCTTTCTATGATTTGACGCGCTCGAATGTGACGACAGACGATCCTGATAATCCTAACTTTTCGGTTCAAACTGGAGAGCAGAGAAGTCAAGGGATTGAATTGGATATTAGCGGCGAAATTTTACCAGGATGGAACATTA
>NZ_AJLN01000135.1 GCF_000317285.1 Chlorogloeopsis fritschii PCC 6912 | reverse complement strand
CTACCAACTTTTGTTTTATCTAAATCCAATGAGTATTCATCAGCTAAAAATAAAGCTAATAAAGCAACACCAAATGAGTGTTCGGCAACGCTCTCACAATACTTTGGTTCTATGCCGTGCCTCAGCCAACCCTGACGATAGAGTTGTTTGAGGTGATTAAACTCAAAATAAGCTTCAATAATAGGCAGAGTTGTCTTGCCTTCTAAAAGAGCAATAGGTAAAGGAGCTTTTGTATGCATTATTCTTATTCTTCTTAATTAAATCTCGCAGCTAAATCACTCATTAACTGAGCGGTGTTTTCTGCCAACCAATCTTCTAATACCAGGATTCTCGCTACTCCATCTAATACACTTTGGTAAGTTACTTTTCTCTCAAGTAACCACCCTGTCCAATAAACGATATAACTTGCCTGCTGCAAGCGCCAAACTAATGTTAGTGCTTCTACTTCCAATTGTGAAAGAGAAATATATTCGGCATAGCCAGTACTAAAAGCTTTGATAAATTCCCAACGAGGTGCCTCCTGCCCAGGCGATCGTGTTCGTAATAAATTTGAGCAGTGGTTGTGGAATCGTTATACAACTTCAAGAAAAAATTGCCTGCTTGCGTCTTCACAAAATAAGTCGTGTTAACTGTACCTTCATTTGTTGGTAGCACGGTTGCACCATCAACAAATAACCATGCATCAAGTAGTGTCATTGCATCTTGCTTCGCCAACCGCGAGTTTTGAGAATTTTCCATTACTGGGTAAAACAGGTTGAATATTTCTGGACTAATTCTTGTGCAAGACTTTCATCAGCAGAGTTCATAAAAAATTTTTCTTATTCCTTCTGATTTTTTCCAGTCGATATGCATAATTTACTTTTTACCGCTTGTATCTACATTTAACAAGCTGTTCAGAGCATGACCATGCGAATCTACTGGAAGCCAATTATTATTGAGGTACTATTGAAGTTCTGCTAGAACTCGCCCCTGGCAGCTTAGAAATTTTAGCAACTTTTACCGAGTATTTGGTTGAATCTACTTGGGAAACTAGCAAAGCTTCTATTCATCTAGTTTTGGCTCAGATAAATTCCCAAGCAGTTGCATCTCCAGCTATTTCTTAATCAAAGCTCTCCAGTGCCTAGTCTTAGCAGCTAATTTTTAAATTTTTCGCATATTTCTGCTAACTGGATCGAATCCCCAAGAAAACTTGGTACTGTCGTCATAGCAAGCTCCTGTTAAATTTGCTTCAAACAGCTTAGTATAGTGTAACCTTGCTCCGCGCAGGTTTGCGTCTACCAACTTCGCACCACTGAGGTTAGCTCTAGTTAAATTTGCTTTTGCAAGGTTAGCTCCACTCAAATTTGCTCCCCATAGTTTAGCTTTTGCGAGGTTGGCACCACTTAAATCTGCTGCATACAAATTGATGCCAACTAAATTTGCTCCAATTAACTTGGCATTAGCTAAATTGACTGCTGTAAAATCTCTTTCTCCTACGGCATAACGCCGGATTAATTCATTGGCATCCATAATTCTTTTACCTTCGTCAGCAAATTAGAAGCAATTTCCTCCCATTCTCGATCTAGCCCGGCGTGAAATTCTGGTTTACCACAGCGTCTGTACCAATAGCGGGCATTACTCAAATCTCCTTCTTTTCTATGCAGGTAGGCATGAACCCAGGCACTATCGGCGTCACTAGCATTTTGGACTATTTCATGGGCTTTGTCCCAATTACCTTGGTAGTCATACCACAGAGCTTGCACTGCTTTTGGCAGTGATTCAGGGGATTTTTGCTGTTTTTCGATTAATTGCTTGAATTCCTTTGGTGTGATCATCTTTCCCTAATGAATAAGCTCAAAATCTTATAACTTGCATGGTTGATTTCCATAAAACCTTACAGTGCAGGCTTTGCAACCTGTTTTTCAGGCACAAGTTATATATGCGAAGCTAATAGAGCCTCTATTCATCACTTTATCAACGACTACTGATGATGAGATGCAAAAGTAAGACAAGTTGGCAGGCGATCGCTAAAATTTTTCTGTGTTCCTGCGCCAATCATAATAAATAGTTAGCCAATAGGAAAAGGAAGACAAGGAAGATGAACATAACAATATGTGCCTTCTTTCCTTACCTTCCTACAGAGCATGAGAAAAATAAAGGGGATATTTTTTATAAAAAACAGATCTGCATTCCTTACTCACACGCCATACAGCAGTTTTCTGTAAGGTGGGCATTGTTCACCACTATTTAAAATGCTTATTACATAGGCTTTGACGGGCAATGCCCAACGCCAGTTGCTCCACTTGGGGAAACCCCAAGACCGCACTGGCTCCCCTACGATTTGTAGTGAAAATGGCTGTAAGTAATGCACTGACAATCGTAATTGCAGATATCAGAAAATCATTGGAGTTCATCACACCACAGATCCAATCTTAAAACTTGAATTGTTAAGACATAATATGAGGTTGGCATATCTATAACAGGATTCTCAGAAAATCTGTTGTTACCGAGAATCGTCTAAAAAATTAGCGCAATTTTTACTATAAAAGCTTTCTATTTCATTCTGGTGAAGCTTTTCCCCTGAATATGACTAAATAGAACCATCCTGCTAGAGCCAACCAAAATAACCAAATTTGACTTTGAACTACCATAGCCCTTGAATAATATTGCTATTCTCCGAGTCAGAAGAAGAATCTCCAGAACTCTGCACAGATGATATATAGGCAGTTTCTACCCAACCTTCTCCACCCAGCTCACCAACGATTTTTGCCCATTCACCCTGTTGCTCGACAATTTCCACGCGATCGCCCTGTCTGAGAATGAAAATTGAACGATGTTCTGTACCTGGGCCACTGCGTATATTCAAATAACGTGAGGTTACAACAGCAGCCTCACCAGCTATGATGGTAGACCATGAGCCGATAGCAAATATAAATCCTGCGATACAGGCAGCAACTAGATTTTTGAGTCGCATATTCTTCAGTTACCCAATAAACTTGAATTCTAAGGCTTAAAAAAGGCTGGGTTGAAAGCGGAAAATTTAGGGTTCACATAGAAATTGTGCTACTGTACTGTTGTTTTAAATTTAGCAATAACAAGTAAGAAGCTTATAATCATTTTCTAATCTCTTCATAAGCAAAAAATAAGAAGTTTGCATAGTTGATAGTAAATTCACATTATGATAACTTTGCTCTGCATCCAAAGTAATGGAATGAAAGATAATTCTGCGTAGAATAACTGTATACAAGGGTTGAAGAAAAAATAAAAAAACGATAAGAGAAACATAAAGACAATAACAGTCATATCTCATCAGCGATCGGTTAATTTTCAAAATATGACAGAAAGCATGAAAATCTCACAGCTAGAAGTTTAACAAAAGTACTCTAGCTGACCCTACGAATGAAACTTTTTTACTATTTTTATGAAGCTTCAATGTTTTATTGTTTAAGAATGAGAAAAGAAAATATAGGTTCTCAATTGATTACAATGCAGTAATCATTATTGAATACCCAAGCTACTATCAAGATTTTCTCTTCTGCCAAAGGTATAAAAGCTTTGCATATTAGTCCAATCCTCATACCAATATTTCAATCTCAGTTTCTAAGGCTGTATTCGCTGGTGTAGAAGGTTTTTTTTTACGTTTTAGATTCATCTGCTGTAGTATGCGTCCCATAGTGGAACGACTGACTTTTACTTGTATTTTTTGATATAGAAGTTCGCACAACTCTTCTAAAGTGGCATCCTTGTTTTCAGTTACTAATTGTCTCAGTTGCTCTACTTGTGTTGAAGTTAACAGTCTTGGTTTACCTCCTCCATGGGGCTTTTTAGCAACTGTTCCTTCTTTTCGATACCGTCTCAGCAGCGATTGCACAAAACTCTTGCTCACACCAAAGCGTTTTGCCAGTTGACGTTGTGAAATCTTCTCTTTTTTGTAGATTTCAAGAATTTTTTGCCGTAAATCTAACGAGTAAGCTTTCATTTTTAGACTTAGAACAAATAGTCTCACGTTATGTTGCAAATCTTGCTATTAACAAACTCAAAGATTATAGTTAGGTGATACCTAACTTCATCATCTGCCTAAAAACAGTAGTTAATCAGGCTTAAATGTACAATAACTAACTAGTAAAAACAGCGATTCAGGCTATTTTGCAATCAAAACACTACATTAGACAGAAAGTAGTGCAAACAAGTAAGAAGTTTATAAGAAGAAAATATATAAACTGTCGTATTGGACTGAATCAATTAGGAAGCACAAGTTGAATTTATTTTTACTAATTTTGTGTTTAATAGCGAATTTTGTGTTAAATATTGATAAGGAATTGATTGATGCTTGAAGAAAGTAACCTCTAACTTAGAAACTTTCCTTTGCTACATTAAATAGAAACAAGCTGTGTCAGCTTTATGTATGTTGCCATATGAAGTGATAAAACTCTGTAAGCACAGTTTTCACCTATTTGCCATAGAGTGAAACTTTTTATGGCTTCACGCAAAGACCTCAAAAAATAAGACTTATCAATAGTAAACCAGATAAGCCTTGAAGTTTTCAGCTATTTATTGCTTAGTGATACTTTCTCTCGTTTGCTCCCAACTAGCTGAACAGTTCTCACAAACACAAATATACAAAAATGATGATTGACTAAGAAATTTGCAGGTGTAAATCCAGTTGCCTATCAAATGGTGAAGACATAACAACCACCAAGATTATGACTATTGTCTTGCTGATTTTCTCTTTTTAAAAGCATCATTCACCTCACAAAAGCAACATTTAATTACGCAGAATTAGGGTAGAGCACTAGGAAGACAAAAATGAAGAGAGTGAGAGTATTAAATATCGAAATTAGCAATCTAACTTTACAAGAAGTATTGCAAAGTTTAACATCCGGCATTGTGTTTACGCCTAATGTAGACCATATGGTCAGATTGCAACATGATTGTGAGTTTTTCAATGTTTATAACATTGCCGACTATAGACTATGTGATAGTCAGATTTTAATTTATGCATCTCGATTTTTAGGTAAGTCAATACAAGAGAGGATAGCAGGTTCTGATTTTTTCCCTGCATTTTGCAATTATCATAAAGATAACCATCAAATTAAAATATTTTTATTAGGAGGAGTTAATGGTGTTGCTGCCGTTGCTCAAGAGCGAATTAATCATAAGTTAGGAAGAAATATTGTTGTTGATTCTTACTCTCCATCATGGGGATTTGAGAATAATGAACAAGAATGTCAGAAGATAATTGAATTGATTAATAGCTCTGGTGCAACAGTATTAGCAGTTGGAGTTGGTTCACCAAAACAAGAAAAATGGATATATAAATACAAAAATAAACTACCAAGTGTAAAAATTTTTATGGCAATAGGTACGACCATTAATTTTGAGGCAGGCAAGCTTAAAAGAGCACCAAAATGGATGAGAGAAGTGGGATTAGAGTGGTTGTACAGACTTGTCCTAGAGCCAAAAAGATTATGGAAAAGATACTTGGTAGATGATATCCCCTTTTTTTGGTTAATTCTCAAACAAAAATTGAATTTATACAAAATGCCATTTGTTCAAAAACAAGTTTCAGAGTTATATGAAAGTTCGTTAAAAAAAGTATGATTTTTCATTTGAAGTCAAGGCTGAGTCAAGTATTAATCCAGGGAGAATCTAGACAAAATCACAGTGGATAATATGAATTTCAAACAAGAATCTTCCGCTTTAGTAATTAGTGAGCGTAGTGATAAATTTCAACCACAAAAAATAGTTAATGCAGATGATTTTCTGGAGCCAAAAAAACGAGGATTAGATTTACGTTCACTTGGTCGAATAGTACAACGTAATCTTCTCTTGATTGGTAGCATTGCTAGCTTTGTAGCTGTTATCACTTTATACTCAATTCTCGTTTCCCCTCGTAGCTATGAAGGTAATTTTCAGATTCTAGTAGAGCCTGTATCTTCTGAAGGCAAACTCACCGATCCTTCATTCATATCACGTAATAGAGAAAATGCCCCTCAGACACAAGGTGATATAAGTTATCCGTCCATACTTCAAATTTTGCAAGGAAACGAATTGTTAGAGCGGGTAGCTCAAAATATTAGAGTTAAGTATCCCAAAGTTAACTACGAATCACTTAGGAAAAATTTGGTGGTTCAACGCATTGGGGAAAATATGCTTGACTCAACCAATATCATAGAAGTAACTTACAAGGATTCTGATCCTGAAAAAGTAGAGTTCATTTTGTCGGAGATTGCAAAAGAGTATTTGAATTTCAGTCTTGAAGATAGAAAAAATCGTATTTACGGGGGTGTTAAATTTATTGATGCTCAACTTCCTCAATTACAACAGCGAGTCAGTTTTTTGGAAGGTAATTTACAAAGACTTCAACAAAGATACAATTTGAGCGATCCCGAAAGTCAAGTTGGAGAACTATCTAAACAAGTTCGTGAAGTAGAAGCTCAGAAGCTAGATACCCAAAAAAATTTACAGGAAAATAAGCGGCTCTACCAAGACTTGCAAAAACAACTCAGGCTAACACCTAATGAGGCACTTGCTGCATCTACTCTTAGCCAAGAACCTCGCTATCAAGAACTAATTGCCCAGCTAAAGAAAATAGAAACTCAGATAGCGATCGAGTCAGCTAAATATACTGAAAACAACCCATCTTTACTTACACTGCAACAACAACAGCAAAATCTTTCTCAGCTGTTAAATCAGGAAGCACAAAATATTCTAGGACAAAAACTAACAGCTACAGTCAATCCTCAACTACTTAATTTCCAAGATCCCACTCGTTTGGGACTAATTAAGCAACTGGTTGATACTGGCAATAATGTTCGAGTCTTAGAGAGTCGCCTGAGTGCGATCGCTCAATCTGAAGCTTATCTGGATCGGCAAGTAAAGCAGTACCCAGCTACTATGCGTCAGTACAACGAGATCCAACGACAGCTAGAAATTGCCACCAAGACACTCAATCAATTTTTATTACAGCGAGAAACACTGCGAGTCGATGCGGCACAGAAGGAAGTACCCTGGAAAATAGTTTCTCAACCCAGAATACCGCGTGATGAGCAGGGTAATCTGATCGCCAAGAGCGGCAATATGAGGAAAATGGCGATCGGAATAGCTGCAGCTGTTGTATTGGGATTAGCTGCTGCTTTACTCAAAGAGAAATACCGTAATGTCTTCAACAGCCCTGAGGAGATTGAAGATAGAATCAATTTGCCTATTCTAGAGGTAATACCAGCAAATCAAACTGCTGTAACTGCTCCAAATTCTTTGAAAGTTGTCGGTGCAATTAAAGAGACTGAGGAAGATACTAAATTTTTGTCAGCTTTTGATTCTCTCTACGCCAGTGTTCGTTTTCTGGCTGGTACTCCCAAAGCTCAATCTATCATTGTGACTTCGCCTGCACCTGGAGATGGAAAGTCTACTGTTGCCATGTATCTTGCTCAGGCGGCAGCTGACATGGGTAAGAAAACCTTGCTCGTAGATGCAAATTTTCGTAACCCAAGTCTTCATAAAAAATTCGGTTTAGACAATGTGCAAGGACTAAGCAATTTAATTTCTCAGGATGTTTCTTCTCAGTCACTTCTGATTCAGGCATCACCCTTACAAAAAAATCTGTTTGTACTCACCTCTGGCAAAATCTTACCATCCTCTACCAGAATGCTTGGATCTGCTCAGATGCAGAATTTAATGGAGAAATTTCACCAAGCTTTTGATTTAGTTATCTACGACACCAGCACACTGCTTGGATTTGCTGATGTTCCTTTGCTTGCAGAACACGCAGACGGAATATTAATGGTTATAGGAATTGGTAAAACCAAACGTCCGTTAATTACGCAGGCACTCTTACGATTGCAAATGTTGCAATTACCAGTGTTGGGCATAATTGCCAATCATGCCGACACAAGCAACAACAGTTTACCCGGCTCTCATAACCTTCATCCAAACCCAAATCAGCGGATACTTCCTGCTTCTGTAAAAAACAAAACTAAGAACTTCGGATTTGATCGCTCGGAATTATGATTAGTTTTCTATTTCTGTAGTTAAATACCCCATCTTTAAACAAATGAAGGTTCAACAGTTGTGATAGTTCATCAGTTCGTAATCCTATTTGTTGAGATTGTCTTATTCGCGATCGCACTGGGGCTTTTTGTTCCGGTTTCTATTTTCTTTATTGAATGTAGTGCAGCATTGTTGCCCGAATTTCAAATTCAGTCCTATTACGCGCTTGTGCCTCGACCTAGAGTTGATATATTAGTTCCAGCCCACAATGAAGCAGCTGGAATTGATGCCACCCTGCAATCATTGCTGCCGCAGTTAGTAGAACAAGACCGCCTCATCGTTATTGCTGATAATTGTAATGATGATACAGCATCCGTAGCCCACAAAGCTGGTGCAACAGTGATTTCGCGCCAAGATCCTGAGCGTAGGGGAAAAGGGTACGCTTTAGACTACGGTTTGCAATTCATTGCTAAAAATCCTCCTGATGTAGTGGTGATGGTGGATGCTGACTGTATCGTTTATCCAGGGGCGATCGCTCGGATTAGTCGTCTGGCATTAGCTACAGCACGCCCAGTTCAGGCAGTCTATCTGTTGACACAACCCCCCAATCCCCAACCAAAGGATATAGTCTCGGCACTGGCGTTTATGGTTAAGAACTCAGTTCGCCCCAGGGGGTTAGGAAAACTGGATCTGCCCTGCTTATTAATGGGTTCAGGCATGGCTTTCCCTTGGCAAATCATTCATAAAGTTTCTTTGGCTAGTAGCAATATTGTTGAAGACATCCAACTGACTATGGATCTTGCCATTGCTGGATATTCTCCCAAATTCTGCTTGGATGCTCTGGTAATGGGAACCCTGCCACAACAGCAGCACGCAGCCACAAGCCAAAGAACACGCTGGGAGCATGGTTATTTACAAACTATGCTCAAGCAAGTTCCACGACTGTTAAAAGCTTCTTACGAGCAAAAGCGTTTTGATTTGCTGGCGATCGCCTTAGATTTGTGCGTTCCACCACTATCGCTGTTGGTAACGATCTGGGCAACAGCTATAGCAGGAGCTACCTTAGCAGGAGTATTAGGATCTTCATGGCTGCCAACCATCTTGCTAGTAGTAGAAGGGCTATTGATTTGCATCTCAATTGTTGCAGTCTGGGTTAAGTTCGGTCGTACCAACTTCCCTTTGCGAACGATGCTCACCATTCCACTGTACATTCTGTGGAAGATACCCCTTTATTTGGCTTTTCTATTTCAACCTCAGACAGAGTGGATTCGCACGCAACGAGATTCAGTGGTTGGGGAGTAGATAGTAATCATCATGAATCATCACAACCCGAAAAAATCTTTTTCTTGGTTCCCCCATAAGGAATCAGTCGTACAATTATTAGTGGGTTCATTTCCCCTAAAAGTGGGTATATTCCTGCGCAGTCTCCTATATCGTCATATTTTCGCCCAATTTGGTAACTCAGTTACCATCCAAACCAATGCCGAGTTTATCCATGCTTTTGCAATTGCACTCGGAGATAAGGTTAGGATTTATCGCGATGTTCGCTTGGATTGCGGTGCTCCTGACAGTAAAATCCTCATTGGTAATGACACCTGGCTAGAGCGCGGAGTTGATATTAAAGCCCTGGGAGGCTCTGTAGAAATTGATGAATCTACTTACATTGGCCCTTATATTTGTATGGCAGGGCCTGGAAAGATCAAAATTGGCAAAAATTGCCTGATTGCATCACACTCAGCAATGTATGCTAACTGCCATAATTTTACCGATTCTACAGTTAGAATTCAGTTTCAAGGAATAAGCTATCGAGGTATTGTCATAGAAGATGACTGCTGGATAGGTAGTGGAGTGAGAATCCTCGATGGAGTCACTATCGGTCAAGGCAGTGTAATTGGAGCAGGAGCAGTCGTAACTAAGGATATTCCCCCTTACTCAGTTGCTGTGGGTGTGCCAGCGCAAGTAAAGTACAGTCGCAAGAACACAAAAGTATCTTCACCCACACCTAACCAACAAAATATTCATCTAGGAGCTAATACTTCTTCTACTCTTGGTACAAACCTAATAGCAATTGAGCGATCGCTACAGCGAAATCATCATTATTTCCAGAATCAAAATGATACTGCTCTGGCTGAGTTTTTCTTAGAAAAAATACTGTACATCATCCTAGAGTATGTTCGTGGGTTGATGTCTGTTGATACTAGTACGGTGCTACTACAAACCCAGGATCAGCAAGAATTGGCTGTGATCGCCACTATTGGGTTAGAAGAAGAAAAGTCAGAAAATATCCACATTCCTGTTGGTAAGGGCTTTGCCGGGCAGATTGCAGCTAACTGCACTCACATGAACATAAATGATTTGTCTGAGGTAGAGGTTATAAGTCCAGTTCTGCGCAACAAAGGAATTCGGTCAATTCTTGGTGTACCCATGATAGTTAAAAAGCGAGCGATCGGGGTTTTACACATTGGTACATTTCATCCCCGCCATTTCACTGAAAAAGAGACCGAAATGTTGCAAATTTTTGCTAACCACATTGCATATCACTTTTTTACTGAAATTTCTTAAATTTAATTTGTAACTGTTAATTGCACATAGATGAACTTTACTTATTTAGTCAATTTAAAGCTTTAAAAAAAAACGCTGCTTGAAAACTTAGCCACTAAAGAAAATGAAAAAAATACTTTCTATTTGTATTCCAACATTTAATCGTGCTCGACAACTTAATCATCAGCTTGCTTGGCTTGCTCAAGATATCAAGGGCTTTGAAGATGAATGTGAAGTTATTATTTCTGACAACTGTTCAAATGATGAGACACAGAGTGTAATTAAAGAATGGCAGATGGCGTTTGTAAAAACAACATTCAAGCCAAACAGACATGACGAAAATATCGGCTGTATAAAAAATATTACTTATTGCCTAAATGTTTCAACCAGTCAATATACTTGGATAATTGGTGATGACGATTTAATACTCAAAAATACGCTTGCTTATGTGTTAAAGACATTGAAGAAAACTCCTGATTTAACATTACTATATCTAAATTTTTCAGACCTAAATATAAAAACAGGTGAAGTAATATCAGAACACTGGTTTGATACTAATCTTGACAACAATAAAAATATTTATGATGGCAAAACTACATTTCAACATTGTATAGAAAAAAACTTTGGTAGCGTAATTTTTTTAACCGCTACTATATATCGAAGAGAATTAGCACAGGCTGCTTTAAAACAGTGGCCAAATTGCGTAAAAAACTGGGGATGTCTTGCATATTGGTCTGGATATTGTGCTTCTCAAGGAAACGTTGTAGTCACCAAAAATAACTATATAAAGTGTATTGTGGGTGTTAGCGATTGGCAAAAAGATCCAAAAGCATGGTTTAAAATTATACATCAAGACATACCAGAGATTTATATGAAACTTCAGAAGATAGGCTATCCTCGCAATTTTTACAGAAAAATGATTTTTAATCTTTTAAAAGAAGAGTTAACGAAAGATAATTTTTTCAGAAGATTCAAATATTATCTATGGTGTTTTATACACTGGCCTTTCTGGTTTATGAAAATAGTAAGTTATTTTTTGTTTTTTATTTATTTAGCTATTTTTAATTGCAAAATTCCAATTTTTACTACTGATTCTACACAGTATTATCATCCCCTCATTGAATAGTTTATGAAATTTGGTTTTAATTGTTCTTATATTAATTAAAATTTTAGTAGTTTTTAAGATGCTAAAAGGATTTCGACCAAGACTTCAGCGGAAAATTTCTCAACTTTCTCAAATACCATCTGATTTTTCTTATAGAGTTGCGTTGTTAAGGTATGGGAAAAATCTACCTAAACTTGCCCCCAAAGAACAACTTATTGTTGACGCTTGTAAGAGGGAGGGAGTTTACGTTACAACCTTAGAAGATTTGGGTTTTACTTCTACCTCACAGCTTCTTAAGGCTGCAAGAAATCAGTTGAATATTATGGAGAAGATTCTTCCTCAAGCTTTTTCTCCGGCATTTCCACAAATTTTCACAGTTACAGATTTACCAGAGTTTTTTTCATGGGCACATGAAGAAACTATTCTCAAGATAGTTGAGAATTACATTGGTCTTCCGATTATATTTCAGGGTGTACACTTACGGCGAGATTTTGCTAATGAAAAACCTATAACTACAGAACTATGGCATCAAGATTTAGAAGACCGTCGGATTTTGAAGATTATTGTTTATTTAAGCGATGTAAGTGAAGATAATGGGCCTTTTGAATATATTCCGAAACATAGAATTACACCTTTATTAACTTGGCAAATCAATTCCAAAGTTAAGAAGGCACACGCTCTAGGTATTACTGATGAACAATTAGAAGAAATTGTACCTAGAATAGCTTGGAAATCATGTCTAGGTTCAGCAGGAACAGTAATTTTTACCGATACTAAAGGAGTTTATCATCATGGTAAATCTCGTAAAATTGAGCGCTCTGCTCTGTTTTTTGTCTACACTAGTGCTCAACCTTTACGACCAGAACATTGTACGCAATATCATGACCAAACTTTTTCTAGACTAAAACAAATTCCCTCTTTTAGCTAAAGAATTTTTAGAGCAGTTGTTATAAGTTAAATTCACCACACTCAAGAAGCCTGAATAATCTTTGTCGGATGATAACTTGAGTAAAGCTACCAATTTAGTTTTCTATCTATATCAACTAAAAAAATGAAATTCATAGAATTTTTCGACCGTATCTACGTCATCAATCTCCCTTATAGAGTAGACCGACGCCAAGCAATGGAAAAAGAACTGGAAAAAGCAGGAATGCCATTTACTCCAGGAAAGGTTGAGATTTTTTCAGCAATTAGACCAGATACTGCCGCTCCATTTGAAAAGATAGGATACAAGGGAGCATTTTTAAGTCATTTATCTGTACTAAAGCTAGCAAAAGAGTACAACCTAAATAATGTTTTGATTATGGAGGATGATCTAGCTTTTTCAGAATATTTTCAGCAGTATGAGGATGTACTGATTGAGCAACTGCATAAGATTAACTGGGATATTGTCCACTTTGGATACTTTTCTGAGCAGGTATTTAATCAAAATAAAAATTCTTTCGGTAAACTTCAATCATTGTCTACAGGAATAATCGGAGCGCACTTTTATGGAGTCAACAATAAAATATTTGATAGAGTAATTAATTTTTTTGAGTTGTCACTCAAAATGCCTCTTGGTCATCCTGATTGTGGCCCAATATCACCAGATGGAGTTTATAACCTTTTCCAATCAAAACATCCAGATGTTGTTAGGCTAATTACAATTCCAAGTTTTGGAGGTCAGCGAAGTTCGCGTAGTGATATTACTCCACAGTGGTTTGACCAACTACCTCTTCTCAAACAATTTGCTAGCTTAACGAGGACTTTGCTGAAAAATTAGGAAAGAATTAAATACGGGGTATAGACGCAAAATAGGTAGTGGCCAAGCGAGATGTCTGATAGAGAGTTATTTGATAAATCATGATGATAATAATATGAATCTGTTTGTATTGTCAGAACTTTATCCTGGAAATAAACATGTTGGTTGGTCAGTGCTTTATCCACTTGAGGAAGTACTATCATCTACCTTTGATGCTACATTCATTTACCCTTTACCAAACAATAAGATTCAGTTCCTAAAACGCTACAGGTACCGAATTTTTAAGTCATGGTATGAAATTGATAACTTACCTATTCTCGATAAAGGGCCAAATATACTCTTAGTTATTGGTTTAGGGCCTAGATTTCTTTTATCAATTCATGCTCTTAAGTCTCTTCTCAAGAAATTTGACCTACGCATAGGCTACATATTAGATGGCTTTTATTCATCTCATTTGGATAGAGATGTAATTCCATATTTGGATCATTTATTCGTAATTTGTGCTGATATTGCCGATATCATCAACAGCAATACTAAGTTAACTACGACATTTTTACCATTGGCAACTGATGTACTTAAGTTAGGCTCAAATTCAATTTCTCGTAGCATTGATATCATCGGCTACGGAAGAACTGAACCCAAAATACATAAGTGTTTACAGCGAAGCTTCAATGAGAAGCAAAATAATCGGATATATCTTCATTCTACGTTCTCTCAACCTGAGGTTTTTGATATCCCAGAACACACAAAATTGCTATTCAAAATTTTAAGTAGATCGAAAATTAGTTTATGCTTTGAAGCAAGCAATGTGGAACGTTTTCAAGGACACTCACCAATTCTAATGCGTTGGTTTGAGTCTTGGTCATCTGGTTGTAATGTTGTAGGCAAAAAACCTTTCGGTAAAGGAGTAGCTAATTTGTTAAACTGGCAAAACAGCACAATTGAAGTTCCAGATGATTCAGCAGATTGGATCCCATTTTTTGAGGAATTATTAAGTGATAATAATACTTTGATTGCTAACTCACAAAGAAACTATCGTGAATGCTTAAATAGGCATGATTGGCGTTATCGTATCAAGGATATGTTTAAAATTTTGGAGTTACCCATTAAAGAAAATTTAAAGAATGAAATTGCTTATCTAAAAGGAAAAATCTACTCTAGAACAGTGTAATATTATTCTTAATAAATAACTCAGAATCCAAAAACTTAACAGTAGTTAAAAGCGTGTTTTCTGATGTTTCTGAACTTTGTCGAATTTGAGAGAATAGCTTTTGCTACTCTCTCAAAATTACTTTTTATACGCATATATAACTACTACTGAATTGTCTTTAGAACAGATTTAAGGGCATTTCCCCAACTGTTTGAGGGGTCATAAAATTGTTCTTGAACTTGCAAGCAAGCCTGACGCTTTTGTTCATAAAAATTGCGATCGCTATATAACTTCAGCAATGCATCACCATATCCTTGGACGTCATTAGGCTGGACTTCAACAACAGCATCGGATACATAGGATAAAGCCGGAGTTACAGACGAAGTTACCACAGGACGACCAGCTAAAATTCCCTCGGCTACCACCTGGCAAAATCCCTCAACAAAAGCTGTTGTTGTAGGCACAATGATAATATGTGCTCTACCCAAGATTTCACGCATTTGTGGTCGATTGCAATAGCCGTGACATACAAAAAATGAATCAACTTTAGATTGTTGAGCCGCAAATCGTAAAGATTCTAATGCCGATCCTGTTCCACAAATTTCAAATTTAATGTCCTGCCTTCCCTTGCATGAAAAACGTTTAGCAATTTCTAGGAGATCGAATACACCTTTATATACTTCGATGCGACCTACAAACAAAACTATAAATGGCAAGTACTGCTCGTTTGGAGGAGCAATACCATCAAAGACAGATCTACGGTACATAGGCAGAAATTCAAAGATTGGTCGAGAGCGCCCTCCAGCGCACTCCTGAACCTGCTTAGAAATATCTATCGATGCTGTCAAAACAGCAGTACATCCATTAGTAAAAAAATGTTTATTCAGTCTTGAAATTATTTTCTCTGTAGTTGTTAGGGGTATATACTTGCGCCAGAGGGTACAGTGCAAAGATGGTACTACTTTTACTCCCAAATACGGTAAGATAGATAACACAAACCAATGTGTTGTACCTTCATTTACAACTGCTATGTCAGGCTTCCAAGTTAAGGCAGAAAAAATTAAGCCTATCCCATACCAAACTTGATTTAAGTGATACAGTATGCCTGACGCATTCTTAAATTGCATTGGTCTGTGCTCAATTGTGAATTGACCATCATGAAAAAATTCTTTTTCTTTAAATGATGAAATGACATAACCTTCTGCATCTAAGAAGCGACATACATCATAAAACTGTCCAGAATAAGTAACACAGACTTGTGAAGGATCATCCTGTCCGTTAAGCCAATATTTGTATGTTCCGATTACATTTCCAGGCCCAGCTGCGTATAGAATGCGGAGCGATTTAGGTCTTGAGTTAGCCATAAATATTTAACTTAGTTGAGTCACGAGAAGTTTATCTATTTAGATTCAACATCTAGAGTGTTAAGAAATTTCTTTTATGGGCAACCAGAACAATTGTATTCAAGAATGAGTACTATTAAAAATGCTTGATATGGATTCTTGGAATTCAATAAACTTAACTTTATCCATGTAGTAACAGAGGAAAGCATACTGGAACAATCAGAGTCAGATGATTCACTCTGCTAACGCTTCCTCAACTTTATATTGATATACTGTTGAACATCTTCATAGGATACTACATAAAAATAAGAAAATAATAAGAAATGAATAAGGATTCAGGTATCGAACAAACCAAGCAATCTCTATCTTAAACCGACTCAGATTTCTCCTTTTTTGCATCTAAAAAATTGAGTCTTAATAAAATCTTTATGAATAAATATGATAGAATACACCGTAAGCTTTTGGTCAGAGGTTAACAAGACTTGCAAAATGCTTTGGAAATTGAATTAAGATTAGATGAAGGTTGTAATCAGATAACACTTTAGTTTTGATTTTTTTTTAAAATGACGTGTGTGGGTTTTAGTGATAGCTGATTAAGAATATAAGACCCTATTGCACAGTCTGGGTTTGTACGGTTGTAGCGAAGATTTCAGAAATAAATTTCCTCAGCTTTCTTACCAGTAGTAAATTGTGGTGTGGTTAAAACTAAAATTATGCTTCTCAATAATTTCTACTTAGTGAAGCATAGTAAATGAACAATAAAGCTTTTTGAGCTATTAGGAATACTCAATATTAGTTTTTCTAGCAAGACAACCCAATATTTTGATTAATTGCGAAATTAAGATGTCTTCAACGATCGCCTACTTGATAAATCAATATCCCAAAGTCAGCCACAGCTTTATTCGCCGAGAAATCGCCAGCTTGGAGAAGCAAGGCATTAACATTCAGCGATTTGCAATCCGTTCTTGCGGTACTGAGCTGGTTGACGAAGCGGACATATCAGAGTTGGAGAAGACTCAGGTAGTTTTAGGAATCGGGAAAATAGGTTTAATTGTGAGTTTACTTTACGTTGCGATCGCAAGGCCAATTCGTTTTCTACAAGCCCTGTGGCTGGCGCTGAGAGTTGGTTGGCGTTCCGAGCGAGGTATTTTGTATCATTTAATCTACTTAGCAGAGGCTTGCGTGCTTTTACGTTGGTGGAGAAAAGCATATGTAGATCATGTTCACGCTCACTTCGGAACTAATTCCACCACGGTAGCAATGTTGTGTTCGGCAATGGGTGGCCCCCCTTACAGCTTTACCATTCACGGGCCTGAAGAATTTGATTCTGTCCAGTCTCTATCCTTGGTAGAAAAAGTTGAACGGGCTACTTTTGTAGTTACAGTTAGCTCCTTTGGCAAGAGCCAACTGTATCGCTGGTGTGCCCGATCCCAGTGGTCAAAAATTCATGTTGTTCATTGTGGTGTAGACGATATGTTTCTAGACATGACACCCACCTTCATACCGTCTGAGCCACGCTTCGTCTGTGTTGCCAGAATGAGCCAAGCCAAAGGGCATCTGCTTTTACTAGATGCCGCTACTCAATTAGTAGGCGAAGGTTTGCAGTTCAAGCTGGTATTAATTGGCGACGGACTCCTGCGGGACGAAATAGAAAACGCGATCGCCCAACTTGGGTTGCAAAATTATGTCGAAATTATCGGCTGGGCTAGCAATGCAGAGGTTCGCCAACACATCCTAGCTTCACGAGCAATGGTATTGCCCAGTTTTGCCGAAGGTTTACCAGTGGTACTCATGGAAGCACTGGCATTATCTCGTCCAGTCATTAGCACTTATATCGCCGGGATTCCTGAATTAGTCGAACCCGGAGTTTGCGGTTGGTTAGTACCACCTGGCTCAATCAAAGCATTAGTGGCAGCAATGCGGGAAGTATTGCAGTTTCCGATAGAACAGCTTGAACAAATGGGTGCCAAAGGTCGAAGCCGGGTTCTTCAACAGCACAACATCGCTATCGAAGCTGGTAAGTTAGCAGCACTGTTTCAATCTAGTCATGAGAATTTCAAAACCCAGGCTATTGATACTTCATCAACTGTTGACGACGTAGACAATTGTAAAGTCCAGGTCAAAATATTGCACTAAAAACTAATGAGTCTCTCTGCTGCTGATTTATTCTCCTCAAAAAAACCATGACCTCATTAAAGAAGCTTGCCATCAGTGGCGCAGTTTGGACATTCGCTGGCTATGGAGCGAGCCAAATCTTGAGATTCGGTAGTAACTTAATTCTGACCCGCTTACTCTTCCCAGAGTTGTTCGGACTGATGGCACTGATTAACATTTTCATCATTGGCTTAAATTTATTCTCAGACATCGGTATTGGTCAGAGCATCATTCAAAATAAGCGAGGGGATGAACCAGCTTTTCTCAATACTGCCTGGACATTACAAATAATTCGTGGTTTTGTTTTGTGGTTGTGTTGCGCTTTGATTGCCTGGCCAGTTGCTAACTTTTATGGAGAACCCCAGCTTTTATGGCTACTTCCAATCGTTGGTCTAAACACGATTATCTCTGGCTTTAACTCCACTGCTTTGTTTACGCTCAATCGGCATTTAGCTGTACGTAAGTTAGCAATTTTTGAACTTGGAGTACAGACGATTTCCTTGATAGTGATGATGATCTGGGCTGCTTTGAGTCGGAGCATCTGGGCGCTTGTCATTGGTGGCCTTGTGAACGCTTTACTTTGGATGATTGGCAGTCATCTTTTAAATTCTGGGCCGCCCAATCGCTTTGTTTGGGATCGAAATGCAGTCAAAGCCATATTATCTTTTGGTAGGTGGATCTTTGTTTCGACAGCTTTATATTTTTTGGCTGAACAATCCGATCGCCTCATTCTCGGCAAATTAATTTCCATCGAGCTTTTAGGCATATATGGCATTGCTTTTACACTCGCTGATATTCCGCGTCAGGTACTTTTGGCACTTAGCAGTAAGGTAATTTTTCCTGTGTTTTCCAAATCTGCTGATCTGCCTCGCGATATTTTTCGTATCAAAATTCAAAATAATCGCAAGCCTGTTCTGATTGCAATGGCATTAGGTTTGACAGTTATGGTCAGTTTTGGGGATATCTTAATTTTGACTTTATACGATCAAAGGTATGTTCAGGCTTCTTGGATGTTTCCGCTATTAGCCTTGGGTATATGGCCTCGTATACTCACCCAAACAATTGATACATCTCTTTTTGCTGTTGGTAAAGCTAAGTATGCAGCGATCGGTAGCTTGACCAAATTTATTTTTATGATTATTGGATTGCCGCTTGGATTTTATCTTATGGGTATAGCTGGAGCGGTTCTTGTAGTTGCACTTAATGACCTTCCTTTCTACGGGGTAATTACTTATGGACTTTGGCGTGAAAAACTTGCCTGTATAAAACAAGATATTCAAGCTACTTTTATATTTCTGACATCACTCATTCTGTTGATAGGTAGTCGCATCTTTTTAGGATGGGGGCTTCCCATCAATTCTCTATTTACTTCTTAGTCGTAATCAGTTATTGAAGAAAATGAATATCTGCCAAATTTGCCATAATTCCCTTGATAATAAATCCTATATCGTTCGAGAAATGATGTTTGGATTTAGAGATGAATTTGAATATTTTGAATGTGGAGAATGTGGATGTTTACAAATTAAAGATATTCCCAATGACATTTCAAAATATTATCCTGATAATTTTTATGCATTTCAATTACCTAGCGTCGACAAGGAAAAAACACTTAAGACTTTTCTCAGACGCCAGAGAATGAAATACTTAATGACTGGCAATACTACCTTGGAGATTTTTTTGACAAAAGTCTTGAGAAAAATATATAAATTACCTGTTTACAATTATTATGATTGGCTGAGAAAACTCAAATTACCATTAACAGCAAAAATTCTAGATGTAGGTTGTGGAGTTGGCACATCTCTACTCAATATGCGAGTTGATGGATTTACCAATCTTACAGGAGTAGATCCTTTCATTGAAAAGGATATTTTTTATGAAAATGGAGTTAAGATTTTCAAGAAATACTTAGATGAAATAGAAGGGCAATTTGACTTAATCGTTCTCAATCACTCCTTTGAACATATGCCCAAACCTTTAGCTGTACTTGAGAAATTATACAGTTTATTAAATAGTCAAGGTTATGTGGTCATAGGAATTCCCATAGCTTCCTCTTTTGCTTGGCGACACTATGGTATGAATTGGGTACAAATCGATGCTCCACGTCACTTCTTTATACATACAATTAGAAGTATGGAAATTTTAACGAGCCAAGCAGGATTTAAAACTTTCGATGTCGAATATAATTCAAATTCTTATCAGTTTTGGGGAAGCGAACAGATAATCAAGAATATACCCATAATTGATAATTCATCTCATGCTGTTAATTCCAAAAGCTCTATTTTCTCGAAAGAAAAAATGAAAACATTTGAAGCTAAGGCTACACAGTTAAATGAGCAAAAAGATGGCGACCAAGCTAACTTCTACCTTTATAAACCTTAAAAAAATCTGATTAATTACTAGCTACCTGATTTTCTACATCAAGTAATACGAAGGAAAAATATGAATACAACCTCAATGTTTTATGTTGAAGCAGATTACTTAAATAATTTAGCAATTAAATATCGAACAGCCTATACTGAAGCTCAACCATTTCCACACATTGTTATCGATAACTTTTTGCCAGAATTTATATTAGAAGGCATCTTGAAAGAGTTTCCCAAAGTAGATAAAATTGATTGGCAAAAATTTGATGCTGCTGCCGAGAAGAAATTAGCATCAAAACATGAGTTACAAATGGGAGACATGACACGATTTCTCCTATATCAATTAAATTCTTCAGTCTTTATTAATTTTTTAGAAAATCTTACAGGTATTGATGGATTAATTCCCGATCCTCATTTTGAGGGAGGCGGTCTTCATCAAATAGAAAGAGGTGGTTACTTAAAGATACATGCAGACTTTAATTGGCATCGAAAACTGAGACTAGACCGTCGATTAAATCTTTTAATTTATCTCAATAAAAATTGGCAAGAAGAATATGGAGGTCATCTAGAATTATGGGATGAGCAGATGAGCAGTTGCCATAAAAAAATATTACCAGTATTTAATCGATGCGTTATTTTCAATACGACAGACTTTTCTTATCATGGACATCCGGAACCATTAAATAGTCCAGAAGGGCAGACACGAAAATCATTAGCGCTATATTACTACAGCAACGGGCGACCATCCACAGAAATTTCTAGTCCTCATTCAACAATGTTTCAGGTACGCCCAGGAGAACATCAATTACTACAAAAAAATTCTTTAGGTATCACAGCCAAAACTGCCATCAAGAAGTTAATTCCTCCCATCTTGATTGATGCAGGAAAATACCTCAAGCACAAGACAAAAATATAAACTAGGGACTGGGAAAATATGAACCCTTTAGTATATGTTGTTATTTTCGGCTGGATTCCATTTGTACTCTGTCTGTTTAGGTGGATGCCAACTCAGAAGGCAGTGATTCTGAGTTTCATCATTGCATGGCTATTCCTACCTGTAGTCAGTTTTGAACTGCCGGGAATACCAAATTATACTAAAATAGCTGCAACTTGTTACGGAATTCTACTGGCAACTATTGTCTTTGACTTTGAACGCTTTAGCTCATTTCAATTCAGCTGGCTCGATGTGCCAATGTTGGTTTGGTGCTTGTGTCCTTTGGCGTCATCGTTGACTAATGATTTAGGTTGGTATGACGGGTTCTCAGGCGTTTTTTACCAAACTGTGACTTGGGGATTACCGTACTATTTAGGTAGATTGTATCTCAATACTTGGGATGGATTGCGCAAGCTAGCTACTTATATTTTCATTGGTGGTTTAATCTATATTCCTCTGTGCCTGTTTGAACTCCGCATGAGTCCGCAGTTGCACCGAATGCTTTATGGCTTTCATGCACGTAGTGATTTTATCCAGACAATACGATATGGAGGATACAGGCCAACAGTTTTTATGGAACATGGCCTTATGGTTGGTGCATGGATGATGTCGGCTGCGCTGATTGGTGTTTGGTTATGGAGAACCCAGACGCTGAAGCAACTCTGGGGTATTCCAATTAAGTGGCTTGTAGCTGCATTGTTATTGACCAATATATTAGTTAAATCTACGGGTGCAATACTTTTACTGATCGTTGGGTTGTTCATTATTTTCCTTTCCACTAGGTTTCGTACTTCCATTTTGGTGTTGATGGTGATTGCAGCTATTTCCTTGCATCTATACCTGGGAGTGTCTGGTAACTTTCCTGGGGATCGAATAGTAGCCGTTGTATCCAGTACCTTGAATGAAGAACGAGCACAATCAATGCAGTTTAGATTCGATAATGAAACAATTCTCTCGCAAAGAGCACGACAGAAAATGGTGTTTGGCTGGGGGGGATGGGGACGAAACGAGATTTATGACAAATGGGGTAAAAGAGTCACAATTACCGATAGTTTGTGGATTATTGCTTTTGGCATGAGGGGTGTAGTCGGTTTAATCAGTGTGATGGCATCGCTACTACTGCCAGCGATCGCTTTCATGCATTATTATCCCGTAACTGTTTGGAAGCACCCGAAAGTTGCACCAGCAGCAGCGATTGTCTTGCTTTTGATTTTGTATACGGTGGACTGTCTGCTTAACGCTTTAATCAATCCAATCTACATATTTGCCTGTGGGGGTGTAGTGGGGTTGATTGTAAATCAAACAATAAATCAAACAAAAACAAATTTAGTTCAGATTCGCACTCAGCAAACTTTGAGAGATTAATTATGTCTGATGCAATTTTATTAGAGAATCTGACTCGTCTGATTGTAGTCATCCTAAATTATCGCACTCCTAGTTTGACGATTGAGTGTCTGCGTTCGTTAGTAAGTGAGGTGCGAACGCTAAAAGGCACCCGTGTCATTGTTTCTGACAATGCTTCTGGTGATGGCTCAGTGGAAAAAATTCAAACCGCGATCGACACTGAAGGTTGGGGTGAGTGGGCATCGCTGTTGCCACTAGATCGTAATGGTGGATATGCCTTTGGCAATAACGCGGCGATTCGCTTGGGGTTGCAATCCACCCATCCGCCATCCTATTTGATGTTGCTGAATCCAGACACTATTGTTCGCCCTGGTGCGCTCAAAGCTTTGCTAGATTTTATGGATGAGCATCCCCATGTGGGAATTGCAGGTGCCCGCTTGGAAGATTCTGACGGCACTCCCCAATGCTCGGCTTTTCGCTTCCATACAATTTTTAGCGAACTTGATTCTGGTTTACGTCTGGGAGTGGTATCGAAATTACTATCAAGGTGGGTAGTTGCACCTCCTGTTCGTGAACAAACCTATCAAACCGATTGGGTATGTGGTGCAGCGATGATTATCCGTCGCCAAGTCTTTGAATCGGTGGGTTTACTGGATGAAAAGTACTTTTTGTATTTTGAAGAAGTGGACTTTTGCTTGCAGGCAAAAAAAGCTGGTTTCCCTTGCTGGCACGTTTCTGAAGCTAGAGTTATGCATTTAGCCGGGCAAAGTACAGGAGTAACCGACACTAAGCGCCCACCCAAGCGCCTACCCAAGTATTGGTTTGATTCAAGGCGCAGATACTTTCTCAAAAATCATGGTTTACTCTATGCTGCTGCGGCTGATGCCGTTTGGATGTTTGCTTTTATTTTATGGAGATGGCGGCGGGTAGTTCAGCGCAAGCCAGACAAAGATCCCCCCAAACTGATGATTGATTTTCTGCTCAATAGCGTGTTTTTAAAGGGTAGTCACGTATAAGCACTCAAAAAGGGGGGTATCAAGTGCCAAGCTTTACTAGAAAAATTGGAGTAGTTGTAATTGGGCGCAATGAGGGCGATCGCTTAATCCGCAGCTTGGATTCTATTGTCAATACAGCTTGCACAGTAGTCTACGTTGACTCTGGCTCTACTGATGGGAGTTGTGAAGTTGCTTCTGGGCGCGGAGTCGAAGTGGTGAATCTGGATATGTCGGTGCCCTTCACTGCTGCAAGAGCTCGCAATGCTGGTTTTGAGCGATTGCGTGAAAAGTATCCGCAACTAGAGTATGTCCAGTTTGTTGACGGTGATTGTGAAGTCGTCGAGGGGTGGATTGAGGCGGCTTGTGAAACTCTCGATACCAATCCTGATGTTGTCGCGGTGTGTGGTTGGCGACGCGAACGTTATCCACAAAAGAGTATCTACAATCGCATCTGCGATGTTGAGTGGCAGATTGGCTCAGTCGGAAATATCTCCAGCTTTGGTGGAGATGTGATGATTCGCGCTGGGGCTTTGGCAACTGTGGGAGGTTACGACAGCAGTGTAATTGCCGCCGAAGATGACGAGTTAAGCGTGCGCCTGCGCCAAGCCAAGGGAAAAATTCTGCGTATCAATAAAGACAGCACTTTGCATGATGCCAATATGCATACACTATCGCAGTGGTGGCAGCGTGCCAAACGCTGTGGCTATGGGTATGCTCAGGTTTCCTCTCTGCATGGAGAGCCGCCTGAGCGCAAGTTTGTCAAAGAAGTACGGCGTGCCTTGATTTGGGGAGCGATCGCACCTTTGGGGGGGCTGTTGCTGTTGCCTTTTACCCACGGGCTTTCGTTAATAATTTTCGGGCGCTATCCACTGGCAGCACTGCGGACGATTTATCACATTCGGCAACAAGGCTTCTCGTGGACTGACAGTGTAGCTTGGGGTTTATCTTGTGGAGTTTCGGTGTTTCCCGAAGCATTAGGTGTATTTAAATTTCAACATGATCGCCTGGGTAAAAAACAATATCAAATTATCGAGTACAAAAGCTCTCAAACACCTGTATTAAAAGGTAACAGGGGACAGGGGACAGGGAACAGATCTAAGCAATTCAATCAACTGGGAGGTAAGTCAATGGGTGCTAGTAATACCAATTTAAAAAATGATTGTGACAGATGCATTCACCAAACCCAGACACAGAAGGCAATTTCCAATCCAAAATCCAAAATCCAAAATCCAAAATCTTATAGTAGTAATCCTGTCACTGTCGGTATTCTTGGTGCTGGTTATATTAGTGATTACCACTTCCGGGCGCTGCGCTTGCTACCTAACGTAGAGGTGCGAGCAGTCTGCGATCTCAACAGCAGACTAGCACAACAGTTCGCTCAGGCAAAGGGAATACCAAATGTCTACAGCGATTTCGACAAGATGTTGTCCTCTGAGCAGCTCGACGTTGTCCACATTCTCACACCACCCCACGTACACTTTACAAATGTCACTCAAGCGATCGCGGCTGGTGTTGATGCCTTCATTGAAAAGCCGCTTTGCCACAAGGTGAGTTACTGCCAACAATTACGCGAGCAAAGCAAAACTGCGGGTAGAGCGATCGCTGTTAGCAATAACTTTCTATACTTTCCAGTCTATGAAAAATTAGTATCCGATTTACGCAGCGGTAGGTTAGGGCAAATCGATCAGATTGATATAGTCTGGAATAAAGAACTTGGACAACTCAAAGGCGGGCCTTTCGGAGCATGGGTACTTCAATCTCCCCAAAATATTCTGTTTGAGGTAGCTCCCCACTCATTTGTTCACCTCATCCATCTCCTTGGGCAACCTGATAAGATTGCTGTCGATGTCCGCGATCAATTGGAACTACCACGCGGGTTAGAATTTTATCGTCGCTGGGAAATTCGAGGCTGGAAGAACAACACCAGCATCCGGCTGCGGTTTTCGTTCATTGATGGATATCCAGAGCATTACATCCATGTTCGCGGCACGAATGCAGTGGCGCGGGTTGACTTCGAGAACAACACTTACGTCTGTCAGGAGCATACTCCTTACCTACTTGATATCGATCGCTATGCCAATGTGGTTGCAAGTGCTCGCGATTCTGTAGTGCAAGCCAGTGGCACCTTAACAAGCTTCGTATTATCAAAAATGGGTTTATCAAAAAACTCAGGCCCTTTTCCGTACAGCATCGCCCGTACAGTCGAGAGCTTCTACAACTGTAGGGGAGGGATACTTGATGAAAGAATAGATCCTGCCATTAGCGAAGCTGCGGTAGCATTAGCTGAGTGGGTAGCGCGGGAGGCGAATTTACCCATCTCCGAGCGGGTGGTATCTGTTGCCAATCAATTGGCTGACACTCCAACTCCAAAATCTACGGTATTAGTAATTGGTGGTACTGGTTTCATTGGTCAAGCACTGGTTCGTCGCCTGCGTCAAGATGGGTATGGCGTGCGAATTCTTGCCCGCAATCCCAATAGCTGCCCGCCAGAATTGCACAGTCTGGGAGTTGAGTTTGCCAAAGGCGACTTTGCTGATGTCAACGCGGTAGAGGCTGCCCTGGATGGCATCCGCTATGTCTATCACCTTGCACGCGGCAACGGAAAAACATGGAGCGATTACTTAGAAACTGATGTCAAGCCTACGCGTCAAGTTGCCCAGTTATGCCTGAAACACGGTATTGAAAAGCTATTTTATGCATCTTCGATTGCAATCTACTATGCTGGTAATAATACCTCGACTATTACGGAAAACACTGAGCCTCACCAAGGTATCATGCGCGTTGCTCCCTATGCGAAATCGAAAGCAGAAAATGAGCGATCGCTTCTGGAACTCCATCAAAAACAGGGCTTACCTGTAACAATATTTCGTCCCGGTATTGTATTAGGGCGTGGTGGAAGTCCTTACCACTGGGGAATTGCGGCTTGGCCCTATAGTTCGGTGTGTAGTCTCTATGGTGATGGAAATAACCCCTTACCAATCGTACTTGTAGATGATGTTGCTGATGCGATGGTGCGAGCGATCAAAGTACCAGGGATTGAGGGTAAGTCTTACAACCTTACTAGTACACCTTGTATCACAGCTAACGAATATCTTGATGAGTTTGAACGCCAAGCTAGCATCAAGTTACGACGCGTACCTACATCGCCCAGGAGTTCCTACATAGAGTCTCTGCTCAAGTGGGCAATCAAAAGTATTGGACGCGATCCTCATGCTGCATTTCCTAGCTATGCTGATTGTGAAGGTCGTAGCTTTGCTGCTAAATTTGATTCCTCAAAAGCCAAGCATGAACTAGGTTGGACTCCAGTTCAAGACCGCGAAACAATTATTCTTGAAGGTATACAGATTCCTGTCGCAGAGTTTTTTAGATAGTAAAGTATTGCTACTAAAAATACCTATTTCATCTGGCTAAAATTAATGGTGTTGCTGATTTAAAGTGTCTCACGCAGAGTCGCAGAGTCGCAGAGAGTAAGAGTTTTAAATGTCTGATTTTTTAAATTTCATACCGTCTATTCAGCAACGCCAAATTAATGATTTGATTTTTGACGTTAAATATGCCCCTTGATTAACTGGGCTGATGCAAAAACTCTCTCAAACTCTTATCCCTTCGTGTTCTACCCTGCAGGAAGCCGAAGAAGGCGCGTCTATGTGTCCTTTGTGGTTCTTCTTTTAAATCATCTTGAAGGGTAAATGTGGTAAATCATCGCAACGAATATGCTTATGTCTTTTTTTAATGTATTAATTACCAAATTATCTCATTGGAGAAGTGCGCTAATTAGGTTATACATTCAAAAGAAAATTTTGATTTATCTCTGTCTAGCTTTGCTGAGTTTTTCAACAATTATTAGTAGTTGTTTGCCATTAAATAAACAAACAGTTGTTACTGCTAGTACAGAAAAAAATGTTGTTACTACTGTCACTACTACTCCCACAGAAACTGTTGCTACCACTGACAAAGCTAGTCCTAAAAAAAGTGTTGTTACTTCTACTCCAGCCTTGGGAATTGGTCTGAATGGTATTGCTGATTGGTCAACACAATTACCCTTTTTGGATGCTTTTAAGTCTTCTCGGCAATGGATTACTCAATGCGTGAAAACTGATCCCGGCTGTAATGGCGAATGGGACACAAATGAATATAATCTTTTAAATTTAGACAAAGATGGTTGGGTTAAATCCCTACCAGCACCTAGTGAAACTCCTAAATACACTAGAGTTAGCACTTTATTATATAGAGAAATACCAGGTCATTATCCTTCTGGAAAGTATATTGTTTTTTATGAAGGTGAAGGCACAATTTCGTATGGTTTTGATGCCCAACAAGATAAAGCTGCCTCAACTGCTGGTCGAGATGTAATTAATGTAAATTCAAAAGGAGGCGGAGGTATATTAATTACTATTACTTCTACCGATCCAAAAAAGACAGGTAACTATATTCGTAACATTCGAGTAGTCAGAGCAGAAAACTTACCACTTTACACTAAAGGTGAAATATTTAATCCCACTTTTATAAACAAAATTAAAAACTTTAGAGCATTTCGTTTTATGGATTGGATGCAAACGAATGGCTCTAAGCAAAAAGAGTGGTTTTCTCGTCCAAAAACAACAGCTGCCTCCTATGCATTAAAAGGAGTGCCAGTAGAGGTAATGATTGCTCTAGCCAATAAGGCTAATGCTGAACCGTGGTTCAATATGCCGCACATGGCTACCGATGAATACATGGCTAAATTTGCCCAAATTGTTAAGAAGAAATTGAAATCAAATTTAAAGGCTTATGTAGAGTTTTCTAATGAGGTTTGGAATGGGCAATTTCCCCAAGCAGATTATGCCTTACAACAAGGACAAGCGAGATGGGGCAAGGATAAAGAACACGTTCAAATGCAGTGGTATGGTATGCGTACTGCTCAAATGTGCGATATCTGGAAAAATACCTTTGGTAAACAAAACAAACGGGTAGTTTGCGTGATGGGTACTCATACTGGATGGCAAGGGTTAGAGAATGCAGCCCTAGATTGCCAGTCTTGGGTAGGAGAAGGTAATAAACCCTGTTATCAACATGGAATTGATGCTTATGCGATCGCTGGCTATTTTGGTAGAGATTTGGGTACACCAGAAAATTCCCAAAAAGTAGAGTCTTGGTTAAATGATTCAGATGGTGGTTTTGGTAAAGCAATTCAACATTTAAAAACAGGAAAGTTACTTGAGAAATCTCAAGATAGCTTAGTAGATAATTACAACAGCTTCATTTATCATGCCAAGGTAGCCCGAAAAAAAGGACTGAAGCTAGTTGCTTATGAAGGTGGACAACACATTGTTGGCCATTCTGGAGTAGAAAATAACGAAAAATTGACAAATTTCTTTATCGAATTAAATCGCCATCCAGCAATGTATGACTTGTATTCTCAATTACTAAATAGTTGGCAAAAAGCTGGAGGTGGATTATTCATGCATTTTGTTGATATTGGTTCACCAAGTAAATGGGGTAGTTGGGGCGCTTTAGAGTATTTAGAACAAAAAAGTTCACCCAAGTACAAAGCATTAATTGACTTTAGTCAAAATCATAGTTGAATGCCTGAGATCTTGCACCTTTCTCAATAACCGTAGGGGAGCCAGTCGCTTGCGGAGAGAAGTCTGAGCGGCGGCTTCCGCCGATCAGAACTTCGGAGGGTTCCCCCCGTTGTGCGAACTGGCGTTGGGCATTGCTTAGATTTGACTCAAAACCTTATTTTGACGTTACAGGCAATGCCCACCTTACAAAAATCGTAATCAAACAACTGGTGCAAGATGTGAAATACGAACAATTATTGTGGGTAAAGTGACTGCAAAAACTAACTAAATGATGCCATGAATTTAATTCCCTTGTTACTAGGTTGAATCTAGTAAAGATAACTAGAGTAGAGACTCCGATTCTCTCAAACTAATGGCAAAGTTTTAGAAAATAGTAGCAGTTATTATGTGTTATGGAATCAAAATTTGCGGGGTAATTGGCATGACAGGGACATATTCAAATGAAATGAGTCCAAGTAAAAATACCAAAAATTCCTCCAATTTTTTAAGGTATATACATAACTTTCGTGGCTTTGCAATCCTCACAATTGTGGCTACACATATCATTGCTGCTCTTCAGTGGAGGAATGAAACCATAGAAAAAATTACTTACATTTTAATTGGCAATGGAACTGTATATTTTGTCTTTATAGCAGGTTTTCTTTTCCAATTTCTTTCTTCCAAATATGAGTACAAAAAGTACTTAAGTAAAAAGCTGCAATACGTGATTTTACCTTACTTCTTCATATCAATACCAGCTATTCAACTTTGCTTAGTTGAAAAAATTTATACTCCACCAGATTGGTTTCAATATCATTTTTCTGATTGGTCACTTCCCGGACAAATCCTCATGTATTTTCTAACTGGAGCGCATTTACCCCCATTCTGGTTCATTCCAATGATTACCATTTTTTATATAATTTCGCCTGTATTAATATGGGTAGATAGACACCCCAAAAGCTATTGGATACTTCCAATACTACTAGTAATAACTGCAATTATACCTAGAGCACAGTACAACGCCAATCCTATCCAGTCATTTGTCCATTTTCTTTCTGTTTATATGATTGGTATGTTTTGCTCGCGCTATCGAGACAAAATCTTTGTGGTTCTAAAGAAGAAATATGTATGGTTGCTAATCAGCTTTGTTATACTGACGATTTTAGAATTTACAATTACACCAAGACCAACAGCAATTAATTCATTAAGTAAACTAATTTTGTGCGTACTCATTATTTACTTTTTGTGGCTATTTGAATTACGCTTACCAAAACGGTTTCATGAGCTAATGAGTTTTTTAGCCGAATTGAGTTTTGGGATCTATTTTCTCCACGGTTACTTTATTATTGCTTACTCTGGAGCAGCTAATAAATTTGAATTTAATGCGTTTTGGACTGAAGCTAATCTACTTTCTTTTTCATTAATTTTTCTCTTCTCAGTGGGAGCAAGTATCGTTTCGCTCCTAATTGTCAAGAAAAGTTTTGGTAACAAGAGTCGATTTATTGTTGGCTCTTAATTGCTATTTCAGTGCACGATAGACAGAGGAAGATAGCAAAACCATCCACAATCCATCAAATAGTAGGTCAATGCCAACAAAGCTTGCCAAAAATAATGGGTTCTCTACACTTGTGTAATTCCAAATTATCATACCAAGGAGAACGCCTGAAATGCCACTGAATAAAACCCAACCCCAATTAGGTAACGGTCGTAGTTGCAATGCCAAATTAACCTGAAAAATTCCTTTGAGAAGAATGGAGAATCCCAATGCTGATGCTACACCTTTTATGGAGTTTTGTAGTAAGATAATTCCTGCTATTAGATAAAGCAATCCAACTAATAGTTTGAGCAGAAAATTTCCAGTTTGATGAGTTTTAAACGCGTAAATTAACAAGAACATTCCACTAACAATAAATAACCAGGCAAAAACCAATATTAATGTGAAAGCAGTGAAAAATGGCTTTCCGATCGCTACCAAACCCAAAACGATAATCACAATACCTAAAGCGATCGCCCATCCCAAATTCTTTCGTAATTCTTCTCTAACTTCGGGTGTAGTGGTATGTTGAATTTTATGTACTCCGTAGTTTTTCCGAATCTGGCTTTTGTTATGAGTAATGCCATTCTGATTGGAGTACAAAGCCCTGCGCCTTGCCGCTCGTTGTTTCCGTGCCGAGGGCTTCCAAATTAAAGTAATCGCCATAGGAGTACGAAGCCTTGTGTCTGGCTGATATTTGGATCTTCTAAACATATGAATGAGTTTAGCGATCGCTCATTTAGAGCTGCTTTGCCTGATTCCCCTTCAAAAGTGCGATCAATGCTACCTGCATATAAAATAAAGGTAGAAAAAGAAAGTTTTTTATTCGTTTTGGTTTGAGCAGTTTATAATATTTACTTCTTAAATAAAGAGATAAACTAAAAAAATAAGGTATTGATAAGAAATATATAACAATTTCACAAAAGAAATGCCTTAATTATTAACTCACTCAGAGTTCCGTGAGAATTTGTAGAGTGCGAACAAGGCGAATGCTCTTTCTGTTTAACCTGTAGATTTGAGCATAGCCCCTTCAGTTAATGAACAATCCTGTAGTTTTTCTTCCGCTCGGCTTGAAGATAGAATAGCTGTACTCTACTTTGAAGAGCTACATTTTAAGGTATAGAGTAAACTAATTAAATTCTGTTTTTTGTGTTATTCTGAGGAATTAATCAGCAATTACCATTGTGAAAAAGGACGTTTAACTAAATTACTATTAAAATACCTGGGATCGTCGGAAACTTCTCTGCCAATCCAGGGTGGTAATTCAATTTCTTGTGCTTCATCATTTAGTTCGACTTCTGCTAAGATTAATCCTTTATTTACACCATCAAACTCATCTATTTCCCAAATCAAATTACCCCACTCTACTCTGTATCTGATTTTTTCTATAAAAGGGCGTTGACATAATGTATCAAGCATTTCTTGGGCATCTTCAATTGGAATCGGATACTCAAATTCCGATCTAGAATATTTGACACTAGGCCCTTTAATAGTTAAGAATCCTTTTTCTCCTGCTATACGTACCCGTACCGTCACTCCATCTTGCGTGGCAATGTATCCTTGACGATATACACTGCCTTGAGAAAGTTTTCGCCAATCATTTCCTTGGACTAAATATTTACGCTCTATTTCCTTCGCCATTTTCTCTACGGTGTCAGTTGAAAGTAAAATTTTATAATGAGTTTTACTTCTAATCACAATTTAAATTTCTTACATTTTATACTCCAGAGATGTTAATATTTAACTTTTTATAGACTGGCTTTAATTGTTGGTGTTCAAGGTTATCCTCTACGCTTTTGTCATGTTCGGTAAATTTCGCTTGAAATCAAAAGTTTACAAATACTGGTTGGCTTTGAATTTGGTAATCATTTCCAATGCAACTATTATTAAACCATTGCAAGCACAAGTTATTCCTATTAAACAATCGCCCCTTCAGCCAAGCGCCCAAAACCCTATCTTTCCAACCATTCCTCGGCAAACAAAACCACCTTCAACTCAACCACTGCCCGAACTTCTACCACCACAACCTCTACCGCCTCCAGAAGAATTACTCCCACCTCCAACAAAACCTGCGGTTCCAGAACAAACTCCTCCTGGTGCGAAAATTCCTCAAACTATTATCGTTAAAAAATTTGCAATCACAGGCAGTAGTGTCTTTCGCCCAGAAGATTTCGCAAAAATTACCGAACCTTACACCAACCGTCCTATTACTCTGGTAGAACTATTTCAGGTAAGAACGGAAATTACAAATTTTTATGTAAGTAGAGGATACATTACATCCGGAGCATATATTCCACCGCAAAAACTCCAGGAAGGTGTAGTCGAAATCCGGGTAGTCGAAGGAGAATTGGAGGAAATTCAAGTTACAGGTACTCGTAGACTCAATCCCGGTTACGTGCGAAGTCGCCTGGCGATCGCTACAAAAAAACCTTTAAATCGCGATCGCTTATTAGAAGCATTGCAACTATTACAACTTAATCCCCTAATTCAAAATTTATCAGCCGAGCTATCGGCGGGTACAGATCCGGGACAAAGTTTATTAGAAGTGCAAATTAAGGAAGCAGATACTTTTAATGTGCAAGTAGTATTGGATAACGGGCGATCGCCTGCGGTGGGTAGTTTTCGCCGCCAAGTACAAGTCAATGAAGGCAATCTCCTCGGATGGGGCGATAGCATTAGCGCTGTCTACACCAATACTGATGGCAGCAATGCCTTTGATTTGTACTATACGCTGCCCATCAATCCCCGTAACGGCACTCTATCATTTAGCTACGGAACATCTGATAATAGAGTAATTGAAAGACCCTTCAACGTTCTCGATATTCAGTCCAACTCTAATTACTATGAATTAACCTTCCGCCAGCCAGTAATCCTAACACCAACACGAGAATTTTCCTTGGGTGTAACAGCAACTCGCCGCGAAAGCGAAGCCAGCTTTTTAAATGGAGAACTTCCCTTTCCGGGATCGGGAACAGATGATGAGGGAAGAACGCGAATTACGGCTGTACGCTTTTTTCAAGAATGGACTTCTCGCAGTAGCCAAGAAGTATTTGCCCTGCGTTCCCAGTTTAGCATTGGACTCGATGCCTTTAATGCAACTATTAACGAAAATCCACCAGATGGACGTTTTGTAGCTTGGAGAGGGCAAGCACAGTGGGTAAAGTTGTTAGCTCCTGATACTTTATTGTTACTGCGGGGTGATGTGCAATTAGCAGATCGCCCCCTTGTTCCCTTTGAGCAGTTTAGCTTAGGAGGTATAGAAAGTGTTCGGGGTTATCGGCAAGATGCCCTACTCTCAGATAATGCCATTTTTGCCTCTGCGGAAGTGCGAATCCCCATTGCTCGCTTGGGGGGGCGTAACAATCTTTTGCAGCTAACTCCTTTTGTAGATTTTGGTAACGCTTGGAACGATTCTGGCAGAGACGATTCTCAATTAGAGCTAGATACCAATACTTTGGTGTCTGTAGGATTGGGGCTGCGCTTGCAACTTCAAGATTATCTTACTGCCCGCCTTGACTGGGGTATTCCTTTAGTTTCCATTTCTGGAGAGAAAGATTCATGGCAGGAAAACGGCTTGTATTTTTCGATTATTGCTAATCCTTTTTAAACAAACAAAAAATCGTTACTCAATTATCCACATACACTCCCTAGTAGCGTGTCAAGGCTAAGATAGTGCTAAACCTCTTGCACTGATTCTAGTTTTAAACAACTCGATCACAGATGGACACAGATGGACACAGATTTTATCGGTGTTTATCTGTGTCCATCTGTGGTTGTAATTAACTTAGATCGTGATTGCTGCAAGAAGTCTGTTATGTTTACTAGACAATTTCTGCTCATAGGTTGCTACTACGAGTCTTTTCTATCACATCATTTTAGCCTTGTCACGCCAGTAAGTGGGAGTGAACTACCCACCACTAACCCGGAGTACCGGGTATAGTGGGGGCTTCTGTACTCATAGGCGAATGCCTCAACTTGGACTTTCGCCCTAGTTTTGGTCTTACTTCGCCTCCTACAGCTCCAGACGGCTGAACCATCCGCCTTTAGCATTCTGATTCCTTCTGCTCTAATATTGATGGACGCATTCCCATCTCTGTCGTGATGAGTGCCGCAATGGGGACAAGTCCATTCCCTAACCTCTAGCGGCATTTCCCCCATCTGATAGAAACAATGAGAGCAGAGTTTGGAACTGGGGAACCATCTATCAATCTCTACTAACTTTGCACCTTTACGTTCTAGCTTGTAGGCTAAGAAATTGGTGAATATCCCCCATCCACAATCAGAGATAGATGCAGCCAAATTATGATTACGAACCATGCCTAGAAGATGAAGATTCTCTACTATGACAGCTTGGCTATCGCTGACTAACTTATAACTAAGTTTATGCAGAAAATCTTGCCTTGAGTTACTAACTCGTTCGTAGACTTTGGCAACAACTTTACGATATTTATTCCTTGAATTACTCCCCTTGACTTTACGTGCTAATTTTTTCTGTTTCCGTTTGAGGTTTCGCTCATGTTTGGCAATATGTTTAGGATTATCGTATTTAGAAACCTTCTCACCATCTGTAACAACAGCGAAGTGTTTTAATCCTAAATCAACACCATAAATCTTTCCTTGTGTTGTGGAAGGAGTATCACCTTCTACTTCAGTCAGAATAGATGCAAAGTATTTACCAGATGGAGCTTTACTAACAGTAACAGTCTTTATTTTTCCTTCAATCGGTCTATGTATTTTGGCTTTGACTATCCCAATATTTCCTGGGAGTTTAAGATTGCCATCAACAACCTTGACGTTTTGAGGATACTGAACAGACTGTTTACCATGCTTGGATTTGAACTTAGGAAAGAGGGCGCGTTTTTCAAAAAAG
>NZ_AJLN01000134.1 GCF_000317285.1 Chlorogloeopsis fritschii PCC 6912 | reverse complement strand
AATCCTGCCACAGTTGAACGAGACGCAATAAGGGACTGGTAACGTAATTTGCCAGGATGCGAAAGGCGATGAGTTGTCCTAAAGTGAGTTGTTGGTGCAAAACAAGATAAGCGCCTACCCACAGCACCAATAAATTAGATATTTTGTTGAGGAAATTGCTGACTGAACTGGCGGTGGTTTGAGTGGTAATAGTTTTGAAACCAGCACTGATGTAGCGAGCATAGCGTTCTTGCCATTGCCACCGGGAACGTAATTCTAAATTCTGTGCCTTGATTGTCTGCATTCCCGCCATCACTTCTACTAAGTAGGAGTGCGTCTGCCCATTACGTTCTGCTTTTTCTTGCAACTGTCGTCGCATGAGTGGTGACACTAACAGGTTAAGTAAAGCGAACAATGGCACAGTCGCTAGTGCAACTATCGTTAGCACTGGGCTATAAATTGCCATTACTCCAATGTAAATAATGGAAAATACGGCATCCATCACTACAGTGAGAGCAGTTCCTGTCAAAAACTGACGAATATGTTCTAGTTCTTGAACTCGTGTTGCCAATTCGCCTACGGGGCGAGATTCAAAATAAGACAACGGCAATCTTAACAGGTGATTGATAACTTCAGAACCCAAAGATAGATCGATGCGATTGGTGGTATCAACAAACAACTGGGTGCGGATCGCAGTGAGTACCGCCTCTACTACTGCTACCACGATTAAAAATATACCAAAAACTTCCAAACTATCAGGGCTATTACCAACAATAACTTTGTCAATAATTACCTGAGTTGCGAGGGGATTTACTAGCCCAAAGATTTGCACGATCGCTGAAGCAATCAATACTTCAAGTAAGACTCTACGGTAACGCCGTAGTGCCGGAACAAACCAACGCAAACTAAACCGTGATTTAGGAGTTTGTTTGTTGGGTTGCAACAGTAACACTTCACCTGCTTGTCCCCAAATTTCAGCAAAGTTACTCACCTTGCGGCGGATTAGTCCCATTTCAGGAACGGCAATGAGTAATTCTTGCTTGCTGTTTTTGTAGATAATTGCAAAACTATCCTGCCAGGAAATCATCACTGGTAATTGCAGACGGCTAAGGGCGATCGCGGGAACTTTCACTATCTGCGTTGTCAACCCCATCAACTCTGCAACCGCACCACAAAACTGAAGGGACAGACTATTTGTGTGTTGCATTTGCTTTGCTACTACCCGCCGCAGCATATCGCGCCGGAAAGGGATATTAAAATACTGACTCAACATTTGCAAGCAAGCTAGCGCCGCTTCTTGCGGGCCTCTACCATAAATGTGAGGGTATTTTTTTGGTTTTGACTCCTTGGGTGGTTCAGTTTCTGGGTTAAGTTCTGGGGCGTAGGGAATATCAGCAAAGTCTGATGCTGTTGGTATAAGTGTAGGAACTATTTTTTCGGGCAGTAAAGATTTGGGTAATCCCAATAAACGGATATTTGTATTGAGTTTGAAGTTGGTATTTTTACTATCTAACTCTAAGCGACTGCCAACAGGAAATTCCGGTGAAGAACTACTGCTGACTAGCCAAAAAAAATCTGGATTTAATTGTTTGGATGATATTTTTTTTAACTGGGAAGATAAAATCACACTTGCTTCAAGTGAAGTGCGGGCAAGTTGTGCTAAGTCGTTAGCACCATCTGCACGACGATTGAATTCTGCTGCCAATAATTCGTATACTTCTACCAATGCGGCGTGGCTGTGCAATGCTTCTGCAAAGGCTGTTTCCCACTTGATTAAAGCTAGAAAATCTGGGATGGCGAGGTTAAGACAAATCACTTCTGTAGATGCGATCGCTGTTTCACAAGCAATACCCCGGATATGACTTATCCAACCCAAAACTTCTCCAGCTTCCAATAACTTTAAAGTAACTGCTCTGTTGATACGAGAGTCAAAGCCTAAAAGACGTACTTGTCCTTGGTAGATAATACTAATATGGTCGGGCATCACTTCTGACTTTACTATCATTTGCCCCATGCGATAACGCAAAAATTGCAATTGGGAATGCAGATTTTCTAAGGCTTTTTCTGACAAGAAATTGAAAGGAAACTGACCAGCAATAAATTCTTTGATATCAATTGCGGTAGTATTCATTAAATCAGTTTTCATAATTATTGTCTTTTCTCACTAGATTGTATGTAACTCTTAAAAAGATTTTTTAGAAATATCCAGTCAGCAAAATGTAAGCAATTTTAAATCAAATTAATACCTGAGCCAAAAGAACATTCAATCATTTCAAGCTGTTGGAACATCAATAATAAATTGATGAGATAATGACTTAATTTGCTCCTTTAGCCATTGTTCAAATAATTCATCAATTAACTTTTGACGGATAACTTCATCAAACTGTGCGGGCAATACTTTTTCTAACCTTAAAATCACAATCCATTCGCCAACCTGGCAAGGAGACCAAAGTTGACCTGGTTTACTTACAGAAAGTAGTTTGCTAATCAATGGATGGGTTTGACTAAGAGGAACAGGCCCCATTATTCCCCCTGTGTATGCTTCTAAACCTTGAGAGTATGCTCGTGCTAATTCAGCAAAAGATTCCTCTTTTTCCTGAATGCGAAAGTACAGTTCAGAAGCGATTCCCTGGTTTTTAGTACGAATGAGAGAGTAGATTACTTGGTCTAAACTTGCCTTTCGCTTTAAAAAATAAGACTCGGCTTTATTCCCCCAAGTAGCAGTTTTAAACTTTGTTATTTTCAGGTTACGAACAGCTAAATCTTCCATTTCTTCTAATGTCATACCCTGATTTTGCAACCAGTTTTCCCTAGATATAATCGAAGTAATTTGTTGCTGTTTCTCAAATTCAGCAATGGCAGTAATTTTTTCTGATTCTGTACAATTAATATCCGCGATCGCTTGGTCGATAACTATGCCTCGCCAAATTTGTGACATTACTTGATAGCGCTTTAAAAGTAATGGAATTTCATGAACTTGAATGACTTTTTCTCTCAACTGCAAAATGGGTGCGTTCATCCCAGCTAACCTCTTAAAAACTTTCTTGTATCTCTTACGATTAGCTTTGGGTTTTATGCACTTCCAGTGAAGTTACAATCTAAAACCTAAGTAGGTAGGTAAGAATAAAAGCAACTAGGTGAAGGGATATAAAATGGCTGGAACTCTTACTAATGACCAATAACTAATGACTAATAACGACCTTAACTAGAACTTTATTTGTATTAACCTACTTATATTAAGAGTTTGATTTTTGGAATTAAGTACTGCCAAAAAATAGGGTGCGTTACACTACATAACGCACCCTTGTATTGAGGTTAACACCAACAAAATTACTTAAAAATTATCATTTCAACTGATGTCCCCTCATACCATTTAGATATAAAGGTGTATATTATTAGCCTGCGGAGGCAGGCTTTGTTTGTGTAGCCCCAGGCTTCTAGCCTGAGGGCTTAGACAAGCATGATGTCAAGGTTGGGAATAAAGCCACCACCAAGGTTTGGTTGCAGCGACGCAAATTGGGTGCCGTTAAAGGTTAAAGCACCTGTACTGTTGTTGTAGGAAAACTGATTAGTTGAGGTGGCTCCAAACCCTGATTTAGAAATGACAATTTTATCACCTTCATAGTATTTGAAGTCTTTGATACTATCAATTCCTTCTGAGAGGGAGTTGAAGACAAATTTGTCTGCACCAGTGCCACCAGTCAGTGTATCCGAACCGTAACCGCCGACTAGGGTATCATTGTCAGCTTCACCATAGAGGTAGTCGTTGCCATCGCCACCATGAAGGTAGTCGTTGCCATAATAACCCAGTAAGGTGTCGTTGCCACTACCACCATAAAGAACATCATTTCCATACCAGCCATCTAAGGTGTCATTGTCAGCTTCACCATAAAGGTAGTCGTCGCCATCGCCACCATTGAGGTAGTCGTTGCCATAATAACCCAATAAGGTATCGTTGCCACCACCACCATAGATGCTATCATTTCCATACCAGCCATCTACGTAGTCATTGCCACCATAAGCATAGACTGTGTCATCGCCAGAATAAGCATAGATAGAATCAGCATATTCAGTACCGTAAATTACGTCGTTGCCGTTAGTACCGTAGAGCGTCGCCATGCTTGTTTCTCCTTTAAAGTTGTGAGGTAAATTTGTAGTTGGGAAAGATTTGATTCACCAGATTTGCACTTCTGTTTGGAGTGCTTGTCAGGTGAATCTCTCTTCTGAGCTTTTGTACGATGACTTTTAGTGTTTATGCACTTGGATGAGAAAATTTTTTGAAATAGACGGCAAATGCTTATACAGCAAGGCATTGGCTCAGTCTTTTCTGCTCCATGTGAAGTAAATTCAAGCTTATTAAAATGAGTTATCGTTCACTACCTAATTCCCAAAACTCAATAGCAGTGAGTCTTCCATGCAACCTCGGCAGGGTATTGTTGAAATCTTTTCTACCTTTGTGCAATTTGATCTAGATCAATTTAGTGGTTGGGCAACCGATCCTAAGCTACGACGCAGTATGCAAAAGTGCTTGGAGTGGTATGCACACCAAGAATCTGAAAATTTTTGGGCACTTTACTGGCATAAGGTTTGGCACACTCAATCCAGCCCTCTGGCGGCGGCGCATATTTCCGCTTATTTACAGGAAGTGTGTTACTGGGTTGCAAGAAAATTTACGCATAATTTTCCGACTCAGTCGTCTGTGGCAGATTGTTTTCAGATTGCGATCGCTCGTGTCCACAAAATCTTAAATAAATTCAATCCTCAATACAGCTCAAATTTGAAGGGCTACGCTGAACTTGCCTTTGAAGGTATCATTAAGGACGTTTTACGCTTGCGCCAAGAAGCAGATATCTGCTCAGACTGGGCGTTATTACATAAACTGAGCCGCAAACGACTGGTGCAGTCATTACAAAACATCGGGTTTAACGCTCAAAGTATCGAAAATTACGTTTTAGCCTGGGAATGTTTTAAGGAACTCTACACTGGCGATCGCCAAAAATTTCGCAAGCTCACAAAACCAGATATTGTAACTTGGCAAGCTATTACCAATCTTTACAATACAGAACGTTTGAGCCGATTGAGTTTTCCTACTTCCGCAATCAGCCAGCAAACATTAGAAAACTGGCTTTTATCCTGTGCGAAAGCTGCCCGTGCCTTCCTCTACCCTAAAATTGTTTCTGTAGACGCTTCTTTGAGCGAAGATGATAGTAATTTATTAGACATCTTGCCTGCCAGCTTACAACCATCTTTATTGACGGAAACTATCGAGCAGGAAGAAGCAATAAACATACGAACTCAACAAACTCAGTTAAACCAAGTTTTAACTCAAGCAATAGCTGCGCTAGATGCTCAGTCACAAAAACTACTGCAAGACTACTACGGGCAACAACTTACTCAACAACAAATTGCCGAACAGTTAAAAACTAAGCAATACACCATTTCCCGCCATCTCAGCAGTATTAAAAAGTCACTACTGCTTAAAATAACGCAGTGGAGTCAAAACACTTTGCATATTTCCCCTAAATCCGACGTAGTAGATGCCATAAATACAGGCTTAGAGGAATGGCTCAAAATTCACTATAGCCATGCAAATACAAGTAAAAAGTGAGCCAGCGCAGAACAGGGGTTTTCCCCATGAGTGACTGACTACTTGTTCTACTTAAATTCACGCAGCCATTCGCCATTCTAAGATTTATGTCTAACACACCTTCCCCACTCACCCTTGACTCACACCAGCTGTATCTGGAAATTCCCCAATCTCCCCAGGTACAAGAGCAACTCTACTCCACTGCTGGTGCTTCTATGCGTGCGTGGATAAATCAACTTTGTCTGAAAGCATTTTTACCTTGGTTTAGAGAGGAAATTGCCCCCACTGCCAGGATTTACCCCAACACTGCGGCATTGCCGAGTTTTTGGGAAGTAGTTAATGGCACTGCTATTACTTTTGATCGCTTTCGTCTTGTATTAATTCCTACCCTTGCTATGGATGGGGATGAGTTGCGCGTACCCCAAGAATGGGTAGATATTTTGGAGTGGGCAGCTGACTACTACGTAGCAGTATATGTCAATTTAGATGATGGCTGGATCAAGATTTTTGGCTACACAACCCATCAAATTCTCAAAACAAAAGGGGTTTATGATGTTCAAGACCGAACTTATAGCCTAGAGAGTGAAGATTTGATTCAAGATCTGAATGTGCTGTGGGTTACACGTCAAATGGATGAGCCAGAAGCCTTACGGGCGGAGATTGCACCTCTACCTCCTATTTCCAAAACCCAAGCAGAAAATCTATTAGAACGCTTGGGTAATCCCGACGTGAAATTCCCGCGTTTGGCAGTTCCATTTTCACTTTGGGGCGCACTATTGGTAAATGGAGGTTGGCGACAGCGGTTATGCGATCGCCGTCAGGGAATGTCCGAACAATGGTCAATTCCACAATGGTTGCAGACAGGAGTAGCTAATATAGCTGGGCAGTTGGGATGGAGCCAAAGAGAATTTGTTGCTGTACCTGCGGGAATGCGGAGTGCAGAACCAATCTTGGGCTTGTCTCGGCAACTGGTAATAGCAGGGAATACATATGAGTTACGTATTTTCCCTAAAGGCGCTCCTGAAGACCATATTTGGCGCTTTGAATTGCGAAATGCAGTCCCCGGTAGTCAAATACCAGTAGGGTTTAAACTTCGCCTGCTCAACGAAGACTTACAGCCTTTTGAAAATAATGAAGATACAGCGGTAACAACCGTAGATTTATTGTATCTGGAAGTAATTTTGGAACCTGGAGAAGGATTGATTTGGGAAACAGAACCCACAGCAGAAGACTATGACCAAGAGATTTTGCAGTTTTAATCACCCAATTTCAGATTTCTTAACTTTATGCAACAGTATTTACCCGTAAACTAGATTTAGCAAAACACAAAAAATTATCCTCGGCAATTATTGCTAGGGGGTGACTCATGGCTAAAGTTTGGCAGTACAAAGACTGGCAAATGGTACTAGCAAGTACTTTGGCGGTAAGTGTGACATTGATAATTCCTGCCACTGATGCCTTTGCTCAAAACATTACTCTTGATGGCTCCCTTGGTACAGCAGGAACTTTAACGGGGCCAAATTACGCGATCCCCCAATCAGTAGGACAAACTGCTGGTAATAATTTATTCCACAGCTTTGGAAAATTTAATCTGAATACTAACGAAGCGGCGATTTTTCAAAGTGCGGACAATATTAGGAATATCCTGTCGCGGGTGACTGGTGGGACTCCATCTTCTATTGACGGGTTAATTCGCACGGAGAATAGTAATGTCAATTTTTTCTTAATGAATCCGAGTGGAATTATTTTTGGTCGTAATGCCCGTCTGGATGTGAGTGGTTCATTTGTAGCTTCTACAGCTAATGCCATGCAGTTTGGCGATCGCGGCTTTTTCAGTGCAACCTCTCCTGAAACTCCCTCACCATTACTGACAGTTAATCCTTCTGCGTTTTTTTTCAATCAACTTCAGCCTGGAAGAATAGAAAATAAGTCAACCGCACCAATAGGAAATAATTTTTCTGGTTTGAGAGTACCAGATGGTCGGAGTTTGCTACTAGTAGGTGGAGATATCGCGGTCGATGGAGGTAGATTGTATGCTCTGGGTGGGCGAGTGGAATTGGCAGGAATAGGAGGAGAAGGCACTGTTGGGCTTTTTGCTAATCACTCGTACTTGGGCTTAAGTTTTCCTGGCGGAGTGCCGCGAGCAGACGTATCCATTACCAATGGTGCTCAGATAAATGTAAGGTCTGGCGGTGGCGGTAGTATTGCAATCAATGCTCGAAACATAAATATTTCGGGAGGAAGTACCTTAAGTGCGGGAATACAGGAAAATTCTGGTTTAGATGATAGTCAGGCGGGAGACATTACTCTGGATGCTCACAGCACAATCACAGTTGCAGATGGATCTGCGATTGAAAACATAATCTTGCCACGTGCTAGAGGTCAAGGAGGAAATCTGACTATTAAGACTGGACGCTTAAGGATTCAAGAGGACAGCACCGTAGTACGTACAGATACTGAGGGTCAAGGGAATGCTGGGAACTTGCTTGTGGAGGCAGACTCAGTAGAAATTGTCGGCCCGGCGGAAGTAGCCATAACAACAAGGTCACCTGTTCTAAGGGCTGCAAGTACTAGAAATGCGACAGGAAATGGTGGGAATCTAACTATCAAGACGAAAAACTTAGTTGTCAGAAACGCACAAGTATCGGTTTCGACTTTTAATACAGGAAATGCAGGTAATCTTACAGTTTACGCTTCCGACTCAATAGAACTGAGCGGAAAAACCTTTGATCGGAGATCGGGTTCTATATTGAGAAATCCTGCCGGCTTGTTCTCTAACGTAAATGCTGCAGAGGGTAAAGGTGGTAACATTACTATCAAAACCAACCGCTTAAGTATCAGTGATGGTGCGAAAGTGCAAGCTGCTACCTTTGGTGAAGATAATGAAAAAGTGAATCGTGACTTTGATGGCAACGCTGGCAATATAGAGATTCATGCCTCTGATATAGACATATTTGAAACAGCTAATGCTAAATACTCTCCCGCAGGCATATATGCTGGTGCTCAAGTAGATGACGATCAAAGTAAGATTCCACCCAAAGGTAAAGGGGGAAGTATAACGATTGAAACCAATCGCCTACGGGTAAGAGATGGAGGAAGAGTAACTTCTTTTACTCAAGGTATAGGTAATGCAGGTACATTGCGAATTAATGCCAATCAAGTAGAAGTTTATGGGAGAAGCGGTGAGTTCACGAGTGAAATCAGTGCTGCGGCTGAAATCAATCCTCAGGCTATATACACTGATGTAAAAAATCCAGAAATCCTGGGTAGTGGCGGGGACTTAATTATCAATACCAACAAGTTGATTGTCAGGGATGGGGGTAGAGTTACCGTCAGGAATGAAGGGCCAAAGCAGGCAGGAAACATAGAAATCAATGCTGGCTCTATCAACCTAGACAATCAAGGAAGCATCACCGCTACAAGCGCATCGGGAAATGGTGGCAATATCAAGCTCAAATCACGAAATCTATTACTGCTGCGTAATAACAGTCAGATATCTACCAGTGCAGGCAATCGCCAGTTTGGCGGCGATGGTGGCAATATTGATATCGACGCTGGATTTATCGTTGCTATCCCTAAAGAAAATAGTGACATTACTGCCAATGCATTCAGTGGTGAAGGTGGTAGAGTTGACATTAAAACCAACGGTATTTTCGGAATTAAGCCTCAAGAGCGGGAAACCCAAGAGAGCGATATCACAGCTAGTTCCGAATTGGGAGTTAGTGGTCAGGTAACTATCAATACTCTTGAGGTAGATCCCAGTCGTGGCTTAGTCCAGCTACCCTCCAACCTAGTCGATGCTTCAAGGCAAATTGCCCAAGGCTGTACACCCAAAGGAAGACAAACTGCTAGTCGCTTTATCGCAACAGGACGTGGCGGACTACCCCTGAGTCCCAATGAACCATTGCGGGGGCGAGCAGCGATCGCTAGTTGGGTGACGCTGCCAGCACAAGCAACAGATAGGCAAACTAATAAATTATCTGCATCAATTAAAGGTCAGTCTGATCCATCTGTGACCAAATCTACTCCACAAATTGTGGAAGCCCAAGGATGGGTTTTAGATCCCAAGGGCGAGACTCATTTAGTTGCTCAATCTCCGCAAATGACTTATTCTATGCCGTCTTCTATTTCCTGTAGTTCATAGTTCGTTTCTACGGGAGTATGGAGAGCAAGTCTATTCAAGCTTAGGTGCTGAATACTCTTAACTTTCTGCCTTCTGCCTTTCTTTGTAACGGTGGTTTATGCGACAACATTACAGGCGATTCAGACGCTGCGATCGCTTCAAAATCGATCGCAAATTTAGTTTCCTGCTTCTAACTCTGATAACAGCATATTTGTCTGTTATTGGTTCTCCTGTAGCTGCAAAAGTAGAGTCTCTACAAGTGTCAAACCAAAACTCTACTGCTCAAACACCAGACTTGCTGCAACAGGGCAAACTGCTGTATGACGCAGGGCAGTTTGCAGAAGCAGTTAAAGTATTGCAACAAGCTATTACAAACTATCGCCGTCAAGGCGATGAACTGCGGCAAGCTGTGGCATTAAGTAATCTGGCATTGGCTTATCAGCAACTGGGTAGGTTGAATGAAGCGCAACAGACTATTACAGATAGTTTTAATTGGCTTAAAAAATCTCCTACAGCCCAAAATCTCGGAGTTCTGGCTCAATTCCTAGACATTCAAGGTAGTATTCAACTGGAATTGGGGCAAACAGAACAGGCTCTCAAGACTTGGCAACGTGCAGAAGCAACTTATAAGCAATTAGGCGATCGAAAGGGCATGATTCGCAGCCGGATCAACCAAGTACAGGCATGGCAAGTATTAGGATTTTACCGACGGGGCTTGACAATCTTAACTGAATTGCGGCAACAGCTAAAATCACAACCACATTCTCTCATGCTGGCAGTAGAATTACGTTCTCTCGGTGATGCATTGCAACTGGCGGGAGATTTGGAGCAATCTCGCCAGGTATTGCAGCAAAGTTTAGAAATTGCCCAAAAATTGCATTCTGCTGTAGATATTAGCGCTGCCTTATTTAGCTTGGGCAATACAGCACAAGCGCAGCAAGATAAACAGAGGGCGATCGCTTTTTATCAGCAAGCTGCTGCTGTCGCCCCCATTCCTATCATCAAAGTTCAAGCTCAAATTAATCAGTTGAGCCTATTAGTCAACACAGGGCAAGAAACTGCCGCACTGACGCTATTGCCTCAACTTCAGACTCAACTTACCAATTTACCTCCCAGCCAGGCAGCTATCTATGCTCGCATTCATCTAGCTCAAAGCTTGATGAAGTTGAGGAACTCAAAAGGTAACCACATCCCTACATCCCAAGCGATCGCTCAAATTTGTGCCACCGCCTTACAACACGCTAGAAGCTTGGCAGATAGACGTGCTGAGAGCTTTGCCCTCGGTACTCTTGGTAGTGTTTACGAGCAGACTCAGCAATGGCCAATAGCCCAAAACCTTACCCAACAGGCACTTGCTATAATCCAAAGCATAAATGCACCCGATATTGCTTATCGCTGGCATTGGCAGTTAGGACGCTTGTTGAAACGGCAAGGAGATATTCAGGGCGCTATTGCAGCTTATGATGTTGCCGTCAGCGAATTGCAATCTATCCGCAATGACTTAGTAGCCGTCAATCGTGATGTCCAATTCTCGTTTAAAGAAAGTGTGGAACCTGTTTATCGGGAATCTGTGGAGTTGCTTTTACAAGCCAATTCAGCACAGCCAACTGCACAAAATTTAGACAAAGCCAGACAGAGAATAGAAGCACTTCAACTCGCAGAACTTGATGACTTCTTTCGGGAAGCTTGTCTAAACGCCAAGCCTGTTCTACTAGACAAAGTTGTGGATCGAGACAACCCTACAACTGCAATTATTTACCCCATTATTCTGCCGCAGCAACTACAGGTAATTGTCAAAATTCCCAACCAACCCCTGCGTCATTATGCAATTAATAGATCGCAAGCTGAGGTAGAAGAAATCCTCAAACAAATTCGAGAAGACATCTTAGAACCCGATCGCACAGAGGAGGTACAATCCCTTTCTCAACAAGTCTACAACTGGTTAATCAAACCTATAGACTCTAATTTGGCAAGTAGTGGTGTTGATACCCTCGTATTTGTGCTGGATGGAGCCTTACGAAACATACCCATAGCAGCTCTTTACGACGGTCAGCAATATCTAGTAGAAAAATATGCTGTTGCCCTCAGTTTGGGATTACAATTAATTCCACCCAAACCTCTGGCAGAGATCAAGCTCAACATACTGGCTGCTGGCTTAGTAAAACCGCCATCAAAATTCCAAAAGCAATTTCCCCCTTTACCTGAAATTAAGTCAGAATTCAACTTGATTTCTCAAACGGTTGGCTCTACCACTCAACTGTTAGACCAGGACTTTAACAGCAAAAACCTGGAAGGTAAGGTGAATGCTTCTAACTTTAACGTATTACATTTGGCCACCCACGGTCAATTTAGCTCCAGTGCCGAGAATACTTTTATTTTGGCAGCCGATGGCCCTATCAACGTCACACAGTTCGATACTCTGCTGCGCCGTCGAGATGAAATTCGCCCAGAAGCCTTGGAAATGCTTGTTTTAAGCGCTTGTCAAACCGCAGCAGGTGACAATCGCGCTGCACTGGGATTGGCAGGGGCATCCATACGGGCAGGAGCGCGTAGTACTCTGGCTTCACTGTGGCATATTAGCGATAAATCCACGGCTATCTTGATTGGAGAATTCTACCGTGAGTTAGCCAAAACTAAGGTGACGAAAGCCCAAGCCTTACGTCGGGCACAATTAACGCTCCTAAAAAATTATCCCAATTACAGTCGTCCAGGTTACTGGGCACCTTATGTATTAGTCGGCAACTGGCTTTGAGTTTGAATTAATTCATAATAAAAAAAGTGTTATCTTTACAAACGTTATGTATTTAACGTACTTAGACAGTAATAGTTGGCTAATTGAAATCGGGGAACAACGCGTACTACTCGATCCTTGGCTAGTTGATTCTTTAACCTTTGGTAATTTGGATTGGTTGTTCAAAGGTTCCCGAACTTCACAACGCCAAATTCCAGAAAACATCGATCTGATTTTGCTGTCTCAAGGATTAGAAGATCACGCCCATCCACCAACCCTCAAACAACTGAATCGCAACATTCAGGTTGTAGCTTCTCCCAATGCTGCCAAAGTAGTACAGCAGTTAGGTTACACCAAAATAACAACACTTACTCACGGTCAATCCTTTATCCTCAACAATAGTGTAGAAATCAAGGCAACTCCTGGCTCTCCCATCGGCCCCACTTTAGTAGAAAATGGTTATCTGCTCAAAGAGTTGGCAACTGGCTTGACTCTCTACTACGAACCCCACGGCTATCATTCTCCGTCGCTAAAAGATGCTGCCCCAGTTGATGTTATCATCACTCCGCTCGTTGACTTGGCTTTACCATTGGTTGGGCCGATAATCAGGGGTAGAAAAAATGCCTTAGAAATAGCAAAATTGTTACAACCTCAAGTCATGCTACCTACAGCTGCTGGAGGGGATGTAATGTTTGAAGGATTGCTGACAAAATTCCTGCGGCAAGAGGGAAGTGTTGAGGAATTTCGCTCGTTACTTGAGAAGAACAATCTTGCCGTGCAAGTAATTGAACCATTATCAGGTGAACGCTTTGAACTGCAATTAAAAAAACGAGCATTGGCAACCTAAGTATAGGGGCTAGGGGCTAGAGATTAGCAAGACTTACGCAAAATTCCTCTAAAATCCTCTTTCCTCCGTGCCCTCTGCGTCCTCTGCGGTTTATTATTCTATAACTTGTGCGTAAGTCCTGACATATAGCGATCGCTTTTCAACTTGGTATTAATTGTACCGATCTACTTAACTAAAAGGGTGCAATTTCTTACACCCTCACAAGAATCAACAACGCTCAGGATTTTAACTGGAAAATATGCAAAGCCGTAGAAATGAGCGTTAAGAAAATCATAAACCCAATCGCATCCAACATTGTTGTCACTAAAGGGCCGCTCATCAAAGCAGGATCGAGTTTCAGCCGCTTTAAACCCATTGGCAGCAAAGTTCCCAAAGTAACAGCCACAAGAGTATTTGTTGCCATCACGCATCCAGCAACTAGCGATACCCAACGTTCTTGGGGAGGTGCCCATATCAAGGAAAGACAAATCATCGTCAGTCCTAAGGTTAAAGCTGTACCCATTCCTGCCATCAGTTCTTTACGGAGGATTTTGAGAGTATCTTTGGGTGTTACCTCTCCGACTCCCAACCCGCGGATCGTAACAGTTAATGCTTGAATACCCACAGTACCACCTGTGTTGGAGAACAAGGGCATGATCACAGCTAATACTGGCACCATCGCAATAGTAGATTGAAATGGCGCGATCGCACTTGATGCTCCGATATACAAAAACATGATTCCCAACAACCACGGCAGACGCTTCTTGATTGTCACCAAAGGAGGCGACAGTGCAGCTTCGTCTCCATCACCAACACCCGCCAGTTTTTGAATGTCTTCTGTGGCTTCTTCTTGGAGGATGTCAACTACGTCATCAATTGTGATAATACCTACCAATCGCTCTTCGCGATCAACGACGGGCAAGGCGATTAAGTCATAGCGCTGCATGAGGTGGGCAACTTCTTCTTGGGGTGTTTCGGTTCTGACTTTGACAACGCGATCGCTAGCTATATCTCCAATTAAGACATCAGGAAAAGTAAACAATAGTTGTCTTAATGAAACAACACTTACCAACTTGCGGTTATCGTCTGTAACGTAAGCGTAGTAAATACTTTCTTTATCCCGATCTTGCAGGCGCATCTTACTCAAAGCTGCACCGACAGTCAAACCTTGACGCAACCGCACATACTCCGTTGTCATTACCCTCCCGGCGGTACCTTCAGGATAGCCGAGAATTGTTGCTGTTGCTTGTCGTTGTTCTGGGCTAAGTTCTTGCAATAACCGCTTGACGACTTTTGCAGGTAACTCATCAAATAATTCTGCCCGATCGTCGGGACTCATAGTTTCTACAATTTGTACTACCTGCAAATCATGCAGAGAATTGATTAACTCTTCCTGCACCTCAGGAGGTAAATATTCAAAAACATCAGTTGCCTGATTTTTGTTGAGCAAACGAAATGCGATCGCTCGCTGTTGAGTTGGTAATTGTGTGATGTAATCTCCCACGTCAACAGGTTGCAAACGATTTAAATCGCACTTCAATTGATTTAAGTCAGCAACATCAATGCCAGAATTGCGAATGTCTTCTGCGAGCATAACAACCTCCCATTGTCTCCCCTAGCTGGGAGACAAGCTCGCCAGCTTAGAGGAGGATAGTACTGCCATCTTGTGGACTTTTGTCCATAAAATCTTTAGAAACTCAACAAGATAATTGAGTCAAGGTATCACTTAGTTAGAAGCCTGACTCGTAAGTATGTAGTCGGGTAGACATTAGGCTTTAATGTTGAAATGTTGTCACATTACACACTATCAAGCTATTAACTGCCCCGAAGTTTTTATCATTATTCCACTAGATTCTACTACTGTTAGCACCTGTGTCAAGTTTATCTGGGGATTCATTTTTAAACTTTACACAGTGACAATATTTACTACTTTAGAAGTAAACATTGCTATGAGACAAGACAGAATATTTGAGCAATACTACTTAAGCTAGAAGCATAGATTGAAGCTGTTATCAGTTTTGACACTTTGTTGTAAGAGCAGCTTTGGAAATATAGAACTGCGATCCCAATTCTGAAGGGTTTAATCTCTTTTTTAGACAATGCTTCAATTGAGTTCACTCTAGTTAAACACTAAACTCAAGGCTCTGAATATAAGTAACTTTTCTTACTGTTTTTACCTCTGTGGCGAATAGAATTTTAATACTTAGTTAATTTTCACAATTTACGTATAATTTTTTACGCAAAAAAGAATAGCAATTTTGTATTCGTGTTTCAATAGTCTTAATAATTTAATAACTTTTTTTAACATTAAACATATATAAATCAATGCTTTTGGAATACAGGTTATAATAAGGCGCTAAATCGAACAGATTTCCTGCCTGGGAAGCTTCGTACAGACAGGAGATAGCTGGTAGCAAAAGTAACAAAAATTTAACGTACTGCCTTTATACAAACTCAGCCAACACAAGCAAGCTAATTGATAGACACTACTAAACCCTCATCCAGAGCGATAAATTGCTACTACGAACGGAACTTAATTTATTCATGTCTAGCTACTTGCAAAATGATTTTTTATTTTCAACAAGCAATTAGGAATATATTTAAAATTAAAAATTCTTACTTGGAAAATATTGCTGTCATTAGCCAATAGACTTCTTAAGCGTACCGTCGGCATATAATTCTAGTGGTACTAGCTCGGTTTTGCCGTTCACTTTAATTCGAGAGTAAACAAGTTTTACCAATGGTGATTTATTTTGGTTGTAACGCAAAGACATAATAATTATCCTGGTCTATCTTTGATTTATATTATTTATATTTAAGTTTTGAACACTTAAAATGCGCTTAATAACTTTTGGTTTATCTTGTACTTTTAAAAATTTACTGTTTGTGTAAATAATTGAAGATAAAGCCAGATAAAAGTAAAAAAATATACAGAACAATTATGAGTATTTGAATAAATTTAGGAAAGCGATTGAGTGCTAGCAAGGAATGACTAACAATATAGCCATGAACACGAGATAATAATAAACTCACCCCTAACCTAAACTGCTATGTAATTAAACATTACAGAACTGTTTGTGGCTTTGCCTTACATCATTTACTTCATAGCTACGGGCTAAAATTCCGCAATCTGCTTTCGAGTTAAATCATGAAAACCACCTCCCAATTACAAGCTCGTTTAGAGTGTTATTATCAGCAAATCAAGACAATCATCTTGGCGCGTCAAAATCCAATTACTGGTTTGCTGCCTGCCAGTACTGCAATTACAGCCCACGGTGATTACACAGATGCTTGGGTGCGTGATAATGTTTACAGCATTTTGGCTGTTTGGGGGTTGGCGCTAGCATACCGCAAGGTGGATGAAGACAAGGGACGGACTTACGAGTTAGAGCACAGTGTTGTTAAACTGATGCGGGGTTTGTTGTTCGCAATGATGCGACAAGCGCACAAAGTAGAGCGATTTAAACACACTCAATCACCTTTGGATGCATTACACGCCAAATACAACACCGCAACTGGGGATATTGTTGTCGGTGATGGAGAATGGGGACATTTACAACTTGATGCCACATCAATATATCTACTGATGTTGGCACAAATGACCTCATCCGGATTGCACATAATTTACACCCTTGATGAAGTCAACTTTATACAAAATTTGGTTTACTACATCGGAAGAGCTTATCGCACTCCAGATTACGGAATTTGGGAGCGGGGCAACAAAATCAATCATGGAAATGCAGAACTAAACGCCAGTTCCATAGGTATGGCAAAAGCTGCTTTAGAAGCAATTAATGGACTGGATTTATTTGGCGTGCGCGGTAGTCATGCATCGGTAATTCACGTACTGCCCGATGAAATTGCTCGTGCCAGAATTACTCTAGAATCCTTATTACCTAGAGAATCTGCTTCTAAAGAAATTGATGCGGCACTATTGAGTGTGATTAGTTTTCCGGCGTTTGCAGTTGAGGATGTGCAATTGCGCGATCGCACCCGCAATGACATCATCACTAAACTCGAAGGTAAATACGGCTGCAAGCGTTTTTTGCGTGACGGGCACCAAACCGTTTTAGAAGACACCAAGCGCCTCCACTACGAACCTTGGGAACTCAAACAATTTGAAAATATTGAGTGTGAATGGCCTTTATTTTTCACCTATTTGGTACTTGATGGAATATTTCGCGGTGACAAAGAACAAACCGAATATTATCAACAGCGTTTAGAATCTTTAGTTGTCGAACGAGATGGCTTGCCTTTGTTGCCAGAACTTTATTATGTTCCGGCTGAATACATAGAAGCAGAAAAGCAAGCACCCCATACTCAACTACGTCTGCCCAACGAAAACATTCCCTTAGTATGGGCGCAGAGTTTGTATTTTCTCAGTCAAATGCTAAGTGAAAAATTAATTGCCGTTGGGGATATCGATCCCTTAGGGCGGCACTTACGCATGGACATACACCGAGAACCTTTAGTACAAATCGCCTTACTAGCAGAAGATGAAGATTTACAACTCATATTAGAAGTTCACGGCATTGAAACCCAAACTCCCAAGCAAGTAGAACCAATTCAAGTTCGCCAACCCGATGACTTTATCGCTATTTATTCCCAAATTGGACGGAGTGATAAACTCGGTTTAACAGGACGTCCGCCTCGTCGTCCTCGAAGTTTAACAACATCCAGAATTTTTCGCATCGGTAACGAAACTGTAGTATTCTTGCCTTCGCTTTTAGACTCTCAACAGTTCTACTTAACCCTTGATTACCATTTTCTCGTCGCCCAATTCAAGAGCGAACTCGCCTACATTCAAAAATATTGGAGCGATTTAGGACGTCCGATCCTCACTTTAATGTTGACACATACAATGTTAGAAACCGGTTCCGAAGCATTGCTTAATTTAATGCAGGAACTCAAAGAGGGAGTGTGTAACGGTGTGCGGGTAAAATTGGGACGGGTAAATCAACAGATGCTCACTGCCGCCATCGAACGAATTGATTTCCTGCCAGAGTTTGAATTTTCCCAGTCTTCTGTCAAAGATGCAAAACCCCGCTGTGCTTATCTCGCCTTTCACCCAGAAAAAAACTGGCTGCTCAGACATACTCAAGAATTTCAGGTAGAATGCGAAACTAACTTGAATTTACTCTTGAGTTCTTTGCGCTCTTCAGAAAATATTTACGAACAAATAGAATTATTGCAGACGCTAACTCGTTTGCAAGGACTGGAGTTTAATACTGGTTTTGGCGGGCCTTTACATCCCGTTACAGTCGGTGATTTACTTGATGAAGTCTACACCAAAGCTGCCGAAATAGGGATTTGGGCAGTTGTGCGTCGGGCGGCGGGTTTGCGGCAGATGGCATACACAGCCTTATCGGATGTAGTGACAAGTATTGTTGTGCGGGGAAAGCAAATAGCAGTTGGTAAAGCCTACAGCGAAGACTCCCTGATTACCGTACCTTTATCTCACAGCGAAATTGTCGAAAAAATCAATCATTTTTGTCGGGAAGATATACGCGATCGCGTTCTAACTCAAGAAATTCTGATTTATCTGAGTACTTTAATTAAATCAGAACCAGAACTGTTTCAAGGACTGCTAACGTTGCGAGTCGGCTATCTGATTTTGTTAATCACCAGCGAATTAGCACAGGAATTGAAAGTTACTCAAGATGAAGCCTACGAAACACTCATGCAACTTTCTCCCTTGGAAGTAAAAACACGGCTGCGTCAAGTATTAGCTGAATATGCGGGCATGAGTAAATTACTGCGTCAGCAAGAGTCATTGCACGTCAAACAAAAAGAAAGTGATATTGCATGGGTGTTGCAACCATTAGTTGTTGAAGACATAGAAATGCCGCTAGGAGGTTGGCGACGCTTTCGCCAAGCCGAAGGAGCAACAGGGCGCGTGCCCAAAGAATTTTTTCAACAAGTTTGGCTGTTGATGCATCATTGTAAAGGCTTGGTAATTGGCGATAAACTAGAGCGCCGCAACCGCTTGGATAGTGAGGTGATGATCTCCGAGATGACGGCGGGAGAAAAGAACTTTGCCCTGCAAGTAGAACATCTGTTAAATAAAATTGAGGCTCCAGAATACCGACAAGTTAATATTGAAACATTGATGGAATTAGCGGCGATCGCTTCCAACAACCCAAGTTTGCAAATCGAAGAATATATAGTCTTGGATGTATTAATCGGTCATGCCGTGAGATTAGCATGGTTAGACGGACATCCCCAAAGAGGCGATCGCTACGACGAAGATAAAGCGAGTGCGTGGCGATCGTTCTACAATACCTCTCCTAGAGAGTGCGCTAGTTATGTTGTTAAGGCGTTTAGGTTCTTGACGGAATTTGAAGGGACCAGTGCAGCTTAAACTGGCATCAAAATATTCCCTGTGTGGAAATGCCCTATTTACAACTACTTTATGGTTTAGCGTAAAATTTTATGGCTAAACCATTTTCTTATTGCTTGTATAAGTATATTTAGCAATAGAAAAGTATTAATAAAAAAGAATTAAATATGACACAAGGGCACTTATCCAGGTTAATAGTTTTAGTTGCTATGGGAGCATTGTTATTAGCGGGTGCCAAAGGAACGTCAACATCACCCAATAATGTGACTAATAGCTCACAACAAGGAAAGCAGCCAAAATCTAGTACTGATGAAAAATTGAATATAATTCGTACCTTAGCACAATATGGCTTCTACGCTGAGGCGAGGAAAGAATTTAAGACAACTATTAAAGAAAATCCTCGTCTTCAAATACCAAAAGACTTGAAATTACTCTTATTTGAAGATAAGTTTGACAGAGTTCGTGCCTTATCTAATTTAGGCTTTTATACTGAAGCGAGGGAAGAATTTAAGACAATTATTAAAGAAAATCCTCATCTTCAGGTTCCTAATGATTTGAGAAAGCTCTCATTCGAGAGAATTCCTGTGTGGCGAAAGTTGCGATTTCCGTTGGAACTATGGGGACGGTCTATATTTGAGATAAGCATAGCTTTAGCCATTGTCTATCTATGTATTGTTGTTGCTTATCTAGTAATTAATGAAATTAAGCGTTCTAGTAATATCCGTCTTGATATTCAGGATTTTGAGAATGTAGGGAATGCTCCGGAAATCGGCAAAGGATTAGGAGCATATTTATGGAGATTGTCATCAAAACAATAATATCCAGAAAAGAATCGATTATGATGCTAAAAAAGAATACAAAGAAGCTGAGGAAAATTATAAAAAAGCAATACAGTACTTAGAATACGGTTTTGAACCAAAAGAAAAGATACTCTGGGATTGGTCGAAAAAAGACCCTTCATTAAAAGGAGTACAAGAACATAATCAGAAAAAGTTTGATGAACTTCTCGATAAGTACAAGCCAACAACATAGAAAAAGAGGCGATCGCGTTTTTTGTGGAATGCGATCGCTCAACCCACAATATTCTAAAATATGGCTAAATCTGCTGACATCAGCACTAAACGATTAATCAACCTTGCACCAGAAAGTTGGGTAAAATGGGTAACACAAATTTCTAACATCATAGCTGGAGAGGTTCTTAATTCAGAGTTTCAATGGATTAGCCGTGAGAGCGATGTTTTAATCCGTGCTACCAGTCCTGAACATGGGCAATTTCTCGTCTTGAACGAATTACAATTACGCTACAAACCCGAAATGCCCAAACGAATGCGAGCATATGCCGCGCTGGCAGAAGAAAAGTACAACCTGCCTACCTATCCTGTACTAATTAACATTCTCAAAGAGAGTGATGTTGAAATTCCCACTCGCTTTGAATCAGTATTTGCAGGTTTACAAGCGCGTCAAGACTATCGAGTGATTAACCTTTGGGAAGTCGATGTAGAAATAGTCTTTCAACAACCTGTGCCATCTTTACTTCCCTTTGTACCAGTGCTAAAGGGTGGTGCAGAGGAACCCATAATACAACAAGCTTTGCAAATTCTCCGCGCTGATGAACAATTAAGTCAGTTAGAAACTGTCCTAGCATTTTTTGCTAGCTTCGTATTAGATAGTGCTTTGGTAAGGCAAATTATGAGGTGGGATATGGCAGTGTTAAGTGAATCTCCTTGGTATCAACAAATTTTGCAACAAGGAAGAGAAGAAGGACGACGAGAGGGGATGCTGTCAAGCATTGAAATGGATTTGGAAATAAAATTCGGTAGCGATGGATTACAACTTATGCCAGAAATATCTCAGATAGCTGATTTAGAACGATTAAAAAGAATCCAACGAGCAGTCAAGACTGTTAACAGTATTGAGCAATTACGTCAACTTATTTGAAGTAACTGCGTCCAACTGAGAATGGCGACTAGGGGGCTAGAAGTTCTAGTTTCTGAGTCTGGCGAAATAACTTTTGCGTCCGCTGAAATAGCTTTTGCGTCTGCTGAAATAGCTTTTGCGTCTGCGTCCCCAACTTCGCCTCTACAAATCTTCCTCTAATGCCAAAGTTGCAAACTCATGAACTGCTCTTACCAAATCATTGGGCGTACCAATATCCAAGTAAGTACCATCTGCAAATACTTCCGCTTCTACATGAAAACCCTGTTTAATCGCAGCTTGAATTACATCCCCAATCGGTACTTCTGGTAGCTGTGACAAACTCGGATCTGCTTTAAGAGGAATGAGATACTCATGTAAAAACTGGGTAAAAGCTGGTGTCCAAACGGCAATACCCCACATATAACGCAAATCTGACTGAGGAGGTTTTTCAACTATCAAGTGAACCCTGCCTGTATCGTCAAATTTAACCATCCCGGCTTTCTGGGGTTGATCGGTTGGGAATAACCCTAAAACTACATCTGCTTTAGTTGCCTCAAGACGTGCCAGTACCCGCACATAAGCATCCTCTGGCTGAAACAAAATATCGGGAAAACCCAATGCTATGACTGCATCTTGCACAAAGGGATAAGCCTGATCTAAGGTGAATGGCACACCATAAGGCAAACCCATAATTAGATAGCCCAAGCTCATCGAAAGCATTGTGCCATCTCCAAAATATGCCGGGATATCCCACTTTCCCGGACGCAGTATAAAATATGTCTTCTCAATGCCTGCTAACTGCATTTTTTCCAGTAGATAGTGACAAACCACCTTCGGCCGCAAGTTAGATTTTTGACCAAGGCTTTGAAAGCCTATCGGATATAGTTCTTTGCTCAGTGGTAAGGGAGAAATTCTTTTTGCTTGCCCTCCCGCAGGTAGCAGTGCAATAATTTGGCGCTTAGTCATAAGTAATTAAATGTAGCTAGTACAAAATAATTTATAAACTGAAAGCTTGCACCATTTTTCATAACCGTAAGGTGGGCACTGTCCACAACGTGAAAATAAGGGTTTGAGGAAAATTAGGCAGTGCCCACCCTACAAACTAATGACTGTTGACAAATGACTAATGACCAAATTCCAAAAAATATCCCCCTTCTAAAGCAGCGTACTTGTAAAGACAATAGAAGGGGGTTGTTAAATTTTATTTCGCGATCGCTACTATTTGACAGAGACAGCATCAACATCAACAGTGGCACTCGAAGAAGTAGAATCCTCGGCAGTATTAGCCACTTGAGCTTCTACTTGACCTTTACGCGCTTTAAAGCCTTCAATTAATAGCCCAGATACTTCTGTTACCAATAGTGTTAAAAGAAAAACATCATCAATTTGTCCCACAATGGGCAAAAAGTCTGGGGCAATATCAATGGGACTAACAAAATATAATAATGTTCCTAAAATCACCCACCAGCGGTATTTAGGATTGCGAATCAAACCACGATACCAGTTATAGACAGATTGGAGCGGAACTTTCATGACCATCACCTCTAGTTATTTTTCATTCTGACAAATGATGCTCTAAACTTCCTGTGGGAATAACCGCCCTATTATGTCTGGAAGATGCTACCAGTTTTCTTTAGCCGTATTTTTTTCCATAAAATTTAAACGAGTATAGAAGTTATGTATCCATCTCTAAGTATTAAAATGCTTGGGGATAGTTGCTCCAGCAATGGACGGAGGAAACCAAAAACAGTGAATATATTAGAAATCTTTCGTAAAGTCGGGCCAGTAATCTGGCCGTTGCTTTTTTTCTCAATTTTGTCGTTAAGTGTGATTTTAGAACGTCTTTGGTTCTGGTTGCGGATTTTGAATCAGGAAAAGGAAATTGTCAATCGCGTTTTAGATGCAGCTGGTGAAAAAAATTGGGGACTAGCAACAGAGATTGCTAGACGGGCAACAGATCAGCCGATAGGCAGGTTTTTATATGCTCCTTTAAGCCAACCGAAAAGTGATATGGAACTTTTCCGATTAGCGCTAGAGTCAACAGCAGAAACCGAATTGGCTCAAATGCGGCGCGGCGAAAAAGTTTTGGAACTTGTAATTGCTGTCGCCCCTTTGTTGGGATTATTTGGTACTGTTTGGGGTTTGATCGGTTCTTTGGAATCTATTCGGATTGGAGATTTAGGCACAGAAGCGACAGCAGGAGTTACTACCGGGATTGGAGAATCTCTGTACAGTACAGCAGTTGGCTTAGGTGTTGCTATTGTTAGCTTGGTATTCTACCGACTATTTCAAGCTCTTGTCGTTAATCAAGTCAAAGTATTTCGCCAAGCGGGTAATGATTTAGAAATACTATACCTCCAGTCAGCGCCCGATCTGAGTAATAGTAAATCAGACATAGTCATACCTCAGCCTATTGTCCGAGATACTCCACGAGACAACTTCATTCCCCCTCCCCCCCCACGTCACCGAAGCCAAAACAAGTTTTCTCAATCTCCGGAAAATCCAGAGGCAAATACTTCCGATCCTGAAAATTAGTCAAAATTATACCTCGGCTTGAGAGCAAGACATGAAAATTAACCTGCACACTCCCATTGAAGAAGCTCAAGTTCAACTCATTCCCTTAATTGATGTCATTTTTTGTATACTCACGTTTTTTCTTTTGGCATCTTTGCAACTCACCCGGCAGCAGGCAATTAATGTTGATTTGCCCAAAGCTAGTTCATCAACTGCAACCGATCTAAAGCCACAGCGACAAATTTTACCTGTGACTATTGACGCTGTCGGTCAAACTTATGTAGAGAAACAACCAGTTAGACGGGAGCAGTTGGGAGAAATTTTAAGTAAGTACCTCCAAGCCAATCCTACAGGTACAGTGGTGCTATATGCCTCCCGTTCTGCAACTTATAACGATGTGATTGAGTTATTAGATTTGCTGCGGCAAGTCGGGGGCAATCGCGTATCTTTGGGTATCATCCCTGGTTCTTCAGCACAACCTAAAAATTCTCCCCCACCCGTTACTCCTGTGCCATTCCCAGTTAATCCTCAAGGTAACCCTAACCTCTACCAACCTTCCAATCCCGATCAAAATCCTTTCCCAACTGTACCCAACCAACCCCCCATCGGAACCCCTGTTAACCCTGGTGCTGTTCCCCAACAGCCTACAACACCTTCAACCAGCAATCCTACCCCGCAAAGGTGATTGGATAAAATCATCATGTAGAGAATCTAAATATATAGAGACGCGTCAAACTGCGCGTCTTTCAATCTTTTGAAGAAGTAATAAGCACCCGCAGGGGCGCTTATCACTATTCGTTAGAGGTTGGGGGAGTAGCTGTAGTACCTGATTGTTGAGTACGTTGTTCCCGCTTTTTGCGATCGGCTGAGAGCAAATCTGCCATAACTACTAGTGCTTGCGTCATTTTATCTAGATTGGAAAGGTAAAGTTCCAAATCTTTATTGAGTTTGTCATCAGATAAGTGCAAGCCAGCAGCAATGGTTTTAATTGCCTCAGTACGTTTTTTTTCGTCTTTGACCATTTCTTTTTCTGACAATTCTAATAACGAGAATAAACCGATCGCAAATAAGCGACTGTATTTAAAATTGGCATCGTTAGCGATCGCTTGCAGTGAGGCTTGAAAATCAACATCTCGGTCAAGTTGATTTTGTTGGCTCAACCACGCTATTAAATCTTGGGTTGGCAGGCTTGTTGCCAAATTTTGCAAGCGTTGAGCATCTTGCTTGTAAATTTGCGGATCTGCCTCTACAGCCCGCAGCAGGGCGTTAAAAATCGACTCCTTATCTAATTCTGGTTGGTAGCCTTGCATAAAACGGTCAAAGGAGGTGACGACGCCCAAGGCATAAATCGGGTTGTAGCGGAAGTCAACATTAACCTGGAGCAGGTGCATTTCCACCATCAATTCTTCTACCACCCGCCGATAAATAGTGTTAATCGGACGGGTGTGTAAGGTGTGGAAAGCTCGCTTTGTATCAGATAGAGTACGGACGTTATTCACAAAGAGAATTTTTAAACTTCTAGGGCGACGTATGTTTATTTTCTCGCTTCCAGGCAACTTTGCCAAGTTGAGCTATTGGCTGATCGCCCCAATATTGCTAAAAAATAATCTATCAAGGGCTGCAACCCCCTTCCCTACGTAAGTAGCAAAACTTATAATATTCCGTGACCGTGTTAATAATTTATGAATTTCTCACCAGAGTTACTTGCCCTCGCGAATTATCTAGCTGGTGAATTTGAAAATCGAGAACAGGCTCTTGCAGAGCCTGCTTGGTATGTTCACCTACGTCTGTGGCAAAGGTTTGTACCTTTATTTTCAGAAGACAGCCTAACTCTATTTGCTGAACAAGCCAATATTGTTAACTTGGATCAACCCTATCGTCAGAGAATCATGCGACTGACAGAAGTTGGCGAACTGAATGCACTTTTGAAAGTGCAGTATTATATGCCAAAAGATCCATTGGCTTTGCGTGGTGCTGGTCGTAATCCCTCGTTACTTCACACCCTTACGCCTGAACAATTAGATTTGCTACCTGGTTGCATTCTCAATGTTACTGCGCAAACTCAAGCTCCTGACAGCTATAAGTTTGCCGCAACTCCTCCTTCTGGGGCTGTTTGCTGCTTTAACTATGCTGGCAGTTCAGTACAAGTAGCCTTGGGATTTGAAGTTACTCACCAAGAATTAATAACCTATGACAAAGGAATTGACCCTACTACTGGAGGGGCAACTTGGGGAGCGATTTTGGGCCCTTATCGCTACGCTAAACGAGAACAGTACTGAATGATGAATGATGAAGTGTCTGTGTTTTGGACTCTTCACGTCTCATGTTTGACTTGAGATTTAGCTGGCAATACTACGAGGTACACCTTCTAAAGCTTCCTCCTCGGTTTCAAAGATTTCAAACACTGTGTCCATCATTGTCACTTCAAATACTAATTTCGCTTCTGGATGGACATTGCTGATCCGAAAACTACCGTTGACTTTATCAGCATCACGCATTCCTGCCACCAATGAGGTGAGACCAGAACTGTCAATAAAGTTTACTTGACTGAGATTTACAACTATATGACTGCTCAGTTTAGAAATACACTCTTGCAATTTCAAGCGAAATTGCCAAGCTGTAGTTATATCCAAACGACCTGTAGGTGATAGAACAATAACACTGTTGCCGTCTTGGCTTGTATAGGTTTTTTGCTCGATATGAATCACTTAACCTCGCCTTGGCATTCTCAAGATGGACTGGTTTTAAATTGATAATTGCTAGTTGTTAGTAGCTGGTAGTTATTTTTTTGACTACTAACTACTAACCCCTGTACGGGCGGGTTTTAACAATAATCTTTCTAGAATAATGAAATATCTCAATAAACCCGCCCCTACTAACATCCTCATTGCCATTTATTCCTCTGTTGAAAGGAGATGGCAAAATTGTTGGATTGTGAACTGAAAGAGCTACAAATTTAGTTACTTATTTTACCTCTCGCAACATAATTGATAGATTATGTAGTTTGAGATTAACAAGCAACACAGACAAATGTCACCCTAATTGCTGGATATTTTCACTTAGTAGTTTAGCTCACATTTTTACGTGTGGCTTGGTTCCCAGTTTACCCAATCTTGAGGCTTGAGGAAAGTTTCGTACAATTCAGCTTCATGGGTGTTAGGTTCGGGTTGATACCCGTATTCCCAACGTACAAGGGGAGGCAGGGACATCAAAATTGATTCGGTGCGTCCGTTGGTTTGCAAGCCAAAAATCGTACCTCGGTCATAAACCAAGTTAAATTCTACGTATCTTCCCCGGCGATAAAGTTGAAAATTCCGTTGGCGATCGCCATATTCAATCTTGTGCCGCCGTTCTACGATGGGTACGTAAGCGCTCAAAAAGGCTCCTCCACAGCTTTGCGCAAAGGCAAACAATTCTTCCCAACCGCGTGGTGTAATTGCCCCTAATTGGTTGCTGTACTTAGCTGCCTCACCATCAGTATTGGGGCCGCGATATAAACTGCCCCTACCGTCTTGGTAATCAAAAAATAAACCACCAACACCCCGTGTTTCGCCCCGATGCTTTAAATAAAAATATTCATCGCACCAGCGTTTAAATACCGGGTAATACTCTGGGTGATGAGCATCACAAGCCTGCTTGAGTGTCTTATGGAAATGGGCTGCATCTTCAGCAAAGGGATAATAGGGAGTCAGATCTGCACCACCACCAAACCACCATACAGGGCCTGCCTCAAAGTAACGGTAATTCAAGTGAACAGTGGGCACATAGGGATTGCGGGGATGCAATACCAATGAGGTACCTGTGGCATAAAACTTGTGTCCTGCTGCCTCTGGGCGTTGCGCCAGAATCGAAGGTGGTAAATGGGAACCCCAAACTTCAGAAAAATTTACACCAGCTTGTTCAAATATTGCCCCATCCCGCAGAACGCGCGATCGCCCGCCACCTCCCTCCGGACGTTCCCAAGAGTCTTCTTGAAACTGAGCTACACCGTCCACTTTTTCTAAAGCTTGCGTAATTTCGTCTTGTAAATTTTTCATAAACTGACTGACTCTAGCTTTAGCATCAGTCGGCGGCAAAGAAGCCAACGATTCTGTTGACAAAGTTGGGCTTTGGGAGTTGGTCACCATAAAATCAATAACCTAAATTACAATTTCCAAAAAGCAAGAAAAATTTTCACTGAAAATAGAAGGCAACAGGTGCAACAAACCAGCTAAAATTATCCAGCTTGCTCTTGTCTTGAAAGTCAAGCATTCACACAATCTGTAGGCAGACTAGAGTTATTTTCCCTCAAATGCGTATAGGCTTGTACACTGATTGATTTTTTTTCAACTTCTTTTCTTTATGTAAACTTTTTGCCATGAATATTCAACTTTAGGCAAATTGGTCTACAAGCACTTGTGTATTTGGTCAATAGATAGGAATAATATCAGACACTGATTAATATTTTGATCAAAAACGGTCTCTCTAGCAGGGTTGTCATCCACGACATCAAAATGTAGACGAAGCTAACAAAAAGTAAAATTTAATAACTATATTAGAAGCTTTAAACAGCAGTTGTCTTTGTATCAAATCCAGACGTGCTGTACATCAGTCACAGTGCCGATCATGCCAGAGTTACCAAAAAGCTTGTAGCGAGGAGGATTAGGAAAATGCAAGCTTGGTTGTCTAAATTCATCCAGCGCAAACGTCGTCGGTTTTGCGCTTCTTTGGTGCGAACTTATCGCGAGATTAGTTCTGCTTCTGTCGATGAACTGTGGCAAAAGCTAGTTAACTTGGCTGATGTGTCTTGGCATCCATTACTAAAAAGTACTAACGTTCCTTACGGATTAGTACCCAAACCCGGATTGATTTACCAAGCGGTGACACGTTGGTCACCAATTCCCATCCGGATTTTTGTTGAGCGCGTTAATCACCAAGAGCTATTGAGTGTCAGAGTTTTGGCAATTCCCGGTGTCGAAGAACGAGTAACTTACAAAATAGAGTCCACGGTTTGCGGTACTTGTTTGTCATATTCTGTAACACTACGTGGTTGGCTATCACCCTTGATTTGGTCTTTGTCTCGTCCCTATGCCGATCGCGTAGCCAAAGCTTTAATCGAGGCAGTTGAAGAAAACACTCTCTCAGCAGTTTCAGGCAAAAGTAAACCTCTCAAGGATAGTTGGTTGTTTTGATTTTTAGAATTGGGGATTGGGTACTCGGTACTAGGTACTGGGAAAGAAATTCTTCCTAGTCCCTAGTCCCCAGTCACCTGTCCCTAGTCCCTAATACCGCTAAAAGATAAGATCCAAGTAGATAATCATTGCTGTTTATTAAAAAAAGTTGCGGCAGGAAGGGTAAAAAACACTATGAATGATATCCTCGATTCTCACTCGGTCTTAGAAGTGTTGCGACCGGTTCAAGACCCAGAACTCCGCAAAAGTCTGGTAGAAATGAACATGATTCGCAATATTAAAATCACAGAAGGTAAGGTAAGCTTCACTTTGGTGTTAACTACACCTGCCTGCCCTTTACGTGAATTTATTGTCGAAGATTGTCAAAAAGCTGTTAAAAAGTTACCAGGCGTTACGGATGTATCCATAGAAGTGACAGCGGAGACACCCCAGCAAAAAAGTTTACCAGATCGCAATGGAGTTCCTGGTGTAAAAAATATCATTGCTGTTTCCAGTGGCAAAGGCGGCGTCGGTAAAAGTACCGTGGCTGTGAATGTTGCTGTTGCTCTAGCTTACACAGGGGCAAAGGTAGGTTTGCTCGACGCCGATATTTACGGCCCCAATGACCCAACAATGTTAGGACTAGCTGATGCCGAAATCGTAGTACGCTCCTCTGAAAAAGGAGATGTACTAGAACCTGCTTTTAATCATGGTGTCAAATTAGTATCAATGGGCTTTCTGATTGACCGCGATCAGCCAGTGATCTGGCGAGGGCCGATGCTAAACGGTGTAATTCGCCAGTTTCTTTACCAAGTGGAATGGGGAGAATTAGATTATTTAATCGTGGATATGCCACCAGGAACGGGGGATGCTCAGTTAACATTGACACAAGCGGTGCCAATGGCAGGGGCTGTAATTGTAACTACACCCCAAACCGTAGCTTTGTTAGATTCTCGCAAGGGCTTACGGATGTTCCAACAGATGAATGTTCCCGTCTTGGGAATAGTAGAAAACATGAGTTATTTTATTCCCCCAGATCTACCGGATAAACAGTATGACATTTTTGGCTCTGGTGGTGGCTCCAAAACAGCAGCCGAGTTGGGAGTACCGTTGTTGGGATGCGTACCATTAGAAATTTCCACCAGAATTGGTGGTGATAATGGTGTACCAATAGTTGTAGCTGACCCAAGTTCAGCCAGTGCTAAAGCTTTCAAAGCGATCGCTCAAACAATCGCAGGCAAAGTATCAGTTGCAGCCCTGACGTAGGGGCTAGGGGCTAGGGGCTAGGGGCTAGGGGCTAGGGACTAGAAATTTGAGATTTTAGATTAAATTCCAATCCAAAATTGCTTTGCTCCAAAATCCAAAATTGAATTACCCAATCCCCGATACCTAGTACCCAATCACCAGTACCCAGTCCCTAATCAATAAATTTAAAATCTAAAAGCTAAAGTCTAAAATTACTAATGTTGTTAAAAAGGTCACGTTCCTGGCTCCCCCAGCTACGTTGGAAATACTGGTTTAAACCTTGGCAGCAAGTAGACTGGTTATTATTTTGTTTGCCAATCAGCTTAACCATATTTGGCGGCATCATGATCCGCAGTACGGAATTAAACCAAGGACTCACTGATTGGTGGTGGCACTGGCTGATTGGTGGAATTGGTTGTTTGATCGCGCTAATTTTAGCTCGCATCCGTTACGAAAATATGCTGCACTGGCACTGGATTACCTACACTCTCGTCAACATCAGCCTAATTGCTGTCATGCTGATCGGTCACAGTGCCAAAGGGGCGCAGAGGTGGATCGGTGTCTTTGGTTTTAATGTCCAACCCTCGGAATTTGCCAAAATTGGAATCATTATCACCCTAGCAGCTTTGTTACACAAGCGCACAGCTTCTAGTCTCGATAGTGTTTTCCGGGCTTTGGCAATCACTGCCGTTCCTTGGGGATTAGTCTTTTTACAGCCAGATTTAGCAACTTCACTGGTATTTGGCGCGATCGTTTTGGGGATGTTGTATTGGGCAAATGCCAATCCCGGCTGGTTGATATTGATGATTTCTCCGATTGTTGCCGCGATTTTATTTAGCATCTCCTGGCCATTTGCGATCGCTTTCTCAAAAGACCTAACTTTCGGCTTTTTGGGGTTAGTTTGGTCAATAGCTATGGGCATTGTGGGCTGGCGCACTCTCCCCTGGCGGCGATTTGGTCTTGGCACCATTGGGGCATGGGGTTTAAATATGTTGGGTGGGGAATTAGGACTTTTTGCTTGGAAGTATTTACTCAAAGATTATCAAAAAGACCGACTCACTTCATTTATTAACCCCAATGCCGATCCCCTTGGTTCTGCCTATCACCAAATCCAATCTCGGATTGCGATTGGTGCTGGTGAATGGTGGGGATGGGGCCTTTTTAAAGGCCCGATGACTCAGTTAAATTTTGTTCCCGAACAGCACACAGACTTTATCTTCTCTGCTATTGGTGAAGAATTTGGTTTTATTGGTTGTTTGCTGGTTTTACTGGTCTTCTGCTTGCTTTGTCTGCGCTTATTGCACGTTGCCCAAACTGCTAAAGACAACTTTGGCTCATTGCTGGCTATTGGTGTTTTATCTATGATTGTATTTCAAATGATAGTCAACATTGGCATGAATGTTGGTTTAGCCCCAGTCGCAGGCATTCCCCTTCCTTGGATGAGTTATGGGCGTTCTGCAATGTTGACAAACTTCATTGCCTTGGGAGTAGTCGAATCGGTAGCGAACTTTCGATCAAAACAAAAGTACTGGTCATAGTCAATATCGCGATCATTGGTAATTAGAAGCCAACAAAGCACAAATTACCAATGACAAATCACCAGTCACAAGTATTAAGCTATTAACAGGAACGCTAGAGGTTACACATTATGATCCTGCCAGGAGCAACTGTTCGCGTCAAAAATCCCGCAGATATCTATTATCGTTATGAAGGACTCGTGCAACGGGTTAGTGATGGCAAGGTTGCCGTACTGTTTGAAGGTGGTAACTGGGATAAATTAATTACTTTTCGCCTTTGGGAATTAGAAGTTGTAGAAACCACCGCAGGACGTAAAAAAGCGAAATAAATTAACTCTTGTCATTTGTCATTGGTCATTTTTGAATAGCTAATGACTAATGACCCATAACTACTATGCGCCTCCCTTTACCACAATTTGATAGAGGCGATCGCCATCCCAACCACTTTGCAGAGGTGATCGAAACTTCTACCTGTGAATTTTTAGCCCAGTGCTTAGAACCAGAAGATTTAACCTTTCCTCCCATGCCTCCCTTTGGTAGTTGGGTTTATTCTGTAGATGAAGAGTCTGGCAATCAAATTTATGCTGTAGTGCATTATGCAACTACTATGCCCGTAGATTCTGTACACCGACCTGTTGCTTTGGGATTATCATTGCAGGAGTTGCGAGAGGAACAACCCCAAATTTTCGCCATGCTTAAAACTGAGTTTCGGGCAGTAATTGTGGGTTTTGAAACAACTTCCAAGTCACAAGGTTTTGGTAATAGGGTGTACCAATATCTACCTCCTCGTCCTCCACAAATCCATCAACCGGTTTATCGCTGCGAACCAGAAGCGATCGTTAAATTTACTGAAGAGTTCGATTTTTTGCGGACGCTATTGTGTGTTAACAGTGCACCAGTAGAGTCTCTAACAGCAGCAGCTATCCGCGAGGTGTATCAGTTGCGCAAAGCCGATCGGCAATGGTTAATCAAAGCTGGAAGAACTTTGAGTGTGCTGCTCAAAGATGACTACGATCGCTTACGGTTTATTTTGAGCCAAATCCACCCATAGGTAGTTGCTTATCGCTGTGGTTAGTGAAAGTAAAATTTTAGAATTTCTCGGCTGAGTGGCTTTTGTAGTTATTTGATTGTCATTCAAGCATCGGTCTTTAGAAAATCGCAGCCTCACTGTTACCCCTCCAAATCCTACCTATGGAACTGATATCACAACTTCTGATTGTTGAATCTAGTACCCGTGCTTTTGCTCAAGAACCCATTATTCCCTTTGTCATTCTCTTGTTGGTGATTTTAGCTGTACCGATTTTGTTTGAGCGGCTACAGCTACCGGGATTAGTGGGTTTGGTGTTATCAGGGGTAGTTTTTGGCCCTTCTGGGTGGCATATATTTCACATCAATTCACCAATATTAAACCTGCTAGCAGAGATTGGATTAATCTACTTGATGTTTATAGCAGGTCTAGAAATAAACCTAGAGCTATTTCACCGTAAGCAAAAATGGCAAGCTTTAGGATTTAGTAGCTTGACTTTCAGTGTACCTTTGGTGGTAGGAATTTTAATCGCCAGAAGCTTTGAGTTTGATTGGATTGCTGCGATTCTGATTGGCTCTACATTAGCTTCCTATACTCTTTTGGCATATCCGTTAATTAATCGTTTAGGAGTAATAAACAACGAAGCTGTCAGTGTAGTCGTTAGAGCTACTATTTTTACCGATATCGGCGCACTGTTGGTATTAGCCTTTTGTTTAGCAGTAAATACCAGAAATCTGGATTTTTGGCAGGTTATTTCATTACTGACTTCATTAGCTATTTACGCGCTCGTCATTTTTGTTTGCTGCAATTGGGCTGGCAAAGAATTTTTTCGGCGATCGGGAGACGATGAGGGGAATCAGTTTTTGTTTGTACTGCTTTCTGTGTTTATTGCTGTTGTAAGTGCGCAACTAATGGGGGTAGAAAAAATTGTCGGAGCATTTTTAGCAGGTTTAGCTGTGAATGATGCTGTCGGGGAAGGGCCTGTTAAAGAAAAAGTTGTTTTTGCTGGCAGCGTACTGTTTATTCCTATTTTCTTTGTCCACCTGGGCTTGCTAATTGACCTACCTACGTTAATTAAGAGCGTCGCTACACTTGAATTAACGTTTTTAGTTGTGGTTGGTTTAATAGCCAGTAAATTTATCGCAGCTCTACTGACAAAACTGGTTTACCACTACAATTGGCAAGAAATGTTAACAATGTGGTCGCTGTCATTACCCCAGGTTGGCGTAACATTAGCTGCCACTTTAGTAGGGTATCGCAGTGGGTTACTCTCAGGAATGGTCGTAGACAGCGCCATTCTACTCATGGTGGTGACATCAACTTTAGGGCCATTCATTACTAGTCGGCTTGCGATTAGTTTGCCTTCCTCAGCAGTTAAACAACAATCTGCACCTGCTCAACCTGACAATGACTCTGAACAAACAAACAAAAATCCTTTTACTATCGTTGTACCAGTTTACAATCCGCAGACACAGCAATACTTAATTGAAATGGCGGCATTATTAGCACATCAAGCGAATGGCAGAATTATGCCCTTAGCAATTGCCACTGCCACCGCTCACATGGATGCACCCCAATTAGAAGCCTCTGTGCACAGGAGTGAAGCCTTACTTACAAAAGCTACAGCACTAAGTCGGGTATTGGGTGTGACAGCAGAACCATTATTGCGAATTGATGATGCTTTTGCAAAAGGAATTAGCAGGACAGCACGCGAACACAAGGCTAATTTGATTGTTATGGGTTGGGGGAAACGTACTGGATTGAGAGCGCGCTTATTTGGTAATGTCATTGATGGTGTTCTCTGGGCATCCCATTGCCCGGTGGCAGTAACACGTCTGGTAGACTCACCAAAAAAAATCCAGCGTATCTTAGTGCCAATGGAAAATGTCATCGCACCAACATTACAACCGGTACAATTTGCTCAAATTCTGGCAGAAGCAAACCAAGCACAAGTGACTGTGTTAAATGTATGCGATCGCCGCACTAGTTCCAGCAAAATATCATGGCGGCGATCGCAACTCTCTTTACTGGTGTCAAAATTAACTTTGCCTAATCCACCAGAAATTCAAATTATCGCTCATGAAAATGTTGCTCAAGCAATTTTGCAAGCAGCGCGATTATATGATTTAGTTGTAATACCTTTTGTACGTAATCGTACTAGTCCGGGTGGATTAGCAATGAGTGATGTGACTACTCAGTTAGCTAGTCAATTGACTTGCTCTATTGTTATGCTTGGAGAGCCGCAAAATAGCCAAGCTACAGATTTATTAACAGGTTTATCCAGTCCTACAGCAGTTGTTTGAGAGATGGTGAGTAGATAGTGTTGGTAGCTACTTTTTTAACCACTTGAGCTAATTTATCTGTCGCAATCTTTTTTAGTTGGTATAATTTTTAGCAATATTTTTGAGAAGGGTATTATTATTTCTTTAGAATTAAAAAGGTTGTTTAAAGATATTAGCTTTTTTAAAGATATAGTAAAATTTTATAGAAAACTTAATATTTGCAGTAATATATCTGCTAATTTTTTTGAAATGTATTGTTTAATTATTGACAAATTACATATAAACAACAAAACTTGTCTACGAAAAAAATTTGACTAATATTGACTAATATCTAGTTGGCTAATGAATTCTGCTTGTGCTTTTTTTATTCCTTGTAATGGGTAATTGAGGCACAGGCTATACTGTGGCTAAAAATATCTGCAACTACCAAGGAAACTATGAGAATTTTGGTGACGGGCGGTGCCGGGTTTATTGGTTCCCATCTGATCGACCGACTGATAAATGAGGGACATGAAATAATTTGCTTAGACAATTTTTATACAGGTCATAAGCGAAATATTTTGAAATGGTTGGATCATCCTTATTTTGAGCTAATCCGCCATGACATTACCGAACCAATTCGGCTAGAAGTCGATCAAATCTATCATCTGGCTTGTCCTGCATCCCCAGTTCATTACCAGTACAACCCTGTCAAAACTGTCAAAACTAACGTGATGGGAACGCTAAATATGTTGGGGCTGGCAAAGCGCGTAAAAGCTCGCTTTCTATTGGCTTCAACTAGCGAAGTTTACGGCGATCCCGAAGTTCATCCCCAAAGCGAAGAATACAGGGGTAGTGTCAATCCCATTGGGCTTCGTTCATGCTACGACGAAGGCAAGCGTATTGCTGAGACACTGGCATTTGATTATTACAGGCAAAATAAAGTTGATATTAGAGTTGCTCGCATTTTTAACACCTACGGCCCTCGGATGTTAGAAAATGATGGTCGGGTAGTCAGCAACTTTGTAGTTCAAGCTTTACGCGGTATTCCCCTCACAGTATACGGTGATGGGTCACAAACCCGTAGTTTTTGCTACGTATCAGATCTTGTGGACGGACTGATACGACTGATGAATGGGGAATATATCGGGCCTGTGAATTTAGGAAACCCTGATGAATATACAATTCTAGAGTTAGCTCAGGCTGTGCAAAATTTGATCGATCCCGATGCAAAAATTAAGTTTGAGCCACTGCCTGCAGACGATCCGCGCCGCCGCCGCCCCGATATTACTAAAGCTAAAACATGGTTAAACTGGACACCTACCGTTCCTTTGTCGGAAGGGTTAAAACTGACAGTAGAAGATTTCCGCGATCGCATAACAAACACTCAAACCTCAACAACTAATAGTTAAACCGACTCATGCAACAGTTAAACTAACTGATAAATTTTAGCTGTAAACTGCTGGAAACTTCTTTTTAAAATTTAACCCCGACAAAGCAAGGAATTGAAAAAAATGCGTGTTTGCGTTATTGGTACTGGTTACGTAGGTTTGGTGACAGGCGCTTGCTTGGCTCACATCGGACATGATGTTATTTGTGTAGATAACAACGAAGAAAAAGTAAAGTTGATGAAGGCTGGGCAGTCACCGATTTTTGAACCGGGACTCTCAGAAATTATGCAAGCTGCTATTCAAGCTGGGAAAATCCAATTTACGACCGATCTTGGTGCAGGAGTTAGCCATGGCGATATTCTCTTTATTGCTGTAGGAACCCCGCCACTACCCACAGGTGAAAGCGATACTCGCTACGTCGAAGCTGTTGCCCGTGGAATAGGTGCCAATTTAAACGGTGGCTATAAAGTGATCGTGAATAAATCTACGGTACCAATTGGTTCAGGTGACTGGGTGCGGATGATCGTTTTAGATGGCATTGCCGAACGCCAAAAAACTTTAGTACCCGTTGGCGGTGGGCGTGCTGAAGAAAAACTGCCTGAGATTACAGCTCAGTTTGATGTAGTCAGCAATCCAGAATTTTTACGTGAAGGTTCAGCAGTTTACGATACTTTCAACCCCGATCGCATTGTTTTAGGTGGTAATAGCTCTAGAGCTGTTGCCATGATGCAAGAACTGTATGCTCCAATTGTCGAGCGCAAATACGCTGAAGACCAGTCTCTACCACCAGTACCCGTATTGGTAACAGATCTGAGTTCGGCAGAAATGATTAAATATGCTGCTAACGCCTTTTTAGCAACCAAAATTAGCTTTATTAATGAAGTTGCTAACATTTGCGATCGCGTTGGTGCGGACGTTACCCAGGTAGCTAAAGGCATCGGTTTAGATTCTCGGATTGGAAACAAATTCTTAAACGCTGGCATCGGCTGGGGTGGTTCCTGCTTCCCCAAAGATGTAGCGGCACTGATTCATACTGCCGATGATTACGGTTATGAAGCCCAGCTACTTAAATCTGCTGTCTGTGTTAACCAGCGCCAGCGCTTGATTGCTGTAGAAAAACTCCAACAAGCATTGAAAATCCTCAAAGGCAAGACAGTTGGATTACTTGGTTTAACCTTCAAACCCGATACCGACGATATGCGTGATGCTCCAGCACTCAACCTCATTGAGCAACTAAACCGATTGGGAGCCAAAGTTAAGGCATACGATCCCATTGTTTCCCAATCTGGTTTGCGTGATGGTTTGACAGGTGTATTAGTAGAAACCGATCCCGAAAGACTTGCCGATGGTTGTGATGCTTTGGTATTAGTAACTGAATGGCAGCAGTTCAACAATCTTGACTATGCCCAGATGGCTAAATTGATGAATCACCCTGTCATTATTGATGGTCGCAATTTTCTAGATCCTGAAAAAATGGTTAGAGCTGGATTCCAATACATAGGCGTCGGTCGATAAAATTCAAACCCCACAAACCCTCGTTACCAGATTGAACCTGGTAACGAGAATTAGAGCAATCTGGCTCTGTTTTCATTTTCACGACAAATTAAAAACCGCCTGATTATGCTCTAAGCAACAGCACAACAAGCGGTCATCTACAACCTAATAAAATCAAAGAGTCTATTATTGAGATACACCAGAAGCAGCAAGTTCCGCCAAGCGTTCTTGCTGATCTTGAGAGATACAAGCTTGAATAACTGACTCTAAATCGCCTTCTAGAATGGTGTTCAGCGAGTAGTTTTGACCAAGACGGTGGTCGGTAACGCGGTTATCTTTATAGTTGTAGGTGCGAATTTTTTCAGAACGTGCTCCTGTACCAACCTGCGATCGCCGCATGGAAGTGACTGCTTCTTGTTGTTCGCGTAACTTCATTTCATACAACTTCGCCCGCAGGATCTGCATCGCCCGTTCTTTGTTTTGCAACTGGCTGCGTTCTTCGGTACAGAAAATCCTAATTCCAGTGGGTTTGTGCATCAAGTCAACTGCTGTTTCCACCTTGTTGACGTTTTGTCCGCCAGCACCTCCAGAACGAGCTGTAGTCATTTCAATATCTTTGGGGTCAATGTGGATTTCCACATCATCTACTTCTGGCATAATTGCCACGGTGGCAGTAGAAGTGTGAACTCTTCCTCCAGCTTCTGTTACTGGCACGCGCTGCACGCGATGGACTCCCGCTTCAAATTTCAGCTTGCTGTAAACGTTGTCTCCTTGAATTTCCAAAATAGCTTCTTTGAAGCCACCCATCTCAGCAAGAGATTCACTCACAAGCTTGACTCGCCAGCCCTGAGTATCTGCATAACGGGAATACATTCGGACTAAATCGCCAGCCCAGATACTAGCTTCATCACCCCCAGTACCTGCACGAATTTCCAACATGATGTTTTTATCATCATTGGGATCGCGCGGTAATAATAATATTTTCAGGCGAGTTTCCAGGTTGTCGATTTTTTCTTCTAATTCCTGAACTTCCATCGCTGCCATTTCTTGCAGTTCTGGATCGCCTTGAGATTCTTTGAGGACTTGACGCGCCCCTACTAATTCTTCTTGGGCTGTTTTCCAAATTTCATAAGTGTTGACTACTTCTTCCAAAGAAGAACGTGCCTTTGCCACTTGCTGATACTCATCCGGGTTTTTGGCAGTATCAGGATCGGCAAGACGACGAGTCAATTCATTAAAAGTTTGTTCAACAGATTTAAGTTTCTCCAGTAAATACTGTTCAGCCATAACGAGTGCGATCGCTCCTTAAAATAACAAGTTGGCTCAAGCCTTAATGACAAGCGACCCAGCAGATGCAGGGTCGTCGTAAAATGAGGCTGCCAACCCGCTACTTTTTGTTTTTGCCGCCAGAAGCTCGATCGTTCGTCATGCCGTATTTACGACGGAAGCGTTCAACGCGACCTTCGGTGTCAATTATCTTTTGGGTGCCAGTGTAAAATGGGTGGTTTCCAGACCAAACATCTACGTGCAATTCTGGCTTTGTCGAGCCTACGGTCATCACAACTTGACCGTTGCAGTAAACTTTAGCCTCTGGATACCATTCGGGATGAATTCCAGGTTTAGCCATTGTTTTTTTCTTTGTGAGTTTATTACAATTATAACTTTTGGCTTTGAGCCTAATTGATGGCGAAAAATAGTTAGCCACCAGGTGACATACTCCTAAACTGATGCAAGCATACAGTGTAGGCTTCTCGTCCAATCCGACTATTGCTTAGGAGGCGACGAGCTTTGTTTTAAGTCCACGGAATGCCCTACCGCAGACTATCTAAACACAATCCAAAATCGCTTAACGCTTGGAGTACTGAGGAGCTTTGCGGGCTTTGTGCAAACCATATTTTTTCCGTTCTTTTGCCCGTGGATCGCGGGTAAGATAGCCTTCAGTCTTGAGAGGCGAACGGTTTTCTGGATCGAGTTGGCAAAGAGCGCGAGCTACTCCCAGACGAATTGCATCTGATTGTCCGGTTAAGCCGCCACCTTCGGCTTTAACCAAAATATCATATTCATTTTCCAGCCCCAGAGTTTCTAAAGGAGCTTTGATAATTCCTAAGTAATTGGGATTGAACTGGAAATATAAATCACCAGGTTTACCATTGACGTTCAACTGACCGCTACCTGGAATTAGGCGTACACGGGCCACAGAAGACTTACGACGACCTGTACCCCAGTACATGGCACGACCGTCAGTGTTATCTATTGCTTGCATTAATCTTGTTCTCCTGGAATAGTACTAATTTTTAGTTCTTGAGGTTTTTGTGCTTGATGGGGGTGAGTTGGCCCGGCGTAGACTTTGAGTTTGGTGAATAACTGGCGTCCTAGAGTATTTTTGGGCAGCATACCTTTCACGGCGTGTTCAATAATCCGTTCTGGTAAGCGAGCTTGCAACTTGGCAAAAGTTTCTGTTTTCATGCCACCGGGACGACCGGAATGGCGACGATAAAGCTTTTGGCTACGCTTTTTGCCGGTTACAGCTACTTTTTCTGCATTGATGACAATCACAAAGTCGCCTGTATCCAGATGGGGTGTATATTCAGGTTTATTTTTCCCTCGCAGGATCATAGCAATTTCGCTAGCCAAACGGCCAAGACGTTGATCGGTGGCATCTATTACGTACCAATCATGCGTTAATGAATTACCAGGAGGAAGGTATGTTTTGTTCAGTGTCATTTATCCTTTGTCCTTTTTCATCTGTCTTTTATTATTGTCATTCGTCCAGCAGTCATTTGTCTTTTGTCATGACTAGTGATGACTAATGACATAAAGAGGCTGTGTATCAAACCAGACTTCTTTCGGAAAGGGGAAATCTGGATAGCCTACTCGCAACAAGCATAGACCGTGAGAGGGCGCAGCATATTTCACCTCTTCTCGACGTTCATCTTTCCAGAGTTCGGTGAAGTTAGCTAGCGATCGCTGCCCAGAACCAACCTGCACCAGCATTCCTACCAATAGCCGCACCATACCATACAAAAATCCATCTGCCTGAATTTCAATATGAATAAATGGATCGGTACGATAACACTCTACTGCTTGCACCTCTACCCAAGAATGCTTGCGACTTGAATTTGCCCGATGAAATGCCCCCAAGTGATGGCGTCCAACCAAGGGTTTCAATGCTGCTTGCATCAATAATTCATCTAAAGGTGCATGATAATAGTGCCAACTAAAGGCTCTGGTGAACAAGTTCGGTCGTGGATCGGTGTATATGGTATAGCGATATCGCCGATATGCGGCACTAAAACGAGCGTGCCAACTTTGACCAACAGCTGCTGATGCCCGAATCAATATATCCTTCGGCAAGTAGCTGTTTAAAATTGTTGCCCATTTATGAGCTGGTATTACACTTTTGACATCAAAATGAGCCACTTGAGCGGCGGCGTGAACCCCAGCATCAGTACGTCCCGCACCATGTAGTGTCACAGGGTAGCCAAGAATGTTCGAGATCGCTTTTTCTATTTCTTCTTGCACCGTGCGGTGTTGTAGTTGCCGTTGCCAGCCATGAAAATGAGTGCCCAGGTATTGGATTACCAGGGCGACTCGCTGGGTTGGTGTAGGCTGGTAGCTCTCTAACATACAATTAGCTAAAGGTTGAAGTTTGAAGTCTGAAGTCTGAAAAAAGTATGAAGTGTGAAATATGAATTATGTAATTTGCAATTAATTCTTTCTTCTTATTACTTCATCCTTTATCCTTCATCCTTCATTCTTCCTACACCAGTTCAATGATTGCCATTTCGGCGTTATCACCACGACGACGCACGGTATGCAGAATCCGAGTATATCCGCCTTGACGGTTACCATAACGACTAGCAGCTTGTTCAAATAGAGCATGAACTAGTTGCTTGTCGTACATATAACCGATCGCTTGACGACGTGCTGCTAAAGAGCCGTCTTTAGCTAAGGAAATCATTTTGTCTACTTCTGCTCGCACTACCTTGGCTCTGGTGAGGGTAGTGGTGATCCGACCATGGCGAATCAGCTCGGTAGTCAGCGATCGCAACAGGGCACGACGCTGATCGGCAGGCTTACTAAGTTGTTTGACTCGACAACGATGACGCATAACTATGAACCATTAACGATAATAATTACTAGAATGGCTGCTAATAGTTAATTGCTATTAACTATTAACCTCCATGTTTAGAAGACCTTTCGGTCGGCAAAGTAATGCCTAAGCGTCGTTGTAAAGCTTCAACTACTTCTTCGGCTGACTTTTGACCAAAGTTTTTAATTTCTAAAAGGTCTTCTTGGGTATAATCCAACAAGTCCGCTACAGAATTAACTTGTGCCCGCTTGAGACAGTTATAGGCACGCACTGAAAGCTGTAACTCTTCAATTGGAATCTGAGCAGTGGGATCGTCGGGGATATCAGAATCTGTATCTGTCTGTCTGATATCAATGTCTTTTAAGGGATTAAATAAGTCTACTAAGATTCCAGCTGCCGAGGAGAGCGCTTCTTGAGGGGTAAGACTGCCATTCGTCCATATTTCTAATAGCAGTCGGTCTTTGGGCAACCCACTATCACTACGAGTTTCTTCAACACTATAGTTAACTTTTCTGACTGGCATAAATACCGAGTCAATTTGGAGAAAGTCTAAAGATGTGGCTTCTTCACGTCCCCGCTCAATCGTGCGATAGCCCTTGCCTTTCTCAATCCGAAATTCCATTTCCAGCTTTCCACCTTCAGCCAGGGTAGCTATGTACTGGGTTGGATCCATTACTTCTACTTCACTTGGCAAATCAAAATGTGCCGAAGTGACAGTGGCGGGCCCAGTAACAAGTAAGCGACCAATTTGTGGTTGAGCGGAATAGCTTTTGAGGATAACTTCCTTCATCCTCATCAGGATTTCCAAAACGTCTTCCCTCACGCCCGGAACGGTAGCAAACTCATGGGTAACACCCGCAATTCGCACTGCTGTTACCGCTGTTCCCTCTAAGTTTGACAATAAGATCCGTCTCAGGGCATTGCCAACGGTAGTTCCTTGTCCCCGCTCCAGAGGTTCCAAGATAAATTTGCTGTAGTGGCTTCGACTTTCTTCTGTATTAGACTCTACACATTCAATTTGAAATTGCGCCACGGAGTAGCCTCCCTTGTTATAAGGTCTTGCTTGTAGGCAATATATTTGCCTACAGATGGTTGTTTGCCCTGTACTTGAGGTCTATCAAACTGCAATTTCCCAGTGTCGGTAGAGTTTGAAGCCCTGAAGAACTGATGGGCGCTACTATATGTTTTAGGTTTTCCGAAGTTGAGCAGCCCTTCGTGCAATTAGGAACTGGCGCACTTCGGACGGCCACTATACGTGTGAGGGAAACAGGCAAGTTTAACAGTTATTCAGTTCTCAATAATTCAGCAATCATTTACTGTAGCCTGCGGCAAGCAGCTAGCTGCGCGTCTACACTGTTGACTGTTAACTGTTCACTGATTGCCTCTACCACCCAACAATTCGTGTCTAGACTCGACGGCGTTTGGGCGGACGACAGCCATTGTGGGGAATCGGGGTAATATCCCGAATTAATGTTATTTCCAGTCCTGCTCCTTGCAGTGCCCGGATCGCAGTTTCTCGACCTGCTCCGGGGCCGCTTACCATTACTTCTATTTGGCGCATTCCCTGATCTATTGCTCGACGTGCTGCGCTTTCAGCAGCAGTTTGGGCGGCAAAAGGAGTTCCTTTTTTGGCACCCTTGAAACCGCTAGAGCCAGCACTTGCCCAAGAGATCACATCTCCGTTTTGATCGGTAATGGTGACAATGCTATTGTTGAAAGTAGACTGTATGTAGGCAATACCGTTAGGTACATTGCGTTTTTGCTTTTTGCTCCCAGTTTTTTTACTTGGTTGTCGCGCCATAGTGGTGTAACTAAATGAAGGTAAAACTTGCTTTTAGCAAGCATGAAAGAAGAATTATTTCGTTGGTGCTTTTTTCTTACCAGCCACTGTCTGCCTTCTACCGCGTCTGGTTCTGGCGTTGGTACGAGTTCTTTGTCCTCTTACTGGTAGACCTAAGCGATGGCGACGTCCTCTGTAGGTACCGATATCAATTAAGCGCTTGATGTTCATTGCTTCCAAGCGTCTTAAGTCGCCTTCTACTTGATAGTTACTTTCGATTTCTGCCCGCAGGGCTACTACATCGGTATCACTGAGATCTTTGACACGGGTGTCTGGATTCACACCTGTAGTTTCTAAAATCTCTTTCGACCTTGATAAACCAATTCCGTAGATGTAAGTTAGACCAATTTCAACACGCTTATCGCGTGGAAGGTCTACTCCGGCAATACGTGCCACAACAATTGTCTCCCTATCTTCTTAAGCTTTGTTGATTGTTTCAATAGTGATTTTGTGCTTCACTCAATTCCAAGCGCTATAACTTTAGTATGGTTCTAGCCTTGGCGTTGTTTGTGCTTCGGGTTTACACAAATCACCATTACGCGACCCCGACGTCGGATCACGTTACATTTTTCACACATTTTCTTGACTGAAGCTCTGACTTTCATACTTTCCTAATTGATTACAAATAGTGAATTATAGCATTTTTTGAGAAATTATTCAGTTAAATGGTAAAAGGAAAACTAACCAAGTTGGTTGTGTGGTATAGTATTCTACATACACTTACTTTTTCCGAAGTTTATAGGTGATTCTACTCTTGGTCGTTGCTTGGCTTTTCAGTTCCACCAAAGAAGCGATCGCTTCTGTTGGATTTTTAGCTAACTGCGGTGAAAAGGGATATAACCCAGGGCGGTAGAACTGTAAAAACTATTACTTTCGCACTATTTCTTACGTAATCGATAAGTGATTCTACCCTTTGTCAGGTCGTAGGGTGTCAGCTCAACTTTGACGCGATCGCCAGGTAAAATCTTGATATAGTTACGGCGAATCTTGCCAGAAATGTGAGCTAGGACGTTAAAGCCATTATCCAAGTCAACGCGAAACATTGCGTTGGGTAGTGACTCAGTAACAGTGCCTTCCATTTCAATCAAATCTTGCTTAGACAATTTGTTTTTTCCTCAACTCAACTATTTTTGCTGTTTGCAGCTAATTTTAGTCTGCAAATGCACATAATCCGGGAAATATATCAACAGTTTATTAATATATCTTATCTAAAATTCTTGACACTATCTGGAACAAAAGTGGGTAAGAGTAGGACAGGATACAGTTCCTAGTCCCACCCTCTTATAGCTGCTTATTAAGCTAAGAAGCGGTTACCTGTTTTTTAATTGCGGCAGAAACTTCTTCAAGGGACTGATTGCCATTGACACTCAGGAGTTGATGGCGATGACGGTAAAAGTCAATCAAGGGAGCTGTTTGAGAGCGGTAGACTTCTAAGCGGCGACGAATCACCTCCTCCGAATCATCTTGACGTCCGCGTTGCAGTAAACGATCAACTACAACTTCATCTGGAACATCCAAGTTGACTACCTTTTCTCCCCGCTGATCTAACTTTTGCAGCAATTCCTCTAAAAAAGCTGCTTGTTTGACTGTACGGGGAAAACCATCAAGAATCCAACCGGAATTAGTATCGCTTTGCTGGAGACGTTCCTCTACCATGTCTTGCACAAGTTGATCGGGAACTAATTCTCCTCTATCCATATAACTTTGAGCTTTAATGCCTAGAGGAGTTTGTTCTTTTAATGCTTGGCGCAAGATGTCACCCGTAGAAATATGGGGAATGTTCCAGCACTCAGCTAATGTTTTAGCTTGAGTTCCTTTACCAGCTCCAGGCGGCCCCAAGAAGATTAATCGCGTCACTATTGTTTCACCATTCCTTCATAGCGCTGAGAAATAACGTAGGTTTGAATTTGTTTTGCCGTATCAATCGCCACACCCACTAGAATCAGCAAAGAAGTAGCACCTAATCCTCTAAAGGTTGGTACTCCCAAAGCTCTTTCTACGGCGGTGGGGATAATGGCAACCAAACCCAAAAAGATAGCACCCAAAAAAGTTAGTCGATTTAAAACGCGCTCTATATATTCGCTGGTAGCTTTACCCGGACGAATTCCAGGAATACTAGAACCCATTTTCTTAAGGTTTTGCGCTATATCAACAGGGTTTACGATCAAAGATGAATAGAAGTAACTGAAGAAAACGATTGAAATGAGGTAAACTAGCGCGTAAGCCCAAGATTGAGAACCGCCAGGACTTAAATAAGTATTGACGATGTTCGCGACTTCCGGATTTCTAGTAAAATTGGCAATTAACAGTGGCAAACTCAGGATAGCAGCAGCGAAAATAATGGGCATGACTCCGCCTTGATTTAGACGTAAGGGGAGATAGCTGCGCTGCTCGGCAAAAATACGCCTTCCAACTTGACGGCGAGCAGAAATAATCGGAATCCGGCGAATAGCTTCTTGAACAAAGACAATACCAACAATCGTCGCCAGGAAAACTAGGACAAGTACAATCACCGGGCCAACTCTTTCCCGGACTATTTCTTGCCCGCTACCTTGGATATAAGCAATGGTATCGCTCAGAGACTTTGGTAGTGTTGCTACAATGTTGACAAAAATCAACAACGATGCTCCGTTACCAATGCCACGCTCTGTAATGACTTCTGATGCCCACATCACGAACATCGAGCCAGCCACTAGAGCTACTGCTGTTTCAACTACGAAAAATGGACTGAAGTTATAAGCAAAAGGCCTGAGCCAAAATGCCGCTAAGAAGACACTTTGAAGAATCGCCCAGCCCAAAGCTACATAGCGTGTAATTTGGGAAATTTTCCGCCTTCCTGCTTCACCTTCATTTTTCTGCAAATTTTCTAAAGAGGGAATGGCAGCGGTAAGCAATTGGATAATAATGGAGGCATTAATGAAAGGTAAAATACCCAGAGCAAAGACTCCCAAAGCAGAAAGTCCGCCTCCAGAAAAAATATCCAAAAAGCTGAAGATTTGGTTATTGCTACTAACCGCAGCGGCAAACCGCTCCCGATCAATTCCTGGTATAGGTATGTGTATACCCATACGAATCAAAATCAGAATACCGACGGTGACAAGCAGCCGACCTCTCAGCCCAGCTGCTTGTGCCATTTGCATAAAAGTTTCTTGAGCGGTTGGGGGTTTATCTCGACTGATCATAGAGGGCTACCTTAAATAGTGAAGCAGGCGCTGGCTAGAGTACGCGTGCGCTTAGGTGCGTCCTACTTGGTTCACTCTAAAACTTCACAACTCCCACCAGCTGCCTCAATTTTGCTACGAGCTGTACCTGTGAAAGCTGCCGCCTGTACTTTGAGCGGGACGCTCAATTCCCCATCACCCAAAATTTTCAATGGCCCCTTGACAGCAGTGAGAATACCTGCTTCTTTTAAAGAGGTCAATGTGACTTCTGTATTTGCTGGGAGGGAGGCTAGCTTCTCTACATTAATCGTAGTGTAATTTTTACGATTAACTAGTGGAAAGCCCTTCAACTTTGGTATGCGGCGGTACAATGGCTGTTGACCACCTTCAAAACCAGGTCTGGTACCGCCACCAGAACGGGCTTTTTGACCGCGCATACCTTTACCGGCACTTGCACCTTGACCGGCAGAAACACCGCGTCCTAGACGACGAGGTCGTTTCTTCGAGCCTTTTTGGGGGCGAACGTCGTTTAATCTCATAACCAAAGCTTTTGCGTAAGTGAATAAATTTAGTTTGCTAATAGCTAACAGCTAATGGCACATCACAATTAGCAATTAGCATTTAGCGATTAAATGTAAAGATTTTCCACAGAAACTCCCCTGTCTTCAGCAACTTCTGAGAAGGTACGCAGGGTAGTGAGGGCATTAATTGCTGCTCTGGCGTTGTTGAGAGGATTATTGGAGCCAAGTTGTTTAGCCAAGACATTACGAACGCCTGCCAACTCTAGCACAGTACGAACAGCACCACCAGCAATTACGCCTGTACCGGGAGCGGCTGGGCGCATAATTACTTTTGCGCCACCACCCATGCCATTAATCGGGTGGGGAATAGAGTTGGATTTGGTAATGGGGATGTCAATTAAGTGTTTTTTGCCGTCGGCTACACCTTTTTTTACGGCACCAATTACATCCGAGGCTTTACCAACTCCCACGCCGACTTGACCGCGTTCATTACCGACGACTACGATCGCGCGGAAGCTAAGTTTTTTACCTCCTTTCACTACCTTGCTAACCCGGCGGATTTGAATTACCCGCTCTTGCCAGTTAGTTTCTTCTTTTTTTGCGCGGTTAGCCTTACGACGATTTGTTGCCATGTTCGATAGTCCTTTGTCCTTTGTCATTTGTCACTTGTCCTTTGTCAAGAGTCATTTGTTGCTAATGACTAATAACTAATGACCAATGACTAGTGTTTAGAAATCTAACCCAGCCTCACGTGCTGCTTCGGCAAGTGCTTTCACCCGACCGTGATAAAGATTGCCACCGCGATCGAAGACTACTTGAGTGATGCCTTTTTCTAGCGATCGTTGAGCTATTAACTTACCAACTTCAGTAGATGCTTGGCAGTTTTTACCTGAGCCTAATTTGGATTTCAATTCAGGCTCTAAAGAAGAGGCTGCCACTAAAGTATGATGACGAGTGTCATCAATCACCTGAGCATAAATATGCTGGTGCGAACGGAATATTGCCAACCGTGGACGTTCGGTAGAACCGTTTACTTTGCCGCGGATACGCCGACGGCGACGCTGTCTTGATTCTATACGAGTAAGCTTCATATTTATTTCTTACCACCCTTACCAGTCTTACCAGCTTTGCGTCTGACTGCTTCGCCAGCGTAGCGAATACCTTTGCCTTTGTAAGGTTCTGGTGGACGAACGGCGCGGATTTTAGCTGCCGTGTTGCCTACCACTTCTTTGTCATAGCCGCTGACAATCACGTTGGTGTTATTTTCAACCGCAAAGTTAACTCCCTCTGGAGGCACAATCTGCACCTGATGGCTGTAACCCATATTTAAAACGAGGTTACGACCTTGGACTTGTGCTCGGTAACCAACTCCTTGAATTTCCAAACGGCGTTCAAATCCTTTGGAAACTCCTTCAACCATGTTGGCAACCAAGGTACGGGACAACCCGTGCATTTGCCTTGAGGTGCGTGAATCATCCCGACGGTTAACAGTCAAGATTTCCCCTTCTTGGGAAACGATTACATTATTGGGAAGCTCGCGAGAAAGCTCACCCTTTGGCCCTTTGACACTAACTTTGGTGCCATCAACTGTCACTTGCACTTTTGCAGGGACTGCGATCGGGCGTTTACCAATTCGAGACATAATTTTTTGTCCTTTGTTGTTTGTCCTTTGTTATTTGTCTTTTGTCTTTAGCTAATCACAAATGACAAATGACTAATGACTACCAAACGTAGCAAAGTACTTCGCCACCCAAATTCTGACGCCGTGCTTCTCGATCGGTCATGATGCCACTAGATGTAGAAATAATGGCAATGCCGATACCACCTAATACTCGTGGTAATTCTTTTTTGTTGGAGTAAACGCGTAAGCCTGGTTTGCTGATCCGCTTGAGGGCAGTAATGATGGGTTGACGATTCTTACCCTTGTACTTAAGGGAAATCACCAAGTTACGTTTTACTCCTTCTCCTGCGTCTTCGTAGTCAGCAATAAAACCTTCGTCTCGTAGGACTTTGGCTATACTACGGGTCATTTTTGTGGATGGCACTTGTGTGGTTTGATGCCGCGCTAAATTAGCATTACGGAGGCGCGTCAACATATCAGCAATAGTGTCGTTTGTTGCCATCGTTTCCTCTTCAAATGAATTTATTGTTCCCGAAAGGGCATTCCCATTTCTTTTAGTAAGGCGCGACCTTCTTCGTCAGTGTTAGCTGTGGTGATGATGGAAATATCCATGCCTCGGATTTGGTCAATACTGTCGTACTCGACTTCTGGAAAAATCAACTGCTCTCTAACACCAAGAGTGTAGTTACCACGACCGTCAAAGCTTTTGGGGCTGACACCGCGAAAGTCGCGGATTCTTGGTAAAGACAAGTTGATTAAACGGTCGAGAAAAGCATACATCCGATCGCCTCTCAGGGTCACCATGATCCCAACGGGCATCCCTTGACGAATTTTGAAGCCTGCGATCGCTTTTTTCGCCCGCGTTACTACGGGTTTTTGACCGGTAATCAGAGCTATTTCACTTAAAGATGCTTCTAGAGCTTTAGCATTTTGAGCTGCTTCTCCCAATCCTCGGTTCACAGTTACTTTCACCAACTTCGGTACTTGATGAACATTGGTGAATTCAAACTGTTTCATCAGTTTGGGGACTATTGTTTCTTGGTATAAGCTTTTTAGTCGTGTTGCCATAGTATTTTTTGTCCTAGCTACCCCTGGGCTTGGTCAGGGAAGAAATTGAAGTATGAAGTATGAAGTCTGAAATCTGAAGCAATCAATGATTTAGTGATTAATTTTCATCCTTCAGCCTTTACACTTTATCCTTTATTTATCTAGAATTTCCCCAGTTTTCTTGAGCATCCGTACCTTTTTGCCTTCAGCAGTAAAGGTATAACAGATGCGACTAGCAACGTTTTGCTTGGTGGAGTAAAGCATGACGTTGGAACTGTGAATGGGATATTCCTGGGTGACAATCCGCCCAGACTCACCTTCTGCTTGAGGTTTGACGTGTTTGGTCTTGATGTTGACACCTTTGACAACGACCTTGCTTTCTTGGGGAAGTGCTTTGATGACTTCACCAACTTTGCCTTTGTCTTTACCGGCAATCACCTGTACGGTATCCCCAGTTTTGACGTGCATTTTGTAGAATTTGGGCTTCTCCTTCTTGCTTGGCATTACAGCACCTCCGGAGCCAGAGAAACGATTTTAGTAAAGTTTTTGTCGCGCAATTCTCGTGCAACTGGCCCAAAGACCCGTGTTCCTCTGGGGTTGCCATCTTTGTTAATGATTACTGCGGCATTGTCGTCAAAACGAATGCTCATGCCGCTATCCCGCTTGATGTTGTGACGAGTACGGACGATCACTGCCTCTACGACATCAGATTTTTTTACAGCCATGTTGGGCTGTGCATCTTTGACAACAGCGATAATTCTATCGCCGACGTGACCGTAGCGACGGTTACCTGCCCCAAGGACGCGGATACACATTAGCTTACGGGCACCACTGTTGTCTGCAACATTAAGGTAAGTCTGGGGTTGAATCACAATTACTCTCCTTGGTTTTGTTAATTGCTAATGTTAATTTTTCATTGTGATTAACCATTAGCTCTTAATAGCTATTAACTATTAGCTATTTTTTGTGGTGAGGATTTCTGTGACTTGCCAGCGCTTGGTTCTGCTCAGGGGTCTAGTTTCTTGAATGCGAACGCGATCGCCTACCTTACAGCGATTTTCCTCGTCGTGAGCTTTATAACGCCGGGTTTTCACCACAATTTTGCCATATTTGGTATGGGGAGCGCGGTTTTCAACGGCGACTACCACCGTTTTTTGCATTTTGTCGCTCACTACCAAGCCAACTCTCTCTTTTACTGCCATACTCTCCTACTCTTGTTCTTTAGCAGGTTGACTTACTGCCCGCTTGCGCTCTGCTTCTACCGTCATTAATTGGGCAAGGCGGTGCCGGGCGTGTCGAAACTGATGGGGTTTTTCTAATTGTCTTGTTGCTTTTTGTAAGCGCAATTGAAACAACTGTTTTTTGACAGCAAGAATTTCCTCTGCCAATTGTTCGTCAGTTAATTCTCTTGCTTCTGAAATTTTTGGAAGAGGCATAACCTACTCCTGCGTCTCCTGTTCAGAGCGTGAAATGAACTTAGTTTTAATCGGCAGCTTATAAGCAGCCAAACGCATTGCTTCACGGGCAGTAGCTTCTGGTACACCCGCGATCTCGAACAAAATTCGTCCTGGTTTTACTACTGCTACCCAGTATTCAGGTGAACCTTTACCGGAACCCATCCGGGTTTCAGCAGGACGCATTGTTACAGGCTTGTCCGGGAAAATGCGAATCCAGATTTTACCACCTCTACGGATGTAACGGGTCATTGCCCGACGAGAGGCTTCTATTTGGCGGGCAGTGATCCAAGCAGGTTCTTGAGCTTGGAGGGCAAAATCACCAAAGTTAAGGGAGTTGCCTGCGGTGGCAAGACCTTTCATCCGTCCGCGTTGCTGTTTGCGGAATTTTGTTCTTCTAGGACTTAGCATGATTAGGTACTAGGGACTAGTGATTGGGGATTAGGGATTGGGGATTAGGGATGAATTTGGAGCAGGGACTGGAAATTTGCATTTAGACCAGTCACCAGTACCCCATCCCCAGTCCCTTTTTTATCCTTCATTTGAGCGGTCTTCAAATTGCTGACGACGGCGCTGTTGTTGACGGCGCCGTGGTTCGCGCTCCCGTGTTGTTGTTGGAGGAGGCGTTTCTTCTTGTCCGGGAATAATTTCTCCCTTAAATACCCAAACCTTGATACCGAGAATACCGTAGACAGTTTTTGCTGTACAGTAAGCGTAATCAATATCGGCCCGTAAAGTATGTAGAGGTACTCTACCTTCACGAGTCCACTCAGTCCGAGCAATTTCTGCGCCGTTGAGACGACCGCTGACTTGAACTTTGATGCCTTGCACTCCAGCCCGTTGAGCACGCTGAATGGCTTGCCGCACTACTCTTCGGAAAGAAACTCGGCGCTCTAGCTGTTGAGCGATGTATTCAGCAATTAAGTAGGCATCAGCATCAACACGCTGTACTTCGACGACATTGATGCGAATTTGACGATGGCTACCCAACAGTTGTTGGAGTCCATTACGCAATGCTTCAATGCCTTGTCCACCTCGACCTACAACTACACCAGGCCGAGCTGTGCGTACTTCGAGATCGATTTGGTCTGCTTTACGCTCAATCCGTACTTCAGAAATACCAGCGTTGTTTTGAGCATATCTGCCCAGCTTTTCTTCAATAAAATTACGAAGTTTGTGGTCTTCTTGTAAAAGTTCTGGATAACGGCTAGGGTCGGCAAACCAACGAGATTGGTGCTCTTGGGTAATTCCCAAGCGAAAACCAACTGGATGTATCTTCTGTCCCACGAATGCTTCCTCTAAAAATTTCTTTTGTACGCAATTTTTCGTGTAGGTGTGGTTATTCACCTGCTCCGGGAGCTACAGCCACGGTGATATGACACGTTGGTTTGCGAATCTGGTACGCACGTCCCTGTGCTCTTGGCTGGAACCTTTTTAGTACTGGGCCTTGATCTGCATAAGCCTTGGTAATAACTAGATCAGCACGATCTAGTCCGGCATTATGCTCGGCATTGGCAGCAGCACTTCTAATTAGAGCTAGAACTGGCTCACAGGCTCGATAGGGCATGAATTCCAGAATAATTAGTGCTTCTCGATATGAACGCCCGCGAATTTGATCGAGTACTCGCCGCACCTTGTAGGGAGACATACGCACATAACGGGCGATCGCTTTTACTTCATTAGTAGTATCATTAGCCATAGTTTTCTCCTGTGTAGGGACTAGGGACTAGGGATTAGGGACTAGGAAAATAACTAGACTCTAGTCTCTAGCCCCTAACTCCTTTTATCTCCCTGCTTTTTTATCCTTGGCGTGACCTCTAAAGGTGCGTGTAGGAGCAAATTCGCCCAGTTTGTGTCCTACCATTTGGTCGCTGACGTAAACGGGTACGTGCTGACGTCCGTTGTGAACTGCGATGGTGTGACCTACCATTTCAGGCAGAATTGTCGAAGCTCGCGACCAAGTTTTGATAACTTCTTTTTTGTTACTGGCATTGAGCTTTTCAATTTTGCTCAGTAAATGATCCGCAACAAAGGGACCTTTTTTAAGAGAACGACCCATAGTAAAAGATGAAGGATAAAGGTTAAAGGATAAAGACTAAAGGATGAAGAATGAAAATTTAATTAAGTTTCATACTTCATACTTCATCCTTCATACTTTTTATGATTCACGACCGCCACGACCGCGTTTAGATGATTTGCGACGACGGCGCACAATCAGTTTGCTACTCGGTTTTTTGGGTTTACGAGTCTTCATGCCCAATGCTGGTTTACCCCAAGGTGTTACAGGGCCGGATCTACCAATAGGTGCCCGTCCTTCACCACCACCGTGGGGGTGATCGACTGGGTTCATGACGCTACCTCTAACATGGGGACGACGTCCTTTCCAGCGAGTTCTACCAGCTTTACCCAAGCTCAAGTTTCTTGCATCCAGGTTACCCACTTGTCCAATGGTGGCATAGCACTCGCGCCTGACCATCCGGACTTCTCCTGAAGGCAATTTCAAGCTCACGTAGTTACCTTCTTTAGCCACTACTTGAGCAGTTGCTCCCGCAGAACGAACAATTTGACCGCCTTTGCCTGCGGTTAATTCGACGTTGTGAACGTTTGTACCCAAGGGAATGTTGGCTAATGGTAAAGCATTACCATCTTCAATGGGAGCATTTGGCCCGGCAATCACTGTTGTGCCAACTTTTAAGCCGTTGGGTTGGAGGATATAACGCTTTTCGCCGTCTTGATAATACAAAAGAGCAATGCGTGCGTTACGGTTGGGATCGTATTCAATTGCTGCGACTTTGGCGGGAATATTACGCTTATCGCGTTTAAAGTCGATGATCCGGTAAAGTTTCTTGTGTCCGCCACCCCGGAAACGGCTGGTAATCCGCCCTTGATTATTTCGACCTTTGCGACGATGTTTGTGTACAGTTAAAGATTTTTCCGGCTCGGTCTTGGTAATTTCCGCAAAGTCGGAAATTGTGACTTGGCGAGTACTGGGGGTATAAGGGCGATAAGAACGAGTACCCATTTTGTTTTAAACCTCTGGGAATAGAACTTGTCTAATCTTCTCTTCGTCCCCAGCCGCGACTGTAACAATGGCTCGCTTGTATTGGGGCTTGTAACCAACAAATCGACCGACACGCTTTTTTTTGCGGGGTAAATTTGTGGTATTCACCTGTGTGACTTTAACGTCAAACAAGCTTTCTATTGCCGCTTTGATTTCTGGCTTTGTCGCTTTTGGAGTGACTTCAAATGTATATTTATTTTGCTCCATCAGCATGGTTGCCCGTTCGGTAAGAATGGGACGACGCACTAAATCAGGAAGCTTGCGGGGGTCAAACTTAGTCACTGTAGACCTCCTGAATTTTTTCTAGGGCTGATGCTGTAACTACGATTTTGTCAGCGTGCAGCAAATCGTAAACATTGAGTTGATCGGCAGCAATTAGCTTTAAATTTTCCACGTTGCGAGCCGACAAGTATACGTTTTCGCTCCGCTCAGACACTATTAATAAAGTTTTTTGTTCTGGTTCGGAACCCCAACGAGCGATCGCCGAAACCAATTCTTTTGTCTTAGGACGTGCTAGCTGCTCGCTAAAATCTTCTACTACAATCAAGTCCTCAGCTCGGCTAGTAAACGCCGTCCGCAGTGCCAGTCGCCGTTCTTTGCGGTTCATTTTCAGGTTAAAGTCCCTGGGCTTAGGCCCAAAAATCACACCGCCACCACGCCACAAGGGTGAACGAATAGAACCTGCACGCGCCCGACCGGTACCTTTTTGCCGCCAAGGTTTGCGACCACCGCCTCTGACTTCAGAACGGGTTTTTGTACTAGCTGTTCCTTGGCGAGCATTAGTCAATTGTCTAACCAAGGCTCGATGCACAACATGAGCCGCTGTTTCTTCTTTGGCAACCCGCAAGTCGAAGCTTTTTTGCCCGACTTGTTCTCCTTGCCAATTTTTGACCACACATTCAACCATTTTTGTGTCCTTTGTTCTTTGTCATTTGTCTTTTGTCATTTGTCCTTGGTAGTTTGTCTTTACTAATGACTAATGACCCAATGACTCATGACTACTTACCAACTTGCTTTGCAGGCACAATATTGACCAAGGCTCCTGGTTTGCCAGGAACGGCTCCCTTGATTAGCAATATGTTGCGTTCCGGGTCTACTCGCACCACAGTCAGTTTGCGAACTGTGACACGGCTACCTCCTAAACGACCCGGTGCCCGCTTCCCTGGATAGACACGACCGGGTGTTGTACCAGCACCTGTAGAACCAGGCGCTCTGTGGTTTTTAGAACCGTGCGACATAGGCCCGCGACCGAAGTTGTTGCGTTTTTGGTTACCAGCAAAACCGCGACCGATACTAGTACCTATGACATCTACAATCTGACCTGCACTAAAAATATCTGCTTTAATTTCTTGACCTAAGGAATAATCACCAGAATTATCTGTGCGATATTCGTGTAAATGACGTAATGATGGAGCAGATGATTTAGCTAAGTGGCCTAACAGTGGTTTATTTAACGCTTTTGGCTTTACTTCGCCATAGCCGACTTGAATGGCAAAGTAACCGTCGGTCTGTTTTGTTTTAACTTGGGTAACTGTACATGGCCCTGCTTGGATAACGGTGACAGGAATGGCTACTCCTTCATCGCTAAATATTTGGGTCATGCCCAGTTTCGTGCCGAGAATACCTACAGACACAGTTACTGGCTCCTTTTTACTTGTTTCCTTGGGAATCGGATTCTTCAGAACGCTGGTGCAGACGCTTTAAAAACGACTTACCACTTTTTGCAGTACCTCATAACGAAGTCAGGGACAGCTTAGGTATGAGCGGTTCTAACTTCTGGGTTTTCCACCAAGCGTCTGTACTGTTTGGTGAATCCACTTAAATTTCACTCATTTGTCACCAGAACAGCCAAAAGTCTCTTCCGATTTGGAAGGGATTACTTCTGGATTTGATGCAAGGCTTTAGAGCTTTGCGCAGTGTGCAGCAACGCTTTTACTCAAGCAATTGCTCTGGCACTTCTGGTTGTAGTAGGACTTAGGCAGCGACTTGCCCAGTATCCATTAACTAAGTCTTATGCAATGCTATAAGCCAACACTACTGCTTAGTTTCTACGCTTTTCCTTAAACTATTGCTTAAGGGCTTTCCTGTTTTTTTCAGGGCTGAGAGAGTGAATTTGTTTTACTGCTCAGGGCTGGCTTGAGTTTGTAACTCACTCTGCCCTCTTAAGTTGACCTTAAGGCTTATTAGTTTACCAGTCTATTGTCTACTATAGCTAGCCGTTCTTGTTTGGAATTTAGCTAGCAATGACAATAAGACAAGATAATAATTGGTCACAATCTCACATTTTAGATCAACTATTTATTTTTGTCTAGAAATTTTTTGGGTCTCTTAGCTGGGGAAATAGGGGGTAGGGGACAGGGGATAGGAGACAGGGGACAGGGGACAGGGGATAGGAGACAGGGGACAGGGGACAAGGGGACAGGGGGAAAAGCTAATGACTAATGACAAATGACCAATAACTAATATGTTGATGAAGCTAATCTAGTCTATAAGTTAATCGTGTAACTTAATGTAACGGCGAACGGTAAATAATAGAGATATCTAAGTGGGATAGGACGAAAATCTATGGCACTAATTACCACTGGTAACACTTTAATTCGCGATTTGGAAAAACATGGCGCTCTTGGCGTGTACGTACCTCTAGAAGGAGGGTTTGAAGGACGGTATAGACGGCGACTGCGCGCAGCCGGCTATGTTACCCTGCACATGACTGCTAAGGGACTGGGAGATGTTTCTGCCTATCTCACAGGAGTTCATGGTGTTAGACCTCCGCATCTCGGTAAAAAAAGTACTGCTAATGGAGCGGCAGTAGGTTACGTGTATTACGTACCCCCGATTGTTAACTATCAGCTTCAACAGCTACCACCCAAGTCAAAGGGGCTGTTATTGTGGATCATCGAAGGGCATATTCTTTCTGATGAGGAAGTTGAGTATTTAGCTAATTTGCCCAAACTGGAACCACGAGTCAAAGTGGTAATTGAGAGGGGTGGCGATCGCGCTTTCCGGTGGATGCCACTGGAAAAGACTCTGTTAGCTAGTTAGTCATTAGTCCTTGGTCATTATTAATAGTAATGACCAAGTTCTTTCAACATTTCCGCGGTGCTGAGGCGAAAACCACGGGATGTAAATAATCGCTGTTATCAAAATTGGTAGCGGATTTCTCCCTTGATTGTATTGTCGCTAAAGTTTTCTAGCCCGATCGCTGTCTCATAGTCAATCGCACCTGCAAAATTTTCCGAAAATACTACCTGCGCTCCTGCTCCTAATTTAAAGTAATCGTGATCGGAGTCATTGGTTTTCACACGCATGGGTATACCTGGTTGGGTAACGAGTTCTGTAGTTATGGTGCGTTTGTTTTGTGCAAGTTGATGTTCGTAACTGGCGCGAATGTTGGGTATCACTGTGCCGATTCCAGTCTTTAATGCTACTGCAACTTGAGCACCTACGCTGAGGATACATGACTCTGCTTGTTGCTCGCCTACTTTCATATTTAGGCTGCCAGCTTCTTTTTCTGTATAGCCATCGATGCTGACGCGATCGTATCGCAAACCGAGAGTCGGGCCATAGGAAACACTTCCCGATCTTGCAATGTAACCACCATTTAAGTTAACGGAAAACTGCGTTCCTTCAGTGTTAGCAATTGCCCTGCGATTGTTGAAAGTGATTTTACGTTTTATATCAAAATCATTACCACCATAGGTGAGCGCAGCGTTGCTGTAGAAGCCCTTTTGGACATAGTTGCTATAAACAGAAACGGCATAACCATTTACTTCAATGTCACCCTTATTTTTTCCCACCTCAGTATCATTACTTGCAAAGCCCAATGCAGTTCCCACAGCGAGTTGATTTGTAATGTGGTAATCAAAGCCTGCTGCCACACCTGAATTGGTAGAATCATAACCGGGATCTTGATTAGTAGAGTCTTTATTGCCGAAATTCGCGTCACCCTTGAGGAAAACACTCAAACGATTTGCTGGTGGTTTTTCAGAAGTATTTCGTAATGCTACAAGATGAGCATCTATTAGCTGTACTTGTCTTTTCGCAACATTTAAGGCAACGTCTGCTTGGGGAATAATATCTTCGGGAGCATTTAGCACCGCAACTGTATATTCTGCTATTAGTTGATGACCGCGAGCTGTAGGATGAATGCCATCCCAAAACAAATATTGATCTGGATTTGAACAAAGTGTGCCTACAGCTTGATTAAAACAACGATCTGTGACATTTGTGTAACCGTACTTAGCGGGTTCAGCAAGAATTTCATTGAATAAGGCATTAACATCTAGAGGAATAATGTTAACGTTGCGGTTTTTGGCTATCTGTTGGAGGGCAAGATTTAAGTTGTTGTTATGACTGTTCGTTAAAGTGGTAATGCTGGAGGCAGTGTCTTGCGATCGCTCTTGAGGAGTTTTGCCCAAGTCTGGCAAGTTAGGCACGATAATATTGCGAGCGCCTTTATTAATCAGTGTTCTGACTGCATTAGATAAGTTGTTCACCACCACTTGCGTATCGGTTGCTCTTTGTTCTGTTGGCTTAATTAAATAATCGTTAGCGCCAGCCCACAAGATAAAAAGAGCATCAGGGCTGGGTGTTCCTGGGGTGGAATTGAAGTTGTCAAGTTGATCCGGTAAAGATGGCAGCGGTATTTTTAGTGTTTCGCTGAGAGCATTAGTATTGCCTGATGTCGAACCACCGATCGCAAAATTATTAGTTACATTAGTATCTATTTTTAAATCAGAACCTAGTATTTCTACCCAAACAGGGCCATTAGAAAAACGCCCTTGAAAATAGGGAGGACTGAGCGGAAATATGCCTCCTGTTAATTTAAACAAGTTGCCATTATCGGATAGACTATCACCAAATATAAAAAGCTGATTGTAATCATCTGCTAGAGCTTTAAAAGGGATAAAGACAGGAATAAAAGAAAGTGCAATACCTAAATTTTTGACTGTATTCTTTGTCATATATGGTTGCACAATTTGGTCTGTAATTGTAATGAATACAAATTCATATATAAATTCGTAATGTCAGTGTGAATTCATTAAATTTATGCAAAAAATATATTTTTGCAGGCTTTTGTATAACTTATTCAACTGATAACTTGCATAAAGCTCAACAAGAGCCTCTTGCTCTTGTTCTTGTTGCCAGGCTCAACCTGGTAACAAGGGTTTGGAGGTTCAGTCTCCTGGTTGTGGCAACAGGTGCTACCAATGGATACGCCGCTTTGCGTCTACGCGCTGGCTTGGCTACACAGACAAAACCTGCCTCCGCAGGTTTAAAATTTAGTTTTCTGTTAGTCCACGTACGGCTTTGCCGTTGCCGCAGGCTAGGTGAACTTTGCCTGTATCGTAGCGAATTATATTCGCCCAAAACTTTTAAAACATTCTCTTAGACTGTAGGGGAGCCAGTGTGTTGCAGTGACTCCTCCGTTGTAGTATCTGGCGTTTTGTTAAAGCAACGCGTCACGAAACGCATGATTTTGGCGCGTTACGGCTAGCTCTCATTCTCTTAAACTTTCACATCCTTGCATAGCCGTAACACAACGGTAATAAAAGGGCAGAAAATCTGACCGTTTTTTACCTCTCCTACTTAACTTTAGAAATTTAGAGCTGATTTTTAGAATTAGCTCTCACAAAAGTCTTTATAAACTACATTTAAAAAGTGAGAGGATAAGTTAAGCCAAATTCTCGATAGATTGTGAGACGACAAATATTAGCAGCATCCTGCAATAATTCATAATCTAAGCCACCTGTAATTTGGGTGATTGGTCGTTTCAAAGGTTTTTCAAACTGGTGCCACTCGCGATTACTCCATTCAAAAACAGCAGCATCAACCATATTTTGTAATTCTGATGCTATTAGCAAAAGTTCAAATTTATCTTTGGTATTTCCAGTTAGGAAAATTTTTAGAGAAATTGATTGGGTAATGAGTGGTCTTGGTTCGTTTGCTGCTATAGTGTTACAGTCTCCAAACAGCAAATCATAGGGCTGAAGTTGTAGATTTTCAACTTGTTTGAAAGATGTTTCGATTGTTTTTAAACGTTCGTCTAAATACGGTAGTAAACCTAGTTTTGCGTCAGTTAGCAGTTGGCGAATATTAGATGGTTGAGACATATCTGCGGTTTTTTGGTAGTAGGTAGTAGGAGTAGGTTTATTGATTATTCCTCACTTGACAAAAATTTTATTAAAATCTACCCGTACAGCAGTTGGTAGTTAGATATACTTGGATGAAAAAATCTCGCTCCCAAAAAGTAGAGAAATGATGACAAAGTTATTGTAAAGCTACTGTGTTGATAGCGATCGCGCTTTCTACCTTATAATTACGACTAACTCAGCTAACACGGCATAATTTGCAGCAACTACAATAAATAATGGTTAAAAAATAAAGTTGCAGGCAATCGCAGCCAATAATAGGCATACTGAATATAAGGACAGCAATTAAACCCAGTTGCTGTTTCGAGCATAAAGTTGATGAAGCAAAAATGAGACGTAAATCCACTGGTAGAACGGCTACTACTCCTAAATCTCCTATTTTCCAATCTCCAATGTTTAACTTCACCACCATCGCCATTTTGGGGGGGGTGTTTGTCTTAGGCATTGGCATTGGTATTGCTTTTAGCTCTACAGCCACATTTTCACCATCGAATGTGGCTTCCCGTGAATTTATTGACACCAAAGCACCAAACCCCGAAATTTGCGTACAGTATGGAGCTAGCGCTATGGTGATGGATACCAGACTGTTCGTAACTCTTAACCCCTTCAATGTTTATGTTTCTCAACCCAGTATGCGTCCAGGATGCGTTCTGCGTACTAATAACTGGGCTATTTTAGAGCAACGCAAGCTAGTGACAAACGAACAGGTGAGAGAATGTAAGAACCGTTTGAATACCTTTGGTTATACGGGTGATTTGGGTGAAAAACCAGATATTAACTGTGTATATCAGAACGATGCTGCTAAAAACTTTTTTGTCAACGAACCAGGGGCAGTGGCTCCGTCGATAGAAACGGAAAGATTCTAAATAATGAGTTATGGATCATCAGTCAATAGTCAAGAGTAGTTTATTTTGGCTGTTGACCTCCTAACTTTATTTAGTTGATTTAGGTAGGGGTTGCCCAAATTCTATGATTTTGGAAGCAGGAGCAACGGGTTGATTGTTAGGAGCGGTTGGCACTGGTAAATTAGGAGTTGGAAAAAAAGGAATCTTGTTCAGATTAGCCGGCTGATTTGGGAAAATTGGTGGCGGGAGAACGGAGTTAGGTGTTTGAGAAGGACTATTAGGTTCTAGGGGTGGTACTGTGACTAAAGGCGGTTGTGAGGGGTTATTGGTAGGTGGTGGCGGGTAGTACAAATTTGGAGCTACTTTGTTGTTATTTGAGGGTGATAGTGGGTTGTATTCACCTGAATTTGGTGTGAATTTAGTTGAAGCCGGTGGGTTGTATAAATCTAGAGTTGGCGATAAGTTGCTGGGTAGGGGTGGGAACTTTTCAGGTGTTAGAGATGTACTTTTACCTACTGGAAAAGGACGTAAAAGCCAACGTTTAGGATTTTGACGGGATACTGCTTGTAATTGCACATGGTTGGGATCTAAAAAAGTACCAGGTGCTAAATCCATTACAATACGAGTGACGTCTACGTCATATTGAGAAACACGGATACTTGTTATAGCTCCTGAATAATTTTGCTGCGTAGAAACATTACCTAATTTAGTAGTTGGTAAATCTACAACTATGCGAGGAGGTTGGGAGAGGTAAAAGAAGTGCGGTTGTGAGGGTGCTGAAAGCTTAATTTCCAACTGGGCGGCTTTTGGATCAAAGCGCCAATCTTCTAACTTAGCTACTGATTCGGCAGTACTAATGCCAGCATTGAGGGCAAATATTGCATAAAAGGTAAACAAGTTTATCTGCAATAAATATCTATCTAAGCACAGACAAAATAACTTATTTCTGAATTGCTTTGTCATGAGATTATCCTTTATTTTATTGCAATTTTTGTAGGGTGGGTACTGCCTAAATTCCCTCAAACCCTTATTTTGAAGTTGTAGATAGTACCCACCTTACGTGCAAGAAATCAGGCTACTGAGTTTGTTTTCAATTGATGTTTTGTTTCTCAGATTTTTCTTGAGCTTGTAGTGATATAGCAGTAAATTTGACTAATTTAGGAAAACCATTGACAGTAATTTGACCAATTAAATTCTCTTGATCCACTAGTTGCATATACAGGCTGATTGACTGACGAGAATTATTTTTTTGATTTGTGTTTACTTGTGTTTCTAAATTTGTGTGATTGCAAAGTATAGAACTAGAAATTTGCCCAGATAAACTTACAGTTTGATTTTGATATTTGCCCGTGAGAGATTGGTTAGTTTGACTTGCAAAAGATATTGTTTCAGTATTAGTGTTTGCTGGTGATAAAAATCCATTTAAGTAAATTCCTGATTGATGAATATTCAAGATTATTGGTTCTAATTTATTGCAGGAAGATAATTTTTCTGCCAATACTATACGATAACGACTGTTAATTTGAGGAGGAGCCTGAAGATTTTTTTCTCCATAGACAGTTACAGTTTTAAATAGAAGCAAGACTGAACCGATCGCTATACCGTAAAAGGTTAAAGATTTAAAGTTGAAATGATGCATATCCTAATTTGTAACTTCTGACTTCAATTCAGTAAGCACTGAGGTGAGATGAGAAGTAACTTGGTTGTAACGGCGGGTGATGAGCAGGGAAGAGCGGCACTGAATGGCTAGTTCATCTGTGTATCTTCCTAGCGTTTGACGTTCAATACCCCAAGCACGACTTGTACCTGCAATGGTGAGATCGACGTTTTGTGAAGCTGCAACTACGGATTGGATTGGCTCTGTGGCTTCAATATTTATAATGTCAATGCGATCGCGCAGACTGCGAGGCATTTGCTCAATCAAAATCCGAAGCTCGTAACTTAATTCATCTTTAACTTGATGCTCTGACACTACTCGTAAAATTTGTAAGTGGCAAGTATCACGATTTACTAGCAGTCTAAGCGCAAGTGTCAGGGCTAAATCATCGTGGATATTCGCAGAATAGGGAACTAGCAAACTTTCCAAAAGTCCTTCTCCTTTGTCTATGAATACCGCAACATCCACACTTGCAGTAGTCAAAATTTGTCCGACTCGCCCACCTAAACGATTATTACTAAAAGCCGGGCGGTGCCAGCCGACGATAATTAAATCAGCTTGTTCAAGTGCAGCAATTTGAGCAGTTTCCCGCGCGACATTATTAGATACACGAATGATGGGATGTACGTAAGAACGAACTGCCTGTGGTTGCAAGCGTTGAATCAAATCTTCTAGCTGCTGGCGACGCTGTTGAATTAATCTGTCTGCTTCAACAGGGGTACTCTCAAAAGCATAATCTTCCTCAAGTTCGATCAAGCTGAGGGGGTTAACAGTGGCAGGATGCATATTGTTAATTGCGATCGCTGCTGCTAGTTGTACTAAACCTTTTTGAGTATCGGGATTAGCGATTGGCACTAAAATTCGGTAAGGATTACCAAAATTTTCACCACGGGTAGTGGTTTCTACAACTGTTTCTGCTTCAGATTCTGTTTCTACCACATCTAATTTGATCAGCTTTTTCGGATAAGTCAACTCTAGTAGTGGCGATGTCATAAATGTCGTTACCAACGCCATAATTACCAACATGGTAAAGAGCAAGGGTGAAATTACTCCCAACTCCAAACCAATATTAAGAACTATTAGCTCAGTCAAGCCACGAGTATTCATTAACCAACCAAGGGCAGAAGCTTCTCGCTTTTCAATGCCACTAACTCTAGCTGCTATATAGGTGCCAATATATTTACCCGCGATCGCCACTGCCAATACTAATGCACACAAGATCCATAATTCAGGGCGATTGAGCAAGCCAATTTCTGTCCGCAACCCACTGTAAGCAAAAAATACTGGTAGCAGGAAGATTAAGACAAAATCTTCGGTTTTTGTTGCCAATTCCCTTACCAATCCTGCATCTTTGGGCATAATCGCTCCTAGTAAAAATGCCCCAAAGATTAGGTGAATGCCAATTAGCTCGGTGATTAGCGCCGAAGCAATTACGCCAATGTAAATTAAGGCAAGAAGAAATTGATTGAGGCGTCTAGTACGACGGTAGTGGGCAGCCAGGCGAGACAGGAAAGTTCGTCCTAGTGTCACCATCATGGCTATGTATACTAAACTTTCCGCAATTGTAGGAAAAGCACTGCTTATACTTCCGGTACGTGCTACAGCGATCGCTACTGCTAATACGCACCAAGTAGTCACGTCATCCACAGCGGCACAAGTTAGGGCTAAAGTACCCAATCGGGTTCGCTGCAAGTTGTTCTCGGTAATAATTCGTGCCAGCACTGGGAAAGCTGTAATCGACATCGCTGCTCCCAAGAAAAGGGCAAAGGCTGTAAACGACACACTGGCATCAGAAAGCAAAGGATAAATTAGTACTGCTAGCAGAGTTCCTAAAGAAAACGGTACTAAAATACTTATGTGGGAAGTCAAAACTGCTATTTCTAGATTGCCACTGATATATTTGGGATTTAGTTCCAACCCAATCAAAAACATGAAAAAGATTAGCCCTACCTGAGATAAAACATTCAGGAAGGGGATTGTTTGTGCTGGAAACAAAGTAGCTGCTAGCCCTGGAGCAATCAAGCCAAAAAAAGAAGGGCCAAGCATAATTCCAGCTACAATTTCACCAATGACGAGTGGTTGGTTAATCCACCGGAATGCCAATCCTACTAGCCGAGACAGCCCAATAACAATTAGCACCTCTATCAAAACGAGAACAACTGTGTGCATAGTTTCCTCACAAGCGACTATCCGGTGTTCCTAAGATAATTCTGTAAATCGCTTGAATATGTCAACCGTTGTAGCTTACTTAAGCTTTTTTCTTAGTTGATATAAATGTTAATTGTTGTTAAGTAGAAGGCAGGAGTCAGTGGTTCGGCTCTGCTCACCAACCGCTAGGAGGCAGAAGACAAAAGGTAAAAGACTGTTTATGTCTGCTGTCTATAAGTGGCATTTTACATTGAATTATGTCCACCGACTTAAGCAAAATATACTGACAACGATATTTCATTTTCTGACCCCAACTTGGTACGTGGGAGTTTTGTTTTCAAATTCTGAAATAGCCCATTAATAAATAATTTTAATCCAAAATATAAATCCAAAATTGTATTACTTGCCTGCAACTTTATTGCCAAAAGTATTTGTCAATAAAGGGCCTATCAAGCAAGTAATTAAAATATAAAAAATGATGGCATTAAATAAACCTTCATTTAGTAATCCTTCCTGTTTACCATACAGAGCTATTACCAATACTAAAGCTGCACGAGACATTGTTAAGCCTAAGATTGTCATTACCTCTGCAAACGAGTATCTAAATACAAGCCCAGCAACCCAAGCTGCAAGAAATTTACCACCTACTGCTCCTGTTACCACTACAAGGGCAAGTCCTAAATTTTCTGGATGAGTAAATAAAATTCTTGGGTTAGATAAAATGCCTACGGAAATTAAAAATGCAGGAATAAATATACTATTTCCGACAAATTCAACCCGTTCCATTAAAGATTTTTCGTTCTTGATGAGAGGATTTAAAGATAATCCAGCTATAAAAGCTCCAACAATAGAATCAACTCCTAATAAGAGTGCGGCACTTGCTGTTAAAAATAGGCTACCGAGAATGAAGATAAATTGATTGCTCAAAGATGGTATTGATTGATTGAAAATGAAACTTCGTCCAAATTTAGGTATACCCCAAAGGCAGATTAGCACTAGTAAAGGTAACAGAATCAGCAACTTTATCCACAGGAGAATTCCGACGTTACCACCTGCGATCGCTTGCACAATTGATAAGCCACTCAAGGTGAGAATTGATGTAACAATGGTGCCGCCAATCGCAACTGCAACAGCTTCTTTTTGCACAATTCCCAAAACAGTCACGATTGGATAAGAAACCAAAGTATGAGGAGAATAAAGAATTCCTAAAAGTGCACTGCCTAAAAAGCTAGTTGTTAGCCAATAACCGGATACAATGCCTACAGTTAAGGGGATGCCAAATGTGAGCAATCCAAAAATCAGCGATCGCGCTCCCACTAGCCTAAATTTACTTAAATCCATTTGTAAGCCTGCTAACAACATGATATACAGCAGACCGATTTTTTCTAACAGAATTAATTGGCTATCTCGCGCTAGAATCCCCAGAACATTGGAACCTAAGATAGCACCTAAAATAATCAGTACAACTAAAGGTGGTAAACGCATTAGTTTGGCGATTAGGGGTGCTGTGGCGATCGCTAACAATAAAATACAAAAAATATAAACTGGATCGGTTAATGGTAGTGGGGTGCCGGAAGCAGTATTAACAGCGAGTAATTGTGATAACAAAGCTAAACTCTCAAAGATAAAAGCTAAATTTAGACTTCACAAGTCATAATCGTTATTTCAACCTGGCGATTTTATTTTTCATGATTTTTTACAATTATGCTCTTGCACTGATTCTATTTTCAAAAAAATCGAACACAGATGAACACAGATGAACACAGATGACACCGATTTCTCGTTACCAGGTTTAACCTGGTAACGAGGATTTGTGGGCTGCCGCCTCCTTTAGGCAGAATTCTTCTTGTCTCCCCCTCACCCTGCCCAATTTACTTCTGCCTCTCTAACTACTGCTGAAGCAGACTGATGCGTGTGAGAGCTTTTTGATAATCTTTGGTTTTTCTTTGCTCCTGATACAACTGGGCAGCTTTTTGATAATCTGCGATCGCTGCTTGTTTTTCGTTTAAATCATAGTAAAGAACATATCCGCGGCGTTGATATATGCAATACTTCCTAATCCGCTTAATCCCAAAAATAAGATTACACTGCCAATAATTAACTTGAATTTCCGAGGTGGTGGTGTTGGTTGTGGTGAAGACATTTTTTGTAAGTCTTGCAGTACTTCATCCTTATAGTTACAACCACTGCCCGCCCCGGAAACGCCACTTAGGAAATAAAATCCGCATTAGACTTTGCGAAGCAGCAAAAACCGCTAGCCAAACAATGCTATAATGTACAATTACCCAAAAAGTAGGTAGTTCTTCTTTAGGAAGAGGAATTGGCAAGAAGCCAAAAATTTTGACTCCACAAACTACAAATATAAATTCCCAAATCCCAGCTAATAGTTGATAAATTGCTGGCCAGTCTCTATCCCAGCGATTTTTTTGCAGTCGATCATAAACTACATCCCAGGCTATGCCAAAGATAGCGACATAGCCAAGTATCCAGAAATAAACACTGCCAGGAGGGGAACCAACTAAACCTAATGCAAAGGGTATAGATACCAGTACACCTACAGTTACAAGCAGTAATAATCGAGTTTGCCAGCGTCCAAATAACGTGGGTGTCATAAAGCAAGTCAAAAACAAAAAGTCAAAAGATTATGCTTAGTGGGAATAGGACTTGTGCTGAAAAGTTTCAAGTGCATCCCAATTCATCACATCTTCTAACAAAGCTTGATAACCTATTGTATTTGGGTGAAGCCCGTCATTACTCAAACGCCTTAACCGCCAATTATCTCCGCGTTCCATCCATTTTTGAAAAATATCGAGATAGGGAATTCCCCGTTGTTGGCAAGCCAGCCGAGTCGCTTCTTTGTAGCGATGCTGATCGGCATGATTGTAATAAAAGCAATCGAGGAATGGCATTTTTGCTTCGTCAACTGGTACCATACCCACAAATAGCACTGGACAAAGTTGTTGTGCTTGTTCTAGCAGGGAAGCGATTTCTACTTCAAAAGTGGCAAAGTCTGTGTAATTGCGTCCGTTTTCACGACCTAGCCGGGCTGAGTCGTTAACCCCGACTGAGAGAATAATTAAGTCGGGAACTTGATTGCGGAGTTCGCCCCGGTGACGAAATTCAACTTCTAGTCTTTGGGCAACTTGCTGGACGCGATCGCCCCTTACACCCAAATTATAAAGGACATGACCAGCGCGATCGGGTGACATCCACTGCCGCCGCAGGCGCTCAACCCAGCCGCCCCCTTCTGGATCGCCAAATCCGTATATTAAACTGTCCCCCAGTGCGACAATCTTTAAAGGCTGAGTTTCAGTTGGTCTTGTAGACAGTTGCATTGAGGTAGGTACTGAAAATGTCTGCATATTAAACAAACAGTATTTTATTTATTTACAAAATTCTATACATTTCTACACCATAAACGAGTATATTTTCCAGCTCCATACTACAGATCTTGGGAAAATAGGGGATTGGGTACTGGTGATTGGGGATTGGGAAGAAGAGGACAAGGGGACGGAGAATAATTCTCCCCTGTTGCCCCCCTGCACCTGGTGCCCCTGAAGCTCCCCCTCCTCTTCCTAGCCCCTAGCCCCTAGCCTCTAGCCCCTAATCCCCAGTCCCCAGTCACCTGTTAGGGAGATTGATTAAACACCCACTTTAGCCATTGTCTGAAGGAACTTACAGGATCTAGGCGATGCAGTTTAGGCGCACGGGCGGCAGCAAGACTATCCACAGCATAAAGAGCGGCATATTGCAAGCCTAAGAAGCTATCAACTGCTGCATAGGGGCCACCAAAGGTAATAGTTCCTGCGGCATACATTTTAGCTTTGTCGTTCCGCATTTCTACTAACTCAAAATCGTTGGCAACTGCTAAACGTTGCATAGGATTGAGCGGTAGATTGTAATGTTCGACTAAATCCTTCAGTAAAGGGCTTTCCTTGACTTTGGCATCTAAGCCTGTGGCATCAATAATAAAGTCAACAGCAGGAAGTTGAATTTCGCCAAAGTCTTTATCTTGAATGTAAGTGATGATATGCTGCCTGGCATCCTGTTCTACTCTTGTCACCACTGCGAATTGAATTTTATACCAACCTTCTGCGATCCCAGTTTCCGTGATGCGTTGCCAGTCTAGGCGATCGGCAGTGGTAGTTCCTCCCCAAACTTTGTTTGATATTAATTCTTTACGCACATCGGGGGTTGATTTTTCTAGCATTTCTCGCAGTTCCCCACCCCAACAGGCTTTCGGCCAGTTAAAGGGTTGCAATTCGATGTGATGTTTGACTGAACGCTGCGAGTTGCCGTATTTGTTGCCTTGGGGTTTAGGCGATCGCATTAAGTGCAAAATAGAAATATTGGGATTCTTCTGTCTTACCTCATAAACACGCTGCAAAATCCGAGAAGCAACTATTCCCCGTCCTTGTATCAAAATTCTGCCACCTTGGCGTTCTAGCTGCTCGTAGACATGATTGTGTTCTTCGTAAGCATTTACAACCGACTTAAAGTCTCCGTATTTGTCCCGATAAGCTTGCAAGTGGGGAAGAAATTGAAGTGCCGGATAACCAGTAGCTAAGTGTAAATAACGACATACAAAAAAAGCATGATTGCCACGTCCGCGTGAATAGGCTATGCAATACCTACCATCATCAGTTTTACGAATCGCCAACACTCGTCCGAAGCGATACATCTTATCCCAGCCGATGCGCTTTGCCTCTCTGTCTATAGAATCAAATACATTTCCCGAACGGGGTGTATAAGTTTCGATAAAGGTAGGTTCAGCAAAAACTTGCCATAGATGTCTCACAGAATTATTGAGCCTGCCTTTAGTAAAGTCGTGCCAAGCTTCCCGCAAGGCATAACTAGGCCAGCCCCAAATATTATCAGGACAAGAGTCAGAATTAGAGCGCAATCTTTCATGTAAAGGAATCTGTGAATTTTGACACAGAAGCTTATAACGCGCATATGGCTCTTTATCTATACCTAGCACGATAATTTTGTCAATTGGGACACCACTTATTCTTAGTAAATCTACCCAAACAAAACTACCTAACCCAGCCCCGACTGCTAGATAGTCAGTTTCATCTACTGGTAAACCTGTAGCATAAAGTGCTTGTACAGAAACTTGTTGCTGTTGAAACACCGGAGGTGGAAAATTACTACTTACTGGTGTTACGGGTTGCTGTGGAGGTAAGGTGGGGTCTGGTAGGTTGGTATTGGGGTTGAATTGAATAGTAGAATTCCTGCTAGGAACTTGTGGAGGTGGGCTAGGTGCGGTGGGAACTGCAAAGTTTATAGAAATTACATAAGGGCCTATTTGTAAAAGATCCCCATTATTAAGAATGGCTTGTGTGTGACGTTGACCGTTCACATAAACGCCATTAACACTACCTTGATCGGTTGCCATTAATTGACCTTGTTCCCACTCAATTAAGGCATGAAAACGAGAAACTTGGTCATGGTTGAGCACCATGCGGGTAACGGGTTGTCCCTTATGTTCGGCAGGCATTCTAGCAAATTCTCTACCGAAGGCGATCGGTGCTCTCAACCTTGGTTCTCGTTGTTCTCCCGTGACTGGTTCTTGCCAAAATAATTGAATTTCTATAGAACCACTATTCATAATTCTTGGAAATTAGAAAAATTGTTATCCAGATAATAAATGAGAGAAAAGCAAGCTCCAATAAAAAAGTCAAGAAAATACTTATTTGTTATTATGTTTCGATTAATTATTTTCTTTCCTATAACTTTAAAATTAATAATTGGTTGGTGGCACTAAAACGCTTCGTGCATCTTGTAAAGAATGACCGCAGTGATGACAACCTAGTAACAAATCATTGTATGAAGAAATTTTCTGACATCTAGGACACTGCAAACCATAAATTCCTTGTGGTGGTGTTGGAGGTATGGGTAGATGATGTCCCAGATTTACTTGGGGTTGTGGTTTTGCTATTGGCACTGCTGGTTGAGGTGGCGTCAAAATTGTCGGCGGTACGCTGCTAGCTGCGGGGATGGAAATAGCAATCACCTTTAGTTGCTGTTGCCCTAAATAGATGGTGCTACCTTCGCCTAAAGGCATTTCACCCTCAATCAGTTTTTTCCCATCTATTAAAGGAGGGTTTTGTTCTCGTAAATTTCTAATTAAAAAGCGTTGCTGCTGGGAATTGAAAAAGATTTCTACGTGCAAACCTGAAACGGTAGGGTTACTCAGAACAATATCACACCTGAGTGGGTCGCGACCTATACGGATAGTACCAAGATTTTTACTTGGCTGGTATTCGTGAATTTTTTGAGTTTTGGCTTGTCCAGCATCGTGCCATTGTAAAGTTAGTGCGTTCATTGTTCCAACCCCGTTGTCCTTAGTTAGCTACAACTTCTCCCTGTGCGATTCCTAACATGATTAGGTAGGTGCAAGCAACTATTTACAAAATATTTAAATGAATTCCCGGTGAGTTACTGACGAGACACTGGAAGAAGTTGAGCTAGCTATAAGGATATAGAATGGCTCTTAGTGAAGCTGGTTTACCACAAAAGACAGATTGGGTTGCTATTAATGATGAAGATGATAAAAGAAGCAGTGATGTTGCGACTGGGCAACAGATGGTATCTAAACTATTTACTGCTGGCGTAACTGGCATATTTTGTTATAATGATATGGTTGCAGTTGGCGCTCTGTTGGCTTGCCAAGAATTAGGTATTTTGGTACCACAAGATTTAAGTCTGGTTGGATTTGATGGTATTGCTTTATCCCGTTATGTTACGCCACCTCTGACGACAGTTAGCCAGCCAATGTTAGAAATTGGACGCTTTGCTATGCAAATGTTGCTCGATTTATTAAAAGAAAAAAGTGTAGAAAACCGCGTTTTATCTCCTGTTCTGGTAAAGCGGGGTAGTAGTGCGCCATTAAAGAATAACTGCAACTAATTTTATTGGCGATCGCTCATATTGCGGATGTAGAGATGCGATATATCTCGTCTTTACTTATTAGACGCCAATTTATCAGCAATCCGTGTAGTTTCTGGCAATCGATATTTAGTTGTGCAGCGCAATACGTAATCAATTGCTGTAGACAAACTGATACGATGACCGCTAGATATATATACAGGCTTAACACCTGAACGTGTTCTTAATACTGCTCCAACAGTTTCACCTTTATAGATTAATGGTTGCCAGTTTCCTCGTATATCTGACAAGTCTTGGTGCTTGCCGACTAGCAATGATTTAGCTACTCCGATACTTGGTATATCTACGATGACTCCTAAATGGCAAGCTATGCCAAATCTGCGTGGGTGAGCTATACCTTGACCATCACACAAAATTATATCTGGTGTTAATTTTATCTTTTCTAATGCATCAAGGACTGCGGGTATTTCGCGAAAGGAAAGGAAACCGGGAATGTAAGGAAACGACGTTGGGCGGCGTGCTATGCTCGTCTCCTGTAGTTGCAAGTCAGGAAAACTCAGTACTGCTACAGCGGCACGGCTAATAGTACCATCGGCTTCAAAGCCCATATCTACCCCAGCCACATACTGCACAGGTTCTTTGAGTTGATCTACGGTAATAACTTCTGCTTGTAGTTGTTCTTGGATAGCTATAGCTTCCTCTACTGTTAAAGTCCAACTGTGGCGTTGATTAATTTTCAAATTACACCCTCCCCGCATTACTCTGGCGAGAATACCCGCTCGAAAGGCTTCTTACGATAACGCTGATAGACATCAAAATCACTGTCCAAAGTAGCGATCGCAGCGATATCCAAGCGCTCTGAAATTACAATTAAGGATAAGTCTGCAAAATCTCCTGGTAAGTCTCTGTAGGTCGTATTAAGCTCGGCAATGTGTGAAAAGTCTTGAGGCAAAAGCTGTTCACATTCGTAAAGTCCTTTTGCAACGTCTAGAAGAAACTCGTTTTGCGTGCGCCAATCAGAACTGAGCAACCACACCACCTCTGTAATGCAGATGGGCGTAGTCACCAGCTTTGAAGTACAGCTTTCAAAGAAACTACGTATCTGTTGATGATACTTATCTCTGGCGCTGTAGTACGCAAACAAAAACCCGCTGTCTGCGAGTATGAGCGGATGGTAAGTCATGGATGACGCGACTTAAGATAGGAAGCGATCGCCTGTTTGCGGTTCGGGCGCTCAGATAAATCGGTTGGTGCATCTTGCAGGAGATGTTTAGGATGCCCGCCTCGTCTCTCAACCAAAGTTTTTCCTGCTTGCAAGGTAAGCCAGCGCTCCGCAATTAAGCGTCTGATTAACTCACTTTTGTCTGTTTTCTCATGAGCCAAGATATCGGCTAGCTGCCGTTCTGTTTCTTCGTCTAGTCTGACAGTGAGCATTGCTTTTATCATACTTGTATTGCAGGTATGACAAGTATAACGTATTATGATTAGCCCGTAGGTTAGTTTGTCAGGATTAGCGATCGCAAATTTAGCCAGAATTTTGATTCCTCAACGGCAGGAGAACAAACCGAAGAACTAGAGAAATCTGCTTAATCCAATTAAAGGTAAATATAGCCAAATACATTTATTGATAAGGCTTGATCCTCCCTAACCCTCCTTAAAAAGGAGGGAATAAAGCCCCCTTTTGTAAGTGGCTACACAGTGGAGTGCATTCCACCTTGCCCGCTCCTTAAAAAGGAGGGAATAAAGCCTCTGTAAGGGGGTTGGGGGAGCTTCTGCTTTATTATGATGAAACTAGCGTTAGTTCAAAGATATTATTTGGCAATAATTTATCTAATAAATTGTTGATACTGCTATCAGATAAATCTGGTACAGATAGCACTCTTTCAACTTTGCTAAAGTCACGCTGGATTGACTTACTGTAAGTTGGATCGTAATGACACTCTAGGATATCTCGTACAAATTCTCCTAGCTCGTCATTATCAATTAACTTATACCACTCATTTAATTTTTTCCAGCCACAGCAAGATTTAAGTTTTTCTAGCTTTGCTTTTAAAATCTCCGGATGCTTTTCTAGATGGTGATATTCCTGTAAGAGAAATTGCACTCTTGCAGTAATAGGCAGATAAATTTCTACACAGCTACTTTGTTTCATTTTCTGCCACAAAGACTGTGGCAAATAGAGTTTACCTATTTTGAAGCTTTCTGATTCTACCCACACTGGCTGCTGAGGATTAAAGCTTTGTAGTTGTTGCAGTAGCTGTGTTTCAAAGTATTTTTGTGATGGTTGAGGTGAAGCTTTACCTTGCCACTCTTCACCCAACAGAGAACCGCGATGGTTCGCTAAAGCTTCTAAATCTAAAACTTGAGCGCCGCGATCGCGCATTTGCCTGAGTATATGAGTCTTACCACTACCAGTTAAACCGCACAATACTTGGTAGGTAAATGTTTCTGGCAGTTGCTCTATTTGCTGGCGCACATAGACGCGATAAGTCTTATAACCGCCTTCGAGTAGGGTGACTCGCCAGCCAATTTGATTCAGCACCGAAGCCATACTAAAAGAACGTTGTCCGCCCCGCCAACAATACACAAGGGGATGATAGTTCTTTGGTTTATCAGCAAAGTGTTGGCTGAGATGGAGAGAGATATTTTTTGCTACCAAAGCTGCGCCGATTTTTCTAGCTTCAAAGGGGTTAACTTGTTTGTATATTGTTCCTACTTGGGCGCGTTCGGCATCATCTAGAACTGGTAAATTTATTGCACCAGGAATGCTGTCTTCTGCAAATTCACTAGGAGAACGAACATCAATAATTTCACTGTAGGTTTCTTTCCAAGGCTCTTGGGTGTATGTAATGACAGGCGGCATACTAATCAACGACTCTCTTGCTCCATTGTGACACTCTGATTATTTGGTTGAGGGTATGCCTTATAGAAGTTAAACAAGTAATGGGCAAGGGCAAACAGTTTTGATAGGTTTGACGAAGAGCGATCGCTAGATAAAAGTTTATCTTCTCCTCTTACTTGCCCACACTTTTGTTGAATATTTGCAGTAGCTTAAGAAGCTACGCAGAGCAAAAAAGACGTCAATTAGTCTTGATTCACAACAAAGGATTATTGGGGTTGAATATGCCGACGAGGAGCAACACCGGGATTGACTATTTCTGCTACCTCTTCTTCAGACATTTCGTTGAGTTGAGATTGTAGTTCTTCGGCTGTGAAGTCGTAGCCACTCTCTTGAGCGACTTTAACGCAGCCATGAACAGTCATCGCAGACTGGAGTTGTTGCCTGATTGCTTCATCTTGTTTGGCAGTTGCTAAAAATTCTTTCACACTTGCTTGAGACATAAGTATAAATTCCCTCTGAAATTTAGTTTCTTGAATTTGAGATTAAAAACCACAAGCTTTGACGCATTGCTATTTTTACCTCCGATTTGGGTTTTGATAGCGCGTCCACCTCGAATAGTTGATAGATTAGCGGGTTTTTAGCTGCTTTCACTTCTCCTCTCAGGTAGATTCGTCTCTACCTCAAGCTATTCCACTGTTGATGCAGATATTTTGCCCAACCATTTAGGGTGCTTCATCAAAAGTTTGGCAGAACAGCTTCAGGAGCAGAGAGATAAGATCCCCGACTTTTTAGAAAAAGCGGGGATCTGTGTTTTTTATGTTGACTTAATCAGAAATGGCAAGCAAGGTGCCTGCCACATTTGAAGATTTAGTCTTTTGGTAAAGCGAGCATCTCGAATTGTCTGTGCAAGTTTAACCTAAATCGAATAGCAAGATTTCTGCACCTACATCTGTGCTAATTTCGAGTTGCTCTTCTCCATTCATTTGCACTCCATCTCCGGCTTTGAGTTCTTCACCATTAAGCTTGACTTCGCCTTGGGCAATTTGTAACCAACCGTAGCGATCGCTCAAAAGGTGATAATTCACTACATCACCAGGTTCTAAAACAGATGTGTACAGATCAACATCCTGAAAAACTTTCACTGCACCATCGCGTCCATCTTTGGCAGCAATTAAGCATAAACTACCACGCCTTTCTTCGATTGGAAAAGCTTTTTGCTCGTACCTGGGTTGCAGTTCTTGCTGGTTAGGAAGAATCCAAATTTGCAGAAAATGGACGGATTCGGTTTGAGAAGGATTAAATTCACTGTGCAAAATACCAGTGCCTGCGCTCATAATTTGTGCTTCTCCCGGATGAATCACCGAACCGTTACCCAAGCTATCTTTGTGCTCTAGAGCGCCTTCAAGTACGTAAGTAAAAATCTCCATATCTTTATGTCCGTGAGTTGCAAAACCCGCACCAGGAGCAACACGGTCATCATTTATTACACGCAGAGAACGAAATCCCATCCGGCTTGGATCGTAAAAACCACCGAAGGAAAAAGTGTGGTAACTATCGAGCCAACCTATTTGAGTACGACCGCGTGCATTACTATTGTGAATTATGTGAGTTTTGGTATTGAAAGCCATACGTTTATCCTCGTCATTTATACATCAGTGATAACGAGCTTTTAAAGCCTTGCGGAAAAATCTTTGTGCCGCAGATGCACCGCGTGAGCTTACTCAAAAAAACGATGGTACTGCCAAGTGAATCTACAGGACAATTACAGATATTTCCACTCACTTTTGACCTTTACATACGTCTTAATCAACTCTCCAAAAATGATTGCTTGGTTTGAGTATGTCACAAAATTATTCAACTACTTCATTGACTGGGAACCTATCAATTAACTGCATGGCACGGTAAGCATTGCGCTGCAAAGTTTCTGACAGATAAGGTACGTGAGGAATTTGCGATAATAAATCCAAAGTCCGGCGTAAAATTCGCACTACATCGCCATCATCCAGACTAGTATTTTCACAAAGTTCGTTCCAATCCATTCCTAACGCCCATTTTTCTACTAGAGCAATTAGCTCAAACTCCAGCCAGATGGGTAAAGCCACATCATATCGACGTTGCAGTTGAAACATTTTGCGGCGAATTCCTCGCAATTTTGCTAGGGCTTCTGCTACTTCATTGCTAACATCGAAACGTACTTTGCTGTCTGGACGTGGGGTTTCTGTTACTAAAGCTGCAACTGCTGCTGCTAAGTGATGGGGATCGAGGTTATCAAATTCGCCGCTAGCCAATGCTAAACCAAGCCACAATTCATTTTCACCTCTAATTGCAGCTGCAACTTGCCCTAGTTGTGTGGGCACAAGATTATCTAGACATTCAAAGTACTGCAAAATTTCAATCAAGTTGAGAAACTCTTCCCAATGACGTTGAGATTGTTGCTCTACCTGTGCTTGTAATTCTTCGATTTCAGCTGCTAGTTCGATCGCTCGTGCTTTACGTTTAAATACTGTAGCTACATTACCTGCTTGATGTAAGGGGTGAGCCTCCAATTGTTCTTGCAAAGCTGCAACGCGTTGCAGTTGTTCTGCTACTTCCGCAGGCATATTTAAAGATTCGCTTGGTTCGGGAATTTGTTTGGCGATCGCTGCCGTTTCTTCGTTACCGCGACGCGATTGTCCCGGTTTCAAGGGCATTTCAGGAGGTGGCAGCAAGTTGGCAGGTACATCAAGTCGGGGCAATTCTCCATACAAATCTACTACATCTGCTGTTGTCGCCACATACCAACGATTATCTGTTCCTAAGCATACTAAGTAAGGAAATTGACCGGAACCTTGAGTTTTCCCAACTATAACTGCTGTTACAGGAGTAGATACTGTAATATTCTTACCTTTGAGACTCAGTAATGTTCCTGAAACTGCAAAACTCAGCATCATTGCCAATTCTTCTTGTCGGGCTTGTTGAGCTTGTTCTTTCAGTGTTTTCAATAATTTTTGTTCGACTTTCAAGCGCTGTCGCAATTTCTCATAGCTAGCAATTTCACTTTCTTCAATAGCAGCAATTTGCTCCTGAATTTGGCTGAATTCTGCTTTTCGTTCCTCTATGTACTGCTGCTTGGGTTTTAAGTGCAAATTGGCTAAATATTGTCCAAAACTGCGCTCTATTAGTTCTCTGGCTTCATCAAGAGTATGAATTTGCAGCAAATTCAACACCATGCCATAACTGGGCGTAAAATGGCTCACTAGAGGATCTGGTTTCTTGAGTGCCAAAGCTGCTGCGTGTTCTGCTCCTTCAAAGGGTGTTTGCAATGTTACTACATGACCCACTGTATCCATACCCCGACGCCCGGCTCTTCCTGCCATTTGTAAGAATTCGGAAGCTGTCAACATCCGGTGTCCGGTGTCAGTGCGCTTGGAGATACTGGAAATTACTGTCGTTCGAGCAGGCATATTAATTCCCGCTGCTAGTGTCTCGGTAGCAAATACGACTTTAATTAGCCCCTGTTGAAATAGTTCTTCTACCAACACTTTCCAGGCAGGTAAAATCCCAGCATGGTGTGCTGCGATACCTCTGTACAAGGGGGCGATATGTCCCGATCGCCCGGCTTCTGGGTTGCGGGTTAAAAATTCATCAATTTGTCGCCGCAACTGCTGGGCTTCGTGTTCATTCACCAACCACATTTCACCCACTTCCGCCACTGCTTTATCGCATCCCCGGCGACTGAAAATAAAGTAAATCGCCGGAAGCATATCCCGTTCCTGGAGATGGCTGAGAATAAAATTTATACTAGGTGCTTCTGGTCTGCGATTACCTTTACCTTTTTCAAATTCTTTCTTTTTTCCCCTTTTGAGAAGACGAGGGTTAATTTGGGTTTTGTCTTGATTTAAAAGTGGAAATAGACCTTTAAGATTACCAAAGTGAAAATCTAGCGGAACAGGACGAAAATCTGAGTAAATGAGATCGGTAGGGCCGTGAACTTGATTGAGCCAGTCAGTAAGTTGCTCGCTATTGGCAACTGTGGCTGATAGGGCTACTAGTTGTACTTCACGAGGGCAATAAATAATAGATTCTTCCCAAACCGTTCCGCGTTGGCGATCATTCATATAGTGGCACTCATCTAGCACCACTGCCTCAACGTCTACCAAGGAAATACCAACTTGCCCGATTGGCGTGCCGTAGAGCATATTCCGGAAAATTTCCGTAGTCATCACCAAAATCGGCGCATCTCGGTTGATGGAGGCGTCTCCTGTTAAAAGTCCGACTAAGTCAAACCCAAATTGCTCACGAAAGTCGCGTAATTTTTGATTGGAGAGGGCTTTGAGAGGAGTTGTGTAAAAAACTCGTTTTCCTCGCGCAAGGGCGCGATAGATAGCGTATTCTCCCACTAAAGTTTTGCCCGAACCTGTAGGCGCACAAACCACTACAGAGCGTCCAGCATTCAGGGAAGCGATCGCATCTTGTTGGAATTTATCCAGTTCAAAAGGAAATATAGAACTGGGATCAACTTCTGGAGACAGCGCAGAATAATTCACTCAATCACAATTGCAACCAGACTGTTTACTATATATTATTTCAATCCCCGATTGGGATTCATCCACTATCACCTTCTACATATCAAGCTAGAGAGGTTTTAGTAAATATTTGATTTTACCATGAAATGAGAAATAGTCATTAGTCATTTATTAGTGGTTAGTAGGGGAGGCAGCGCGCCCTTGCGGCTACCCTCCGGGAAGCCGCTAGCTAACGCAACGCCTGACGGCGAACGCGTCTAGTGCCGACTTGTAGGCGCGAAGCGACTTCCGAAGGTAGCGACTGCCGTAGACACGAAGTGGATAAGCGAAAGTAAGGGTTCCCCGGCATAAAGGAGCCAGCGCGTTGCGGAGAGAAGCGCCGTGCGGGGGTTCCCCCCGTTGAGGCGACTTCGGAGGGTTCCCCCCGTTGAAGCGACTGGCGTCAACTGGCGTCGGGTTAAGCGCGTCGAGTGCGACTGCCGTGCGGGTTTTATTGATGATTTTTCGGTTAAAACCGACAATTTCTCTTTTAAACTCGCCCGTACAGTAGTTAGTTGTTCTCCTGGTGCTCCCCTGCTCCTGGTGCCCCTAGCCCCTAGCCCCTAGCCCCTAGCCCCTAGCCCCTAATCCCTAGCCCCTACTTCCCCAATTCGTGCGATCGCGCTGTGGCGGCTTTGACTGCTTCAATTAAAGCTGAACGAAAGGCTGCTTTTTCTAATTGAGCGATGCCAGCAATAGTGGTACCACCAGGGCTGGTAACGCGATCTTTGAGTTCTGCGGGATGGAGTTTGGTTTCGTGCAGTAACTGGGCTGTGCCGAGTACAGTTTGTAAGGCGAGTTGATTGGCGATCGCTCTGGGCAAACCTGCTGCTACTCCGCCATCAGCAAGCGCTTCTACCATTAATGCTACATAAGCAGGGCCACTTCCCGATAATCCCGTCACAGCATCCATCAGCGTTTCGGGAACTTCTACAACTTCGCCTACTGCTGAAAATAATTGCCATGCTGTTTGTAAATGATTGGCATGGGTATAAGCACCTGGGGTAATAGCAGTCATGCCCGCCCCTACCGTTGCTGGGGTATTGGGCATGGCTCGAATCACTGGCAGTTGGGGAAAAGCTGCTTCGAGATGGCTTAAGGGTACACCCGCCAAAATGGAAACGACTAAGGGCTTATGTCCTTTGTCGATCGCGTCTGCTAATTCTTGGGCGATCGCGCTAAATACCTGAGGCTTGACAGCCAAACAGACAACTTCTTTTGCTTGCATGAAAGCTTGGCAGTTATCAGCTGTGACAGCCACTTTATACTCCTGGGCTAAAAAATCCGCTCGTGCGGGCTGTGGCTCGCTGACTATAACCTCTGATGCTTGATAAATTCCTCGATCAATAAGGCGGGATAATAGCGCTTCTCCCATTACCCCGCCACCAATTAAGCCAAACTTAGTAGTCATTATTACTTTCGTCATTGGTCATTGGTCATTGGTCATTAGATTGAGACTAATGACTAATGACTAATGACTAAATTTTAATTTATTGTGCCATGCGGTTAGGTTCATTTCCCCAGGCAGCATTTCCACTTCCGCTTGCACTGGCTGGACGCGGAGTACGCAGCGGTGGTTGAGGTACTTCGTGTAGAACGCCTGACTGGGTACTCACTTGTACGCAACTGGGTGTAAACAAAAAGATACTTTCACCGATGCGCTCTTGGTGCCCGTCGAGAGCGTAAGTACCACCTGCGACAAAATCGACTGCCCGTTGTGCCTGATCTGGATCCATAATCGTCAAATTTAAGACGACTGATTTGCGCTCTCGCAACGCTTGAATCGCTTGAGGCATCTCTTCAAATGTACGTGGTTCTAGTACTAATACTTCTGAAATACCATTAAGAGCACCTGGCATACCAATTACATTACTGATTGTTTTTGAAGAAGTTGTTGCTACATCGGGATTCATTGTCGCCATAGGTTCGCGCCAACGACGATTTGGAGGAGTTGCCTCTGGGGGTACTTGTTGCGGATTTTGTTCTTGATACAGATTTTGATAAGTTTCTGTATCAGGCTCTTCTTCATAATACTCGTATTCTACCGACTCATTGAGTCCAACAAAGTCTCTTAGTTTGGAAAAGATATTGTTCATTATGTTTACGCTCCTGGTGCAAATCACCTTTTTTGATATGGCAACAATTGATGCAACCACCTTAAGCCCATAAGAAGGGCGGATAGCCTTACAATTCTATGGTTGTCTGTAGCATATTCTACGGCTATTGCTCATGAACAGATGCCCCCTATAACGTCTGCACATAGCCTGCAAGCAACAATTGAGTCAAGATTATAGCCTAACTATTTTTGTATGCAAAGTTGCTGGCACCCCTAATTTTTTGTTGCGTTTACTTTTGTCAATACTATAATCATTTGTTTACGGATCTACCAGTATGTTTTAGATTTTTTGCTTTAACCAGTAAAACCCAAGAATTTCGATTAGACTTGCATATTTTTACGTAAACTAAAAGATATAAGACTAACTTACGTAGGTATTTGCCTACAATAAAAGTATGAAAATTAGGACTCGATTTTTCACGCTATTTGACGGCAGTTGCCATGGGATGTGAATGCAAGATTCAATTCCCAATTAAATTACCTATTCTTTAGTAAAGCTAAAAGCCTCTTCCAGAGATAGTTCTCAAAAAGAGTAAATTTTTGTACATTAAAATGACAAGCGATCGCCTGTCATTATCTTTTTCTAGGAGAGTATATTTAATATCCTTGTACTTACGTAGGGCGCTCTCCAAACAAGATAGTTCCCAAGCGCACCATCGTTGCACCTGCTTGCACTGCTAGCTGGTAGTCGCCTGACATTCCCATAGAAAGTTGATGGATGTGAATGTGAGACCATTTCTGTTCATTGATTTCTTGTGCTAGTTCACGTGTACGGTTGAATACATCTAAAATCTCCACATCCTTTAATCCCAGAGGCGGAATTGCCATTAACCCTTGGATTTGTAAATTTTTGTATTGATTTAGTGCTGATAAGTCAGTCAAAAGTTGAGGTACGCTCCAACCCGACTTGTTGGGATCGGGAAGAATTTTTACTTGCAAGCACACATGAGGAGACACACCTAGCTGTTGTGCCAATTCGTTTAAGCGCCCTGCCAACTTCAAGTTGTCCACTGAGTGAAGCCAGCTAAAATTTTCTAAGGCTTTTTTGGCTTTATTGCTTTGCAAATGTCCGATAAAGTGCCAAGTAACATCAGATAAGTCTTGTAACTCAGCTTGTTTGGCGATCGCTTCTTGAATGCGATTTTCACCAAAATCTCGAATTCCGGCTGCGTAGGCAGCGCGAATTGCATCAGTTGGTACCTGCTTGGTAACTGCAATTAACCGAACTGACGTTGGTAGCTGTGCTTTAACAGTAGCAATACGTTCGCTAATCGAACTGCTCATTGGAAAGTGCGTTGAAAAATACTATGAAGCTGATCGTACTCCTGGCTTTGTCCCGTGCGGCGTAAGCTCCGCAGGCGGTTTTCCAACAACATTCTTGCCTCAGTACGTCCTATTGGCTGAAACTTTAAACCTTTAGCATCAGTTGCTACCAAAAAAAATAGGCGTTGAGCATACAGTGTAGTGAATAATTCCTGTTGTTCATCCACCATACAGATTCTATAGAGCAAACCCCAAGTTGGATGATTTATGTAAGTTTCTGAGCTTTCTGGATTCATTTAATACTTGAAGGTAAAAATAGATATATGTTTTCGCAGTTGAATGCCAAAATTGGTGAGGCTAATAAATTGGATTGAGCTTGAATATTTGCTCAAAATGCATAAAAGCCGAACTTCGCCAAAATGGCATTGGTAAAATTGTCGATGTAGTTGGCAATTAGGTTTTGAAGATGGGAGTAGCTCAGGCATAATTGCCGACACAGCTAAATTTAAACTGTGATGATGGGGCTAAGTAACAATGGGGAAACTAGGGAGGTAGAGATACGGAAGCAGAATTTGTCAACTCTTCCTCTGTTTCGCTCTCATCTTCTCCTGGTGTTCCCTCTACCAATGCTGCCATAATTGCCGCCGTTTTGTTGCACAAATTGACAAACAACTTACCCATTGATATTTTTTCATCACTCCTGTTATCTATACTTATTCATACTCAATAGTTAACAGCTAACAGTCAACAGTCAAGAGTTAGTTGCGAGTAAAGGGGATAGGGGACAGGGTACAGGGGATAGGGGACAGGATACAGGGGATAGGGGATAGGGGACAGGGTACAGGGGATAGGGGATAGGGGACAGGGTACAGGGGATAGGGGATAGGAATTAGGAATAAAGAAATTTTCATACCCAGTACCCAATGAGGGTGTATGGTGGGGGAACTCTCGCCGCAACCAGTTGCACAATAGAAATTGGCTCAGAATGTAGACTTTTGATGTAAAACCTTGGCTAGAGCGTTAAGTTGTGCTTGGGCTTTGTGCAGAGATTCATGCCATTCTCTGGTGGGATCGCTGTCTGCGACAATTCCTGCTCCCACTTGTCCCCAGACGGTGTTGAAAGGGGGAGTGGGAGCCAGTAACAGAGTCCGGATCAAGATATTTAAGTCTAGGTTACCTCGCCAATCTAAATAGCCACAGGAGCCGTAGAACAAGCTACGGCGCACAGGTTCTAGTTCTTCAATAATTTCCATGCAGCGGACTTTTGGGCAACCTGTAATTGTGCCGCCAGGAAACATAGCGCGAATTAAATCAACGGCATTGAGGTCACTTCTTAAAGTACCTTTGATATTGCTGACAAGATGCATAACATGGCTATATCGCTCAATTGTCAGCAATTCGTCAACACTGACACTTCCCCATTCACACACCCGCCCTAAATCATTACGCTCTAAGTCTACGAGCATGATGTGTTCGGCACGTTCTTTGGTGTTGCTGAGTAATTCTGCTGCTAGTAATTGATCTTGTTTTGGTGCGATCCCGCGCGATCGCGTCCCGGCGATCGGTCTAGTAGAGACGCGAAAATACTTGTCTGCACATCTTTGTGATTGTACCAATCTCTCTGGTGAACAGCTAATTATATCTCCCCAAGGCGTCTTGAAATAACAAGCGAAAGGAGAAGGATTAATCTGCTGCAAAGCGCGATAAATTTCCCAACCGGAAGCATTTGTTTGGGCTTCAAATCTGAGCGAGAGATTAGCCTGAAAGATATCCCCGGCTTGAATATATTTTTTCGCACAGTTAACTGCTGCTTCGTATTCCGCTTGAGAAGTTTGGAAACTTGAAAAAGATGGGAAGCAATTATTAATCACATCCCCCTGTCCCCTGTCCCCTGTTCTCTGTCCCCTGTCCCCTGTCCCCTTCTCCAACCTCATCTCCAACTCATCCAGCCCAGCTTCATCACTGGCAGCTAGCCATAAAACTTGATCCCAGTGATCTAAAACAGCAAAACACTCCGGCTCATACCAAAAAGCTACTGGAAATGGCAAGCGATCGGATTTGGTGTAGGGTAGCTGTTCTATTTCCCAAGCAACGTCATAGCCTAGCCAACCTAGCCAACCACCAGTGAAGGGCAGACAAGAAGAGGATGGAAGAAATAATCCCCCTGTCCCCTGTCCCCTGTCCCCTATCCCCTGTTCTAAGAAGGGTAAAATTTCACTCAGTGGTGGTGTCCACATTTGGAGGTGTCCATTCACACATCTGGGAGCACCTGCACATATAGAGTACCTAGCTAACTGGGGATTATCTGTGGGTGTTGGGTAAGGACTTTCTAGTAAAGTTGCAATATTGGATGTATAAATATTACAAAATAGAGCCGCAAAAATATCAGAACCAGTACGATGTTCAAGTGGTAGCGATCGCCAATACCAAGGCATTATCATAGTTTGTATTAGATAAATTTATAAATCTATCTCAGATTTAGTAAGAGCAAATACTTAAAAATTAAAATTACTTTTTTTAAGTGTTTTCCCAGAATTCTCACTTTTTTTGAAACTTCATATCTACGGGTTGTCTCAAAAAATAAATAAAACTCTTATATTTAGCCTATATTTAGTTTATTCATAACCAGCAATATATTGATATATACACTAGTCAGTTATTTACCATTGGTATGAATGTTATTCCTACAAAAATCCCCGACGTTCTCATCCTTGAATCTAAAATCTTTCAGGATGAGCGGGGGTTTTTCTTTGAAAGTTATAATCGGCAAAATTTTACTGATATAACTGGTCATATAGTTAACTTTGTTCAAGACAATCATTCTCGCTCTAAACAAAATGTTTTGCGAGGTTTACATTATCAGATCGAGCAAGCACAAGGCAAATTAGTTAGAGTAATTACTGGTAGTATATTTGACGTAGCGGTAGATATTAGAAAAAGCTCTCCTACTTTTGGTCAATGGGTGGGTTGCGAACTTAGCGCTCAGAACAAACACCAACTTTGGATACCACCAGGCTTTGCACACGGGTTTGTTGTCCTTTCAGAAGTTGCCGAAGTCCTTTATAAAACCACAGACTACTACGCCCCTCAACATGAAAGGTGCATTCTTTGGAACGATCCCTACTTAGCGATAGACTGGCATCTTACCGCAGAACCAATCTTATCTGCAAAAGACAAAGCAGGTAAGCCTTTCCAGGAAGCTGAGGTATTTACTTGAACTGTTTACACTATATAGTGACTTTTTTTTATGAACTTTCGATAAAGTTTTGTTTTTACTTTTGCAATTGTTACTAAGTTCGCCACTGTTAAATTTTAAAGTGAACAGTATGAGTAAATTGATCCTGCTCATCGGCAGCAACGGTCAAGTAGGCAAAGAATTACAGCAAACTCTAGAACCATATGGAAATATCGTAGCGGTTGCACGACCGACGATAGATTTCAGTCAACCCGATACGCTGCGTCAAGTAATTAGAGATAAACAACCCCAAATTATTGTCAACGCTGCCGCTTATACAGCTGTTGATAAAGCCGAAAGCGAACCTGAATTAGCCCAAGCTATTAATGCGACGGCACCAGGGATGCTGGCAGAAGAAGCGGAAAAACAAGGGGCTTTCCTGATTCATATATCTACCGATTACGTTTTTGATGGCAATAATTGCCGCCCCTATCAAGAAACTGATGCGACTAACCCTTTGAGTGTGTATGGTAAAACTAAACTAGCAGGAGAGCAAGCTGTTATTCAGAAGAGCGATCGCTATCTCATCCTTCGCACGGCTTGGGTTTATGGAGCTTTTGGCAAAAGTAATTTTGTCAAAACTATGCTGCGTTTGGGAGGAGAAAGAGAAGAAATTCGTGTTGTTGCCGATCAAATTGGCAGCCCCACTTGGGCAAGAGATATTGCAGACACTATAGCCCAGTTAATCCCCAAGTTGAATTCAGAAATTTCTGGTATCTATCACTATACCAACAGTGGTGTTGCCAGTTGGTACGACTTTGCTGTTGCCATTTTTGAAGAAGCTCAACAACTTGGTTTACCCTTAAAAGTTCAGCGCATTATTCCCATCACAACTCCCGAATATCCCACCCCAGCTTGTCGCCCTGCCTATTCTGTTCTTGCTTGTACCAAAATAGCCGGAATTTTAGGAACTCATGCACCACATTGGCGACAAAGACTTAGAAAAATGCTTGGGGAGTTAATTGTTAATTGCGATTAACTATTAACCATTAGCTATTAACCACTATCCACTATCTACCAACCTATATTATGAAAGCACTTATTCTTTCTGGCGGTAAAGGCACTCGTCTTCGCCCCCTCACCTATACTGGAGCAAAGCAACTTGTACCTGTTGCCAATAAGCCGATTTTATGGTATGGCATTGAAGAGATGGTAAGCGCAGGAATAACTGATATTGGTATCATTATTAGTCCGGAAACAGGTGCAGAAGTAAAAGCTAAAACTGGAAATGGCGATCGCTTCGGAGCAAAAATCACTTATATTTTGCAAGATAAACCTGCCGGGCTTGCCCACGCTGTCAAAGTTGCTCTTGCTTTTTTAGGAGATTCGCCTTTTGTAATGTACTTGGGTGATAACTTAATTCAACAAGGCGACCTCAGTTATTTTCTCAAACAATTTACTACTCAACAACAGGATGCGTTGATTCTCTTGCGTGAAGTTAGCAATCCTAGTGCTTTTGGTGTCGCCAAAGTAGATGAAACAGGGCGAGTTTTACAGCTAATTGAAAAACCTAAAATTCCCCCCTCTAACTTGGCGTTGGTAGGGGTTTATTTCTTTTCGCATATTATTCATGATGCGATCGCCTGTATCCAACCTTCTGCTAGAGGCGAACTAGAAATTACTGATGCTATTCAATGCCTGATAGATAACCAAAAGCAAGTTACAGCCTGCCAACTAGATGGATGGTGGTTAGATACTGGTAAAAAAGACGATCTGTTAGAGGCAAATCGTTTGATTCTTGATACTTACCTAACTACAGAAATTTTTGGGGAAATCGACAGTCAAAGTCAGGCGATCGGGCGTGTTCAAATGGGTGCTGGATCTAAAGTGATTAATAGCACAGTTCGCGGCCCGGCAGTAATCGGGAAAAATTGTTATTTAGAAAACTGCTTTATCGGCCCTTATACTAGCATTGCCGATAATAGTAAACTTATCGATACTGACATTGAGCATAGTGTGGTTTTAGAAGGTGCTAAAATTGTCGGAATTCATCAACGTATTATTGATAGCGTGATTGGACAAAGGGCACAATTGACAGTGGCACCCCGTCGCCCCAAAGCCTTACGGTTTATGATTGGTGATGATTGTCAAATCGAACTAACGTGATTTATTTGTTAACAGTCAATTATTATTCCACAGATCTAATTGCCAAATTAGTCAGTTCTCTATCAACCAGCACAAATATAAAATACAAAACCGTTATCATCAATAATTCTCCTGATGATGATTCTATTTGTCATCTTAAATCTGACTCAGTACTTGTTTTCAACGCTAATGAAAATTTAGGTTTTGGTAGTGCTTGCAATCTTGGTTTAAAATTTATTTTCGCTCAAGATCCGCAGGCACTTATCTGGCTCGTAAATCCAGATGCCTATTTATTAGAAAATGCCTTAGACAAGGTTCATCCGTTTTTTGAGTCTCATCCCGAAATTTCAATTCTCGGTACTATTATTTATACACCTGCAAATAAAATTTGGTTTGCAGGTGGTAATTTTATTTCCCAAACAGGAACTATATTAACTCAAGATTTAACAACAAATTCAGACGCAGATTATATTATTTGTGATTGGGTTTCGGGCTGTAGCATGATAATTAATCTACAAAAATTTTGTGAGTGTCCTTTATTTGATCCTGCTTATTTTCTTTATTATGAAGATTTTGACTTTTGTCAACGCTATGCCCAGCAAGGATATTTAATTGCAGTCACTAAACAATTTGGTGTATTGCACGAACCCTCCTCAATTACTAATAGGTACGTTTTTAGAAAAATTAGACACAGCACTTACAGTTATTTATTGACCTTGGAAAGATATACAAATAAGTTAATTTTTAGTTTCAGATTAATTAGACTTATTTTTTATGCTTTTGTCTTAATATTTATTAAACCTCAGGTGGCATTGGGTAAACTTTATGGTGTATTAAATTATTGGCGGTCTAAGTTTGAATAAATGAACGAATTATTAATTAATTTATCAATTATTTTTTCTCAACCTACAGGCATAAGTAATTATGCCAAAAATCTTTTTCCCTATTTTAAATCTCTTCAGCCTACTCTTTTAACTGCCCAAAATTATCCGGACTTTAACTGCTATTCAATTCCAGGCAATCTTACTCCTGCTCAAGGAACTAAAGGACATTTTGATAGAATTTTGTGGACGCAGTTTCAACTACCAAAAATCTATAAAAAGCTCCAATCTAAGCTCCTATTTTCCCCAGTACCAGAAGCGCCCCTCTATTCCAACTGTCGTTTTGTCGTCATGGTTCACGACTTAATTGCGTTGCGTTTTCCTAAACGCTTCTCACCGCTGACTACTTACCAACGCTACTACATTCCCGAAGTTCTTAGGCAAGCACAACATATTATCTGCAATTCCCAAGCTACTGCTAGAGACATTACTGATTTTTACAAAATTCCTGCTCAGAAAATCACACCGATTTTGCTAGCTTATGATGATAGCCATTTTCGTCCCTTTGGAGAAGAGGAGGGGGAGAGAGATTCGCGGCGTCTTGTTGTCTCCACCTTAACGCAGCGCCCTTACTTTCTCTACATTGGTAGACACGATCCTTACAAGAACCTACACAAACTGATTTCTGCCTTTGCCGCATTACCAAGTCATCGCGATCGCGAATTGTGGCTTGCGGGGCCAAAAGACAAACGCTATACTCCCTTATTGCAAGTGCAAGTTGAAGAACTAGGCATAACCGAGCAAGTAAAATTTTTGAACTACGTTCCCGATCGCGAATTACCCAAAATCATCAACGGCGCGATCGCTCTTGTTTTCCCCAGTCTTTGGGAAGGCTTCGGTTTGCCTGTATTAGAAGCAATGGCTTGCGGTACACCCGTTATTACCTCGAATCTTTCTTCTTTACCAGAAGTTGCCGACGATGCTGCAATTCTCATCAATCCCTACAAGGTAGAGGAAATTACAGAGGCTATGGATAAAATTGCAACTGATGCCCAATTGCGCGATCGCCTTTCTGCCGCAGCTATTAACAGGGCAAGTAATTTCAGTTGGCAGAAGACTGGAATGGCGACGGTTGAAGTTTTAAAACAGTATTTGTAAAAGGGATTGGAGAATAGTGACTGGGGATTAGGAAGAAAATTTTTCCCACTACCCAGTACTCAGGTTTTAATCTAAAATCACGCCACTTGCAGGGCGCAGTGGCTCCAAAATCTAAAATCCAAAATTGGTATAAGAGCGACTCCATTAAAATTTCAATTTTGATTCAGAATATTTACCATTCTCTTTTCATTTCTCGGCAGACAAACTGAGAGAAAAGCTTATCTCCACAACATCTATGCAAAGTGCATTTCAGACGAAAGAGCCAACCAGGGAGCTTTTTCATATCCAAACCAACACCTCTTTTCAACTGCCACCCAATCTTTCTGTAATTTGCATCGGTAAGCCAAATGAACAGAAACCACCAGATATCGATGTTTCTGGCTTACCAGATTCTGATGTCGTATCTCGCATCCACGCGCAAATATGGATCAATGCAGATGAATATCACATTACAGACTTGGGCAGTTCCAATGGCACCTATGTTAACGGTGTCAAGCTGGAATCTAAAATCTTTTGTTCGCTGCACTCAGGAGACAAAGTTTCACTTGGACAAGGAGACAAGGTAACTTTCATATTCAAGGTGAAAGAAACTGTTGTATCTCCTACATCAAATCCTACCCCAAACTCAGCACCAACAAAGATTACACCATCTACTACCGATAAAGAAAAAGAAGTAGCCCTTGCCAGTAAGCTGATTGGCTTAGGTTTAATACTGGCAGGCATTACATTTTTAAGTACAAGCATTTATATTAGCTTCTATTTTCGCAGTACTCCTGGAATTGTGCTGTGTATAGCAGGTGTAGTAGCTCTCAATTGGGGTGATCGTGGCTATCGCAAATTGGGATGGGTTCTGATTGCGATCGGAGTTGCTCTATTTATCGCCAGTGGCGCTGTTATTGGCTCAATATCACTTTTTTCTATCCTTGTGTCATTTGCTAGTGTCTCTTGTGGATTTCAATTGTTCGCAACAGGAAAGGTGTTCAATTTTAATCCCCTTACCCTCAAGCAACTCATCAAAAAATAAGCCAAAGTGGTATTGAGCCGATAACCGTGTAATTGCCCGCATTAGCCGATCAATACCTTCGCCAAAACCCAACACCCTAGAAGAGTGTTGCTATACGTGCAAAGGCTGCCTCCGCAGCCTGTAAGGATTTCAGCCCACGGAGGTGGGCTTTGTTTGTGTAGCCCCAGGCTTGGAGCCTGTGGGCGTTTGCGATCAAACCTTTAATTCCAACGCCTTGCTCTTACCCGGATTCATCAACCTATAAGGATCAACCATCTCCTTAAACTTTAACTGCTCCGGATCGATAACTTTCCTGCCGCCATCTTCAATAATGTAAGTGTGGGGATTGGCAATAAACACACCTTTCTCTTCGTGATCGTGGATAATTTCATTCAGGCGTTCTTCAGAAGTGTAGCGCACGAGTTGTAAAGCCGCAGGTATTGCTGTACCGTTCACCCGGATAAATTCTAAATGCATCATTACTTCATCCCCATAATGATGATACATATGCTCTACTAGTTTCAGACTTTTATCTGCGGGAAAAATACTTTGTAAGTAGGTGATAGAAGTATCAACCGTGCGAGCGTGCAAAGTGGTATGGTTCCAGGTAAATTCCAATAAGTTCGCACCTTTTCCGACTTCCTGTGCTTGTTTTTGATATGTAATTGTGCCACCGTATTGCTCCACTAACCCCGGCAAGAACTCTAAACTCTGTTCTGCAACTAATAATAAAGCGGCGTTAGTGTCATCAGGAATGTACTGCCGCAGCGGAGTAAAGTATTGAGGAATCGGGGATGCAAAGATACCAATTTCTTTTTTGATCATGCCATCGGCATCAGCTAAAGCTTGCCCAAATTTTGCTGCTGCCATAAATTCTGGAAAAGTGAGAATTACCTCTACCCAAGGATAAGCTGGCGCAAGCGGTATTTCTACTTCGGTGATAATACCGTTGATACCCCAGGCATGATTTACCTTTTGTACATCATCGCCACGCAACTCAATTACACGTGGTTCATCTTCCAAAGTTACAACTCTTAGCGCGATCAAATTACCGCGATCGCCTAACAACCCATACTGTATCGATCCAATTCCCCCACTACCTCCAGCCACAAATCCAGCAATTGTCGCTGTACGGTAGGTAGAGGGAGCCATCCGCATTTCCCAGCCACTTTCCCGTGCTTTTTTATCCAGGGCTGCTAATTTCACCCCAGCTTCAACTCGCGCTATTCCCGGCTTTACCCAGCAGATTTCATGCATCCGCGTCATATCAACAATTACACCACCATGTAGCGGTACGCATTGCCCATAATTTCCCGTTCCTGCACCCCGAATCGTGACGGGAATTCGATACTTCACGCAAGCTGCTGCTATTTTTAATACTTCCTGTTCGTTAGCAGGGCGCACAACTACATCCCCGACTTTTCCAGCTAATTTGGGAACTAGAACCGGGCTAAAGGTATGGTAATCTTGAGATAATTTTGCTACTTGAGTAGAGTCAGTAATAATTTCAATACCTTGTAGAGAATTAATTAAGGCTTCTAAATCAAACGATTTAACAGGTGTTGTTGTCATAGTTGCGATAGTTGTTGGTTGTTGGTAATTGGGGCTACTTCTCCTTCAAGCAGTGAATTGGGTATATTGCTTAAAAGATACCAGGTAGCCAGTAGCATATCCGTAACACATCACTAGTCTATTTTTTGCTTCTAGGCGATCGCTTGGCAGAATATGAGTTGTAATGAATAAAATCTTCTTTCCTCCGTGTCCCCTGCGTCCTCTGCGGTTTATTATTCTACAACTTGTGCCTAAGTCCTGTTTCCAACTGCTCAATTTCAGTTTGTTTGACTTCATGGCGTTGATAAATTGGTTCGCTGCGGTTTCTCAAAAAGCCACCACAACGATTTTTCAGCACTGTTTGCATCTCAGCAATGATGGATAAAGCTATGGCTTCTGGTGTATCGGCTCCAATATCTATGCCAACAGGAGCATATAATTTTTGTAGATGTTCTGTGCTGTAATTTATTCCTTGAATACGTAAATCTTGAAGTAATTTTTCAGTACGATACTTTGGCCCCAAAACACCCAAGTATTCTATAGATGATGGCAGAAGTATTTTCAAAATTTCTAAATCGTCGAGATAATTATGAGTCATCACCACAGCAGTTGTGTGTTCATCTACACATATTTGTTTATGTAAAATTTCTCGATGGGTAAGAAACACCTCATCAGCCATTGAAAAACGCTCTTTTGTTGCCTCACTAGCTCGACAATCAATAATCGTTACGTGCCAACCCAAAGCTTTAGCAAACTGTACTACAGGTACAGCGTCATGCCCTGCACCAAAAATTATTAGGCGTGTGGGTGGCTGAATAACTTCGATCAAGACATCAACACTACCTGATGAAAGTTGGTATTTAATTACGCTCGAATGTTGATTTTGCAGGGCGGCTTGAGTGTCTTTAATTAAAGCAAATTTTAAAGAAGATTCTTCAATATTAGTAGTTACACTACGATCTGGATTTAGGATTAAGCGTGCCCCAACCTTAATATTCACCTTACCCTCTACGCCAAAAACGGTTGCAATAATGCGTTGTTGCTGGTTACAGAAACATTGATTAATAACAGCTAAGGGATTAAGTGGATCATTTTGATAGAGACGTTCAATCAAGACTTGCACCACTCCATTACAGCCAAGCCCAAATCCCCAAACAATATCCTCATCAGCATTATTGTCGTATGTGACAACTATTGGTTGCCCATCTGACATAGAAGAGCGAGTATGCTGAAATACATCATTTTCCAAGCAACCACCGCTGATTGTTCCTAGAATTTGACTTTGTGTCATCAGCATCCGCGCCCCTGGCTGGCGATAGCTAGAACCTTTCACATTTACAACAGTGGCAAGAAATACTGGTTCAGCATTTTGTTGACTTTCTGCGAATGCTTTCAAAATTGCGTGTAGCTCTTTCATCACCAATTAATCCCAATTCATCGTTCGTGCGATCGCCTTTGACTAGGAGGAATTATCTACTAACTTTCTGTAGAAACAGTTTCCTCAACTGTTGCAGCCTGTTATTTTCGCCCAAATCCCAGTTGTAAAAGCTTAAGCTAGGTAGAATATAATTTGACTCTAAATACGAGGAACGAGTGTGGAAATTCAAGAATTAAAAGCATTGATTAAAGAAACCATGCGTGAAGTTTTAAAAGAAGAAAGACTTCGCCTCTGCCAAATTCTTATTCCTTACATTAGTAATGATGAACAAAGGGAACTTGAAGCCGAGTTTGGTTCACCGTCAGAATATCTGATGATGAACCAGTTGATCTGACTGATTGGGTGAAACATGGCAATCAAATTTCGCAAAAAAGCGATTAATTTTTTAGAATTCGTACTACAGCAGTTGCCGCAATTCCTCAGCAGTTTTTGCAGTTTTAATAGCTTGTTGAATTGCTTTTAATTTTTGTAAATCTGTGACCTGAGAAATGATTGGCATTAATTCTAAACCTGTATTGCCAAACTTAATTTCTAGCGCCAATTCAATACCTGAAAGTAATTCCTCTCTCCGCCCGCGCGCTTCTCCGCGTGCTTCTCCGCGTGCTTCTCCGCGTGCTTCTCCGCGTGCTTCTCCCTCACGTAAAATTTCCTGATACCAGGGTGACTCTCGCAATATGGCCATATCCCACCTCATGATTTGTTGGACTAATTCACTATCTAGTACAAACGTAGCAAAAAACGCCAAAACAGTTTCCAGTTGATTTAATTGCTCATCAGCACGAAGAACTTGCAATGCTTCTCGAATGATAAACTCGTTCTCTCCACCTTTGAGGATGGGTACAAATGGTAGTAACGATGCTAACGGTTGTTCAAAGGCAATATTCACATCTACTTCCCACAGGTTTATCACGCGATAATCTTGAATGGCACGCAAACCTGCAATAGTTGAGACGAAACTTGTCGGTATTTCTGCGTTACTTGATGGAAGAATATTAATGAGTACAGGGTATGTTGGTAAATTATATTTCTCTTCTGCCAAAGCGGCGTATGCACGCATCCGACGGGGCATTTGGGATTGATAGCGTAATTGTAATTCGTTAAGAACCAGAAATTCTCCATATTGAGAACTGTTAGCACGGATTAAAACATCACTTTCTCTGGATATCCATTGAAATTCTGAGTTGAGAATTTCACTAGCTACAACATCGGGGATCTGTGTTACCCATCTAACCCAGGTGTCGGGTGCGAGACTAATTAATCTTTTCGTGCTGACATCTACGGGCTTTGTCATCGGGGCAAGGCAATATTCTGGTATCGAGTCCAACAATAGTGTCAAGCGATCGCCTACACTTGTGCAATATCGGAAAGTGGAAGCGATCGCTTTGTTGTTACAACAACTTCTCTGGTGTAATCGGTAAATCGCGGATGCGTTTACCTGTGGCATGGTAAACTGCGTTGGCGATCGCTGCTGAAACACCTGTAATTCCAATCTCACCTACACCACGCGCACCAACTGGGTTGAAGTTGAGATCGGGTTCACCCACAAAGGCTACCTCAATGCGAGGAATGTCGGCATGGGCGGGAAAGTGATAGGTAGCAAGGTCATAAACTACAGGATAGCCAATATTAGGATCGAAGTGGCATTCTTCCATTAAGGCTTGCCCAATACCCATAATTACCCCACCCCGCACCTGAGAAGCTGCTGTTTTAGAATTGATAACTCGCCCGATATCCATCACCGATACCCAACGCGTCACCCGCAAACGCCCGATTTCTTCATCGACGCTGACTTCACAAAAATGTGCGCCCCAAGATTGAAACGCCCATTTCTTCGCTTCAGCACCGGGAGCGGTGGATGCTGTGGCTTCAATTGCTGCCCGCCCAGACTGACGCAGATTTGCAAATGCCTCCTGTGCAGTCTTAGTTTTCGCAGTTTTCAGAACTTCCTGGCAGGCTGACATCACTGCCGGGGCAAGGGATGCTGTCATCATTGAACCACCCGCCATGCCACCATCCGGTAGCAAAGAATCGCCCATTTCTACCCGTATTTGTTCAATGGGTAGCCCTAATGCTTCTGCGGCAGTGGCAGCTACAACAGTGTATGCACCAGTACCCATGTCGTTCCCGGAAGTGAGGATGTGGGCGGTACCGTTTGGTAACAACCGCACTTTAACGGATGCTTTACCACGCAAGCCAGGAAAAGTTGCCGCCGCCATCCCCCAACCAATGAGTTTGCCATCACGTGTCAGCGATCGCGGCTGTTTGGCTCTGTCTTTCCAGCCAAATTCCTTGGCACCCACCCGCAAACACTCAGCAAAATGCTTGGCTGAAAATGGCAACCCTTGACGCTGGTGTTGTTTGGCTTCGTTTTTCAAACGCAGTTCCACTGGATCTATCTTTAGCGCCCACGCCAGTTCATCCATTGCCGATTCCAGCGCCCACATTCCAGGATTTTCTCCTGGTGCGCGCATGAAGGTGGGCGTGCCAACGTTCATCACTGCCAATTCCTGATTGAGTCGCAGATTTGGCACAGCATACATAACTGGTGTGATGCTTGTACAAGGTTCTGTGAACACATCTACAGGTGAAGTGTAAGATTTAACTTCGTGAGCGATCGCTTGGAGGTTGCCATCTGCGGTTGCTGCCAAACGGAGAGTTTGCTCAGTTTCAGAACGATGCCCTGTATTTGCTGTCATTTGCCGTCGGCTGACAACGACTTTAAGAGGGCGCTGGAGTTTGCGGGCGGCTGCTGCACAAAGAATGCCGTGCGGCCAAGGAAAGGCTTTGGAACCGAAGGCTCCACCAAGAAACGGTGTAACAATCCGCACTCGTTCCGTCGGAAGTCCAAACAGTTCTGCATAGGTGCGCTGAGTTCCTAACACCCACTGAGACGGCTCGTAAACAGTGAGTGAGTTAGCATCTTGCCAGTGGGAAATGGTGGCATGAGGTTCCATTGGCGCGTGCAGTTCGGTGGAAGTCTTGTAAGTGGCTTCAACCTTGGCTGCTGCACTTGCTATCTCTGCAGCAGCATTCCCAGTTGCAAAACTGCCCTTCTCAAATTTCATTTCCTCCCCAAACATACCCGCAGCCTCCTTAAAAGAAGCCTCTTTACCATCCACAAGTGGTTTTTGGGTAGTGTATTCCACCTTTACTAAATGTGCCGCATCCCGCGCTCGTTCAAAGGTATCTGCCACCACCAAGCCAATAATTTGCCCTGCGTAGTGAACTTTATCATCCGCCAACGGCAGTCGAGCTTCGTAGATTTTTGAATTCATGAAGTCGTTGCTGGGCTTAAAAATCTTGGGCGCATTTTTGTGCGTAAAAACAGCGATTACTCCCGGTGCTTTTTCTGCCGTGCGGGTATCGATACTTTTAATTTGTCCGTTGGCGATGGTAGCGGTAACAAGATAACCGTGAACCAAATCTGGAATTTGATGTTCGGCGGCGTAGGTTGCAGTACCCATAACCTTTGCTCGCCCATCCTTGCGGTTGACGCCAGTGCCAATTACCTTGTTCATGCTACCCCTCCTCCCTTAGCTGAAACTGTAAGTGCGCGGCGAATAGCCCGTTTTGTCATTTCAACTTTGAAACCGTTGTGTGTTAGGGGCTTGGCTCCCCGTAGCGCTATTTCTGCCGCTTGTTGAAATGTTTCTGTGTTGACTGGCTTGCCAATCAAAAACTTTTCTGCCTCTGTCGCTCGCCAGGGTTTGTGAGCTACACCGCCGATTGCCAAGCGCACATCTTTGATCCGCTCTCCTTCCAAGTCAACAGCCGCTGCTACAGATATCAAAGCAAAGGCATAGGAAGCGCGATCGCGTAACTTTAAATAAACTCCTGATTTAGCAAACGGTATCGGTGGCAAAACTACGGCAGTAATTAACTCACCCGGCTCCAGGTTTGTGTCTCGCTGCGGCGTGTTTCCTGGTAAGCGATGAAAGTCTGTGAATGGTATCTGCCGCTTGCCCTTGGTTCCTTCTACCTCCACCACAGCATCCAAAGCCGCAAGGGCAATACACATATCCGATGGGTGAACCGCCAAACACTGCTCGCTGGCTCCCAGGATGGCGTGCATCCGGTTGATGCCCGTTAGTGCCGGGCAACCACTGCCGGGCTGACGTTTGTTACAAGGAAAAGCGGTATCGTAGTAGTAAGGACAGCGGGTGCGTTGCAGAAGATTGCCACCGACAGTCGCCATGTTGCGAATTTGCTGCGATGCCCCAGATAAAATCGCACGAGACAGCATCGGGTAGTCGCGACGAATATCGGGATAGTCGGCTACTGCTGTGTTTGTCACCAAAGCTCCCAGGCGCAAACCACCATTTGCCGTGCGTTCGATGCGCTGCATTTGTAGTCGAGAGATGTCAATCAGTTGTGATGGCTCATCTAAGAATACCTTCAGGCGATCAACCAAATTCGTACCGCCTGCAATAAACATCGCATTTTGATCGGTACTTGCCCGTTGAGCCGCATCTTTCACTGAGGTGGCGCGAGTATATGTGAAGTTGTTCATGCGGGCATCTCCGTAGATTCACTGAGCATCACCTCTGCAACCGGAGATGGTGGATTTTGTCCGGCTACCTGTTGTACTGCTGCTATAATGCCGTTATAAGCACTGCATCGGCAGAGATTACCACTCAGTCGCTCCTTGATTTCAGCCTCAGAAACTTCAGCTAACTGAGGAGGGCGACTTAGATCTAGCGTCACGGCACTAGCACAGCCCCGTTTGATTTCATCGACGAGAGCAACAGAGGCACAAATTTGTCCTGGCGTGCAATAACCGCACTGAAAAGCATCGTTCTCAATAAACGCCGCCTGCACTGGATGAAGAGTATCGCCCTTTGCTAATCCTTCAATAGTGACAATCTCCTTGCCCTCTTGCATGACTGCCAACGTCAAGCAAGAATAAACTCGCTGCCCATCGATCAGAACCGTACAAGCCCCACACTGACCGTGATCGCAGCCCTTTTTGCTACCTACCAGTGCTAGGCGATCGCGCAGAGCATCCAGAAGTGTGACGCGCGGCTCAATCGTCAGGTTTTTCTGTTCTCCATTAACTTTAAGTGTTATATTCATCTCACCTTTAGAATCTTGAGCAGTGTCCTTTGCTACAGTTGCTTGATTCAGCAATGAAGGAGCGGCGATGGCTGTTCCGGCTGTAGTTAATGCCTTGCCTAAAAAATTACGTCGAGACGTTTTGCTCGCCCCTTCTTGAGGGTGTTGCATGATTTTGTACCTCTAGCATTAAAAAAATGCGCTAGCTTTGAAATCTCTGAATCGGCTTGCAAAAAATGTAGCAGATCCACAAGCTCCAGAAGTAGTATTTACTCCGAACGACTCAAAAAATATGTCTTAAGTCTGATTAGATAGGGGATTGGGGATCAGGGACAAGGGGAGGACACTTGCGTGCGGAGGTTCCCCTACTAACTACTAACCAATGACCAATGAGCAATGACAATCTTAACTATTTAGCTTTATTTGTACCGATCCACTAAAACTGCCAGTAGTTGTATTCCGGTAGTTATATTTAGTTGCACTCACATATTTTAGAATTCTGGCTTTAAGTGTAGGTTAAGCTGGACAAAGATGACTAAAAAACAAAATTATTACTATAACTTTAAAATATTACTTACTGCTGATGCTATCAAAAAACTAAATAAGTTATATAATGTATACCAGATAATCTGGATGCATAAAGACTTTTGAGCATAAGCCCCTGAAACCTCATAGCTCTACCGATTGGCTATTCATGGTCTCAGAACACTATTTCCTGATACTAAGGATGTTTATTTACTTAATCATTAAAACACATTAAAAGTAAATACTCTAAAAGCCCAGAAAAAGCGCGTAAAAGCGTAATTCACTGTGCTCAACTAGCTATACTTGGTGTCAGAAAATAGATTTTTCAATTAGATATATTCAGTTGTAAATCTCCAATTGGGTGCTGAGACCTAAGCAATAAAAATGCACTTGGGGAGAATTAATAATGACACACGTTGAAGGAACTTTTGAAGGAGCAGGAGGTCTATACCTTTACTATCAAGGCTGGCTGCCAGAAGGGCAGGTACGGGCAATTATAGCAATAGTACATGGGTTAGGAGCGCATAGTGGGTTATTCGATACTGCCGTGCAATACTTAATCCCAAAAGGCTATGCTATATATGCCTTTGACCTGCGGGGGCATGGACGTTCCCCTGGACAGCGGGGACACATCAATGCCTGGACAGAGTTTCGAGAAGACTTGCATACCTTTTTAACGCGAATACAAGAACGAGCAATTAATTGTGCTTGCTTTGTGTGGGGACATAGTCTGGGAGCAGTTATTGCCTTAGACTACGCCTTGCATTTTCCGGAAAGTTTGCAAGGATTGATATTAACGGCACCGGCATTAGGTAAAGTCAGGGTTCCAGCTTTTAAAGTTGCTCTAGGGCTGATGCTCTCACAAATCTGGCCGCGCTTTAGCCTCAAGGTTGGTATTAAGCGTGGTGCGAGTTCGCGAGATCCCAAGGTGCTAACTGCCTATGCTCAAGATCCATTACGGCATGAGTATGGCAGTGCCCGACTGGCTACGGAATTTTTCGCAGCCAAGAATTGGGTAGAAAGCCATGCATCTGATTTAAAGGTTCCCTTATTAATTCTGCATGGCTGTGAAGACTTAATTACACCGACCGAGGGTAGTTTAGCTTTGTTTGAACAAGTAAACTTCCCAGACAAAGAATGTCATGTTTATCCGGGTGACTATCACGATCTTCATCTAGATATCAATTATCAAGATGTGCTGATGGATTTAGGAAATTGGCTCGAACGACATTTGAATTTGGGAACAAACCATCAACCAGTAGCTTGTCAAATAAAAATTGCCTCTTTGCAACCAGAAACTATGAATAAGTAAGTCGGTGGAAATAAACAGAACTAAGTTACGAAAGGTAAATATGTCTCAAAATCCTACGAATAACCAAGGACAAATGACAAATGATGACCCTAACTAGTTAGCTTTATTTGTATCGCCCTAATTTATATAACTCTATTTTTGCAAAAAAGATACAAAGGTGGATTTTGATCCCCACTATGATCTAAATTAATATTATGTACTTTGTACATAGTTTTAAGGCATTTAGGTGTGAAGGAACCAAAGTCTTAAAAAAATCTAGCTCTGTCATGGACAGATACCATATATAAAGGAGAGACTGGTCAGGAATCAGAACTTAGGTATCGAAAGTCAGCATCCAGATTAAATACCTAATGCTTGTATGTAAATTTGACAAAACATCATTGGATAAACTTTTATCCAACTGAGATTGAAAGCCTTTGAATTCCTATCATGAAAGTAAACTTCTACCTTGAAATGTATGAATTTACTTTAGTAAATAAATTCTTCTGGAATGACAGACGATTTTGGGCGTTTAGTTATAATTTTCATTAAATAACTAACAACTCAAATCAAAATTGTCAGTCAAATCAGGTCTGATAATTTCAAAAACACTGTTAGTAAGGGAAAGAGTTTCAAGCTCTTCTAAGGCAAAATGTTATGGACAGATCGGACTTATAAAGCTCCTCCCAACTCTGGGAAAATTTTATTGGGACGTACATTGCCTTCGTTACTGGATGAAGCGTGCGATCGCTATCTCAATCCTCAAGCCTTGAACGAATGGATGGAAAAAGGTTGGCAATCCCTATCCAATCAAGAATTTCAAAGCGCTGCTGAAGAAATAGCACTCTCGTTGTTGGATCTGGTGGGAGAGAAAGGCAATACCGTCGCCCTATTGATGCACAGCAATGTCAACTTCTGCATAGTTGATATGGGTTGTCTGTTGGCTGGTTTAGTGGATGTGCCGATTGACCTTACCCAAACGCTCGAAAACATTATTTTTATCTTGCGGCATTCACAAGCCAAAGTACTGATTGTTGCTAATTTAGACTTGCTCTCTCAAATCATACCTTACTTGGGAGATACACCCCACCTGAAGGCAGTGATAGTTGCCGATGTTCCTAGTGATTGGCAGCAGAATCAAAATCTAGAGCAAATATGCCCTAAATGTCCCCAACACATCCCAGTTTTTTCCCTCTGGGAACTTCGTGCCAAAGGACAGGCTTTAAATTCACAAAGCAAGCGACAGCAACTACGTTCCCAGCTAGCAGCGAATGACCTAGCCACTATTATTTATATACCAGGAGTGATGGGAGAGCCGCAGGGAGTAATGCTGACTCATGAAAACCTTTCTGGCGATGCACTCTCGATGTTTAGTGGTATTCCCGATCTAGAATTTGGTGAAAAAGAGGTCACACTATCGTATCTGCCCTTGACACACGTTTTTGCCCGCGTCTTTTTATACGGTCATATTAGCTATGGGCATAGCATTTACCTGACTACTCCTAACCGGGTAATCAAACATTTCAAAGAAGTGCAACCAACGTTATTCGCAACGGTGCCACTTTTATTGGAGAGAGTTTACAACAAGATTCTGGAAGAAGGGACTAGGCGAACCAAGTTGTCAACACAAACTGAAGTTAAGCATAACGTGCTGTCGCGCATCCTCACTTTTGCGACTCAGATGCTGCGTAGGGAACAGTCAAAAATGCAGAGATTTCGTTTATCTTCCCTGCGTTGGAAGTTCCCACCTTTACGTATTTCTGTCTCTGCATATGGATGGCGTGAGATGGCATTTCAAGAGCGCATCTATAATTGGGCGCTGAACCTTGCCAAACAGTACGAGATAGGAAAGCCACCAAGAGGAAGATATGCCTTGATGATGAAGCTGGCAGATAAGCTGGTGTTCTGGCAATGGCGACTGATATTTGGAGGTCGGATCAAATACTTAATTTGTGGGGGTGCTGCCTTAAAAGCAGAGATAGCGAACTTGTTTACCGCAGCAGGAGTGACAATTCTGCAAGGTTATGGTTTAACCGAGACAAGCTCTGCTGTTACCAGCAACCGGGGAAGATTCAATCGTGCCGGAACAGTAGGTGTGCCTTTAGCGGGAGTGGAGATAGCGATCGCCGATGATGGAGAAATCCTCACCAGAAGTCCTTACATCACTCAAGGCTACTACAACAACCCTGAAGCCACCCAACAACTGATTGATGCAGACGGTTGGTTGCACACAGGTGACTTAGGAGAGTTTACAGCCGATGGTTTTCTCAAGATTACTGGACTCAAGAAAAGCCGATTCAAACTCTCTACAGGCAAATACGTCACACCACAACCAATTGAAACCAAGCTAGAACAATCTCCTCTAGTTGCCAAAGCAGTTGCTGTTGGAGCAGAGCGTAAATTCTGTGCCATGCTAATTTTCCCCAATCTAGATAACCTGCATTCCTACGCTCTCACCATTGGCATAGATTTACCACCAGATGCGTTGCTCAACCATCCATGTATCATCGCCATCTATAAGGCATTGGTTGAGGAAGCTAACTGTCATTTACCTTACTGGTCAACTGTGAAGCGATTCCAGCTCATTAATGCTACCCTCACAGTTGAAAATGGGTTGCTTGCACCCAATCAACAAGTACAACGCGCAAAAGTAGTGGAAACTTTTGCCAAAGAAATTGATGCCATCTATGAAGACGCGCCAGCGACTTCCCGGAAGGTAGACACGGGCACGCCAAGACACGAAGATGCCAAAACAGGGAATACAGACGAACAGGATAACCTTTTATCTTCCTGTCCTTCTATACCTCAGCCTTCATGCCCCGCATTCGCGCAATCTCTAACTTTATAAGGAGGGTTTAGGAACTATGTTTAAGCCGTTCCGCACAGCTGCCGTTCTCGGTGCGGGGATAATGGGAACCCAAATTGCCGCTCATCTCGCTAATGCAGGATTGACTGTACATTTATTAGATATTCCTGCCAAAACCAGCAATAAAAACGAAATAGTCGAATCAGCATTCAAAAAAGCTTTAAAACAGTCTCCACCAATCTTCTTTACAGAAAAAACTGCCCGTCGGGTAATTCTGGGCAATTTTGACGAGCATTTTCACAGGATTGCTGATGTTGATTGGGTAATTGAAGCGGTGGTAGAAAATCTGGCTATCAAGCAGCAGTTGATGGCACGGGTTGAAGAAGTTATTCGGGATGATACAGTCGTGTCTACAAATACTAGTGGATTGCCTATCAACGCAATTGCTCAAGGACGCTCTGAATCTTTCCACAAAAGGTTTTTAGGAACTCACTTTTTTAACCCTCCACGCTATCTGAAATTACTTGAACTTATTCCAACAAAAAATACTGCAACCGAAGTAATAAACAGGATGCAGTGGTTTGGCGAACTATATCTAGGCAAAGGAGTAGTAGTAGCAAAAGATACTCCTAATTTTATTGCCAATCGCATTGGGATGTATGTAACAATGCTGGGTTTGCGGGCATTGACCGAGCAGGGATACACCATTGAAGAAATTGATACTCTCACGGGAACGCTGGTGGGACGACCAAAGTCAGCAACATTCCGGACTGCGGACTTAGTAGGATTAGATACACTGTTGTATGTAGCAGAAAACCTCTATCCAGCGATTCCCCAAGATGAAAGCCGTGAGATTTTTCGCGTTCCCCAGCTACTGCGCAAACTAGTAGAAACAGGGTCATTAGGTGTAAAAACAGGTCAAGGATTTTACAAGAAGCAAGGCAAAGAAATTCTCTCTATCAATCCAGGAACATTGGCTTATGAACCAGCTAAACCTATGAACTTGGGGGATATTGAGGCACTCAGTCAAATTCACGATTTAAAGAAACGCCTACACATTCTCTATCAACATCCTGGTCGTGCAGGTGATTTCTTCCGGCAATTAACCTTAAATATTTTGGCATACAGTGCTCGTCGCATTCCCGAAATTGCTGACAGTCCTGCCGATATTGATAAGGCTATGCGCTGGGGATTTGGCTGGGAACTTGGCCCCTTTGAAATTTGGGATGCGCTTGGATTTGAAACTGTGCTGGCAGATATGAAAGCTGCTAGTATTCCGGTGCCGGAGTGGGTGGAGGAGAAAGGCAGAAGGCAGAAGGCAGAAGGCAGAAGGGAATCTGTTTTCTATGAAGGTGTAATTTCACAGACAGGTAAAGTTGATGAAATTAACTTGACGGCGTTAAAAGCAGATCCAGAAAGGACGCTGTGGCAAAATTCAGAGGCGGCGTTGCTGGATTTGGGAGATGGGGTAGTTTTGTACGAGTTTCGCTCTAAAGGTAATACCTTAAGCTTGCAGGTGGTAAATGGCTTCAATGAGGTGCTAGATCTCCTTGAAAATAGCGAATTTCGAGGATTGGTAATTGGCAACGACAGCGCGAATTTCTCTGCTGGGGCAAATTTGGCAGAAATGGGAATGCTGGCACAGACGGGAAATTTCCAAGCGATCGCCAACCTCATCGTCAAGTATCAGTCACTGCTACAACGGATTCAATATTTCCCCAAACCCATTGTTGCCGCGGTTGTTGGACGCGCTTTGGGAGGTGGCTGTGAGTTAGTAATGGCTTGTCCGCACGTTGTTGCAGCAGCCGAATCCTATATTGGGTTAGTAGAACTCAGCGTCGGTCTGATTCCGGGCGCAGGTGGTATTATGCGGATGGTGACTTGGGCAGCCGAGCGGGCAGCAAGCGAATCACCCCAACATATTCAGCCTTTCTTACGCCAAGCTTTTGAAACCGTTGGCATGGCAAAAGTTTCTAATAGTGCTTACGAAGCGCAGGAATTGGGTTTCCTCTCACCCAAAACCAAAATTGTGATGAATGCAGATCGGCGGTTGGATGTTGCCAAACAAGAAGTGGTGTGTCTGGAAAAAACAGGCTACACGCCACCCCCAAATCGCAACGCAATTATGGTGCTGGGGCGTCCGGCGCAGGCAATGCTGGAACAAGCTGCCTACATCATGCAGCAAGGAGGTTTCATCAGTGAATACGATCGCTATCTCGCTGAAAACCTAGCCTATGTCATGACTGGTGGGGAATTAACTGCACCTGCTTTAGTTGATGAAGATTACCTATTGCAGCTGGAGCGAGAGAAGTTTTTACCACTATTGCAGCAATCCAAGACTCAAGAGCGGATTATGCATATGCTTAAGACGAAGAAACCGCTGCGAAATTAATATAACAACGAACCACAAAGAGCACAAAGAGCGCAAAGAGGAGGACACTGCCGTAGACGCGGAGCGGATAGAAGTAGGTAGCGGATAAGCGAAAGTAAGGGTTTCCCGACTTGAGTCAAGTGTCCGCCGCAAAGTGAGAATTCTTTGTGTCCTTTGTGTCCTTTGTGGTTCATATCCCTAAAAATATTCAAAACTTGGTGAGGAAACATGAAAGAAGCCTACATTGTAAGTAGTGTCCGGACTGCTGTTGGCAAAGCCCCACGCGGCACGCTACGTAATATGCGCTCTGATGATATGGGAGCAGTTGCAACTAAAGCCGCTATTGAACAAGTAAAAGGTCTCGATCCAGATCGCATTGATGATGTCATCTTTGGCTGTGCTTTTCCGGAAGCTGAACAAGGATTTAATTTGGGGCGAGTTATAGCCCAGCGAGCAGGCTTACCGGATTCTGTACCAGGTAGCACGGTTAACCGCTTCTGCGCCTCCGGACTCCAAACCATTGCGATGGCAAACCAGGCGATTATGACAGGGCAAGCAGACGTGATGGTTGCGGGTGGAGCCGAGTCCATGAGCTTGATTCCGATGGGAGGCCATTATTTAGCTCCTAACCCGGAGATGATGGCAGAAAATCCTCAAGCCTACTCGACGATGGGCATTACGGCAGAAAACGTGGCACAGCAGTACCACATTTCCCGTGAGGATCAAGATGCCTTTGCCTTGCGATCGCATCAAAAAGCCTTAGCTGCAATTGGACAAAATCGGTTTGCTGAAGAAATTGTGCCTCTACAAGTACGAGAAACTTTATACATAGATGGCAAAACGCAGTTGGTAGAGAAGGTTTTCCAGGTCGATGAAGGGCCGCGTCCCGATACCAGCTTGGCAGCTCTAGCTAAGTTGCAACCTGCGTTTCGTATTGGTGGCACAGTTACGGCTGGTACTTCTTCGCAAATGTCAGATGGTGCGGCGGCAACGGTGCTGATGAGCGATCGCATGGTCAAGGAACTCGGCATCCAGCCCCTGGGACGAATGTTAGGGTATGCGGTGGCTGGTGTAGCTCCAGAAATCATGGGTATCGGCCCTGTGGAAGCAGTGCCAAAGGTGCTGAAGCAGGTGGGTTTAACTTTAGATGATATCGGATTGATTGAACTCAATGAAGCCTTTGCCGCCCAAAGTTTAGCCGTAATTCACAAACTTGGTTTGAATCAGGAAATTGTAAATGTAAATGGTGGCGCGATCGCTCTCGGCCATCCTTTGGGTTGCACGGGTGCGAAGCTGACAGCTACTATCCTCCACGAAATGAAACGGCGCGGTGTTCGTTACGGACTCGTGACGATGTGCGTTGGTGGCGGAATGGGAGCAGCGGCGGTGTTTGAGAATTTGTCATCTCACAGGGTTTAGGAAGACGCGGAGACAGTGGGACGCGGTGAGGGAAGATATCACTGCATCCCTGTGTACTTTAAACTCACCGTGTCAGCCTTAATCACTGTATTTACCTGCCTACGAAACGAGTTGGGATAAAGCTATGATTCTTCTTTTCCTTGTACCAGATTACCTACAATCCTTCCCCGCGTCTTTGTTTCTCCGCGTCACCGCGTCTATTTTATTACTTTTACTGGGCTACATCGGTGTTCCGTTGTGGATGTGGTCGCTCTATTTTGCGGTAGTGTTGGCAGCATGGCAAGCACCTGTTTGGGTTTGGGTATTGTTTGGTGTAGTAATTGCGATTTTGAATGTGCCAATTCTGAGGCGATCGCTCCTCACATCTCCATTAATTCAAGGTATAAAAGCATTCAATATATTACCGAAAATTTCTGATACTGAGCGGGCAGCAATTGAAGCGGGAAATGTTTGGGTGGATGGCGAGTTCTTTTCTGGTAAGCCTGATTTCCAAAGAATTAGAAGCGAACCCTATCCTCAAATTACACCAGAATTACAAGCATTTCTGGATGGGCCGGTTGAACAAGTTTGTCAGATGGTAAGCGATTGGGAAATTTATCGCCGCAAGGATTTACCACCTGAAGTTTGGGACTATCTCAAACAAGAGCGCTTCTTGGGAATGATGATTCCGAAAGAGTACGGTGGTTTGGGCTTTTCCAACTTCGCCTACAGTAATGTGATGACAAAGTTGGCATCCCGTTCTTTTACTCATATCGCTACCGTTGGTGTAACAAACTCCTTGGGGCCTGCTAAATTATTATTGCGTTACGGTACACCCGAACAGAAAAATCATTATTTGCCACGCCTAGCTAGGGGAGAAGAAATTCCCTGTTTTGCCTTGACTGAACCGAATGCGGGTTCGGATGCGGCAAGTATCAAGTCTGAAGGGGTGGTGTTTAAGAGTGAAGATGGCAAGCTTTATCTGCGATTGAACTGGAAAAAAAGATACATTACTTTGGGTGCGATCGCTACTCTGTTGGGGCTGGCTTTTAGACTGCGAGATCCCAACAATCTTTTAGGTAAGGGGGAAGATGTAGGTATTACCTGCGCCTTAATTCATACTGATACGCCTGGTGTTGTTCTCGGAAAGCGTCACGATCCGATGGGTGTGCCTTTTTACAATTCACCTACAGAAGGACATGATGTAGTCATTCCTATAGACCAAATTATTGGCGGTGTGGAACAGGCAGGACAGGGCTGGAAGATGCTCATGCAATCCTTGGCAGCAGGTCGAGGCATCAGCTTCCCGGCTAGCTGTGCAGGAGTTGCCAAACTAGTAGCAAGGGTGACAGGCGCTCATTCAGTAGTGCGGCAACAGTTTGGTTTACCGATTGGTCGTTTTGAAGGCGTAGAAGAACCTTTAGCGCGGATTGGCGGTTTAACATATCTGATGGAAGCGGCTCGCACCTATACCTGTGGTGCGGTAGACAAAGGCGAACAGCCAGCAGTAATTTCGGCGATCGCCAAGTATAACCTAACAGAACTGTCTCGCAAAATTATCAATGACGGCATGGACATTCAAGGAGGCGCGGGAATTTGTCGCGGGCCGAGAAATCTATTGGCAAATATTTATACAGCAACACCAATTTCTATTACCGTCGAAGGAGCAAATATCCTCACCCGCACAATGATGATTTTCGGTCAGGGAGCGATTCGCTGTCACCCCTATGTATATTCAGAAATTACCGCTCTCAATCAGTCTGATGTAAATGCTTTTGACCAAGTATTCTGGAATCACATCGGGCTAACTATACGTAATGCTTTTCGTGCTGTTCTCCTCAGTATTTCCCGTGGATATTTGGCTAGTTCTCCCGTCAAAGGAGCGACAGCTAAATATTACCGCAAACTAGAGTGGGCATCTGCTACCTTTGCTTTCCTCACTGATGTTGCCTTGTTCTGTTTTGGTGGCACGCTGAAGCGGCGAGAAAAGCTGACTGGAAGGTTTGCTGATATTCTGTCGTGGATGTATTTAGGAACAGCAACCCTGCGTCGGTTCGAGGCGGAAGGTTCGTTATCAGAAGACTTGCCCTTTGTTGACTGGGCAATGCAATATACCTTTGCTCAAATTCAGCAGGGATTCGAGGGTATTTTCAATAATATGCCCATACCTGTACTCGGTAGCTTATTCCAAGGGCCGATTAGTTGGTGGTGGCGACTAAATCCCATTGGCACCATGCCCTCCGATCAACTTGGCAGTGAAGTTGCCCGCAGCCTTCAGACTATAGGGCAGCGCCGCGATAGGCTCACCGCAGGTATATATATTCCTACCTCTGTGGATGAAGCATTGGGACGTTTGGAACACGCTTTTATGTTGTCATCCCAAGCCGAGTCAATTCTCAAAACCATCAAAGCAGCCAGCCATGCTGGTAAGCTACCGCAGCAAAAACCCGAACGCCTAATTGCAGCAGCACTAGAGGCGGGAGTAATTAGTTCCCAAGAGGCTGAACTTTTGCGTGAGGCAGAGATTGCTCGCAATGATGCTATTCAGGTAGATGCGTTTACGCTGGAGGAATATCAGCAAGGAAAATCGGATATTTCCGCACAAGAGATGCTTAAACCTGTGTTGGTTTAGAGAGTTGTGTGATTTACATCGTTACAATTTTTGGGGAGAAAAGTTATTCTGCCTATCTTAAACCTTAGATGCGATCGCCTCACCCGCGATCGCTTGGTTGTCTGGTAAAACTACGATCGCCCCTTGCAGTTGTGTCATGATTATATTGACCTCGTAAGAGGTTGACGTTAGCCGTTGCGATTCTTCCTGAAAAAGTAACGGGCAAAAAGAAACAGGAAGGTAAAGACGCGATGACACAGGCAGCAGCAATTACAGAAGCGATTACCAGTTTAACGGATGCCGAAACCCGATTTGGTCTAGTTCGGATTGAAGACGAGCAATTTTTTACAGAATGGTTTGAAGATTTACCGGAAATTACGGAAGCTGAAAAAGCTTCTTTAGATGTTCTGCGGCGCAGGTATCTCTATCACCGTGGCGAAGGTGATTTATTAGAAGGGACTGTGATGTTGTTAGTAGTATCTCCCTTGCTAGCACTGGCAGGATTTTACGATCCTCCTTTTAGAATCAAGGCGGAATCATCGGTAGATCTGGTGCTGAATGATGGAGAGGAGGTACTGCGCGGACGGATTGACGTATTGGTGCTGCAAAATCAGTTTTGGGTTATGGTATTGGAGTCCAAAAAAACGACGCTTTCAGTTTGGACGGCTTTACCACAAGCACTAGCTTATTTGATGGCTAACCCTAACTCCGATAAACCTGTGTTTGGCATGGTGACTAATGGCGATGATGTTTTATTTATTAAATTGACACAAACAGAAACTCCTCAATACGACTTGTCAAGGGTTTTTGCACTGTTTACATCAAAAAGAGAACTATACGAAATTTTACAAATTCTGAAGCGTATTGGTCAGGCGATCGCACCTACTAATTAAACTACTTTTCTGCAACCAACTTACGCAATACTAAGAAATTGTATCTGCATCAATTCCCGCTCCAAAATGGCAAATAATAAAGCATCTCGCCATTGACCTTTAATTAATTCATACTCTCGCAGATATCCTTCTTGACGCATACAAATTTTTATTAAAACTCTCATCGAGGCTTTGTTTTGCGGATCGCAGATTGCAAAAATTCGATGTAAATTTAATTGCTTAAAGCCAAATTCTAGAAGCTTGCTTCCCAATTCGGTTGCATATCCTTTTCCCCAGAATTCCTTAGCCAAGCAGAATCCGATCGAGGCTTCTCGCTTGTCTAGGTTGGTGATGGAAATGCGACAGGAGCCAATGACTTGTTTGTTTGCTTTTAAAGTAACTGCAAAAGCAAAATGCTGACGCAATTTTTTTCGTCGCATTTTTACCTCTGCTTGCAAAAAATTTTTGGTATCTTCTTCTGTATTGGGGCCAAATGGTAGATAACGTACAACAGCTGGATCGGAGGCGTAGATATGCACTGCCTGCCAATCTGACTCTACAAACTCTCGGAGAATGAGACGTTCGGTTTCTAAGGGTGGATAAATACTGCTCATAAATTTAGTTTAAAAGTTAGGAGTTACAAGTTACAAATAAAACCCATCACTTCTAACTGATACCCCAAAATTTTCTTTTATTATTAAAATTCGCATATAAATGGCTGATAGCTCAATATCCTTTTGGCGATCGCCCGTTTGGAGAAATGGTTGCTATGACAAGGGCATACATGGGGCAGTCTGAATCAGCTGAATCAGATGCGATCGCATTTTCTCATCTGAAACGGTGTCTGCTTGGTAATTGATGACAATAGATGCAGATCTGGGGTTAACGCGGACATTTGTGATGTTAGGAGTGGATTTAAGCATTAATTTGAGTTTCTCGGCATACTCAGAATCTCTAGTCAGCCGAGGAATACGAAAGCGGATGCGCCCAGGAGTTGCATGGACAATGCGTCTCTATCACTGATGCAGCATTGTGTTTAGTTAGCAGAAGACAGGTTAAATACGAAATAATACGCAACCTGTTTAGTAAAATTTAGTCTATTTTATAACAATAGCATTGCCAACAAAGTAAAAATATTTGTGTGGTTATCGCCTTATTTACTACACCCAAAATTGTAGTGAGGTTTCCTAGCAACCTTATATAAAAAATTTGCAATTATAGAGCCAACTAAATGGAACTCAATATTGATTCTAAGTTAAATAACACACGTAAACTCTTACAAGAATTAGGTAACTCCGTCTCTAGCTTAATTAATTCATCTCCTGATATTTTTGAAGATCCAGGTATTAAATCTTGTTTAAAAGGATTTTTAACTGTTTATCAAGAAGCAACGCAACGATTAGAAAACCCTAGTTTTCGCATTGCTACCATTGGCACAACCTCCTCTGGAAAGTCAACAATTGTTAATGCGCTAATCGGTCGAAAAATTGCGCCTATTGAAGCAGGAGAAATGAGCGGTGGAGTTTTAAGTCTAAAACACTCTCAGGAACAAAAATTATTCATTGCAGAAACAGAGGATGCTGTTTGGGATACTGGTGAATGGACAGGATTAAGTGATGAAGACTTATATCAACGCATTCGCACAGTGATGCACTCATATCACGATGCACGTAAAAAGCGAGAATATGTTGCACCACAAGTAACAGCTTATGTTCCTCTTTTACCTGCTTGTGATTCTTCCTTACTAGGCTTACCTCAAGGGATAGGGATAGAATTAATTGATTTACCTGGACTTAAATCAGTTCAAGATAGAACTAATTTGGCAACTATTCAACAGCAAGTTAATAAAGCCTTTAGTTTAGTTGCTTTAGATTATATGCAAGTGGATGATGACCACAGGAAACGCCTATTAGAAGAATTAAAGAAAGTTGTTGAATATCTACAGGGACGCACAGATTCAATGATTTTTATCTTGAATCGGGTTGATCAGAGAGGAACAGATGATTTACCCCTAGAAGTGCGAATTAATAAGTTAAGAGAAGAAATTAAAGACGTTTTATCACTTCCAGAACTTCCTGATGTTTTGCCTTTTAATGCTCGTCTTTTATATTATGCCCAATGTGCTTGGGGATCAGGAGCTTTTAACGAATTATCAAAAGTTGCTCAAAAGACACGGTTAAAATTTATCCAAGCAATGTTTCAAGATTGTGCTGGGGTAATTAAATTAAATACTAAAGAAAACCGACATTTAAAAAATTGGTTTCGTAATATTGAAGATGATATAGAAGATAATAAGCCCCTTGATGATGAAACTATGCGGCAAATTCTCCGCTATTGTTTAGAATGGAGCGGTGGTAGAGAACTTTGGGAACTCTTTCGGGTGCGGGTTCAAGAATCATTTGCCGAACTGGTAATACTTCCGGCTTTAGTGGATGTATTTGATAGCTACTCGACTTTATCACAATTTCTAGATGTCCTGATTCAAACAAGACAAATTTATCATCAAAAACAAGTTGAAGAAGAAAGAGAAAAATTAGATAAAATCACGCAGATTTTGCATAAAAATATTAAGAAAATAGGCAGAGAATTTAAAACGGAAATTGAGGATTTGATTGGAGGATTAAAAACTGATAATCCTCAAATTCGACTTAAGATTAAAAAAAATGCTGAAAAAAAAGGTCGTAATGGCTTTTCTCTAATTTTTGATGCTGTCAGCGAGGTAGAAGGAGACTTAACGGATGTTTTAATTGTTCCAGTTCGTGATGCTCTTAAAAATAATCAAGGAGCTTTTGAATTAAGAGATAAGCTACGGGAAGTTATATCACCTTCTTTAGCTGATGACATTGCTAAAACCTATGATAACGTGAGCCGAAGAATAAACCAATTTTCTCGTGAATCAGAATATTTAGTTAAGCGTGTACGTGTTGATGATGAGAAAGGGCAGAAAGAGCTTGAGCATGATGAACGCTATGTCCGTCTCTTATATCACACTATGAGAGCAGCTATATCAGCTAGAGCAGAGTTCTTTCTCCAAGGAAAAGCGAAACAATTTGAACAAGCTTTAGAATCATTAGTTGATGAACAAATTGAAAGATTGAAAATTTGTTTATCTGAAGACAACTTTGATTCTTCAATTGATTTTGAAAAAGCAGCAATAAGCGATCTACGCAAAAAAATATCTCAAAATTTGCCAGCTTTACCTGATAAATTTTTTGAACTTTCAGATACTATTAAGCAAAATCGTTCTAAAAAGACAGAAGTAATTGGTCAGAAAACTGAAAACGTAACACGTACAAAAACAGAAGATGAAACCTATATAGAATATTATCAAAGTGGTTCGTGTTTTCAAAGTACAAAAAGTAGAACTAAAACAAGACCTGTCACTCGTAGTTATACAGAATCGGTAACTCGTGATATTAAGGCAGATGTAGAGTATATTGAACTTTTCCTTCCATACCCAGATTTAATGGCAAAACAATGGTCAAGTGGAATTAAGAAAGGAAAAGAAAGTTTATGGGATATTCTACTAGACTGGATTCTCAAACGCTTAGATTATGTTAGTTGTATCTTTGAAGATTCTGTTAATGACCTCACTAATCTAGCTGAACGTGCTTTGGAAAAACAATTAAATATTATCGAGGATAATTTTGAACAGGAAAAACAGTTTTGGAAGGATTTTGAAATGAAAAAAAATAATGCAACAGCCATTTGCCAGATGTTAGAAGAAAACTCCCGCCAAACTTATATCTAATTTAATTATGGTTATTACTGTCTGATTTACAATGCAAAAAAATATTATTAAATGATAAAGCGTCATGAGTTTTGTTGAAATTGTAGAAAGAATTTCTTACAAAGTTGGCTATGAACTTGAAAGGAAATATGCTCGTCCATCTGGAAATATTTCTTTTCCTATAAAGCTACGTTATGCTATTGAATTATGGTGTAGTGAATTAGAAATTTCTAACAATATAAGCAGCTATATTCTTCAAGGGTGCCAACTATCTGCTGTAACAGAATTGACAGAATTTATCTGGCAAGAAGCCATACAGGAGAATAAAACCTGCAAAATAACAACACCAGTTAGTGAATTTCCAACATTATTTACAACTAAAAATCCATTCTCTCAATGCATAAAATTTTTTTTAAATAGAATGAACATAAAGAGTGAAAATATGAGACTTATAGCAATGATTGCCTTCAGTGTGACAGCAGTTGGTTATTGGCTTTATAAAACCAATTACCAAAAACAACCTCAACAAACAAAACAAACTACTTTTAAACAAGAATCTGGACAAAATGAATGTGTTTATAATTATCCATCACCTCTAGTACACACAATTAATAAGCAGTTTTTAGTTCTAGTAATTTCTGCCTCACAAGCAGATTTTCTTGAATCATTGAAAGCTAAGAGATCCATTGATATTAATGACGCAGAAAAACTTTATAAATTTACAAAATATTTATGGTTAGGTTCTGAAAGTGGCTTTACTCAAAAACAAGCCAATCTCAAAAATTATTCAGTGACAGCAAGAGAATCAGAATATGATATTAACTTAATTTATATTGAGCTAAAACAAAGTGAAGAAGGATTTAAATCTAATGTTAATCAACTTGATAGATATGACGCTTTTCGTAAATTACCTGAGTTAATTATTAATTTCACTATATCCAATAGGCTGCAAATGGAAGCATACGAAAATTTTGATGTTTATAATCGCTAGAAGTGAGAATATAAATGCTAATAGATACTACTCTTTTAGTGAATAATCCAGAAATTATTAAAGGTTTATTAGATGGCTCAATGAAACGCTATGGTAGCGTTATTCGCTGGGCTGCTGGTACAGAAAATGCAGGTCAAATTGTCCGCCATTTAGTAGAAGCACCCGGAGTGACTAATACACTAATTAACGGAGCTAAGGTTATTGGTGAAGGTGCTAATTATTATAAATTATTAGGTATTGAAAGAACTTTATCCTCTGTAATGGGTTTAACTCAAATAGCTGCTGGTGCAAGTGTTTTAAATCTTGGTGTCAGTATTGCTGGTTTCGCCTATATGGGCTATAAATTGCACCAAATTCAAAAGCAATTAGGTCATCTTCAACAGTCTATGGAAGAAGGTTTTGACCGAATTGAAGCTGGTTTATATCGTATTGACAGTAGCATAAAAGAAGGTTTTAGCCAAGTTGGAGCTAGTTTAAATCGTGTTGAAAATCGTTTAGATATTATCTCTGGGCAACTTGGCTATCTTTATTTATTAGTAGAAGATAACCGACAAAAACAACAAAGTTTTGCAAAAGCAATCTCTCATCTTCATCAAGCAATGCTAATTAAAGAGATTGCTGCTTTAAATGCTGAACTTAACGATCGCAAACGCTTTCCTAATGAATCATCTAGAGAATCTCTAAAGGTTGCTGCTAGAGTTCGTTTATTTTTAGCTAACCAAGCTTTACAAGTTACTCCAGAATTAGATGCAGAATTAATGCTTAATGCTGATGTGTCTATTCAAGGTTGGGCGGTGGCTACAGCAACAGAAGTGCATCTTCTATTAGAAATTGGTCAATATCAAGAAGCAAGAGAATTACTAGCTCTCGAAGTACCAAAATTTAAACAAGTAGCGCAAAATTGGGGCAATGAATTAATCATTGATGAAAACTCTTATTTATCTACAGCTTATCGCTTTACTCATCCTCGCTTTCAAGAATATATTTCTCAAGAAAGAGTAGAAAGAATTATAGAAATTTCTCCAAGCGATCGCATCTTATCTCCTGAGCAAATTAGCCGCAAGAAAACCGATGTGGATGTAGAGTTTGAAATGTCCTATAGCTCTAAGTTTGATGAAGTATGGACACATCGCCAAATTGCCATAGCTGAATATTTAGATGCTCACAGCGAACTTTCCGCAAGATTAGATAGTTTACAATCTTTTGCGGCTTTATGCGAAAGCAGAAATGTTAGGAGCAGCCGAGATATCTTACCTGACGCTGATACTGAAACAGGCTTGTATCTTTTACCTCCAAATGAGTAATCACTGTCATTGATATAAATAAAGGATAAATAAAGGCGAATAAACCTCTTGTACACATGATGTATAAACCTAAGCCAGTCAACACAAAAGGCACTGCTATCTTATCGTCGCGACTTCAGATATAGGCTTCTGTATTGACTTAATATTTAGTCAGCGCTTCAGCTAAGACAGCCCTAACTGCGAACTAATAGGGGTGTTAACTCTGACTCAGTACTATGCGATCGCGGAAATACTGGCAATCGCAGCCACCATAAAGATATTTCAGACAATTGTGGGGGTAAACCTTTCCAACTTCTAAGAGTTGGCAAATTCCGCACGCAACTGACTGACAACCCGATCGAGTCCCACGGAATGGGCTGCTTTGAAAAGAATACGATCGCCTTCTCTCATAAAACTCTTCAACCTTGCAGCCAAATCTGCATGAGTCGTAAAACACTCTGAGGGAATACCTTGGGCACTTTGAGCTATTACTTCGGCGTCTTGTCCGTCTACCAAAACCAACAAAGCATCCAGGTTCAATTTTCGTACTGTTTCACCAACTCGCTGATGTAACTGGTGCGATCGCTCTCCCAATTCTTTCATTGCACCTAATACAGCAATTCGTCGTTTTCCTGGTGTGTCTGCCAGCAAATTTAACGCCGCTAGCATAGCTTCTGGTGCAGCATTGTAAGTCTCATCTAATATTACTACATCATTGGGCAATTCTAACCGCTGCGATCGCCCTTTTGGCATATCCACCTCAATGCCAGATTTCAAAGCTGACCAATCAATGCCCAAAACCTGCGCTACTGCCAAAGCTGCCATGTAATTAGCACCAATGTGACGCCCTGGCATGGGTAGGGGTAATTGCATACCTGCTACTTCTAAAGTTTCGCTATCTATCAACTTGCCCTGAATATCTCCGCCATCAAAGCCAAAAGACACTACTTTGCCTTGCCAAACCTTCGCTGCCATCTCCATTAATAGGGGATTGTCGTGGTTGAGAATCGCCACACCATCCTTGGGCATCTCTGCTAATAACTCACACTTAGCAGAGGCGATCGCTATCTCAGAACCAAGTAACTCTATATGTGCTGTCCCGACATTAGTAATGACGCCAATTGTCGGACGGGCTATTTGCGTGAGTTCGGCAATTTGTCCCTTACCCCGCATCGCCATTTCAATCACAGCAAAATCCTGTTCTGCACTTAGTTCTAGGAGAGTTTTTGGAACGCCAATTTCGTTATTAAAGTTGGCATGAGTTTTGTGAACGCTTCCCTGGGTTGCTAAAACGGCGGCGATTAATTCTTTGGTAGTGGTTTTACCCACAGAACCGGTTACCCCAATCACTGGGATCTCAAAGCGATCGCGCCACCATCTGCCGATTTTTTGATATGCCTTGAGGGTGTCTTCTACCTGCAACACGGGAAATTGAGGATTTTGGTATTCAAAATCCACAATTGCTGCTAAGGCTCCTTTGGCGATCGCGGTTTGTACAAAGTCATGCCCATCAAACTTTTCGCCACGTAAAGCCAAAAAAACTTCACCTGGTTGGAGGATACGCGTGTCAGTTTGTATACCGCTACTTAATTGTGCTAATGCTGCATCTGATAAATTTGCAGGTTTGGCAACGAGAATGTCAATCAGTTGATTTAGGGTGGCAGAACAAGCCATAATTCGAGATTTGGGATTCTAAAAAAGTTGTTTGTGAAAAGCAAAAGCTGCAAGGACAAAAGCCTTTAAATCCTATAATTATTTTGTGGATACTATAAAGTATCGAAGCTAACATTTTTACAAATAACTGTCAAAAAAGAGGCAGAGGGGCAGGGGGAAAGAATTAAAGACTAATCATTTGTATCAGGTATATTCCTTCACTGTTCCAGCGAGCGGCAATTGCAAGTTTCACTATCATCGGTGTTAACCGGGATACCACAGCTTGGAGCAATGTTAGCGATCGCTTCAGCATCGCTTCAGCTTGCTCTACTAAAATAGTCTAAATTTATTGTGCTTCTTAAGGTGTAGAATGAGCTTCATGAGCACACTTGTACAATAACCAAAGGCTCAGGGGAAAAGGGGTTAGGTGCTATAAGGAGTTTTAAACTATGGTAGCTAGTGAATTCTCTCCTAAAAAAGTCTCTGAGTCAAGCCAAGAGAGTTCGCGACGTTCAGCTAGAGAAATTATTCCTCTACTTCTAGAGTTAATCTTGCCGCATAGTGTGGTTGATGTGGGTTGTGGTACAGGAATTTGGCTATCTGTTTTCAAAGAATTTGGGATTGAGGATTGCTTAGGAATAGATGGCGATTATATAGACACAGAAAATTTACAAATTTCTCTAACAGAATTTTTGTCATTTGACCTCCAAAAACCGCTGCAAATAAATAGAAAGTTTGATTTAGTTATATCCCTAGAATTTGCTCAAAATTTCCCTATTGACTGTGCCAAGTTGTTTATCGATTCTCTCACAAATCTTGGAGATGTTATTCTTTTTTCGGCGGCTATACCTTCTCAAGGAGGAACATATAGCTTAAACGAACAATGGCCAGATTATTGGGTGCAACACTTTCAAAAAAATGGGTATGTAGTAATTGACTACCTAAGAAAGAAGATATGGAATCATGAAAATGTAGAACCTTGCTACGCTCAAAATCTCTTACTTTTTGTTAATTATAATTGTATAGAAAAATATCCTTCACTCCACCGGGAATTCAAAAATAACAGTATTTCTCAATTGGCGATCGTTCATCCACAGATTTATTTAAAAAGCTTTTCCATAGCAGAAAAAAAACTCCAAAGTATCAACCTTAGCTCTTTCATTTCATTAATTCCTAAGAAGCTAGTTGAGCAAGCACCATCAGTAGTTCCTACTATCCGCGAAATTAGACAACAACTCGCTGAATTTTTACTTACAATACCAACAGAAAGTATTGAAAGCATCTACTTAAGTAGTGTGGGTAAAGCACATCAAATGCTACTAGATAGCGGCATTAAGGGTGAACAGCTAATAGAAGCAGAGCAGCAGTTTGTAGATTCGCTGGTGGCAAACATTGCTAGAGGATTTGATGAGCCAAGGGCAATTCAATATCTACTAGTAGCTATGCTCTATCGTCAGGCTTACCACTTACCATTGACGTATGATTTTACTCGCGTTCCGCTTTGGTTTCTAAAAGAATATCTAAATTTTATCCTTTACTATCCAGGTTATTTTCAAGAGATAAAAGAGGTAGAGCAGTACTACCACCATATCCAAAAACTAGTCAATTACGTCAACGTTAGCCTCTTCAACAATCAAAACTCAAAATTTTGGCAAAATGTTGCTTCATTTGTTGTCAAAAGTATTAATGTCACACCTCTATATTTTAGTACTGAAAATCTGCGGGTTATTTTTACGAAAGGTGCTGAACTTGCAGAGTTAGTATTGACAGCTAAAGACTATAAGATTGATTATACTTTTCCGGAACGACCTGCGAACCTCAAAAAAATTCGCCTGGGAGTGCTTAAAAATCATTTTCTTCCGCACCCCGAAACTTACAACACGCTTCCTGTTTTTGAGTATTTAGATAGAGATAAATTTGAAATTATTTTATATGTTATCGAAGTACACGACCACCCTTTGGAGCAGTATTGTCAGAGCCGTGCAGATCGGTTAACTAAATTACCTAATGACACACATAGTCAAGTGCAAATTATCCGTGCTGATAATTTAGATATCTTATTTATCGCCACAACCTTCTTGGGTTCATTAGTTTTACATCGACTGGCACGTATACAGACTACCTATTTCGTTTCTCCTGCAACAACAGGAACGCGAAATATTGACTATTATATTTCTGGGAATTTGACAGAGCCTTTGGAAGCGCAAGCCCACTATCGCGAGCAGTTAGTGACTATTAATGGCACTGGCTTTTGTTTCGATTTTACTAAAGAAGTAGACGCTCCTACAATTCAACTTAACAGACAAATACTAGGGATACCAGATGAATCTGTTGTGTTCATTTCTGGCGCTAGCTTTTTCAAGATTATTCCGGAGTTAAGGGTAACTTGGGCAAAAATTATGGCTGCTGTGCCTAAAGCTGTCTTAGTTTTATATCCATTCAGCCCTATTTGGGACACACAGTATTCTAAACAATTTCTTTATAGTAATATAACTACTTTTTTTGCCAAGTATGGCATCGAAAAAAATCGTCTAATTCTTTTAGATATTCAAGGTCGCTCTAATGTGAAAGAATGTTTAAAACTAGGTGACATCTATTTGGATTCCTACCCCTACTCCGGAGCTACTACAACTGTTGAGGCATTGGAAGTTGGGCTACCCTCTGTTGTTATGGAAGGTAATGCTCTACGCTCTAGAACAGCAGCAGCCCTGCTACGAGAACTCCAAATGCCTGATTTAATTGCTAACAGTGAAGAGGCTTACGTGCAGTTAGCGATCGCACTTGCTCAAGATTCAAATCTGCGCCAACAAAAGAGTGCCGAAATCAAGCAAAAAATGCAGCAACCCCCCAGATTTATGGATAGTCGTTCCTACTCCAAGCAAATGGAATCGCTATTTCAAGAACTTTGCAGGCAGAAGTTTAACTCAGGGAAATGAGATTATAGATCCCCGACTTTTTAAAAAAGTCGGGGAGCTGAACACCTGCGACTTATCAAAATCAATGGGGTGGAGTACTAGCTTACTCTTCTCGAATACCCTACTACTTTTTCTATTTGTTTTGTTGCCTTCATTTCAGTAAAAAGCTGAATAGCTTGCTCAAAATTAACTTTACTTTTTATGGGTTTTTCCATCTCTTGATAAGTTAAAGCCAAATTAAAATAAGCAATAGCTAAGTCACATTTAGCGCCTATCTTATCCAAAAGTTTAATTGCTTCTGCATGATTGGCAAGAGCTAATTCAAAATTTTTTTGCTGCCGATAAATTTCTGCTAAACCATTCAACGTTTTTGCTTTGACTTGCATATAATGACTTTCTTCAGCAAAGGCTAAAGCTTTTTGGAACATTTCTTTAGCTTTGGTAAAATCTCCTAAATTAACGTATGTTTGACCTAGTATTTGAATGAAATAAGCAAATCTCCCAGCTTGTTCTACGATTTGCTCTGTAATAATATTGTGATAGATTACATCTGCTAACGCGCAAGATGCCTCACACAAACCTAAATGGGAATTGACTAAGGCTAAACACACAGAAGCTTTTTCTGCCCAGCGATGGTGTTCGGTATTTTGAGCCAGGTAAATAACTTGCTGAAATAATTGGGCAGCTGCTTCTAGTTCCCACAAATCAATATTGTAAAGTCCAATACTTAAGAGAGAATCTACCTCCAGCATTCGCAAATAATATACTGTATGTTTATTTTCTTGCTTGGGAATGAGTGATTTTAGTGCTTGAGTAGCAAGATGAATTGTTTTTTCTTGGCATTCAACTGCTAGATAAATTTTGCCTGTAATCCAGTACAAATCACCTAAAATATTATATAGTTCGCTGATATTTTGATTATCATTAACATTGTTAAGAACTTGAGTAATGGCAGCGATTAAAGGCTGAAGCCATCCCATGCGATACAGTGTGCTACCCAGTGGTAAAAACTGCCGCCATTGATTATCTCTACTTTTAAGTATGACTTTTCCTGCGAATTCAAATTCATTTATTTCTATGTAGTGATAATAGGCTTCCAGGGCTTGCAAAGCATCTTGAAAGGTGGCAATCTGTTGTATGTTGTTTGTCCAGAATTCTGCCGCTTTGTGATTGGTAGTTTCCCACTCATCACTGTTACGCAAACGAGCGATCGCTTCGGTACGAATTACCGGATGCAGCCAGTATTCGCCCTGATGAGACTCCACTAAAGAGCGATTTCTCAAAGAGACTATAATTTGGCGATGTTGCGAAGCCGGGACATCCCACAGTAAATTTAATAACCCTTGAGTTGGAATTCGGGATACATCTTGATAGCGATAACAACCCAGACGGCAAAGCAGGCGATAAGCTTGAGGATCGAGGGCTTGCAGGCGATTAATTTGACTAACTGCCAAATTTTTTAAATCTGTTGCAGACAGAGGATCGGCATGATTTTCTTGCCAATAAACAGCCATATCACCGTCAAAATCCTCCTGAATTGAACCGCACAAAATCCCCATTGCTTTGGCATTACCTCCGTAGGCACGGTGCATATTTTGCAGGGTGATTAAATCAATTGCTAATCCTCGATTGATAAAAAACTGCTGCCATGTAGTTATATCCAAACCAGGAAGACGATAGTGGGATGCATTTACACCAGGTTCGCAGAGGCGATCGCGACTCGTAATCAGAGTCACAGACTGCACCCTTGCATCAGCCAAAACGCACAATAGTTCTACATAATTGCGGTGGGGAGTAATAAATCTGCCTTGCCCATCGAGTGCAGGTTCTAGGTTATCAATCAAAATACCAATTCTGCGAGTGTGCAGTTGTCGCTTCAACCGCCCCAGCGTTACTCCAAATTCCACCCCAGGTTCTTCATCAAAATCCTGTTTCAACCACTCTTCCACCACGTGTTCCACAGCAGTGATATTTTGAGTTTCCTTAGCCATCAACAGTTCCAAGACTAAATCGAATCCCTGAGTTTGTAGATATTGTTGAGCTAGAGTGGTTTTACCTACGCCGCCTTCACCTTGAATGACGATAACTTTAATACCTTGATTTACTAAGTTGTTGAGGTGGGCGATCGCTTCTGCTCGTCCCAGAAAATTGGCATTTAATCCCTCATTCGCACCATCTGTGTTTGCAAGCGGGATAGTATGAGGTGAAAATTGCGAGTTACATATAAAACTTGAAATAGCAGTAGTTTTTCTGAGAATACGCTCTAAAGTGGCACGGCAATTATTTTTGTTAATCTTCTCTTTCAATACTTCGGAAAGCAGTTTCCACAACTGAGAGCCTACATCTTTAGCGTGTCCCTCTGTACAACCGTAATAATTAGCAATTTCTAAATATCTTCGACCGTGCCAAACTTGCTGAAGAATAACTTTTTGCAGATCGCTCAACCGTTCTCCGGTATGAGTAGGAATTACGGTGTCTAACCATGCCAATACTGCTTCAGCGTCCATTGTATAACGGCGAGAATATTTAATTGCAAGCTTGAGGGCCAGTTATTGATAGTTTACAGTTCCCATGCTGTCTTTTCGGATAAGTTTCTGTAAATCCGACTTTTTTGCCGACTTTTCCTACAGAGAGTCTCTTGAAGTTAAATTTTATTCTTTCCTAGCGATTAAAAATCACGCGCTAGTTGCTACTTACGGTATGGGTGCAGGGGAAGGATGTTTCCCTGCATAGTAAACAACTACTTTCAATTGTTCAAGGTCAGGAACGTAAAATACTCTGTCCCCTTTTGTCACCTCGTATTCCCATGCCCCCTTATAGAGTTTACCCTTCAAAGGGAAAACACGTCCTGGCTGTCTAGTGGTTGGTGCAGTACATAAATCCTCATAACAGCGAAGAGTGTTTTCTGGATGGCGCTGCATTAAAGCTTCCCAATCCCGATTCACACGACGATTTTTGGCTACCACTAACCAAGTGCTTTCTATCTCAAATAATTTAGGAGCCGTCAGTTTAACTTCTGGCGGCTCCAAATTCTCTACTATTGGATTTTCTTCTTGGTTGTCTGACATACACACATTAGACAGCACTATGAGCAGATGGTTTGGTTAATGGTACTTCATCAGTTTCGGCACTAAAAGCTGCTGCCAGTTCAGGACTAGCGATCGCAATGCCGCTTTCATGCCATTCATGAATGATTGCGTCAATCATCTCCCATGCTGTAATTGAGGAATCTATCAACCGAAAAGCCTCACTTAGCTCCTTGATAAACTCTTGCAGATCATCCGTGTCAAATACGCTCAACCATCCATAAGGATGTTCAAAACCGATTTCTTTCCCTAGTAATAGAGAAAAAGCGACGGTTAATGCTTCAAAAACAGCTTTACTTTGAGTAGCTGCCTTCACCAGAGAAGTTACTTCCTCCCGGCGCAACAACGCAAAAGACTGATCGTTGCGAGTAATTGTCACTGGACGTTCCAAAGCTTTGTCCAGAACTCGCCCAGGCTGACGATTTAACTCAGTGGCTGTAATTAGCTCATCTGAGTAGATATTGCCGAAAGTGCCGATAGACATAAGTTATGCGTTTTAGTTAACGCCGATTTCATCAAATCAAGATTTATCTACGTATAATTGTACGTACTATTTATCAGGGGTCAATAGGGATTAAAACTCGCTTGCGCTGAAACTATCTCTCTTAAAGCATGAGAGATTTTTAGACTAGTTGAGCAAGGACGCTTCATTTATTAGATATAATCTTGTAGCCACTGTCTATGTTGTGCAGTCAGTCGTGAATCTTTTTGTACCCACCAAACCCAGATATGAGTTGCCATCCCGCTAGAGAATCAATTCTCACACCTAATAGCTAAAGTCTACTGAAGTAGACTCGCTGCATATTTCATACTAATTCCGGTTGCTCAATCCTTTGTTGGTGTAGCCCAAAGCTTCCAGCCTGTAGGGCAAAAAAGCAGAATCTTGCATCCATCCGACTTTTTCCCCGACTCTTACACTGATAATGCAAGTAAAATTTCCTACTTTGCCCTACTGACAAACTATTCTGGGATAGCTTAAATTATTTGGCAAGGAGATAAAAATATAAGTAAAAAATTATGCTTGTTGCCCCTAGCCCAACCCCAGAAGATTTAGCAGAGCAAATAGATTCTAATCCCCATTACTTCCAGATTCAGCGCCGCATCCGTTCTTTGATAGAGCGTTATCTTGCCAACGAAAAATTGTGCGATCGCCTACTCGATTTACCAATTCAATTTCAAAATCCTCAACCACGTCCTTGGAAACCGATTGACTGGCAAGCTATAGATCGTGAGCAAATTATCGGTGTAAAACCAGAAGTATTTTTATCTATTCTTGTGGGGGCAATGGACACAGAAGCACCCATCAGAGGCTATACCCAAACTAGCCGACAATATTTGGAAAAGTTACATCCTCAGATGGCTCGTTTTGTCGGCGGAACAGTTAATGACAATGGAGAGTTAATAGAACCTGGTTTGTGGGAAAAAGAAGAACGTCAGCACACCCCGGCTTTGCTCAAGATTTATTACCAATTAACAGGTGAAAAAATTACCCCTAAGCTTCGCACTGTCAGAGGTTATCTTCCTACTAACGATGCCTATGAAGACTTGTATCGCCACGGCTTACACCGTGTTGCTACCGAATACGGCGCAACCTGTCTTTATATCTGGCTGATGGCTCATTCTACGGGAGTACTTCAGGATGTTTTAGAGGAACTAGTGCAGGACGAAATTAACCACATGACCAAATTTTGGGGCTTTGGGGTATGGGCTTTTCCTGATACATCTCTTGTGCGGGTGGGACGAACACTGATGAAAACGCGCCATCAGAACTACAAGCGCAACAACCTACTCCGTACTTTGAAACGCATGATGGGGACACTGAAATGGAATGATTGGTCTTTGAGCAATCAGGCAAGTCTCATTTTCACATTCATCTATGCAATGCGTCGTCTATGGATTTGGCATAATAGCCTGACACCAGAGTATTTGCAAGAGTTATTTGGAGAGAGTTGCTTGTGCCTAGTGAAGGAATGAATTAGCCTCACGCAGAGGAGCCAGTGCGTTGCGGAGCCAGTGCGGTGGTGAGGCAGCGCGTTGGGCGGCTTTGCCGACTTGTAGGCGCGAAGCGACTTCCGAAGGTAGCGACTGCCGTAGACACGAAGTGGCTTCTGAAAGTAAGGGTTCCCCGGCATAAAGGAGCCACTGCGGTGGACGGGTTCCCCGGCATAAAGCAAGTGGCGTCACCTGGCGTCGGGTTAAGCGCGTTGTAGCAACTGGCGTTCGCAGAGTCGCAGAGAATAAGAGTTTGAGATATCGAATTTTTGAATTTTATACTCACATTCAGCAAGGCTCAAGATTTTAAGTACTCAGACAGAATTAATTACACACATTGTTTTCCTATTTCTTGTCTCCACGAATAAATTTAATTTTGCCGAACTACTTATGACTTCTAAACTTTTCTCAAAACTACCCGCAGATTTAGATCCGCATCGGTTACCCCAGCACGTAGCTGTAATCATGGATGGTAACGGTCGATGGGCAACTAGTAAAGGACTGCCGCGTATTGCTGGACATCGTCAAGGAGCAAAGACGCTCAAAGAACTATTGCGATGCTGTAAGGATTGGGGAATTAAAGCGCTAACAGTCTACGCTTTCTCTACGGAAAATTGGCGACGCCCGACTCAAGAAGTGGATTTTCTGATGCGTTTGTTTGAACAAATGTTGAAGCGAGAGTTAGCCCAAATGCACCGAGAAGGAGTGCGGATCTCATTTATTGGGGATTTATCGATTCTACCCAAGTCTTTACAAGTGGAAATGCAGCATTCGATGACACAGACGTTGCAGAATCAGGCAATTCATTTTACCGTGGCAGTCAACTATGGCAGCCGTAATGAAATCACCAAAGCCTGTCATCAGATAGCGGAATTGGTGGAAAGAGGAGAACTCAATTCCCAACAGGTAAATGAAAATTTAGTTGCACAATACCTTGACACAGCAGGAACTTCTGAACCAGATCTGCTGATTCGTACCAGTGGAGAGGTGCGATTGAGTAATTTTCTGTTGTGGCAACTTGCGTATACAGAGATGTACTTTACTGATATTCTCTGGCCGGATTTTGACCGTATGGCGTTCTATCAGGCTTTATTGAGCTACCAAAAACGCGATCGCCGCTTTGGTAAACTTAATGCTTCCCTTTCTGCTTAGTTGCAGGATTCCTTCTGCCATCTGCCATCTGCCTTCACTAATACCGCTCCAGTAAAACTTTCACCTCTGCTTCTAATTCCCAATCTTTCATTGCTTCCCACTCAGCTTCACGCACAGCTAAAAAGGCTGTTGACAACTGCGAATTTAGAGCATTGAGAAGAATATTGTCTTGTTTAAGTTGCGCGATCGCTTCCCCTAAAGTTTTCGGTAAAGGATCAATCTTTCCGGCTGTGCGCTCATCCTCTGATAAATATCCAGGATCTACAGCTACTGGCTGTTCTATTTCTAAACCTTGTTGCACGCCGTCTAAGCCAGCTGCTATTACCGCACCTAAAGCTAAGTAAGGATTGGCTGTGGCATCTACGGTTTTCAATTCAAAGTGTGTAGGTTTATCAAAGGCAACAGCACTAGGTACTCTCACTGCTGCCTCGCGGTTATCTAACCCCCAACAACGGAAAGCACCACTCCAAGAATGAGGACGAATGCGACGGTAAGAATTAATACTAGGAGTCGTCAATGCCATCAGTGCTGGTAGATGATGCAATATGCCAGCAATAAATGCTCTTGCCACTTGCGATAGACCATTGATACCTTGCGCATCAGGTAGAAGATTTTGCCCATCTCGCCACAGACTCATATGGATGTGACAACCGCTACCAGCAGCTTCTGGGAAAATTTTAGGTAAGAAAGAAGCTTTGAGATTGTAGTGTCTTGCAACAGCCCGTACTGTTTCTCTAAAGGCAATTTGCCTATCAGCAGCACCTAAAGCGTCGGTATATTGCATGGAAATTTCTTGTTGACCGGGGCCTGATTCTGGATAATATTGCTCTACAGGGATACCCTGGGCTATCAGCGCTTCAGCAATGTCATTAATTACTTCACAATTGATATCCATTGCTTGGGTAGAGGCGAAGAGTGTAGAGTCTGCGGGTAAAATTCCGTCAGCAGTTTGCCGCAGCAGGTAAAATTCATTCTCAAATGCTGCTTTAATTTCCAACCCTTGACTTCTTGCCGCCTCGATCATTCGTACCAAGAAATGACGCGGACACAGCCCCCACGGCTTTCCATAAAGCATCATATTCCCCATAACACGAGCATTTTTGGGAGAATAAGGCAAAGCTGTAAGGCTAGTCCAATCAGGTACCAAGCTCACTTCACCAACTGGCCCTAGACCTGTCTGAAGGACAACACCATCATACATTACCGGGACTCCCTGTTGTCCTGCAGATATGCCAACACCATCCTCAAAGTAGTGGCGCAGCATTTCTACGTGCACAGCCTTACCACGAATAATGTTAGCGTTATCACACCAAAGAATACGAACAAACCTAGTATCAGCTTCTTTTAAAGCTTTTTTTACCTTCTTAAATAGGAGATTTTCAGCCATCGCAGTTGGGGAGGGGAAAGTGGGACACGGAGACAAGGGGACACGGAGACAAGGGGACACGGGGAATGTTTTTGATAGATTCTCCGCATCTCCCCCTGTCCTCTGTTTGTCCCTAGCCCCTAGTTCCTTTTAACACCCATCAACAAAATTGCGCGAGAACCTGAAATTTTTGACTCTTGATGGGAACTATAAATATACATCTTATGTTATGTTGAAAGCTTCTTATTACCATGCTATTTAAGCCTATAATTCATGCGGTTTCTAAAGTATCTGATAAAGTTCCCCTACGAATTGTTTTAGTTGTTCCGTTCATTCTACAAATCTTTGCAGCAGTAGGACTGACTGGATACCTTTCTCTACGAAACGGGCAAAAAGCAATCAACGAAATGGTTGTAAACTTGCAGACTGAAGTAGGCGATCGCATCGATCAACATCTTGACAGTTATGCCGCAGCTACTCGTTATCTAACTCAAATTAATGGAGAGCAAATCGATTTAGGATTGCTGAATCCAGAAAATCCAGATCGTTTAGCTCAGTTCTTATTTAAGCAAGTCAAAACCTATAATGTTGGCTATATCCTTTACGGTTCTAAAACAGGAAACTTTATTGCTTCTGGATACTACCGCGAGTCTACAATTCCAAATCACGGCAACCCAGATATCAGTTTGGTGTTGCTTAATCGTTATGGCAATCGTGATTTGTACAACTACACAACTGATACTCAAGGCAAGCCAGTAAAATTATTTGAAATTACCAAAAATTACCAATTTCAGAAGGAAGGCTGGTACACCAAGAGCGTTGAAACTGGCAAACCAGGATGGAGCGAAATTTATCAATGGGAAACTAATAACTATCCCTTGGCACTCGCCACTAGCCGACCTATTTATGATCAGCAAGGAAATCTGATCGGTAGTATTGGTGTAGAACAGCGCCTTTCACAAATCAGTGATTTTCTGCGTCAAATTAAAGTCAGCCAATCAAGTAAGATTTTCATTCTGGAACGCACTGGCTTTTTGGTGGCTAGCTCCAGCGATACTCCAGTATTTTCAGTGGTTTCTCAAAAACCACAGCGATTACAAGGCACTCAAATTAAAGATACCTTAATTCAAGCGACATCGAATTATCTGACTGAGAAATTTGGCGATCTAAAAACTATTAAAATTAGCCAGCAGCTAGATTTCATAGTGAATGGACAGCGCCAGTTTGTCCAAGTTTCTCCCTGGCAAGACGAATGGGGGCTAGATTGGTTAGTTGTTGTCGCCATGCCCGAATCAGACTTCATGGGACAAATTAATGCAAACACTCTCAACACCATTTGGTTGTGTATCATTGCACTGGTACTAGCAACTGTTTTGGGCATTTATACCTCTCGCTGGATTGCTCGACCTATTTTACGTTTGAGTCGGGCTTCGGAGGCGATCGCACAAGGAGAGTTAGATCAAGAAGTTGAAACTTCAGGCGTGAAAGAACTGGGTGTGCTTGCTCAATCTTTTAACCGCATGGCACAACAGTTACGAGACTCTTTCACTGCTCTGGAAAAAACCAATCAAGAACTTGAACTGCGGGTAGAACAACGCACCGCAGAATTGAAATACGCCAAAGAAGCGGCAGACAATGCCAGTAAAGCCAAAAGCGACTTCCTCGCTAATATGAGCCATGAGTTACGCACGCCCCTAAACGGCATTCTTGGTTACGCTCAAATTCTCCTGCGCTCAGAACCAATGACTGATAAGGGGCGCAAAGGTATCAACATTATTCACCAATGCGGCTCTCACCTGTTGATGCTAATCAACGATATTCTTGACTTAGCTAAAATTGAGGCACAGAAAATGGAACTTAGTCCCAGTGATTTCCATTTTCCGTCATTTCTACAAGGTATTGCCGAAATTTGTCGGATTCGTGCCGAGCAAAAAGGAATTGCTTTCGTTTATCAACCCGATGCAGACTTGCCCACGGGTGTTCGAGGTGATGAGAAGCGTTTACGCCAAGTGATTATTAATTTGTTAGGAAATGCCATTAAATTCACCGAGCAAGGTAGTGTCACCTTCAAGGTAGGCACGATAGAAAAATCACCTCAAAACTCTTACAAAACTCGCTTCCAGATTCAGGATACTGGTGTTGGCATGAAACCAGAGGAATTAGAGAAAATTTTTATGCCGTTTGAGCAAGTGGGAAATACTAAAACACAAGCCGAAGGAACTGGGCTTGGCTTGGCAATTAGTCAAAAAATTGCTTTGCTGATGGGCAGTATGCTGGAGGTGCAAAGCGAATTAGGTCAAGGCAGCACGTTCTGGTTTGATGTAGAATTGCCCGAAGCCCAAAACTGGGCACATTCCTCTAGATCTGTTCGGCAGGGCACGATCGTCGGCTATCAAGGAGTAATCCGTAAGGTGCTGGTTGTTGACGATCGCTGGGAGAACCGCTCTGTTTTAAATAGTTTACTGGAACCAATCGGTTTTGAAGTAGTAGAAGCCATCAACGGGCAAGAAGGGTTAGACAAAGCGGTGACGGAGAATCCTGACTTGATCGTTACTGATTTAGTGATGCCGATCGTGGATGGCTTTGAGATGCTTAGACATCTGCGTCAGTTATCTCAGTTCAAAGATACGCCTGTGATTGCTTCTTCCGCGAGTGTGTTTGAAGCGGATCAGTTCAAAAGTGTGGATGCAGGTGCGAATGAATTTTTACCAAAACCAATCGAGGCTGAGAGCCTACTTCTGTTGATTCAACGTTACCTCAAATTAGAGTGGGTTTATGACACCAAAACTGAACCTGTCGCTACAGCAGCCAACATTACTGATGACATGACTTCAGAAACTATCAAAGCACCTTCGATAGAAGATTTGCAGCATCTGAATCAGTTAATCGAAATGGGAGACTTGGATGAACTTGTAGAGGCTGTTGAAAAACTTAAAGCAGCAGATCCTCAATTGGCAGTCTTTGCTCAAAAAATCTCAAACCTTGCAGAAGACTGTGAATTAAATGCACTCACAACGTTTCTTCAATCTTTAGTCAACAACTTTTGACAAATTATGCATCACTCAGCGACCGGATTTATTTTAATTGTGGATGATAACTCAACTAACTTGTCTGTGCTATCTCAAGCGCTCAAACAAGTGGGGTTAAAAATTCGTATGGCGATGGATGGAGCTAGTGCCATCAATATTGTCCAGCAGCAATTTCCTGAATTGATTTTGTTAGATGTGCAAATGCCGGGGATGGATGGTTTTGAAACTTGTACCCGTTTAAAAGCCAATCCAGCAACTCAAACCATTCCAATTATTTTTACAACGGCGCTGGCAGATACAGATAGCAAAGTAAAAGGGCTGTCGTTGGGTGCAGTAGATTACATCACCAAACCCTTTGAAGAACAAGAAGTTCTTGCTAGAGTCAATGTTCACTTACAACTGCGACATTTGACTAAAACGCTGGAAGAGAAGAACACACAACTACAGCAAGGGAATGAAATTCTTGAACAGCGCGTAAGTGAGCGAACATCTGAACTCTCTCAAGCCTTGCAGGAGTTACAGCGATCGCAGCTGCATTTGGTTCAAAATGAGAAGATGTCAGCTTTGGGGCAACTAGTTGCTGGTATCGCCCATGAACTTAACAATCCAATTGGATGTCTTGTAAGCAACCTCGCGCCAGCGTTTGAGTATGTATCCGATTTAACGCAGATAATTGAGTTTTATCAGCAGTCTTATCCGGAAGCAGCACTGAAGCTAGAACAAACGCTAGGAGAATTTGATATTGAATTTATACTACAAGATTTGCTCAAACTACTGAAATCAATGAAATTAAGTACAGAGCGAATTAAAGACATCTCGATTTCTCTGCGAAATTTCTCGCGTTCTGATGCCACAGCCAAAGTGCAGGTAAATGTTCATGATGGATTGGAGAGTACGCTAACTATTTTGGGACATCGCTTGAAAGCTGTAGGCGATCGCCCTGCAATTGAAGTGATTAAGAACTACGGGGAATTGCCTAAATTGGAGTGTTATCCAGGACTGCTCAATCAGGTGTTTATGAACATTCTGGCAAATGCGATCGATGCTCTAGAAGAGGGACTAGGGACTAGGGACTGGGGACTAGGAAGAGCTTTTCCCGATACCCAATCACCAGTACCCAATCCCCCTTCGGGTACTCTACGAGAAGCCGCCCACTCTCCGAGAAGCCAGGCTACGCCTGTCTACCGGGCGTCTATGCCAGTCGCTACAACGGAGGAAACCTCCGCAACGTGCTGGACTCACCAGTACCCAACCCCACAGATTCGGATTCAAACAGCTGTGGCGGATGAATATGTTGTAATTCGGATTGCAGATAACGGTATTGGTATACCGCCAGAAGTTCAACAGAAGATGTTTGATTACCTTTTTACAACCAAAGCGGTTGGCAAGGGCACAGGAATGGGATTATCGATTTCTCGTCAAATTATAGAGGAAAAACACGGCGGACAACTCAGTTTTATGTCTCAAGCAGGGCAAGGAACTGAATTTGCGATCGCTTTACCGCTTCGGTGACATTCTCCCCAAGTTTCCTCTTAAGGATTCCTGCTTCTGGTCATCAAACTGCTTATACTTCACTTATCCTGTTTGTTGACCTGAATCTTTACAAGAGAAAATTTTGGTGATGAAATCACAAATTCCCAAATTACCCCTGCCAGAACCCCTGTTAGGCTCAGAACGCGGCACTTTCACTGAGTTTACAGTCACTCAAAGAATGCCTGGAATTGCTCGCCGAGTTATTGCTGAAAATAATTTTTCACCTCACATCAATGCAAGTTTAGAAAACTTAGCCAATGAACTGCCATCGGGTTATTTATTACCTTTGATAAATGATACTAATGTAGATTTTGCAGCTTGGGATAAATATCTAGAACCATACAAGGGGCAACGTTGGGTAGATATTCCTTGGTTCTTTGCCGAAACTTATTTTTATCGGCTCATTCTCAACATTACTAATTATTTTCTTCCCGGTGAATGGCAAGGTGTAGATCCGTTTCAATTGCAAAAAACTCAAGGTTTAAACACATCTCTAGATGCAATTATCGCTCTGGGCACTCAAGTAACAAATTGGTTAGAAGAATCCCAAAAACATAGTCAGATTAACCAGATTGCTTTGACTGCACTAATATATTTTGCACTTTGGGGTAATCGAGTTGACTTGAGTTTATGGTCAGCATTTGAGGCAAATCGCAGTCGTTTTGACATCGAAAGCCAAGAAGCTCATATTTTAGTAAATGATGTGTCTAAAGTCACGGAGCTATTACTTAATAATCCAGGTAAGCGAATTGATTTTATCGTCGATAATGCTGGGTTTGAACTTGTTTGTGACTTATGTTTAGTAGAGTTTCTATTAGGTAGTGGTATTGCTAGTCAAGTTAAGCTGCACTTGAAACCTCACCCTACTTTTGTTTCTGATGCCATGATTAAAGATGTAAACGATACAGCAGAGTTTTTAGCAACATCTGGCTATGAAAAAGTTTCAGTTGTTGGTGAAAGGTTGCAATCATATATGACAGCAGGGCAATTAGTTCTAGGCGATGATTATTTTTGGACATCGCCTTTAGCATTTTGGGAAATACCAGATTCACTCAAAAATGAGTTAGCAAATGCAAGTTTGCTGATTATCAAAGGTGACGCAAATTATCGCAGATTGTTGGGAGATAGGCACTGGGATTATACGACTAATTTTGCAGATATAGTGTCATATTTACCTGTTCCAATAGTAGCTCTACGTACTCTCAAATCAGAAGTAGCAGCAGGTATTCCACCTGAAGTTGTTGAGCAAGTGCCAAAATCCGATCCTGATTGGTTAACGAATGGACAATGGGGTGTGGTGCAATTTGTCTAAAAAAAGTAGCGATTGCTCGTGCGGGAATAGCGATCGCTCTAATTTTAGATGCCCTATGTGTCTAATCCGCGATATGCAATATCGCCTTTCCAGGAAAACTTCTGTCGAGCAGTTTTTGTGCTACATCAGCAACTTCTATCCAAGAAGCTTCTAAATCGATATGTGGATGCAACTTACCTGCTGCTACCAAATTCACAAGCCTTGTTAATCCAATTGCTGCTGATTCTCGTTGTAGTTCGTGAAACAATATTAAGCCGTATAAACTCGCACCACCTGTCGCAAAAAAGCGTTGTGCATCGAATGTTACCTCTGCTCCCCCAGAAACACCAAGTAGCACTGTCACTCCATTTTCTGCCAACAAGCCTAAAGCTGTTCCTAAAGTCTTGCCACCTACTGATTCGACAATCAAATGATAAGGGCCATACTTACTAGCTGGTGAGAGTTCTTCACCAATGACAACAGAATCCGCTCCGGCATTTTTAACAAAAGACTCATATTCTGGAGTGCGAATATGTGCTATTACTTGGGCACCACTAAGACGTGCTAGTTGAATGGCGAAGTTACCAACACCACCAGATGCACCTGTGACTAATACGGGGCGAGCCAAAAGCAAACCACCTTTGAGTAGAGCATGGTAAGCTGTTAAACCAGCTACAGGCAAAGTAGCAGCCTGAGCAAAGGATACTGATGGTGGTAATTCTGCTAGCGAGTGGGTTGGTACTGCTACTAATTCTGCCCAAGCTCCAGAACGAAGTAAACCGACAACCCGCGTTCCTTTACCGAACCCAGAACCATCAGCAGCAGGGGTTTCTACTGTTCCCGCCAAATCCCACCCCGGATGCCAACCAGCCTCAGCAGTGGTGGAACGCTTCACCTCACCTCGGTTGAGAGAAATTGCCGCTACCCGGATCGTTGCTTCGTTAGCAGCAGGCGTGGGTGCATCCACATCACGCAGTACTAAACGCCCCTGCACATTAGGATCGACAACGACAGCACGTATTTTACTCATATTGAAGATGTCCTCAATTATGATACCTCTTGAGACATTGTGACAACCCTCGCCGCTAACTGCAAGCAGTGTAGCGGGAGCATCTCAGATTCACAAATGAGACTTTCTGCTTCACAGGCTGACTAATGTCTAAGCCTCCACAGACAGGAATCGGTAGTCCAACCGACCCATGTTTTAAAAGATTAACTGCGCTGTTCCAGTCGCGGTCAATAGTTAAACCACAAGAACAGCTATGAACACGAACCGCCAAGGTTTTCTCAACTCTTGCACCACAACCAGAACAATTAATACTTGTCCCTCTGGGGTCAACACCAAGGCAGTGCTTGCCGCGTCTTACCGCTACTGCTTGCATAGTTTGGAGGAATGCACCCCAAGCAACATCAAGTATCGACTTAGCCAGTCGTGTTCTAGCTAATCCTTTAATGTTCAGGTTCTCAAAAACAATTAAGTCATAGGATTTAACCAACCAGTGAGCAACTTGATAGTGAAACTCTTTCCTTTGTCTTGCAACGTGCAAATGAAGTTTTGCAACCTTGTTAGACTGTTTTTGATAGTTTTTAGACCCCTTTGTTTTACGCGCAAGCTTTCGCTGTTGACGAACTAAAACTGACTGCGCTTTGCGGTAATACTGAGGCACTTCAACGCTTTGTCCGTCAGCAGTAGTCAAAAACTTCTCTAGCCCAACATCTATGCCAGTAGCAGTTTTAATTTCATCAACAGGTATTGGTTCGGGTACGGTTTTATCTAAGAGCGAAAAACTGACATACCAACCATCAGCTTTCTTGAGAATAGTTGCTTGTTTAATCTCAAAACCGTCGGGGATTGGTCGGTGCAAAATCACCTCAATCTCACCAATTTTAGACAACTTGAGGATATTACGTACCAAGTGCGCCCCTGCTTTGGCGCAGTTAACACGAGGGAAAGTGAAGGAGCAGATATCACCACGCTTTTTAAACCGTGGTCGTCCTCCTCGCTTCCCATTTTTATCTGACATCAACCACTGTTTCCAAGCCTTGTCTAATCTCACCAGGTTTTGTTGTTGGCAGTCGGCGTAGATGTTTTTGTATTCGGGAAACAGTTCTTTAGTCTGCTTGAGGTCGGATGCTTGTGTATAGTAGTCAACTTTTTGTGGCACCTCACCAATTGGTTCCGAAATCAAGCTACAACGGTCAATTTGTGACCTTGTGCGGTTTAACCAATCCAGTCTTTGCCCTAGCGCATAGTTGTAGTGACGGCGTAGCAACTCACCCCAGGTTTCCATCGTGACAACCTGCTGTGGTGTGGGGTTGAGTTTGTACTGGTAAGTGAGTAACATATACTGATAATACCATTTAGTGGAATGAGTTACAACGTAAGCCATAGGGCTGTTTATAGCTTAAATATTCATTTAGTGTTAGTGACAAGATATCGTAGAAAAGTAATCAACCAGTCAATGCTTAATCGGCTGAAAGAGATATTTGAAAGCACTTGTGCTAAGTGGAGAAGCAAAGTTACAGAGTTTAACGGAGAGTCAGACCATGTTCACTTGGTTATCAGTTACCCACCAGATGTTGAAGTTAGCAAGCTGGTTAACAACCTTAAGACGGTTTCAAGCCGCTTAATTCGCAAGGAGTTCAATGAACAAGTCAATCAATTTTATAAAAAACCAGTCTTTTGGACGGGTGCGTATTTTGTCGCATCCTGCGGTGGTGTCACCCTTGAACAACTTAAATCTTATGTTGAGAAGCAAAGCAATCCTGATGATTGAAGGGGTATCGTTCCCCGAAGGGGTTCTCGTTCGCCCTTGGCGTTCCCGAAGGGTAGAGTACACCTCCAATCATCCCGCAATTCCCCATCACCGCCAACCGTTCCGGTGTGGCGGGAGTACCCTTGCGGAGGCTTAGATGGGGATACGGTGAAATCGAATGATGTTCTTGCCCCTTGTCTTCCCTTCTCCTTATCCAAGTCTTCCCTTCTGCCTACTGCCCTCTGCCTTATTTATGAAAGAAATAACGCGCCGTCAATTTATTGCCACTGCCACCCTGGCAACGGGTTTCGCTCTAGCAGTGCAACCAATTTCTGCCAAAGTCATCACCACCGATGCCAAAGGATTAATCGCGGGTGAAGTGAAAATTCCTGTCAAAGATGGCAAAATTCCTGCCTATAGAGCTATGCCTGCTACAGGCAAGAATTTTCCGATTGTGTTGGTGATTCAGGAAATATTTGGTGTACACGAGCACATTCAAGATATCTGCCGTCGCTTTGCCAAGTTGGGATACCTAGCGATCGCTCCGGAAATGTTTGTACGTCAAGGCGATGTTTCTAAGTTAAACAGCATAGAAGAAATTCGCCCAATAGTAGCGAAAGTACCTGATGCTCAGGTAATGTCCGATCTCGATGCTACGGTAGGTTGGGCTGTAAAGTCTGCTAAAGGTAATGGCGATCGCTTAGGAATTACAGGCTTCTGTTGGGGTGGACGTATTACCTGGCTATACGCCGCTTACAATCCTAAGGTTAAGGCTGGTGTGGCATGGTACGGGCGATTGGTGGGTGACACCACAAAATTAACGCCCAAGCATCCCGTTGATATTGCGTCTGAGTTAAAAGTCCCTGTTCTTGGACTTTATGGTGGCAAAGATACAGGCATACCCCTCGATACAGTCGAAAAGATGCGCGATCGCCTGAAGTTAAGCAGCAGTAAATCAGAAATTGTTGTCTATCCGGATGCACCTCATGCCTTTTTTGCTGATTATCGCCCCTCCTACCGTGAAAAAGAAGCCAAAGACGGTTGGCAACGCCTGCAAGCATGGTTTAAGCAGCATGGAGTCTAGATGAGGTAACAGGGGATAGGGAACAGGGAACAGGGAACAGGGGACAGGGGACAGGGAACAGGGGATAGGGAACAGGGGACAGGGAACAGGGAACAGGGGATAGGGGATAGGGAACAGGGAACAGGGAACAGGGGACAGGGGACAGGGAACAGGGAACAAGGGACAGGAGACAGGGAACAAGGGACAAGGGAACAGGGGACAGGGGATAGGGAAGGAGTACAGTGTTTTTCTTTAGAGGGGAGATTTGGAGAGGGGTTTTATTCTTCCGTAACTAGTGCTTAAGTTCTAACAACTTTAAAAATGTTTCGACAGATGGATTTACCTAACCCGAACACAAAAGGCGATTTTCAATTCCATTTTCCAAAATAGTATTAAGGTTGCCATTTATACTCACGCAAGTTCACTCTTCCTTCAGGGCTAAATATTATTCCTTCTTGTTCAAGAAGATAACGCTGTCTATAATCTCCGCCATGTCGCAAAGGTGAATAAGATATCTCTCCTTTAGAATTAATGACTCGATGCCACGGTATATCTGATAAGCGTTCATCAACTTGATAAAGAGCGTATCCCACTAAACGCGCTTTCCCATAAAGGTGAGCTAAATCCGCTACCTGTCCATATGTTGCTACTCGACCTTTTGGGATCTGGCGCACGATCGCGTATATATTGTCATAAGTAGACATTAAAATTTCTCCACGTCTTTGTGTCCCCGCGTCTGCTTTCATAATAAGTCTCTAAGCAAACATAATATTTAGTCCTTGTTGCTTGAGTTGCTCTGCATTGTCCAGACAAGAATTAGAATGGAACATAGTGTGTTCTTGGTTTGGAAAGTGTCTGAGTCTGTCTCCCTTCGCGATCGCTACCTTGCCCTGATCGATGAAATTGTCGAAGCCACCCTCAAAGGCAAGATTAGTTCTGTTGAGCAAGTGTATCAAATGCTGCTCAAGAGTGTGACGGTGGGGACGGGAGAAATTTTTGAGTTGGCGTTGAGCGATCGCCTCAATAGCATCCAGCAGCAAGTAGACACTGAAAAAGATGAACTCAAAAAAGCAAAAGCCACCCGTACTTTAAGAGCAATTAAGACAATCCAAAGTCAATGGCAACGTGCTGAAGAACAAAATAAAGCTACAGAAGCTACAGCCGCTGCCATTAAAGAGATTACTACAGCTCCAACAGGAGAGCGCCTTGCTGCGTTTTTGCGAGTTACCGATTCCAACCGCAAGCATCCCCTGACTTTACAACAAATTCAACAGTTGTCAAAATCTTTACAACAATTTGCTCAAGCAGATGAAGATTTTCAGTATATCGCCGATGGCATAACTCGTGGTGTCGCCGCTTGGCAACGACTGCAAGAACATCTCGTCAGTTGGATGTACGAACAAAGTCAGGATTCCTTAGGATTTGGTGGCATACCAGGAGAAAGCGGCCCTTGGGCAACTTGGGCAAAGCAAACCAATAGTGAGTTACCCAAAGCACTACTTCGCACTTTAGCGATGGAGGAATCTATAGTTGCATTTGCCGAACAGCAACGCAATGTCAATCTCAGTGACTGGGTGGAAATAACATTAATACTACAATACTTGCAACGGGGATTAGTTCACTGGTTTGACCAACAACCATACAACGTTAAAGCTGGATCAAAGCTATCAATTTCCACTTTTTTGACTTTTGCTGTGATTTGGAGTCAACTGGCAGATGGTTTTGGTTTGAGTACAATTTACGGTAATGCTGCTTCGCAGGTAATGTTACAAATTTTGCGAACCTTTTCCCAACGGCAGTATTTTCCCTTATATGGTGGTATTTTTGCCTCCTTTGCTGGTAGCTACTTGCGGGATGCGCTAAATTACCTCGATGAACCTTTACGTCGTGTCGAGGGAACCCAAGAGAAAGCGCGGATATTAACGCTTTTAGGATATTCGCAACGAGCATTGGGGCAATACGATCGCTCTATTAATTTTCATCAGCAAGCATTGGAGATTGCGCGCAATGCAGGCGATCGCCCTTGTGAAATTGCCAATCTCAACCATCTGAGCCGTACTTGTGTTGCCCAACAAAATTACTCGGAAGCCATAGATTACAGTCAAAGGGCATTAATTCTGAGTAGGCAATCAGGCAACAGAACCGGAGAAGCTTATGCTTTGGTTAACTTGGGCTATAGCGAAGTGATGCAGGCACAGCAGTTGCAAGAGTTAGAACCAGAAACTTATGAGATGGCTATTAACTATTTGCAACAAGGCTTAAGGTTATCAGAGCAATTAGGCGATGTGCAAAGTAAAGCTTTATGTTTGAGTAGTTTAGGCATTGCATATTTAATAATTAAACAACCAGAAAATGCGATTAAAAATTTAGAAGAAGGTTTTAGGACAGCACAAGTTGCTGGTGATTTGTATCTACAAGGATTGAATTTAGCAACTTTAGCTGAAGCAAATTACAATCTGGCAAATTTTGAAAGAGCAATTTACACTGGCTGTTTGGGAATGTATTTGTTAAACCAAATAGCTTCACAGGAGTGGCGAAAACCTGCGGGATTACTGACAATTTTGCAAGGACAATTAGGTACAGAAGCATTTCAAAATACATTGCAACAAAATCGTCAGAGAATTATTGCTGTGATTGGTGTAGATGGATATGATTACATTCCGCAATTGTTAGAAGAATATAGGCGGGAAATGTAAGGATAGATTTTTGTTTATGATGGAAATAATCAAGTATTGAAATCTGATGTAGGAATTTATATGTTGAATCTAAATTTAGATGATGAAACTGAGAAGTATTTAGTAGAAATTCTCGCGCAGGAGAAAACGACAAGTGGTGAATTAGTTAAACGGTTGTTGCGCCAACATTGGGAAAGCTTACAGCCGAGAAAAACTGTTTTAGAGAAGATGGGTGGTTATCCGGAGCATTTACTAAACGGCCCTGGTAATTTATCTGATAGGGATGCACGGTATAAGTATCTGGCGGAGTATTTCCAGAAACGTTATGAACAAAGCCAGCAAAAGCAAGAAGCATGACATATCACCCTGTTATTCTTGTTGATAGTTCCTTACTAATAGCTTTTTACAATTCAACAGATAATTATCACACCCAAGTTCGAGATTTTTTCACCAGTTGTACTAGTGATTTAATCACTACAGTTGCATGTGTTACTGAGGTAATGTACTTTCTTGCTCCTAATCGGCAGGTACAGAATGTATTTTTATTACATTTAACAAATCTAGTATATAAATGTGAATCGCTGCTACCAGAAGATTTTGCAAGAATAGCTGAACTCAACACTCAATATGCTAGTTTGCCTGGAGATTTTGCAGATTTGTCCCTAGTTGCTATTTCCGAGCGTTTAAATATCTGTGCGATCGCAACATTAGATAAGGATTTTGATATTTATCGCCGCTATCGTTGTCAACCTTTTGAACGTGTATTTCGAGCACAGTCAGATGAGAGACATCTCAGCAAAGTATAGAGTAAAAAATTAATATTCTTGCAGACAAATGTTATTTTTCTATGATGTCCAGATTTTGTGGTTGAGTTGCGTTCTGCTTCTGACAGTATGGAAACTTTGCAGTCAAAAATGCGGGAATATATAACAAATGGGGCTAGTTCGGGATGGTTGATTGACCGAAAAAATATAACAGTGGAGATATATCGGCAAGGACAAGATGTAGAAATATTAGAAAATCCCACTACTTTATCAGGAGAAGATATACTGCCGGGATTTAATTTGGATTTAAAAGAAGTTTCGTAGCGAAGTATTATTTATGTTGAAATATCAAAAATCCTCTCGGATTAAGAGAGGATTTCTTAGCAGCTAATATCTATTACTGAGATGAATTATTTTGATTGCTGTTCTCAGTAGTAGAAGAATTATTATTAGGTGTTAAATCTGGAGAAGGTGTAGCTGTAGTACCAGTCTCTGGATTGGAATTTGATGGTGATGCTGGAGTAGTTTGTCTAGCCGCAGGTGGTTCGGGTGGAACGGTGATGTTGATATTAGGTGGAGTAGGAGCGGTTGTTGATGAAGTATTTTGTTGGGGAACAGGAATCGGAACAGGTACTTCCGTGGTTCTTTCAATAATTGTAGTTTGGGGTTGAGGTGTTGTTGTTGGTGTGACAGTCACAGTTGGTGTGACAGTCACAGTTGGTGTAACAGTATTCTCAACTGCTTCATCGCGTTGGGTGAAATACCAGATGGCAATGCCTGTTAACCCTGCTAGCAAGGCAAGCAACAAGCCTAAGAATAACCCACGAGCAGTGTTGTCATCATCTCGTTGTCCTAATCTCTCTTCTTGGTAATCGCGCTCAGATACACGCCCGTGTACATAACCGCTTTGATAGGAGTTAGGATCTACTCCTCTATTGCCAACTGTTTCAGTGGTTCGCGTTACATTAGTGTGGATATTTCCGTTACTGTCGGTGTAACTGTCTTGCTGAACTTCTCGGTAGCTTTTGTTATCGTTTGGATTAGTCATAGGTGTTGTCTTAAATTTCCAAGTCAAGTAAAAAATGTAGAGCTAAATAGCATTAAAGGTTTTCTAAGTAATAAACCAGTGATTATATTCTCTGGTGTTATTTAAAACTTTTCTCTGGTGTATTATCAAAATAACTTTTTTAGCTGCTTTAACGTTTCTATCTAAAGAAGTGATATCTACTTCCCCCAAAAGAAAGATTGTTTGATTGTAATTTAATTAATATCAGGATATTAAGCATCAAATAATCACAGTCAAAGTATGAAGAGAAAGGGTGCTACCTGATTTTTTAAAGTTAATATAAATTAGGAGTGATTAAGTTAAATAATAAAAAGCGATCGCCTCTTTTGTACAAGCCCAAATCAAGCGATCGCTTTTCTATTTAAGACACGTCAAGATTACGCTTGAGGAGTAAATTCCATCGCGACACCGTTCATGCAGTAGCGCTTTCCAGTCGGTGCAGGGCCATCATTAAACACATGACCGAGATGTCCTCCGCAGCGGCTACAATGGACTTCAACCCTAGTCATAAAAAATGACTTATCTACGGATGTGGCAATAGCCCCTTCAATGGGTGCATAAAAACTCGGCCAGCCAGTACCGCTGTTAAATTTGGTTTCTGAGGTGAACAGTGGCTGTCCACAACCAGCGCACACGTAAGTACCTTTGGCATAATTTTTATCTAGTGGACTAGTACCAGCCCGTTCTGTGCCGTGTTTCCGCAGGACACGAAACTGTTCTGGTGTCAAAGTTTGACGCCATTCTTCCTCGGTTTTATTGACTTCAAATTTCTCAGTATTAGAAGTTGCCATAACCTGTGTTCTCCTAGTTAAATAGCTTGATAACCCTACTGCACTCACTGTGGCAGCAGCAGTTGTTAAAAGATGTCTTCTTTTCATCTTCTATTATTTATTAAGTTTTATAAAGGTAACAATTAAGCAAGCCGTATAAATTGATAGGGATTGCCTCACTTAATCAATACTGTGAATGCTGAAGCTGATATTAGGCTGAGAGTTGCATGAAACTTCGTTAAGATTATGCGATCGCCTAAGTGACAGAACTTCTTTCATGACTCACAAAATCAGCACATAATTTACTAAAACCAACCTCCACGGAAACTTAACTTATGCCCCAGGAGATTGCTGTCGAATTTCGTAATGTCACCTTTAGCCGCAACCATCGCCCTTTGGTATCGAATCTCAATTTCAGCATTAGCCAAGGAGAAGCGCTAGTATTAGTTGGACGTAGTGGTAGCGGCAAAACCACGACAATGAAGTTAATCAATCGCCTGCTTACACCCACTCAAGGCGAAGTTGTATTTGATGGCATTCCGACAACTCAGTGGAATGAAATTCAACTGCGGCGCAAAATTGGTTATGTTATTCAAGAAACTGGTTTATTTCCCCATTTCACTGTTGAACGCAATGTAGGTTTAGTACCTTCTCTGGAAAGGTGGAAACCCAAACAAATTAGAAGCCGCGTATATGAACTTCTGCATTTGGTTGGTTTAGAACCAGAAAAATTTGCCCAAAGATATCCCCATGAACTTTCGGGAGGGCAAAGGCAACGAGTTGGTGTGGCTAGGGCGCTAGCAGCAGATCCACCTGTATTGCTGATGGATGAACCCTTCGGCGCACTCGATCCGATTACTAGGCTAGAATTGCAACAAGAATTTTTAAAGTTACAGCAGGAATTAGGCAAGACTGTTGTCTTTGTGACGCACGATATTCAAGAAGCGTTTATTTTGGCATCGAGAATAGGTTTAATGCATGGAGGAGAATTAGTGGTGTTGGAAACGCCAGAAGAATTTATGCGCTCGCAAAATCCAGAAGCTCTTGCTTTTATGGAATGCTTAAAATCTTTTTTCCTATGAATATCACCGATTTTTTCTTAATCAAATATGCCCCAGAAATCCTCGATCGCACACTCGAACATTTAGTGCTAGTTGTAGTTGCTATTGGCATCGCCATTTTGATAGGCATACCTTTGGGCATACTCATTACTCGTCAAAAATCTCTGCGTCAACCGATTTTGGGGATTGCTAATATTTTTCAAACTATTCCTAGTTTAGCACTGTTTGGCTTACTTATTCCCGTGCCTATAATTGGCGGGATTGGCGCTACTCCTGCAATTGTTGCCCTGGCTCTATATTCTTTATTACCCATAATTCGCAACACTTACACTGGTATTGCTGGCGTAGATTCGGCAATTCGCGAGGCTGGGCGCGGTATGGGGATGACAGATCGACAATTGCTCTTACAAGTAGAAATTCCTTTAGCGATGGGGGTGATTTTAGCGGGAGTGCGAGTGGCGACAGTGATAGCGATCGGTGTTGCTACTATCGCTGCTGCTATTGGTGCGGGTGGTTTGGGAGAGTTAATTTTTCGTGGGATCTCGACAGTCAACGATCAATTAATATTAGCTGGCGCGATTCCAGCAGCAGTAATTGCTTTAGTTGCTGATTTGGGAATTGGTTTGATAGAAAAAAATTTGAAGATTAGGTAGATAGGTATAAATAAATGAATTTTTCTTTAAGACTGATAGTGGTTAGTGGCAAACAACCAACTACTAACTACTATCTACTATCTATTAACTACTAACTACCCTCCATGAAAAGATTTTTTATATTTTTCCTTTTAACTTTTACCTTGGCATTTGCAATTGCTAGCTGTCAACCTAGTAATAATAGTGGAGGCAGTGGTGATATTGTTGTTGCTTCTAAAGGTTTCACCGAACAAGATATTTTAAGCGAACTTTTAGCACAGCAAATTGAAGCTAACACAAATTTAAAAGTTGGGCGTCTGCGCTTTACTAGTGCTTTAGTTACTCATCAAGCTCTTGTGGCTGGCAAAATTGATGCTTATATAGAATATACAGGCACAGCTTTTGTTGGTATTTTGAAACAACAAGGAGTTAAAGATCCAAAAGTTGTTTACGAAAAATTAAAACAAACTTACGCCCAAAAATTTAATTTAGAAGTAATGAAACCTTTGGGTTTTGAAAATACATTTGCCATGATTATACGTGGTGAAGATGCAAGGCGCTATCAACTTCAAACTCTTTCTGAAGCTGCTCAATATACGCCTCAGTGGCGCGGCGGTTTTGGTTATGAATTTATAGAGCGAGAAGACGGTTTTCCAGGATTGGCTAAAACTTATGATTTACGCTTTGCCCAATCTCCCCGCGTCATGGATTTAGGTTTAATATACCGAGCGCTGCTGCAAAAACAAGTAGATATGATTAATGGTAATTCTACTGATGGGCAAATTTCCCGCTTGGATTTGGTCATATTAAAAGATAATCAGCAATATTTTCCTCCTTATCAAGCAGTACCAATTGTGCGTAAACAAACGTTACAAAAGTATCCAGAGTTAAGAAAAGCTATATCCCAACTTGACGAACGTATTACCGCCCAAGAAATGCAACAATTAAATTATTTAGTTGAGGGAGAATTACGTGATATTAAAGAAGTCGTGTTTGAGTTTCGTAAATCTAAAGGTTTAGCATGATATTTTTATAATATTTGAGCAGAGATAATTTATGAAAAAATATCTACTAAATACTATTAAATTTCCCATCAATAGTTTAATTTTAGGTATGTGTTTTACTATTGGTGGTACCTGTGCTCAGACACAAACTTTATCAGCAAATTTAATTGATTTTACTTCATCACAAGGGGAAAAATTACTAATAGAAAGCCGTTCGCGACAAGATTTCTTTCCTCTCAGTACGCAATTTATCACGCAAAACAATCAAGCATACTGTGGAGTGGCTAGTATTGTGATGGTGCTAAATGCTTTGAAAATTCCTGCACCAGAAGCACCCGAATATAAGCCTTACCGCATATTTACTCAAGAAAATCTTTTTCACAACGAAGCAACCCGAAAAGTCATAGCTCCTGAAGTAGTTGCTCGCATGGGAATGACATTAGAACAGTTGGGTAAATTATTAGCAAGCTATCAAGTCAAAACACAGGTTTATCACGCTGGTAATACTACCATAGAAGAATTTCGCAAACGTGCAGCAGAAAATTTAAAACAACCAGGAAATTTTCTTGTCATCAACTATTTACGTAAAAAAATTGGACAAGAAAAAGGTGGGCATATTTCACCAATAGCAGCATATAACGAACATACAGATAGATTTTTAATTTTGGATGTTTCTCGTTACAAATATCCACCTGTTTGGGTAAAAACAGCAGATTTATGGAACGCAATGAATACTATTGATTTAGTATCTGGTAAAACACGAGGATTTGTATTTGTCAGCAAAAATTAAACAATAATACCAATTCTTAAAATTGGAGCTACACATAGTTTGTAGTAAGCACAAAGCGTGCTTACTACAAGCAAATAAAATTGCTGTTAACTGATACGACAATAGGGAGCATCCCGTTTTTGCAAAAAGCCCTGCACCCTAGAAGGGTGAGGCTATACAAACTAAGCCCGCCTACGCGGGCTGAAATATTTTAGCCCACGAAGGTGGGCTTTGTCTTTGTAGCGATACCCTTCTAGGGTATTGCGTCAAAATTGGGATGCTCCCCGGCAATATTTCTCCGCAACTCGTAGCATGACTTCCAAACTGCGTTCCACATCGGCATCAGTTGTTGACCAACACGAGACACTAATTCGCATGGCTGTTTGCCCTTGCCAAACCGTGACTCCACACCAACAAGTCCCCTCGGATTGCAGTTCGGCGATAATCTGAAGGGTTGTTTCTGCGCTCCCAAAGGATACCAAAACTTGATTTAAGACCACATCGTTCAGAATTTGATATCCAGCAGCTTGCAATTCTTTGGCAAATTGTCGGGCATAGCAACAGGTTCGCTCAATTAAATCTGCTAATCCAGAACGTCCAAGCGATCGCAACGCAGCCCACACTTCCACACCCCGCGCGCGCCTAGAAAATTCAGGTGTATAGTCTGATGGATTGCGCTGGTTGGTGACAGTAGGTAGAAAATCGGCAGTAATCGCCATTGCCGCTCGCAAAGCATTGCCATCGCGAACAAATGCCAATCCACTGTCATAGGGCACATTCAACCATTTGTGGGCATCTGTCGCCCAAGAGTCTGCATTTTCTATCCCTGCGGTGAGGTGCGCCAACGATGGAGCCGCTCCTGCCCAGAGTCCGAATGCGCCGTCTATATGCACCCAGGCTCCCAATTCTCGCGCACGTTCGCAAATCGCTGCCACTGGATCGCACGCACCTGTATTCACATTTCCGACTTGAGCGCAGATGATTGCAGGAAGAGTTAAGGTGGGAATAGCTTCCGGGCGCATCCGCCCCTGAGTGTCTACCGGGACTTTGACGACTCGATTTCGACCTAGCCCCAGCAATCCTAAGGCTTTCAAGACACTTGGGTGTACCTCCTCACCGACTGCAACTGTTATGGGTGGGGCACCAAACAAACCATCTGCATCTACGTTCCAACCTTCTCGTTTGAGTACGGCGTGGCGAGCAGCAGCCAGAGCTGTAAAGCTAGCCATGGTTGCTCCCGTGACGAATGCACCAGCACAATCTGGGGGTAAACGCAGTACATCTAAGAGCCAGCGCAGAGCCACTTGTTCTAATAAGGCGGTAGCAGGAGTGATTTTATAGAGTCCGCAATCTTGATCCCATGCTGTTGCTAACCAATTAGCTGCTATGGTTACAGGCAGAGAACCACCGTTGACAAACCCAAAGAAACGAGGCCCTGCTATTGCCATTGTTGCAGGTGAAATGATTTTATCAAGCTTGTGCAAGACGAGTTCAGGATCGACAGGCTCATAAGACAGGGGTTCATCTAACTGGGTGAGGTTTGTGATCGCATCTTGTGCAGGAATAACTTTACGAGTGTCTAAGTCTCTAAGATAGCGAATTGCATACTCAGCCGTTGTTTGCAAGATGTTTTTTATGTTTTGGTTCTTCCGCGTATCAAGATCGGCAATCATTATGGCACTCCACTATTTGATATCGTGTCTGGTTAAAGACTTGTTATCTCTCAAGAAGAGCTAGAGGCTCTAGTTCTCGTTACCAGGTTGAACCTGGTAACGAGGGTATAACGAGGGTTTGCGATCGCCCCACCACACCCTGACGGTAAGCCGCTACTCTGCGAGTTGTATAGTTGCGATCGCTTCTTGAGTTAACTCACGCAATTTAGATACAAATGCAGTAAGTTACCACTTCATCTAAATAAGTGCAGTCTTTCCTAGTCCCTAGTCCCTATTTTCAAGACAGAGATATTTAGTATTTCTAGAGGGTATCGCTCATCTTTTTTTATAGATACTTTCTAGAATACTTTGCTTAATGTGCGAATTTATTTCGTATTTCTTGAGTAAACTAATTGGCAAATCTTCTGCCCCAGATACTTTACCGATACAGTTTGGAGAACCACATTTACACTGAAATGGTCTTACCATAATCCATTCCGTTGAAGGGTAGAAAAATGTTATTTCCTCTCCCGGAGCGATATCCCGTTCTGCAATAATCTGTTTTTTGGCAAGGTTTACGAAAGCAGTTGGTGAACAAGAATGGTTCATGGCTGCCAATAATTCATCTAAAATGTGTTTGTCAAAACCAGCTTGAACTGTTAAAAAGTTTTGAGGGCTAAAAACAAAGTTTATATTTTTGATGACTTGACCTTTCTTAATCTTAACTGTAGCTACTGCCTTGCGATCGCAATCTTGATTGCCAACAAACCGATAAAAATCTATTAGTTGCTGAGTCATAATTATTTGAAAACTCTAGTAGATGATGAAGTGGAAAGATAGAAAAGAAAATAATGAGGTTGTAACTAATTACTGAATTGATACTCCACTGTGCTAGTAGTTAATCTCTGTCGGAGCTTTTTCTGCTAACCATGCTTCTGGAACAAAAACTTGTTCGCGGAAAATATTCTGCACAAACTTTGTATAAAATGACCAGTAAGAGGAATCTAAATATCGAATCTTTGGCTTTATGTAACTGTGTAGTTCTGCAAGTCTATCACCGGGTATATTAGGAAGCCAATGATGCTCGACATGATAATTATTACCATCGGTAAACCATACTGCTAATTTACTAGCTGTAATTGTTCGTGTGTTTACAGAAACATCTGTCATGCTTCGCTCGCATCCTATATGTTCAGGCAGTTCAATCAAAGCATAAGTTGGAGAGGCAAATAGTAAGGGTATTAGCCAAACTTTCAAAAAAACTGTTGTTTGCAGCCCGATAGTAATAACTAAGATGGAAACTAGAAAAATTGCCATCAAACGGTATTCATTGCGAATTTTTACTTTTGCATTCGGGATGGTATTCAAAACTTCCAAATCTTGTCCTTTAATTGTTTTATACAGTCTTAGAGCTACATGACGATAGTGAGGTAACAGCAGAAGAGGAATTAAGATTTTTGGCGATTTGAGCGAGCCGCAATCATAACTAAAAAATTCTTTATCTTCTGGGCTTCCAAGTAATTTATGATGTCTGAGATGGCTATCTTGATAGTCGGAAAAGGATACTAGCATAGGTAAACCTAATAAGAATCCTGCGATTCGATTCCATCGTTTACTGTGAAAAGCAGTATTATGAACGCATCGATGTTCTAACACTGCTGCATGAGCATACATCAGCCCTAAAAATAACATTGCGAGCAAGGAAATTATTCCTTTAAACCCTAAAATTAGAGTTATTGAAACTGCACTCAGACAAGCATATACTAAGATTTTTACTAAGAAAAATCCTTGTCTTATCTCTGTCAGATTACCCAATTCAAGACCAGTAAAATCATTTATTTTCAGCGTAGTCATAATGTATATTCTTTCAAACCTCAGACGATGAAGAATTGGATATCTGTGAATGATTTCGGCAATCACTCTTTTTACAAGTAGCGAACAGAACTTGTAGCAATTTGCAGATAGTTAACAAATTACTGACTTCGATTTTGATGTTTCTATTCTGTGAACAGCACAGACATCATTTCAATTTTTCGCAAGAGATAAAAGCATACCAATGAAAGTAAGTCAACTGTTGAAATTTTCTCCTTTGTTGGTTACTTTCACTTATTTAAAACTCAAAAGCAAGTGTTTCGATATCTCTCTGCTTGGAAGTGATTATTAAGAAAAACTTAAGTCTTGACTTGTGGAAATACTACATCCTTCTAAGTCATAAATGTTGAAGTCAGATACAAAACTTTACATAGTTCACTGAATATGAAAAAAATGTGAGGCTTTATTACATTTTGCAAAATAATGGGTTAGTAAGTGTTCACACAAATGTAGCTTTTCTGCAACTATTGCTAATAGCAATGGATGAATTTGATTGAGAGCAATTTTTTGCTGCACGCCAATAATATTTATTTTTTTAAATAGTCAGGTGACACTTAAATTAGATAGGTGTAATTGCAGTAATGCCAGGGAATGAGCAGATAATTAATTGATTTACTGTGCACTGCAAGTGAGGTAAAAAAAACTAATTATGGCGGAATGTTATACCATTTTACGAAATACCTGATACAAATGATTAGTCTCTAAATTCTTTCCCCTTGCTCCCTGCCCCCTGCTGCCTATGTGTATCAGTCTTAAAGTGAAACGGTATTACTCCTTTCCCGCTTGAAGAATACATAATCGAACTGGGAAGGTTTTTTAACGTAGACGCGTCAGCGGCTTGCCGCAGGCTACCGCAAAGAACACAAAGAAATAAATTTTTTGATGATTTTATTTTGGTTATTGTGATTGCTAAAACCAAGCTTATGACTTATTCTAAGAAACCATATTTATTGGAGGGCGATCGCCTGCTGCCCTTTCCAGATTAACAATCGCTACCCCGTGCTGAACTTTACGCACTAGTCACGGAAAAATAAAACCACAGAGGTACGGAGAGCACGGAGGAATAAGCATGAGAGGTTATAGATCCCCGACTTGTTTAAAAAAGTCGGGGATCTGAACACTAGCTACTAACTTTATATTCCCTCCTGCCTTCTCACCTTTCCGCTGTTCGCTCACCATAACGCAACAGCCTTTCGATAGTTGCAAGGCGATTTTCCCAAACTCTGACTTGATAGGGATTATCTAAGGCTTGTAGACGCATCCATGTCCGAAATTGAGATTGGAAGCGAACTATAGAGGCTTTTGCTGCTTGCAATTTACTGGTATTTGGCTTGGCAGCGAGTTGATTCAAAGCATCTTGCAAAACTTCTGCTTGGGTATTAAATTCCGAGATTACTGTGGCTGGTAATCGCAGTTGACGATTTTGCCTGACAAACTTCCATTCGCCCAACAAAACTGCGTAACGAGCGGCAGCGGTTTGAAAAGGTTGGCGCAAAGGTGTTGGTTCTATGGGCGTGGCTTTCTCTCTACCTTGGGTGCGACTAAAAACTTTTTGTAAGTCGTTGTGAAAGTTTTCTGCGGCAAATAGGGCATAACCGCTGATTGGCAAGTCTCTAACCAATTGGATTTGATCGAATGTTCCAATAGTGGGTAAAGAAAGCAGACGAATTCCTGGTACTAAGAGGGCAGAACCTATTTTTGATGAAGCAATCCAAGGTTGCGCGAGTCGTTCAAAGCTAAAGGTATCTTGGGCATAAGTCATAGGAATGATTAAATCTACATCACCGCGCTTTGCCCAAACTTCCCAATGCTGCTGAATTTTTTGAATCCGCTCTTGTTCTTTGAGGGGAAATACTGCTGCCGACAAAATTAAGTTCGATCGCTTGGAGCGCAATTGCTGTGATACTTGCGCAACAAAGCTATTGACTTGCTCGGTACGAAATTGAGTCCACTTTTGCCAAAGTTCCTTTTGACTGGGAGAAATATTGACTGGATCTACACCTGTCAGTTGCTGGAATTGTCTCCTAGCTGCTTGCCCGTAACCGTAAGTTCTTCCTGCTGCCTCGTCTTGGAAGGGGTAACGAATGTAGTCTAACTGCAAGCCATCAACTTTGTAACGGGTGACTATTTCTTCATATAACCGGAGTAAGTACTGCCGTGCCTGAGGATTGGCTGGATCTAAGAAAGGCTTGCCTTGCCCTAGTGGGATCATTTGCCCGCGTTGATCGTAGCCTGCCCAATCAGGAAAAGCATCTAGGATTGGCCCTGGGTAATCAGGTTTAATGTTTAAAATTTGATTGTGACGTTGATTGCCAGCCGCAAAAGTCCAAACCCAGGCGTGTAATTCCATGTTTCGCTCGTGGGCTAATTTTACTGCTGCTGCCAGTGGATCCCAACCGCGAATTAAAGGATTTTGCTGTGGTGCAACGTGACTGGGATAAATGGTGTAACCAGCGTTGACGGTTTCAAAAAATACTGTGTTGATTCCTGCTTGTGCTAGGCGATCGAAAATTTGAGCGAGTCCCTTTTCACTTCTAGCACGGACAATTGTACCTCGATCTAGCCAGATCGCTCTGATTTCTGGTTGAGCTAATCTTCGATCTAGGGGAAACAGTTGCCACAAAGCAGCTTTTGCTTGCAGCCAGGAGGAGCGAGCTTGAGCATATTGTTTATTTGCTATCAACTGTGGCAGGTTTTTCGCTGTTGCTCGTACTTGGGTGAGGCTCTGGTTGAGATCCAAGAGTGCAGTATTGGTTTTGGTGGAGGCTAACTGTGCCTGCCGTTCTTTTGTAGCTTGGAAGTCACCATTGTAGGCAGCAGCAGCTAAATTGGCACTTTCGACTCGATTGATCAGATTTTCTAGCTGTTGCTGGAGAGCGATCGCTTCATTGTGGCTAATGGGTGCATTCGAGTTGGGTTCGACTTTTAAATTTACTGCTTGTTGAAGTTGATCGATAGCTTCGTCTGAGGGTTGGAAGGTGTTAGCAGGAGCAGTGGCGGTGTTGTCTCTATCTTTAGAAGCTGCCTCCACCGAGGTATAACAATTTGGAGAACCTCCTGCTACTTTAGCGATGTAACCAGAAGATATATCCGCATGACGATTGAGAGCAGCTTGTAACCAAGCAGCATCTATCTTGGATGGCGAAACAGTATCTACCCCCCAACGCCAACCCAACAAGGTAGAACGTTCTGTCGTTAACACTGCTGCTGGGCGATCTTTGGCATCCCAAACGGCAACTGCTCGCGCCGCAACATTATTGGGAACCACAACACCACCGTGTACTTTACCAATTAAGCTATTTTGACTTACCCATGCTTGTGTCTTTGCTGGTGCTAGTTGCAGATTTTGGGGAGACTCAAGGCTAAATCCCCAATAACCTCCTAAAAGTGTTTGTAGTAATTGACGTACTCCTGGCGTTGACAAACTTCCTACTGCTCCACTGGCAATTAAGCGCCCACCCTTACTCATCCATTCTTCTAGAGCGATCGCAACTGTTGGTGTTAAATTTTCGACGTTGGGCAAAAATACTACTGGGCGATCGCCTAAATCTGCTGCACTTTTAATGTTATCTAGAGAAATTACACAATACTTCACTCCTGTTGCTTGCAAACGATTGGTAATTCCTGTCCACTGATTAGCGTTTGTTTGAGTATAGATGATGCTTAATACAGGTTCAGAAGTCGTGGCTTTTACAGGTAAAATTTTTAATGAACAAAACAATAATAATTTAACTTGTAAAATCAATAATCCTATTTTTTTTAGCTTGTTTACTTTGCTCTTTTTGATAGATTTACCCTGATGTTTCACTCTCTGCTCCTCACAAAATTAGTCATTAGTCAATAGTCAATAGTCATTTGTTTTGAACTATAACTATTGACGACTATGAACTATAAACTTTTAACTCAACTCAAGCCTGAATACAAGTCTTGATTAATTCTTCTACTCCCGCCACAGGAAAGATTTTTGTCTTTAATTGGCGAGCTACTTCTTCAATACTTATATCATCCAAGAATACAGATTCGCCATGTTTTAGCATAACTGTTGGCAACAAAATTCCTGCTCCTAAATCTTGTTTTTGTAAATTTAACAGTAAATCATGCCCGGTTAACAAGCCAGTTACAGTAATATTTTGCCCCCAATAATCGCTATTTAAAGCGTGCATTTTAACTTCTAGCCCTTCAGTTGAATTCAAGCGCTGGAGGATAGGTTGAAATGCTTTTTCAACTGCGTTACCAACAACCCAATGCAATCTGCGCTGGGGTTTTACTTTTGGCGGTAACAATTTTTCAGCTGCTTGGGTAAATTTTTTCAGAAATAAGCGAATTGAACCAACACCATTATCTATTTGGGGATAATCTTCATATTCAGATTCGGATGGTAAATCTTCCCCTGCAATTAAAAACCATTCATCTGCTAACCAGGCAAATGTTGAATCGAATTTTTGACGAAACTCCTGCTGGAGCGATCGCACTTGCTTAATTACTTCTATTGCTTTTTCTCTAGTTACGGGTGTAAGTTCATCTTGCTCTGGGCGAAACTTTGTTAACCCTACTGGCACTACTGCCACCGAAGCAACTGCTGGCACTTCCCCAGTGTGAAATGACGCTAAATCGCGCAAAGTTTGTTCTAAATGCACGCCATCATTTATACCAGGACAGACTACTACTTGAGCGTGAATTTGCAACCGTCTTTTTTGGAACCACTTAATTTGCTGCAAAATTTGTCCGGCACGGGGATTTTTTAGCAGTCTAATTCTAACTTCGGGTTCGGTGGCATGAACGGAAACATATAAAGGAGATAGCCGCATTTTGTCAATCCGCTGCCATTCCCGTTCAGTCAAATTGGTTAAGGTGAGGTAGGAGCCGTACAAAAAGCTCAAACGATAATCATCATCTTTGAGGTACAAGCTTGAGCGTTTGCCTGGTGGCTGTTGATCGATAAAGCAAAACGGACAGCGATTATTGCACTGGATTAAATTATCAAATAATGCTGTCTCAAATTCTAGCCCCAGGTCTTCATCATAGTCTTTTTCAATTTCAATATTATGGATTTTTCCAGTGGCGTCCAAAACTTCCAGTTCTAGCACTTCATCAGCGCACAAAAACCGATAATCAATTAAATCGCGGGGGTGCGTGCCGTTAATACTGACGATCGCATCCCCAGTTTCAAATCCAATTTCTGCTGCAATGGAATCAGGTAGTACTTTGGTAATTAGAGCTGGGCGAATAGTAGTCATTGCTAAAGAGTCATTAGTCGTTAGTCATTAGTCATTAGTCATTAGTCAATTGTGAACAGGTGAACCAACCAAGCACAAAGGACAAAGGACAAATAACTAAGGACTATTAACTATTGTTCAACACTCCAGCACCAATTGCCGCCAGTATTACTACGCCAAATATGAGCCGATACCAAATAAACACCCAACTGCTGTGGGTTTTGAGAAAGCGCAGCAAACCAGCGATCGCCAGATAAGAAAATACCGCCGATGAAATTAAACCAACTACTAAGGAGACAATTCCTGTGTCTCCTGCCAAAACATCCTTTAACTCGACTAATCCAGCTAGGGTGATGGCGGGAATACCCAACAAAAAGGAAAAGCGCGCGGCAGTCGCCCTTTGTAATCCTACAAATAATCCAGCAGTGAGGGTGGAGCCAGAACGAGAAACACCAGGAATTAAAGACAATGCTTGAGCTAACCCCATAAATAGCCCATCTTGCATCTTCAATTGTTCAAAATCGCGTTGCCGCTTGCCAACAAATTCTGCTATTCCCAGCAAGATAGACATCACAATCGAAGAAAATGCAATTGCTCCCACACTCCGCACAGGAGAATTATCATAATCTGGGACTAGTATTTTAATCAAAATCCCGAAAAATACAATTGGTACTGTTCCCAACACAATTCCTAAACCAAGGCGGAAGTCGTAATTGTTGTAGTCTTTGTGTGCAAGAGCTTTTACGGCTCCCTTAAACAGTCGCGCTAAATCCCCCCAAAAATACCAAATTACTGCTGCAACACTCCCCAGTTGAATTACGGCGGTAAATGCTACCCCCGGATCGCCCCAACCAAGTGCTACTGGTATGACTTTTAGATGTGCTGTGCTACTAATGGGCAGAAATTCTGTTATCCCTTGCACAAAACCTAAAAAAAATGATTGAAAGATATTCATTTGTTGTACCCCAGTTACAGGCTGAGGCTGGGTACCAAGCACTTTGATCGGGAATATCACCACTGACATCAAGGCAGATATGGTACTGAAAAGTAAAAATGATTGACGTTTTGATAGAGTCATTAGTATACCTGCGTCACTTTAATTACAAACAGTTACACAAACAGATACTCAGTGAAATTTTTAGGAAATAAGAACCAAGAAGCTTTGTTACGCGGTGACAACCATTTGTAAATCAATTTACTACTGACTACTTGCTAGAGCTGACTATGTTTCAAAAATGACCGATGATAGACCAGTTGCTTCAAATCATTCGTCAACTAACCATGAAGTGTAGCGTTTGTCAATAGGAAAATTTTGCTTGCTATTTACATTTGTTGCCATACTTTAGACTCCTACATTGCTTGCGTAATTTTATCTAAATTTTTTACTTTAAGCAGACAATATAGTATGTCTTTCCTTGCTTAAGGAACCGTAAGGTGGGCAGTTTTTACAACGTAAAAATAAGGGTTTGAGGAAAGTTAGACAGTGCCCACCCTACAAAAAATGTAATCAAGCAACTGGTGCAAGATTTTTATCAAGGAAATTCTGGTACAATCAATATGCCCCAGGGGGGGATTTATGTTGTGATATCTTAAATAAGATAAAGTTAAGTAAACTATATTAAAAAAACTTTGGTTAACAATACATTGTCTTCTTACACCACTTTTAACCCTACCAACACTGATACGGAGATACGGTTACAACCAGAGGCGAAGAGTAATGTTTCTTTCCCTCCCTCTCAAGGCACTACCCTGACTTTTCCTCTCTCTGTTGTCACATCTGCCCGCCAAATTTGGCTGGTGTTTGCGGCGGCGGTATTTTTGGTATCCGTGCCAGTGTTTATCGAAGCTCCCTTAGTGCGATCGCTACCGTGGCTAAGTTTATCCCTCACAGGTGGATGGGTGTGGCTGAGTTTCTTATTAATGTCACGTTCTGCAACATATCTGTGGGGCGATTTAATCTATGGGTTTAGTTGGAGTTGGTTAGCTGGTTCGATTTACTGGGGCTGGTTGCGTTGGGAACCATTGTGGCATTTGCCTGTAGAGTCTATTGGTTTGCCATTTGTCATCTGGTGTCTGCGGCGCAATTGGGGCAAGGTGGGTAACTGGTTTTACTTGGGTTCCTTGCTTGGTACAGTTTTGACTGACGTGTATTTTTATTTGGTAGATTTGATGCCTTACTGGCGGCAAATCATGCAGGCAGAACCAGAACAAGTATCACAAATTTTACGAAATGCAGTAGCGCAAATCCAAACTCCTTGGGGGCAAACTTGGGCGATCGCTCTTGCCTTAGTGCTGATGACGGTGGGAATTTTACCTTTACGTAAAAAGCAGTGGCACTGGTATGCCTTTGGTGGAGCAGTTTTGAGTACGATTTTGGTAGATAGTTTATTTTTGTTAGCTGCCGTTTTGGGATAGCGATCGCGCACGTTTTTGGGTGGGGACTGTTGAACTTCAATGGGCACTAATGGGGGTGAAGTTCAATGATGTCTCACTGTTGTTAGCACATATTGGTTGCGCGAGAGAAGTTCAACCTGTTGGAACAGTATTAGGCGGGTAAAATCGTACCTCGACATTCTCCAAAACCCACTCTGGCATAACCTTCTTTCTGACAATATCCCCGCAGGATCACCTCGTCTCCATCAGCCAAAAAACTTCTCAATTCACCCGTTGGCAGCGTCACGGGCTTGGAACCACGCTGAGTGATTTCGAGTAAGCAACCTTGTGAACCCTCCTCTGCACCAGAAACTGTACCACTTGCGATTAAATCCCCAGAACGCAAATTACAACCATTACTAGAGTGGTGGGCAAGCATCTGTGCTAATGTCCAGTACATCTGCCCAAAAGAACCACGACTCAAGCGAAAGGGGTGCATCTTTGCTTCACGCATCTGGGCTGAAACGATGCATACTTCGAGCATAATGTCAATACCGCCTGAACTTGCATCCAGTGGTGACGAGAGATAGGGTAGCGGCTGGGGATCTGCTTCGCTACGCACAAAAGCCGGACAACGGAAAGGTGCTAAAGCCTCCAAGGTTACTACCCAAGGAGAAATTGTTGTTGCAAAGCTTTTAGATAAAAAAGGGCCAAGAGGTTGATATTCCCACGCTTGGATATCTCGCCCTGACCAATCATTTACCAAACATAGCCCAAATATATGTTCTTCTGCCCTATCTATAGGTATGGGCTGTCCGAGTTCATTTCCCACACCTACGAAAAATCCAACTTCCAACTCATAGTCCAGCATTGCAGAGGAGCTGAAACTAGGAGCAGGATCTTCAGGTTTCTTTCTCTGCCCTTGGGGACGCTTGATAGAAGTGCCGCTAGATACAATCGAGGAGGCACGTCCGTGATAGGCGATGGGTACATACTTATAGTTGGGAAGTAAGGGATTATCCGGTCTAAATAACTTACCTACGTTTGTGGCGTGAAAAATCGAGGCATAAAAATCAGTGTAATCACCAGTACTGGCGGGTAGTAATAGTTCAGCGCTAGACATGGGTATGAGAATTTCTGTTGCCGAGGCAGGCTGTTGTCTGTCCGATCGCAACAACTCGCTCAAATGACGACGCAAAATCGATACAGATTCACTTCCCACTGACATCAATAAATTTAAGTTCGATGCTGTACACGCTGCTTGTAGTTGTTCTGGTAATTCCTGAAGCAAACCTACTTGGTAACACTTAGATAAATCTAGAATTTGATCTCCAATTGCCACTCCAATGCGTGCGGGTTCCGCGCTACCTAGAGCGCGAAACACCCCAAAAGGCAAATTTTGGATCGGAAAATCGGTATCTTTATGATTTGCTGATTCTACCCAGCTACGTAAATTGGGATCGTGGGTGGCGTCAGTGGTATGAGTCATAATTTCATGGGTAAAAGGCAGCAGGGCTGATTAACTCAATAGTTTGAGTTTCTTGAGATCGTCTATTGGCTCATCAAATGAGCAAGAACCGAAGGAACGAAAGAATTTCTGCCTGGTTTGTTCTATTTCTACTAAGTTTAGTTGGTAATCTTGCCAAGAAATGCTGTCTTGTGTAATTTGTAAAGCTTCAATAGATGATTCTTTCAATAACTCTAGCGCTTCTTCTCGTGTTATTTTTTGTTGATACATAAGTGCTGCCACAAGTGCAACATTCAAAAAGCCGTGCATTTCCGCGACGGGGCTGTCTGGTTCATTCGTTAAAGGGTGTTTGCCCAGTAATGGATGGTGCAATCCTGCGGTTGCTTTAAATGGAATCGGAGCTTTAGCAAACGCAAGCATACACTCATACAGTTGGGTGACGCTAGGAAAAGCATCAACCGTTACGCCGCCAGTACGAATTTTTGCTGATGCACCAGTATGACTTAGAACGGCTAGATATGCCTCTATGTCACTGTGCAGAGGAATTTCAAAGTATGAATCAACACCCTTGGGAAGATGAGAGAGTGCTTTTTTAATTTCTGTTGGCGGTAGTGGAGGAATTTCTAGGGATGTAACAGCGATCGCCTTGTTGTTGTCGAGCGATCGCACTTTTTTGATATCTGATTCTATATCCTGTGAGAGAATTACACTCAGCCTCCACTGCTGTGGTGTTGAAAATTTTGGTAGCAGTTCTGTAAATTCTCGCAAGCGGGATGCTGGTAAGACAAAGCGTCCTAACATCCAAGCATAGGCAGTTGTTTGATAGCAAGCATAATTTGCCATTGCTTGCTGTAAATCAAGCTTGGCTGGCGGAAAAAGCCCAGCGTAGTCCACAACTGACAAAAGAAGTGTTTTTATTGATGCAAGCATTGGACTCACCTGCTGTACTTAATTTAATGGTAGAAGGGATTAGGGGCTAGGGACTAGAGGCTAGGGGCTAGGAAGAGAGGGGAGAGTGGGAGAGAAATAATCTTCCTGTTCCCTGTTCCCTGTTCCCAGTACTTCACCTACTCCCGTTCAGATAGTGCCAGAATCAGCGCCAAGTAATCGAGTCTGTTGGGAACATTATCAAGTGTCAGGCGTTGGTAGTAAATATTTACTGGTTGTACTGCTTGTAATAAGGACGAAATTGTAGCAAACAAATCGAGAGCTAAAAGCAGTATAAAGGCGATCGCTACCAATTCTATTGTGTAGGTGAGAATCGATTGCATTGTTTTAGATGTAAAAAATTTTATATTATCAAGACTAAAAGCGATCGCATAGTTTGAATAAGAGCTTAAATGTAACGCAGACGCTCTAGTTCAGCAATTATCTTAACAACGCTTTCCTCTACACTTTCTTGCTTTGTGTAACAAATACTTAAACTTCCATTTTGTTAGCTGCACCTAGTTGGAGGGCATAGAGATTGGCATACACGCCTTGTTGTTGAATGAGTTCTGTATGGGTGCCTTGTTCTACAATTTGTCCCTGCTGAATCACTAAAACCTGATCGGCTTGAGTAACTGTACTGAGACGGTGGGCAATTACAAAACTGGTACGATCTTGTAACAAACGGGCGATCGCAGTTTGCACCAGTGCCTCGGTGCGGGTATCAATGCTGCTGGTTGCTTCATCGAGAATGAGAATGCGGGGGTTGATCAACACCGCACGGGCAATACTGATTAGTTGTCGCTGTCCTTGACTGAGGGGAGCGCCACGTTCACCCAATTGAGTTGTATAACCTTGTGGCAGTGAGGTGATGAACTCATGCACGTTCGCCATTTGGGCAGCCGCTTCAATATCGGCTTGGGTGGCGTAAGGAACACCAAAGGCAATATTTTCAGCCACAGTACCGCTAAATAGAATATTATCTTGCAAAACAATGCCAATCTGACGCCGCAGGCTTGCTTGCGTAACTTTACGTACATCAACACCATCAATTTTTACTGCACCACTAGATACATCGTAGAAACGCAAAATTAGGTTAATGATTGTAGTTTTGCCAGAGCCGGTTGGCCCGACTAACGCAACCATCTGTCCTGGGTAGGCGTGCAAATTCACCCCTTTGAGAACCAGTTGATCGGGATTGTAGCCAAACGTGACGTTCTCGAATGTAACTTCACCTTGAATAGGTGGCATTTGCATAGCATCAGGTGCATCTTGCAGTTGGAACGGTTCATCTAAGAGCAGGAAAATCCGCTCTAATCCGGCGAAGGCAGATTGAGCTTGAGTGTAAAATTGACTAAGGATTTGGATCGGGCGGAAAAACTGCTGGACATAAAGTAAAAAGGATGTGACTACACCCACTGTTGCTGCTCCTGTGACAGTGAGATAGCCCCCATATGCCAGGACACCTGCGATCGCCAGTGTATTGAGAAAATCTATTGACGGCAAAAAGGCGGCAGTAATTGCCACAGCTTGGACATTGGCATCGCGATTGGCAGCGTTGAGAATCTCAAATTCTTCGATGTTCATCTGGACACGATTAAATGCTTGTGCTTCTCGCACACTGCCAATATCTTCTTCCAACTTGGTGGAAAGCTCCCCAATAGTCTGACGTGTGGTGCGAAATTTAGCTCTTGCCCAACGTGCAAACAAACTTGTGGTAAAAATCATCAGGGGTACAACTAAATTGCTCAATAAGCCGAGTTGCAGGTTGATTGAGAGCATGGCAATGATAATACCGATGAGGCTAAAAATGTTACCTAGCATTTGGGCAATTGTCTGACCAAAGGTTTGATTAACTGTATTGACATCATTTAGCAGTCGGCTCATCAAATCACCCGCTTCGCTGCGATCAAAAAAACTGAGTGGCAAACTCTGAATTTTTGTGAAAATGTCTTGCCTCAATTGAGCCAGTAATCGCTGCATAATCCAACCAACTCTCAGAATTTGACCCCGGATTGCCCAAATTCCAAATCCGTAGATCAATGCCAGTAGACCTAATAGCAGGAACAGCCCCTGCAAATTTCCTTGGGCGATCAGGTGATCGATTGACCAGCCGAGTAAGAACGGCCCGATCGCCTGAGTTGCAGCTCCGATCAATACTAGTGTCAGGGCGATGGGAATTTCTTTGCGATAGGGTTGTAGGTATTGTAAAAAACGCCGCAGGGTGGAAAGTTGGTGAGTTGCCTTTTCTTCGGATGCAACAACTGGAGCTGCTCTCATTTGTTTTCCTTTTGCTTCACTTGAGATTCCAAAATCACCCCGTAGAGTGGGCTGGTTTGCATTAATTCCTCATGGGTGCCTTGTGCCACCAATCGTCCTTTATCCATGAGAAAAATGCGATCGGCGTTCTTGACGGTACTAATCCTTTGAGCGACAACAAAAGTTACACACGCTTTCTGGCGCATCAATTCATCTAGTTCGGCTTGAATCTGGGCAGCGGTTTTGGCATCTACCGCAGAGGTGCTGTCATCCAAAATCAGAATGCTGTAATCGGTTAGTAAGGTGCGGGCGATCGCAATCCGTTGTTTTTGTCCACCAGACAAGCCGATACCGCGTTCACCAACAATAGTTTCGTAGCCATCGGGCAGGCTGGCGATGAAATCATGAATTTGGGCTGTTTTTGCAACCTCAATCACTTGTTCTAGGGTTGCATTTGGTTTGGCATAGGCGATATTCTCGCGGATGGTGCCAGAGAACAACGTAGTTTCCTGGAATACAATGCCAATATGAGTTCTTAGACTTTCTAGTGTAAAATCCCGCACATCTTGTCCGTCAATGCGAATCGCTCCGGTTGTGACATCGTAGAAGCGTGCAATCAAATTCATAATCGTGCTTTTGCCGGAACCTGTCATCCCCAAAACAGCGATCAATTCCTTGGGTTTGGTTTCAAAGGAAACATTCTTGAGGGCTTCGGTTGTTGCACCGGGATAGCGAAAGGAAACATTCTCAAAGGTGATTCTACCACCGCAGATTTCAAATGGGACGGCACCGGGGCGATCGTGAATTTCTACCTCTGCATCCACCACTTCGTAAACGCGATCGGCAGAAGTCATTGCTTGGGCGATCGCAGGTGCAGCAAATCCAATCAACAAAATAGGTTGGAGAATCAGCACCAAGTAGGAGTTAAACGCCACTAATTCGCCAATGGAGAATCTATTCCCAATTACCTGCGCTCCCCCATAAGCAAAAACCGCTAGTGTTACCAAATTACTTAGTAAAAATATAAACGGAAAGGTATTGCGGATAGCGCGAATCGTCTTCATGTTTGCCTTCACCAAGGCATCATTCCGGGCGGTGTAACGCCTTGTTTCGGTTGATTCCCGCACGAAGGCTTTTACTACCCGTACCCCCAGCAAGTTCTCTTGCAATACAGCATTCAAGTCACTCAATTGTTCTTGTATTTGCCGGAACAATTTGCTATTGCGGGTAATGAATCGCGCCATCAACCATCCTGATATGGGCACTACTGTTAACGTAATGAACGCCAATTCCCAGTTCATGATTAGCAAAATCACCGCAATAGTTATCAATGTCACCACTGCACCAATCACCTGAATCAAGCTGGTGCCAATAAATGTGCGGATCTGCTCAATGTCACTAGTGACACGAGTTAGCAGTTGAGAAGTTTGTGCTTGATCGTGATAGCTGAAACTGAGATTTTGAATCTTGCTAAAAATTTGGTTTCGCAAATCATAAGCAACACCCTGAGAAGCTGCTTCTGCCAAATAGCTTTGTCCAAAGTTAAATACACCACGAGCAATGGCAGCAATTACCAACCATCCAGCACTATAGAACACTATTTGTAAGTTTTGTTTGACAATGCCTCGATCAATTCCCCACCGAAATAATTGGGGAGTAACTGCATTGGCAACCGTCAACAGCAGTAAGCTAACTAAGGCTCCTAGTGAAGTCCATCGGTAGGTACTTAAACTCCCCAGTACACGCTGGATTGGCTGGGGCGAAGTAGTTTCCTGGAGTTCTGGTTGCTGAACCAATAGATTTACCCCTGTGTCTTTAGAAAATTATCTCCCACTTATTAAGATTAGTGCTCAATGCTCTCTAGTACATCCTCTAGTATCCGAATTGCACTACACCATTAGTAATATTTTGATTTGCTACGCCCAACGGAAACCTGTTCAATGGCAGATTTGCTGATACCTTT
>NZ_AJLN01000133.1 GCF_000317285.1 Chlorogloeopsis fritschii PCC 6912 | reverse complement strand
GTTGGGTACGTCACCAAGAGCGATGAATTTAGAAAAAGTTCTACCAAACACAGGCTGGGAAGAACGCCATTCACCTGGAAATTTTACTTACGAGGCGTGATGCGTAAAGCCCCTGATTCAATTGCGGGGAGTATGTCAAAGTCAATTAACTTATGATTCTGACTGGGAAGCAGCTTTGTTTGAGCAACCTTGTACCAACCAAACTTGTCACTGTCATATTGGTTACGTTCATCTTGAATATTTAGAAATGGATCAGGTGTTTGGTGCTCGAATTTTAGAAAGAATTCCTGATGCTTGGGTTAATCAAAGTCAGTCGATAAATCTGGATGGCGATAATGTTCAAAAAGTCTGGTAATTTGTGTTGCTGTCACACGCGCAACAGATAATTCGGGAATTTCATCTTCAGGAAAAAATCCTACTGCTTCCGTCTCAATACTGGGTGATGGGGAGCCACCGAGCAGTTCGCATTGAAAAAATAGCTTGTAGGTGTAGTGTGGAAAAGGTGGATGTCCTTGTCTGTCTCTGTCGTAGACAGCAACAAGTTTGACAGCACGGCTATGGTAACCGGATTCTTCATAAATTTCTTTGACGACTGCTTCACTGGGTGAGGTTCCAATATCAGCCCATCCACCAGGTAAAGTCCAACAGCCGTCAGATCGTTCTTTGACAAGTAAGATTTGCTCGTCCAGGAACACTGCACCGCGCACATCTACTTTAGGAGTGGCATATCCAACATCGCGAGCAAATAAATCGAGAATGTAACTGAGTTCGGCGTTGGTATGAGTTACCATGATTTCCGCAGCGATCGCCTGTATGGCTTTGAAGCGTTCAATATCAAAAGGATTCTCAGAAAAAGTTAGACCATTTTGAGCGATCGCTTGTAGTTGTTTCACCCATTCTAGCCATTTGGGTTCCATGTATATCTCCCTAGTAGAGGCGGCAGCTTGCCCTTACTCTAGCACCAACACTAGATGAGTTTTTACTGAGAATAAACTAAAAAATTTCTATTGCAAATATCAGCTTTTTAAGCTGAATTTTTTAGCGAATTATCATCTCAAGACAAGCCCTGCAAGCAACAATCAACTTAAATCCAAAACTAAATTAATTGTATTTAAAATTACTCATAAGGAGAAAGCTTATGAAGCTGGAAGGGAAAGTCGCTTTAGTTACAGGCAGTAGTCAGGGAATCGGTCAAGCTATTGCTGTACGTCTGGCTGCTGAGGGAGCCAATATTGTTATTGACTATCGCTCTCATCCCGAAGGTGCTGAGGAAACTCTAACAAAGGTACAAACTGCTGGTGGTAACTGTTACATGGCTCAGTGTCCAAAATCTCAAGGTCATATTATTAAAGCGGATTTGGGCAATGTCAGTGACGTTCGCCAGATGATTAATCAGAGCATCCAACACTTTGGCAAACTAGATATTTTAGTCAATAATGCAGGTCTTGAAAGGCACGCTTCCTTCTGGGCAATCACGGAGGAAGATTATGATGCTGTCATGAATGTCAACATCAAAGGAGCATTCTTTGCTACTCAAGAAATGGTAAAACACTTAATCGCTACTCAGCGCCGTGGCAAAATTATCAATATCAGTTCGGTGCATGAAGAATTACCATTTCCTAATTTCACTGCCTACTGTGTCAGTAAAGGTGGCATGAAAATGTTGACGCGGAACTTAGCTGTAGAATTAGGGCCGCTTGGTATTACAGTTAACAACGTTGCACCCGGAGCAATTGAAACACCAATTAACACTAAGCTACTCAACGATCCGCAAAAACTAGGTGCATTGCTTGAGAATATCCCTCTTGGTTGCTTGGGTCAACCTCAAGATGTTGCTTCTGTTGTTGCTTTCCTCGCATCTTCTGACGCAGACTACATCACAGGTACTACCTTCTTTGTAGATGGTGGTTTGCTGTGGAATTACCACGAGCAGTAATTATGATGAGAATTTTCCGTCGCCACTATCCTGAGTACCTCATGGAAGCTGCGGGGCTGGGAATACTTATGATTGCTGCGGCTGTATTTACGACACTCCTACAACATCCTGTTTCACCCATCCGACAAGCAATTTCCGATCCCCTACCGCGACGTTTTCTAATTGGTATAGCAATGGGACTAACAGCTATTGCGATCGTTTATTCTCCTTGGGGCAAACAATCGGGAGCGCATCTTAACCCTGCTATTACCTTCACCTTCTTTCGTTTGGGTAAAGTTCAACCTGGGGATGCCCTTTGTTATATCCTGGCGCAATTTGTGGGCGGGTTGCTGGGTTTGCTTATCGCAGCGAGATTGTTAGGAACAGCCATCGCTCATTCTACAGTTAATTACGTTGTTACTACTCCAGGTGCAGCTGGTGTCATAGTTGCGTTCATCGCAGAAATCATCATTTCCTTTGGGATGATGCTGATGGTGTTGTTTGTCTCTAACAATCGTAAGTGGGCAAGATATACCGGAATCATAGCTGGTGTTCTGATTGCAACTTATATCACCGTAGAAGCACCTTTTTCTGGCATGAGCATGAATCCAGCCCGGACTTTAGCTTCAGCAATTCCAGCGCAGATTTTTTCAAATATTTGGGTATATTTCACTGCACCATTTATAGGTATGCTTTCGGCAGCCGAGGTTTATGTGCGACTCATGGGTAGAAATGCTGTTAAATGTGCCAAATTACATCACCAGAATCACAAGCGTTGCATATTTAACTGTGGCTATCGACAGCAACTACTAGATGGAGAATCACTACTTCTAGGGACTAGGGACTAGGGGCTAGGGACTAGGAAGAGGACACGGGGAGGGGGAGACAAGGGGACAAGGAGCAGAGGGGCAGAGGAGCAGAATAACTACTAACCACTAACTACTGTACGGGCGGGTTTAGAAGATAAATTATCAGTTTGAAGGCAAGATTATCAACAAAACCCGCACGCCAGTTGACGCCACTTGACGCCAGTCGCTACAACGCGCTT
>NZ_AJLN01000132.1 GCF_000317285.1 Chlorogloeopsis fritschii PCC 6912 | reverse complement strand
GTGGCTCCTTTCTGCCGGGAAACCCTTACTTTCGCTTATCCACTTCGTGTCTACGCCAGTCGCCTGCGGAGGGAAACCCTCCCGCAGCGCTGGCTCACCACCGCACTGGCTCCCCTACTAACCAATGACTAATGACTAATGACCAATCCCCAATCCCCATTCCTACGACCAGTTAAAGTTATATTTAGATTTCTATCTACATTACTAAATTCTTATAAACCTTTGTAAATATTAAGAAAATCTAAAAGATATCGATTTAAGATTTTTTTAGGTTTCAGCAGGATGCAATGCTGAGATCCAAACAACCAGCAGTTGCAGTGGAGGTATATCCTGTGAACGCTTCTACATTACGTCTGCTATGGACTGTAGTTGATGAAACTCAGACTAGTACTCTTGTTCAAGTTGCAGATGCAGAACTTGTTCAACAGTTACTGTGGCAGCTTAAAAACAAAATATGGCTTACTAGTGAAGAAACTAACACAATCAGTGCTTACTTGAGTTCTAGAGTGCCACTAATTCGCGACTTAGCTTTGGCACGTTTGGCGTAATGGCACTATTGCGTCAAGAGTTTAGAGTGTTCTCAAAATAACTTAATGACTGGGGCAAAAATTGGTGGATTATCTGTAGTTGAATAAAAATAGGGAACAAATAGGAGTCGCAACTGCCAAATTATCAATATTAATTTATTGAGTAATTTACTTAGCGATCCGTTTTCCCCAATAAATCCTCAATCGTTGCCTAAAAGAAGATTGCGATGGAACGCCTAAATTCTTCACAAAACACCCAGCAAGTCGCAGGATTGGAGGAACAAAACACTCCAGTTTTGGAGCAAGAGGTGATGTCAGCTATCACTCCTAGTGATTCCGGTAGAGATAGCACAAAAAAAGTATCCCCATTTTCTAAGCGTTTGCTACCTGTAGTGGTATTGGGAGTCTTATTAGGTGCAGGAGCGATCGCCTCAGGAATTTACGCTTACCGCCGATGGCAGTATACTCAAATCAATTTACAAACTAATAACGCCTATGTCACGGCAGATATTCACCCCGTCACATCACGAATATCAGGGGTAGTTACCAAAGTTGCAGTTAGCGATAACCAAGCTGTATCTCGTGGCATGGTATTGGTAGAACTCGATCCCCGTGACTATCAAATATCTTTGGCTCAGGCAAAAGCATCCTTAGAATTAGCCAAACAGCAAGCAAATTTGGCACAGACAAAAATCAAAAATGCCGCGAATAGCCCTCTTGTCCTACAATTATCAGAGCCACGACCACAAAATCCAGCAAATAAAAACACTCAAACAAACAAAAATAATCTATCGCAGTTACAAGCTTTTACCCAGCAAAGAGAGCTAAACGAGCAACAGTATAAAACAGCGCAGGCGGCGATCGCTCAAAAGCAAGCGGATCTGAAAAAAGCCGAACTCGAACTATCCTATACTAAAATCACTGCCTTAGTAGATGGAAAAATTGGTAACAGGAATGTTCAGGTGGGGCAGCGGATAGAACCAGGGCAAACTCTTTTCACAATCGTGCAGCCCAATCCTTGGATTATTGCTAATTTTCAAGAAACCCAGTTAGAAAAAATACAGCCGGGGCAAAATGTGGATATAAAAATCCCAGCCTTCCACAGTCGGACATTCCAAGGCAAGGTAGATAGTATGTATCCTACTTCTAGTATGTTTGCCTTTCCTCCAGAAGATATTCCCCCTGACGAACGCCCTCCAGTTAATGCCATTAGGAATAGTGATATGCAACAAATTCCGGTCAAAATTGTGTTCGATCCTAATAGCATTCAGGGCTATGAATCCCGAATTACTCCTGGAATGTCGGCAATGGTGACAGTAAAAACTAAATAAAAGAATTCAGAATTCTGGATTAATAAATTATTCTGGCTTCTTTTGTTAAGTAGCCCTTGCTGAACTGCGTTCATAGGATACATGAAAATACCTCTCCACCTGTTCCCTGTTCCCTATTTGCGAGTAGACTAAAAAATTGGAGACTACAATGGCAGAATCGTCACAGCGTAAAAAAGTGGTAGTTGTCGGTGCGGGTTGGGCTGGCTTAGGTGCAACTTACCACTTAGCAAAACAAGGTTACGATGTGACACTGCTTGAAGCAGGCTACTATCCTGGTGGGCTAGTAGCTGGTTGGAGAACATCAGGAGGACGTGCTGTGGAAGCTGGTATTCACGGCTTTTGGTATCCTTATAAAAATATTTTCTCTCTGATTAATGAATTAGGAATTAACCCTTTTACCAATTGGACTCGTTCTTCACAATATTCACCTGCCGGTTTGGAAGTTGAGTCTCCAATTTTTCAAGATTTACCCCGACTCCCGACTCCTTTGGGCACTTTTGTTTACACATATTTTAAGCGGCTGCCATTAATCGATCGCTTGAGTGCTTTGCCTTTACTTTATGCCGTCATTGATTTCGATAATTCTGATGAAGCTTGGCGGCGTTATGATTTTGTCACTGCTCGTGAATTGTTCAAAGATTTTGGCGTGTCTGCACGTCTTTATCGAGAATCTTTTGAACCAATGTTATTAGTGGGTTTATTTGCCCCAGGGGAGCAATGTTCTGCTGCCGCAACTTTGGGAATGCTGTACTTTTTTATTTTGGCACATCAACCCGATTTTGATGTGGTATGGTGTCGTGGCACTATCGGCGAAAAAATCTTTCGCCCTTGGGTAGAGCGAATTGAGAAAGCAGGGGGAAATTTACTCGCCAACAAACGAGTTACCGATGTAATTGTTGATAGTAATAATCAGGCAACAGGAGTGGTTTGTGGTGATGAAGTGTTTGATGCTGATGCAGTAATTTTTGCTGTTGGCATCACGGGCATGAAGAAAATTATTTCCAGTAGTGCTCATCTTCAAAGTCACGAACAATTCCGCAATGTCACTAATTTAGGGGCTATTGATGTTTTAGCAACTCGTTTGTGGTTTGACCGCAAAATTAATATTCCTCGTCCTTCTAATGCTTGCTTTGGCTTTGATGAAACTACAGGATGGACATTTTTTGATTTGAATGCATTACATGATGAATATAAAAATGAACCAGGAACAGTAGTTGAAGTTGATTTTTATCACGCAAATCAATTTATTCCTCTAGAAAATAAAGAAATCGTGCCGATTGTGCAACGTTATTTAGCACATTGCATACCCCAATTCCAAACAGCAAAAGTAATTGATAGTAGTGTCATTCGTTTACCACAGGCAGTAACTCATTTTACTCCTGGTAGCTACCGTTATATGTTACCAGCAAGAACTTGTTTGAAGAATGTATTTATGAGTGGTGATTGGATTATTAATCGCCACGGTTCTTGGTCGCAAGAGAAAGCTTATGTTACAGGTTTAGAAGCAGCAAATTTGGCAATTTCCTATTTAGGAGAAGGTAATTTAGCTAATATTTTACCAGTAGAAGCAGATGAACCCCACATTCAACTAGCAAGAACTGTAAACCGCGCAGCGCGTTATGTCGGCAAATCTATCTTGCCTGATTTTTGGTTGCCATGAGTTATTTGCAAACAATCAAATCCACCTGCGTTATGCAGGTGGAGGAGAGAAAAGAATGGGTATTTAACTGAAGGCGATCGCACGAGCAATCACCTTGCCTATCTACGCCGCACATTCAATCCATCAAGCCCTTGCTTGATCCAATTTAAACATTCAAATTCTGATGTGAATATTTTGGGTGCTGCGATATTATTTAATGAGTCTGGAGGGTAATGATCGTAAAAATATTTACCATTTTCTTGATACACAACAATCAAATTGTTGCGATAAACGTAGCGATATTGGAAATAATCACCTTCACTGGTAAATTCTAAGTTCTTGTCAATATGTTCTTTGGCAATTTCCAGGATATTACTGATGCTGCTACCATAGATTTCTGCCGGATTTTCTGTTTTATGAAAGCGGCTTTGATAGCCAATCTCTGATAATAATTTATACGAATAAATGTCGTAATTATCCGCTTTGCCAAAAACGAAGGGAATGATGAGATATCCTTTGTATGACAAGGAATGCTCGTATAAAAGTCGGCTCATATGCACCTCCGGTACAGTTGCTATTTACAAACAACTTCCTCACTTTTCACCATAATATTATTATCTCTCTTTTTGCGAATAATTATGAACTAATTTAGAGTAGACACGCAGGAATAAATAGGGGATAGGGGACAGGTGACAGGGGATAGGTGACAAGGTACTAGGAATTTTAGATTTTAGATTAAATTCCAATCCAAAATCCAAAATTTAATTGCCCAATCCCAATCACTATTACCTTTTTATTATTATTAACAGCCTTAATTGCCAGAAGAACGCAGTGTCTGTACTCCTGCCCAAACTGTTAGTGGCTTGCCAACTTGTTTATAGAGTAAACTTTCTAGAATCACACCGTTATTATTGGCTGTTAGGGCTTTGTTCGGCTGATGCAGAGATTCGTAGAAGCCGCTGTACCAGCCATAACTAGATTTAAGATTTATTTGGACAAAATCGAATAACTGACGGGTGTAAGCAGTGTTGTAAAGTACATACCAACCTATAGCTGCCTTCGTACTGAGGAACCGCAAATGATTGTGTTTTTGTCCGCTGTCTGCGATTGTAGCCCAAGGTTCTTCGTTAACAAACAAGCTATTGTAAACAAAGTAGGGAGAACGATCTAAATAGTCTTCGGTGACAGCTGTTAATTGTTTTGTTGCCTGATAACGAGCTTCTTGAACAGCTAGAACCCTGTCTGCATAAGCTTTAGGCAACACTTGAAAACCTGTTTCAATTCCGTCTAGGATATAAGGCTCGCTCAGAACGTAGTTATTTGCTCCTGAATTTTTGTAGTTGCGCCGATCGTAGGGTACTCCCTGCCCGTAAATATTGACAAAGGCAGTGTGAGATTGATAATCCAAGGCTTGGTTGACATCTAGATCCCATAATTTTAGACCGTAGGCAGCATAATTCTCATAGCCTAAGCGACCTTCTTGATTATATTCTTCTTTCTTTTGGATGATACTGGTACCATACATTTGCCCATTTTTGGTGAGACGTTTAACTCGCCAACGTTTCCAAACGGCTTCTGTCTGTGCTTGCAGGTGGGGATACTTTGCTCCGACAATTTTTAGCCAAATTGCCATCCGCCCCAAATCTAAAGCTGACCATCCAATTTCTTGTTTTTCTGATTGACTAGAATTAATAGGGATAAGAGTTTTTGTGTTGTAAATCTTGTTAGGTAGTTCTTCTTTGTATAAAGGTATCGATGCTAGAGTTTGCAACGTCTTGCTTATCTTTACTTCAAACTCTGATGCAGATACGATATTGAGTTCTCTTGCACTAACTAATGCAGCAATAGCCACTGCTTGATCTCTAATCGTCACAGAACTATATCCATCAACGGAATTAGTTAAGCCTGTTTCATTGTTCCAGTTACGCTCAAAATACAACCAAGCTTGATGGGCGATCGCCATTTCTTCTGGTGTTAATGTTCCCACACCAGGAGCTATATAAGCAGGTTTGGCGATTTTAAGTTGGCTGGGGCTAATCGGTGTACCGCGCCAAGCTAAGGATTGAGCATCAAGCCTGGCAATTGCTTCAGCTTCTAGAGCCGGGGAGGTAGATGGAGATGTTAATATGTCAGTTTTTTGCACAACAGAAGTACCAGAAATGTGCTGAAATCAATAGACTTGTAATAGCGATCGCTGCTGTTACCACCCTTCCCACACAAGCTTATATAAATAAGCTTTTAGGTAGTGGTTCAAAATCAGAAGTTATTTTTACTAAAGTTTTAGCGTATAAATTAATGCTGTCTTAGTAATCTTAGTAATTAGTTTATTTTAGAAAACAGAAAAAATTTATACTTACCTTTTGAAACTCGACCCATAGTCTTCCTGCCCATAAGTAATTATTGCAATCACTGTCTCCAGTACTTAATTGCGAACGTTATTCCATGTATAGCCTAACTCTGCTTCCGTATTGAATGAGATTTTGCCTGTACGGAATGATTACTCTTATTGCTCTAAGTTACTAGAAGTGAATCAAATTTCTCTGTGTAAAGTAATAGAAAAGACATATAGTTACCTAAATTATTAGTTATACAATATACTTTAAATCATGCAAAAAGTTAGTAATTAGTTATACAAGTAATAAATTTTATAAAAGAACGTATTCGTTTGGATGGTGATTACTCACTAAGCCCCTTCGGGCTGGTACAGACTCTGGATACTAGCCTGAGAAATTCTTCGGGTTCACTCTCCCGTGCGACTTCGAGTCCACACAAAACTTTACAATATGTCCCAATAATAGGGTATCTCGGTGGCCACCCTCCATGTTTTAAAAATATCTGCTGGAGTTCTTTACTCCTTCACTTCGCCAGATAAATTAGTCACATAAACTGATATAAAATTTTCCCTAATTAAGTAGTGTGAAAAGATTTAGATCTCAAAAGGCGACACAGGCTGATTGCATAGCCAAAAATACTTATTTTTAACTCCAACATAATATTGCATTTTCTGTCATATTTCTGCTCAATACCTTGACTACTCAGAATTGCTTTAATGTACAGCTTTAGATATAAGTTCAAATCTAACAAAAACTAAAAATCAAAATGTCAGGAAAATATTCATAATTTCAAAAATTGCAGTGCAGCATTAATATTTAAGCAAAACATTCAGAACAATAATTCAACTCAATAAATAAATTAGTAAAACCGTGTTAAGCTGACAATAGGAATCAAAAAAGCAAGAATGCAAAAGATTTTAAGAAAAATATTGAGCTTACCTCAATAAATTCTTTTGCTTTGTTAAATCCACTTCAATATTGCTATCGCTACGACTTTTAGTAACGATACAAATCAGCCAGAAAAGCAGGATAGTAACCTTAGTACAAACTTGAAGTTAGTTATAAATTGCTTAGGTAATAACTAGTAAGAGTTGTCTACACAAGCTAGTATTATCAACTGGGATCTTGCACCACCCTTAATAACCGTAGGGTGGGCATTGCCTGTAACGTCAAAATAAGGTTTTGAGTCAAATCTAAGCAATGCCCACCTTACAAAAATCGCAATCAAACAACTGGTGCAAGATGTGAATCAACCAGAAATAATAACTCTAAGAATCTGGGAAGAAAGACTCTTAGTATAATCTGGCAATCGAAAACAAATCAGAACGGTTACTAAATAAACATAGTGCAAGCGAAATGAAATCTGGTTTCTTTGCAAGCTATGTTCTAATCACTACTTTGGAAATGAAAACTTCAAGCGTAGTAGATATCGTTCCTCAAGATTCAAGAATTTAGTATATGTCAATCGTCGCTACGATATGACTCGAATCGTAGTGTTGAAGGAGGCTAATGCAGAATTATATCTTTGTAATAGAAGATGAATTTCTCTGCATTAATTACGAGAGGATTGAGTAATTTTCAGTCCCATAGATCAAGTAATTATAGGGAAATACCAACCATGAGTATTGACAAAAAAATCAGACAAATTGCTTTCTATGGTAAAGGCGGTATTGGTAAGTCTACTACTTCTCAAAACACCTTAGCAGCTATGGCAGAAATGGGTCAGCGTATCCTAATTGTTGGCTGCGACCCCAAAGCTGATTCTACCCGCTTGATGCTACACAGTAAAGCTCAAACTACCGTATTGCACTTGGCTGCTGAACGTGGAGCAGTCGAAGACCTAGAACTAGAAGAAGTAATGCTCACTGGCTTCCGTGGTGTGAAGTGCGTTGAGTCTGGTGGGCCAGAACCAGGCGTAGGTTGTGCTGGTCGTGGTATTATCACCGCCATCAACTTCTTAGAAGAAAATGGTGCCTACCAAGATGTTGACTTCGTATCTTATGACGTACTAGGCGATGTTGTGTGTGGTGGTTTTGCAATGCCTATCCGCGAAAATAAAGCACAAGAGATTTACATTGTAACATCCGGTGAAATGATGGCAATGTACGCTGCAAACAACATCGCTCGCGGTATTTTGAAATATGCACACACAGGTGGTGTGCGTTTGGGTGGTTTGATTTGTAACAGCCGGAACGTTGACAGAGAAATCGAACTCATCGAAACTTTGGCAAAACGCTTGAACACTCAAATGATTCACTACGTACCCCGCGACAATATTGTTCAACACGCTGAGTTGCGCCGTATGACAGTTAACGAGTACGCACCCGACAGCAACCAATCTAACGAATACCGTATCTTGGCTAACAAAATCATCAACAACGAAAATCTCAAAGTTCCAACCCCAATTGAAATGGAAGAACTAGAAGAATTGTTGATTGAATTTGGTATTCTTGAAAGCGAAGAAAATGCTGCAAAAATGATTGGTACACCTGCACAAAGCAGCACCAAGTAATTTTGATGTAGTCATAAATCCTTTCTGAACAACCAGAACCCCGGTTTTTATCAAACCGGGGTTCTAGAATTTTCACCTTTCACAACTCAGTAAATCTACTTTCCTATACAGAGTTTACATTACCTTATGTAACAGTTTTTGTAATTATTCTGCGATAATTGCTGGCTATGTCATACTAGCAGGTGAGAGTTAATTCGGCGACCGCGTTTGTTTTTAGTATTGACGGGCTTTCTCCTTTTGGTATTTACAGACTTTTCTCCGAAACTTAAATCTCTACACCCTTTTAATTTCGGAGACAATCTATGTCAGTTTATGTAGGCAACCTTTCTTATGAAGTTACAGAAGATAGTTTGAATGCGGTTTTTGCAGAGTATGGTTCTGTAAAGCGGGTTCAGCTACCTACTGACCGCGAAACAGGACGTGTACGCGGGTTTGGTTTTGTGGAAATGGGTACAGATGCAGAAGAAGCAGCTGCAATTGAAGCTCTTGATGGTGCTGAGTGGATGGGACGTGACCTTAAAGTTAATAAGGCTAAACCCAAAGAAGATAGAGGTTCGTTTGGTGGTGGTCGAGGAAGCTACGGCGGACGTAACCGCTACTAAGCTTTATCGGTTTAGCTGTTGAAGCTAATCTTAATCCAGCACATTGATTGCATTTAGTACTGGCTCAGGCAAAAATGCTTGAGCCTTTTTACTATAAAATCTGGACTGGGCAGCGAAAATTTAAGCTCTCAGCCAAAACCTAATCTCTGGAGTTCTCCATGTCAAACTCAGGCACTCCCCTAGAACCTGCTGTTTTAATCACTATCATTGGTGAAACGGTGCTGAAAGACCGTATTGTTAAGCTGCTAAAAAGCCATAACGTAAGCGGTTACACTATTAGTCAAGTGCAGGGTGAAGGCGGTCACGGAAGACGCTTGGCAGACTTAGCAGGCTACAATACTAATATTGAAATTAGGACTATAGTTTCATTAGAAGTATCTGATGCTATCCTTTGTGCGCTAAAAGAGGAGCAGGGTAAGCACGCCTTAATCGCTTTTCGACACAATATAGAAGCTTTCTATTAATTAACTTTTTTTTGTTGCTAGATGAATTTACTGTGAGATATCGTGGATGCTATTTCTTATATCCAGCGAGAAGAAAGTTAAGGAGTTTTAGCCGAGGATTTAACTTAACTCATGACTGCGTGCAAGAACAAGGATAATCAAGTTTTGAGTTCAGACTTAAAAGTATTTTGTGAAAAATGTAGGCAAGTTTTTGACTATATTTGGATTACGGATATTTAGTTTTCTATCTGTTTTATTTGAAACAATACTACTTATCCCAAGTTGGTATTATGTGACGTACCCAAC
>NZ_AJLN01000131.1 GCF_000317285.1 Chlorogloeopsis fritschii PCC 6912 | reverse complement strand
CCAAACATAAAAAATGGCGACTCCTCATCGACCCTCTGTTCTGTCAATCCACAGGATTGATTTGATTGTGGGTCAATTCGTCATCGCCCAAAAATTCATCCCCTCGCTCAACGAAGCGTTAGAGCGCGGGGCTTCTTTTTGATCAAGCTAAACAAGTTAAATTATTTCAAGCAATTACAGTTCCTCTTTTATTAATATTGAGAGAGTACAATGAGGGACGAGATTTTGATTATCTCTACTACTTGTGATGATTAATACTAACCAGTCCTAGATTGATTATGCATAAGGCGTGTATCAAAACCTCATTTTTAGATACAGTATGCCAACAAGTGCGGACAACAGAAGCATCTGGCAACTCTGCTTCCTATTTTCCGCTTGAGAATGGGCGTTATGAGGTTAAACCTGGTTTAATTCCTTTTGGCTGTGACTTAGGTAATGGTGTTGCCGATCGCCAAGTATTTCAAATTGACAATAATTTTGCTGATTATCGTGAAGTTAAGCTGGCGGCTCGTGCCGAATGCTTAAGTAAGTATTACCAGACTTGCAATTACTCTACTGCTGTAGCCAGTGCGATCGCTCGTTTAATTATTCATCGCCTTACCAAAGAACATTCCCATCTTTTTCAAGTAGAACAGCAAGCTAATGGCAAGATTACGTTTCATAGCCGCCTCAGTGCAGAAACTTTTTACCTAGATGCGAATTGGCAGTTATTGTCTTTTCAAACAAATGGAAAACCCATCTTTCCACCTTACGTCTCGATTCTCGATGCTCTTGCTACACAAATACAAGAAGATTTGACAGTAATCTGTCGTACTGCTAACGGTAGTAACTGGCTGAGTGCAGTTCATCTTTGCTATCCCAACCACTGGTCTGCTGAAGATAAAATTGGCAAAGATTTTGCTGCCATACATTCACCTGTGCCAGGTATGGAAAAAATCAATCGGCAGGCAGGTGGGATTGTTAACACAATGATTGCTCATAAACCAATGGTGCGCTTTGCTTGGGGTTTGAGCACGGATACCCGTCTTAACCATCACCCCGAACCACCAATCAATGTGCCAATTCAGCAGTGGCAAGGTAGAAACTTTGATCTTCACAATCCCCGACTCTACTTACGAATTGAACGCCAAGTTATTTGGGGAATACCAGAATACGAGGTGGCGCTGTTTACTATCCGCACCTACTTTCGGGATTGCGCTGCGATCAAAAAAGATCCACAGTTGTGTTCTAAGTTAGCTTCTGCCATCCAATCAATGACATCAGAATCGCTGATTTATAAGGGTTTGAAAGAGAGTAAAGATAGTATCTTATCTTGGTTGGGATAAAAAATTAATATGACTAGAAATTTAAAAATTTTCCGAAACTACCCAACTCACTGTTGTAGTTATTAATAGACAAGCAAATTAATAAATTTATAATTAATCTCCATAAATAAAGCGCGGGGATATACCCAACTCAAGCCCAGTCACAAGACTGGGTATTTGAGTTTGAGTAGAGGCGATCGCATTCTGACAACAACATCAAAAAGCGAAATTCCCAAGTGTATCAATACCTACAGTTCTTGAGGCGATAATCCCAATCAGCACAACCAAACCTAGCGCTCTACGAAAATAATTAACGCCTTGAAATAATTCCAGCCATGCCCAAGTAAATAACGAACCTATTGCCAGTACATCTAAACCTATATTAATTTCGCCTGTTGTAAAAACTAGTTTGAGTAAACTAGCCGTGAACCAGACAATAATTGGTAGATTTGGCATCTGAGCTACAACAATATTGCCATCGCTGTCACGGAAGATTTTATCAAATAATGTATTTTTCATGACTTCAAATTGCAATCAAGCTTATGTGCAACAAACTTATAAGAACTATCCTCTGGCATTAAAACATTCTGGTTTTTATCCGAGCAAGTGCCATCATGCTGAGATTAGAGCAGCACAGCATATTTCATATATAATTCTTTTGACAGATATCTTTAAAAAGAGACTCTGGATGCGATCGCTCTCGTCACTACCTTCCCATCACCAACTTGAAATCCGCTTTCAGAGGGAACAGGGAAACCTATGCTTAAAAGCGTGGGATTGAAACAAGGACGCTTTGTTTTTCGGGCAACATCCAGACAAAACAATTCTTTTTTCTGACTGGGCTTTAAACCCAGAACGCGCATTTTTTTGGGGAACAGAGAACAAGACACATTCTGTTTTCTATTTCCTGTTAAGAGTTCCCTTTCTTTGTAATTTGCATACTCTGTAATAAATCACAAAATAGAAAAAAGACTGATTTTATATTATCTGACCAATTCAAACTGCTTGTCCGCTATTACGATAATTATTATTTACTGATAAAGTCAGTTTCCTATCCCAGTACTTAAATCAGCACGATGACAGGGATAAATCTCTGCAGATTTGTGGAAATCTACGGTTTTTGTTCTTCAGGAGAATCTCCTTTGTCTTTGCCAATTCCTAGCTGTTCTTTGGAGCTTTTTAGTTCTTGCCAAACTTCTTTTATTTGTTGATATGCTTCATCTGAACCTATTTTACCATTGGTTTCTAAACCGCAGATATAGCCAACTCGCTGTGCAAATTCTTGTAAATTTGCATTGAATGCTAAATTCTCTGGCTTAACTTCACCATGATAAGGACGGTATACATACAGAAAATCATCTTTGTTTGTCATTTTTGATCACTAATTTAGGGTTAGTAGCAGGGTAACGTAAAAGCTTTAAACTATTCTTCAGTAATTGTTATGAATTACGTATAATTCTCCAACACAATTTTATTTCACTGTTGCTGCTATACTCTCCAATGAAGAAATAATAGATTGACCCAGGCTTTAATAGCAAGTGCTAGAATCTTTAGATTTAAGTAAGTAAAAAGCTAGTCCTGACTAAGCACCAAAGAACCAGCTTTGATAAATTCCTTACCTCTAATTGCAGCTTTGAAAAGCTGACAAACTTTAACCGAATTTACCACTAACGTACTCTTTAGTAGCTTCCTGCTGAGGATTTTGGAAAATCGCCTCCGTGCGGTCAAATTCAACCAAATAACCAGTTCGACTACCTTTTTCTGAAGTCTGGACATTGAAAAAGGCTGTCATATCTGACACCCGTGAAGCTTGTTGCATATTATGAGTCACAATCACCACAGTATATCGCTGCTTGAGTTCGTGAATCAATTCTTCAACTTGCAGCGTTGAAATCGGATCGAGAGCCGAACAAGGCTCATCCATTAAAATCACATCCGGTTGCACAGCGATCGCACGAGCAATACACAAGCGCTGCTGCTGTCCACCAGATAAAGACAAACCACTTTGCTTGAGTTTATCTTTGACCTCATCCCACAAAGCAGCCTGCTTGAGCGAGCGCTCCACCAATTCATCCATATCACCCTTGTAACCGTTTATTTTCGGCCCAAAAGCAATATTCTCATAAATTGATTTCGGAAATGGGTTCGGTCTTTGAAACACCATACCAATCTTGCGCCGCACTTCTACCGGGTCGAC
>NZ_AJLN01000130.1 GCF_000317285.1 Chlorogloeopsis fritschii PCC 6912 | reverse complement strand
AACGGCACTAGCCAAGAATGTTCTAACTGTGGTCACAAAGTTCAAAAGCAGTTATCTCAAAGAATGCACAATTGCCATGTTTGTCATTCAAGTCTGTGCAGGGATTTGAACGCTGCTATCAACATAAAGAACCGTGGGGCGCACGGTCTTAAAGCTCAATTCATGTCTTCATAGAAGAGTCATTGAGAAGCCCACGCTGTATGCTTTCATCAGC
>NZ_AJLN01000129.1 GCF_000317285.1 Chlorogloeopsis fritschii PCC 6912 | reverse complement strand
ATGACCATCGCAGTTGGACGCGCCCCCACAAGAGGGTGGTTTGACGTTCTCGACGACTGGCTGAAGCGCGATCGCTTCGTATTCGTAGGGTGGTCTGGTATTCTGCTCTTCCCCTGTGCATTTTTGGCACTAGGGGGATGGCTAACCGGCACCACCTTCGTCACCAGTTGGTACACCCACGGATTAGCTTCATCCTACCTAGAAGGATGTAACTTCCTGACAGTCGCAGTATCCACACCCGCAGACGCAATGGGACATTCCCTATTGTTGTTGTGGGGCCCAGAAGCTCAAGGCAACTTCACCCGTTGGTGTCAGTTGGGAGGATTGTGGCCATTTATCGCTTTGCACGGAGCCTTTGGTTTGATCGGCTTCATGCTGCGGCAATTTGAAATCGCTCGCTTGGTAGGGATTCGTCCTTACAACGCGATCGCATTTTCCGCACCGATTGCCGTATTCGTAAGCGTATTCTTGATGTACCCCTTGGGTCAGTCAAGCTGGTTCTTTGCTCCTAGCTTTGGCGTCGCAGCAATCTTCCGTTTCTTGCTATTCTTGCAAGGTTTCCACAACTGGACACTCAACCCCTTCCACATGATGGGTGTAGCAGGAGTATTGGGTGGAGCACTACTGTGTGCAATTCACGGTGCGACAGTCGAAAACACCCTGTTTGAAGACGGCGAAGCAGCAAACACCTTCCGCGCCTTCAACCCCACTCAAGCAGAAGAAACCTACTCGATGGTGACGGCAAACCGTTTCTGGTCTCAGATCTTCGGTATTGCCTTCTCCAACAAGCGCTGGTTGCACTTCTTCATGTTGTTTGTACCAGTGACTGGGTTGTGGATGAGTGCGGTTGGCATCGTTGGTTTAGCATTAAACCTGCGTGCTTACGACTTCGTCTCTCAAGAATTGCGGGCAGCAGAAGACCCAGAGTTTGAAACTTTCTATACCAAAAACATTTTGCTGAACGAGGGTATCCGCGCTTGGATGGCTCCTCAAGATCAGCCACACGAGAAATTTGTATTCCCTGAGG
>NZ_AJLN01000128.1 GCF_000317285.1 Chlorogloeopsis fritschii PCC 6912 | reverse complement strand
TTTGATAAGCCGAGAGGAGTCTTTTTGATACTAGTGGTTTCCATCCCCGTTAGGGGAAAAGGTTAGGGAAAGCTCCGTTGTTTGCACTGTTTCAACTGAAACGCTACCAGCAAAGTTTCCATCCCCGTTAGGGGAAAAGGTTAGGGAAAGTTGGCACGGCTATATTCCCCAGCAAGCACTTAACAATGTTTCCATCCCCGTTAGGGGAAAAGGTTAGGGAAAGAGGGGAGTGCACCATCTTTGGTGCTAGAGGGGTAATAATGTTTCCATCCCCGTTAGGGGAAAA
>NZ_AJLN01000127.1 GCF_000317285.1 Chlorogloeopsis fritschii PCC 6912 | reverse complement strand
GGTTCTAATCGACGTCAAAAAGCCATTCAAAAATTGGCTAAACAGCACAAAAAAGTTGCTGATACCCGCAAAGATTTTCACTTTAAAACAGCCAAATCATTGCTTGATAAGTATGATGTTGTTGCTGTTGAAAAGCTGAATATCAAAGGACTAACTAAAACAAGATTGGCTAAAAGTATTAATGATACTGGTTGGAGTCAGTTTTTGACCATACTTTCTAACAAAGCCGAAAATGCTGGTTTGAAGGTAATAGCTGTCAATCCA
>NZ_AJLN01000126.1 GCF_000317285.1 Chlorogloeopsis fritschii PCC 6912 | reverse complement strand
GTGTCGTCGATGATCGCGTAGCCGGCCAGCAGCAACAGCTGGTAGGAACTCAGGCGGGTGAAGTCGCGCTCGTTGGCGCCGCTGACCTGGCCGGCCTTGGATGGGTCGGCGTAGTCCAGCGGATAGGCGTACAGGATCGCCGGCACCCGCGTGCCTTCCTTGTAGCCCGGCGGCGTGTACAGGGTGAACGACAGCTCCACGCCGTCCTTGCGCTTGTAGGTCACCAGCCGCTTCTTGATCTGCCGCACCAGCGGCGTCGGATCGGGGAAGCGGGTGACCGGCGCGATGGTGGATGCGTAGACCGCTTCGCCCGCCGCCGCGCCGGGCTGCACCTGGCCCAGCGCGCGCAGGTACACGTTCGGCGGATCGGTCGGCGACTGGCGCCAGGTCAGCAGCCGGGTGGTGTCGTCGCCGGCAAACCCGGCGAATACCTCGTCGACGCT